>NZ_BAYA01000004.1 GCF_000685015.1 Paraburkholderia bannensis NBRC 103871 | reverse complement strand
GTTTCCTCCAGTTCGGTGCCAGCCTGGGCCAGCGTAGCGCGATCTTACAAGAGCGGGCCCCGCGCTCACAAGGTAGCCAAAAAGGCCCGTCTCTCGTGGAAAACGCCTGGTTGACAGGCTCGTCCAGGCCCGCCTTTGGTGCGGTTTTTCCGCCGTATCCTGCGGCTTGTTGTGCTTCGCCTCCTCCTTGCGGCAAGGTTTTTGCGTCTGTAGCGCGAGTTTGGGGCGGCCAATGCACACGATTGCCGCTGCATCGGCCGTTTTGCCTGCTTTTGCGTGCTAATTCACATTGCTGACGGCTTTGCGCCGCGCACTGCGCAAGCGCTGCGCCAGCCCGGGCCAGTAACCCGGAATCTCCTGCAATAACCTGCAATAACCTGCAATAACCTGCAATAACCTGAATACCCGACCTTATCGCACCGATATTTCACGCGCCCCGAGGCGTGCCGCGACCGTCCTGCCCGCACCAGTCGCGCCACATCAGGCGATAAGCCGCCTCGATATTGCGGGTGAAACGCTCGGCGTCCATCAGCGGCGAGGCCGCCATGCGTGCGCGCAGCCCAGCCCGCAACGCGGCCAGACGCGGCAGGTCGCGCGCGAGCGCCACGACGGTACGCACATACGCGGCATCGTCGCCCGCTGCCAGTTCCGTCAGGCCAAGATTGCTGAGCAGCGACAGCCCCGCGCGGCTCGCCGCCGAGCGACCCACGCGCGTGGGCACCGGCACGCCCATCCAGAACGCATCGAGACTCGTGGTGTGGCCGTTGTAGGGGAACGTGTCGAGCGCGATATCGACCTGCGCCCATGTCGACAGATAGTCCGCGCGCGGCTGGAAGCCCACGAAGCGCACGCGCGCCGCCTCGATGCCGTGCGCGGCCAGTCGTGCGAGCAGCCGCTCGCGTGCAGCGCCCGCGGGCGCCATCAGCACGAGCCGCGCGTCGGCAAGCGCCGCGAATACGCCCGCCCACAGCGCGAAGGTGGCATCGGTGAGCTTGCAGGGATTGTTCAGGCAGCCGAAGGTGATGTGCCCCGCCGTCAATGCGGGCAGTTCGTTCATGCTTTGCGCGGCCTCGAACGGCGCGTAACACCAGAAGGTATCGGGCAGGCGCAGCGACCGTTCGGTGTACTGCGCATCGATACCGGGCTCGCCGAGGGGATCGAGCCACGGATCAGTGAGCCGCCAGCCTGTCGCCGGACTGCCCGTCGTGCCGGGATAGGCGAGCCACGCGACCTGCACCGGCGCGGGCCGGCGCGCGAACAGCGCCCGCCGCGTGTCGGCCATATGCATGGTGAGGTCGACGAGGATATCGATGCCGTCATCGCGGATCTGCTGGGCAAGACGCGCGTCGTCGAAGTCGCGCACGTCGCGCCAGAGATCGACTAGCGTGCCGAGTCGCGCCGTCACGTCGTCGGGCTGCGCGACGCTTGCATAGCAGACGATCTCGAAGGCCGCGCGATCGTGCTGCGCGAACATCGGCAACGTGAACAGCGACTGGCAGTGATTGCGAAAATCGGGCGAGACATAGCCGATGCGCAGGCGCCGCGCCGGATCGGGCACATTCGCATGCTGCGCCGGAGCGGCCAGATAAGGCGCATCGTGGCGCGCCGCGTAACGCTGCGCCTCGGCGCGGATCGCCATGCCGTCATCTGTGGCGAACATCGTCGCGTAGACGAGATTGCAGTGCGCGCCTTCATTGTTCGCATCGCACACCAATGCGCGGCGGTAGGCGTCGATCGCGGCCTCAAGGTCGCCTGCGGCCTTCAGGGCATTGCCGTAGTTGCTCCACGCATGGGCGAAATCGGGGCGTATTTCGAGCGCGCGCGCGAATGCCTGTAGCGCGGCATCGGAGTCGCCCAGCTCGATAAAGACGTTGCCGTAGTTGTTCCAGGCATTGGCGTTGCCGGGCGCGAGCTCGACCGCGCGAGCGAGCAGCGCTTTCGCTTCGTCCATGCGGCCCACGTTGCGCAGCAGGACGCCGAGGTTGATCAGGACGTCGATGGAATCCGGCGCGAGCGCATGGGCATGCTCCAGCAGCGTCTGCGCCTCGGACTTGCGGTTGCCCGCGATGAGTACGCTCGCCAGGTTGTTCCAGGCGCTCACGTGGGCCGGTGCCAGTTCCACCGCGCGGCGCAATTCGGCTTCCGCGCGCGCGAGATCGCCCAGCGGCAGCAGCACACTGCCCAGGTTGTAATGCGCTGCGGCATAGTCCGGCTCCAGCGTCACCACGCGTTCGAGCAATGCGGCGGCCTGCGCGCGCTCGCCACGCGCGTCGTACAGATTGGCGAGATTGTTGAGCGCGTGCGTGAAATCGGGCTTCAAAGCCAGCGCGCGGGTCAGCGCGGCAACGGCCATGTCGTTCTCGGCGTGACGGTCGCAGGTGAGCGCGAAGTTCACCAGGAAATGCGGATCCTCGCGCAGCGCGATGGCGCGTCCGATCAGCGCGCGGGCCGCGAGACGGTCGCGCTCCAGGTCGCACACGCCGGCCAGATGGAGGGCGTCCGCGTTGTGGGGATCGGCGGCGATCAGTTGTGCGCAGTGGCTGCGCGCTGCGTCGTGTGCGCCATTGCGCCAGGCGGCGAGCGCATCGGCGAAGGTCGGTACGGCTTCTTGAGCGGAAGGAGACGTCATGAGAGCGGCCCGCATCGCATGGGAACGCCCTAGCGCGATCAGGCTATCCAGGAAAGATAACCTTCGATTATCGGCACCGTCTCATAAGTTCAATCTTGATGAACGTCAATGAGCGACCTGAAGCACAAACAAAAACCGCGCGGCCCGGACGTCCGGGAACCGCGCGGTTCGTATTGGCTGCAAAGTGCTGCCGGGATGCTATCAGAGCGCAAGCCGTTCGCAGATCGCCTTGGTCGCACCCGCCGCGTTGAGCGTGTAGAAGTGCAGACCCGGTGCGCCTGCATCGACGAGACGGCGGCACAAATCCGTCACCACGTCGAGGCCGAACGCGCGGATCGACTCGCGGTCGTCGCCGAAGCTTTCCAGACGCTTCGCGACCCAGCGCGGCACTTCCGCGCCGCACATTTCCGAGAAGCGCATGAGCTGCGAGTAGTTCGTGATCGGCATGATGCCGGGCACGATGGGGATATCGACGCCCTGCTTCTTCGCGTCTTCGACAAAGCGGAAATACGCGTCCGCGTTGAAGAAGTACTGCGTGATCGCCGAATCCGCGCCCGCCTTCACCTTCTGCGCGAACGCTTCCAGATCGTGGCGCGGCGAGCGCGCCTGCGGGTGGTATTCGGGGTAGGCGGCCACTTCGATGTGGAACGCGTCGCCGGTTTCCTCGCGGATAAAGGCGACGAGATCCGACGCGTAGCGCAGCTCGCCCATCTCGCCCATGCCCGAAGGCAGGTCGCCGCGCAGCGCCACGATGTGACGGATGCCGTGCGAGCGGTACTGGGCGAGGATTTCGCGCAGGCTGTCGCGGGTCGCGCCGATACACGACAGGTGGGGCGCCGCATCGACGCCTTCCTTCGCGATTTCGGCGACGGTGTCGAGCGTGCCCTGCTGCGTCGAGCCGCCCGCGCCGAAGGTCACCGACACGAAGCGCGGCTTGTGCGTGAGCAGTTGCGCACGCGTGGCGCGCAGCTTCTCGACGCCTTCCGCGGTCTTCGGCGGGAAGAATTCGAATGAGAGTTCGATCGGTTTCATGATCGCTTTTTGGAGAAGCAGGCCGAAGCGCGGGGCTTCGGCCATGCGAGCGTCAGCCGAGGCTGCGGTTGCCGAAGATCAGCGCCGACAGCAGCCACGAGACGATGCTGTAGAGGATCGAGCCAAAGAACGCCGACCAGAAGCCCGACACCTCGAAGCCCTTGAGCAGCGACGCGGCCAGCCAGAAGCACAGTGCATTCACCACGAGGATGAACACGCCGAGCGTGAGGATGGTCACGGGCAGCGTCAGCACGATGAGCACCGGGCGCAGCACGGCATTGATGAGGCCGAGCACGAGCGCGACGATGAGCGCGGTGCCGAAGCTGCGCACATGGATCGACGGAACGAGCCAGGTGATGATCAGCAGTGCCAGCGCATTGATCAGCCAGGTGAGCAGCACGGTCATGGATAGGTCCTCTTGCGTCGTGGTTATGCGGTGCGCCCGCGCACGTTAAAAATAGCGCGCGGGCGTGAGCACAGCATCGGGCTGGTCGCTTAAAGGTGGCTTAAAAAATCGGGCCACCTCGTAGCGCTTTTGTATCGAGCCGTAACGAGCCGCTTGCTTAGTAGCGGTAGTGGTTCGGCTTGAACGGGCCGTTCTTGTCGACGCCGATGTACGAAGCCTGATCGTCCGACAGCACCGACAGGTTCGCGCCGATGCGAGCCAGGTGCAGGCGCGCGACCTTTTCGTCGAGGTGCTTGGGCAGCACGTAGACCTTGTTTTCGTACTTGGCGCCGTCGACGAACAGTTCGATCTGCGCGAGCGTCTGGTTCGTGAACGAGTTCGACATCACGAACGACGGGTGGCCCGTGGCGCAGCCCAGGTTCACGAGGCGGCCTTCGGCCAGCAGGATCACGCGCTTGCCGTCCGGGAAGATGATGTGGTCGACTTGCGGCTTGATGTTGTCCCACTGGTACTGGCGCGTCGACGCAACGTCGATTTCCGAGTCGAAGTGGCCGATGTTGCAGACGATGGCGTTGTGGCGCATCGCCTTCATGTGGTCGTGGTTGATGACGTGGTAGTTGCCCGTCGCCGTCACGAAGATGTCGGCCTTGTCGGCGGCGTATTCCATCGTCACGACGCGGTAGCCTTCCATCGCGGCCTGCAGTGCGCAGATCGGATCGATTTCCGTGACCCACACGGTCGCGCCCAGACCACGCAGCGATTGCGCGCAGCCCTTGCCCACGTCGCCGTAACCGGCCACGACCGCGATCTTGCCCGCGATCATCACGTCGGTCGCGCGCTTGATGCCGTCCACGAGCGATTCGCGGCAGCCGTACAGGTTGTCGAACTTCGACTTCGTGACCGAGTCGTTGACGTTGATGGCCGGGAACGGCAGGCGGCCTTCCTTTTCCATCTGGTACAGGCGGTGCACGCCCGTGGTGGTTTCTTCGGTCACGCCCTTGATGTGCGACAGGCGCGTCGAGTACCACGCCGGGTCGATGTCGAGGTGAGCTGCGATCGACTTGTACAGTGCGACTTCCTCCTCGTTCGTCGGCTTCGAAATAACCGAGCGGTCTTTTTCAGCCTTCGCGCCGAGGATCAGCAGCAGCGTTGCGTCGCCGCCGTCGTCCAGGATCATGTTGGCGAATTCGCCGTTCGGCCATTCGAAGATGCGGTGCGAGAATTCCCAGTATTCGTCGAGCGATTCGCCCTTGAATGCGAACACCGGCGTGCCGCCCGCAGCGATGGCGGCAGCAGCGTGATCCTGCGTCGAGAAGATGTTGCACGAGGCCCAGCGCACGTCGGCGCCCAGTGCCGTCAGCGTTTCGATCAGCACGCCCGTCTGGATCGTCATGTGCAGCGAACCGGCGATGCGCGCGCCCTTCAGCGGCTGTTGCGCCTTGTATTCTTCGCGGGTCTGGACGAGACCGGGCATTTCGGTTTCGGCGATATCGAGTTCCTTGCGGCCCCAGGCGGCAAGCGACATATCGGCGACGACGAAATCGTTGGCTTGATCTTGCGGAATTGCGGCGTTCATCACGCCCTCCTTTCTAAAAGTGACTAGAAATTAAAGACGTGAGCGCCGTTTTTTCAGTGCGGGAATTCTGTGGAATTCACCGGATTGAGCGCCTTCGAGCCTGGCAGGTCATGCGGCTATGTACCGCGTCCTGTCGCAACGCTCCTCGAAGACGAGGCGTGATTGTAGCAAAACGAGATGACAGCCGCGCGCACGAATAGGGGCAGCGCGGCATTTAATGCAGCAGATTCAGGTGGCGTGGCTGACCCGTTCGACCGCTTGCAGCTGGCGCAGGTTGGCGAGCGCTGCATCGAGGAACGCCCGCGATGCATTCAGGGTCTCGTCGCCCGCAGGCGGGTCGACTTGCGCGAAACCCATCTGGATATTCATGAATTTCTCGGCGTGAATGCCGTCGTGGTAGTGCATTCGCACACGTTTCGCGTCCGTGAGGCGATGCTGCGCGAAGATCTCGCTGAGCGCCCACGACAGCGCGCCGTCCTCTCCGCCGTGGCGACGGAACACTTCGTCCATCGGGAAGCCGCCAAGCGCGAGAAAGACGCTGCGACGCATCACGAGACTGCTCGGCACCGTGTTGCTGAGCACGGCCGCATGACGCGCGAAGTCGGGATGCTGATTCAGCCGCGCCGGGAAGCCGACGAATTCGACGTCCAGGCGTACGACAGCGGCGCCCGGATGCTGCGCCAGGTAGTCCAGTGCCGGGCCCAGCGCGCCGGGCACATATTCGTCGTTGGCGTCGAGAAAGGCGATGAGCGGCGTGCCCGCATGCAGTGCCGCCCAGTTGCGCGCGCGAGCCGGGCCGCCGTTGCGCGCGGTCTGCAGCAGCCGGATGCGGCTGTCGTGCATGGCATAGGTGCGCACGATCGACGCCGAAGCATCGGTCGAGCCGTCGTCCACGACGATAATCTGCGCAACGTCGGGTTGCGAAAGACAGCTTTGCAACGCACGCGCAATCGTGGCGGCGCCATTGAAGCAGGGAATAACGATGGAAATGGGGGACATGATGGCAACGCGTATGAACCCGGCCAGCCATTCGGGCCGTTTGGGCCCGCTGCCGGAATGCCCAGCATCATAGGCGCGTCGCGAAATGACCGGCGGGCCTGGGCGTGCGTAGCAACTGCCCGAACCCGCAAATCGAATTTGCTCTAGACGCGGGCGGCCCGCGTCGGGCTCATACCGGCAGGAAACCCAGCGCCGGCGCGAGCAGCACCATCACCACGCCTGCAATCATCATCGTGAGGCTGGCAACGACGCCCTCTTCGCGTCCCAGTTCGCGGGCCTTCGCGGTGCCCACGCCGTGCGCCGCCGCACCGAACAGCGCGCCGCGCGCGAGCCGCGTGCGCAGCGGCACGAGACCCAGCACCAGCTCGCCGAACAACATGCCGCACACGCCCGTGGCGATCACGAACAGCGCAGTGAGGTCGCGCGGCGCGTGAATCTTGTCGGAGACGGCCAGCGCGAAAGGCGTCGAGATCGAGCGCGTCATCAGGCTGCGCTGCAGTTCCGGCGAGAGATGCAGCAGCTTGGCGAGCGCCAGCGAACCGCCCACCGCCACGATGATGCCGACCGTCACGCCCACCGTCAGCGAAATCCAGTGGCGCTTGAGCAGGTCGCGGTATTCGTAGATCGGCACGGCGAAAGCGACGGTCGCCGGGCCCAGCAGCCACATCAGCCAGCGCGTGTCCTGGAAGTAGACCGGATACGGAATATGCAGCAGCAAGACGAAGGCGGCCAGCACGGCGGGCACGGCCACGAGCGGCGTGAGCCAGGGCGAGCGAAAGCGCGCATAGAGCGACTTCGACGCGAAATAGAGCGCGACCGTCAGGATGAAGCAGCCTGCGGCGATCAGCCGCGAGGCATCGTCGGCGAACAGGGATGCGTAAAACGTGTTCATGACGGGATCATCCTTTGGGAGTGCGTAAGGTCAAATCAGGACGCGTCGATTCAGATGCGCGCTAGTCCAGCGCTCAGGCGCGCGCAAGATGGCGTGCGTGGCGCACGTTCTGGACGCGGCGCAATTCCAGGCGGCGTTCCAGTCGCGCTGCCTGCTCGACGGCGAAGGCCACGGCGAACATCACCATCAGCGTGCCGCCCACGACCACCAGCGCGAGGCGCCAGCCATCGGCGCGAAACAGGCCGCCGTACTGCACCGCCGCCACGGCGGCCGGGATGAAGAACAGCAGCATGTCCGAGAGCAGCCAGTCCGCGCCCGCCTTGACCCAGCGCGGCGTCACGCCGCCGCAGAACAGCAGCACGAGCAGCAGCACGAGGCCCACCACCCCGCCCGGCACCGGCAGATGCGCGGTGCGCGTGAGCGCGTCGGCGATATACCAGACACCGGCGAGCAGAGCCGACTGCGCCGCGATCCGGCCAGCGCGCGCCATCAAACCCTTTGCGGGGACGGAAGCGGAGGGAGTCGGAGCAGTCATGGCAAACCCTAAGTGACAGTGGAATGGATCTGAGTATAGGGTGCAGCGCAGCATAAATATAATGACTTGTAATCATCAACTTCATTCCATAATGGAATGCGAAGGGGTGCTTATCGGGTGTTTATCGGGTACGCATCGTCCGTGCGGGCCCAGAACAAGGAGAGACGACCGTGGAATTGCGCGCGCTACGCTATTTCATCGAAGTGGTGCGGCAGCAGAGCTTCACCGCCGCCGCCGAAGCGCTGCACGTCACCCAGCCCACCATCAGCAAGATGGTGAAAGCGCTGGAAGACGAGACCGGCACGCCGCTGCTGCTGCGCGACGCGCGCCAGATGGTGCTCACCGACGCCGGGCGCATCGTCTATCAGCGCGGCCAGGACGTGCTCGCCGCGCATGCGCAGTTGCAGGCCGAACTCGCCGATCTCGGCACGCTCGGGCGCGGCGAGGTCACCATCGGCATTCCGCCGATGGGCGGCTCGCTCTTCACGCCCGCCATCGCCGCGTTTCGCCAGCGTTATCCGCGCATCGAACTCAAGCTGTTCGAGCAGGGCTCGCGCGCGATCGAGGCCGCGCTGATTTCCGGCGAGCTCGAACTGGGCGGCGTGCTGCTGCCGATCGACCCGGAGCAGATCGACGTGCTGCCGATCTCGCATGAACTGTTGTGGCTGGTCGCGCCGCGCGGCTCGCGCTGGGACGGCGCGACGAGCGTGCCGCTCGCGGATCTCGCGACGGAACCGTTCGTGTTCTACGGCGAGAGCCTCGCGCTCAACGACGTCGTGCTCAACGCCTGCCGCGCCGCCGGGTTCACGCCACAGATCGTCGGGCGCAGCGGCCACTGGGACTTGATGGCCGCGCTGGTGCTCGCGGGCGTGGGCATTGCGCTGCTGCCCGCGCCGTATGTGCGCAGGCTCGACGCGGCGCGCTTCACCTGCCTGCCGGTCGCCGATCCGCAGATCACCTGGGACATGGCGATCGGCTGGAAGCGCAATGGCTATCTCTCGCATGCGGCGCGCGCGTGGCTTGCGGTCGCGCGTGAGGAGTACGGCAAGCCATCGACGTTCCTCGACGATTTCGTGCGCCCGCCCGGCCTGGAAAAGCCCGCCGACGAAGCGCGATAACCAGGCACGATAAATAAGCGCGATAAAAGTGAAAAAAGCCGCCCGGCTCGCGCCGGACGGCTTTTTCGCTTCTGCAGTTTCTACGGCCTGCGTCGCTCCGGAGGCTTACTTCGCGGCGAACGCAATGCGGCGGTTGTGGAAACGCCCGCCAGCGGTGTCGTTGCTGTCGACCGGGTTGGCTTCGCCGTAACCGGCGGCGCTCAGCGTCGATGCGCTCACGCCCTGCGCGACCAGATACGTCAGCACGGCCTGCGCGCGGCGCTTCGAGAGCGTGAGGTTAGCTGTCTTGTCACCCACGTTATCCGAGTAACCGGCCACTTCCAGGCGCACCGGCTTGCCCTGCTTCGCGCACGCCTTGAGCACCTTGGCCGACTGACGCAGATCGTCGCCCGCCGATGCCGGGATCGTCACGCTGCCCGTGGTGAAGTTCACGACTTGCAGGTTGAGCACCTTCGCCACGTCGTCGCCCGCACACGAAGCGTTGGCGCCGAACAGGCCCTTGAGTGCATCCTGGAACGACTGCGTGGCGTCGGCCACGGCCTTCTGCACATTGAACACGCCGATGTCGAAGCCCGAGCCGAACAGCGCCTTGAGCTTGTCGAGCCAGCCGAGTTTCGCGTCGGCGGCCGTGCCGCTCAGCTCGACGTGCGAGCCGTCGATCTTCACTTCCGCGCCGGGCAGCGCCATCAGCGGCAGCAGGCCGTCAAGGTGCGCGAGCCAGCCAGCGGGCTTCGTCGCCGGATCCACCGTCACGTTGGCCGTGAACTTGCCGTCGCCGAACTTCTTCGTGAGCGCATCCAGCAACTGCGCCTTTTCAGCGTCCGAACCGACCGTCGCGGCGATCGTCGGCACGCCGGCCTTGTCGACCGTGAACGACAAGTGCGAATCCTGCGTCGGCGCGGGTGCGGCGTCGCTTGCGGACGAAGCTGCAGAAGCTGCCGCAGCAGCGGGCACCGCCGAGGCATCCGACGCAGCCACCACGGCCGCCGATGCTGCCGATGCCTCGACCGGCGCGCTGGCGTCGGACGCGGCGACAACCGCGGGGGCGCTTGCCGTCGAAGCCGGCGTGGCCGCTGCGGTGTCCTGCGCGGCGTCGTCCTTCTGGCACGAGCGCAGCGCGAAGAACGCGAGAATCAGCGCAATGGCGGCCAGCAGCCACCAGAGCCACGAATGCTTGCGCTTTTCCGGCTCGATCGGCGGCGTCGACGTGCCGACGGTCTGCGGCGGCGCGGCGACCGGCACCGGACGCGCGACCGGCTGCGGATGCTCCAGATGCGCCGACGCGTCCTTCAGGCGCGTGAGAATCGAGCCTGCGAACGCTGCAGCCGTCCCCAGCCCGACCGCATGCGCGAGGCGATCCGACAGGCTGGCATTGACCGACGACAGTTGATGGCCGAGCAGCGTAGGCAGATGGCCCACCGCGCCCGACGACGACGTGAAGTGCTGCTTGAGAATGCCCATCAGCACCGCGCCGACCACGCCTGTCAGCGAGAACGCCGTTGACTGCGCCGCGCCGGTTTGCGCCGCGACCGCATCGGACAGCGCGCCCACGTTCACGCCTGCGGCGCGCTGGATCAGTTCGCGGCCCGTGGTTTCGAGCTGGTTCAGTCCCGTCGTGCTCGACAGCATCTCGGGGAGCTGCTTGCCGATCAGCGCGTTCGTGTCCGGCGACATGATGGTGGAAAACAGGCCGCGTGCGCCTTCGGCGGTGCTGCCGCGGTGCATGATGGCGGCGACGATCGCGGGCGCGGCGGCACCGGTGACCTTGCGGGCGAGATCCGGCGTAAGGCCGAAACGACCGGCCAGGGTGCGGACCACGTCATCGTTCATGACGGTGTCCAGCAGTTGAAAAACGTTGATGCTCATCGAGGCGGTTCCTCCAGTTCGCGGACGCGCCAACTGACACGCCCAAAGTGCCGCGCGATTATAGGGAGTCCGAAATCTCGAAAAAGCGGGAGGCGCTTATGCCGCACACTCTTTGACGAAAACCCCATGAAAAAGGCGGGTTTTCGTCAATGCAACGTCAAAAGCGAGGCGGCGGGTGCGGCCACCGCCTCGCGCTTGCATCGCTTTTGAGTCGTTAGTGTGGAGTGGGAATAGTCGAAGTCGCCTGTCAGGCAACGACGCCTGTGTCGTGAGTCGCCGTGCCCATGCGCCGGGTCTCGGCGATCAGGTCTGCCGCGCGCTCGCCGATCATCACGGTCGGCGCGTTGGTATTGCCGCCGATCAGCGTCGGCATCACCGACGCATCGGCGATGCGCAGATGCGTGACGCCGCGCACGCGCAACTGCGTATCGACGACCGAACGCGCATCGCCGCCCATGCGGCAGGTGGCGACGGGGTGATAGATCGTGTCGGCGTGGGCGGCGATGGTCTCGCGCAGTTCGGCGTCGCTCTGGCCCGCGTGCGTGTAGATCTCGCGCCCGCCCATCTGCGCCAGCGGCGCGGCGTCCAGAATGCGGCGAGCGAGGCGCGTGCCTTCCACCAGCAGGTCGAGGTCGCGCGGATCCGAGAAAAAGCGCGGATCGATCACCGGCGCGACGCGCGCATCGGCGCTTGCTAACGTGACCGTGCCGCGGCTCGCCGGGCGCAGCACGCACACATGCAGCGAATAACCGTGGCCCCAGTGCAGGCGCCGGCTATGGTCGTCGACGAGCGCCGTGCAGAAGTGCAGTTGCAGATCGGGCCGGTCGAGCTCCGGGCGGCTCTTGATGAAGCCGCCCGCCTCGGCGACGTTGCTCGTGAACATGCCGCGCTTTCTGGCCAGATAGCGCACAAGGCCCGGCGCCATCTTCGCCGCGCCGCGCAGCGAGTAGCCGACGGTCTCGCTCGAATGCACGCGCTTGTTATAGGTGAAGTCGATGTGGTCGATCAGGTTGCGGCCCACCTCGGGCGCATCGTGCAGCACGCCGATGCCGTGCGCGCGCAGTTGAGCGGCAGGGCCGATGCCGGAGCACATCAGCAGTTGCGGCGAATTGAACGCGCCTGCCGCGAGGATCGTTTCGGCGCGCGCGCGCAGTATTTCGGTGCGGCCGCCGCGTGCGACTTCGACGCCGCTTGCGCGCGTGCCGTCAAAGACGACGCGCAGCACGGTCGCATCGGCAATCAGGTGGAGATTCTCGCGCGGCTTGCCGTACAGATAGGCGCGCGCGACGGTGCAGCGCTCGCCGCCGCGCTGCGTGACCTGGTAGAAGCCGACGCCTTCCTGCTCGGCGCCGTTGAAATCGTCGTTGGCCGGGAAGCCCGCCTCGCGCGCGGCGGCGACGAAACGCTCGGCCACCGGATTGCGCTCGCACAGATCGGACACGCCCAGCGGCCCTCCCGCGCCGTGCCAGGCGTTGGCGCCGCGCGAGTTGTCCTCGGCGCGGCGGAAGTACGGCAGCACGTCGTCCCACCCCCAGCCCGCGCAGCCCATCTGCGCCCACTCGTCGTAATCGAGCCGATGGCCGCGCGTGTAGATCATCGCGTTGATGGCGCTCGATCCGCCGAAGCCGCGCCCGCGCGGCTGATAGCCGCGACGGCCCGCGAGACCCTGCTGCGGTTCGGTCTGGTACGCGTAGTTGTTCTTCGTGCGGAACGGCACGAGCGCCGCCACGCCCATCGGCATGTTGACGAAGAGATTGCGTTCGGTGTGCGGCCCGGCTTCGATCAGCGCGATGCTGACCTCGGGACACCGCTCGGCCAGACGCCCGGCGAGCGATGCGCCGCCCGAGCCGCCGCCTACGATGATGTAGTCGTATTCCATGCTGCTGCTTGCCTCCCTGTCTCCAGCGTTGCACCTGGCGTCGGGATGAGGCACGCTAGATGCACGCTCGTTCGATTTCGTTGTATCGCGCATTGTAGGAAGCGTCTGAAGCCTGGGTCAGCATTTATGTCAGAGCGCATCCTCTAATTCTGACGGGCTATCGGTGGCCAATCGGCGGCTACCATGAAGGACGGTTCAGCCGACAGAGCTGAAAGGTTCCGGCAAGCATCACAGGGAGCGTCGGGCCATCTTCGTGCCGCCATTTGCGGCACGTCCTGCCTCGGGCGCGTATCGCGCGAACCCGCAGCCGCCTCCCTGCCGCCAGACAGCATCGAGAACATCACGACAACACGACAGGCCGCGCCCAGCAGCGCGCCGCCGATGGAGACAGGTCACGATGGAACCGCTCGACTTGACGAAAACCGTGACGCAAAGCGCGACGCAGCCCGTCCCGCACCGTCCCGGCACGACGCACGAAGTCACGAATCAGGCGCCGCCGCTCGCCGATTACAACCTTTTTGCCTGCGACACCGCGCTGGGCGAAGCGCTCTCGCGCGCAGGCGCCGAATGGCATCGCGACGCGCTGACGCAACATGGCGCGAAACTCGGCGCGGCGGCCACGCTGGAACTCGCCGATCTCGCCAACCGTCACGCGCCCGAGCTGCACACGCACACACCGCGCGGCGAGCGCATCGACGCCCTCGAATTCCATCCGGCCTGGCACGAACTGCTCGCGCTGCTGCGCGCAGAAGGCCTGCACGCGCTGCCGTTTTCTGACCCGCGTCCCGGCGCGATGGCCGCGCGCTGCGCGGGCTACTTCCTGCACGCACAGCTCGAATCGGGCTCACTCTGCCCGCTGACCATGACGTTCGCGAGCATTCCCGTGCTGCAAAACGAGCCCGCGCTGTTCGACACGCTGCGCGAGCAGCTCTACACGCGCGAGCACGACGCGCGCGACGTGCCGCTCGCGCACAAGCGCTCCATGATGATCGGCATGGGCATGACCGAGAAGCAAGGCGGCTCGGACGTGCGCAGCAACCGCACCGAAGCGCGCCCGGCCGGCGCGGCGAGCGGACGCGGCGCGGACTATCTGCTGACCGGCCACAAGTGGTTCTTTTCCGCGCCGCAGTGCGACGCGCATCTGGTGCTCGCGCGCACGACCGAACAGGCGGGCCTGTCGTGCTTCTTCGTGCCGCGCTTTCGCCCCGACGGCACGAAGAACGCCGTCAACGTGCAGCGCCTGAAGGACAAGCTCGGCAACCGCTCGAACGCCAGCAGCGAGGTGGAATTCTTCGACGCCTACGGCGTGATGATCGGCGACGAAGGGCGCGGCGTGCCGACCATCATCGAAATGGCCAACTACACGCGCCTGGACTGCGTGATCGGCAGCGCGGCGCTCATGCGCGCGGCGCTGGTGCAGGCGATCCATCACGCGCGCCACCGCAGCGCGTTCGGGCGCGTGCTCGCGCAGCAGCCGCTCATGCAGAACGTGCTTGCCGACCTCGCGCTGGAATCGGAAGCCGCGACCGTGCTGTTCATGCGCCTCGCGCAGGCCTTCGAGCAAAGCACGCCCGATCGCGCCGATGAAACCGACCTCGCCCGCGTCGCGCGCGCCTGGCGGCGCATCGTCACGCCCGCCGCGAAGTTCTGGGTCTGCAAGCGCGCGCTCGCCTTCACGGGCGAGGCGATGGAAGTCTGGGGCGGCAACGGCTATGTCGAAGAAGGGCCGATGGCGCGCTTTTACCGCGAAGCGCCGGTCAACTCGATCTGGGAGGGCTCGGGCAACGTGATGTGCCTCGACGTGCTGCGCGCGCTGGAGCGCGAAGCCGATGCCGCACAGGCGCTCTTTCTGTCATGGCGGCGCGAGGCGGCGGGCCACCCGGTGCTGAGCGCGGCGCTCGACCGCCTTTCGGCGTTACTGGGCGGCGCGCCCGGCACGCGCGAAGCCAGCGCGCGCCGGATCGCCCAGCAGATCGTGCTGATCGCGCAGGCGATGCTGCTGCGCGGCGCGTCGTCCAAAACCGCGCCCGAAGTCGCCGAAGCCTTTATCGCCACGCGCCTGGACGAACACGACGCCGATTGCGGCCGCGTCTTCGGCACCCTGCCCGCGCGCTTCGATCTCGCCGCGCTGATCGAGCGCGCGTTTCCCGCTGCCGCCGGCTAAGGCGCGCCCGACGCCCTCACACACGGACTGACAAGGACTGACCATGAAGCACGATCTGCCCGAAGCCGTCGCCCGCGCCAGCAGCGATCCCGCCGATGCCTCCCCGTCGACGCTGGGCGCGCGGCTCGCGGCGCAGCGCGAAGCGTATCTGCGCGCGCCCTTCCCCGCGTGGAGCGAACGCGCGCGCAACCTGCGCGCGCTGCGCGACGTGCTGTTCGCCCACCAGGACGCGCTCGCCGACGCCATGAACGCCGACTTCGGCCAACGCTCCAAGGCCGAAGTCGCGCTCGCGGAATTCGTCGTGCTCAAGCAGGAAATCGACTCGGCGCTCAAGCACGGCGAGCGCTGGATGCGCGTGCAGCGCCGCCGCGCCGGCAAATGGCTGATGCCGGGCCGCGCGCGCGTGGTGCCGCAGCCGATCGGCGTCGTGGGCATTGTCGTGCCGTGGAACTATCCGCTGCTGCTCGGCGCGGGGCCGCTCGTGTGCGCGCTCGCGGCGGGTTGCCGCGCGATGATCAAGATGTCGGAGCTGACGCCGCGCACCTCGGCGCTGTTCGGCGACCTGCTCGCGCAGGCCTTCGCGCCCGATCACGTCACGGTCGTCAACGGCGACGCCGCCGTGGGTGCGGCCTTCACCGCGCTGCCCTTCGACCACCTGCTCTTTACCGGATCGACGCGCATCGGCCATGAGGTCATGCGTGCGGCGTCGGCCAATCTCACGCCGGTCACGCTGGAGCTGGGCGGCAAGTCGCCCGCGCTGATCGGCGAGCATGCGCGCTTCGACTACGCCGTGGACAGCCTGCTGCTCGGCAAGACGCTCAACGCGGGGCAGACCTGCATCGCGCCCGATTACGTGCTGCTGCCGCGCGGCAAGGAAGACGCCTTCATCGCCCGCGCGCGCGTGCGCTTTAACCAGCTTTATCCGGATTTCGCCAGCAACCGCGACTACACCTCGATCATTTCGACGCGGCACTACGAACGGCTGGAACGTCTGGCCGACGAAGCCCAGGCCGAAGGCGCGCGATTGCATGCGCTAGGCCCCCGCGACGCGGCCACGCGCCAGTTCGCGCCGGTGCTCGTGACGGGCGCGCCCGCGCACACGCAGTTGATGCAGGAGGAGATTTTCGGGCCGCTATTGCCGATCGTGCCGTACGACTCGCTGGACGAGGCGCTGCGCTACGTGAACGCGCGGGCGAGGCCGCTGGCGCTCTACCTCTACGCCGACGATGCGCGCACCGTCGATCGCGTGACGCACGAGACCATCGCAGGCGGCATGTCGGTGAACGAGACGCTCATGCACATCGCCGCCGAAGGGCTGCCGTTTGGCGGCGTCGGCGCGAGCGGCATGGGTTCGTATCACGGCTACGAGGGCTTCTGCACGTTTTCGAAGATGAAGCCCGTGTTCACGCAGGCGCGGCTGAACGCGCGCCACCTGATCGCGCCGCCCTACGGCAAGCTCTTCAACACGCTGATCCGCGTGATGCTGAAGTTTTAGCCGGCTTTCAGCCCTTTCAGCCCTTGAGTGCAGGGAAGCGGAACGGATTGACCGTCAACGCCTTGGCGTCGGGCGTCCTGGCTTGCGGCGACGGATCCTGTGCCTGCTTTTCGGCGATTTTCGCGTTGAGGTCTACTGCTTCTAGTCCATGCAGCCACGCGAGCAGTTCCGCCACGGCCTGATAAAGCTGCGGCGGAATCTGCGAGTCCAGATCCACCTGCATCAGCAGCGACACCATTTCCGGCGCCTCGTGCACGTAGAGGCCAGCTTCCCTCGCGCGCTGCACGATCATCTCGGCGACGAGGCCATAGCCCTTCGCGACCACGCGCGGCGCGCCGTCGCGCGAGGCGGGATCGTCGTAGGCGAGCGCCGCGGCGCTCTTGCGGCTTGTGCGGCTCATTCGCGCTCCCAATCTGTCGTGGCGGTGGTCGCGGAGGCCGCGGCGTGCGCCGTGGGCGCTTCCTGCGCCGGGGCCGCGGCGTTGCGCGCGTAGGCATCGGCGGCGCGCGCGGCGTCGGCGGCGCTCGCATGTGGCGACAACCCGCCGATCTCGCGGATCGACAGTCCGGCGAGCGACAGGCCGAGCGCTTCCAGCCGTCCACGCAGCGCTTCGCTGTTGTCGGTGAGGCGTTGCGCGCCGCCCGGGCTCGCCTGCACGCGCACTGCGAGCGTCGCACCGGTGAGCGTCAGCTCCGCATCGACGGTGCCCAGCGACGGCAGCGACAGCGTGAGCCGCGTATGCCACGGCGTCGCGTCGTCGTCCGGGTCGCGGCCGCCGTGCGGATCGCGCGCGTCGTAGTCTTCGGGCTGAATCGTCCAGTCGAGACGCACGCCCGGCCACGCCTCGCCAGTCCAGCGAAATTCGCCGGTTGCGAGCAGGTCGAGCTGCTGGCGCACCAGCGGCAGCAGCGACTCGTGCACGCCGACACCCGCGCCTGCGCCGCTCGCTACATGGACGGGCGGCAACAGCGTGTCGCCAAGCGCAGCCGCCGTGCCGCGCGCATTGTCCTGCGCGAATGCGGCGGCGCTGGCTTGCGCGCCCCGCGCGAAGGCGGCGGCTGGCTGCTGCTGCGCGCCCTGCGCGGCATTCGCCGCCGCGCGCGCGCTCTGCTGGCCCGCACTGGGCAGGTCAGTCCAGAAGACGTCATCGATATCGTCGGCGGCGTCGTGCCAGTCGAGCGGCAATTGCGAGCCGCCGGTCAGCCGGTTCTGCGGCTCGTCGGCGAGATCGCCGGGCGTGCGCTGGCCGCGCAGCCATTGAGCCAGATGGGATTCGTAGAACAGGCCGCTGGTCGCGACGGTCTGCGCCAGCGATGCGGCAAGCGCGGCAACCGGCCCCGATTGCGCCGCGAGCGCGACGCCTGCTGCGTTCTGCGCGCCTTGAGCCGTACTGGCTTGCGCGTTCTGGGCCGTCTGTGTGGCGGAGCCGTTGGCGCCATTCGCGCCATTGGCTCCATCGGCGCCTTCTAGATCCTGCGCACCGCCCGCCAGCCCAGCCTGAGCTTCGAGTTCGGCGAGCAGCGCGGCTTCCAGCGCCTGTGCGGCGGCGCTCGCGGAATTGGAATTCGTGAGCCCCGGCAACGGCAGCGTCTGCGCGTCGCCGCTTGAGGCATCGGCTTCGGGATCGGCCCAGACGGGCGCGCGGCCCACCACGGCGGGCGTGGCCTCGCCGCCCGAACGGATGATCGCGTCGAGCGCCAGCGCGACCGCCGACAGCACGGTCTGCGCCGATGCCTGCGGCGAGTCGGCGGCGCTTTGCGCGTCGGGCAGCGTGACGGCGCCGCCCGCGAGCGCCGAAACGCCCGTCTGCGCGGTGCCGGCGCTGCCTTGCGCGCCATTGGGGCCAAGCGCCCCTATGCGGCTCGCGAGCAGCGACGCGGCGCTGGTGTCGATTCCGTTCATCCGGAGCGTGGGCCTGGTCTAGCGCCGCGCGAGCCCGTCAATGCGGGCGGCGGCGCGGCTTTATTGTGTTTGCAAAGCGGAAAACGAGCCGTCCTGACCTGACGCACCGAAGACGCGGTGCCGGGGCGCAGAGGTCGATACAAAACCCCCAGCGCAACCCCAGCACAGCCTCAGCGCGCCCCGTACATCTCCTGCAACACTCTTGCAGGGTGCGCGGTGCCGTGAAAGAGCGCCGACAGGCGCGCCATGCACGGGCTGGCGAGGTCGCGGATCGCAGCGTCGTCAGCGAGAATCTGCCGGATCAACTCGAATTTGCGCGTCCGTTCGGCGATGGTCAGCCGCACGCCGAAATCGGCGTCCTTGAGCGCGTCAACGAGGTGCCGGTATTCCTCCTGAAGGCCAATCAACTCGTTCCAGTGTGCGTCGCGCGCGGCACTGAGCATCTGCCCCGAAACCGTCGCGATTGCTTCGTAGTGGGCGAAGTAGTCTTGTTTCGAACTCATCTCGTCAGTGAGCCGGACGATGGCCCGGAGGCCTGTGCGGCCATCCTTGCCACTTCCGGCGCAATCCCCAACCAGGCTTCCTCGAGCGTTGCCAGCAGGCCATCGACTTCGACCAGCATGGACTCGCTCTGTTGAATATTCGCTTCCAGGAGGCGTCGCGTCATGTAACTGTAAAGAGCGTTCAGGCGCTGGGCGATTTCGCCGCCCGCCTCGACGTTCAACGCCAGCTGGAGCCCGCTTTCGACAATCCGGATCGCCTTTCCGATTGCCTCGCCACGTGGCCCCACGTTGCCCATCTGCAAGTGCATGCGGGCCTGCGCAATCGCCTTGCGCGCACCTTCATAAAGGAGCGCGATCAGCTTGTGCGGACTCGCGCCCATCACCCCCGTTTCGACACCGACGCGTGCATAGGCGTTGGCTCCAGACTGGGCAGGGGAAAACATCGGCGCTTCTCCTTCAAACGTGCGGCTATGGATACGGTGCATCCGGCCCTTTGCGTTGACGCGCGAGCCGGTTCTAGCCGGGTTATCGGAAGAAGAAGCGGGAAGCTTTAATGAACATGGCAGACGCACGCGTGGGGACGCGTTTTTTTTCCTTACACCTGGATCTGCATGATGTCGGTGTAGGCGGCGACAAGCTTGTTGCGGACCTGGAGCCCGAACTGGAAGCCGATATTGGCCTTCTGCATGTCGACCATCACGTCGTTGAGCGACACGTTGCTGGCCCCCAGCTCGAACGCCTGCGACTCGCCGACGGCCTTTTGCTGGTCGCCGCTGATCTTGTCGATGGACGCCTTGAGCGCCGAGGCGAATTCGCCCGCGGTCGCCGCGCCCGAGCTGCCATCGCTCGCCGCTGCGGCCGAAGCGCCTGCCGCCTGCGTGGCCATCGCCTGCATCTGCGCGAGGGCCGACGTGAGTGGGTTGACTGGCACAGTCATGATTACTCCACGATTAAGAGTGTGTGCATGGCGGGCGGCGCTCGGCCGGGTTCCGGCTCGACTCGTGCGGCCCCGGTCCGGCCCGCACGGTGAGCTGATCTCGCCCGTCAGACCCGGCCTGCATACACATTTCCGAGTCTGGTCGAGAGCATATCAGCGCGCTATTTCCGAAAGCCCCGAAACTAGGGGGAAAACCCGGCTCTATTCGCGCAATCGGGTTGCCACGGGCTCCGGATAATCCACTGTCGTGAAAGTCTCCGCCGCAAGCCTCGATTCCTGAGCCCCGGCGGGACATGCAAGTCTCCCGGAGATACCCGTCGCATGGATTCGTCTGCCAACTCTTTGATCAACCCCGACGCCCGCATGGGCCTCGCCACCAGCGGCGCCGCGACCGGCGCGGGCGGCGCCATGCCCGGCGCGGCGGAGGACCTCGGCGGCGGCTTCGCGCAGCGCCTGGGTTCGCTGTCGTCGCTGCGCAGCGTGCGCGGCAACCCGCGTGCGCCGCTCATCATCGCCGTGGCGGTGCTGGTCGCCGTGGTCGCGGGCCTGATCCTCTGGTCGCGCGCGCCCGACTACAAGGTGCTCTACAGCAACCTGTCGGATCGCGACGGCGGCTCGATCATCACCGCGCTGCAGGCCGCCAATGTGCCCTACAAGCTGTCCGAGACCGGCAGCGCCATCCTGGTGCCGTCCGACCAGGTCGGCGAAATGCGCCTGCGCCTCGCCCAGCAGGGCCTGCCCAAGAGCGGCTCGGTCGGCTTCGAGCTGATGGACAACCAGAAGTTCGGCATCAGCCAGTTCGCCGAGCAGGTGAACTACCAGCGCGCCCTCGAAGGCGAGCTGGAGCAAACGATTCAGTCGATCCAGAGCGTGAAGTCCTCGCGCGTACACCTGGCCATTCCGAAGCCGTCGGTGTTCGTGCGCGAGCGCGAAGCGCCGTCCGCGTCGGTGCTCGTCAACATGTACCCGGGCCGCGTGCTCGACGACGGCCAGGTCGCCGCGATCACGCACATGGTCGCGTCGGCCGTGCCCGACCTGCCGGTGCGCAACGTCACCGTGGTCGACCAGGACGGCAACCTGCTGACCCAGAGCACGACCAGCGCGGGTCTGGACGCCTCGCAGCTCAAGTACGTGCGTCAGGTCGAACACGACACGCAGTCGCGCATCGACCAGATCCTCGCGCCGCTGTTCGGCTCGGGCAACGCCCGCTCGCAGGTGAGCGCCGACCTCGACTTCTCGCATCTCGAACAGACTTCGGAAAACTACGGCCCGAACGGCAACCCGCAGCAGGCCTCGGTGCGCAGCCAGCAGCAGAGCATCGCCACCGATTCCGCGCAGTCGAGCGCGGGCGGCGTGCCGGGCGCGCTGTCGAACCAGCCGCCGCAGCCGGCCTCGGCGCCGATCGTCGCCCCGGCGGGCGCGAGCGGCGCAGCGGCTTCGACGCCGATCTCGGATCACCGCGACACCACCACGAACTACGAGCTCGACAAGACCGTGCGCCACTATCAGCAGGCCGCGGGCGACATCAAGCGCCTGTCGGTGGCCGTGATCGTGAACTATCAGTCGAAGGTGGACGCCAAGGGCCACGCGACGATGCAGCCGCTCGACGACAAGCAGAAGGCGCAGGTCGAGCAGCTCGTGAAGGACGCGATGGGTTACGACGAGAAGCGCGGCGACTCGGTGAACGTCGTCAACGCCGCCTTCCAGCAGGACGTCGACCCGAACGCCAACCTGCCGTGGTGGCGCCAGCCGGACATCCTCGCGCTCGCCAAGCAGGTCGCGACGTGGCTCGGCATCGGTCTGGTGGCCCTGTTCCTGTACTTCGTGATGGTGAAGCCGGCACTGCGCCGCGCCTTCCCGCCGCCGGCCCCGCCCGTGGCAGCCGCGGCCCTGGGCGCAGACGGCAGCGAGCCGCTGCTGCTCGACGGCCTGCCGCAGGTCGAGAAGATCGAAGGCACGGGCGGCGAAGTGGAAGGCGATCCGACCCTCCTCGCCCTCGAAAACGAGAAACACAAGTTTGAACGCAACCTGGAATTCGCCCGCAGCATCGCGCGCCAGGATCCGAAAATTGTCGCAACCGTTGTCAAGAGCTGGGTGAACGATGAGCGCTGAAGGAGCTGTGAAGAGCGCGCTGCTGCTCATGTCGATCGGCGAGGAAGAGGCCTCTCAGGTCTTCAAGTTCCTCGGGCCGCGCGAAGTGCAGAAGATCGGCGCGGCGATGGCCGCGCTGAAGAACGTCAAGCGCGAGGAAATCGACGTCGTGCTGCAGGAGTTCGTCAAGGAAGCGGAGCAGCACACGGCGCTCTCGCTCGACTCGAACGACTACATCCGCAACGTGCTGACCAAGGCGCTCGGCGAGGACAAGGCGGGCGCGGTGATCGACCGCATCCTGCAGGGCGGCGACACGAGCGGTATCGAGGGCCTGAAGTGGATGGACTCGGGCTCGGTCGCGGAACTGATCAAGAACGAGCACCCGCAGATCATCGCGACGATTCTCGTGCACCTCGACCGCGACCAGGCGTCGGAGATCGCTTCGTGCTTTACGGAGCGTCTGCGTAACGACGTGCTGCTGCGTATCGCGACGCTCGACGGCATCCAGCCGCAGGCGCTGCGCGAACTCGACGATGTGCTCACGGGCCTGCTGTCGGGCAGCGACAACCTCAAGCGCAGCCCGATGGGCGGCATCCGCACGGCGGCCGAGATTCTCAACTTCATGACGAGCCAGCACGAAGAAGGCGTGATCGAGAACGTCAAGCAGTACGACGCCGAACTCGCCCAGAAGATCATCGACCAGATGTTCGTGTTCGAAAACCTGCTCGACCTGGAAGACCGCGCGATCCAGCTGCTGCTCAAGGAAGTCGAGTCGGAATCGCTCATCATTTCGCTCAAGGGCGCCCCGCCTGCGCTGCGCCAGAAGTTCCTCGCGAACATGTCGCAGCGTGCTGCGGAACTGCTCGCCGAAGACCTGGACGCGCGCGGCCCCGTGCGCGTCTCGGAAGTCGAGGCGCAGCAGCGGCGTATCCTGCAGATCGTGCGCAACCTCGCCGAGAGCGGCCAGATCGTTCTAGGCGGCAAGGCAGAAGACGCTTATGTCTGACGAAGCAACCCGGGAGGCTGCCCAGCGGCGCGCGCGCTCGGCGTATCAGCGCTGGGAGATGGCGTCGTTCGACCCGCCTCCTCCGCCCCCGCCGCCGCCCACGCCCGACGAGGAAGCCGCGTTCGCCGCGCAGCTCCAGCGCCTGCGCGACGACGCCCATCAGCAGGGCCTCGCGTCCGGCCACGTGGCGGGCCAGGCGCTCGGCTACCAGGCCGGTTACGACCAGGGCCAGAAGCAGGGTTTCGAGCAAGGTCTCGAACTCGCGCGCGGCCAGGCGAACCAGCTTGCGCAGCTCGCCCAGCGTTTCTCGGACGCGCTTCAGACTGTCGAGGCCGGTGTCGCCGAGACGCTCGTCGAACTGGCGCTCGATATCGCACAACAGGTGGTGCGTCAGCATGTGCAGCACGACCCCACGGCGCTGCTGGCCGCGGCGCGCGAAGTGCTCGCCCATGAGCCGCAACTGAGCGGTTCGCCCCAGCTCGTGGTGAGCCCCGCCGACCTGCCGGTGGTGGAGGCGTACCTGATGGAAGACTTGCAGGCGCGCGGCTGGACGGTGCGCACCGACGCCACGCTGGAGCGCGGCGGCTGCCGGGCGCAGGCTGCGACCGGCGAAACCGATGCGGGCATCGCGACGCGCTGGGAACGCGTGTCGGCGGCGCTCGGCAAGGCACGGCCATGGTAAATACGTCCCTCCATCAGACCGTGCAGCAGGCCATCCACACGGGCGGCCTGACGCCGCTCGAACAGGAACTGGCGCTCGCGTCGTTCGGCCCCGCCGCGCACGACCCGGCGCAGACGGCTGCCGTGCTGGTGGGCGACGAGGACGCGTCGCCTGAAGCGCAGGCCGACGCGACGACTGACAAAGCAGAAGGCGTAAGCGCAGCGGCTGAAATCCCGCCCTACGTGCCGCCCGCGAATTACGACCCGAACAATCCGCACCTGGGCGTCTGGAACGCTCACCTCAACGCCGTGCGCGCGCGCAACGCCCTCGCGCTGCCGCTGCGCGGCTGCGGTCGCCTCACGCGCGCAGCGGGCCTCGTGCTCGAAGCCGTGGGCCTGCGTCTGGCCGTGGGCGCGGAAGTGATGATCGAATTGCCGCCGGGCAGCTCGCTGCCGATGGCCGAAGCCGAAGTGGTCGGTTTCGGCGGCGACAAGCTGTTCCTGATGCCGACCACCGAAGTCTCGGGCCTGTTGCCCGGCGCACGCGTCTGGCCGCGCGAAAGCGCGCCCATCGCCGACCCGAAAGCGGGCGCGAAGCGCCTGCCGGTGGGCTGGGGCATGCTCGGCCGCGTGGTCGACGCGTCGGGCAGGCCGCTCGACGGACTCGGCCCGCTCAATACGGAAGCCGACGCGCCGCTCACCGCGCCCGTCATCAACCCGCTGAACCGCGAGCCGATCCACAAGGTGCTCGACGTGGGCGTGCGCGCGATCAACGCGCTGCTGACCGTCGGACGCGGCCAGCGCATGGGCCTGTTCGCGGGCTCGGGCGTCGGCAAGTCGGTGCTGCTCGGCACGATGGCGCGCGCCACCAGCGCCGAAGTCATCGTGATCGGCCTGATCGGCGAACGCGGCCGCGAAGTGAAGGAATTCATCGAGCAGATCCTGGGCGAGGAAGGCCTCGCGCGCTCGGTCGTGGTGGCGGCTCCGGCCGACGTCTCGCCGCTGCTGCGCATGCAGGCGGCCGCGTACACGACGTCGCTGGCCGAATACTTCCGCGACCAGGGCAAACACGTCCTGCTGCTGATGGACTCGCTCACGCGTTACGCGATGGCGCAACGCGAGATCGCGCTGGCGATCGGCGAGCCGCCCGCGACCAAGGGCTACCCGCCTTCGGTGTTCGCCAAGCTGCCCGCGCTCGTCGAGCGCACCGGCAACGGCCCGGAAGGCGGCGGCTCGATCACGGCGTTCTACACCGTGCTCACCGAAGGCGACGACCAGCAGGATCCGATCGCCGATTCGGCGCGCGCGATCCTGGACGGCCATATCGTGCTCTCGCGCGCGCTTGCGGAAGCGGGGCACTATCCGGCCATCGATATCGAGGCCTCGATCAGCCGGGCGATGACCGCGCTGATCGACGACCAGCACCTGAACCAGACGCGCGCGCTCAAGCAGATGCTGTCGCGCTACCAGCGCAATCGCGACCTCATCAATGTGGGCGCGTATGTGACGGGCCGCGACGCGGTGCTCGACCGCGCGATCCAGCTTTATCCGCGCATCGAGGCGTTTTTGCAGCAAGGTTTCCGCGAATCGGCGGACTATGACCAGAGCGTCGGCATGCTCGGCGCACTGCTTGGCAATGGCGGAGCGGGCCGCGCTTGACATCCCTGACGCGCCCGTCCACTGAGCGAGGAATTTCGACATGACCCAACAGACCGCGTTGCAGACCCTCATCGGCCTCGCGCAGGACGACGTGGACGCCGCGACGCAGCGCCTCGGGCGCGTGCAGCGCGAGCGCGGCGAAGTCGAGCAGCAGCTCAAGGCGCTGATCGACTACCGCGAGGAGTATCACGTGCGCTTCACCGAGTCCGCGCGCGCCGGCATGGCGGCGGGCAATGTACGCAATTTCCAGGCGTTCATCGACACGCTCGACGCCGCCATCGAGCAGCAGCGACGCATGCTCGACCAGGCGACCCAGCGCGTGGAAGCGGCCAAGCCCGAATGGGCGCGCACCAAACAGAAACTCGGTTCGTACGAAGTGCTGCAGTCGCGCCAGGACGCCGTGCAGGCGCGCAAGGAAGCCAAACGCGATCAGCGCGATTCCGATGAGTTCGCGGCCCGCGCGCTGCGCATGCGGACTTCGCCGCTGTAAGGCTGTGTGCTTTTTGCAGTTGCCTGTGCAAGACCAGCAAGACCTGCAAGACCGAATCCAAAAATTGACGCCGGCGCCCGCATCGCATAGCGTGCAGGGCGTCGCGATTTACACCGATCAAGTTATCCGGGGCAGACCTCATGTCGCTTCTTTCCGCAGTCAGTTCGCTCTTCGGGGCCGTGGATCCCGCCACGAGCGGCAACGCCACCGCCAGCCAGGCGGACCAGGCGAGCCAGGGCTTCGCGCAGACCTTGCAGCAAAGCATGGCCGCGCAGGCCAGCCAGGCCAGCAGCAATAGCCAGCAGGCGATCCAGCAGCAAAGCTCGCAGGCCTCGCAAAGCTGGAACAGCGCCAGCAATGCCGCGCAGCAAAGCTCGCAGGCTTCGCAATCGTCGAACTCGTCGCAGTCATCGCAATCGACGCAATCCAGCCAGTCGAGTGCTTCGTCGGGCAGCGGGTCGACGCAAGGCACGAAGCACGCGTCGAAGACCGACCATCGCGCCGACGATGCGCGCGCGCAGCAGGCGCAAGCCGATGCGGCCGGCCAGTCGGCTGCCGCGCAAGCCCAGCAGGCGCAACAGGCCCAGCAGGCCGCGCAGCAAGGCCAGGATCCGTCGTCGAGCGACGACGGCAGCGACGCCAGCCAGGCCAGCACCGACGCCACGCTCGCCAGCGTCGCCTCGGCGGCGGCTGCCGCAGGTGCGAACGCCGCCGGCACGGCAGCGGACGGCTCCACGGCCACCGCAACGGCATCGAAATCGGCCAGCGACGCACTGACGGCCGCACTCAACACGCTGCGCAGCGGCGCGGCCACGCTGAACACGCGCGGCGCGGCGACCACGACGGACGCCAGCGCGGCGGCAGGCGGCGCGAACATCGCCAGCAGCTTCGCGACTCATTTGGGCACGCAGGCGAAGGCGAAGACGCTCGACACCGCCATCGACGACAAGAGCGCCAGCGCCGGTGCGGCCAAGACCGTGGCGGGCGCAACCACCGCCGCGACCACGCAGACCGCCAACGCGGCGCTCGCTGCGGCGGCGCAGGCAGGCACCCCGCAGACCGATACGTCGAGCGCGACCAACGCCGTGACCGATGCGCTCGCCGCCGCCCAGGCCGCCGCTGCTGCGGCGCAGGCGCAGGCCACCCAGGCCGCGACTTCGGCGACCAACCCGACGGCCGCCGCCGCCGCGGCATCGACCACGATTTCGGCGCAGGTGGGCACCCCGGACTGGGAAGATTCGCTCAGCCAGAAGGTCGTGTTCCTGTCGAACGCGCATCAAAGCTCGGCGGAACTCACGCTCAACCCGAAGGATCTCGGCCCGCTTCAGGTCGTGCTCCAGGTCGCGGACAACCACGCCCACGCCCTCTTCGTCTCGCAGCACCAGCAGGTGCGCGAAGCCGTCGAGGCGGCCCTGCCCAAGCTGCGCGAGCAGATGCAGGAAAACGGCATCGGTCTGGGCAGCGCGAGCGTCACGGACGGTTTCTCGCGCCAGATGAACCAGCAGGCGCAGCAGGACAGCGGCAGTGGCAGCGGTTCGGGCAGCTCGCGTTCGTCGCGCTCGGGCAGCGGCGGCCTGGCCTCGACGGGCGGGGTGGACGACGTGGCGAGCAGCGCCGCCACCACGGCCACGACGCGCACCGTCGGCCTGATCGACACCTTCGCATAAAGCAACAAAGCGGCAACCAGACGGCAGAACCCGGGCGGCCCGGCGCGATATTCGCTACGCGCCGCGCGCCGCCATCCTGCCCGCAAATACAAGGAAAGGCACGGGGCTCGCCCGCTCCCGGCCTTCCTGCTACGCTCCTCCCCCCATTCCCGCAGCATCGTTTGCCTGGCATCCCGCACAAAGCCACGAGATAGCCGGAAATCCCCCGTCTATTCTTCCCATCGCTGTAAGGCAAAAGCCGGAACAATGCAGGCTGCCGGAAGAAATGCGAGCGCCGCGCCGACAAGGCCTGGCCCGCGATCCGAACCCCGACGTAATCGAACGCACCAGATCCGCACACCGACATGGCGACCACGACCGCAAACCAGCAAGCCGCCCCGCAAGGCGCAAAACCCGGACCGCTGAAGCGCATCCTTCTTATCGCGATCATCGCGATCGTTGCCGCCGGCGCAGCCGGCGCGGGCGTGTGGTTCTTCATGTCGCGCCACGCCGCGAGCGCCCCGGCTGCTGCTGCCCCGGCGGCGCCTGTCGTGCCCGTCTACTACGCGCTGGAGCCGATGACGGTGAACCTCCAGTCCGACGATGGCGAAACGCATTACCTGCGTATCGGCCTCACGCTCAAGCTCGACAGCCAGGCGACCCAGGACGCGCTCGTCGCGCGCATGCCGGAGATCCGCAGCCGCGTGCTGCTGGCGCTTTCGAACAAGCATCCGTCCGACCTCGCGCCGCTCGACGGCAAGCGCACGCTCGCCGCCGAGCTCGCGAAACTGATCGCCCAGCCGTCCGATCCGCGCGCCGAACCGGCCAAGGTCGAGGACGTCCTCTTCACCGAATTCGTCGTGCAGTAAGACCATGCACAGCGCGCAGTCAACAGAGGACACGGCATCATGAGTATGGGGCACGACGAGTTCATGTCGCAGGAGGAGGTCGATGCCCTCCTCAAAGGCGTCACCGGCGAAGTCGATACGGAATCGAGCCAGTCTGAAAAGCAGGGCGTACGTCCGTACAACATCGCCACGCAGGAACGCATCGTGCGCGGCCGGATGCCCGGTCTCGAGATCATCAACGAGCGTTTCGCGCGTCTGTTGCGCGTAGGCATTTTCAATTTCATGCGCCGTACCGCCGAAATTTCGGTCGGGCCGGTGCGCGTGCAGAAGTACAGCGAGTTCACGCGTAACCTGCCGATTCCGACGAACCTGAACCTGGTGCACGTGAAGCCGCTGCGCGGCACGTCGCTGTTCGTGTTCGACCCGAATCTGGTGTTCTTCGTGGTGGACAACCTGTTCGGCGGCGACGGGCGCTTTCATACGCGCGTCGAAGGCCGCGACTTCACGCAGACCGAGCAGCGCATCATCAGCAAGCTGCTCAACCTGGTGTTCGAGCATTACACGACCGCCTGGAAAAGCGTGCGCCAGCTCAATTTCGAGTACGTGCGCTCGGAAATGCACACGCAGTTCGCGAACGTGGCGACGCCCAACGAAATCGTGATCGTCACGCAGTTCTCGATCGAGTTTGGCCCGACGGGCGGCACGCTGCACATCTGCATGCCGTATTCGATGATCGAGCCGATTCGCGACGTGCTGGCCTCGCCGCTGCAAGGCGAAGTGCTCGACGTCGACCGCCGCTGGGTGCGGGTGCTTTCGCAGCAGGTGCAGGCCGCCGAGGTCGAACTCACCGCCGATCTGGCGCAGGTGCCCATCACCTTCGAGCAGATCCTGAACATGAAGAAGGGCGATGTGCTGCCGATGAACGTTCCCGAGCACATTGTCGCCAAGGTGGACGGCGTGCCGGTTATGGAATGCGGCTACGGTATTTTCAATGGTCAATATGCGTTGCGGGTCCAGAAGATGATCAGCGCAGCCGACACGATGAAGGAAGGTGGATATGAGTGACATCAACGGTACGAGCGCTGACGAACCGGTGCTCGATCCCAACGGCCCGGAGGCCGCGGCGCAGGCAGCAGCGATGGAAGCAGCGATGGAAACCGCCGGAGCTGCAAATACAACGACGAGTGCAACGAGCACGGAAGACGAAATGGCGATGGACGATTGGGCTGCCGCACTGGCCGAGCAGAACAGCAACGACGTACCCGCAGCACAACCCGCGGCGGTGTTCCAGCCGCTGTCGAAGGTCGATCAGAACTCGACGCGCAACGACATCGACATGATCCTGGACATTCCCGTCCAGATGACCGTCGAACTCGGTCGCACCAAGATCGCTATTCGCAACCTGCTGCAACTCGCGCAGGGTTCGGTGGTGGAACTGGACGGCCTGGCGGGCGAGCCGATGGACGTGCTCGTGAACGGCTGCCTGATCGCCCAGGGCGAAGTGGTGGTCGTGAACGACAAGTTCGGCATCCGCCTGACGGACATCATCACGCCGTCCGAACGGATCCGGAAACTCAACCGATGAAATCGCAGGCCGTGGCCGCCATGTTGCGCAGAACTTTTGCTTACGCCTCAGTCACAGTGGTCTCGCTTGCCAGCGTCGCGGCTCACGCCGCCGACCTGCAAGCCGTGAACCAGGCGGCACATGCGGCTTCGGGCGCTTCGGCTGTGGTCACCGGCAGCGCGGTGCCGTCGCTCGGCTTCGGCGCGGTGCTGCAAACGGTGTTCGGCCTCGTGCTGGTGATCGCCGTGGTGTTCGCCTGCGGCTGGCTCGCTCGCCGCCTGGGCTTGCAGCACGGCCCGAAGAACGCGCTGGTCAAGACCGTGGGCGGCGCATCGCTCGGCGGCAAGGAGCGCGTGGCCGTGGTCGAGATCGGCGATACCTGGCTCGTGCTGGGCGCAGCGCCCGGCAGTGTGCGCCTGTTGCACACCATGCCCGCGGGCGAATTGCCGAACGCGGCCGGTGTTTCCAATCCGGCAGGCGCCGGCGGCCCCGCACTTCAAGGCAGCTTCGGCCAGCGCTTTCGTGACGCGCTGAAACACGAAGCGGGCAAACGGTTCAACCCGCGTTTCAGGCGCCCCGACGACGGAGCGCAGTAAATGCACGGCCGTTCCCTTTCCGACGCGGCGGCGCTCGCACCCGCCCGCGCTCACTCCACCATGATCGTGACGCCTCAATCCGGCTTCTTCTCGCGCTTCAAGGCGCGCCTTTCGCGCTCGGCCCTGCCGCTCGCGCTGCTGTTCGCGCTGACCGTGGTCGTGCTGATGCTGCCGCATCTCGCGCACGCCCAGGCCGCGCAGCCGCAGGGCCTGCCCGCATTCAACACGAGCCCCGGCCCGGGCGGCGGGACGACCTACTCGCTGAGCGTGCAGACGATGCTGCTGCTCACGATGCTGTCGTTCCTGCCCGCGATGGTGCTGATGATGACGAGCTTCACGCGCATCATTATCGTGCTGTCGCTGCTGCGCCAGGCGCTCGGCACGACGACCACGCCGCCCAACCAGGTGATCGTCGGCCTCGCGCTGTTTCTCACGCTGTTCATCATGTCGCCGGTGCTCGACAAGGCCTATAACGACGGCTACAAGCCGTTCGCGGCCGGCACCCTGCCGATGGACGAAGCCGTGACGCGCGGCGTCGCGCCGTTCAAGACCTTCATGCTGCGCCAGACCCGCGAGTCGGATCTCGCCCTCTTCGCGCGCATCTCGCACGCGCCGCCCATGCAGGGCCCCGAAGACGTGCCGCTCACGCTGCTGGTGCCCTCGTTCGTGACGAGCGAGCTGAAAACCGGCTTCCAGATCGGCTTCACGATCTTCATTCCGTTCCTCATCATCGACATGGTGGTGGCGAGCGTGCTGATGTCGATGGGTATGATGATGGTCTCGCCCGCGACGATCTCGCTGCCGTTCAAGTTGATGCTGTTCGTGCTGGTGGATGGCTGGCAATTGTTGATCGGCTCGCTCGCGCAGAGCTTCAGCTAAGGAGACACGCGATGACGCCCGAAATGGTCATGACCCTCTCGCACGAGGCGATGTACGTCGCGCTGATGCTGGCCGCGCCGCTGCTGCTCGTGTCGCTGGTCGTCGGCCTGGTGGTGAGCCTGTTCCAGGCCGCCACGCAGATCAACGAAAGCACGCTCTCGTTCATTCCCAAGCTTGCCGCGATCGCGGTGACGCTCGTGATCGCCGGGCCGTGGATGCTCACCACGATCCTCGATTACATGCACCGCATGTTCACGAGCATTCCCGCACTCGCGGCCTGAATCCGCGCTCGCGCGCACGGCATTGCGCCGGCGCGAGCGCTCTCCTCCTCACGCGATGTTCACCGTCACCTACGCGCAGCTCAATCTCTGGCTCACCGCGTTCCTGTGGCCGTTCACGCGCATCCTGGCGCTGATCGCGACCGCGCCCGTGCTCAACAACCGCTCGATCTCCACGCGCGTGAAGATCGGCCTGGCCGCGTTCATCACGCTGATCGTCGCGCCCACGCTCGGCGCGATGCCGCAGGTCACGGTGTTCTCGGCCGAAGGCGTGTGGATCCTCGTGAACCAGTTTTTGATCGGCGTGGCGCTCGGCTTCACGATGCAGCTGGTGTTTGCCGTCGTGACGGCCGCCGCCGACCTGATGGGCTCGGGCATGGGCCTGAGCTTCGCCTCGTTCTTCGATCCGCAGGCCAATACGTCGTCGCCCGCGCTGTCGTCGTGGTTCAACATGATGGCGATGCTGACGTTTCTTGCCTTCGACGGCCATCTGCAGATGATCGCCGCCATCGTCGAGACGTTCACGAGCGTGCCGGTCTCGGCCAATGTGCTCAACGGCAACGGCTTTCGCCTGCTGGTGGGCTGGGGCGCGATGGTGTTCAATTCGGGGCTGCTGCTCTCGCTGCCCGTGGTGGTGGCGCTGCTCATCACCAATATCTCGCTGGGCATCCTGAACCGCGCCGCGCCGCAGATCGGCGTGTTCCAGATCGGTTTCGCGGTGACGATGCTGGTCGGGCTGCTGCTGATCCAGTTGATGATGCCTAGCCTGATTCCGTATTTCTCGCGGCTGTTCGACAGCGGGCTCGATCAGATGGGGCGGGTCGCGGCGGCGTTGAAACCGCCGGGGTGAGCGCCGAGGGTCGGCCGCCCTCGCGTTCCAGGATTTTTCTGATATCTCCTTCGCACGGTTTCAATCGACCATGCGCGGACAGGTGAAGCCTCACCTGCCCGCGCCGTCCGCGCTTTTCCGCGCCCGGACGGCTTCTGCCATGCAATCAGAACGCGCTCGCGAAGCGAAGCCGGAGATCCGCAGATGCCGAACCCCCGCACCGTTGTCAGAACGAACAACATTCCCGGTTCAATCAAACACGTGCAGTTACGCGTCGTCACCTTCCAGGAGTTATGGGACGCGTATCCGTCGGGCAATCCTTACGACAATCCCGACTACAAGGATCAGTGCGCGATACGCATGAGCGTGATGTTTCATCGCGTAGGGATCGAGATGAAGTCGTTCACGGACAGGCTGATCAAGCCGCTATCGGGTCAGCCGACCATCGGGCGCATTCTGCTCGACGGCAAAGCCACGGCCACGCGCGCCGACGAACTCGCCGAGTGGCTGAAGTTGCAGCCAATGGCGAGTCTGCCCAAGCCCGAGGACATCACAGGTTCCGATTGGCAAGCGAAGATCAAGGGGCGTACCGGCATCATCCAGTTCTCGCATTACTGGGCCCGCAAGGGTGAAACCGACAAGAATCCGAGCGGTGGCCATATCGATCTGTGGGACGGCAGGCGTTTGACGGTCAGCAGTCCCTTCAATGCCGTTGCCACGGTGAGCCGGATGTTTGGCCGTAGCTCGTTTCTTCCTGGTAGCCTGATCGGCTGGTCTGACCTCGGGAAGTCCACGCGCATTCTCTTTTGGGCAATCAAGTGAAGCGTCTGTTCTACGCGGCCACTTTCGCGGCGCTCGGGATCTTGAGCCTGTGGTACTGGATGGCTGCCGACGCATTGATATGCCGTCGCTTTCCGCAGTTCTGCGAAGTCCACGGATGTCGGGATATCGACAAATGCCCGATCGGCTTCTGGGAGGGTGCCGCGTTTTTGGCCGTTCTGGCCGGCCCGCCGATTGTGTTTGGCCTTACGGCATTTTTGTTTGCGAAACGACAACGAAGCTGGCAGGGCTGGTCGGCGCTCTCGGGCGGACTTGTGACACTGCATTGGTCGATCATGCTGATCGACAGGCTCTTCGGTTGAAAACGCGACGCGATTCTGGCAATGGCCTCGCCGTCGTGCGCCGCCATGTAGGGTTCAAAGTAGGGTTCCCGCCCATCGCCCCCCAAAAACAAAAACGGCGGCAGGCCCAAAGGCCTGCCGCCGTTTTTTTCACCGTTAAACCGCTACAACAACCGCGCTATCAAGGATTGATGTACTGGAACAGCGAGAGCTGCTGCGTCGCCGCGAAGCTCTTTTGCGACGCCGACAGCGCGTTCGTGATCTGCTCGTACTGCGTGATCGCCGCCACCGTATCCGTGCTCACCAGATCGTCGAGATTCGACGTCACTTGCAGCGAATTCGTCGACGTCACGGTTTGCAGCGCCTTCACTTCCTGCTCGCGCCCGCCCACCGACGCCTGCATCGTAATCACGTTCGACGTCGAGTTGCCGATCTGCGTGAGCCCAGCCTGCAACGCGTTCTGCAGGTTCGCCGTCGCGCTCGGGTTGCCCGTCGCGGAGGTCTGCAGCGCGGCAATCACGCTGTCGATGCTCGAAAACACGCTGCTGTTCTGCGCCGCCGTGGCCGGCGTCACGCCAAACTTGTCGCCCGCGACCGGCGTGCCCGTGATCGTCACGTTCATGCCCGAGCCGAGGTCGATCGTGCCGCCATCCGTGTACGGCTGGTTCGAGGCGAGCGTCGTGGCCGGCGAAGTCGAGTTGTCGGTCACCGTGTAGGTGAGCGCGCCGCTCGTGCCGCCGAACTGGATCGACAGGTTGTGGCCGTTGGTCGCCTGGGTCGGGTCGGTCACCGTGACGCCGCTGATCAAGCCGGTGCCGGTATTGCCCGAATCGCCCGCGGCCACCGCCGACGTGCCCACCGACGACACGCTCTGGAACACCGCCGCACCCGTGTCGCTAATGGCGATCGAGCGCGAACCCGCGACCTGCACCGTGCGCTGGCCGAGGTCGCCGTTGTACGTCACGCCGCCGCCCGACTGGTTCGTGAAGACCTGCGACGTGCTCTGGTAGCCCGAGAACAGGTAGTTGCCCGCGCCGTCCGTCGTATTGGCGAGCGTGAGCAACTGGCTGCGTTCGCCTTGCAGCTGCTTGGCGAGCGCCTGGCGGTCGGAGTCGTTGAGCGAGCCGTTGATGGCCGACTGGATCTGCTGGCTCATCGCCTGCAGCGTGGTCGTCACGCTGGACAGCGTCGAGTCCTCCAGCTGCAGCGACGACAACGCCGTGTTCTGGTTCGCCGCGTACTGCGTGAGGTTGGCGCTCGTCGCCGAAAGCTGCACGGCCTGCGCCGCGCCGAGCGGATTGTCGGCCGGGTTCGAAATGGCCACGCCCGTCGAGATCTGCTGCTGGACGGCCAGCAAACTGGACTGCTGGTTTTCCATCGTCGAGAGGCTCGACGCGTAAATCTGGGAAGTCGCGATACGCATGGTTGGTCAGCGCCTCACTGGAAAATGCCGATCAGGGTCTGGAACAGCGAAGCCGCCGTCTGGATCACCTTGCTGTTGGCCTGATAGAGCTGCTGGTACTTGAGCAGGTTGGCTGCTTCTTCGTCGAGGTTCACGCCCTGCACCGACTGCTGCTGCGACGTCAGCTGGGTGACGAGCGAGGTCTGCGAGGTGCTCGACGCCTTGAGCTGCGCCGCCGTGTTGCCGATGGCGTTCACGTAGTTCGAGTACGCGTTGGTGAGCGTCTGCGAATCGGTAAACGACGTGCCCGAGGTCAGGTTCGCCAGCGCCAGCGCGTTGCGGCCGTCCTGCGTGCCGCTCGTGTTCTTGCCGATGGTGAACGTGTCGCCCGTCGACGGCGTGCCCGACATCGTGAAGCTCACGTTGTTGGTCTCGCCCGCCGTGCTCGACGTGATCGTGAAGGTCGCGCCCGTGCTCGGGTCGTAGCTCACCGGCGTGTCGCCCGCCGCGTCGATCGTGTAGGTCGTCGGCGTGCTGGAGCCCGGCACCGTGACGGACACCGTCGAGTTCGGCGGGAAGCCGGACAGCGTGCCGCCCGTACCGGACGTGGCCGCCGTATAGGTGAGCGTGGTGGTGGTCGAGGACACCGTGTAGCCCGCGCTCACCGAGCTGCTGGTGATGTTGGCCGTGCCCGCATTGCCGGTCGCGCCCGCGACCAGCACCGGCGCCGCCGCCGCGATTGCCGAAGGATCGCTCGTCGCGACACTGAAGCTGTCGAGTGCGCCCGCGGTCGGCTGGATCGCGTAGGAGTCGCCGTTGGCCATCGTGCCCGTCGAGGTGATCGACAGGCCCGCCGCCGTGAACGGATTGGTCGAGCTGGGCTGCGTGGTCGTCGTGCCGACCACCGTGTTGGTGCTCGAATCGGTCAGCGTCCAGGTGCCGCCGGCCGTGCTCGAATACGACAGCGTGTAGTTGTCGGTCGGCGGGCTGACGGCGTTGGTTAGCGTCGCCGCCACGGTCGCGCTGCCGGTGTTGTTGCGGTTGCCCGTGACGACCGGCGCGCCCACGTTGAACAGATTGCCGCCCGCCGAGCCGCTCAGCGTCAGGCCGAGCGAGTTCTGGCCGTTCACCTGCGCGGCAAAGCTCGTGGCGATCGCGCCAAGCTGCGATTCGGCCGGGTCGAGCGTGTTCTGCATGAACGACACGAGGCCGCCCACCGTGCCGCCCGTCAGCGCCGCGCTGGACAGAGACTGCGGCGAGCTGGTCGAGCCGGGCAGGCCTTGCCACGCGACCGTCAGCTCGGACGGATTGGTGTCGGACGCCTGGGTCGTGAGGTTGTAGTTCTGGCCGCTCACCACGAGCGGCTGGCCGTTGCCGAGGAACACGCTGTAGCCGCTGCTGTTCTGCACGACCTGCACGCCCACGAGCTGCGAGAGGTTCGAGACCGCCAGGTCGCGCTGGTCGAGCAGCTGGTTCGGCGACTGGCCCGACGCGCTCGCCGTGGCGATCTGCGTGTTGAGCTGCGCGATCTGCTGCGAGTAGGTGTTGATCTGCGAAACGGCGTTGGTGAGCTGCGTGTTCACGCTCTGGCGCAGCGAGTCGTACTGTTCGCCGGCCGCGTTGATCTGGTCGGCGAGCGTCTGCGCATCGGACAGCGCGGTCTGGCGCACCGAGCTGCTCGACGGCGAATTCGACACGTTCTGCATGCCGGTAAAGAACGACGTGATCGACGACGAGATGCCCGACGTCGGGCTGCCGACGAGATTCGCGAGCGACGTCGCCAGCGTGTACGACGCGGTGAGCGAGCTGTTGCTCGACTGCGCGTTGTTGAGCGCGGTCGTGATGTACTGGCTATACGCGCGCTGCACGGTCGCCGTGTTGACGCCGCCGCCGAGATAGCCCGAGCTGGTCGCCTGGCCATTCGCCTCGCTGTACACCGCGCTTTCCACGTTGTAGCCCGCGGTCGACGAATTGCTGATGTTCTCGCCGGCTGTGGCGATGCCGATCTGGGCCGCCTGCAACCCGGAGAGACCGATCGAGAAAATGTTGGACATGCGTAATCCTCGTGGACGGCCTGCCCGACGTCTCGGTCGGAGGGGCCGCGTGGGTGAACTTATGTGATAACGGCAGCGCAGCGCCGAAATTAAGCTGCGGTAAGGGAGAATTTCGCGGGGGAAACGTTTGGCATGAAGCGCGTGCTGCGCCCCGCCGTGCGCCGTGAAGCACAAGCATGGGTGGCGCATCGGCGATGCACGCGGCGCACACGAATGGCGCGCCGCGAAGTACGGCACGAGGTGCTGTACGAAGTACTGCGGATCGACCGCGAACCTGAAGCCAGGCGGCAGCCGCGATGGCCGCCGCCGCGGCGTTGCCGCTTAAGCGCGCTGGAACGCGCGGCGCTTCATTTCGAGCTGCGTGATGTAGCGCTGCAGGCTGTTTTCCGCGGCGCCAGGCAGCGTCTCGAAACGCAGGCCCAGGTGATAGCGGCGATCGCCGTTGGGCAGGTCGATGAAGCGCAGCACCACGAGCGCGAGATCGACGCGCAGCGTGCCGTGACCGCGCAGCTCCAGCTCCACGTCCACGAGCTTCAGGCCCATGTCGAGCGCTGCCGCGCGTTCGTCCGTCGTGCGCAGACCCAGGCCGCCCAGCGAGATGTCGTGCACCTCGAACTGGAAGCGCTGGCCGTCCATCGGCAGCGCGCCGCGCACGATGCACGGCTCCATCACCGGCGTATCGACGCGGAAATACTCGCGGCGCTGCACGTAGTAGAGCACTTCGGGGAACGTGGCTTCGAACGCGGGACGCCCTTCGAAGGTCGTTTCGCGCGGCATGCCGGTCGTGAACTCCACGCGCACGCCGTCCGGCGACGCGTGAAACTGGCATTCCTGGGTGCCGAGCACCTCGCGGTTCTGCTCGGACACCGCGCCCCAATCGAACGTGAAGGTGCGCTCGCGCGAGTTGACGTCGAGGATGCGGGTGACCAGCTGGCCCCCGCGATATTGCAAGGTCAGGAAATCGCCGCGATTGGCGAGATTGCGCAACTGCACCCCGACTTCGAGCGGATTGCGACGGCCATAGTCGGGGCTTTCGCCATCGACTTCTTCCTGTTGATTCGACTGAGCGGTATTCATCGGCCTGCCGGAATTTCGTGGACATGCCGGCGCGCCTCGGAAGGTGTCGTGACGCGCCGTCCGGGCGGTCTTCGCCGCCCCTGATTCTTTTGGATCTCGCCTGCATTAGCGGCAGACTAGCGCGGAAATTTAGGGTTTCGGCGTAAAAATTCTGTGTCCTGCGAATCCGTCCGGCGAACGCCGGGCCAGCTTCTTGCGCGATCTTGCTGCGTTTGGCCGCCAAATCACCACCAACGCCGCAACGGCAACGTTTGCCGCCGATAAGCGAAGCGCGCGACATATTATGCGCGGCGCGTAGGTATTTCAGGCGGGGATCAGGCCGCGGCCATCAGGCCATGCGCTGCATGATCGACATGAGCTTTTTCGCGTAATGCGGGTCGGTGGCGTAACCGGCGCGCTGCATGCCCTGGGCGAAGCTTTCGGCGCTGCGCGAACCGTTGATGACCGAGGCGTAGCGCGGGTTGCTCTTGAGCACGGTGGCGTAGTCGGTCATCGCGTCTTCGTACGAGTCGTAGGCGCGGAACTTCTCCACCACGCGATGCGGCGCGCCGTTCACGTATTCGGTCGTCATGGTCGACACCGTCTTGCCCGTCCAGTCCTTGGTCGCCTTGATGCCGAACACGTTGTAGCTGGTCGTGCCGTCGGCCTTCATGATCTCGCGCTTGCCCCAGCCCGATTCGAGCGCGGCCTGGCCGACGATGAAGCGCGCCGGGATGCCGGTCGAGGCGCTCGCCTGCTGCGCGCCGTTGGCGAGCTTGTTGACGAAGGCGTCGACCTTGTCGTCGCCGCTGCTGCGCACGGGCGGCGTGAGCGCGCTGTTCGCGTCCCAGCCCTGGCCCTTGCCGAGCGCGCCGTTCGCCGAGGCGTTGCCGTACGCGCGACCGAGCGCGCTCAACATCGCCATGTTGCCTTCGTTGCCGCTGCCGCCCGAGCCCGACAGGCCCTGCATCGCGCCGGCGATGCCGCCCGCGCCGCTTGCACCACCGGCGCCGCCGAGGCTGTTGGCGTCGCCGCCCATGCTGCGCATGAGCTGCTTGATCATGGCGTTGGCCACGCCAATGCCCTTGTTCGACATCTGCTGCGAGAGCTGCTGATCCATCATCGACTGGAACGTCGCGCCGTCGTTGGAATCGAGCGGGCCGTCCGAGGGCGTCGCGTCGCGCATGCTCTTGAGCATCATCTGCGTGAACACGGCGTCGAACTGCTTGGCAGCCGCCTTCACGCCCTGTTGCGGCGAGGCATTGGCCGCGGCGCGCATCGCGTCGAAGCCCTGCACGTCCAGCGCGAAGCGGTTCGTGAGATCGAGATTGCCGTTGCCGATATTCGAGTTATCCATTTTTCACGTCCTTAGATAATTTCGAGGTCGGCACGCAACGCGCCCGCCGCCTTCATTGCCTGGAGGATCGACATCAGATCCGCCGGCGTCGCACCCAGCGCGTTGAGCGCCTTCACGACTTCCGCGAGATTGGCGCCCGCCGTCACGAGCTTGAGCGCGCCATTGTCCTGCTTCAACTGGATCTGCGACTGCCGCGTCGCGACCGTCTGTCCGTTCGAGAATGCGCCCGGCTGGCTCACCGCCGTCTGCGTATTCACGACCACCGAAAGATTGCCGTGCGCCACCGCGCAGGATTCGAGCGTGACCATCTGGTTCATCACGATCGAGCCGGTGCGCGCGTTCAGGATCACCTTCGCCGCCGGCTGGGCCGGGCGCACGTCGAGATTCTGGATCTGCGCGATGAAGCCCACCTGCGACGCCGGATCGGCCGGGCCGTGCACCTGGATCGTGCGGCCATCGACCGCCGCCGCCGTGCCCGCGCCGAACATATTGTTGACCGCCGCCACGATGCGCTGCGTCGTGTCGTAGTCCATGTCGTTGACTTCCATCTGCAGGAGACCGCCCGGCTGCGAGACCGGCGACGGCACCGCGCGCTCGACGGTTGCGCCTGCCGCGATACGGCCTGCCGCAAGCTGGTTCACCTGCACCTTGCTGCCGTTGGCCGACGCGCCCGCGCCGCCCACCGCCACGTTGCCCTGGGCCAGCGCATAGACCTGGCCGTCCGCGCCCTTGAGCGGCGTGAGCAGCAGCGTGCCGCCGCGAATGCTCTTGGCGTTCGCGAGCGACGACACCGTCACGTCGATCTGTTCGCCCGGACGCGCGAACGGCGGCAGCGTCGCCGTCACGATCACGGCCGCGACGTTCTTGAGCTGCATGTTGTTGAGCGTCTGCGAGGAACCGCTTGAGCTCGACGTGTTGTTGATCGAGATGCCCAGGTTCGCGAGCATGTTCGCGAGCGTCTGCGTCGTGAACGGCGCCTGGGTCGTCTGGTCGCCCGTGCCGTCGAGACCCACCACGAGGCCGTAGCCGATCAGCGGGTTGTCACGCACGCCCGCGAACGAGACGAGGTCTTTCACGCGCTCCGCGCGCGCGGGCGTGGCATACGTGAGCAGCGCCGAGCACACGACCACGAACCCTGCCAGCACGCCGAAGGCGGTCAGCAGGTCTTTCACGCGCGAGCGGCGCGTGCGCTGGAAACGGATCTTTACCATGGCGCGACATTCAGGAAAAAGCGTTGCAGCCAGCCCATGGTCTCGGCCTCGTCGATTACGCCTTTCGCGGAGTATTCGATCTTCGCATCGGCGACATCGGTCGAGAGCACGGAGTTGTCTCCGGCAACGGTGTTCGGGTTCACGACGCCGGAGAAGCGTACGAATTCATTGCCCTGGTTGATCAGCATCTGCTTTTCGCCCGATACCACCAGGTTGCCGTTGGGCAGCACGTTCGTGACCGTCACGGTGATGACGCCCGTGAACGTGTTGGAGGCGTTCGCGCCGCCCGTCGCGTCGAACTGGTTCGCGCCGGTGGCCGAGAGGTTCGCGCGCGAGAAGAAGCCCGGTGCGAAGCCCGCGGTCGGCACGTTGAAGCTCGTGCTGCCGCCACGCTTGGTGTTGGCGCCCGAGGACTTCGTCGCGTTGATGTTTTCGGAGATGACGATGGTGAGGATGTCGCCGGTATTGCGCGGACGCTGGTCTTCGAAGAGCGGACGCCCCACGTAGCCCGGGTTGTAGATCGAACCCGGCGAGGTGTTCATCGGCGGCTGCGGCGGCACGGCCGTCATCGGCTGCTGCACGATCGGCTGCCGGTTCGGGATATAGGCACAGCCCGCCAGCGCGGCAAGCACGAGGGACGCCGTCGCCATCGCGGCGCGCGGCATCGCCCGGCGCAGCGTGTGCTGCCGCCGCGAGCGAAAGTTGACTTGAACGGACTGGCCCATATTCCTCACCACTTCTCTTCCGTACTGCTATTGCTGTTGCTTCAGGTTCCCGGCGGCGCCGGGATCGTGCTTCAAAGCTGCGCTTTAACCTGCGCCTGAACCTGCGCCTGAACCTGCGCTTACACCTGCATCTGGCTCAAGGTCTGGAGCATCTGATCCGACGTCGTCAGCGCCTTGCTGTTGATTTCGTAGGCGCGCTGCGTCTGGATCATGTTCACGAGTTCCTGCACCACGTTCACGTTCGACGATTCGACGTAGCCCTGGTTGAGCGAGCCCGAACCGTTCAGGCCCGGCGTCGTCACCGTGGGCGCACCCGACGAAGCCGTTTCCGACACCAGGTTTTCGCCGTTGCTCTGCAGGCCGGCCGGGTTGATGAACATGGCGACCTGGAGCGAGCCGATCGTCGTGTTGCCCGTCGAGCCCGGCGTCGTCACCGTCACCACGCCGTCGCTGCCGATGGTGAGCGAGGTCGCGTTGGCCGGCACGGTAATGGCGGGCAGCACCGGATAGCCGCTCGCCGTCACCAGCTGACCCTGCGAGTTGGTCTGGAACGAGCCGTCGCGCGTGTATTGCGTCGTGCCGTCGGGCATCTGCACCTGGAAGAAGCCCGCGCCGTTGATCGCCACGTCCTTCGAGTTGCCGGTCTGCTGCAGGTTGCCCTGCGTGTAGAGGCGCTCGGTCGCGACCTGCTGCACGCCGGTGCCGACCTGGCTGCCCGACGACATTTCGGTGGTCTGCGTGGAGTTCGCACCCGGCTGGCGCAGCGTCTGGTACATGAGGTCCTCGAACACGGCGCGCGAACCCTTGAAGCCATTGGTGCTCACGTTCGCGAGGTTGTTCGAGATCACGTCCATCTGCGCCTGCTGGGCGTTCATGCCGGTGGCGGCAATGTAGAGCGATCGGTTCACGGTGTCTTTCTCCCGGCGCGTAGTCTGCTTCTTGCGAGACCGGCGGCCTAAATATGCTTAGCTGAAATTGAGCAGCTGGTTAGCGCTCTGGTCGTTCTGGTCGGCGGTCTGCAACAGCTTGGTCTGCATCTGGAACTGGCGCGCGTTGGTGATCATCGAGACCATCGCGGCGACCGGGTTCACGTTGCTGCCTTCGAGCGATTCCGTCGCGATCTTGACCGTCTGGTCGGCGTCGGCCGGATTGCCGTCGGACGTGCGGAACAGGCCGTCGTCGCCGCGCTGCAGCGACCCTGCGGCCGGGTTCACGAACTTGATCTGGTCGATCATGGCGATCGCGCTGGCCGGGCTTCCCGGGGCGAGCGCCGAAACCGTGCCGTCCGAGCCGATCGTCACCGCCGAACCCGGCGGCACCGCGATCGGGCCGCCGCCGCCGATCACCTGCTGGTTGCTGGCCGTCACGAGCTGGCCGTTTTCGTCCACGTGCAGGTTGCCCGCGCGCGTGTACGCTTCGTTGCCGTCGGCGGTCTGCACGGCCATGAAGCCGTTGCCCTGGATCGCGATATCGAGCGGATTGCCGGTCTTCGAGATCGCACCGGGCGTCATGTCTGCGCCTGGCGTCGCCGACAGCACGAACGTGCGCGTGGTCGAGTCGTTGACGGTGGAACCGTCGCCGAACGACATCGGCACGGAGCGGAAATTCGCCAGCTGCGCGCGAAAACCCGTGGTCGAGACGTTGGCCAGGTTGTTCGCGACGACGGCCTGCTGCTCGAGCGCCTGGCTCGTGCCCGTCATCGCGGTATAAATCAGTCGGTCCATGATGTACCCGGTGCGTAATTAGACAAACGTACTTACATCTGCAGCAGCGTCTGGTCGACGGTCTGCTGCGTCTTGATGGTCTGCGCGTTAGCCTGATAGTTGCGCTGCGCCGTGATCAGGTCGACGAGCTGGTTGGTCAGGTCGACGTTCGACGACTCCACCGCGCCGCCCGTGAGCGTGCCGTGGTTCGTGCTGCCCGGCGTCGAAACCTGCGCCACGCCCGAAGCCGCCGTTTCCTGGAACTGGTTGCCGCCCAGGTTCTGCAGGCCGTTCGGGTTGTTGAAGTTGGCGAGCACGACCTGGCCGAGCGTCTTGGTCTGGCCGTTCGAGTAGTTGCCCGTGATGGTGCCGTCCGAGCCGACCGTGAAGTTCGACAGTGTGCCGCTGGCGTAGCCGTCCTGCGCGAGGTTGTTCACGCCGTTGGTGCCGCCGTATTGCGTCGTGCCCTTGAAGTCGAGCGTGACCGCCATCGAAGCCGCGCCGTCCGAGAGCTTGCCGCCGGCCGTGCCGATCTGCAGCGTCATCTGGCCCGTGCCCGTCGCCACGCCTGCCGTGTCGGTCGACGACACCAGCGAGCCCGACGAATTGAACGACATCGTGCCGACTTCCGAAGTCGTGCCGCCCGAGACGCCCGAGTACACGGTGTAGAGCTGGTTGCCGCTCGCGTCCGTGCCGCCCTTCACGAAGTACATGTTGACCTGCTGCGTGCCGCCGAGCGAGTCGTAGGCCGTGATCGAGGTCGAGTAGTTGTAGCTCGCCGAATCGGTGGCGCTGAAGGTCGAGTCGGTCGGCGTCGCCGCCTGCGCGTTCAGGTTCAGCTGCGCCGTGACCGTCGAGGTCGTGACCGGTGCGATGTTGGTCGTCGGCACTTGCAGCGGCACGGTTTGCGCCGTGTTCACCACGCCGCTCGTACCGGCTGCGTAGCCCATCAGGTCGTTGCCGGCGGCATCGGTGATGTAGCCGTTCTTGTCGAGCTGGAACACGCCGTTACGCGAATACGTGACGGTGCCGTTGTTCGACATCTGGAAGAAGCCGTTGCCGTTGATGGCGACGTCGAGCGCCTGGCCGGTCGTCGTGATCGTGCCTTGCGAGAAGTTCTGCTGCACTTCCGAAAGTGCCGCGCCCAGACCGATCTGGGTGTTGACCGAGGTCGCCACGGTGTTCGCATACACATCGGCGAATTGCGCCTGGCTTTGCTTGAAGCCAACGGTATTCGCGTTGGCGATGTTGTTGCCAATGACGTCGAGGTCGTTCGACGAAGCGGCGAGGCCGCTCAATCCTTGCTGGTAGCCCATGAGTGTTTACTCCGCGCTGTCGTTTATCGGGTTCAGAGAATGCCGGCCACGCTCGAGAGCGGAACCGTCTTGCCGTTGGCGAGCGAAAGGCCCGCCGTGCCATCGGATTGCTGGATCACGGCGCTGACCTTGCTCGCGACGAGCGCCGTCGCGGAGGTGGCCTGACCGTTGACCGTCGCGCTCGCGCTGATCGTGTAGTTGCCGTCGGCCACCACTGCGCCCGACGAGTCGGTGCCGTTCCAGGTGACCGGCACGGTGCCCGCCGACTGCGCGCCCAGGTCGAGCGTGTTGACGACCTTGCCCGTCGAATCCTTGATCGTGAGCGTGACGTCCGACGCCGCCGACGTGAGCTGCACGCCGAGTTGCGGCGAGGTGCCGCTCGACACCGCGGCCGTGCTGCCGGCCGCCAGTACCGTCGAGCCGATCAGCAGCGCCGACTGGGCGTTCTGGCCCGCGGACAGCTGCGTCGACAGCGACGTGAGCGACGTGTTCAGGTTCGCGATGCCCGACACCGTATTGATCTGGGCAAGCTGCGAGGTCATCTGCGAGCTGTCCATCGGGCTGGTCGGATCCTGGTTCTGCAGCTGCGTCACGAGCAGTTGCAGAAAGGTCTGTTGCAGGTCGCTGCCGCTGGTCGCACTCGACGAGGTCGACGAACTCGCCGACGTGCCGTTCATGGTGTCGAGCAGCGTCTGCGATACGGTGGCGGAACTGCCGCCGATGGTGGTGTTGCTGGAGGTCAACGCGTTCTCCTCGGATACGCTGTCTGTAGCGGGTTAGCGTGTGGTGTGGTTCTCGTTCCTGCGCCGGCTTAGGTCTTTCAGGTGCCGATCGTCAGGGTCTTGAGCATCAGGGTCTTGGCGGTGTTCAGCGTCTCGATGTTGGCCTGGTACGAGCGCGACGCCGAAATCATGTTCACCATTTCCTGCACCGGATCGACGTTCGGCATGCTCACGTAGCCGTTCGCATCGGCCGCGGGGTTGTCCGGGTCGTAGGTCTGCTTCATCGGCGTCGGATCGTCGATCACGCCCGTCACCTTCACGCCGCCGACCTGCTGGCCCGACGCGCTGCGCGCGCCGCCAAGCGGGTTGACCGCGAACACGACCTGCTTGGCCTTGTAGGGCTGGCCGTCCGGGCCGGTCGTACTGTCGGCGTTGGCGAGATTGGACGCCGTCACGTTCAGGCGCTGCGATTCCGCCGACATGGCGGAACCGGCAACGCTGAAGATATTCATGAGGGATGGCATGGTTTCGTTGACCTCGGGTCGGTGCGTCTTGCTGCTGGCTTAAAACGTTTGCTGGGTGGCGCGACTAAAAGGCTTCGGTTTAGCTCGAACCCGACTGGATCGCCGAGAGCATCGTCTTGATCTGGCTCGATACCACGGTCATGCCCGATTCGAAGTGCAGCGCGTTATCGGCGAACTGCACGCGCTCGGTGTCGAGATCGACCGTGTTGCCGTCGAGCGCGGGCTGCGTCGGCGTGCGGTACATCACCGGGCTCGAATACGTATCGGCCGGGCCGCCGGTCGCCGCGAGCTTCACGTTGCCCGCGAGGTGGCCGGCTTCGGTGGTCGCCATCGACATGCCGCTCGTCACGCCCGCCGGCTGCGCCAGCGCGAGCGGCTGGAAGTTGCCGCCGGTGGACGGCGCCATGCCGCTGGGCGTCGCCGCGCCCGCGTGCTTGAGCGCACCGGCGAGCGAAGCCGAGAAGTCGACGTCGCGCGCCTGGTAACCCGGCGTGTCGGCGTTCGCGATGTTCGAGGACAGCAGCGCCTGGCGCGTCGCGCGCACATCGAGCGCTTCGCGGCCAAAGGCGAATTCGGCGTCGAGTTTGTCCAGCATCGGGCGTTCTCCGTTACACGTAATGAAAGGCTGCGTCGGCGCACTCATCGCGCATCCGTCATCCGGATCGATCGCGCAGGCCTTTTTGCATGGAGTTGAATGTTAGGCGCGCGACGCAAGAACCAATCGGACGAATAGCCGGTAACTCGCCCCTCTATTCGACGCCAGGATGCGCGGCGCGCCACCTAGAATGCGAGGCGTGTCAATGCAATAGAGGGAGAACGACCATGCCGCAGACAGCCAACCTCCGCGCGCGCCGCGCGGCAGCGCCAAGGCTCGCGCTCGGCCGTTCAGTTCGTCGCCTGGTCGGCCGGTCGGCGCTGCGCGCCGCCGTAGCCGCGCTGGTGGCGGCTTCTGGCGCGCTCGCGAGCGGCGCCGCCTGCGCGCAAAGCGACGCGGCAAACCAGCAGATTTATATTGCGGGCCCCGGCGACCGCGCCGGCGAGGACGCACAGCGCATGAGCGCGATGCTCGCCGAGCCGTCGAAGAGCAAGGCCGCGGCCAACGCGAATGCTTACGCGGAAATCGCGAAGTCGCTCGCGTATCGCGCGAACGTCCAGGCCCAGCAAGGGCAAGCGCCCGAATCTCAGGCCGGCATGATTTCGATTCCCGGCCCCGGCGAGCGCGGCACGGCCGCCGCCCAGAATGCAGCCGCTGGCGAAACGCCGCAGATCGTCACGATTGCCTCGCCGGGCACGCCTGCTCAGCCTGCGGTGCAGCGCCCCGCGATCGTGCGCGCCGTGCAGCCGATGCGTGCGACGCCCGCCACGACCCAGAACGCCAGCGCAAACCCCAACGCCGGCGGCTTCCAGCGCGTGAGCATGGCCGCGCCGTCGCGCGCGGTGGCGCCCGTCGTCGTGCAGAGCGCGGCGGCTTATGGCCAGGCCGCGCAAGCCGTCCAGGCGGCGCAGGCCGTGCAGCCGGCTCCCGTGCCGCCGGGCCAGGAAGACGGCGAGCGCATCCGCGCCGCTGCCCTCGCCTACTTGCAGCAACAGTCGGCCGGCCTGCCCGGCAAGGTCGAAGTGAGCGTCTCGCCGGTGTTCCCGCGCGGCCTCGCGGCCTGCGACGCGCTCGAACCGTTCATGCCGCCTGGTGCGCGCAGCTTTGGCCGCACGACGGTCGGCGTGCGCTGCGTGGGCGCGAAGCCGTGGACGCTCTACGTCCAGGCCCGCGTGGTCGTGCAGATCACCTATTACGTCGCGTCGCGCCAGATCAATCCGGGCGAGGCGCTCTCAGCCGTCGATTACGTGCCGCGCGACGGCGATCTCTCGACGCTGCCGCAAACCGTCGTCACCGATCCGAGCCAGGCCAACGGCGCCATCGCGCTCATGCGCATCACCTCGGGGCTGCCGCTGCGCTCCGACATGCTGCGCAGCGCCTCGTCCGTCGTGATCGGCCAGACGGTCAAGGTGATCGCGGTCGGCTCGAATTTCACGATTTCCTCGGAAGGCAGCGTGCTCAACAACGCCGCTCCGGGCCAGCTGGTGCGCGTGCGCACCCCCAACGGACAGATCATTAGCGGCGTGGTGAAGGACGCCGCAACGGTGCAGGTGCAGATCTAGGGATGAATCACGAGGCATTCGATGCCCGATGCATCGCGATCGGGCCCGAAAATGTTCAGGATGGCTATGTGCGCAAGCACACGTAACATCGTGTAACGGCTGGAGATTCGCGCTAAAGTTCGCGCGGCCCCTTGCCGTTATAAAGGCCATACGGATCAGGAAGCCCCATCGTGAAAATCGACACCTCCACCCGCAATGACGCGCTGCCGCTGCAGGATGGCCTCGCGCGCACGCAGCAAGGCGAAACCGCAAGCACCGCGACGACCGGTGGCACGGCGTCCAGCGCCGCGCCCGCAAGCGCCGCGAGCACTAGCGGAGACGCCAACGTGAGCCTTTCCACGCTTTCTTCCTCGCTGCGTTCGCTCGCGGCGAGCGGCTCAGCCGACATCGACACGGCCCACGTGCAGTCGATCAAGGACGCCATCAAGAACGGCACGCTACAGATCGACACCGGCAAGATCGCCGATGGCATTCTGGAAACGGCGCGCGGCCTGGTGAAACCCGCTGCTTCGGGCAGCTAGAGAGCCAGACAGCGCGGCGGCGGGCCGTCCCGCACAACCCGCTTTAACGGTGGTACCCGATGAAAGACGCTCTTCTCGCCACATTGATCGACGAACACGCTGCGGTGGAGGCGTTCGCCTCGCTGCTCGCCTTCGAGGAGAAGGCGCTCACCACGGCTGACGGCATGGATTCGCTGCCGCAGATCGTCGAGCAGAAGACGACGCTCACGCAGCGCATGGCCGGTCTTGAGAAGGTGCGCGACGCGCAGCTCAAGGGTCTGGGCCTGCCGACCGGGCGCAAGGGCATCGAAATGGCCTGCGACGGCGACGAACGCCTGTCGGGTCAATGGGCGCTGCTCAAGGGTTCGACCGAGCGCGCGCGCCGGCAGAACCTGACCATCGGCATGATGGTTCGCACGCGCATGGAGCACAACCGCCGGGCGCTGGCGATCCTGCGCGGCGAGACGAATACGGGCACGTCGATGCTGTACGGGCCGGATGGGCGCCTGCCGCAGTTCGGGCTGTAAGCTGGGCGAGTGATTCGATTGATGTGATTGATGCGATTGATGCGCGGGCAGCGATAGCCGCGCGACGCAGATGAGAAAGCCGAAGCCGGGGTGCTTCGGCTTTTTGCTTTTGGGGCGGTGCGGCCAGGCGCTCAGAGTAGCAGCCGGAAAGGCGCGAGCGATTTGCAGGTTTGCACCAGGCCCTGCTTGAGCAGGATCTCGAGGTAGCAATCGGCATCGATGGGCGGCTGACGAAGGCCGCGCCGCTGGCGTTGTGCGGCAAGCAATACGGCCGCCGCATCAAGATCGAAAAGATCGTCGATAAATACATCGGGATGCTGTGCTTCGATCCCGTAAGCCGCCAATATTTCGGCGGGAAAATCACGTCCATTGAAGGTGACGATCACGCTTGCATGGCAGCGGATCGCAGCAGCAAGAACATGGCGATCATCCTGATCGGGCAACGTCAAACCAGCGATCAAGTCTTCGTAGCCGGTGACGAGGCAATCCGGCACAGCCTCGTCCATCAAATCGGAGGTTCGATCGAGGCGGCGCTTATCGATATCCGGACGATTTTTGAGCAGATTGCGCTTCCATTCGTGATGGATCTGCGTACTCCACCGCGCACGAAACTTCCCGGTCTGGCTCAACCGCACCAGAAAATCCCGCAGCGGCGCGGGATACAGGACGCACGCGTCATAGACGGCCGTGAACGGTGAACTACTCATTCGTAACCCAGCCCTAGTTCTTGTGCTTCACGCGTGAGCTCGTCCATCGCTTGCTCGCTCCTCTGGTCGCGCTCGGCTTTGTAGCGCATCAGATCGTCAAAGCGCACGCGGCGGTGCTTGCCTGCCTTATGGAAGGGCAACGCATTGGCCTCCAGCAATTTCACCAGATGCGGACGCGAGACGTTGAGCAGATCAGCGGCCTCCTGCGTCGTCAGTTCAGCATGCACGGGCACCACCTTGACGGCATTGCCATGCGCGAGCTCAGCCAGGATGTCCACGAGCAGCCGCAACGCCGAAGTCGGCAACTCAACGACATGAGCGACATTGTCGCCGTCAAAAATCTGGATGCGCTGCGTGTCGAGGCCGGTCGTCAAATATGCCGCAAGAGCACGCTGGCCCGCCGCCGCTGCATGAACTTCGCGCTCGATCGGCAGCGCAGCTTCGGCCTGGTTGGAATGGGGCATGACGAACTCCTGGGAATCAATAACGACAATTCGACATTGTATTCGAAATATTCAACAAACGAAATAAACGAAACATCGACGACTTTGTCACACCAATTAAAAAAGCCGAAGCGCTCGCACGCTCCGGCTTTCCCCTCCCTGCTACCCCGTCAACGCCGTTGTTGCGGCGTCTTGCTTATTCAGTTCTCCGTGCCCGCCCACGCCATTTCGCGCAGACGCGTACGCAGACGCGCGACCGCCTGGCTGTGCAGCTGGCACACCCGCGATTCGCTCACTTCCATCACCGCGCCGATTTCGCGCAGGTTCATGCCGCGCTCGTAGTAGAGCGACATGAGCAGCTTTTCGCGCTCGGGCAGTCGCTCGATCGCCTCGACCAGCGCGCCGCGCAGGCTGTCGTCGAGCAGCGCCGACAGCGGATCCGAGTGATCGACACAATAACGGTCGAGGAACGGCTCGTCGTCGGCGGAGCGATCGAAGTCTTCGTAATAGATCAGCTGGCTGCCATGCAGGTCTTGCAGCATCGACTGGTACTCGTCGAGCGGCATTTCCAGATGGTCGGCGATCTCGGTTTCGCTCGCCGCGCGGCCCAGACGCTGTTCGACCTTGTGCACCGCGCTCTCCACCTCGCGCGAGGTGCGGCGCAGGCTGCGCGGCAGCCAGTCGTTGCTGCGCAGCTCGTCGAGCATCGCGCCGCGAATGCGCTGGCTCGCGTAGGTTTCGAATTGCGCGCCCTGGTCTTCCTTGTAGCGGTTGGCGGCGTCCATCAAGCCGATCATGCCGGCCTGGATCAAGTCATCCAGGTCCACGCTCGCGGGCATTTTCGCCACGAGTTGCAGACCCAGGCGCCGAACGAGCGGCGCGTATTTCGCGAGCACGTCGGCCTGCGAAATCTTTCCTTGAGCGTTATACATCGTGCTCTCCTGTCGACCGCAGCCTGGGCTTGTTGCCCCGCTGCGATCCCATGCAAATTAGTTGCTTGTTTCCCTTGCTGCGCTCTCGAAACCCCACGTCAAGCGTGCTGGGGCGTCGGGCGCGGCACGGGCGGGTCCGCCCGCCATCCTGCATGGGCCGACGCGGGCGCGGATGGAACGCCAGTGACGGTCGAAACAAATGATTCAGCGGCATTGCCCTGCCCGCTTGCCAGCGCCGATACCGCTGCCGCCGCCACGCCCGCAGGCGCGGTCTGCACGCCAACCTGCTGCGCAGGCGCCGAGCAGCTATCGGCCGCCACCGCTTCGGCGAAACTCGTCGAGCGGCCCGCGCCCGTCGAACGGGCCGACAGCGCGGGGCGCATCGGCCAGTGCGGCAGTTCGGCGGCCACGTGGCGGAAGTCGCGTGCGGCGGCCGTCGACGGGAACGCATCGACGATGCAGCGCGACAGTTGCACCGCGCGCGGCATGTGCGGATCAGCGGCCACGCAGCCCGCGTTTTCGAGCGACACGGCGAGATAGCGGCTGGCCACCCCGGCGAGGTTCTCGAACGCGGCCTGCGCGTCGGGAGCGTGTTCGATGTGGTTCACCAGCACGCGGAACTGGCCGATCGCATGCGCGAAGTGCAGCCGCTTCATGCAGGCGTAGGCATCGGTGATCGCCTGCGCGGACACGCGCATCACGATCAGCAGGTCGTGCGCGTGCATCGCGAGCGGCGACAGCGCGCCTTCGGCGTCGAGCTGCGCGTCGATCAGCACGAAATCGGCGGGGCCGCTCAGCACCTTGTTCAACTGCGCGCCGGTGTACTGCGCGCGGTGTTCGCGGGAAGCGGCCAGCACGCCGAAGCCGAGGGCGTGACGCCCGATTGCCTCGTCGAGCGCCATCTCGCCGCGCATCACCGCCGCGAAGTTGCCCGCGCCGCGCACGCCGCCGAGCAGTCCGCTGACGGAGCGCGGCCCGAGGCATTCGTCGATGACGAGCACGTCCTTGCCGTGGGCGGTCAGCGCGGCCGCGAGGTTGATGACGGTCGTCGTGCGTCCCGGCGCGCCGGGCCCGCCGGTCACCGCGATCACACGCGAACCTTCGCGCGCCAGCAGCCTGCGCAGGCCTTCTGCCTGATCGATCACAAACTTATCCAAACCGGACCTCGTGGGCTTGCGAATTCGAGCGGTTCGACAACGCCGACAGCAGCGCGGGAATGTCGTCCTCGTGCGGCACGAACGGCGAGCGGTCGCGCGGCACGCAGAAGGCGCTGCGAACCAGGAAGCGGCGCGTGGCCACATACAGGTTCTCCGGCACCTTCTGGCCGGTCGAGACGTAGTGCACCGGCAGCTTGTAGCGCAGGACGGTGTCGAGCGTGCTGCCGAGGTTGGTCGCCTCGTCGAGCTTGGTGAGAATGCAGCCGGTCAGCGGCGATTCGTCCGGGCCGCTCTGGTAGGCCTGCACCACTTCGTTGAGCGTGTCGCCGTGATTGGTCGCCGAGAGCAGCAGCAGTCGCTGCACCGGACGGCCCGTGCCGCACAGCATGGCGATCTGGTCGGCCACGGCGCGGTCGCGCTGGCTCATGCCGATCGTGTCGATCAGCACGATGTGCTTGCTCTTGAGTTCGGTGAGCGCGAGTTCCAGGTCCGCGCCGTCGCGCACCGCGTGCACCGAGACGCCGAGGATCTTGCCGAAGATACGCAGTTGCTCGTGGCCGCCGATACGGTAGCTGTCAGTCGTGAGCAGCGCGACCTTGCTGGCGCCGAAGCGCATCACGCAACGCGCCGCGAGCTTCGCCGTGGTCGTGGTCTTGCCCACGCCCGTCGGGCCCATCAGTGCGAACACGCCGCCGCGTTCCATCAGCGCTTCTTCGTCTTCGAGCACTGGCAGGTTCGATTCGAGCACCGACTGGAGCCACTCCATGCCGGCTTCTTCGGTTTCCACGTTGGGCAGGCGCTCAATCATCATCTTGACGAGCTGCGCCGAGAAACCCGCCGCGAAAAGCTGCTTGGTGAGCGCGCCCTGCACCGGCGTGCGGCGCTGGCGCTCGCCCCACAGCAGGCCGGCGAACTGTTCTTCCATCATGCCGCGCATCGACGCGAGCTCGTTCATCACGGTCTCGTTGACCACTTGTTCGATGCGCGAGCGGATCGCTTCGCTGACCGTTTGCGCCGTGTTCGATGCGGCGGCAGCGGCGGCTTCCGCGCCGGGAGCCGGGCCAGCGGCGTCGGCGCTCTGGCCGATGCTGCGCGCGGCGCGGCGGGCGGCGGCGTGGGCCGCTTCGAGCGCCCACTGCGGCTGGCTCGCTTCGACATCGGCGGGATGCACGGGGTCGGCGGTCATGCCCAGGCCCTTGGCCATCGCGGCGGACGGCGACATGCCGGGCGTCTTCGTGTTTTCTTGCTGGCTGGCGATGCGGCGCGCGTGGTCGATCAGCCAGGGGTTGGTATCGGCCATCGTGCGCGGCGCGCTCGCCGAGTCGCCGAACGGCTGCGCGACGGCTTGCTCCAGCAGCGCGGCGGCTTCGCGCGCGGCGGCCTGGTTCGAGACGGGACGGCTTGCGGCGTTCGCGGAAAACGTGCCGAACGGCGAGGCGGCCATCGTCTGCGAGGTCGGCGGCATGGTCGTTTGCTGCGCGGCCTGGCCGGCGGCGGCACGCGACGCGGCGAACGGCTGGCTGCCCGCTTGTGCGCCCGCCGATGCGCCGAGCGCGGCTTCCAGCGCGCTGGCAGCGGCCTTCGAGGGCTTCGGCTGAAGCGATTGTGCGAGCGAAACGGAGATGTCGTCGGCATGGTCGCCGTCGTCATCGCTGCCGGCGGCGCTCTGGCCATCGGCGCCTGCTGCGCCCGGCTCGACGCCCACTTCCGGGCTCGCGCCGAACACCGACGAGAACACGTCGGGCATGCCGCCGCTTGCGTACGGGTTGCCGAAGCTCGCCGCGGCCGCCGATGCGGCGGCTGCGCCTGCGCTCATCGGCGTGCTCATTGGCGTGCTCACGCCGGGCAGAGCGGGACGCTGCGTGCGCGGCGCGAGCGCTTGCAGCTGCGCCGCATCCGCCGGTGCGATCGCGGCGAGGTCGCTGTCCGCGAGTGCAACGATTTCGACACTACCGTCGTCGAGCGTGCGGTTCGACAGGACGACGGCGTCCGCACCCAGCGCTTCGCGCACGAGGCGCAGAGCGTCGCGGCTATTGCCACCGATGAATTTGCGAATGTTCAAGCTATGCCCCTGATGAGGTAAGCGGCCGTGCCGCCTGTCGTATGCCGATGAATGCGTCTGGATCACTGCAGGTTCCCGCACTGCGTGAACCCTTCTCCGATGTTGGAATTATTTCGAAGGTGAGCCCTTCACGATCGGTGGATCAGGAAGGGGAAATGTGGGCAATTCGGCCAATGACATGACGGGGGGGATGGGGGTGCGACCGTCACCATCGAGATCGACGCCCCCCGGAAACGCAAAAGCCCGCGACTGAGCGCGGGCCTTTGCCGATGAACCTGAAGGTGCGTTAAGCGCGTCAGCCGCGCCTACCCTCAGCCCACCCCCACCACATTCACCACCTTCACGTTGCGCGTATCCGGCACCTCGGCGTACGAGAGCACTTTCAGCTGCGGCAGGCTGCGGCGCAGGAAGCGCGAGAGCATCGGGCGCAGCGCGTGCTGCACCAGCAGCACCGGCGCCAGTCCCAGCACCTGCTGACGGCCCATGGCCATTTCGGTCTGCGTGAGCAGCGTGTGCGCCAGACCCGGCTCCAGCCCCGGGTTCGGGCCGGAGGTGAGCGTTTGCGACAGCACGCGCTCCAGGTTCGCGTCGAGCCCCATCACCTGCATGTCGCCGCTGCCCGGGAACCACTGCTGCGTGATCGCGCGGCCCAGCGAGATGCGCACCACCGCCGTGAGGTCGTGCGCGTCGGGCATGCGCTGCGCGTGTTCGGCGAGCGATTCCATGATCGTGCGCATGTCGCGGATCGGCACGCCTTCTTCCAGCAGGTTCTGCAGCACCTTTTGCAGCGTCGTGACCTGCAGGATCTTCGGCACGAGATCGTCGACGAGCGACGGCGTGTCCTTCTGCACGCGCTCCAGCAGCGCCTGCACTTCGCGGCGGCCCAGCAGCTCGGCGGCGTGCGTCACGACCAGGTGGTTCAGGTGGGTCGCCACGACCGTGCTCGAATCGACCACGGTATAGCCGAACACCTGCGCCTGTTCGCGCATGTTCGAATCGATCCAGATGGCCGGCAGGCCGAACGCCGGATCGGTGGTCGGCGAGCCCGGCAGCACCGCGCTCACCTGCCCCGGATTGATCGCGAGCCATTGGCCCGGATAGGCCTCGCCCGAGCCCACTTCGACGCCCTTGAGGGTGATGCGGTAGGCGTTCGGACGCAGTTCGAGGTTGTCGCGGATATGAATGACCGGCGGCAAGAAGCCGATTTCCTGCGCGAACTTCTTGCGGATGCTCTTGATGCGCTTGAGCAGTTCGCCGTCCGTGTTCTTGTCCACGAGCGGAATGATGCGGTAGCCCACTTCCAGGCCCAGCGTGTCGATGAGCGCCACGTCGTCCCAGCTCGCTTCGGTGTTCTCGACCGGCGCGGCCGCGGCCGGCAGGACGTCCGCCAGCACGGCGCTGGCCTTCTTGGCCTCGGCGTTCTTCTTCATCACGCGGCCAAGCTGGATCGCGCCGCCGCCCAGCAGCAGAAACGCGAAGTGCGGCATGCCGGGAATCAGGCCCATCATCAGGATGATCGAGCCCGTGATCATCAGCACGCGCGGGTTCGTGAACAACTGGCCCGTGAGCTGCGTACCGATGTCTTCGTTGGTCGCCACGCGCGAGACGATCACACCCGCGGCCGTCGAAATCACCAGCGACGGAATCTGCGCGACGAGGCCGTCACCGATGGTCAGCAGCGTGTAGGTCTCGCCCGCCGCCGCGAACGGCATGCCGTGCTGCACCACGCCCACGATCAGGCCGCCAATGATGTTGATCGCCATGATCAGCAGGCCGGCGATCGCATCGCCGCGCACGAACTTGCTGGCGCCGTCCATCGAGCCGTAGAACTCGGCTTCCTGGGCGATTTCGGTACGGCGCTTGCGAGCGGCTTCTTCGTTGATGAGGCCCGCGTTGAGGTCGGCGTCAATCGCCATCTGCTTGCCGGGCATCGCATCGAGCGTGAAGCGCGCGGACACTTCCGCGATACGCCCCGCGCCCTTCGTGATCACCATGAAGTTGATGACCATCAGGATCACGAACACCACGATACCCACGGCGAAGTTGCCGCCCACGAGGAAGTGGCCGAACGATTCGATCACCTTGCCCGCGGCGTCGGGGCCGGTGTGGCCCTCTAGCAGCACGATACGCGTGGAGGCCACGTTCAGCGACAGGCGCAGCAGCGTGGAGAACAGCAGCACACTCGGGAAGGCCGCGAAGTCGAGCGGCTTCATGGTGTACATGCTGACGAGCAGCACCATCACCGACAGCGCGATGTTGAAGGTGAACAGCAGATCCAGCAGGAACGGCGGCAACGGCAGGATCATCATGCCGAGGATCATGCAGATCAGGACAGGCCCGGCGAGTGCGCGCAGATTCGTGCCTTGCAGCATCTCCGGGCGCCGCGCGAGGAAACCAGTGCGGGCGTTCATTACGTTGCTCCTTCATTGCCGTCGCGCGCGGTGCCGGCGCGACCTGCGGTGCTTGCTTGATCCGTCGCTGCGCTGGCAGCGTTGTTCTTTGCGGCGCTCTTTGCCGCGCCTTCTTCAGGCGACAGCGTTTCGTCGGCTTCTTCGGCGGCGTCTTCGTCGCTCACGCCGCCCTTGTCCAGCTCCGCTGGCACGTCGAGATCGGTCGGCGCCATCGGCACGTCGCCGCCATGCTCGCGAAAGCGCTTGAGCTGATAGACCCACGCGAGCACCTGGGCGACCGCGCCGTAGAGCGGGCCGGGAATTTCGCGGTTCAGGTCGACGTTGTGATAAAGCGCGCGGGCGAGCGGCGGCGCTTCGAGCAGCGGGATGTTGTTCTCGGTGGCGATTTCGCGGATCCGCGCGGCCACCAGGTTCACGCCCTTGGCGACCACCTTCGGGGCGCGCATTTCGCCGTCCGCGTATTGCAGCGCGACCGCGAAGTGCGTCGGGTTGGTCACCACGACGTCGGCCTTGGGCACCTGCGCCATCATGCGGCGGCGCGCCATGGCGCGCTGCTGCTGGCGAATGCGGCCTTTGACGTGCGGATCGCCTTCGCTTTCGCGGTGCTCGCGCTTCACTTCTTCCTTCGTCATGCGCAGCTTGCGGTGGTACGACCACAGCTGATACGGCACGTCGATGGCGGCCAGCAGGAACATGCCCGCGACCGTCATGCCGCAGCACACCACGATCAGGTGGAAGGCATCGGCAAAGGCGCGCGGCGCGGGCTGCATGCCGAGTCCCAGGATCTCCTCGCGGTGGTTCCACAGCGCCGAGCCGCCGATCGCGCCCACCAGCAGCGTCTTCACCATCGACATGCCCAGTTGCACCGGCCCGTTCAACGAGAAGATGCGGCCCAGGCCCGTCATCGGGTTGAGGCGGTCGAACTTCACGCCGATCGACTTGGTCGAGAACAGCCAGCCGCCCAGCGCCAGCGGCGCGAGCAAGGCCGCCACGCCGGTCAGCGCCAGCACCGGCAGCACCGCGAAAATCCCCTCGCGCGCGGCGACGCCCGCGCCCGTGAGCATGCGTTTGGTCTCGAAGGCGCCCGCGTGGTCGAACGTCAGCGCGCCGCGCAACATCGCCTGCAGATGCCCGCCGATGCTGTCCGACAGCAGCCAGGCGCCGAAGCAGCCCGCCGACAGCAGCGCGAACGTGGAAAGCTCCCGCGAACGCGCAATCTGCCCCTCCTCCCGCGCCTTTTCGAGGCGCTTGGGAGTGGCTGATTCGGTTTTTTCGAGGTCGCTGTCCTCTGCCACAGATGCTCCGGTCGGCGGCGCACGCGGCCCGCCACCCATGTGGTGACGGCGTACGCCCTTTTTTCAGTGAGAGCGATTATTGCCTTGCGGCGCAAGCGACGATTGACGGAGTAAGGCAGGGAAACCCGGGTATTTCGCCGGATGGGGCTGCGCGGGCAGCCATGCGGAGGGAATAAGGGCGCGACCGGCGGTCTGCGCGGGGAACCCCTGCGCGCCGCCGCCGGATTGCCCGTGGCGGCGCGCAGGCCGGATCAGAACGCGACGTAAGGCGTCTGGGTGCCGCCGGTGGCGGTCTGGTCGATCCCGTAATAGACGTAGCGGCCGTAGAAGAACGGCAGGCCGAGGTCGAGGGACGAATTCGAGCCGAACTGCCCCGCAAGATCGTTGAACGCAAAGAAACTGCTGTTGCCGAGCAGCGCAGAGGCGTTCACCACGTTGAAGGTGATGCTGCCCGAGTCGTTGTTCTGGTCGACGAGCGTGGTGGTGAACGTGAGCGCCGTGGACGGGCAGTAGAACGAGCCGAGATTGCCGCCGCACTGGGCGATGGCGCTATCGGCGAAGAAAATGCCGTTCGATCCCGAATCGAGGAAGGCCGTCAGCGAGCGGCTGTTGAAGGTCGTCGACAGGTCGCCCCACGCGGTGGTCGTGAAGCGCTGCGAGGCCGCCATCGTGTTGTTCGACTGCGTGCCGATGCCGAACACCAGCGTGCCGGTGGCCGTGGCCTGGCCGCTGTTGGACACCGGCGGCATCTGCAGGATCACGCCGTTGTTGTCGGTGGCGAAGTGCGCGACCGGGTTGGCCACCTGCTGCTTGAGCGCGACCGCCGTCTGGCTGCAATTCGTGCCGTTCGGGCAGGCGAAGTAGTTGCTGTTGCCAGCCGTCACGCAATTCGCGCCGCAGTCCCACGGCGCGACGCCGATACCCAGAATGCCGTTCGCCCCCAGCGCCGAGGTCGTGTTCTGCGCCGCGCCGATGTTCGAGCACACCTGCGGCACGGTGGACGTGGCCAGGTCGCCGATCACCTGGATCGGGATGGCGCTGGCCGTTTCGCCGCTGATCTTGACGTCGGCGGTGCGCACCGTGCCCCAGGTATAGCCGTCCGCGAACGCCGTACATTCGGCGAGCGTGCTGGTGCCCGAGGTGACCTTCGGCAGCGCGCCCTGCATCGTGCTGTTGAGCGCCGAGTTCAGCACGCGCAGACCGTAGGAGCCGGTATCCACCTGCACGTTGCCGATCGTCTGGCAGGTGCTGGTGTTGGCCACGCACACCGTCACGCTGACGGTGGGAATGTTGGGCATCGAATTGGTGACGCCGCTGTTGACCGTCACGGCGACGGTGTTCGCGGCGGTCGCGGCGATCGGCTGCTGGGTCGGGCCGGCGGGCAGTGACGAGGTATCGCCGCTGTTGCTGGAGGTCGAGCTGCTGGAGCTGGAGCCCGAGCTGCCGCCACCGCCGCCGCAGGCCGCGAGCCCCGCCGCGAGGGCGAACAGCGCAGCGAGAGCGAAGTGACGGCCAGTGTTACCCGGCTCGCGCGAAAAGCGAGCGAGGGCGTTGAGGATTCCGTAGTTGGACACGCGTCGCCTCCCGTTCGTCATTGAATATCGGACGTGCTGAAGCCCGACGGCAACGCCGACGGCAGCCACGCCTGGCCCGAGAACGCGCCCATGTGGCCGCCCGAATGGACGACGAGCGCGCTGTTCTCGACCATGCCCGGCCCGCGCACGCCATTGGCGCGGCTGGCCTGCACGCCTGCGACGTATTGCGGGAAATACGTGCCGAGCAGCGCGGAAAGGTCGGGCATCTGCGGCCCGCTCCACGCGACGGCGAAGACCGTGCCCGCAGTCGTGAGGTACTCGCGCACCGCCGTGCCGTTGGCCAGCGTGGTTTCGCGCACGGTGTAGCTGCTCGACGTGCTGGAAGACGAGGTGCCCTGGGTGGCCTGACGCGCCACGGCAGCCGCACTCGGGCCCGACGTCGTGTTGACGTTCGCGCCGGACGGCGTGGTCATGGGCGCACCGCCTAGCGCGGCGCTGGCCGGTTGCGCCGCGCCCAAAACACCCATTGCGCAGATGAACGCGACCGCAGCACGCGATGCTGCGCCGCGCAAAGGCATGGGCGCGGGCGTGGTGCGATCGGAAAACGAGGTAGATGAAGCAGATGTGCCGACGGGTGATCCCGTCGCACCGGACACAATGGTCGATCGTTGCGGATTCAAGGCGGCCCTCCCTCTTTCGATGGCGCGTTCCTCCGCTCGGCGCACGACTCGCGCCAGTCCGCCAGCCCGGTTCAACACAGCAGGCGACGGCAGAAGGCGGACGACGGCTCGGCAGGGAACGGCAGGCTTCGCTTCGTTGCGCCGCCGCAGCATTCATGGATGCGGGCGTGCGGCGACCTTGAGCGAACGTCCTCTAGTATGCCTGTCCCACATGACATGCAACAGCATCCCAGCGGGCCGGAATACACCTGGCGAGAAGGTTGTTAAGCGCCGCGCATCATCCAGGGGCATTCCCCGGCAAACGCGGCGCCCAACTCCGCTAGCGCATCAGAAACCGAGGCTCGCGAGCAGGTCGTCGACCTGCGCCTGGTCCTGCACCACATCGGCCTTGCCTTCCGGATTGATCTGCGGGCCGTTGAGCAGGCCTTCGGGGCTGCCCGTGCTCGCCTGCACCTCGGCCAGCGCGGCCGCCGTGGCCGCGAACTGCTCGCGCCGCTCGGGCGCGATGTTCTCGACCAGCACCGTCAGCAGTTGCTGCTCGATCAGGTAGACCACGTCCATGATCTTCTTGATCACCTGGCCGGTCAGATCCTGGAAATCCTGCGCGAGCATGATTTCGAGCAGGTGCTGGTTCGTCGCCGCGGTCGCCTGCGGCACCACGTCGAGGAACTGGCGCGTGTCGTCCATCAGCGAGCGCACTTCCTCGCGCCCGATCGGTGCGCCGTACCAGGTCGACCAGCGCGCCGACAGCTCCTTCGCATCGGCCTCCAGCTTTTCCTGCATCGGCTTGGCGAGTTCGATCGCGGTGAGCACGCGCACGGCGGCCTGCTCGGTCATGTCGGCGACGTAGCGCAGCCGGTCGCGCGCGTCGGGCACCGCTTCGGCGGCACGCTCCACGGTCTTGTCGAGACCAAGCTCGCGCATCGAGTCGCGCAGCGTGCGCGTCAGCTGGCCGATGCGCGCGAGAATGCGGTCAGACGCGAACTCGCCCGAATCGGCGCCAGCGTCGTCATGCTGCCCGGCGTGCAGCGCCGCGGACGCATCAATGGGCTCGTTCACGTCAGCTCCCGGTCTTCGCCATCTTTTCGAGAATCTTGTTGAGCTTCTCGTCGAGCGTCGCCGCCGTGAAAGGCTTCACGACGTAGCCGCTCGCGCCGGCTTGAGCGGCGGCGATGATGTTTTCCTTCTTCGACTCGGCGGTCACCATCAGCACCGGCAGGTGCGTAAGCGTCGCGTCGGCGCGGATTTCCTTGAGCATCGCCAGACCGTCGAGGTTCGGCATGTTCCAGTCGGAAATCACGAAATCGTAGTTGCCGCCGCGCAGGCGCGCGAGGCCCGCTGCGCCGTCTTCGGCTTCGTCAACGTTCGCGTAGCCCAGTTCCTTGAGCAGGTTGCGGACAATCCGGCGCATCGTCGGAAAATCGTCCACCACCAGAATCTTCATTCCCTTATCCATCTCGGTTCCATTCTCCAGGCTAAAACCCGGGCAATTATCCAGACAAGCGCCGTGCCTATCCAGATAAATTAATCGTGATCGATCGCAGAGTCCTTACAGATTCGTGCGATCTCTCGAAATATTGGCCGACGGCGTAGCGAGCAACTGCCGCGCCGCTTACGTCAAACGCGCTGGACGCGGTCGCCCATCGAGGCCAGGCGCGTCATCACGCGACGGCTCATGTCCGACAGCGAGGCGATTTCATCGGCGGCGCCGAGGGCAATCGCTTCACGCGGCATGCCGAACACGATACAGCTCGCCTCGTCCTGCGCGAGCGTGAACGCGCCCGCCTTGCGCATCTCCAGCAGGCCTGCCGCACCATCGCGGCCCATGCCCGTCAGGATCACGCCGATGGCGTTCTTGCCCGCATGCTGCGCCGCCGAGCGGAACAGCACGTCCACCGACGGACGATGCCGGTTCACCGGCGGGTCGTCGGACAAATGGGCGATGTAGTTCGCGCCGCTACGCGCGAGCAACAGGTGAGCGTGGCCCGGCGCGATGTAGGCGTGGCCGGGCAGCACGCGTTCGCCGTGCTCCGCTTCCTTCACGGTGATGCGGCACAGGCCGTTCAGGCGCTGCGCGAACGACTTCGTGAAACCGGGCGGCATGTGCTGCGCGATCAGCACCGCGGGCGCGTCGGGCGGCAGCGGTTGCAGCACTTCGCGGATCGCTTCGGTGCCGCCCGTCGATGCGCCGACGATGATCAGCTTTTCGGTCGACAGCAGCGGGTTGTTGATCATCGGCGCGGCGGCGACCGGCGCATGCGCATGCGCGCCATGCGAGGCGTGTGCGCTGGCCTGCGGCGCTGCGCCCGTCGCGGCGGGTGCTGCGGCACGCGCGGGCGCGGCCGGACGCACGCGGGCGCGCGAGGCGGCGCGCACCTTGTCGGCGAGCTTTTCCGCGTAATCGAGCATGCCGTCGCGAATGCCGACCTTGGGCTTGGTCACGAAGTCGACCGCGCCCAGTTCCAGCGCGCGCAGCGTGATTTCGTTGCCGCGCTCCGTCAGCGACGACACCATCACGACCGGCATCGGGCGCAGGCGCATGAGCTTCTCGAGGAAATCGAGACCGTCCATGCGCGGCATTTCCACGTCGAGCGTGAGCACGTCGGGGTTGTGCTGCTTGATCAGCTCGCGCGCCACGAGCGGGTCGGGCGCGGTGGCGACGACGGTCATGTCCGGCTGGCTGTTGATGATCTCTGTCATCAGGCTGCGGATCAGCGCCGAATCATCGACGCAGAGAACCTTGATTTTTTGCACAGCGTTCACGCCTCCTCTACTGTCCTGGCGTTGTCATGGCCGAAGCCAGGACCTTGACTGGATGGCCGCGTGGCCGATGCACCCGTGCCGAACAACTCGATGCGCGGGCGCGCCGGCTGCGGCGCAGATGTTGAAAATGGGTTGCCGCCTGCGCTGGCCGCACCGGCACCGGCACCGCCAGCGCCGCCGCTACGCGACGCGCCGTTCAGGCCGAACAGCTCGACGCGGGCGCGGGCTCGCGCAAGCCGCTCGGCGCGCGCTTCGGCGCTTTGCTGGGCCAGTTGCTGCTCACGCTCGGCGACGCTCGTCTCCTGCGACAGGCGCAGCTTCTTGACCATCACCTGGCCCGTGCGCGGCAGGAACGCGACCTTGCGGGGGTGCGAGCCTTGCAGATCTTCGGCGGTGATGCGAATGCTTTCGGTCGCCAGATAGCGGCGCACGAAGGCGGAGTTGCGATCGCCGATGTTCATGGTCGTCATGCCCGCCAGCACGGCTGCGCCGCCGAACACCTTGGCTTCGAAACGCTCGCGGCGTCCGCCCGCCTTGATGAGCTCGTTGATGAGCATTTCCATCGCGTAGGCGCCGTAGCGCATGGCGTCGGAGGCGGCGTGCAGCGTGTGGGCGGCATCGGCGCCGTCATCGGGCAGCATGAAGTGATTCATGCCGCCAATGCCGGCGGTGCGATCCTGGATGCAGGCGGCCACGCACGAACCGAGCACGGTGACGAGCACCATGTCCTCGTTCGTGGTGAAGAATTCATTGGGCAGCAGCTTCACGCCGGGGCGGTGAAAGTGCGTGTCGAAATAGCGGTTGGTCGCGATGGGCAGACGGGCGGCGCTCATGCAGTCGCTCCCAGCACTTCGGCTTTCGCGGCCGGCTTCGCGCCGGCGCCCGTCGCGGCATTCGCGGCGGCTTTGCCGCGCGTCAGCTCGTAGACGGTCTGGCCGCGCAGACGGAACGCCTGCGTCACATACGTGAAGTTCTCCGAATGGCCCGCGAACAGCAGCCCGTCCGCCTTCATCAGCGGCTCGAAGCGCGTGAGCACCTGCGCCTGGGTCGGCTTGTCGAAGTAGATCATCACGTTGCGGCAGAAGATCGCGTCGAAGGTCTGGCGCAGGCCGTAATCGGCGTCGGTCAGGTTCAGCTGCTCGAACTTGATCATCTGGCGCAGTTCCGGGCGCACCTTCACGAGGCCCGCGTGCGAGCCCGTGCCCTTCAGGAAGAAGCGCTTGAGGCGTTCCGGCGAGAGGTGCTTGACCTGGTCGTAGGCGTACACGCCCGCGTCGGCCTTGGCGAGCACCTGGGTGTCCAGGTCGGTGGCGAGCACCTTCGCTTCGCGCGCGGCGCGGTCTCCCAGCGCTTCGATCAGCGTCATCGCGATCGAATACGGCTCCTCGCCCGTCGAGGCCGCCGAGCACCACACCGAAACCGGCTGCGAGCGACGCTTCACGAAGTCCGCGAGGATCGGGAAGTGATGCGCCTCACGGAAAAACGCCGTGAGGTTGGTGGTGAGCGCGTTGGTGAACGCTTCCCACTCGCTCGCGTCGTTGCGCTTTTCGAGTTCGTCGAGATAGTCGCGAAAGCTGTCGAGGCCGAGCGCGCGCAGACGCCGCGCGAGACGGCTGTAGGCCATGTCGCGCTTGTGGTCGGACAGCGAAATGCCGGCGCGTCGGTGGATCAGCGAGCGGATGCGCTCGAAGTCCGCCGAGGTGAAGTCGAAGTCGCGCGCGGCGCCTTCGCCACCCGTGCCGGGCGCACCGGCGCGCGGGGCATCGGCACGCTCGCCGCGCTCGTTGCGATCATTGCGGGAAAAACGCAGCGCGTTCATGCTGCCGCTCCAGCGCGCATTGCGCGCATACCTGCTGCGTTCATCGAATCATTCATGGCCGTTGCCGCCTGGCCGCCCGCCTGCAATGCGTGCGGCGCATACGCGGCGCGCGCCGCTTCCGCCGCCTTGCGGGCAGCGGCGCGGGACATCTCCGGCCGTCTCTGTGCGCTCATGTGCATTGCTGTGCTCGTCGCGATATCAGTGGTTCAAGGGTTCCGCTCGACGCGGCGCTTCAGAACGTTTCCCAGTCGGAGTCGTCCGATGCGGACGGCGCCGTGCTGGCAAGCTGCGCGTCGCTACGCGCAGCCGCTGCGGGCTTCGGCATCGGCTTGGCTGCTGCCGTGTCCGCGGCCGGTTTGGCCAGCGGCGCGCGCCTGGCTGCTGCGGGCTTCGGTGCTGCGGCCTTGACAGCGGGCGCGGCAGGCGCTGCCGATGCCACCGGAGCGTGTACCGCGGGCGTGGCCGCCGCGCGCACTGCACGCGCTTCGCCACCATTGCCACCACCGTTGCTGCTGCCATTCGTGCGCCACGTACCCAGCACGTTCTGGAGATTGCGCGTTTGCTCTTCGAGCGAAGCCGCTGCTGCCGCCGCTTCTTCCACCAGTGCCGCGTTCTGCTGCGTGACGGTGTCCATCTGCGTGACGGCGCGGTTGACCTGTTCGATGCCGCCCGACTGCTCTTCCGATGCAGCGCTGATCTCACCCATGATATCGGTCACTCGACGCACGGCCTGAAGGATGTCGTCCATCGTCGTGCCCGCGCGGCCCACCAGTTGCGACCCGCTTTGCACCTTCTCGGCGGAATCGTTGATGAGTTCCTTGATTTCCTTCGCGGCGCTCGCGCTGCGCTGCGCGAGGCTGCGCACTTCGCCCGCGACCACCGCAAAGCCGCGGCCCTGCTCGCCCGCACGCGCCGCTTCCACGGCGGCGTTGAGCGCGAGAATGTTGGTCTGGAACGCGATGCCTTCGATCACGCTGATGATGTCCACGACCTTCGCCGAGCTTGCGGCGATGTCCTGCATCGTCGACACCACTTCGCCCACCACCGCGCCGCCACGCGTCGCGATATCGGAGGCATTCACGGCGAGCTGGCTCGCCTGGCGTGCGTTCTCGGCGTTCTGGCGCACGGTGCCGGTCAGCTGCTCCATGCTCGACGCCGTTTCCTGCAGCGACGCGGCCTGCTGCTCGGTGCGCTGCGACAGGTCGGTGTTGCCCATGGCGATCTCGCGCGCGCCCACGTCGATCGAGCCCGCGCCGTTGTGCACGGCGGACACGAGCGAGACGAGCGCGTCCTGCATGCGCTTGATGCCCGCGAACAGGCGGCCAATTTCGTTGTTGCTGTAGACCTCGATGCGCTCGGTCAGGTCGCCGTGCGCGATGCGCTCGAACGACTTCACCGCGTCTTCGAGCGGCTGCACGATCAGGCCGCGCATCGCGAAGCGGATCGCCACCACCAGCACCAGCGCCACCGCGATCACGCCGCCGATCAGCGAGCGCATCAGTGTGATCTGCGAGCGCGCGCTTTCCTCGCGCGCCTGCGCGCCGTCCTGCAACTGCTGGGCGATGGGCGCGGCCGCGTTGTCGTAATCGACGAACATCGGGCTGATCTTCGTGTCGGCGATCGCGTGATAAGCGGCCTGGTCGTTCGCGCGCAGTGCGGCGAATTCGGGCTGCACGCCGTCCTGCAACAGCGACGAGCGCTTTGCGTTGAGCGCGTCGAGCGACGCGGCGTCGATGCCGTTCTTGGGCGCGGCGACAAACGTCTTCCACGCGTCGTTCGACTTGCCGAGCAGGAAGTCGGCGCGGTCGATGACTTTCTTCGCCTCGTCGTTCTGGCCTGCCGCGTACAGCGAATTCACGCGGTCGAGCGACACGCGCGAGCGCAGCAGATATGACGATGCGTCATTGAGCGAATGCATCGCGACGAGATCGCCGCGTGCGATGGTCGCGAGCGAATCGCTCGCGTTGCCGAGCGCGATAAGCCCGAGTGCGCCGACCAGACCGGTCAGCGCAAGGAGAATGACCCCTACGCCCGTGAGCGTCGTGCGGATCGACCACTTGTGCAGCATCTCGTTTGCTCCTGTCCTGTGCGGCTGAATCGGCGAATCGCGGGAAAAACGCGGGGAAATCGTGGTTGATTGCGGAGCGCACTGGAAGGAAGCGTGACAGCGTGGCGGTTTGGCCGCTCTTTGGCGGCGGCTTGTCCGCTCTTCCTCTAGCGCGGGCCTTGCGGCCTCACCCCCGTCGCAACAACCTTGCTCCGTCCCTGATGTCGATGTGCCTTGTCTCTTGCTGTCACGCGTCTCAGACGCCCAGCGCTTCGATCAGCGCCATTTCGCGGCTGGTCATGAGCTTCTCGATGTCCATGAGGATCAGCATGCGGCCGTCCACCGTGCCGAGGCCCGTGAGGTACTCGGTCGTGAGCGTCGCGCCGAATTCCGGCGCGGGCATGATCTGGTCCATCTGGAGCGTGAGCACGTCCGACACGCCGTCCACCACCATGCCGACCACGCGATGCGCGACGTTCAGGATGATGACCACGGTCTGGTGGTCGTACTCCACGCGGCCCAGGTGGAACTTGATGCGCATGTCCACGATCGGCACGATGATGCCGCGCAGATTGATGACGCCCTTGATGAAATCCGGTGCGTTGGCGATGCGCGTGACGCTCTCGTAGCCGCGGATTTCCTGGACCTTGAGAATGTCGATGCCGTACTCTTCCGCGCCCAGCGTAAAGACGAGGAACTCCTGACCGCCTGCGTCGGCCTGTTGCGCGTCGCGGCGGTGCGCGCCAGCGACAGCGCCCTGCGCGCCGCCGCCCTGGATGGAATGGACTTCTGCCACGTTAGCCCCTGAACGGTTGGGAAATGGTTGGTTGATGCTTGCTCATGCGTGTGCCTGTCTGCCGGCTCATGCTCAGGCGAATTCGGCGAACGAGCCGGAATTCGCGCCGCCATGCGAGCCGACGGCAACACCGTGCGACGCACGCGTTTCGCGGTTGAGCGCGGCCACGTCGACAATCAGCGCGACACTGCCGTCGCCGAGGATCGTCGCCGCCGAAATGCCGTGCACCTTGCGGTAGTTCGTTTCGAGGTTCTTCACCACGACCTGCTGCTGGCCGACCAGTTCGTCGATCAGCATGGCGAAGCGACGGCCCTCGGTTTCCATGATGGTGACGATGCCCTGCGTCGGGTCGGTGCGCGCGCCTTCGACGTTGAAGACGTTATGCAGCGCGACGAGCGGCAGGTATTCGCCGCGCACGCGCACCACGCGGTCGCCGTTGGTGACCGTGTAGATGTCCTCGTGGCGCGGCTGCAGCGACTCCATCACGAAGTTCAGCGGCAGGATGAAGATTTCGTTGCCGACCTTCACCGACATGCCGTCGAGAATCGCCAGCGTGAGCGGCAGCACGATGCGCGTGGTGCTGCCCTTGCCTGCGTGCGAGGTGATTTCGACGTGACCGCCCATCGACTGGATGTTGCGCTTGACCACGTCCATGCCGACGCCGCGGCCCGACACGTCGGTGACCTGTTCGGCGGTCGAGAAACCCGGCAGGAAGATGAGGTTCCAGACCTCGTCGTCCGACATCGTGTCGCTGACCTGCATGCCCTGCTTGGCCGCCTTGGCGAGAATCTTGTCGCGGCGCAGGCCCGCGCCGTCGTCGCTCACTTCGATCACGATATTGCCGCCGTGGTGCGCGGCGGAGAGCACGAGCTGGCCCGTGCCGTCCTTGCCCGCGGCGCGGCGCGCTTCGACGGTTTCGATGCCGTGGTCGAGCGAGTTGCGCACGAGGTGGGTGAGCGGATCGATGATGCGCTCGATCAGGCTCTTGTCGAGTTCGGTCGCCTGGCCGAACGTGACGAGCTCCACTTCCTTGCCGAGCTTCGACGCGAGGTCGCGCACGAGACGCGGGAAGCGGCTGAACACGTAGTCCATCGGCATCATGCGAATCGACATCACCGCTTCCTGAAGATCGCGCGCGTTGCGCTCCAGTTGCGCCATGCCGTTGAAGAGGCGGTCGTGCAGCGCCGGATCGAAGGTGCTGGTGGTTTCCGCCAGCATTGCCTGGGTGATGACGAGTTCGCCTACCAGGTTGATGAGCTGGTCGACCTTTTCCACGCCCACGCGAATCGAGCTGCCTTCCGCCGATGCGGCGGCGGCCGCGCGCGGCTTGCGCTCGTTGTCGACAGCGGCGGCCGGTGCTGCGGCAGGCGCGGCCGGAGCCGGTGCAGCGGCGACCGGCGCAGGGGCGGCAACCGGTGCCGGCGCAACCGGTGCGGGCGGCGCGACCGGGGCAGCCATGACGGGCGCAGCAGCGACCGGCGCTGCAGCTTGCGCGGCAGGCTCGGCGTCGCCCTGGGGCGCGGCGCCACGGCCAATCGAAATCTGGCTTTCGTCGATCACGAAGCAGCACACGGCGATGATGTCGTCCGACGACACATCGGACTCCAGCCACAGCGTGAGGTCTTCGCCGGTCTTCACCTGGCCGATGATGCGGCCCAGGTTGCCGAGTTCTTCGGCGAGCAGTTCCTGGTCCTTCGCGTCCACGCGGCGCAGCGTGATGCGCAGATGTGGGCCCTCGGCCGCTGCCGCCGCCGGGGCAGCCGCAGCCGTGCCGGCAGCCGGTGCGGCGGCGAGCGCTTCGTCGACGACGTGCTCGGGCACCTTCGCTGTGATGGCGAATGACGACGGACGGTTCGCTTCGAACGCGGCTTCGAGGTCTTCTTCCGAGTCCATGGCCGGTGCGGACGCAGCCATCACGGGCGCCGGGATCGGCACGATGGGCGCCGGAGCGGGCGCCACTTCGGGCGCGGCCATCGCGACCGGCGCAGCAGCCGGTGCGGGCACGCCCTGGCTTTCCGCGTTCAGGCGTTCGAGCTTGGCGCGCATCGCGGCGGCCGTCGCCGCATCGGGCTCGGCGCTCGCGCGGTAGGCCGCAAGCTGGTCGGACAGCACGTCCTTGGTTTCGAGGAACACGTCGACCATGTCCGTGCGCAGCACGATTTCGTTGTTGCGCGCGCGGTCGAGCAGCGATTCGAGCACGTGGGTCGTCTCGGTGAGCGCCGTGAAGCCGAACGTCGCCGCGCCGCCCTTGATCGAGTGCGCCGCGCGGAAGATCGCCGCCAGGTCCTCAGGATCGGGCTGGCCGACGTTCAGGTTCAGGAGAAGCTGCTCCATTTGCGCGAGCAGCTCGTCCGCCTCGTCGAAAAACGTCTGGTAGAACTGAGTGATGTCGAGAGTCATTGCTCTTTCACCGCGATTAATGCGTGGGGGGCGCGCCGCTGGTTCGCTTCCGGGTCCTGGTCCCTGCACTGCCGTCAGTGCAGAGGCAGGATCTGCGTGCGAACTACTGCAGAGCGCCTGATGTCATGGTTGCGTTTCGCCGAGCGCGCTCGCCAGGTCGACGAGCAGCTCGGGATCCACCGGTTTTTCGATCCAGCCAGTCGCGCCCGCTTCGCGCACGGCTGCCTTGAAGCCTTCGTCCGATTCCGTGGTGAGCACGAGGATGGGCGTTGCCTGGTACGACGGGTTCGCGCGCAGGCGCTTGATCAGGTCGAGCCCGCCCATGCGCGGCATGTACAGATCGGTGAGCACCAGGTCGAAGCGTTGCGCAAGCGCATGCTCCAGGCCGTCTTCGCCGTCGTTCGCCGTCGTCACTTCGTAACCCGCCGAGCCGAGCGCCGCACACAGGATCTCCCGCATGGACGCCGAATCGTCGATCGCCAGAATGTTTCTGATCATCCGTTCCTCGTTCGCGCTATTCGTTTGTTCGGTCTGTTCGGTCTGTTCGGTCTGTTCGGTCTGTTCGGTCAATCCGCTCTGTTCGCTCGCTGCTGCGCCCTGCTTTCCCGCGTGGCCCTCGCCTTACGGCGCGGTGGGCTTGCCGGGAATGCTGAGCGCGACGCCTGCCGCCACCGGCGCGAGCTTCACGCCCGCGGGGGCGACCGGCGCCACGCCAGGCGGCGCCTTCGTCACATCCGGCCCGGGAGCCGCTGCTCCGGGAGCCGCTGCTCCGGGAGCCGCCGCTCCGGGCGCCGCCGAAGTGGCGGGCGTCGCGCCCTGCGAAATCGCGGGCAGCAGCGACTTGCCCGAACCCGCGGCATCGTCCGAGAGCGTGGTGGCCGTGGAGTCGTCGTGCTCCAGAGCGTCTTCCGACTTCTTGTTGAGCACGATGATGCTGATCCGGCGGTTTTCCGGATCGAGCGGATCGGCCTTGTTCAGGTTCTGCGTGGAGGCCAGGCCCAGCACACGCAACACCTTCGATTCATCCATGCCGCCCGCGATCAGCTCGCGGCGCGAGGCATTCGCGCGGTCGGCGGACAGTTCCCAGTTGCTGTAGCCACTCTCGCCGCCGGCGTACGGCACGGCGTCGGTGTGGCCCTGCACGACGATGCGGTTGGGCACGTCGTTGAGCGTCTTGCCGATCGCCTGCAGGATGTCGCGCATGTACGGCTCGACCACATCGCGCGCCGTGGCGAACATCGGGCGCTTCTGCGAGTCGACGATTTCGATGCGCAGGCCCTGCAAGGTCGAATCGACGCGAATCTGCTGCTTGAACTGACGCAGCACCGGGTTCGCCTCGATCGCGGCCATCAGCTTGACCTGGAGATCGTGCAGGCGCACTTCTTCCTTGCGTTCGAGCGAGCCTTGCTGCTGCTTCGTCGCTTCGTCGTCGTTGTGCTTGACGCTGCTGCGGTCGGTGCGCTCGGTCATGCCGTCGCTGCGGCGCGTGATGCCGTCCTGCTCCGACGAGATGTCGCGCCCGCCGCCCTTCACGATCGACGAATCTTCGGCGCTGCGGTCGCCGCCCCAGAGCGTGACCTTCAGCGGCTGGTTGAAGTAATCGGCAATGCCCTTCAACTGCACCGTCGAAGCCGAGCTGAGCAGCCACATCAGCAGGAAAAACGCCATCATCGCGGTCATGAAGTCCGCGTACGCGAGCTTCCATGCGCCGCCGTGGTGACCGCCCTTCTTGGGGGCGGCACGCTTGACGACAATAGCGCGATCCTTGTTGTTGCTCATGGCGCGATCCTTACTTCGCCTTCACGCGGCGCACGTGCTCTTCGAGTTCCGAGAACGACGGACGCTCGGTCGAGAACAGCACCTTGCGGCCGAATTCGACGGCAATGGCCGGCGCGTAGCCGTTCAGGCTCGCGAGAATGGTCACCTTGATGCACTGGAACATCTTGGTGGACTCGGTCACGCGCTGCTCGGCGAGCGAGGCGAGCGGGCCGATCAGGCCGTACGAAAGCAGAATGCCGAGGAAGGTGCCGACGAGCGCCTGGGCGATCATCTCGCCAAGCACCGCAGGCGGCTTGTCCGCCGACGCCATCGTGTGCACCACGCCCATCACCGCCGCGACGATACCGAATGCCGGCATGGCGTCGCCTACCTTCGACAGCGCATGCGCGGGCGCTTCGCCTTCGGCGTGATGGGTCTCGATTTCCTCGTCCATGAGGCTTTCGATTTCGAAGGCGTTCATGTTGCCGCCCACCATCAGACGCAGGTAGTCGGTCAGGAATTCGACGATGTGATGGTCGGCGAGGATCTTCGGGTATTGCGTGAAGATCGGGCTCTTTTGCGGATCGTCGATATCGGCTTCCAGCGTGAGCGTGCCTTCCTTGCGCGCTTTCGCGAGCAGGACATAGAGCAGCGCGAGCAGCTCCATGTACACCTCTTTGCTGTACTTCGAGCCCTTGAAGAGTGCCGGCAGCACGCGCAGCGTGGCCTTGATCGTCTTCATGCCGTTGCCGAGGATGAACGCGCCGAGTCCCGCCCCGGCGATCATCAGCACTTCGACGGGCTGCATGAGTGCGCCAAGGTGGCCGCCCTCCATGGCATAACCGCCGAAGACGCAAACGAGCGTCACGAGTGTTCCAACGATAATCAGCACAGACGGGTCCTCACTGGAGAGATTGCGCTGCGAGCCGCCATTGGCCCGCGCCCTTAGATGGGTTTACGGCACAGGCGCGAAAAACTTTGGGCTTGGATGGGGTTGCGGATTACACCTGGCCGATATGCGGCTGATCTATCGCAAGCGAATCCGCAAAAGAATCGGGGCCGGTTCGTCGAGCCGCGCCGCACGGGCGTGGGGCGCAGGCGCAGCGGGGGTATTTGTCGGTGGAATGCAGCGTGAGTCTGTCGCCATTTCCCGGGATACCGGCGCGCCTGCGTCACAGGCTGCCGGTGCCCGACTGGAATGGAGCAGACAGTGACGAAACTGCGGGCGAAACCGCGGCCGAAGCCGTGGTCAAAGCCGCGTCGCCGGAAGCCGCAAGCGCATTGCGCCGTGTGCGCCCGGCGCGCGACGGCGGCTGGCACAGGCCGCACACGTAATGGCGCTGCGGCTCGTGAGCGTGCGCGACAAAACGCCCGCCGCAACGCGTGCAGCGCGTCATCTGCAACAGCCCCGAGGCAAAGTAGCGCACCAGCGTCCACGCGCGCGTGAGGCTCAAGGCGGGCTCGTCTTCCTGGATGCGCACGTGTTCGAGATAGAGCCGGTAGCTCTTCACGATCGCGCGGATCGAATCGCAGCGGCCCTGGCCGCTCATGAACAGATACGTGTTGTAGAACAGCGAGGAGTGGACGTTGGGCTGCCACGTCATGAACCAGTCGGTCGAGAACGGCAGCATGCCCTTGGGCGGGGATTCGCCCTTCACTTCCTTGTAAAGCCGGATGAGGCGGTCGCGCGAGAGCGAGAGTTCCGCTTCGAGCAGTTGCAGCCGCGCACCCAGTTCGATCAGCTCGATCGCGAGCGCGATCTCCTTGACCTCAAGCACCACACTCTTTGTCGCCATCAGGCTCCCGCATCGACCCGCTTTGGTACCCAAACGGTCCGCGCGCGGATCCGGGTGGAGGTGTGCGCGCGCTCGGCCCTGACGGGCGCCGCGGCGGCGCGGCCGTCAGCCGACCTGCTCGACGCTCTGGCCGGCCATCAGGATGGCGGAATGGGTCTGCGCGGATTTGCCCTTGTCGGCGAGCGCGCCCAGGATGGCGTGATCATCGAAACGGAAGCGGCAAAGCAACTGGTTGGACGCGGCAAGACGTGCGGTCTGCGCGAACGTGAGATTGGCCAGCACATCGGCCAGCTGGGCCGAGATGCCCATGCGGAACATGCCGGTCGGCCGGTCCTCGCGCAGCAGTCGTTGCGCGAGCAACAAGTACGACAGATTGACTTCCTTGATCTCGCTGAGCATGTCGCTTGGCGTCGTCGCGCTCATGGATTCCCCCGAATTCGAAACGTAGCGGCTGGTCAGGCCTGATACGGAAACGTTTGCCCGTCAAATACAGTGCGAAATGGGCGCACGGCAAAGCAAACGGCCCGTTTAGTGGTCGTGCCTGCATTGTGGCGAGCGCACTCGCAAAAGAAAATCGGAAGGATGCCGCGACGCGATGCCAGAAAAACTTCCCTTTTTGTGTAGGAATTTTTCTGACAATCAACGGAAAAGGAAGGTGGGAGGCCGAAAGATTAATGCCGGTGGCATATCAGGCAAATCCTCTGCTGATTATAAGAGGCTTTTCACGCAGGCGTAACAATCGGCAAGACGCATAAGCCAATGTATTTGCAGGGGTCGAAACGGTTTAACGCTTTCGGGTACGGGAATTGCGTTCCGCCCCCGCCGACAGGCGTCACGTCTTGCAACGCCCGCTTACAGCCGCTGTATCCCGCTGTAACAACTTTAAGCGTTTGCAAAACAGCTCGTCACACAGATTCAGACGTCCATAATCGGAATCAGGGATAACCCGATACCGCAGTGCCTACGTTTTTCCGAGGGATTTTCGTTGTCGTCACACGCGGTTTTTGCCAAGGAGATCAAGCCCATGCGAATCGCACAAATTGCGCCACTCTACGAAGCCGTCCCGCCGAAGCTCTACGGCGGCACCGAGCGCGTCGTGTCTTATCTGACCGAAGCGCTGGTCGAACAAGGCCACGAGGTGACGCTGTTCGCCAGCGGCGATTCGGTCACCTCGGCAAACCTGGAGGCGGCTTGGCCGCGCGCCCTGCGCCTCGACCCGACGGTTCGCGACGCGCTCGCGCCGCATATCGTGCTGCTGGAGCGCGTGCGCCGCATGGCGCATGAGTTCGACGTGCTGCACTTTCACCTCGACTATCTGCCGTTCCCACTGTTCTCGACGCTCGACACGCCGTTCGTGACGACGCTGCACGGCCGTCTCGACCTGCCCGAGCTGCAGCCGGTGTTCGATTCGTTCCCGCAGGCGCCCGTGATCTCGATTTCGGACTCGCAGCGCCAGCCGCTTGGCCAGGCCAACTGGCTCAACACGATCTATCACGGCCTGCCGAAGGATCTGCTCACGCCGCGTACGGACAAGAAGCCCGAGTATCTGGCCTTCCTTGGCCGCATCTGCCCGGAAAAGCGCGTCGATACGGCCATCAAGATCGCCGCGCTGTCGGGCTTGCCGCTGAAGATCGCCGCGAAGGTGGACAAGGTCGACCAGGAGTATTTCAAGAACGAGATCGAGCCGCTGCTGTCGATGGCGCACGTCGAGTTCATCGGCGAGATCAATGAAGCGCAGAAGCCCGAATTCCTGTCGGGTGCCAAGGCGCTGCTGTTCCCGATCGACTGGTCGGAGCCGTTTGGCCTCGTGATGATCGAGGCGATGGCCTGCGGCACGCCGGTGGTGGCGTTCAACCGCGGATCGGTGCCGGAAGTGATCGACCCGGGCGTGACCGGCTTCATCTGCGAAGACGTCCAGGGCGCCGTGGCGGCGCTTCAGAATATCGACTCGCTTTCTCGCGAAGCGATTCGCGCACAATTCGAGCGTCGTTTCACTTCGCACACGATGGCCAGCAATTATGTCGAAAGCTATTCGACATTGATCGAAGCCGCCCAGCGTCCGGTGCTGCGCCGTGTTGCCGCGGGTGCCTGAGGTTTGCCGAATCTGCATGCCAGATGAAATAAATCTGGCATTCTTGAGATAAAAGCACCACAAATGGGCAATGTGAATCGTTTGCGCACGCGTTAATCGCGCAATTATTCATCGTTTGTGAAAAGAGCCGCATGCTTCATGCGGCTCTTTTTTATTTCGCGATGTAACGCGATGTGCGCTGCTGTCTGCCGATTCGTCAGGCAATCAGATAGCGTTCGCGGTTCTTGCCGGCGATCCATTTGGGCGGCTTGCCGCGCCCGCTCCAGGTCGCGCCGGTCTTCGGATCCTGGTAGCGCGGCGGCAGCGGCGCCTTCTTGGGCGGGCGTCCGCGCCGGGCGGCGACTGCGACGGCGAAGCCGAGATCCTGGGCCGACAGCCCGTATTCGGCGATCTTCTCCCGGATCATGGCGATGACATCGGCGATTTCGGTGCGCCGGGCTTCGTCGGCCTGGGCCTGAAGCCGGGCGATCTGTGCCTTGAGTTCTGAATATTGCGACATTTTTTCCCTCCCCCCCTTCATTGTCGATCTAACTGACTCGATCGGAGATTAGACGTAAATAAGAGAATTAGCAATCGCTGCTAATACTGTTTTATCGCGATATTTCTCTAATTAAGGACGCAATGCCAACTGAATGCGGACTGCGAAATCCGGAACGCATCCAGCGCAATAATGAGAGCAATTACATCGGAATTGACAATCCTTGACACCCGTGCTTTTCACGACTGCCTAGAATCTGGCATTTCCCGGTGCCGGTGCTTTATTCGGCTCCCCGTCAAATGACTTTCGAGGCGTCTAACAATGCACTTATCCAAACGACTTCTGGCCGAAATGTTCGGCACCTTCTGGCTGGTTCTCGGCGGCTGCGGCAGCGCAGTGCTCGCCGCCAACTTCGCGGGCCCGGTTCATGGCCTCGGCATCGGTTTCGTGGGCGTGTCGCTCGCCTTCGGCCTGACCGTGCTCACCATGGCATTCGCCATCGGCCATATCTCGGGCTGCCACCTGAATCCGGCTGTCAGCGTCGGCCTCACCGTCGCGGGCCGCTTCCCGGCGCGCGACCTGCTCCCGTACATCGTCGCGCAGGTGATCGGCGCCGTGCTCGGCGCGGCGGTGCTCGCGTGCATCGCCACTGGCAAGCCGGGCTTTGATCTGGTCGCCAGCGGCTTCGCCACCAACGGCTACGGCGATCACTCGCCGGGCCACTACACGCTCGCCGCCGCCTTCGTCTGCGAAGTCGTGATGACGGCGGTGTTCCTGTTCGTGATCCTCGGCGCAACCGACGTGCGCGCGCCGGCCGGCTTCGCGCCGATCGCGATTGGCCTGTGCCTCACGCTCATTCACCTGATTTCGATTCCGGTCACCAACACCTCGGTGAACCCGGCGCGCTCGACCGGCCCGGCGCTCTTCGTCGGCGGCGAAGCAATCTCGCAGCTCTGGTTGTTCTGGATCGCGCCGATCATCGGCGCCGTGATCGCAGGCGTGGTGTATCCGGCGATCGCCGGCCGCCGCGAAGCGGTGGCGGAACTGGCCGCGCGCGTGAAGGCCTGAATACGCGCAGTGCTTGAGTGAGGGAAATGGGCGCTTCGGCGCCCGTTTTCTTTTGGCGCGGCGCTGGCGTGCGAGCCTCGCGATGAGCAGGACGACGCCACTGCTAGAATCGGCGCACCCTCCAAACTTCCAGGCAAGGCGCACGGCATGAAGCAATCACGATATTCACTGGGCCTGGGCCGCCTCGCCGTGATGCTCGCTGCGCAATGCTTCGCAGCGGCGGGCGGTCTTTACGCGGGCGCGGGCGTTGCACACGCCGCCAGCGCTTCGGGCAACGTTGCGGACGACACTTCGGACAACGCGAACGTCACGACGCTCATCTTCGTGCGTCACGGCGAAAAGCCCGCCGAAGGACTTGGCCAGCTCGACTGCAAAGGCTTGAACCGCGCGCTGGCCTTGCCCGCGGTGATCGCCGCGAAATACGGCAAGCCCGATGCCGTCTACGCGCCGGATCCCGGCGAGCAGAAAGACGATCGCGGCCACGCTTACTACTATGTGCGTCCGCTCGCGACGGTCGAGCCCACGGCAATCCAGTTCGGACTGCCGATTCAAACGCCGTACGGCCACTCTCACACCGACGCGCTGGAAAAGACGCTGCTCGATCCGTCCTTGCGCAATCGCACGGTGCTGATCGGCTGGGAGCATCGCGAGATCGAAACGATGGTGCGCAAGATCGTCGCCGGGCATGGCGGTGCGGCGTCCGATGTACCCAAATGGAAGAGCGCGGATTTCGACAGCATCTACGTCGTGCGCGTCGACTGGAGCAGCGGCGCGCCGGTCGTGCGCTTCAAACACGACCGCGAAGACCTGGACGGCGTGAGCGACGATTGTCCTTGCGCGGGGCTGCCCGCGCCCAAACCGTCCGCGCAGTAGTCGCTTCGGACTCGATCAGCCTGCGATCTCGTCGTCGATGGCAAACAGCTTGCGCAGATGATGCGCGACGCCGGCCTCGAAGTTGTTGCCGATGCGCGGCACCTTCGGCAGGCGTTCCATCAGCAGCGGATTCGCGTTGTTCATCATGAACGGATGGCCCGCTGTTTCGAGCAGGTCGATGTCGTTCATGTTGTCGCCGAAAGCGACGCAACCCGCCGTATCCAGATCGAGGCGATCGAGCACGACGCGCAGCGCGCGGCCCTTCGACACGCCCGCGACCATCACTTCCAGGCAGTCGGGCAGCGAGTACGTGATATAGAGCGCGTCGCCGAATTCGCGCGTGAGGCTCGCTTCGACATGCGCGAGATCGGCGGGCTCCCCGATATACAGCGCCTTGGCAATGCCCGCGCCGCCAAGCGCGCCCAGATCCCCAGTCACGCGGTAGGTGAAGCCCGAATCCTGATGGAACGCGAGCAGCTCGGGCGCGTCGCGGTCGATGAACCACTCCGTATCCGTATAGAGACTCACGATCACGCGGCCATGCTCGCCGACCGTATCGGGCGCGACGAGGCGGCGCACCATCGGCTCGGGCAGGTTGCTCGCATGGAGCAGCGCATCGTCGGGGCCGTGCACGCGCGCGCCGTTCGACGTGATCAGGTAGGCGGGGATGCCGAGAACCTCACGGATTCCGGCCACGTCGCTGTAATGGCGGCCGGTGGCGATGATGAACTTCAGGCCTTGCGCATCGAGCCGGGTGAGCGTGGCGACCGTGAACGGATCCAGCTGATGGTCGGCGTTGAGCAACGTTCCGTCGAGATCGGTGGCGATGACCTTGTACATGGCAATTCGGGCGGCTAGCGGGAAACCGTCAATGCTAGCACCCGACGACTTCCGCTGTGTTTTGGGATGGTCGCCCGCGCTTTACACGCCGCCCGCGCGCCTTTGCTGCCCCTCGCGCCATGCGAGCCGCAATGCGCCACTGGCCGAATCCGCAAGCGGCGCGCGCAGGCGCTCGCGCATGTCTTGCGGCACCCATTCGCGCAGCGGTTGACCCAGGCCGCCGGCGAGCGCCACCGGCAATGCCGCCGTGGGATCGAGCGCCGAGATCATGCGCGCGACCGCCTCGCCAGCTTCCGCCAGCAGTTTCGAGACGAACGGATGGTCGCGATGCGCGAGCACCACGGGCGCAAGGCTCGCGTAGGCGGTCTGATTGGCCGCGCACAGCCACACGATCAGGCTATCGCGGTCATTGGCGCCCGTATGGGCGAGCAACGCCTGCGAGAGCGCGTCGGGCGCGATGCGGCCGTCGAGCGACTGCTGCGCCCAGACAATCGCGCGCAGACCGAACCACGCGCCGCTTGCCTCGTCGCCCGACGGAAAGCCGAAGCCGCCTGCGATATGACACGCCCCCGACGCATCGAGCGCCGCCGCGATGCTGCCCGTGCCGAGCGCCACGACCACGCCCGCCTCGCCACCGTGCGCACCCAGCAGCGTCGTATAGGCGTCGCTTTCGACCGCCAGACCCGCCACGGGTGGCGCGGCGGCGCGAAACGCCGCGAGCCAGTCGGGATTGTTCACGCCCGCAAGCCCGCAGCCGAGCACGCACTGCGACCAGTCGAACGCGATGCCCGCCTGCGCGAACGCGGCACGCGCACCTTCCTCGATCGACTGCCAGGCGCGCTCGATCCCGAGCCCCAGCCCCGACGGGCCCGCCGCCGCACGCGCGAGCTCCTTGCCCTGCGCATCGCCGAGCGCGACGCGCGTGCCCGTACCGCCGCCATCGACGCCGATCAACCAGGAATATGTCTGCATATTTGAGGGACTGTGAGAATCGTTGAAGATCGAATCGTGCCGCAGAGACTAACGGCTCGGCGTGATTCGCACAATTGGCCGGATGGCCAGGTGGCGGCGCGCGGGCGATCCGCTATTCTTGCGAGGCTCGATTGACACACTGCCGCCGTACGCCGCACCGCCAGGGAGAACACAAGTGACGCAACGCGTGACACAACGCTGTAGCTGGGCGACAAGCGAAGCCCTTGCGCAATACCACGACGAGGAGTGGGGCGTGCCGTCGCGCGACGACCAGCATCTCTTCGAAATGCTCATTCTGGAGGGCGCGCAGGCCGGGCTCTCCTGGTCAACGATCCTGAACAAGCGTGAAGGTTACCGGCGCGCCTTCGCAAATTTCGATATCGACAAGGTCGCGCGCTTTACGCCGAAGCACGTCGAAAAACTCGTGGAAGACGCCTCGATCGTGCGCAACCGCGCGAAGATCGAATCCGCGATTCTTAACGCGCGCGCCGTGCAGCAGATCCAGGCGGAACACGGCTCGCTCGCGGCGTTCGTCTGGTCTTTCGTCAACGACACGCCGCTGCAAAGCGATCTGGCGTCGTATCGCAATGCCCCTGCATCGACCGATGTGTCGGACGCGCTCAGCAAGGCGCTGAAAAAGTACGGCTGCAAGTTTGTCGGCACCACGATCTGCTATGCGTTCATGCAGGCCGTGGGCATGGTCAACGACCATCAGCGCGATTGCGATTGCCGCGCGACCTGCGCCGCGCTCGGCGGCGGCAACGGTGGCGACGGGAAAACTCCAACGCAGGCGAAAGCCAAAAGCAAGGCGGCGAAGCCACACGCGGCACACAACGCCTGACACGGCGGATAGCCCGGGAAAGTCCCAGGCACAGCGAAGCGAATAGCGCCCGACCTTGCGCATCAAGGTGCGGCGCGATGGCGGCCGGTTTGCGCGAGGCCAGGATCGCATCGATTTCTCGCCGCGTGGGTGCGCAGGCCAACGGTTTTCCCACGGCACGCCGTTATAACTGACAACGGATGCGTCCGGGGCCATTCGTCATGACGAGCCGCAACAGGACGCAGGACGGGGAGCGCGCCGGAGGGCGTGCGACGGCGCGTCCGGGGAGACCTAACCGCTGTGCGATGCGCAGGGGGCAGACATGAAAAACGTACACTTCCTGAGCCACCAGGAAATCTTCGACCGCGCCGTGGCGCACCTCTTCGGCCAGGGCAGCGCAGCGCTGCTGCCATGCGGCGGCGGGGCCTATCGGGGCGGCTATAGCGGCGGCAGCTCGCATAACTACGGCGGCTGTCCGGTCGGCAGCTTTATCCGCCCGCGCGACTACATGAGCGCGATGGAAGGCATTCCCGTGCGCTACATCGCGCGCGATGCGGGCGAGGTGCCCGCCTATATGGATGTGGGCGTCGCCGCGCTCAGGAAGGCGCTGCTGCGCGCCCACGTCAACGTCTACGATCCCAACACCGTCAACCTGCTCAGCTGCCTGCAAAACGTTCACGACGTATTCGGCGTCTGGGAATGGCGCGAGCGGCTGCTCTCCATCGCCGCGCAGTTCCGGCTCTCGCCGCAGCGGCTGCTGGACGCCGCCTGAGCACGTGCGCGCCCGGTTTTTCGACAGAAACGGGCGCAAGAACGGACGCAAAACCGGACGCACAAATGCAAACGGCGGCGCAGCTTCTTTCGAAGCATGCGCCGCCGTCTGGCGGAAGCTGAATCGGCTCTTAGTGGAGCTTCTTCGGCAGCATCTGGCTACGCAGACGCTTGTGCAGACGCTTGACTGCAGCTGCCTTCTTACGCTTACGAACAGCCGTCGGCTTTTCGTACGATTGGCGCTCACGCAGTTCTGCGATCAGGCCGTTCTTTTCGATAGCACGGCGGAAGCGGCGGATTGCCACTTCGAACGGCTCGTTTTCCTTCAGGAGAATCGTCGTCATGTATGTCCTAACTCAATCACTTGATACGGTACAAAGGCGTAAACACAAAGGCGTTCACGCACCGGCCCTCCGGTCGTTCACCAACGTGGGGGTGTAACGAGAGGCAAGGCGGCCACGGAGGCCGGAAAAGAGAAGTAGGGGGTTCACAGCGGAACGCGGCCAGGTTGACCTTGCAGCAACACGCCTGACCGCCGGTTTGCGGCCGCCAACAGTAACGAACACGGCAACAAAACAGGCAAAGATCTCAATTCACTCTCAATGATATCAGGAAAAAATCCTGCCGACCAGGGGTTTCTCGCCTGGTTTTTTGAGTCTGTTCAGGCACTTGCGTGGCGGCCGCGGCCCGCGGGCGCGCCAAGCACCTTCAGGAGTCCTGGGTTAGCTCGATCCTGCCCGAGCTAAACTCGCCTGGATCCCCGCTTTAGACCCGCTTCACGCCGCCTCGGACGATCCGCCCCTTTGTTCCATCAACACTCATGCGCTCGCGTCGTTGAGCGCCTGAATGTCCGCCGGGTCGAGCTTCAGGCGCACCGCCGCCGCAAGGCTGTCGAGCTGCTCAAGGGACGTTGCGCTGGCGATCGGCGCCGTGATGCTCGGGCGCGCGATCAGCCAGGCCAGCGCCACTGCCGCGAGCGTGCTGCCGTGGCGCTGCGCCACGAAATCGAGCGCCGCAAGGATGCGGATACCGCGATGATCCAGGTACTTCTCGACGCGCGAGCCGCGCGCACTCTTGGCGAGATCTTCGCGCGAGCGGTATTTGCCCGACAAAAAGCCGCTCGCCAGACTGTAGTAGGGCACGACCGCGATTTTCTGCGCGAGCGCCACCGGCTCGATATCGGCTTCGTACTCGGCGCGGTCATACAGGTTGTATTCGGGCTGGACGATCTGATACGCGGGCAGACCGGTCTTGTGCGCCAGCGCCAGCGCTTCCTCGATGCGCGCGCCGGTGTAGTTCGACGCCCCCACCACACGCACCTTGCCCGCCTCGATCAGCTTCTGATAGGCGCCGAGCGTCTCTTCAAGCGGCACCTTGTGATCGTCCTCATGCGAGAAATAGACGTCGAGGTAATCGGTCTGCAGACGGCGCAGCGAATCTTCCACCGCCGCCGCGATATTGGCCGCCGAGAGTCCCGGCCGATGCGCGCTCTTGGCCACCTTGGTGGCGATCACCAGCTTGTCGCGCTTGCCGGTCTTCGCGAGCCACTTGCCGATGATGGTTTCCGATTCACCGCCCTGGTTGCCCGGCACCCATGCCGAATACACGTCGGCGGTATCGATGAAGTTCAGGCCGGCGTCGACGAAGGCGTCGAGGATCGAGAACGAGGTGGCTTCGTCGGCCGTCCAGCCGAATACGTTGCCGCCGAACATGAGCGGTGCGACCTGCAAGGAGGAAGTGCCGATCCTGCGTAGTTCCATGATGTCTCCAAAGTAGGGCGAGAGCAGAACCATCGAGGATACGCCGCCTTGGGCGTGGTTGCAGCGACGCGCAAACAGGAAGCGGAAATTGCACTAAATCGTTTGCGAGTGCTGCCGTAAACAGTCTTGCAAGAGGGAGAAAGCGGCAGGCAACCCGGCAGTACGCAGGAAGCCAGCGGTGCGCAGCGGGCTTTGATGCGTGTTGCAAAAGAGGTCTCGATAGTTTGCGCTTCCCCCTCAAGTTTTTTGCACCCACGCCGTCAACCTTTACTGAGGCGGCCAGCAGTGAACCAAGGCTTCCGCCGAAGTCATTGTGGCTTGTAACGGGCTAATCGCCCGACTAGGAGAATTTCCATGCTCGGAATTAACAGCAACATCAACTCGCTCGTCGCGCAACAGAACCTGACGAGCTCGGGCAGCGCACTGTCGCAAGCTATTACCCGTCTGTCGTCGGGTAAGCGCATCAACAGCGCAGCTGACGATGCAGCAGGTCTGGCAATCTCGAACATCATGCAGACCCAGATCAACGGTCTGAATCAAGGTGTGTCGAACTCGAACGACGGCGTGTCGATGGTGCAAACCGCATCGAGCGGTCTGTCGTCGCTGACCAGCAGCCTGCAACGTATCCGTTCGCTGGCAACGCAAGCGACCAACGGCTCGATGACCGACACCGACCGTGCAGCACTGCAACAGGAAGTCTCGCAGCAAGTTTCGGAAATCAACCGTATCGCTTCGCAGACGACGTACAACGGCATGAACGTGCTGAACGGCACGCTCGGCACGGTGTCGTTCCAGGTCGGCGCGAACGTCGGCCAGACGATCAGCCTGAACCTGTCGCAAAACATGTCGGCAGCATCGGTTGGCAGCGGCGTGCCGCAAGCTGGCCAGACGCTCGGCACGTTCAGCAACCTGAGCCTCGACGCAAGCGGCGGCGCAGTGACGAGCGGTTCGGCAGCAATCACGTCGATTAACGTCGTTTCGGACGGCAGCGGCGGCTTCTCGTTCACCGACCAGAACGACACGGCTCTGTCGTCGACGGCAGTCAGCAACCTGTTCTCGGGCGGCACGGTCAGCGGCAACAGCATCGTCGGTTCGGGCACGGCAATCACGCTGGGCGACTCGGGCCTGTCGGCTCTGGGTACGGCTGGCGGTTCGGCAACGGACGCAGCAGTCGTTTCGCAAGTCAACTCGTACAACCAGCCGACGACGGTTGCTAACGTCGACATCAGCACGCAAAGCGGCGCGTCGATGGCAATGGAATCGATCGACAACGCACTGAACGTCCTGAACAACCTGCAAGCAACGCTGGGTGCAGCCCAGAACCGCTTCACGGCAATCGGCACGACGCAGCAAGCTCAGTCGACCGACCTCTCGACGGCACAATCGTCGATCCAGGACGCTGACTTCGCACAAGAAACGGCTAACCTGTCGAAGGCTCAAGTGCTGCAACAAGCAGGTATCTCGGTTCTGGCGCAAGCGAACTCGCAACCGCAACAGATCCTGAAGCTCCTGCAGTAATCGCTTCTCGTAGCACGCGCCGCCTGCACCGCCCGCCATACCCGGTGCAAGTGGCGCAAACCAGTCGGGAGGCTCGCCTCCCGATTGGCATTTTCCCGATCTGAACCGATTCACAAGACTTCGCCCAAGCACGGAGCCTGTCATGTCCACCGTAAATTCGACCGCCAGCACGATCGCGAGCACCGTCGCGGCTACGACTGCGTCGTCCAATGCCGCTCTCCAGCAAGCCGCCCAGTCGATCATCAGCGGCTCGACCGGCAACTCGTCGATGGACGTGAGCTCGCTTGTTTCCGCGCTCGTGAATTCAAAGATTGCAGGCCAGGCCGCCACCATCGCGGCGTCGCAATCTTCCGATAACACCCAGATTTCCGCCTACGGCGCGCTCTCGGCAGCGCTCGGGGCACTCCAGGCGAGCCTCAGCACGCTTTCCGACGGCACGACCGTCAACGCCTTCTCGGCCAGCACGAGCGGCACCGGCATCACCGCCACGGCCGCCAGCGGCGCGGTGGGCGGCACCTACTCGCTCGACGTCGCCCAGGTGGCGCAAAACCAGGTGCTCACGTCGAAGGCCTTTGGCACATCGACCGCACTCGTCAGCGGCACGGGGACGATGACGCTGACCGTCAACGGCGCCAGCACCACGATTTCGCTGAACAGCTCGAACAGCACGGTTGCCGGCATTGCGTCGGCGATCAACAGCGCAAGCAACAATCCGGGCGTCACGGCTACCGTCGTCAATGGCGCGGACGGCGCCCACCTCGTGCTGCACTCGACCACGACGGGCTCGGGCAACGGCATCAGCGTCGCCGTCAGCGACTCGACCTCGGGCGACGGGCTGAACAGCCTCGCCGTGAACACGACCGCCGGCACGTCGCTCAGCGGCAACGCCAGCGCGACGTCGGCGAACCTCAAGGCGAACCAGTCGACGATCGACAACACGACGTCCTGGACGCAAACGTCCGCGGCGCAGGATGCGTATTTCACGATCGACGGCACCGGCGTGACCAGCTCCAGCAACACCGTGACGTCCGCGTTGTCGGGTGTGACGCTGAGCCTGTCGGCAGCATCCGTCGATACGACCGGCACCTCGCCCCAGACGCTGACGATTTCGCAGAACACCAGCGCGCAGTCGAGCGCGATCAACAACTTCGTCACGCTCTACAACACGCTCGTCACGACGATGGGCACGCTGACGTCGTTCAGCTCGACCTCGACGTCGCAAGGTGTCCTGCTGGGCGACTCGACGCTGAACCTGATCCAGAACCAGCTCGCGACGATCGTCTCGACCGGCGTGAAGAACGGCACGACGTCGACCGGCCTTTCCTCGATCGGCGTTTCGCTGGGTGCGGACGGCACGCTCTCGATCGACAGCACGGCGCTCAACAACGCGCTGCAAAACAACCAGTCGACGATCGCCACGCTGTTCAACTCGACCAATGGCGTCGCCGAGCAGCTGAACACGAACATCACGAGCTATCTGTCGAGCACGGGCGCCATCGCGACGCGCACCAACGCGCTCAACACCGACCTGACGAGCCTGACGACCCAGCAGACCAACCTGACGGACTATCAGACCCAGCTCACCAGCATGTACACGGCGCAGTTCACGGCGCTCAACACGCTGATGGCGACGATGAACAACAACCAGCAGTACCTGACGCAGCTGTTCGGCGGCACCAACAGCGCGGGCGCGCTGGCCACCAACAAGAGCTAACGCGAGCTAAGGGCACAAGGGGCGCGAACCATGGACGCACTGACCAGCATCGAACGCATCTGGCAATTCACCAAGGCCATCGAACAGGCCGCAGCCGTCGGCGAGTGGGAACGCGCCGCCGTGCTGGTGGACGAGCGCTCGCCGCTCCTGATGTCCATGGGTGCGAAGCAGCCGCCGGCCGTGCTCGCGCAGCTCCGGGAGATCATGGCGATCGACGCGCGTATCGCCGAAGCCGCGCAAGAGGCACAGCGCACGCTCGGCGTCGAGTACCAGGCGAGCATGCGCGCCACCCGCAACGCCAACCAGTACCAGCGGATCGCGCAGTTCTGACCCTTGCTTGAACCCTGCTTGAAACCCACGAGAGCGCCGTCCGCGGTGCACTCGAAGCATCCAGCCCGCCTAGCGCGGGCTTTTTGCTTTTTGGTTTTCGCTTTCTGGCCTTAGCGCCCTTTTTTGTCGCGCGCCCGGCGACGCCGCGCAACCTCGGTGCGCCGGACTACGCGTCAAATTGGCGGTCATTTTGACTCCATCTCGGCGCATCGCGGCTTGGCGCGCCCCCCCATAATTCCTCCAACTTCCGCTCCAGGACGCGTTCGCGCGCCTTCGTCATGACCGCTTTCCCCACTTTGAACGACACGACTACGCTCACCCCCGACGCGCAGCGGGAACAGGACATCGATCTCGTGATGCAGGCCGCGATCGAACATCATCGCAAGCAGGAATACGCCGAGGCTGCGGCGCTCTACGCGACCGTCCTCGACGCCGATAGCGACCACGTGGACGCGAACTACCACATGGGCGTGCTGCGCATGCAGACGGGGCTGCCCGCCGAAGCGGTTCCCCATTTCGAACAGGTGCTCGGCCACACGCCGAATTTCGCGCAGCTCTGGGTCTACTACTTCAATGCGCTGACCGGCAGCGGCCAGTACGAAGCGGCACGCGTCGCGCTCGAACTCGCGCTGCAATGCGGCGTGCCGGCGGACGCCATCGCCATCCTGCGCGAGCGTCTTGCCGAGGAAAGCAAACAGCCCGCGCTCGCTACCCCGGCGCCCGGCCAGCCGCAAAAGCAGCACGACGAACCGCCGCCGCCCGCCAGCGACGCCGATCCGCGCCGCGCCACGGCGGCGCAAATGCAGGAATACGCGGATCTGTTCAATGCCGGCAAAACCGAAGCGGCACTGGAAGTCGCCCGCCGCCTGAGCGAAGCCAATCCTGGACACGGCGAGTGCTGGCTCGCCCTTACGCACGCGCTGCAACGCAACGGCCGCTTTGCGGAGTCGGTGAGCGCCGCCGCATCGGCCGCGCGGCTGCTGCCCGACCAGGTCATTGCGCAAACCATGCTGGCCGACGCGCTCTACATCACGCGCCAGTTCCAGCGCGCGCAGGAGCACTGCCGCAAGGCGCTTGAACGGCATCCCGAATGCGCCGCCCTGTATCGCACGCTGGGCGCTACCTTGCAGGTGATCGGACGCAGCGCCGAAGGCATCGCCAATATCCGCCGCGCCGTCGAGCTCGCGCCCGACGATGCGCTCGAACTGGACGCGCTGGGCAACGCGCTGTCGCAACACGGCGAGTACGACGAAGCCGAAGTGACGTTCCGCCGCGCACTCGAAATGGCGCCGAACCAGGCGCCGACGAACAGCAACCTGCTGTTCAGCCTGATGCACAAGCATGACCTTGACGCGCCGCGCGCCTTCGCGGAGTTTCGCGCGTTCGCCGAGCGCTTCGAAGCGCCGCTGCGCGCCCAATGGCCGCAGCACGCCAATGAGCGCAATCCGGCGAAGCGCCTGAAAGTGGGCTTCGTTTCGGGCGACCTGTTCGATCACCCGGTTGCCTACTTCCTGCTTTCGGTGGTCGAGCACCTGGCGCTCGATCCCAACCTCTCGCTGCACTTCTATTCGAATTACGCGGCCAGCGATTCCTTTACCGGAAAGATCCGCGCCCACGCCGCGAGCTGGCGCGAAGTCTTCGGCATGAGCGACGCCCTGCTCGCGCAGACGATCCGCAATGACGGCATCGATATCCTCATCGATCTGTCGGGCCACACCGGGCGCAACCGCCTGGTCGCATTCGCGCACAAGCCGGCGCCGGTGCAGGTCGGCTGGATTGGCAATCCTGCGACGACGGGCCTCACGGCGATCGACTATTACATGTCGGATCGCTTCGTCACGCCGCTCGAACAGTTCGCCAGCCAGTTCTCGGAAAAGCTCGTCTTCCTGCCTGCGCTCGCGCCGTTCAAGCCGCATCCGGACGCGCCGGAGGTCAATGAACTGCCCGCACTGAAAAATGGCCACCTGACCTTCGGCAGCTTCAGCCGGATCGTGAAGATCGGGCCGGAAGTCGTGGCGCTGTGGGCCCGCGTGCTGCGCGAGCTGCCCACGTCGCGCATGCTGGTTGGCGCGATTGCGTCGACCGAACAGATGAGCAAGATCGCCGGCATGTTCGCGAATGAGAACATCGACGCGAGCCGCATCAGCTTCATGCAGCGCAAAGGCGTGACCGACTATCTGCGCCAGCATCACATGGTGGACGTCTGTCTCGATGCGTTCCCGTTCGCGGGCTCGACCACGACCATGCACGCGCTCTGGATGGGCGTGCCGACCATGACGCTGCCGGGCTATTCGATGGCAAGCCGCGGCAGCACGGGTTGGCTTTCGCATCTCGGCCTGGAAGATGCATTCGTCGCGACCGACAAGGACGATTTCGTGCGCAAGTGCGCCGCGCTCGCGGCCGATCCCGAAGCGCTCGCGGCCGTGCGTCGCGAGCTGCGTGCGCACTGCATGCAGTCGCCGATCGTCAGCGCAAGCACCATCGCCAATGCCGCTTCGCGCGCGCTGCGCACGATGTGGCAGCGTTGGTGCGATGGCCTCGCGCCGGAGCATTTCGAAGTGCAGGCGCAGGCGCAGGACGCATCGGTCGCGCAAATCGAGGCGCTCGCGCGCGACCTGCAGTCGCACATCGCCGCGCCCGCTCCCGTGACAACGGCGGTGACGTCGCCTGCTGGCGCTGCCACGCGCGCCAGCGCGCCAATCACGTCGCTCGCCATGACCACGGTCATGCCGTCCACGCGCAAGCCGATCCGTCTCGTGTGCGCCACCCGCAGCAGCCGCGACCGCTTCTCGACCGACACCGCGCTGGGCCGCTCGCTCAAGCTCTACGCGCAACTGCCCGACCTCGAGCTGCAGCTGTTCGACAGCAACTCGCGCGGCCTGTCGAGCATCTACAACGCCGCCATCGAGGACGCGAAGCAGAACCCCGCAATCCTCGTGTTCATTCACGACGATGTCTGGCTGCAGGACTTCTTCTGGGCCGAACGGATCCGCGAATCGCTTGCTCGCTTCGACGTGGTGGGTCTGGCCGGCAACCTGCGCCGCGTCGCGCGTCAGCCGTCGTGGGCTTTCACGCCGGAGTTCCAGTGGGACGAGCGCCAGTACCTGAGCGGCACCGTGGGCCACGGCAAGGGCTTTCCGTGCGATATCGCCTCGAACTTCGGCCCGTCCGGCCAGGAGTGCAAGCTGCTCGACGGCCTGTTGCTGGGCGTGGACAGCGAGACCCTGTCACGCAGCAGCCTGCGCTTTGACGAGCAGTTCGAGTTCCACTTCTACGATCTGGACTTCTGCCGTCAGGCGGAACTCAAGCGCCTGCGCATGGGCACCTGGCCGATTTCGGTCGTGCATGAAAGCGGCGGCGCGTTCAACTCGCCGGGATGGCGTGCAGGCTACGAGCAGTACCTGCGCAAATACGGCAACTAAGTCCGTCGCACACACGGACGTCAAAGCGGCGAAGCACATGCCATTAGCGCGATTTCCGGGGCATTCCGGCCTCTGACTCGCGCTTTGAACAGGCGGCTCGCCGCTTATGCTGCAACTATCAAATCAGTCTGAAAGGTGGCCAGTGAAAGCGGTAATTCTAGCGGGGGGACTTGGCACCCGGCTCATGGAGGAAACCGTCCTGAAGCCGAAGCCATTGGTCGAGATCGGCGGCAAGCCGGTGCTGTGGCACATCATGAAGATGTACGCCGCGCACGGCATCACCGAGTTCATCGTCTGTGCCGGTTACAAAGGCTATCTGATCAAGGAATACTTCGCGAACTACATGCTGCACAACGCGAATGTCACCTTCGACATCGCGCAGGGCAGCATGGAAGTCCATCGTCATAGCGCCGAGCCGTGGCGCGTCACGGTGGTCGACACCGGCGACACGACGATGACCGGCGGCCGTCTCAAGCAGATCCGCCCGTATCTCGGCGATGACGACTTCTGCATGACTTACGGCGACGGCGTGAGCGACGTCGATATCACGACGCTGATCCGCTATCACCGCAAGCATGGCTGCCTGGCGACGTTGACCGCCGTGCAGCCGCCAGGACGTTTCGGCACGCTGGAGCTTGAGCGCGATGTCGTGCTGTCGTTCAAGGAGAAGCCCAAGGGCGACGGCAGCTGGATCAATTCCGGCTTTTTCGTGCTCAATCCGCGTGTGCTCGACTACATCGACGGCGATCACATGCCCTGGGAACACGAGCCGATCGAGCGCATCGCCAATGAAGGACAGTTGCGCGCGCACTTCCACGATGGCTTCTGGCATCCAATGGATACCTTGCGCGACAAGAACTACCTGAACGAGTTGTGGGACAGCCGCGCCGCGCCCTGGAAGACCTGGGAAAAATGAGCCTGCAGAACATGAGCACATCTGAATTCTGGCGCGGCCGCCGGGTGTTCCTGAGCGGTCATACAGGCTTCAAGGGCGCATGGCTGGCATTGTGGCTCGCCGGCATGGGCGCGCGCGTGACCGGCTACGCCCTGCCCGCGCCGACGTCCCCGAGCCTCTACGAACTCGCCGGCATCGAGCGGCATCTGGAACGGTCGATCGTCGGCGACATCAACGACGCGAACCGGCTCGCCGGCGCGCTGGCTGCGGCCGAGCCCGAAATTGTGTTTCACCTGGCCGCCCAGCCGCTCGTCAAGGAAAGCTACCGCCAGCCCGCCGCAACCTTCGCGACGAACGTGATGGGCACCGTCAACCTGCTCGAAGCGGTGCGTGCGACGCCCTCGGTGCGCGCGGCACTCGTCGTGACGACGGACAAGTGCTACCTGAACCGCGAGTGGGTGTGGGGCTACCGGGAAACCGATCCGCTCGGCGGCCATGATCCGTATAGCGCGAGCAAGGCGGCGGCCGAGATTGTCGCGGCGTCGTATCGCGCATCCTTTTTCGAGACCGGTGCCGATGTCGCGCTCGTGACCGCCCGCGCCGGCAACGTGATCGGCGGCGGCGACTTCGCGCCCGATCGCCTGCTGCCCGACGTCGTGCGCGCAATCGAGCACAACGCGACGCTGGAAATCCGCTATCCCGACGCGGTTCGTCCATGGCAATACGTGCTCGAACCACTGCGCGGCTATCTCGATCTGGCGCAGCGCGCCTATGCGCGGGAAGCCGGTATTGCGGACGCCTGGAACTTCGGCCCCAGCGAAACCGGCGCACGGACGGTGCGCGACGTCGTGCAGCGCTTTGTCGACGTCTGTGCGGAACAACGCCCGGCCGTCGTCCAGTTCGGCGCGACGCAGCCGCACAGGCACGAAGCGAATCTGCTGCGCCTCGACATCTCGAAGGCGCGCGCGCAGCTTGGCTGGCACCCGTGCCTGGGCTTTGACGAAACGCTCGCCCTCACCGCCGACTGGTATCGCGCCTGGCTCGCGAAGGACGACTTGAAGGTATTCACCGAACGGCAGCTCGAGCGCTATCTCGACACCGTATCGAATTTCAGCATTTAGCGGTTCTCAAGACGATGGAACAGCACATCATCCCCATTCAGCCCACCTCCAGCGAACCGGCCCGTGCAGCGCAAGCGCCTACCGGCCGCGATACCCAGCGCGAGCAGGAACTGCGACGCGAAATCCTGGAACTGGTCGATCGTTACGCACAACTGAGCTGTGCGCCAGCGCCCTTCGTGGCGGGCGTGACGCCTGTGCCGCCCGCCGGCAAGGTGATCGGCGCGAGCGAGTTGAAGAACATGGTCGAAGCCTCGCTGGACGGCTGGCTCACCACGGGACGCTTCAACGACCAGTTCGAAGCCGATCTCGGCAAGTTGCTGGGCGTGCCTTATGTGTCGACCGTGAATTCCGGTTCCTCGGCGAACCTGCTGGCGTTTTCCGCGCTGACCTCGCCGCGGCTGGGCGATCGCGCGATCCGCCCTGGCGACGAAGTGATCGGTGTCGCGGCGGGCTTTCCGACCACCGTGAACCCGATCCTGCAGTTCGGGGCGGTGCCGGTCTTCGTCGATATCGACATCCCGACCTACAACGTCGATCCCGCGCTGCTCGAAGCGGCCATTTCGCCGAAAACCAAGGCGATCATGCTCGCGCACACGCTCGGCAACCCGTTCAATCTCGAAGTCGTGACGGCGTTGTGCCGCAAGTACGGGCTGTGGCTGATCGAGGACTGCTGCGACGCGCTCGGCGCGACGTATCAGGGCCAGCTGGTGGGCACGTTCGGCGACATCGGCACGCTGAGTTTCTATCCCGCCCACCACATCACGATGGGCGAAGGCGGCGCGGTCTTCACGCGCAATCCGGAACTCAAGGCAATCGTGGATTCGTTCCGCGACTGGGGACGGGACTGCTATTGCCCGCCGGGCCGCGACAATACGTGCAACAAGCGCTTTTGCTGGAAGCTCGGCGATCTGCCGGCGGGTTACGACCACAAGTACACGTATTCGCATCTTGGCTACAACCTGAAGATCACCGACATGCAGGCGGCCTGCGCACTGGCGCAGCTCGACCGTGTCGAGGAATTCATCGCCACGCGCCGACGCAATTTCGCCTTCCTGAAAGAGCGCCTGCGCGACAGCGAAGAGTTCCTCGTGCTGCCCGAAGCGACGCCGGGCAGCGACCCGTCGTGGTTTGGCTTCCCGCTCACGCTGCGCGACAACGCGCCGGTAACGCGCACCGACCTGCTCGGCTACCTTGAGCAGAAGAAGATCGGCACGCGCCTGCTGTTCGGCGGCAACCTGCTGCGCCAGCCTTATATGGCGGGACGCAACTACCGTGTCGCGTCCGAACTCACGCAGACGGATCGCGTGATGCACAACACGTTCTGGATCGGCGTCTACCCGGGCCTCGACGACGAGCGGCTGGATTTTGCCGCACGCGCCATCGAGGAATTCCTCGGCGTCGCGTTTTGAGCGCGCACGTCGCAAAGGCTTGGCGCATGCTGAATACGCAAAAGACCGAAGTGGCCGATGTAGCCGATGTAGCCGATGCGGCCAGTCTGGCCACTCAACCCGCAAGCGGCTTCGCTGCGGGCGGCGCGACGATGCTGTCGGTCTGGCAAGACGACGTTCGGAACATCGCCGCGCAGCCGCTGCCCTGGGAAAAACTGAGCGGGCGCCGCGTGCTGGTGACGGGCGCCGGCGGATTCCTCGGCGGCTATCTGGTGCGCACGCTGCTCGCGCTGCATGCGCTCGGCAAGGTGGCCCAGCCGGTCGAAGTCGTGGCCATGGTGCGCGATGCTGCGCGCGGCCGCGCACGTTTCGCGGATATTGCCGATGAAGCGGGCGCACAACTGCAGCTGCTCGAATGGGACTTGAATCGCATCGCGGTGCCGGAACTGGATGCCTGCGACTACATCCTGCATGCCGCCAGCCAGGCAAGCCCGCGCTACTACGGCTCGGATCCCGTGGGCACCCTGATGCCCAATGCGGTGGGTACCGCGGCGCTGCTGGAACTGCTGCGGCGCAGCCCGTCGGCGCAAGGCATGCTGTTCGTGAGCAGCTCCGAAGTGTACGGCTCGGTCGCGGGCGAACAGGCCCTCGCGGAAAGCAGCTATGGCGTCGTGGATCCAACAGCCGTTCGCTCGTGCTACGCGGAGAGCAAGCGCGTCGGCGAAGCCATGTGCGCGGCCTGGCATCATCAGCACGGCATTCCCGCGTACATCGTGCGGCCGTTCCACACTTACGGCCCCGGACTTCAGGCCGACGACGGACGCGTCTTCGCGGACTTCGTCTTCAATATCCTGCGCGGCGAGAACATCGTCATGAATAGCGACGGCAGTGCGCGACGCGCGTTCTGCTATGTCGCGGACGCGATCCTCGGCTTCTTTACCGTGCTGCTGCTCGGCGCTCCCGGCCAGCCCTACAACGTCGCGAACCCGGCCGGCGAACTGTCCGTGATGGAACTCGCGGAATTGCTGGCGGGCCTCTATCCGCACAAGAACCTGCGCGTGGAGCGGCGCGCACCGGCTGGCCAGAACGGCTATCTGCTGAGCACCTTCAACCGGCTCGTGCCCGACGTGAGCCGTCTCGAAGCACTCGGATGGCGCGCCAGCACGACACCCGAAGCGGGCTTCCGTCGCATGATCGAGGCTTATCAGGCATGACATCGACCACTATTGCCCAACTCAAGGCCCGCTACCGCGATGGCAGCCTTTCGAAACCAGACTTCATTCGCGAGGCACTGGACGTCCATCGCGCGCTGTTTCACTACATGGACGTGATCCAGACCACGGATATCCGCGAGATCAGGATTGGCGCGGACTCCGTCGTGTTCGTCATCGGCGAGGAAGGCATCCGGCTTCATTGTCCGGCGAACGAGGCGCGCGTCGCGCCCATTGAAGTGATGAATTTCGACCACTACGAGATTCACGAAACCCGCGTGATGGACTGCGTCGCGCAGGACTGCCGGAACCTTGTCGACATCGGCGCGAACATCGGCATGCATACGGTGCGCTTCGCGAAGCGTGCGCCGCAAGCCCGCGTTTTCGCGTTTGAGCCCATGCCGGGCAGCTACGCTTTCCTGCAACGAAACGTGGCGGAAAATGAAGTCGGCAGCCGGGTCTCATGCTTCAACTACGGCCTTTCCGACAAGACCGGAACCATCGAGTTCTTCATTGCGCCGACGGCAGGCACCAACGCGTCGCTGCTGAACGTCGCAGGTTCGGAGGACGCACAGCGGGTAGTCGGCCTCACCTTGACGCTGGATCAGTGGGCGGCCAATCAGGGCGTCGCACCGGACTTCATCAAGTGCGATGTCGAAGGCGCAGAGCTTCTGGTATTCCGTGGCGGCCAGTCGACGCTTGCACGTCATCGCCCCGTGGTCTTTACCGAGCTCCTGCGCAAGTGGTCGAAGCCGTTTGGCTATCACCCCAACGACGTGCTCGCCTTCTTCAACGCGCTCGGCTACGAGTGCATGGCGGTCGGGGAGTCAGGCGTGCGTCGCCTGAGCGCAGTAACCGATGAAACCATCGAAACGAACTATGTGTTTCTGCACCGCGAAGCGCATGCCGAAAAGATTGCCCGCCTTGTGAGCGCCGCGTGAAAACTCCGACGACCGAACTCGCCCGACGCATGCGCGTGGAAGCGCTGCACATGGTGCAACGCGCGCGTGCCTCGCATATTGCCAGCGCGCTGTCGATCTGCGACATCGTGGCGGTGCTCTATGGCGACATCCTCAACGTAGACCCGGCCGCACCCGACGCAGCCGGGCGCGACCGCTTCATCCTGAGCAAAGGACACGCGTGCGTGGCCGTCTACGCGGCGCTGGCCGAGTGCGGCTTTTTCGAGCACGCCGACCTGCTGTCCTATGGACGTGACGGCTCGCCGCTGATGAATCACATCAGCCACAAGGTGAGCGGCGTCGAGTTTTCCACGGGCTCGCTCGGGCACGGCCTGCCGTTCGGCGTGGGCAAGGCGCTCGCCGCAAAACGCAAGCGCGCGCCCTGGCGCACCTTCGTCATCCTGAGCGATGGCGAACTAGGCGAAGGCAGCAACTGGGAAGCGATGCTCTTTGCCGCCCACCACCAGCTCGACAACCTGGTCGCGATCGTCGACTACAACAAGCTGCAAAGCCTGACGAGCGTCGACCAGACACTGCGCCTCGAACCGCTCGCGGACAAGTTCACCGCGTTCGGCTGGAGCGTGCAGGAAGTGGACGGCCACGACCACGACGCGCTTCGCGCGGCACTGGGCACCACGCCCTGGCAGCCGGGCAAGCCCTCCATGCTGATCGCCCACACCATCAAGGGCAAGGGCGTCAGCGCGATGGAGAACAAGGTCGAGTGGCATTACCGGTCGCCGAGCGCGGATCAACTGGCCGGGTTCCTCGAAGAACTGAAGGATTAAGACGATGCGCAACGCGTTCATCGAAGAACTGGTGGCTCTCGCGGCCGACCATCCGCACGTCGCGCTCATCGTCGGCGATCTTGGCTATTCCGTTATCGAGCCCTTCGCGGATCGCTTTCCGGATCGCTTCATCAATGCGGGCGTCGCCGAGCAGAACATGACGGGCCTCGCTGCCGGCATGGCGTCCGAGGGCTATCACGTCTTCACGTATTCGATTGCGAATTTCCCGACCTTTCGGTGTGCAGAGCAGATTCGCAATGACGTGGATTATCACCGCCTGCCGGTCACCGTCGTGTCGGTGGGCGGCGGTCTCGCCTATGGTGCGCTGGGATACTCGCATCACGCAGTCCAGGACTACGCGCTGATGCGCAGCTTCCCGAACATGCTGATCGCCGCTCCCGGCGACCCGATGGAGGTACGCGCCTGCATGCGCTATCTCGTCGAGCACCCGCAGCCGTCATATCTGCGCCTGGGCAAAGCCGGCGAGCCGAATTTTCACGCGACGGTGCCGCAGGTCGCGCCCGGAAAATGGCTCAAGGTTGCCGACGCGGCGACGCCCGGCCCCGCACGCAAGACGCTGCTTTCGACGGGCGCAGGCATGGGTATCGCGATGAACTGGCGGCAACATCCCGACTATGCGGGACACGAAGTGCATTCGCTGCCGCTCTGGAGCATGGCGGCAAAAGCCGGACAGCCTGCCACGCTGAAGGACTTCGCTATCGTCGAAACGCTTGAGGATCATCTCACCGATGGCGGCTTCGGCTCGTGGCTCATGGAGTCGGCCATCAGAGCGCGCGGCGTTGCGGAGCTCAACATCCACGCCCTTTCCCACGCGGTGTGCGGAACCGTGGGATCGCAGGAAAACCTCAATGCGCTGGGCGGCTTGCCGCTGCGATTGCCCGAAGCGACCTTGTAAAAGCGACACCATGCAAACTGGCAACATCCTTCTCTCCCTCTGCATTCCGACTTACAACCGCGCCGCGGTTCTCAAGACCACGCTGGAGAGCATCGTCACGCAGGAGGCATTCCTCGCGACCGACGAAATCGAAGTCGTCATCGCGGACAACTGCTCCAGCGACAATACGGCGGCGCTCGTCACGGAATACGTGCAACGCTTTCCCGGCAAGTTCGTCTTCCATCAAAACGAAGTCAACATCGGGCCGGAGAAGAATTTCCAGCTGGTGTTGAGCAAGGCACGCGGACAGTTCCTCAAGCTCCACAACGACAGCCTGCTGGTGCGCAACGGCAGCCTTGCGGAAATCGTGAAGGTCGTCAGGGCGAGCGCAAACCTGAAGCCCACCATTTTCATGACGAACGGTGCGAAAGAGGCGCCGAATCCGATCGAACCGTTGGCCGACCTGGACAGCTTCATCCAGCGCGTCTCGTATGTGTGCACCTGGATTGGTGCATTCGGGCTCTGGCGCGAGCAGTTCCAGTCGATTCCGGATTTCCTCGCGAACGAGTCGTCGCGCCTCATCCAGACCGACATCCTGCTTAAGCTGATCTCGACGGGCAAAGGCGTCCTCGTCCTGCACGGCAACTACTTCTTCTCGCAGGAAGTCGGCCGCAAGAGCGGCTACAACCTCGCCGAGGTGTTCGGCAAAAACTATCTCGGGATGCTCAAGAAGTATGTCGCCGCGGGGAAGATTTCGCCGCAGACCTACGCAAAGGAAAAGCAGGATCTGCTGCTCAACCACATCCTGCCGTACTACATGGATAGCACCAATGGTTTCGGGAAGACCGACTTCTTCGAAAACATGGAGGACTATCGCGACGAGCCGTACTTCTACAAGGCGCTGGAAGGCCGCGCGGCACTGTTCTGGCGGCTGTCGAATCCGCATAACGCAACGAAGCTGGTCAAGCTTGCCCTGACGACATCGCTGCGCAAGATCAAAGTCGGCCGTCGTACCTATGGCGACCTGATGGTGCTCGATTTCGGCCATGAGGACGAGCGCCTGAGCATCGGCAACTTCGTGTCGATCGCCGAAAACGTCCGCTTCATTCTGGGCGGCAACCATCCACACGGCGGCCTGTCGACGTTCCCCTTCACCTTCAGCTACCACGGCAAGCTGGAGGCGCAAACCAAGGGGCCGATCACGATTGGCGACGATGTCTGGATTGGCTACGACGTCATGATCCTGTCGGGCGTCACCGTCGGCCAGGGCGCGGTGATCGCTGCGGGCAGCGTCGTGACGCGCGACGTGCCGCCTTACAGCATCGTGGGCGGGAACCCGGCGAAGGTCATCAAGTACCGCTTCGAGCCGGACGTCATTGAGAAGCTGTGCGCCTTCGACTTCTCCACGCTTTCCGACCAGAAGGTTCTGGCCATGGGCGAACAGATCTACGACAAGCTGGACAGCAGCAATGTCGATGAGGTGCTGGCGAAGCTCAGGGCGTAACAGGCGTTGACTTGCTGGGCGAAGCGGGAGGCGGCGTCATGCTGCTGACTTCGGCTTCGCCTGGCGCGACTGGACAGCGCAAAGCAGCAAACACGAAGAAGGGACGAAAACGGGAAATCGGTCTGAAGGGTGGCGCGCCCGGCTGGGATCGAACCAGCAACCCCTGCCTTCGGAGGGCAGTACTCTATCCATTGAGCTACGGGCGCGTTGCCATTTGAGCGTTGCGGCCGATCCGAAGAAGACGTAGGGCCACAAGCGTCGAGGAGACCGAGAGAATACCCGGTTTCGGTTAAACCGTCCACCGCGCGGGGCTTGCGGGGCGGTGCGGCGGCGAATCGGGGCCAGACTGGGCGCGGCAAGCCGAAACATGCGCCACCACGGCGCGGGCTTCGGGTAAACGACCGCTGAACACCCCTCGCGCGTGGCAACCAGCCGCAAAACCTTCCGTCTATAATCGACCCTGTTTGCTCAATCGCAAGGCTAATGCCGTCCTGCTGTACCGCTCACCAAAAAACCAACGGGAGACGAGACAAGCATGAGCGAAGCACCCCACGGAGCCCCGATCAAAACCCCCGGCCAGCTGATCGCCGCTGTCGTTGCCGGGTTTGCCGTCCCCATCGTCATCATCATTCTGCTCGCCTACTACGTCGACAACACGACGCGTACCGGCGCAGGCACCGACGAGCTTTCCGTCCAGCAGGTCACCTCACGCATTGCGCCGATCGCGCAGGTGTCGATTCGCGACGCCAACGCGCCGCGCGTCTACAAGACCGGCGAGCAGGTCTATCAGGCGGTCTGTTCGGCGTGTCACGCGAGCGGCGCGGCGGGCGCACCGAAGTTCGGCAACGCGGGGGACTGGGCGCCGCGCATCGCCCAGGGCTACGACACGCTCTGGCACACGGCGCTGTCCGGCAAGGGCGCCATGCCCGCGCGCGGCGGCACGAGCCCCGACGATTATTCCGACTACGAGATCGGCCTGGCCGTCGCCTATATGGCGAACCACGCGGGCGCGAACTTCCAGGATCCGCCCAAACCTGCGCCCGGCGCGGCCAGTGCAGCCTCGGGTGCGGCAGCAGCAGCGCCGGCGTCAGGCGCCGATGCCAACGCCGCCCAGGCAAGCGCCGCCGCAGCGGCCATCGCAGCGATCCCGCAAGCCGGTTCGGCTCCGGCAGACGGCGCGGCTAGCGCGGACGCCTCGCAGGCTGGCAAGGCGCTTTACACGCAGGTCTGCCAGGCGTGCCACGCAGCGGGCGTGCTGGGCGCACCGAAGTTCGGCAACAAGGCCGACTGGGCTCCGCGCCTGAAAGATCCGATGGACACGATCTATAACTACGCGCTGCACGGCAAGGGCCAGATGCCTGCCAAGGGCGGTTCGAACGCCTCGGACGCCGACGTAAAGGCCGCCGTCGACTACATGGTCAGCGCGGCGAAGTAAGCGACCAGCACGCACGTTCTGAAAAACAAAGGGCCGCATCGTCAACCGATGCGGCCCTTTCCTTTTTCTTTTGCCAGTGAGCCCAGCCCGCTCAGCCCTTCTGCAACAGCGCCTTCAGGCTGGCCAGCCGATCCTTCGGCGACATAGGCGCTTCCTCAGGCGTGGGCGGCGGCGCATCGTCCAGCTCCATTTCCGGAATAAAGCGCGACGCCTCGCACACCACCGTCTCGCGCGCCCGCTTGCGCTTCTTGCACCAGTTCAGATGCAGGCTGCGCTGCGCGCGCGTGATCGCCACGTACATGAGGCGGCGTTCTTCCTCGATGCGCCCTTCGTCGATGATGTCGTCTTCCGAGCCGCCGCGGTGCGGCATGATGCCTTCCTCGACGCCCACCAGGAACACGTGCGGATACTCCAGCCCCTTCGACGCGTGCACGGTCGACAGGCGCACCGCATCCGGATCCTCTTCCTTGCCTTCGAGCATCGACATCAGCGCGACGGTCTGGATCAGGCCCATCAGGTTCTTGCCGGTGTCGGCAAGCCCGTCGGTGTTGTCGTAACCCGTGGCCTCGCTGTCTTCGCCGATTTCCTGCTCGGGCTTGGTGCCCTTGCGCTTGAGCCACTCCAGGAATTCCAGCACGTTCTGCCACTTCGACTGCGCCTGGCGCTCGTCGAAGGCGTCATACAGGTACGCCTCGTAGTGGATCGCGTCCATCAGTTCGTCGAGCACGACCGTCGCCGGATCCTTGACCGCACGCTCGGCCAGACGCTGCATGAAGTCGCAGAACACGCGCATCGGCTCGACCTGGCGTGCGGACAGCCGCGCCTCGATACCGCCCATGTACACCGCCTCGAACAGCGACACCTTGGCCTGTCCCGCAAACGAGCCGAGCGCTTCAAGCGTCGTGTTGCCCACGCCGCGGCGCGGCGTCGTGATCGCGCGGATGAACGCGGGATCGTCGTCGTGGTTCGCGATCAGGCGCAGGTACGCGCAGATGTCCTTGATTTCGGCTTTATCGAAGAACGACTGGCCGCCCGAGAGCACATACGGAATGCGCTCGCGGCGCAGCACCTGTTCGAAGATGCGCGCCTGGAAGTTGCCGCGATACAGAATCGCGTAGTCGCGGAACTGCGCGCGGCGCTCGAACTTGTGCGCCGACAGCCGGAACACCACCGATTCGGCTTCGTGCTCTTCGTCGTTGCAGGGCGTGACGGTGATCGTGTCGCCCATGCCGTGCTCCGACCAGAGCTTTTTCTCGAACAGCTTCGGGTTGTTGGCGATGACGTTGTTCGCCGCCGTGAGAATGCGCACCGTCGAGCGGTAGTTCTGCTCCAGCTTGATGACGTGCAGCTTCGGGTAGTCCTTGCCGAGCTGCGCGAGGTTCTCGATCGTCGCACCGCGCCAGCCGTAAATCGCCTGGTCGTCGTCGCCCACGGCCGTGAAAGCGGCGCGCGGGCCCGCCAGCAGCTTGAGCAGCTCGTACTGGCAGGTATTGGTGTCCTGGTATTCGTCGACCAGCAGGTAGCGCAGCTTGTTCTGCCAGCGCTCGCGCACCTGCTCGTTCTTCGCGAACAGCTCGGCGGGCAGGCGGATCAGGTCGTCGAAGTCCACCGCCTGGTAGGCGTGCAGCGTCGCCATGTAGTTGCGGTAGACGATGGCGGCCTGGTGCTCGTCCTCGTTCGACGCGGTCGCGAGCGCCTCTTCGGGCATCACGAGACCGTTCTTCCACAGCGAGATGATCGACTGGATCTTGCGGATGAAACCCTTATCCGTCGAGCCCACCTGCTCCTGGATCATCGAGAAACAGTCGTCCGAATCCATGATCGAGAACTGGGGCTTGAGCCCAAGATGCTCGGCTTCCTGACGCAGGATCTGCACGCCCAGCGAGTGGAACGTACAGACGGTGAGCTGGTGCGCCGGCACCTTGCGGCCTTCCTTGCCAGGCGTCGTGAGCGTCTTGCCTTCGAGCAGCTTGCCCACGCGCTCGCGCATTTCGGCGGCGGCCTTGTTGGTGAAGGTCACGGCCGCGATATGGCGCGGCTCGAAGCCTTTCGCTTCGATCAGGTGCGCGATCTTCTGCGTAATGACGCGCGTCTTGCCGCTGCCCGCGCCTGCGAGCACGAGACAAGGGCCGTCGAGATAGCGCACCGCTTCGTTTTGGGCGGGATTCAGACCTGCGGACATCGTTGCCTGGATTTGGAAAAACGGGTGGTACGGCTGGGAGGCGCGGGCTTTCGTGGCGCGCGCTCACGCCGATGGACGGCGCAGCGCGGCGAGCCGCGCGGGCGAAAGGCAGACCGAAGTTACCAAGAAGCATCGGGCGCTGCCTGCATGGCGCACCCGCGTGGGCCGGCCTCTCGCGCGAGAGGTGCGATGTTAACACGCTCCGCCTTCCCGCCGATGTCGCCCCGCTAAGTGCAAATCGGGCACTTCGGGCGTCCGTCATCTGTCCCTTGCGCGCTGCCACGCACCGTGCGGCGCATGCCAAAATAGCCAGTTCCCTCCCCGGGGGCGTCGCTATCCGCGCCGCTGCCGGACATGCTGCATAACCTGCTGGAAAGAGGACGCGCTTCATGACTGCACCGCTGCAAATCGGCCTGATGGGCTACGGCTTCGCCGGCCAGACCTTCCACGCACCCGTGATCGCTCACAGCGGCGCAGCCACGCTCGCCGCCATCGCCACGAGCCAGGCCGAGCGGGCGCAGGCCGACTATCCCGACGCGGCCATCGTCCCCGATATCGACGCGCTGCTCGCGCTCGACGCCATCGAGTGCGTCGTGATCGCCACGCCCAACGACACGCACTACGAGCTCGCACGCCGCACGCTGGAGCGCGGCAAGCACGTGCTGGTCGACAAGCCGGTCACGCTCACCGCCGAAGAAGCGCGCACGCTCGCGGCCATCGCGAAGCAGCGCGGTCTCGTGTTCGCGCCCTTCCACAATCGCCGCTGGGACGGCGACTTCCTCACCGTCAAAGAGCTGATCGCCAACGGCGAACTGGGCCGCGTCACGCATTACGAATCGCACTTCGACCGCTTCCGTCCGCAGGTGCGCCAGCGCTGGCGCGAGGACGCCGCGCGCGGCGGCGGCCTGCTCTACGATCTCGGGCCGCACCTGATCGACCAGACGCTGGCGCTCTTTGGCGCGCCGGAATCGGTGACGGCCTTCGTCCATACGCGCCGCGACAACGCGAGCGCGCCCGACTATGCGCATATCGTGCTGCGTTACGACGGCCTCGACGCCGTGCTGCACGCGAGCGCGCTGGCGGCCTATGCGCCGCGCTTCGCGATTCACGGCACGCGCGGCAGCTACCTGAAGAACGGTCTCGATACGCAGGAGGATCAGCTGAAGGCGGGCCTGCGCCCCGGCCAGGCCGGTTTCGGCGAGGGCAACGAAGCGGGCCGCCTGCACGCCATGGCCGACGACGGCCAGGAGTCGGATCGCGAAGTCCCCAACGCGGCAGGCAATTACGCCGATCTGTACCGCGCGCTGGCGGCGGCGATCCACGACGGCCAGCCGTTCCCGGTGAGCCCGCAGGACGCCATCGACGTCATGACGATCGTCGAACTGGCGATGCGCAGCGCCGCGGAAGGCCGCTCGATCCCGTTTTCGCGTTCGGTCTGAGTCCGGTCTGAGTCCGCTCTGAGTCCCGGTTCCTTGCATTCGTCCGACACGACTGAAAGCTCCATACAAACGGTTACATCTGCGGCGCAGTGCGCCGTCATCGTCTCGCACGCGCGGGACGTTTGCCGACGTACAACGCCAAAAAGAGCAGCAATGACCACAGGAGAGTCACAACAATGACCCGTTTGAACCGTGCATTCCGGATTGCAGCAGCGAGCGCGCTTGTTTCCACGCTCGCCGCCTGCGTCGTCAATCAACCGGCGCCGCGCCCCGGCCCGAACCCGCATGAAGTGGCAGTAGACCGTCTGCACCAGATCGACGCCCGCATCGACAACCTGAGCCGCCGCATCGACATGCGCGTGAATCAGGGCTACTACCCGCCGCCCCAGGGTGGCGCGCTGCATCATCGCCTCGACACGATCCGCGGCGAAGCGCACGACATGGCGGCCCAGCATGGCGGCGGCATTTCCGGCGACGAGCAACACGTGCTGAACCAGGAACTCGATACGGCTGCGCGCGCCATCGGCGAATAAGCGCTTGTCGCGCAGTCGATCTGCATTAAGTCTGCAGTACGCCGAACGGGCCGCCTCGCGCGGCCCGTTTTCTTTTGCGCTGGCAAAGAACCTGAACGGGCCTAAGCGGGCCACATCCCAGGCCCAATTTCGCCTGCCCGCGCGATCCGCGTGTCTGCCGCGCAAGCCACGCCAGTGGCCGCTCCCGCGCTCGCGCCCCGTTCTCGCCGCGCGTTCCCGACCAGTTTTTTCCGCATTGACACAGCCCCGCGGCGTCCCGCACAATCGCTGCGCGCGTCGGGAGAGCGTGCCGTCGAATCAGGATGGCGCCGCCGAAGGGGCAACCCACAAACTCTCAGGCAAAAGGACCGTACGCGCCGAACCGCTGGATCGCCACAGGCGAACCGGCACTCAGGTTCGCAACTCTGGAGAGCGGCAGTAGGACGGCGGAGGGATCGTAACCCTGGCGTTCAGGCTGCCCACCGAAGGGGCGCGCGTCGACCACGACGCAATCTCTCAGGTATCGAGGACAGAGGGGCCATGCAGGAAACGACCACGGGCATTGTGCCGGCGGCGTTTCCTGCATGGCCTTTTTCGTTTTCGCGCGAAATGGCGCAAGAACGCTCGCGACCGCCTGAGGCCCCATGACCGAACTCAAACGCACCCCGCTGAACGATACGCACCGCGCGCTCAATGCCCGCATGGTCGACTTCGGCGGCTGGGACATGCCCGTCAACTACGGCTCGCAGATCGACGAGCATCGCGCCGTGCGCACCGACGCCGGCATGTTCGACGTCTCGCACATGTGCGTGGTCGACTTCGAAGGCGCCAAGGCGCGCGAATTCTTCGCCCGCGCGCTCGCCAACAACGTCGGCAAGCTGACGGTGCCCGGCAAGGCGCTCTACTCCTGCATGCTCAATCCCGAAGGCGGCGTGATCGACGACCTGATCGTCTATTACTTCGCCGACGACACCTTCCGCACCGTCGTCAACGCGGGCACCGCCGAAAAAGACATCGCCTGGTTCGAGAAGCTCAACGCCGAAGGCGGCTTCGGCCTGACCATCACGCCGCGCCGCGACCTGGCGATCGTCGCCGTGCAGGGCCCGAACGCCCGCGAAAAGGTCTGGCAGGTCGCGCCCTCCTCGCGCAGCGCCACCGAACTCCTCAAGCCCTTCAATGCAGCGAAGATCGAAGCAACGCCGTTCGGCGAGCTGATGGTCGCGCGCACCGGCTACACCGGCGAAGACGGCTTCGAGATCGTCGTGCCGGCTGCCGCCGTCTGCGAACTCTGGGACGCGCTCAAGCGCCAGGGCGTGACGCCGTGCGGTCTGGGCGCGCGCGACACGCTGCGCCTCGAAGCGGGCATGAATCTGTACGGCCAGGACATGGACGACAGCGTCTCGCCGCTCGACGCGGGCCTCGCGTGGACGGTCGACATGAAGGAGCCGCGCGAGTTCACCGGCCGCGCCGCACTCGAAGCCAATGGCACGCGCTCGACCTTCGTCGGCCTCATCCTGCAGAAGGAAAACGGCAAGGCGGGCGGCGTGCTGCGCGCCCATCAGAAGGTGCTCACGCCGCACGGCGAAGGCGAAATCACGAGCGGCACTTTCTCGCCGACGATGCAGGAATCCATCGCCTTTGCGCGCGTGCCCGTGGGCGTGCAGCCGGGCGACCTGGTGCAGGTGCAAATCCGTGACAAGGCCCTTCCCGCAAGCGTGGTAAAACTGCCGTTCGTGCGCAATGGCAAGGTGCTGGTCGCCTGATTCCGCAAGCATTTTTCAGCCGCTTGCAGCAATCGCGCCGCGCACGCCTCCCTCTTTTCTAGCCATACAAGCAACCACGCACTGGAGCAACCATGAGCATCCCGGCCGACCTGAAATACACCGAATCGCACGAGTGGATCCGCACCGAAGCCGATGGCACCCTGACCATCGGCATCACCGACCACGCACAGCAGGCGCTGGGCGACATCGTCTTCCTGGAACTGCCGGAAGCCGGCCGCACCGTCGCCGCCGGTGACGCCGTCGCCGTGATCGAATCGGTCAAGGCCGCATCGGACATCTACGCACCGGTCGCCGGCGAAATCGTCGCCTCGAACAGCGACCTCGCCGACGAACCCGAAGAAGTGAACAGCGAGCCGTACGCATCGTGGCTCTTCAAGATCAAGCCCGCCGCCGACGCGAAGTTCGACGGGCTGCTCGACGCCGCCGCCTACGAAAAGGCAATCGGCGCTTAACCCCCGCAACCGCAACGGCGCGACGACGCGAGGCTCTCACCGGTCTCACGCCGCGCGCCGGCAGGAATCTTCATGAAGCTCGAACACCCGGATCGTCTGATGAACACCTCGCCCTCGGCTATTTCGCTCGCGGCGCTCGAAGCCCACGACGCCTTCGCCGCCCGTCATATCGGCCCTGACTCGGCCGACCAGCAGGCGATGCTCGATGCGCTGGGCTTTGCCTCGCGCGCCGCGCTGATGGATGCGGTGATTCCGGCGCAGATCCGCCGCAAGGAAACGCTGCCGCTCGGCCCCTTCGCGCAGCCGCGCTCGGAAGCCGAAGCGATCGCTGCCCTGCGCGCGCTCGCCGACAAGAACCAGGTGTTCCGCTCGTACATCGGGCAGGGCTACTACGACACGCATACGCCGGCCGTCATCCTGCGCAACGTGCTCGAAAATCCGGCGTGGTACACGGCTTACACGCCGTACCAGCCGGAAATCTCGCAGGGCCGCCTCGAAGCCCTGCTCAATTACCAGCAGATGATCGTCGACCTAACGGGTCTCGCGATCTCGAACGCTTCGCTGCTCGACGAAGCCACCGCCGCCGCCGAAGCCATGACGCTCGTGCAGCGCGTGGGCAAGTCGAAGTCGAACGTGTTCTTCGTCGCCGACGACGTGCTGCCGCAGACGATCGAAGTCGTGAAGACGCGCGCCAAGCCGATCGGCATTGAAGTGAAGGTCGGCCCGGCTGCCGAAGCCGCGCAGGCTGGCGCGTTCGGCGTGCTGCTGCAATATCCGGGCGCCAACGGCGATGTGCGCGATTACCGCGAACTCGCCCAGGCCGTGCACGCGGCTGGCGGCTCGGTGATCGCCGCCGCCGACCTGCTCGCGCTCACCGTGCTCACGCCGCCGGGCGACTGGGGCGCGGACGTGGCCGTGGGCAACTCGCAGCGCTTTGGCGTGCCGATGGGCTTCGGCGGCCCGCACGCCGCTTACCTCGCGGTGAAGGACGAATTCAAGCGCCAGATGCCGGGCCGCCTCGTGGGCGTGACCATCGACGCGAACGGCAACCCGGCGCTGCGCCTCGCGCTGCAAACGCGCGAACAGCATATCCGCCGCGAAAAGGCCACCTCGAACGTCTGCACGGCGCAGGCGCTGCTCGCCATCATGGCCAGCATGTACGCGGTCTATCACGGCCCGCAGGGCCTCAAGCACATCGCGCTGCGCGTGAACCGCGTCGCGGCGATCCTCGCGGCAGGCGCGCAAAAGCTCGGCTACACGCTCGTCAACGCGTCGTTCTTCGACACGCTCACGTTTGAAGCCGGTTCGCGCACCCAGGCGCTGCACGACGCGGCGCTCGCACGCGGCATGAACCTGCGCCGCGTGAGCGAAACGCGCGTGGGCGTGTCCGTTGACGAAACCACGACGCGCGCCGACCTGGCCGACCTGCTTGCCGTCTTCGCGCAAGCTGCGTTCGCAGGCGAAACGCCGTCGGTCGACGCCATCGACGCCGAACTCGCCGCCGCCAGCGCCGCCACGTTCCCGGCCTCGCTCGTGCGCGAAAGCGCTTACCTCACGCATCCGGTCTTCAACCGCCATCATTCGGAAACGGAAATGCTGCGCTACCTGCGCAGCCTGTCGGACAAGGATCTCGCGCTCGACCGCTCGATGATCCCGCTCGGCTCGTGCACGATGAAGCTCAACGCCACGTCCGAAATGCTGCCGGTCACGTGGCCCGAGTTCGGCCAGATCCACCCGTTCGCGCCGACCGAGCAAACCGTCGGCTATCGCGAGATGGTCGACCAGCTCGAACAGATGCTCGTGGCCGCGACCGGCTACGCCGCCGTTTCGCTGCAACCGAATGCCGGCTCGCAGGGCGAATACGCCGGCCTGCTCATCATCCAGGCGTACCACGCCTCGCGCGGCGAAGCCGATCGCAACGTCTGCCTGATTCCCGCTTCGGCGCACGGCACCAACCCGGCGTCGGCGCAGATGGCCGGCATGCAGGTGGTCGTGGTTGCCTGCGACGCACAAGGCAACGTCGATCTCGCCGACCTGAAGGCCAAGGCCGAACAGCACGCCGCGAAGCTCGCGGCCATCATGATCACGTATCCGTCGACGCACGGCGTGTTCGAGCAGAACGTGCGCGAAGTCTGCGACATCGTGCACGCGCACGGCGGCCAGGTGTATGTGGACGGCGCGAACATGAACGCGATGGTGGGTCTCGCAGCGCCCGGCCAGTTTGGCGGCGACGTCTCGCACCTGAACCTGCACAAGACCTTCTGCATTCCGCACGGCGGCGGCGGCCCGGGCGTCGGCCCGGTCGCGGTCGGCGCGCACCTTGCGCAGTTCCTGCCGAACCAGCTTTCGTCGGGCTACAAGCGCGACGAACACGGCATCGGCGCTGTCAGCGCGGCGCCTTATGGCTCGGCGTCGATCCTGCCGATTTCGTGGATGTACATCGCCATGATGGGCGCGGCCAACCTCACCGCCGCCACGGAAACCGCGATCCTCAACGCCAACTACGTCGCCAACAAGCTCGCCCCGCACTATCCGGTGCTGTACAGCGGCCCGGGCGGGCTGGTCGCGCACGAGTGCATTCTCGACCTGCGCCCCATCAAGGATGCAAGCGGCATCACCGTGGACGACGTCGCCAAGCGCCTGATGGACTTCGGCTTCCACGCGCCGACCATGAGCTTCCCGGTGCCGGGCACGCTGATGGTCGAACCGACCGAATCGGAATCGAAGGAAGAACTCGACCGCTTCATCGACGCCATGGTTGCAATCCGCGAGGAAATCCGCGCTGTCGAAGACGGCCGTGCGGACAAGGAAGACAACCCGCTGCGTCACGCGCCGCACACGGCTGCCGTGGTGGTCGCGAACGAGTGGAACCACGCTTACTCGCGCGAACAGGCGGCCTACCCGGTCGCTTCGCTCGCCGCGCGCAAGTACTGGCCGCCGGTCGGCCGCGCCGACAACGCGTATGGCGACCGCAACCTGTTCTGCTCGTGCGTGCCGGTCGGCGAATATGCCGACGAAGCGGCCGCACAGGGCGCGGGCGAGTAACACGCGCCCTGCGCCGCGTCCCTTCGCGCCAGCCAGCCGCCCTTGCTGCAAGGCGCTCACACCGCCGCGCGCCCTTTGCGGGGCCGCGGCGGTTTTCGCGCAACGCACATTTGCTGCCGCAAACGCCTGCCAAACCGTTAACATCACACACCTGTCAGCCTTGAATCAGGGAGTCGCGCATGGCGCGGAAGGTGGGAACGGCGTTTGCCGGGCATGCTCATTCGGCCAATCAGGCAACGCCCGCGCGCAGCGCGCGCAAGCATCTGGTTGCCTGTCTCGTGAGCATGGGTCTTGCGGCCCTGGGCGCGGCGCAACCGGCGCGCGCGGCGATGAACTTCTGCGCGGCGCCCGCCTTGCAGACAAGCGAGCGCACCAACGCCGATCCCGGCGTCAAGGCGCTGGTCGCCGAGGTGCAGTCGCACGTGAACGACACGCCGCATCCGCTTGCGAAGCTGCATACGGAAGGCACGCTGCCGCACGAAGGCATTTACGACCAGAGCGTGGAGGCCGAGAAAGAACTCGACCTGATGCGCAATGCGGCGCTTGCCTGGCGCGCGACCAGCGACGACCGCTACCTGAAGCTCGTCGACCGCTTTCTGTTTGCGTGGGTCACGACGTATCAGCCGAGCTTCAACCCCATCGACGAAACCCGTTTCGAAGGACTGATCCTCGCCTACGACATGACCGCGAGCGCGCTGCCCGTGAAGACGCGCAACGCGACGATGGTGTTCCTGAACAAGTTCGCCAATGGCTACATCCAGCAGGTGGATTCGCAGCCGCGCCCGCTCAAGGGCACTTTCGCGAACAACTGGCAGAGCCATCGCGTGAAGCTGATTTCGATGATCGCGTTCACGCTGGACAACCGCAAGATGATTGCGACGGCGCAGCGCCTGTTCATCGAGCATATCGGCGACAACGTCGCGCCCGATGGCTCGACGCTCGATTTCACCGAGCGCGACGCGCTGCACTACGTCACCTACGATTTGCAGCCGCTCGTGACGGCCGCGCTCGCCGCGCGCCGCCACAACCGCAACTGGTTGCCGGAGCGCGCCGCCAACGGCGCGACGCTGGCGGGCGCGCTGGACTGGCTCACGCCCTATGCCACGGGCGAGAAAACGCACGAGGAATTCGTGCATTCGAGCGTGCCGTTCGACGCCAAGCGCCGCGAGGCCGGATTGCCCGGCTACACCGGCGCATGGGACGCGAAGAACGCCGCCGAGCTGTATCACCTTGCAGCGCGTCTGGACGGCCGTTACACGCCGATCGCGCTCAAGCTGGCGCCCACGCCACCCGCGTGGCTCGCCGTTTGCCTGCCGTTGCCGGCGCGCTGACCAGCGCGCGAGGGGTTGCAGCGGTGGCGCATTGAATTCGATGCCGCGCACCGCACCGTGCGGCATCCCCTGAAAACCGACACGATCAAGCAGGAGCAGTACCCATGGCAGTAAGCGTTTTCGATCTCTTCAAGATCGGCATTGGGCCGTCGAGCTCGCACACCGTCGGCCCGATGCGCGCCGCCCTGATGTTCGCCGAAGGGCTGGAGCGCGACGGCCTGCTCGCGCCCACCGCCTCGGTGAAAGTCGAGCTGTACGGCTCGCTCGGCGCCACCGGCAAGGGCCACGGCACCGACCGCGGCGTCATGCTCGGCCTGATGGGCGATGCACCCGACACCGTCGATCCCGACAGCATCAACGAACGTCTCGAAGCCGTGCGCACCTCGCGCCTGCTCGCGCTGCTCGGCCATCACACGATTCCTTTCGTGATGAAGGAGCACATCGCGTTCTATCGTCAGGCGCTGCCCGAGCACCCGAACGGCATGAAGCTGCGCGCCCTCGACGCCAACGGCGAGACGCTGCGCGAGAGCACGTATCTCTCCGTGGGCGGCGGCTTTGTCGTCACGGCCGGCGCGCCGAACACCAAGGTGCTGTCGGCCGCGCAGCAGATGCCGCATCCGTTCCGCTCGGGCGCCGAACTGCTCGCGCTGTGCGCGTCCACGGGCAAGAGCATCGCGCAACTGATGCTCGAAAACGAACGCGTCTGGCATAGCGACGAGGAAATCCGCAGCGGCCTGCTGCGCATCTGGGACGTGATGCAATCGTGCGTGTCGCGCGGCTGCGGCATCAACAATCCCGAAGCAGAAGGCACGCTGCCCGGCCCGTTCCAGGTCAAGCGCCGCGCGCCGCAGCTCTATCGCGCGCTCACCGCGCATCCGGAGCGCGCGTTGCAGGATCCGCTGTCGATGATCGACTGGATCAACCTCTACGCGATCGCCGTCAACGAAGAAAACGCCGCGGGCGCCCGCGTCGTCACCGCGCCGACCAACGGCGCGGCCGGCATCATCCCCGCCGTGCTGCACTACTACGTGCGCTTTACGCCCGGCGCGAACGAGCAAGGCGTGATCGACTTCCTGCTCACTGCGGCGGCGATCGGCATTCTCTACAAGCTCAACGCATCGATCTCGGGCGCGGAAGTAGGCTGCCAGGGCGAAGTGGGCGTGGCCTGCTCGATGGCGGCGGGCGCGCTCGCGGCCGTGCTCGGCGGCACGCCGCTGCAAGTCGAGAACGCCGCTGAAATCGGCATGGAACACAACCTTGGCCTCACCTGCGATCCGGTCGGCGGCATGGTGCAGATTCCCTGCATCGAGCGCAACGCCATGGCGTCGGTGAAGGCCGTCAACGCGGCGCGCATGGCGCTGCGCGGCGACGGCGCGCATTACGTCTCGCTCGACTCCGTCATCAAGACGATGCGCGAAACCGGCGCTGACATGAAGACGAAGTACAAGGAGACTTCGCGCGGCGGCCTCGCGGTGAATATCGTCGAGTGCTGATCGTGCGGTGACCTGAAGCACGGCAAGACCATATCGAAGCAGGATCGCAAAACCCGATTCAGGACTGAGAGGAGACAGCAACGCCATGCAGCAGCAGTCGAACGAAACCGCTTCAAATCTCGCATCGCAGACCGTCACCGGCGCGCGCCTCGTGGTGGACGCGCTCGTCGCCAATGGCGTCGAGCGCGTGTTCTGCGTGCCCGGCGAGAGCTATCTCGCCGTACTCGATTCGCTCGCGGACGAGACCGCGCGGATCGACACCATCGTGTGTCGCCACGAAGCGGCCGCAGCCAATATGGCAGAAGCGACCGGCAAGCTCACGGGCAAGCCGGGCATCGCGCTCGTCACGCGCGGGCCGGGCGCGACGCACGCGTCGATTGGCGTGCACACCGCCTTCCAGGATTCCACGCCGATGATCCTGCTGATCGGCCAGGTCGCGCGCGAGCAGATGGATCGCGAGGCGTTCCAGGAGATCGATTACCGGCGCATGTTCGGGCAGATGGCGAAGTGGGTCGCGCAGATCGATGACGCGCGCCGCGTGCCCGAATACCTGAGCCACGCGTTTCATATCGCGACCTCGGGCCGTCCCGGCCCCGTCGTGCTGGCGCTGCCCGAAGACATGCTCAGCGGCGCGATTCCCGCAGCCGAAGCACAGCGCACGCCGCCTGCGGCGCAGCGCGTGCAGGCCTCGCCCTCGGCCGCGCAGATGGTGCGTCTGCGCGAGTTGCTGGCGGGCGCGAAGAAGCCCTTTGTGATCGCGGGCGGCCATGGCTGGACGCCCGCAGCGTGCGCCGACCTGCAACGCTTCGTCGAGAACTGGCAGTTGCCCATCGGCCTCGCGTTCCGCTTCCAGGACACGCTGAGCAACGATCATCCGAACTACGCGGGCGACGTGGGTCTCGGCATCAATCCGGCGCTGTCGGCGCGCATTCGAGAAGCCGACGTGCTGCTCGCACTCGGCCCGCGTCTGGGCGAATCCACGACGGGCGGCTACACGCTGTTCGACATCCCCAAGACGACGCAGACGCTCATCCACGTGCATCAGGGCGCGGAAGAACTCGGGCGCGTCTATGCCGCCGATCTGCCGATCGTCTCGGGCCTCGCGGAAATGGCAGCGCTACTCGCGGCGCTGCCCGCGCCCGACATGCCCGCGTGGACTGGCGCGGCCACCGAAGCGCACGAGGCGTATCTCGCGTGGCGCACGCCGCGCCCGATGCCCGGCGACGTGCAGCTCGGCGAAGTGATGCAACAGTTGCGCGCACAACTTCCCGACGATGCCATCGTCACGAACGGCGCAGGCAACTACGCGACGTGGCTGCATCGGCATTTTTCGTATCGGCACTTCCGCTCGCAGCTTGCGCCCACCAGCGGCGCGATGGGCTACGGCGTGCCCGCAGCGATTGCCGCGAAGTCGCTGTATCCGCAGCGCGCCGTGGTGGCGCTCGCGGGCGACGGCTGCTTCATGATGGCTTCACCGGAACTCGCAACGGCCATGCAGTACGGCCTGAACGTGGTGTTCATCGTCGTGAACAACAGCCACTACGGCACGATCCGCATGCACCAGGAGCGCCACTATCCAGACCGCGTGCATGGCACGCAGCTCACCAATCCGGACTTCGCGGCCTTTGCGCAGTCGTTCGGTGCGCATGGTGAAGTGGTCACGGCGACCGCGCAGTTCGCGGGCGCACTGGAACGCGCGCTCAAGGCAGGCAAGCCCGCGCTCATCGAGATCCGCGTGACGAAGGAAGCGAGCACGCCGGCCGCGACGCTCGAACAGGTGCGCGACGCCGGCAGAAAATCACGCGGCGAATGACTGACAAGGAATCCTGAATAAGCTCACCTTTGCCGTTGTAGAAGGCGGGCACACAAAACAAAAGCCCCGCGGATCTTGCGATCTCGCGGGGCTTTTTACTTCTTCGCAGCGAAAGCTAGCTCAACAGCTTACTTGCCGCCCACGCTTTGCAGCGTCGTCCACTTGCCGTCGACGACCTTGTACAGCGTGATGCCGCCGTTCTTCAGGTCGCCCTTCGGGTCATACGCGAGGTCTTTCGACGTCACAGCCGGCATGCTGGTCTTCGCGAGGAACGGCAGGTACTTTGCCGGATCCGTCGAGTTGGCCTTCTTCATGGCGTCGAACAGGGCCATTGCGCCGTCGTAGGCGTACGGCGAGTACGTCTGCACGTCTTCACCGAAGCGCTTCTTGTACTTCGCGACGTAGTCCTTGCCGCCCGGCATTTCTTCCAGCGGCAGGCCGGCGAGCGATGCCACCGTGCCGTTCGCTGCGTCACCCGCGATCTGCAGGAAGGTCGGCGTGTGAACCATTTCGCCGCCCATCAGCGGAGCCTTCAGGCCCAGCGACTTCATCTGCTTGACCATCGGCGCAGCCTGCGAATCGGCGCCGCCGTAGTAGACCAGATCCGGGTTCAGCGACTTCACCTTCGTCAGGATCGACTTGAAGTCGACAGCCTTGTCGTTGGTGTATTCGCGGTCGATGATGTTGCCGCCCGCAGCCTTCGCAGCCTTGGCGAATTCGTCGGCGAGACCCTGGCCGTAAGCCGTGCGGTCGTCAACCACGACGATCTTCTTCATGCCCAGGTTCTTCACTGCGAACGTGCCCGCGACCGAACCTTGCTGCGTGTCCGAAGTCATCATGCGGAACGTCGTCTTGAAGCCTTGCTGCGTGTATTCCGGCGCCGTGGCCATGGCGATTTCGGGGATGCCTGCGTTCGCGTAGATGCGCGAAGCCGGGATCGTCGTGCCCGAGTTGAAGTGGCCGAGCATGCCCTTGATACCGTCGTCGACGAGCTTCTGCGCGACCGTCGTGCCCGTGCGCGGGTCAGCCTGGTCGTCTGCCGAATCCAGCACGAAGCGCACCGGCTTGCCGCCGATCACCGGCTTGGTCGCATTCATGTCTTCGACCGCCAGCGTGATGCCGTTCTGGAAGTCCTTGCCGTAGTGCGCCTGCGCACCCGTCATCGGACCTGCGAAACCGATCTTGACGTCGTCGGCCTGCTGCGCGTTTGCGGTCCCCGCCAGCGACAGGGCCGCAACCAGCGTTGCGCCTGCCAGCTGCTTCATCGTGTGTTGCATAGCTTCTCCTTGGTACCAGGTATCAAATGAGCGGCTTCGGCTCGTAGCTTTGCCGCTTCCTTGTCTTGAGACGACCGACAGTATGGACTGTGCTTAACCGATCGTCATCAGATTTGCATTGCCGCCAGCCGCAGCGGTATTCACGCTCACCGAACGCTCCGTGAGCAGTCGTTCGAGTGCGTAATCTTCGTCGCCATTGGCGAGCGCGTGTGCCGCCACGCCTTGCACCGACACGATCGGGCCAGCACGTTTAGCCACTTCCTTCACGAGGCCGAGCAGCTCGTCACTGTCGCCTTCGAACAGCACTGCGTCGAAGTCGGCATCAGCCGTTTTCTTGATCGCGACGTGTGCCTTGAGCGATGCGGGCAGCGCATTCACCAGCGCTTCACCCGCCGCGCCCTGGAACAGCGCACGATTGCCCGTTGCCAGAACGACGGCGAGTTGCGCACGTGCACCCGTCGGCGTCGAGGCCACGCACAGCACCGTGCCGCGCGCCGACAGCGTGTAGGTGTTGCGCTCGCCAGTCGGGCCAGCGAGCACCGCCGTTGCGCCTGCCAGCACGTATTGCAGATAGCCGTCGCAACGCGCTGCGAGTGCTGGTTCGCGCTCGCTGATGAGCCAGTCGCGCAGCGTCGTGAGATTCGCGTGCGCCGAATTGCCCGAAGCGTCGCCTTGCGGCTGGTCGACGATCAGCGAATCGGACAGCGACTTCGGCAGACCGGCCGGACGCTTGGCGAGCAGGCGCTGCAGATAAAGCGCACCACCGGCCTTCGGGCCCGTGCCCGACAGACCTTCGCCTCCGAACGGCTGCACGCCGACCACCGCGCCGATCACGTTACGGTTCACGTAGATGTTGCCCACATGTGCGCGGCCAACGACGTGCGCGATGGTTTCGTCGATACGCGTGTGGATGCCGAGCGTGAGGCCATAGCCCGTTGCGCGGATCTGTTCGAGCAGCTTGTCGAGCTGGCTGCGGCGATAGCGGATCACGTGCAGCACCGGGCCGAACACTTCGCGCTTGAGTTCGTCGAGGCTCTCGATTTCGATCAGCGTCGGCGGCACGAAGGTGCCCTTCGCGCAGTCGTCGCCCATCGCCATTTGCAGAACCTTGCGGCCCTTCTCACGCATCGTGGCCACGTGGCCATCGATGCCGCGCTTGGCGTCGGCGTCGATCACCGGGCCGACGTCGGCGGACAGGCGATCGGGGTTGCCCACCGCCAGTTCCTGCATCGCGCCCGTGAGCATTTCGAGCGTGCGATCGGCCACGTCATCTTGCAGGCACAGCACGCGCAGTGCCGAGCAGCGCTGGCCTGCCGAGTCGAATGCGCTTTGCAGCACGTCGGCGACGACCTGTTCCGCGAGCGCCGACGAATCGACGATCATCGCGTTCTGGCCGCCGGTTTCGGCGATCAGCGGGATCGGACGGCCGTCCGAATCCAGACGCTGCGACAGCGTCTTGTTGATGAGGCGAGCGACTTCCGTCGAGCCGGTGAACATCACAGCACGCGTGCGTGCATCGGCAACCAGCGCTGCGCCCACGGTTTCGCCGTCGCCCGGCAGCAGTTGCACGGCGCCTGCGGGCACGCCCGCTTCGCGCAGGATGCGCACGGCTTGTGCGGCAATCAGCGGCGTCTGCTCAGCGGGTTTCGCGAGCACGGTGTTGCCAGCGGCGAGCGCGGCGGCCACCTGGCCCATGAAGATCGCCAGCGGGAAGTTCCACGGGCTGATACAGACGACCGGGCCGAGCGGGCGATGCGTGTCGTTCGAGAATTCCTCGCGGATCTGCGTCGAGTAGTAGCGCAGGAAGTCGATGGCTTCGCGGATTTCGGCGATGGCGTTCGGCAGCGACTTGCCTGCTTCGCGCACGATCAGGCCCATCAGCGTATGCATCTGCGCTTCGAGCAGATCGGCGGCGCGCGACAGGCAATCGGCGCGCGCTTCCACGGGCGTGGCTTGCCAGATCGGCGCAGCGGCCACGGCGTGCGAGAGCGCGGCGCTCACGTGCTCGCTCGTGGCTTCCACCACGGTGCCCACCAGATCACGGAGATCGGACGGGTTGCGCACGTCGCGCGCGACGCCATCGGCGATATCGATATCGGCGAGCATCGGCGCAGCGCGCCACGGATGATGCGCGCTTGCCAGCAGCGCCGACGACAGCGACGCGAGACGATGTTCGTTCGAAAGATCGAGGCCCATCGAATTCAGGCGCTCGCTGCCATAGAGTTCGCGCGGCAGCGGGATCTTCGTGTGCGGCGCGCCCAGCGGCACGACCTTCGCGGCATCGTCCACCGGGTTCGTGACGAGTTCCGCGACCGGCACGGTTTCATCGGCGATGCGGTTCACGAACGAGGTGTTTGCGCCGTTTTCGAGCAGGCGGCGCACGAGGTACGCGAGCAGCGTTTCGTGTGTGCCGACCGGCGCGTACACGCGGCACGGACGGTTCAGCTTGCCTTGCGCGAGCGGGCCGGTGACTTCTTCGTACAGCGGCTCGCCCATGCCGTGCAGGCACTGGAATTCGTACTGGCCAGGGTAGTAGTTGTTGCCCGCGAGGTGATAAATCGCAGCCAGCGTGTACGCGTTGTGCGTGGCGAACTGCGGATACACCGCGTCCGGCGCGCCCAGCAGCTTCTTCGCGCAGGCGAGGTACGAGACGTCGGTGTAGATCTTGCGCGTGTAGACCGGATAGCCTTCGAGGCCATCGACCTGCGCACGCTTGATTTCCGTATCCCAGTACGCGCCCTTCACGAGACGCACCATGATGCGGTGACGGCTGCGGCGCGCCAGATCGACGATGTAGTCGATCACGAACGGGCAGCGCTTCTGGTACGCCTGCACCACGAAGCCGATGCCGTTCCAGCCCGCCAGTTCCTGGTCGAAACACAGCGCTTCGAGCAGGTCGAGCGAGAGTTCGAGACGGTCGGCTTCTTCAGCGTCGATGTTCAGGCCGATGTCATAACGGCGCGCGAGCACAGCCAGCGCGCGCACGCGCGGCAGCAGCTCGTTCATCGTGCGTTCCTGCTGCGCGCGCGAGTAACGCGGGTGCAGCGCGGAAAGCTTGATCGAGATGCCGGGGCCTTCGTAGATGCCACGGCCGCCGGCCGCCTTGCCGATTGCGTGGATCGCCTGCTCGTAAGCGGCGTAGTAGCGCTGCGCGTCGGCTTCGGTCGTCGCGGCTTCGCCGAGCATGTCGTACGAGTAGCGGAAACCGCGTGCCTCGAACTTGCGGCTGTTGGCCAGCGCTTCGGAAATGTTTTCGCCGGTGACGAACTGCTCGCCCATCAGGCGCATCGCCATGTCCACGCCCTTGCGGATCAGCGGCTCGCCGCCCTTGCCGATCATGCGCGTGAGCGCCGACGACAGGCCGGTTTCGCTATTCGTCGTCACCAGCTTGCCGGTGATCATGAGGCCCCACGTAGCGGCGTTCACGAACAGCGACGGCGCGTGCCCGACGTGCGACTTCCAGTCGCCCTTGCTGATCTTGTCGCGGATCAGCGCGTCACGGGTGGCGCGGTCGGGAATGCGCAGCAGCGCTTCGGCCAGGCACATCAGCGCCACGCCTTCCTGGCTCGACAGCGAGAACTCGTGGATCAGGCCTTCCACACCGCCGCCGGTGCGCTTGGCGCGCAGCGTCTCGACCAGCTTCGTGGCCAGCTTCGTGACGTCGCCGGTCAGGTTGGCGGGCAGGCGCGCTTCGCCGATCAGGAACGGCACGCACTCCGGTTCCGGGCGGCGGTACGCGGCGGTGATGGCCGCGCGCAGCACCGACTGCGGTTGCACGTTCTGGGCGAATTCGAGGAACGGGTGCGACGCGTACTCGTCGGGGCCGTCGGCGGTTGCGCCATCGGCCAGATCGGCGGCGCTCACGTGGCCGTTCAGTTCCGGCGGCAGCTGGCCGTGCTCGATCTTTTCGAGGTACGCGAAGATGGCTTGCTTGATGAGCCAGTGCGGGGTGCGCTCAAGGCGCGTTGCGGCATCTTTGAGCCGCGAGCGGAGGAGGTCGTCGACCTTAACGCCAAGGGTGGTGCTAGCCATGATTCCTTCGTATGCCGGCTGACCCGCACCGGCCAAAGACTAAAAAGTTGGCGAATCGTACCCCTCCCAAAAAAAAGGTGCAACCAATTTCGCGGATCGGTTGCACCCCGCCGAAAGCCCCGTGCAGCCTGGATTTGCGGCCGGTAGCGGCCCTCGGGGCGGGCGCAGGTTGCGCTCGGTATTTTCCCTGGGCGTGAATCTTTTTTGTCACCCTGTTCAAAACGCATCGTTTGCCGATATACAGGCATAACGGGGAGCCGGTCAGTCCGGCGCGAGGACCAAAAAATGGAAAAGTGGATGGTGGTGGCAGGTGTGTGGAGCATGTGCGCTGTGTGCGCCGTGCTGTTTATCCGGGGCGCGGCCGCAACGGCGTCCCGACGCGTCCGTGTGGCGCAACCTGAGAGCGGCGAAGCGGCCCACGCGGCCCAGCGCTGAAGCGTCGCCAGCGGGCCGCCCTTCGTCGTCTGGCGCGGCTTCGCGGCGACTAGCCGCAAGAATGGTGCAGTCCGGCGCATCGGCCATTGCCAGGGCCATCGCACCGGGAGCCCGTCTTGAGGGCGCATCGCGCGCCCTGCTCAGTCCATCGAGCGCTTCACTGCTCAGATATCGAGCGGATCGACTTCGAGATTCCAGCGCAGCACGCCGCGCAAGCCGCGCAGCGTGGGCAGCCACGCCCGCAACGTGGCCTGGAGCGCGGCGCGCGAGCCGCTCTCCACGAGCAGTTGCGCCCGATGGACGTTCATCACTTTCACGATCGTCAGCGGCACCGCGTCGTAGGCCATCACGCGCGACGCCGTGGGCATCGTCGTGAGCGCCTGCGCGGCTTCGGCGAGGAACGCCAGGGCCGCTTCCAGCGTGCGCCCTTCTGCGCGCAGCAAAGCCTGATAGACGAACGGCGGCAGGTGCGCGTCCCTGCGCTCCGCGATCTGCGAATTCGCGAAACCCACGTAATCGTGGCGCGCCAGCGCGTGATAGATCGCGTGGCGCGGATAGCGCGTCTGCACCATCACCTCGCCGGCCAGCCCGGCGCGGCCCGCGCGGCCGCTCACCTGCATGAGCTGCGCGAACAGGCGCTCGCTCGCGCGAAAGTCGTGCGAGAACAGTGCGTTATCGGCGTTCATCACCCCCACCAGCGAGACGCGCTGGAAGTCGTGCCCCTTGGCGACCATCTGCGTGCCGACGAGGATATCGACCTCGCCCGCGTGCACGTCCGAAAAGAGCGCCTGCGCGCTGCCCTTGCGGCGCGTGCTGTCGGCGTCGATGCGCAGCACCCGTGCGCCCGGCACCGCGCTCGCGAGCGCTTCTTCGATGCGTTGCGTGCCCCGGCCCATCGGCGCGATATCGACATTGCCGCAGTCCGGGCACGAATGCGGAATGCGCGATTCCCAGCCGCAGTGGTGGCAGCGCAGCGCGCGCTCGGGCTTGTGCAGCACCACGTAGGCGCTACAGCGCGGGCAGCCCGCCACCCAGCCGCAGGCGTCGCACGAGAGCACCGGCGCATAGCCGCGCCGGTTCAGGAAGATGAGGCTTTGCTCGCCGCGTTCGAGCCGGGCTTTCATCGCCGCGATCAGCGGGCCGGACAGCCCTTCGAACGACGCACGGCCACGGCGGCGCTCCTCCTCCAGGTCGATCAGCTTGACGGTGGGCAGCACGGCGGTGGCCACGGCGCGGCGCGACAGCGTGAGCCGCGTATAGCGCCCCTGCTCGGCCTGCCACCAGCTTTCCAGCGAGGGCGTCGCCGATCCCAGCACGACCGGCAATTCGAGCTGCTTGGCGCGCCACACGGCCAGATCGCGCGCCGAGTAGCGCAGCCCTTCCTGCTGCTTGTAGGCGGGATCGTGCTCTTCGTCGACCACCAGCATCGCCAGCCGCGGCAACGACGCCATTACGGCCAGCCGCGTGCCCAGCACGATGCGCGCACGGCCCGTGTGGGCGGCGAGCCAGTGACGCGCGCGCTCGCCTTCGGCAAGCCCGCTGTGCAGCGTGACGATGGCGTCGTCGGGCAGCACGCCCGCGAAACGCGTGCGGAAAGCCGCTTCGAACTGCGGCGTCAGATTGATTTCGGGGACGAGGACGAGCGCCTGGGCGCCGGGTTCGCGCTCAAGCAAACCGGCGAGCGCGCGCAGGTAGACCTCGGTCTTGCCGCTGCCCGTCACGCCGTGCAGAAGGAACGGCGCGAAGCCGCGCGATTCGAGGATTGCCTCTACGGCTTCGGCCTGCTCGTCGCTCAGTTGGTGCAGTGCGACTTGCGTACTGGATTGCGCGGCCGCGTCGGTAGTTTTTGCGGCCACGTTCGCGTGCGCCTGCGCCGCGCCGAACTCGACGCACTCGTACTCGACCCAGCCCGCTTCGCACCAGGATTCAAGCGTCGCAGCGGCCTTCGGATGCAGCGCGCGGGCGTCGGCCAGATCCAGCGCGCCGGCGGCCACCAGCGCCTCGGCGAGCCGTCGCAAGGCCTGCGCGCGTGCGGGCAGCGCATCGGGCAACGCCTCGCGTCCGGCAGGCAGCACGCGATAGCGCTCCTCGGGTGCGAGGAGGCGCGCCCAGCGCGCCGGATCGCGCAGCGCCTGCGGCAACGCGGGCAGCGCGACTTCACCGAGTCCGCGCTGGTAGTAATCGGCGGCAAAACCCACCAGCGCGAGCCATTGTTCCGACAGCGGCGGGCACGACGCGCAGACGGCACTCACGTCGCGCAGCTTGTTCGCCGGCACGTCACTGTGAGTGCTCACTTCGAAGATCAGGCCCACCGCCTCGCGCCGGCCAAATGGCACGCGCACCAGCATGCCGGGTTGCGGCGCTGGCGCATCGGGCGGATAGCGATAGTCGTAGAGCGCGGTCAGTGGATGGTCGAGCGCCACGCGCACGAAGCACGGCGTCATGCGCTACCCCATTGCCGACGACGCGTGGACAGTGCGCTGGCGCACGGACGGGCGAACTTCAAGCAGAACGTCACTTGTCGCGCTAAGTTTTGGATTCCGCTGAACAATCGCGCTCCGCGCCGACGCGCCTGTGGATAACTTTGTTAAGAACTTGGCTTGAGCGCCCGGCTGTCCGCCTGACGACGTCATTATGTGGGACACCGCACAAATGGCCGTGGAGCGGCGAAAGCCTTATCTGTCAAGGGTCTGATTAATTGTTCACAGCCCTTGATATCGCCCTGCGGCAATTTTTCCCTGTTGCGCGCCGCAACGAGACAAGTGTGTATAAGTCAAGTCTTGACAGCGGCGCGATGGCGTCTGGATGGCCTGTTGCGCCGCACGCGTCCCTGATGCCGAGAGCCCAGCTCGCTGCGGCGCAACAAAAAATTCACACTGAATTCACCCTGCCGCGTGCAGTGCGCGGCTGTGGCGATGCACCTCGTCGACCAGCTCAGCGACGCTTTCAGGCGGCGTGAACTGCGAGATGCCGTGGCCCAGGTTGAAGACATGGCCGGGGTGCGCGCCAAAGCTGTCGAGCACCGCACGCGCCTGTTCGCGGATCGCCGCAGGCGAAGCGAACAGCACGTTCGGGTCGAGGTTGCCTTGCAGCGCCACGCGGTCGCCCACACGCTCGCGCGCGCGGCCGAGGTTGACCGTCCAGTCGAGGCCAACCGCATCGACGCCGGTTTCCGCGATTTCGTCGAGCCACAAGCCACCGCCCTTCGTGAAGGTGATGACGGGCACGCGCTCGCCGTCATGTTCGCGCTTGAGTTGCGCGACCACGCGGCGGATGTACTGGAGCGAGAAGCGCTGATAAATACCATCGGCGAGCGCCCCGCCCCACGTATCGAAAATCATCACGGCCTGCGCGCCCGCTTCGATCTGCGCGTTCAGGTAGGCCGCCACGGCCTGCGCGTTGACTTCGAGGATGCGCGTCATCAGATCCGGGCGCGCGTAGAGCATCGACTTCACGGTGCGGAAATCGTCCGAGCCGCCGCCTTCGACCATGTAGCACGCGAGCGTCCACGGGCTGCCCGAGAAACCGATCAGCGGCACGCGCTGGCGCCCCTGGCCGTCGGTGAGCGCACGGCGGATTTCGCGCACGGCGTCGGTCACATAACCGAGCGTCGCGCCGATGTCAGGCACCGCGAGCTTCGCGACGTCTTCCTCGGTGCGCACCGGGTGCGCGAACTTCGGCCCCTCGCCCTGCTGGAACGACAGGCCCAGACCCATCGCGTCGGGAATCGTGAGGATGTCCGAGAACAGGATCGCCGCGTCGAGCGGATAGCGCTCCAGCGGCTGCAGCGTCACTTCGGTCGCGTAGTCGGGATTCTTCGCCAGGCCGAGAAAACTGCCTGCGCGGCTGCGCGTGGCGTTGTACTCCGGCAGGTAGCGGCCCGCCTGGCGCATCAGCCAGATCGGCGTGTACTCGGTCGGCTGGCGCAGCAAGGCGCGCAGGAAGGTGTCGTTCAGAAGAGTATGGGCCACGTGCGGAGGGCGCTTGCGCGCTAGATTCGGAAGCAGTCGGTCATTTTACCGGAGCTACCGCCGGCGCATGGCCCTGATGGCCGGGATAAGCGCAGTTGGCGCGCTGGCCTATCCGGAGTGTCCATGGTTATCGCGGGTGCGCACGCGGCATAAGATCGGCGATCAGTGCGCTTTAAAAACGTCGATATCAACCTCGCGCACGTGGAGACATCCGCTATGAAAAAGAACAGGATCGCCGCGGCTTGCTCGCTGCTTTGCATTGGTGTTGCGGCGCTGGCCGTCACGCCGTCCGCCTTTGCCGAAAGCGCTGCGCCTGCCTCGCGGCTTGACGACGTGATCGCGCGCGGCACGCTGCGCGCCTGCACGACCGGCGACTACAAGCCGTATTCGTTCTACAAACAGGACGGCACGTTCGAAGGCATCGACATCGACATGACCGAGTCGCTCGCGAAGTCGCTGGGCGTGAAGGCCGAGTTCGTGAAGACCACGTGGTCGAACCTGATGAACGATTTCCTCGCGAAGTGCGACGTCGCGGTGGGCGGCGTGTCCACGTCGCTCGAACGACAGAAGCGCGCGTTCTTCACCGAGCCGTATCAGGTCGACGGCAAGACGCCGATTGTGCGTTGCGACGACGTCAGCAAGTACCAGAGCGTTGCGCAGATCGACCAGCCCGCGACGCGTGTCATCGTGAATCCCGGCGGCACGAACGAGCGCTTCGCGAAGCAGTTCTTCACGCACGCGAACATCACCGTCTATCCCGACAACGTGACGATCTTCAAGCAGATCCTCGCAGGCAAAGCCGACGTGATGGTGACCGACGCCTCTGAAACGCTCCTGCAACAAAAGCTCAATCCAGGCCTTTGCTCCGTGCATCCCGACAAGCCGTTCCAGTACGGCGAGAAAGCATGGATGGTGCCGCGCGGCGATGTCGTCTTCCAGCAATACGTCGACCAGTGGCTGCATCTCCTGCGCGCGAGCGGCGAGTACCAGGCAATCTCGGACAAGTGGCTCAAGTGATTTCCAGTGCATCGATCATGCACAAGCGCTGCGTTTCGCAGCGCGACATCATTCGTTAAACCATATGACGAGTTGCAACCACTCGTTGCAATTGGGTATGACGAATCCTTGCATCGCACACATGAATGCGAACGTGAATGCCCGCTGCATCTGCGCTATGCGTAGGGCGTTTCATGTGACGTATCGCGCGTTTCGCCCATATTGCGGGGCTTTCATCATGCACGCGGAATGGCGCGCTGCAATGTGCTTTTTTAAGGCCTGCCAGCGCATTAAATTGCAGGTAAAAATGACTTCCGCAAAACGATCAGGATGGCAAAAAATCCCGCGGAGCCTTATAGGACGGGCGTTACAACCTGAAACACTTTGTTACCGCCAAGGTTCATTAATTCGCCCACAATGCCTTCAACGGTTTCAACACGGATGTGGCTCGGTGCAAAGTGTGAGCGGACACGATCACCGGCCGGTCGGCAGCATGCCGAAGCCCTTGCTTAAGGGGCATCCCTGCTGGAGCCGTGACCGGCGTTTTATACGTTTCTAGCCGGCTCCTCCTTTGGTCTCCTCGCGCTAACCCCGTAGCGTGTGGTTTTTAGCGGGCTCCAGGCCCGCTTTTTTTTCGTCCGCAGTTTCCCCACCCCATCGTTTCAGCGCCATCTGTCGATGCGATTCGACGCATTGGCAACGCCATCATTGCGAGCTTTGGCTTGAATGGGCTGACTTTATTGCCAGCCCATTCTTTCGGCATCCCGATTAATTTCAGGCGGTCTTCTGCTCGCTGATCTTGAGTTCGTCGATCATGCGCGCGCGCATTACGAACTTCTGCACCTTGCCGGTCACCGTCATCGGCAGCTCATCGACGAAACGGATGTACTTCGGGATCTTGTAGTGCGCAATCTGCCCCTGGCAGAACGCCTGGATCTCCTCGGCCGTCGCGCCTTCGCCGGGACGCAGCACGATCCACGCGCACACTTCCTCGCCATACTTCGCATCGGGTACGCCAAATACCTGCACCGACTGCACCTTCGGATGGCGGAACAGGAACTCCTCGATTTCGCGCGGATAGATGTTCTCGCCGCCGCGGATCAGCATGTCCTTGAGGCGCCCGACGATGTTGCAGTAGCCCTCGGCGTCGAGCGTTGCAAGGTCGCCTGTATGCATCCAGCCATCGACGATCGACTCGGCCGTTTTGGCGTCGTCGCCCCAATAGCCGCGCATCACCGAATAGCCCTTCGTGCAAAGCTCGCCGGTTTCGCCCACGGGCACGATGTTGCCCAGCGCATCGACGATCTTCACTTCCAGGTGCGGCTGGATGCGTCCCACCGTGGTCGTGCGCTTGTCGAGCGGATCGGTGGTCGCGCTCTGGAACGACACGGGGCTCGTCTCCGTCATGCCGTAGGCGATGGTGATTTCCGCAAGATGCATCTTCGAGACCACGCGCTTCATCGTTTCGATCGGGCACGGCGAGCCCGCCATGATGCCGGTGCGCAGGCGCGAGAGATCGAAGCTCGCGAAGTCGGGATGATCGAGTTCGGCGATAAACATGGTCGGCACGCCGTGCAACGCGGTGCAGCGCTCGTCGGAAACGGCCTCAAGCGTCGCGCGCGGATCGAAAGCCTCGCCAGGAAACACCATGTTCGCGCCCACCGAAACGCACGCCAGCACCGCGAGCACCATGCCGAAGCAGTGATAAAGGGGCACCGGAATGCAGAGCGAATCCTCTTCGGTCAGGCGCATCGCCATGGCGATGAAGCGCCCGTTGTTGAGCACGTTGCGATGCGTGAGCGTTGCGCCCTTCGGGTTGCCCGTGGTGCCGCTCGTGAACTGGATGTTGATGGGATCGTCGGGGCTCAGCGTCGCACCGATCGCCTCCAGCTCACCCTTGCCTGTTTGCGCGAGCCGCTCGCGGCCCTGCTCGATCACGTCGCTGAAATTGAGCATGCCGGGCGTATCGGTGTCGCACATGCGGATCACCGCGCGTAGCTCCGGCAGCTTCGCCGCATGGAGGTCGCCCGGCGTCGCGTGCGCGAGTTCGGGCGCGAGCGCCTGCAGCATCTCCAGATACTTCGAGGTCTTGAAACTCTGCGCCGCGACGATGGCCTTGCAGCCCACCTTGTTCAGCGCGTATTCGAGTTCGGCGAGCCGGTACGCCGGGTTGATGTTGACCAGCACCGCGCCAATACGCGCCGTCGCGAACTGCGTGAGCAGCCATTCCACGCGATTAGGCGACCAGATGCCGACACGATCGCCGGGCTCGATGCCGAGCGCGAGAAAGCCCGCTGCCAGCACGTCCACTTCGTCGGCGAACTCGCGCCACGTCCAGCGGATACCCTGCTCGCGAAACACAACGGCCGGACGTTCGGGAAAGCGCTGCGCGGTGTCGAGCAAGAACACGCCGATGGTCGCGTCGCTCAGAGGCGTGGCGGTGCTGCCGCGCACGTAGGAAAGCCCGTCCTTCGGCGCGATGAGCGCTTCGCGCGGGGCGTTCGCTGCGGCTGCGTCGATTGCCATGGTGGCTGTCTCCTGGGATTGTCGTTCCCGTTTGAAATCGATTTGAAATTCATTGTGCCACCGCCCTTGAGGCCAGCAGCATCAAGTTTTACCCGCAGCGCGTCCTTTGCCGGACGGCCTGCGAATCGCGTCGGTCAAGAAAGTCGGCGCCGGACACGAAGGCATGATTTCGCATTACCTTTCCGTAAACGTCAAGTGATTTTCCGATGTCGCTCCAAAGTTGGCCCGAAAGCCCGGGAAGTCCCTGAAATGCGTGGGCGAAAAAAAACGGGCTCCCGTTGGGGAGCCCGTTTCAAGCGACCAGCGTGCGCCCGAAGGGCACGCATTCGCGTATTTAGTGCTGGTTCATCTTGCGCAGGCGCTGGATCGCCGCGAGTTGCGCCACTGCGTAGGCCAGTTCAGCCTGCGCCGTAGCGTACTCGAGGTTCGAACCGGCGTTCTGCAGCGCCTCTTCGGCGCGCTTGCGCGCTTCGGCGGCCTTCGCTTCGTCGAGATCCTTGCCGCGGATCGCGGTGTCGGCGAGCACCGTCACGGCGCCCGGCTGCACTTCGAGAATGCCGCCTGCGACGAACACGAACTCTTCGTCGCCGTTTTCGGCCACGATGCGCACCGCACCCGGACGGATCCGCGTGATGAGCGGCGTGTGGCCCGGCAGAATGCCCAGCTCGCCGGCTTCACCCGGAAGCGCGATGAACTTCGCCTGGCCGTTGAAGATGCTCTCTTCGGCGCTGACGACGTCTACCTTGATGGTTGCTGCCATATGTGTCGACTCCTTGGGGATTAATTGGCTGCTGTAGCGAACAGGCCGCATGACCTGTTCGCACTTAGGCAACTAACCCTTACTGGATCTTCTTGGCCTTTTCGAAGGCTTCGTCGATCGTGCCGACCATGTAGAACGCCTGCTCCGGCAGGTGATCGCATTCGCCATCGACGATCATCTTGAAGCCACGGATCGTTTCCTTCAGCGGCACGTACTTGCCCGGCGAGCCCGTGAAGACTTCCGCGACGTGGAACGGCTGCGACAGGAAACGCTGGATCTTACGAGCGCGCGCAACCGCGAGCTTGTCTTCCGGCGCCAGTTCGTCCATGCCCAGAATCGCGATAATGTCGCGCAGTTCCTTGTAGCGCTGGAGCGTCTGCTGCACGCGGCGCGTGATCGAGTAGTGCTCTTCACCGATGACGTTCGGGTCGATCTGACGCGAGGTCGAGTCGAGCGGATCGACTGCCGGGTAGATACCCAGCGAAGCGATGTCACGCGACAGAACGACGGTTGCGTCAAGGTGGCCGAAGGTCGTAGCCGGCGACGGGTCGGTCAAGTCGTCCGCAGGGACGTACACGGCCTGAACCGACGTAATCGAGCCCTTCTTGGTCGACGTGATGCGCTCTTGCAGCTTGCCCATTTCTTCAGCCAGCGTCGGCTGATAGCCCACTGCCGACGGCATACGGCCGAGCAGTGCCGACACTTCCGTGCCAGCCAGCGTGAAACGGTAGATGTTGTCGACGAAGAACAGAACGTCGAGGCCTTCGTCACGGAAGTGCTCAGCCATCGTCAGACCGGTCAGCGCGACGCGCAGACGGTTGCCCGGCGGCTCGTTCATCTGGCCGTAGACCAGCGCGACCTTGTCCAGGACGTTCGAGTCCTTCATTTCGTGATAGAAGTCGTTCCCTTCGCGGGTACGCTCGCCAACACCGGCGAACACGGAGAAACCACCGTGTTCCTTAGCGATGTTGTTGATCAGTTCCATCATGTTGACGGTCTTGCCCACACCGGCGCCACCGAACAGGCCAACCTTACCGCCCTTTGCGAACGGGCAGATCAGGTCGATAACCTTGATGCCGGTTTCGAGCAGTTCAGCCGACGGCGACAGTTCGTCGAATGCCGGAGCCTTCTGGTGGATCGAACGCGTCGTTTCGCTGACGATCGGGCCAGCTTCGTCGATCGGGCGACCGAGCACGTCCATGATACGGCCGAGCGTCGGCTTGCCGACCGGCACGCTGATGGGCTTGCCCGTGTTCTTCACCATCGTGCCGCGGCGCAGGCCGTCGGACGCACCCAGACAGATCGTACGGACAACGCCGTCGCCGAGCTGCTGCTGCACTTCCAGGGTCAGTTCCGACCCGTCGAGAATCAGCGCGTCGTAGATCTTCGGCATGTGTTCACGCGGGAATTCCACGTCGATCACCGCGCCGATGCACTGTACGATCTTGCCTTCTACCAAAGCAGTTGTACTCATCGATTTTCCTTTAGATACCTGAATTCTTCACTCGCCTACCGGATACACCGGCGCGGTTTCGCAATCGGTTCGCGTCTATGCGTCGATCAAACGGCTGCTGCGCCGCCGACGATTTCCGAAAGTTCCTTCGTAATCGCGGCCTGGCGGCTCTTGTTGTACGAGAGCTGCAGTTCGTTGATGACCGTCTTCGCGTTGTCCGACGCTGCCTTCATCGCGACCATACGTGCGGACTGCTCCGACGCCATGTTTTCAGCCACGGCCTGATAGACCAGTGCTTCGACATAGCGAACCAGCAGTTCGTCCACGACGGTTTGCGCGTCCGGCTCGTAGATGTAGTCCCATTGCGACTTCGGCGTCGCGCCATCGTCTTCACCAGCGGCCAGGCGCTCGTTCGACAGCGGCAGCAGTTGCTCGATCACCGGCTCCTGCTTCATCGTGTTGACGAAGCGGGTGTACGCCAGGTAAACCGCCGAGATCTTGCCTTCCGAGTACTGGTCGAGCTGCACCTTGATGGCGCCGATCAGCTTTTCGAGGTGAGGCGTGTCGCCGAGTTGCACGACGTTCGAGACGACCTTTGCGCGCAGACGGTTCAGGAAACCGAGGCCCTTCGCGCCGATCGCAGTTGCCTCGATCGACTTGCCGGACGCTTCCAGTTCCTTGAACTTTTGCAGCGTCGCGCGCAGCACGTTGGTGTTCATCCCGCCGCACAGACCCTTGTCGGTCGTGACGAGAATCACGCCAGCGACCTTCGCATCGTTGTTTTCCACCATGAACGGGTGGCGATACTCGGGGTTCGCACGGCTCATGTGCGCAGCGATGTCGCGGACCTTGTCGGCATACGGGCGAGCAGCGCGCATGCGCTCCTGGGCGCGGCGCATCTTCGATGCCGCGACCATTTCCATCGCCTTGGTGATCTTGCGCGTGTTTTGCACGCTCTTGATCTTGCCGCGAATTTCCTTCATTCCAGCCATTGCTTGCTCCTTTGTCGACCTGAGTCAGCGCTAGAACGCCGACTCAGGCCCCAGTCCGTTTATCTAGATTGATTCCCGGACGGATCAGTATGCGCCGGACTTCTTGAAGTCCTTGAGAGCGGCGTGGAGCGCGTTCTCGTCGTCCTTCGACAGGTCCTTCTTGTCCTCGATGCGCGCGACGAGGTCGGCGTGCTTCGACTTCAGGTATTCGCGCAGGCCCTTTTCGAACGGCAGGACTTCGGCAACGTCGATGTCGTCGAGGTAGCCGTTGTTCGCCGAGAACAGCGCCACAGCCAGTTCCCAGACTTGCAGCGGCTGGTACTGGGGCTGCTTGAGCAGTTCGGTGACGCGGCGGCCGCGCTCGAGCTGCTTGCGGGTCGCTTCGTCGAGGTCCGATGCGAACTGGGCGAATGCCGCCAGTTCACGGTACTGCGCGAGGTCGGTACGGATACCGCCCGACAGCTTCTTGATGACCTTGGTCTGAGCCGCACCGCCAACACGCGACACCGACACGCCGGCGTTGATTGCCGGGCGGATGCCTGCGTTGAACAGGTCGGTTTCCAGGAAGATCTGGCCGTCGGTAATCGAGATCACGTTCGTCGGAACGAATGCGGTCACGTCGCCAGCTTGCGTTTCGATGATCGGCAGTGCCGTCAGCGAACCCGTCTTGCCCTTGACTTCACCGTTCGTGAACTTCTCGACGTAGTCGGCCGACACGCGTGCAGCGCGCTCAAGCAGACGCGAGTGGAGATAGAACACGTCGCCGGGGTAAGCTTCGCGGCCCGGCGGGCGGCGCAGCAGCAGCGAGATCTGACGGTATGCCCAGGCTTGCTTGGTCAAATCGTCATAAATGATCAGGGCGTCCTGGCCGCGATCGCGGAAGTATTCGCCCATCGTGCAGCCGGCGTACGGTGCGAGGTACTGCAGCGCAGCCGATTCCGAAGCCGAAGCAGCGACCACGATCGTGTACTCGATCGCGCCCGTTTCTTCGAGCTTGCGCAGCACGTTCTGGATCGACGAAGCCTTCTGACCGATGGCGACGTAGATACAGATGAGATCCTTGCCCTTCTGGTTGATGATCGTGTCGACGGCCACTGCGGTCTTGCCGCACTGACGGTCGCCGATGATCAGCTCACGCTGGCCACGGCCGATCGGCACCATTGCGTCGATCGACTTCAGACCGGTTTGCACCGGCTGCGACACGCCTTCACGCCAGATCACGCCCGGAGCGATCTTTTCGATCGCGTCGGTCGCCTTGGCGTTGATCGGGCCCTTGCCGTCGATCGGGTTGCCGAGCGGATCGACCACGCGGCCGATCAGTTCCGGGCCAACCGGGACTTCCAGAATGCGGCCCGTCGTCTTGACGATGTCGCCTTCCGAAATGTGTTCGTATTCACCGAGAATCACGGCGCCGACCGAGTCACGCTCGAGGTTCAGCGCGAGACCGAAGGTGTTGCCCGGGAATTCGAGCATTTCGCCTTGCATCACGTCCGACAGGCCGTGGATGCGCACGATGCCGTCGGTCACGGAGATCACGGTGCCCTGGTTGCGAACGTCTGCGCTCGCTTCAAGGCCCTGGATCCGGCTCTTGATCAGCTCGCTGATCTCAGAGGGATTGAGTTGCATTATTCGCTCCTGATGTTCAATTCTGTTGCGTGCCAGCCGCCACGCCCGATCCTTTGGATCGAGGCGTTCAGGCGGTCAGAGCCGACTGCATGCTGGCGAGCCGCGCGCGGACCGAGGTATCGAGCACTTCGTCGCCGACCGTGACGCGTACGCCGCCGATGAGCGACTTGTCGATCTCGACGGTCGGCTTCAGCTTGCATTTGAACTTGCGTTCGAGGCTGGCGACGAGTTCGTCCAGTTGCGCGCCTTCGAGCGGGAACGCGCTGACGATCAGCGCGTCAGCTGCACCGGCCTTGGCGTTCTTGAGCGCTTCGAACTGCGTGTGGATTTCCGGCAGCAGTTCCAGGCGGTGATTCGCGACCAGCATCTGCACGAGGTTTTTGGCCTCGGCCGAATCCTTGAGCGGGGACTTCACCGCCGCGAGCAGCAGCTCGACGACCTGGGCATGGCTGACTTTCGGGCTCGACGCGACCGACATCACGTCGGGCACGGACGCAACCTGTGCCAGCTCCGTAACGAGCGTGGACCAGGCAGCGAGGTCCCCTGCTTCGGCTACGCCAAAGAGGGCTTCTGCGTACGGGCGGGCGATGGTTGCAAGTTCGGCCATGATCAGAGCTCGGCTTTCAGTTGATTCAGCAGTTCGGCATGAGCCGACTGATCGACTTCGCGCTTCAGGATCTGTTCAGCGCCTTGCACGGCGAGAGCGGCGACTTCGGCGCGCAGTGCTTCGCGAGCCTTGACCACCTGCTGGTCTGCGTCCGCCTTCGCCGTAGCGATGATGCGGGCCGCTTCAGCTTGCGCCTGGGCCTTGATTTCTTCTGCGACAGCCAGTGCACGCTTCTCAGCGTCGGCAATACGGCTTTGGCCCTCGTTACGGGCCGAAGCGAGTTCTTCGCCTACGCGCTTGTGCGCCGCTTCGAGTTCCTGCTTACCCTTTTCAGCAGCCGCGAGGCCGTCAGCGATCTTCTTCGAGCGCTCGTCGAGGGCGTTGATCAACGGCGGCCACACGAACTTCATCGTGAACCACGCGAGGATCAGGAACACGACCATTTGCGCAAACAGGGTTGCGTTGAGATTCACGGTGTTTCCTTAATCAGCTATTCCGGGGAATTGAAACGGCAAGGCGCTCATCGGTTGTGAAACTCGATCAGCGCCTCGTCACCCGTTCCGCTCTGCGCCATTCCGTTATAGGTCAGGCGCATCCTTCCAGGGAACTTAGCCCGCGACCGCGGCGAGCTTCGACAGCAGCGGGTTCGCGAACGCGAACAGCATTGCAACACCAACACCGATCAGGAACGCTGCATCGATCAGACCAGCCAGCAGGAACATCTTCGTTTGCAGCGGGTTCATCAGTTCAGGCTGACGTGCGCACGCTTCGATGTACTTGCCGCCCATCAGGCCGATACCGATACAGGCGCCAATTGCACCCAGGCCGATGATGATGCCGATACCGATGGCCGTGAAACCCTGGATGTTGGCGATGAAAGCTTGCATGATCACTCCTTTGTGAGATTTTCTGGAACTGGGGATTTGAAACTTAAAACTGCAATTCTTGGTTCGACTGCCGCTTAGTGGCTGTCGTGTGCCTGGCCGATATACACCAGCGTCAGCATCATGAAAATGAACGCTTGCAGCAGGACGATCAGAATGTGGAAGATCGCCCAGACGCTACCTGCAATCACGTGGCCGATGAAGCCAAGCACCGTCGTGTCCGCACCGAAGGTCCAGAGACTGCCCAGCAGGGCGATCAGCAGGAACAGCAGTTCGCCTGCATACATGTTGCCGAACAACCGCAGGGCGAGCGAAACCGTCTTGGCGACGAACTCGATGATGTTAAGTGCAAGGTTCGGGATCCACAGCAGCGGGTGCGAGCCGAACGGAGCCGACAGCAGCTCGTGAGCGAAGCCGCCAGGACCCTTGATCTTGAGGTTGTAATAGATCATCAGCACGAACACGCCGAGCGCGATGCCGAACGTGCCGTTGAGGTCGGCGGTCGGGACGATACGCTGGTGCGGCAGTGCTTCGGACAGACCCAGCCAGCCGATCACGCGGCCCGGCAGGTCGACGGGGATGAAGTCGAGACAGTTCATCAGTGCAACCCAGACGAACACGGTCAGGGCGAGCGGCGCGATGAACTTACGATTGCCGTGGATGATGGACTTCGACTGGTCTTCGACCATTTCGACCAGCATCTCGATAGCGCACTGGAAGCGGCCCGGAACACCCGAGGTCGCACCGCGCGCTGCGAGACGCAGCAGGAAAATGGTCACGAGGCCGCAGAGAATCGACCAGAACAGCGTGTCGATGTTCCAGACGTGAAAATCGACGATCGACGTCTGATGCGAGGTGGAAAAGTTCTGCAAGTGGTGCGCAATGTACTCTGACGGATCCAGAGCGCGCGTGCCTTCGCTAGCTGCCATATCGTTAAAAGCCACCCAAATTGTCGAAAATCGGTTCCGGCCGCGCCCGCAATGCTGTATTGCGGGAACGCACCGCCGCGGAGTAAGTCTTATCTCCGCATGTGTCGCCTACGCGCAGTCCAACCGTGCACCGCTTCGATCGCCTCGACGCCTTCTACGTTGGCTACGTAGTGGGCGGCGCGATGTCGGCAGTGGGTCAGCGCAACGCGAGCGCGATCCAGTATGTCTTTAGTGCGATCAGGTACGTGACAAGCAACGGAATCCACTGCACGTCGTGATACCCAAACGCGATGGCGACGAACATCGCTATCGTCGCCCCCATCTTGAATGCTTCGCCGAGCACCCAGTTGAACACGGTCGCTGCACGGCTCAACTGCTTGAGGCGCGCCGCGAACAGCGCACCAGGCACCCAGCAGATCGCTCCGCCCAGAAATGCCGATAACGCAACGGCATTCGGCGCATGCACACCCGGCGGCTTATAAAACAGCCACCAGACCAGCGTAGCAACCAGGGACAAAACTACTTGCGCCGCCACGACACGAAAAGGTGTGACGCGGGAGGGGCGACTCACCTGTGCGCCGAAGATCTGCTCGGCTTCGGCCCGGGTGAGCGGAACGATGTCGTTGTTATCTTGCTGGTCGGCGTCCCACTCTGCGTTGTGGTCAGTGCCTGCGGCACCCACTCGCACAGTGGCGTCTGCTGCTTCCGGTTTCACATCCTGCCCCCGGCGGGATGTTTCGTTCTTGCGTTGCGGACCTTCGGGCCCTTCATGCGCCTGCGGCGCTTCGTCTGGCCTCTGACCCACCATCGTTTGATTCCGGATATTTGCCTTGCACGCGCTTTCTTGCAACGTGCTTACAGCATCGCCAACCAAATAAATCCGGGCGATTGTAAGCGATAGTTGCAGCCAATTCAAGACTTTAGCCCGCTCAATAACACCCGTGAAATGCTACTCCATCATGCGGAAAACACGCCATTACTCCGGGGGTAACGGAAACTGTAAGGCGGTGTCCTGCACGCGGTCTGCACTCAGGAGAGCCAGGCAAAACGGGGCGCGATTTTACCGTGGAACGGCGTCTGTGTCGCCGCTCTTGTCGTATTTCCGTCAGAAAAAAGACAATAAAGCTGCGCCGCCCAATACCGCAATTAACCAGAACGGTATGGAGATGAGGTGGAACGGCAGCCACACGCCACGCTCGCCCGACAGGCGCACGGCAATCAGGTTCGCCAGCGAGCCGATGGCGACACCAAAGCCCCCCACACTGACGCCGAAGGCGAGCGCACGCCAGTCGTGTGTGAAGCCCGCAAGCACGATTGCGGCGGGAACGTTACTGATAGCTTGCGACAGTACGGCGCCTGCGGCATAAGCGCGCAGTGGCGTCTGTAACGCGAGATCGGCGAGCGCGTGATGGATCATCGGCAATGCGGCAGCGCTTCGCAAAACGACGAACATCAGGACGAAGATCAACAAAAGCAGCCAGTCGATCTTCAAAACGATGCGCGCACGCCACAGCAAAAAGCCCGCCCCTACTCCGGCCAACGCAATGCCGGCACGATGCGCGTCGGCGAGCAGCACAAAGCCGACGAACAACACAGCGGCGACACCGGCCAACGCGCGATCGACGGGATGTTCGTCGGCGTCCTGGGTGAGGTCGAGTTGCTGCGGCTTGAACAGAAACGCCGCGAGCACGAACAGCAGCGCCATCAGCAACGCGCACAACGGCGCGAGCGCGGCGACGAACTGTCCGAACGACGCGCCGCTCAGTTGCCAGAGAAACAGGTTTTGCGGATTGCCGAGCGGCGTCAGCACCGAGCCCGCATTCACGGCCAGCGCAATCATGATGATGAGACGCTTGAGCGGCAGCGGCGTGAGCTGGTTCAGCGAGAGCACGAGCGGCACCACGACAAAAAGCGCCACGTCGTTCGTGACAATCGTCGAAAGCGCGGCCGCGAGCCCGATCAGCAGGAACGCGAGCGCGCGTTCCGAGCGGATCCGGTGCACCAGCCGATGCGCAGTCCAGGTCAGGAATCCTGAATATTCCAGCGCCTTGGTCAGGATCAGCAAACCGGCGAGCGTCATCACCGTTTGCCAGTCGACCAGCGCAGGCAGCCTGGACAAAGGCTGCGGTGCGAAAACCTGGAGCAGCACCAGCGCGACGACGAGAATCGACAGCACCGGTTCGCCGAGCATGAACGCGCCGACCCGCCGCAGCAGGCTCGGCGTCGCGTTCATGGAGCCGCGCTTCGCGGCATCGGATTCTCGCACCGGGAGCGCGTGGCGCGTCAGACTGCGGCTTCGCCGCGCAGGCGCAGCAGAATGCCCTCGAGAGAATCGAGGTCGCCGAAATCGACGGTCAACTGTCCGCGACCGCGGCGGCCAACCTTGATCTTCACCGTGGCGGCCAGGAGGTCAGACAACTCCTCTTCGAGACGGCGCGTGTCACGGCCACCATCCTGTGCGACTTTCGCCTTGACCGTGGGAACGGCTTTGGTTGTGGCCGCAACGAGTTTCTCCGTTTCACGCACCGACAGGCGTCGATTGACCACCTGATGCGCGAGCTGAACCTGCGTGGCCGCATCCACCGCGAGCAGCGCGCGTGCATGCCCCATGTCGAGATCGCCCGCAAGCAACATCGTCTGCACCGCCGTCGCCAGGTTCAGCAGGCGCAGCAGGTTCGACACGGCGCTGCGCGAACGCCCTACCGACTCCGCCGCCTGTTCGTGCGTGAAATTGAATTCGTCGAGCAGGCGCTGGATACCCTGCGCCTCTTCGAGCGGATTCAGGTCTTCGCGCTGGATGTTCTCGATCAGCGCCATTGCGGCGGCGGCCTGATCGGGCACGTCCTTCACGAGCACCGGCACTTCCGTCAGCCCCGCGATGTTCGCGGCGCGGAAGCGTCGCTCGCCCGCGATGATCTCGTAACGATCCGCTCCGATCGGACGCACGAGAATCGGCTGCATCAGTCCCTGCGCACGAATGCTCGCGGCGAGTTCCTGGAGTGCGCCTTCGTCCATGCGCGTACGAGGCTGGTACTTGCCCGCCTGCATCTGCGTGAGCGGAAGCGTGTTGGGTGCGCCTTCGATCTTCACCGCTTCGGTGATGTCCGCGCTGCCGCCGAGCAATGCCTCAAGTCCTCGGCCCAATCCTTTCTTACGTGCTACTGCGTTCATCGTGCTTCCCCAGTCTGCGTCAGAGCGCGCGCACGCGCTCGATCATTTCCGCGCCGAACTGCACGTAGGCCTGCGCACCGCGCGATGCACGATCGAACACCACGCCCGGCAAGCCGTAGCTGGGTGCCTCAGCAAGACGCACGTTACGCGGGATCACTGCGTCGAACACCTTGTCGCCGAAGTGTTCCTTGAGTTGCTCCGACACCTGTTGTTGCAGCGTGATACGCGGATCGAACATCACGCGCAGCAGGCCGATGACCTTCAGGTCGCGATTCATGTTCGCGTGCACCTGCTTGATCGTGTTGACGAGATCCGAGAGACCTTCGAGCGCGAAGTACTCGCACTGCATCGGGATCACGACGCCGTGCGCAGCGCACAGGCCGTTAAGCGTGAGCAGCGAGAGCGCAGGCGGGCAATCGATCAGGACGAAGTCGTACTGATCGTCCACCTGGGCCAGCGCATTCTTCAAGCGACGTTCGCGCTGCTCGACCGAGACGAGTTCCACTTCGGCGCCGGCGAGTTCGCGGTTCGCGGGCAGCACGTCGTAGCCGACATGCTCCGGGCTCTTGCGTGCGTCAGGCACCGAGATGCCGTCGACGAGCACTTCATAAACGGTGTAGTCGCAGGCGGCCTTGTCGATGCCGCTGCCCATCGTGGCATTGCCCTGCGGGTCGAGATCGATGAGGAGGACACGCTGTCCCTGCGATGCGAGGCTCGCGGCGAGATTGACCGTTGTCGTCGTCTTGCCGACGCCGCCCTTCTGGTTCGCAACGCAGAAGATTTTTGCCATCTTGTGTGTGTCCCTTTACTGCCTAAAAGTTTGCTTACGTTAGCGCAGCCAGAACGGCTGCGCTATTCGGCCTTTCGGCCAATGCTGCTGTGTTTCTGTGACGTTGCCGTTTACCGCAATCACGCTTGCGGCAACGGCTCAACCAGGACTTCGCTGAGGTGACGCTCCGCTTCGAGCATCGGCACCGAAAGACGAATCGTCTTCACTGCGCGCGCGCCCTCAGGCAAGCGTTCGATCTCACCATCCGGGCGTACGCCCTTCATGGCCCAGATCGCGCCACCGTCCGCGACGAGGTGACGGGCCAGTGTAACGAAATCGGTGAGTTCCGCGAATGCCCGCGAGACGATCAAGTCGAATTTTTTTGGCACTTCGATGCCAGGACGCAGTGATTCCACTCGCCCCGTCACCACGGCCAGGTTCGCGAGTCCCAGTTCGGCCTTGGCCTGCGACTGGAACGCCGACTTTTTGTGCACGATGTCGTTCAGCGTCACGTGCCAGTCCGGACGTGCTATCGCCAGCACGATACCGGGCAGGCCGCCGCCCGAACCGACGTCGAGCACCGTCGCGTTTTCACGTGAAGGCAGATGCGGCAGGATCGAAAGCGAATCGAGGATGTGCTGAATCATCATCTGGCGCGGGTCGCGGATCGCCGTCAGGTTGTAGACGGCATTCCACTTCGCAAGCAGCGTGACGTAGTCCAGCAGTTGTTCGTGTTGACGCTCGGTCAGTTCGACGGAGAGCGCGGCTGCGCCCTCCTTCAGCATGTGTGCGAGACCGTCGCGATCCGCGACGCCAGGTTGTCGTGCGCGTCCCGTCATTGAGCCACCGGGTTGTTATCGCCAGCCGCTGCGGGAGCAGCAGCATCAGCCGGGTTTTGACGACGACGACCGAGGCCGCGCTTGAGATGCACCATCAGCAGCGAAATCGCAGCGGGCGTGATGCCCGAGATACGCGACGCCTGGCCGATCGTTTCCGGTCGGTGCTGGGTGAGCTTCTGGCACGCTTCGAACGACAGACCGCGCACTTCCTTGTAGTCGATGCCTTCCGGCAGGCGCGTATTTTCATGCGCGCCGTTGCGCTCGATCTCATCGGCCTGACGGTCGATGTAGCCCTGGTACTTGATGCCAATTTCGATCTGCTCCTTGATCTGGTCGAGCAGGACCGCGTCGTCAGCAAGCGGAGCATCGGGTGCGCATGCGCCTTCGCGTAGGCCGACCACACCGTCGTAGCTCACGCCAGGACGGCGCAGCAAATCGGCGAGATTGTATTCGCGGTCAATCGGCTTACCGAGCAAAGCCGTCGCCTCTTCCGCGCCCAGCGTCTTCGGGTTCACCCACGTCGACTTCAGTCGTTCGGTTTCACGTGAAACAGCGTCGCGCTTGCGGCTGAACGCGTCCCAGCGCTCGTCGTCCACGACGCCGAGTTCGCGGCCGATCTCCGTGAGACGCATATCTGCGTTGTCTTCGCGCAAGCTCAGGCGGTATTCGGCGCGGCTCGTGAACATACGATACGGCTCGGAAACGCCACGCGTCACCAGGTCGTCGACCAGCACGCCGAGGTAAGCCTGGTCGCGGCGCGGGCACCAAGCGTCCTTGCCCTGCACTTGCAGACCAGCATTGATACCGGCCAACAGACCTTGCGCTGCCGCCTCTTCGTAGCCCGTGGTGCCATTGATCTGACCCGCAAAAAACAGACCGTTGATCACCTTGGTCTCCAGCGATGCCTTCAGGCCGCGCGGATCAAAGTAGTCGTATTCGATGGCGTAGCCAGGGCGCAGGATGTGCGCGTGTTCGAGGCCGCGCATCGAGTGCACCAGCTCCAGTTGCACGTCGAACGGCAGGCTCGTGGAGATCCCGTTCGGGTAGAACTCGTTCGTCGTCAGTCCTTCCGGCTCCAGGAAGATCTGGTGCGATTCCTTAGAAGCGAAGCGATGGATCTTGTCCTCGATCGACGGGCAGTAGCGCGGCCCTACCCCTTCAATCACGCCGGTGTACATCGGCGAGCGATCCAGGCCGCTACGGATGATGTCGTGCGTGCGCTCGTTCGTGTGCGTGACCCAGCACGGAATCTGCTGCGGGTGCTGCTCAGCGCGACCGAGGAACGAGAAGACCGGCACCGGATCGAGGTCGCCCGGCTGCTCTTCGAGCACCGAGAAGTCGATCGTGCGGCCGTCGATACGCGGCGGCGTGCCCGTCTTGAGGCGGCCTTGCGGCAGCTTCAGTTCCTTCAGGCGTGCCGACAGCGTCACGGCAGCTGGGTCGCCAGCGCGGCCACCCGTGTAGTTATTGAGGCCCACGTGGATCTTGCCGTCGAGGAACGTCCCGGCGGTCAGCACCACGGCGCGCGCGCGGAAGCGCAGGCCAACCTGCGTCACCGCGCCGACCACGCGATCGCCCTCAACCATCAGGTCCTCGACGGCCTGCTGGAACAGCCAGAGATTCGGCTGATTTTCCAGGCGTCGACGGATCGCGGCCTTATAAAGGATGCGGTCAGCCTGGGCGCGCGTGGCGCGCACAGCCGGGCCCTTGGACGAGTTGAGGATGCGGAACTGGATGCCGCCCTCGTCCGTCGCTGCGGCCATGGCGCCGCCGAGCGCATCGACTTCCTTGACCAGATGGCCTTTGCCAATACCGCCAATCGACGGATTGCAGCTCATCTGACCGAGCGTCTCGATGTTGTGCGTGAGCAGAAGCGTCTTCACGCCCATGCGGGCAGCGGCAAGCGCGGCCTCGGTGCCGGCGTGACCGCCGCCGACGACGATTACGTCAAACTCAGTTGGAAAAAGCATGGCGGGGATCTCACGCACGGACGAATTGACCGCGTGAGCCTTCTCAGAAAAAGTGGTATGCGCGAATTATAACGGTTTAGGGTTTTCGACCGATCACGCCCGTTTAAGGTTTAATCGCCGAAATAAAAAAAAAGGCGTGTTTCACGTGAAACACGCCGCCGATTTCTACAGAGCCTGACGAGGACTAGACCGGTTTCTTCACCAGCCCGAGGTATGTCTCGATCACCCGAGGATTTTGCGCCAACTCAGTTGCCGGGCCTTCCAGCGCCAGATCGCCGGTCTCCAGGACGTAGCCGTAGTCGGAAATCTGCAACGCCGCACGTGCGTTTTGCTCGATCAGCAGCGTTGCGACGCCAGTCTGCCGCAACGCGCTGATGATGTGGAAGATCTCCTTCACGATCAGCGGCGCCAATCCGAGGCTCGGCTCGTCCAGCATCAGCAGATCCGGCTTGCCCATCAGCGCCCGGCCAACGGCAAGCATCTGGCGCTCGCCGCCCGACAGCGTGCCAGCCGCCTGCGCGCGCCGCTCCTTCAAGCGCGGGAAAAGCTCGAACACGTGATCGAGCTGGTCGAGGAAGTTGCGCTCCCCTGCCCGCTTGCGTCGGTACGCGCCGAGCACGAGATTGTCCTCAACCGTCATCGACGCAAACAGCTCGCGCTTCTCTGGTACGAGGCACATGCCGCGCGCCACGCGGCGCTCGATGGGCATTGCGCCCACATCATCGCCGAGATAAGCGATGCGCCCGCTCGCGTGCCCCGTCACCGGCAGCGCGCCCATGATGGCGTTAAGCAGCGTGGACTTGCCCGCGCCGTTCGGGCCGATCACGGAGACAATCTGCCCCGCGCCGACCTTGATCGACGCCTTGTGCAGCGCCTCGATCTTGCCGTAGCGCACCGCAAGACCCGAAACTTCGAGGATGGGTGTCGTCATCATTCCACCCCGCCCAGATACGCTTCCAGCACCGCAGGATCTTGCTGCACATCCTGCGGCAGACCTTCGGCGATGCGCGTGCCGAACTCCATCACGACCAGGCGATCGGTGAGGTTCATCACGAAGTCCATATCGTGTTCGACCAGCAGCACACTCATGCCCTCTTCTCTCAGCTTGCGCAGCAAGGCGGCCAGTTGCTGCTTCTCCTGATAACGCAGGCCCGCAGCCGGTTCGTCCAGCAGCAGCAGGGTTGGATCGCAGCACAACGCGCGAGCGATTTCCAGGATCCGCTGCTGGCCGAGCGCCAGGCTGCCCGCTTCTTCATACATATGCTGCTCAAGGCCGACACGCCGCAGCTGGCGCGCTGCCTCGCTCATCAGCCTCCCCTCCTCCGCCGCATTGAGCTTGACGACGCTGCGCAGCACACCGGAATGGCCGCGCAGATGGGCGCCAATTGCGACGTTCTCCAGCACCGTCATCGTCGGCAGCAGCTTGACGTGCTGGAACGTGCGACCGATGCCACGCGCGACGATTTCACGTGAAGTCAGCTTGTCAATGCGCGCGCCACGGAAGGTAATCGCGCCGCTGGTAGGCTGAAGCACGCCCGTGACCAGGTTGAACGTCGTCGACTTGCCCGCGCCGTTCGGCCCGATCAGGCCGATGATCTGCCCGGCCTTCACCTCGAAGCTCACGTCGTTCACGGCGACCAGGCCGCCGAACTGCTTGCGCGCCTTGTCGACGCTCAGCAGCAACTCGCCAGGCGCTGGCTTGCTGCGTTGCGGCAAAGGCTCCGCGTGCTCGGGCACATGCGCCTGCGGCCCACGCGGGAAGAAGCGCGCCACAAATGGCCAGACGCCGCGCCGCGCGTACTGCAGCAGCAGCACCATCAAGATGCCGAAGACGATGATCTCGAAGTTGCCGTTCTCGCCGAGCAGCTTGGGCAGCAGCGTCTGCAGCCAGTCCTGCAGCACCGTGAGGATTGCCGCGCCCAGCACTGCGCCCCAGACGTGCGCGACGCCGCCCACGACGGCCATGAACAGATACTCGATGCCATGGTTCAGGCCGAACGGCGTCGGATTCACGGCGCGCTGCAAATGCGCGTAGAGGAATCCCGAGACCGCCGCCAGAACCGCCGCATAGACGAAGATCACCACACGCATCCAGGCCGTGTTGACGCCCATCGCCTCGGCCATCAGCCCGCCGCCACGCAGCGCCCGAATCGCGCGGCCCGTGCGGCTGTTGAGCAGGTTCTGGACAGAGATCACCGACGCCAGCACCACGACCCAGATCAGGTAATAGATGTGCCGCCCCGACTCCAGCTCGATGCCCAGCACGTTGAGCACCGGAATCCCGTTGATGCCGTCGTACTTGCCGAGCATGTCCAGGTTGCCGAACAGGAAGAACAGCGCGAGCCCCCAGGCGATCGTGCCAAGCGGCAGGAAGTGGCCCGAGAGCCGCATCGTCACGAGCCCCAGCACGAGCGCAACGAGCGCTGTGATGACGACGCCGACGATCAGCGCGAGCCACGGCGAGACACCGTACTGCGTCGTCAGATAAGCCGTCGCGTACGCGCCCAGGCCAACGAACGCGGCCTGCCCGAAGCTCGTCATCCCACCGATGCCGGTGAGCAGCACGAGGCCAATCGCGACAATCGAATAGAGCCCGATGTAGTTGAGCAGCGTGATCCAGTACTCGGGCACGCGCACGGCGCCGGGCAAAACCGGCAGCGCGAACATCACCACGAGGAACAGCCAGAAGAAGCGGTTATGCAGGACGAGTCGTTTCATCGCGTCACTCCTCTTCCTCTTCGGCGTGCGGCGTGGACAGGCTGCGCCACAGCAGCACCGGGATGATCAGCGTGAACACGATCACTTCCTTGTACGAGCTTGCCCAGAACGACGAATACGACTCCAGCAGGCCCACGAGCACCGATCCAGCCGCAGCCAGCGGGTAGCTCACCAGGCCGCCGATGATCGCGCCCACGAAGCCCTTGAGGCCGATCAGGAAGCCCGAGTCGTAGTAGATGGTGGTGAGCGGCGCGACCAGCACGCCACACAGCGCGCCCAGCCCTGCCGCAAGCGTGAACGCGAGCCTCCCGGCCTGCGTCGTGCCGATGCCGACGAGCCGCGCGCCCAGTCGGTTCACCGAGGTCGCGCGCAGCGCCTTGCCCGAAATCGTGCGGTCGAAATAGAAGTACAGTGCGACGATCAACACCACGGCCGTGCCGGTCACCCAGAGGCTCTGCCCCGAGATCGATAGCGCGCCGATGTTGAACGTGGCGTCCGAGAACGCCGTCGTGCGCGAACCTTCCGCGCCGAACATCACCAGGCCGAGACCGACCATCGCGAAGTGCACCGCCACCGCCACGATCAGCAGCAGCAGCGTGGTGGCCTCGGCGATCGGCTCATAGGCGAGGCGATAGATGAACGGCCCCATCGGCACGACGATGGCGAGCGTGAGCGCGATCTGCGCGAGCATCGGCAATGGCTGGCCGGCCACGCCGCGCGTGAGCGCATAGAGCGCGATGGGAAACAGCAGGTACTTGCCCGCAAGCGTGACGAGCGTGCGCGCGGCATGGCGGCGGCGTTCGGCATGACGCACGAGGCCGCCCGTCTCGACGAGGAAGCAGGCCGCCCCCAGCGCGACAAGCAACCAGCAGGTGGCGGGAAACTTCTGCGATTGCAGCGCGGCGAGCGTCAACGCGCCATACGAGACGAACTCGCCCTGCGGAATGAAGATCACGCGCGTGACGGAGAACACCAGCACCAGGGCGAGCGCGAGCAGCGCGTAGATCGCTCCGGTGGTGATGCCGTCCTGCGCAAGGATCGCGGCGATCGATAAATCCATAACCCCTCTTTCCTGAAACACATGAAACCAGCAACGTCAGGACGACGTTGGGAGCGATGCGGGAAGTTGCGGTACTGCGGGAAAACGCGCGGCGCAGCCAACCGGGCTGCGCCGCTTCAGGGAAAAGCAGACAGGGACGTCGCGCGGCTTAGTCGCCTTGCAGCTTCCACTTGCCGTTGACCACTTCGACGATCACGCGCGCACGATCGTCGAGGCCGTTATGGTCGCTCGGCGAGGTGTTCATGATGCCGTGCGAGACCGGCAGATCCTTGATGTTCTCCAGGGCGTCGCGCAGCGCTACGCGGAACGCCTCGGTGCCCGGCTGCGCCGTCTTGAGCGCAGCGGGAATCGCACGCTGGAGCATCTGGCCGGCGTCCCATGCGTGACCGCCGAAGGTCGCGACCGTGCCTGCGCCGTAGGCCTTCTCGTAGGCCGCCTTATAGGCGAGCGCCGACTTCTTGACCGGGTTCGAATCGGGCAACTGGTCGGCGACGAGAATCGGGCCGGCGGGCAGCAGTTCGCCCTCGCAGTCCTTGCCGCACACGCGCAGGAAGTCGTTATTGGCGACGCCATGCGTCTGATAGATCTTGCCCTTGTAGCCGCGATCCTTGAGCGTGGTCGCGGGCAACGCCGAAGGCGTGCCGGAACCGGCGATCAGCACCGCATCCGGATTCGCCGACATCAGCTTGAGCGCCTGCCCCGTCACCGACGAATCCGTGCGGTTATAGCGCTCGCTCGCGATGATCTTCAGGTTGTGCTTCGCGGCGGCCGCGGTGAACTCCCTGAGCCAGCTGTCGCCATAGGCATCCGTGAAGCCGATGAAGCCCACCGTCTTCACGCCATGCTTCTCCATGTAGCCCGCAATCGCGTCGGCCATCAGGCTGTCGTTCTGCGGCGGCTTGAAGGCCCATTTACGCTTGTCGTCCATGGGCTGCACGATCGCCGCCGATGCCGCGAGCGAGATCATCGGCGTCTTGCCCTGCGCGACGACGTCGAGCATCGCCAGCGAGTTCGGCGTCACCGACGAACCGATGATCGCATCGACGTGATCCTCGTCGATCAGCTTGTGGGTGTTCTGCACGGCCTTGCTGGTGTCGGAGGCATCGTCGAGCACGATGTACTGCACGCTCTTGCCGCCGATCTCCTTGGGCAGCAGCGCGATTGTGTTCTTCTCCGGAATGCCGAGCGATGCCGCAGGCCCCGTCGCCGACAGCGTCACGCCGATCTTCACCTGTGCGGCCGCGACGCCCGCCATGCTCATCAAGGCCGCTGCGAGTCCGGCATTGAGTGCGTTCACCGACCACTTCTTCATCGCCAACTTCGTTTTCATTGCGCGTCTCCAAACGCTTGGTCTGCGTGTCGATATTTGTTGTGCCGACGTCGTGTTGCTGCTTGCGGCTCAATGCGCCAAGGTGCCCGCCGCCGCGCCGGCCTTTGAGTGTAGTAACCGGGATCGCGCGTGTGACGCATGGTTTTCCCTGCCTGCGGCACTGCACAAGCCGCTGCGCGATCCTGCTGCTTTACTGCCGCCCTGCTCGCTTCACGCTTGAACGCATCGTTGCGACAGCAACAAAAAAGGCACGTCCCGGGGGAGCGTGCCTTTTGATGTCGAGTGCGATGCGTGTGCGTTCCTCGTGAAACTCAGTCGCCAGCCAGCTGCCACTTGCCGCCGACGATCTGCACCATCACGCGCGCCCGTGCATCGAGGCCCGCATGATCGGTCGCGCTCATGTTGAAGATGCCGTGCGCGCCAGCCACATCGTGCGAGCCTTCGAGCGCCTTGCGCAGCGCCTCGCGAAACGCCTGGGTGCCCGGCTGCCCCGCCTTCAGCGCGGCGGGAATCGCATGCTGCAACAACAGGCCCGCATCCCAGGCGTGACCGCCGAAGGTGGAAATGGAGCCCGCGCCATATGCCTTCTCATAAGCGGCCTTGTAGGCGAGTGCCGACTGCTTCACGGGGTTCGAATCGGGCAATTGATCGGCGACGAGGAGCGGCCCTGCGGGCAGATACGTGCCTTCGCAATCCTTGCCGCACACGCGCAGGAAGTCGTTGTTGGCAACGCCGTGCGTCTGGTAGTACTTGCCAGCGTAACCGCGCTCCTTGAGCGTCTTTTGCGGCAACGCGGCGGGCGTGCCCGCGCCGGCGACCAGCACGGCGTCCGGATGCTGCGAGATCATCTTGAGCACCTGGCCCGTGACCGACGCGTCGTTGCGCGCGAAGCGCTCGTTGGCGACTACCTTGATGCCCTGCTTCGCCGCTGCCGCGCTGAACGCCTTGTACCAGCTCTCGCCGTAGGCATCCGAGAAACCAATGAAGGCTACCGTCTTCACGCCATGCGCGGCCATGTGCTGTGCGATCGCGCCAGCCATCAGCTGGTCGTTCTGCGGCGTCTTGAAGACCCAGGCGCGCTTCGCATCCATCGGCTCGACGATCGAGGCGGCGGCGGCCATCGAGATCATCGGCGTGGAGGTCTCTGCGGCGACGTCGATCATCGCCAGCGAATTCGGCACGACGGTCGAGCCGAGCAACGCGTCCACGTGATCTTCGCTTGTGAGCTTGCGCGCGTTCTTTACGGCCTGGGTGGAATCGGTGGCGTCGTCGAGGACGAGATAGTCGATCTTCTGGCCCGCAATTTCCTTCGGCAGCAGTGCGATCGTGTTCTTTTCCGGAATCCCCAGCGAAGCCGCCGGCCCGGTGGCGGACAGCGTCACGCCAATCTTCACGTCTGCGTGTGCCATGCCTGCCGTGGCGGCAAGCATCCCCGTGGCGGCCATGGCCGCACTCATCCAGCGCCAAACCAACTGCATCTCCACTCCTTCGATCGTCGTTTTCTTTATTGCGCCGGAAAACCAGCATTTTCCGGGTTCGAATCAGGCAGGGGCCGCGCACCGATGCGCCAAAAAGCGAAGGTCGATAATGCTGACCGCATGGTCGGCGAATGGCGAGTGTAACGGAGCGATGTTTCGCGCGGCAAGCGCTTTCCATCGGCTTACAGCGTGGATGCAACGGTGGGTAAAACGAGCGAAAGACGAAGCGGTAACGACGATGTTTGGCGAATGCCAGAGAACAGCAGAAAGGGGGATAAAACGGAGGGGGGACGGATGAGAATGGAGAACGAGGCGCCTTGGCGATATGAGCCAAAGCTTGAATATTAAAAGCGCAGTTGGACTCTCATCCAACTGCGCTTCCTTGTCCGGGCACTTTGTGCCTCAGTTGTCTCCTCGTTCTCCACCTGCAAATTCGGTGCATCAGAACTAGGTGAAACTTTAACTTTCGCACCCCCGACGGGCAACTAGCATTTACCCTAGTGGTGCAGTGCGGCACCGAATTGGGGCGCACTGACACAGATTTGTCGCATTCCTTCGACGCATCCGGAGGCCGTGTGGGTCGCACACGAAGGCGCTTATTCTCACGCGAATTTCCACGTGAAGCAAGCCTCCATAACGCATCAATCAGACACCTCAGAGACACTTCAGGCGCGCAGCGGCCGCACCCGCGCCACGATCTCGCCGACAATGCCGCGCCGGAACGCCAGCACGCAGGCAATGAAAATCAGCCCCGTGACGATGGTTGCAGACTCACCCAGCGAGCGGAACCAGTCCACGCCCGTCACCGAGGCCAGCGCGGTGCCGATATCGCCCAGCCGGTCTTCGAGCGCGACAATCAGCGCCGCACCCAGCAGCGGCCCGAACAGCGTGCCCATGCCGCCCACGAGCGTCATCAGGATCACGAGGCCGGACATCGTCCAGTAGGCGTCGCCGAGCGTCTCGAAGCCCAGCACCAGCACCTTGAGCGATCCGGCCAGCCCCGCAAGCCCCGCGGACAGCACGAAGGCAAGCAGCTTGAAGCGGTCGGTGTCGTAGCCCAGCGAAATCGCGCGAGGCTCGTTCTCCTTGATCGCCACCAGCACCTGGCCGAACGGCGAATGCACGATGCGCACGATCAGCATGAACGCCAGCACCATCACCACCAGCACGACGTAATAGAGCGCGATATCCGAGTCGAGCGACAGCAGCCCGAACAGCTTGCCGCGCGGCACGCCTTGCAGGCCGTCCTCGCCGTGCGTGAACGGCGCTTGCAGGAACACGAAGTAGACCATCTGCGCGAGCGCGAGCGTGACCATCGAGAAGTAAATGCCCTGCCGCCGGATCGCGAAAAGGCCGACGATCATGCCCAGCAGCGTCGCCACCGCCGTGCCGCCCAGCACGCCCAGCTCCGGCGTGAAACCGAGCGACTGGATCGCGTAGCCGGTGGTGTAACCCGCGCTCGCAAGAAACATCGCGTGCCCGAACGACAGCAACCCCGTATAGCCGATGAGCAGGTTGAACGCCGCGGCGAAGAGCGCGAAACACAGCACCTTCATCACGAAGAGCGGATAGCCGCCCGCAAAAGGCGCTGCGACCAGACCGATCAGCAGCAGCGCATAGAGCACTTTTCTTTGCATCACCGTTCCTTGCCGAAGAGGCCAGCGGGGCGAACCAGCAGCACGATCGCCATGATGACGAACACCACGGTCGCGGACGCCTCCGGCCAGAATACGCGCGTGAAACCCTCGATCACGCCGAGCATCAGCCCGGTGAGGATCGAGCCCATGATCGACCCCATCCCGCCGATCACGACCACGGCGAACACTGTGATGATCATGGGCTGCCCCATGAGCGGCGACACCTGGATTACGGGCGCGGCCAGCACGCCCGCAAACGCGGCGAGCGCCACGCCGAAGCCATAGGTCAGCGTGATCATGAGCGGCACGTTGATGCCGAACGCCTCGACGAGCTTGGGGTTTTCCGTGCCCGCGCGCAGGTACGCGCCCAGCCGTGTTTTCTCGATCACGAACCACGTCGCGAAGCACACGGCCAGCGACGCCACCACGACCCAAGCGCGATAGTTGGGCAGGTACATGAAGCCCAGATTGGTTGCGCCCGCAAGCAGATCGGGCACATCGTAGGGCTGCCCGGACGCACCATAGATCGAGCGGAACACGCCTTCGACCACGAGCGTCAACCCGAATGTCAGCAGGAGTCCATACAAATGATCGAGCCGATACAGCCAGCGCAGCATCGAGCGCTCGATCAATACGCCGATCAACCCCACCACGAGCGGCGCGACGAAAATCATCACCCAGTACGGCAGGTTGAAATACGCGAGGCCCATCCATGTGAGCATCGCGCCCAGCATGAACAACGCGCCGTGCGCGAAGTTGATCACGTTGAGCATGCCGAAAATGATGGCGAGGCCGAGGCTCAGAATCGCGTAGAACGAGCCGTTCACAAGCCCGAGCAACAGCTGGCTGAGCATTGCCGGAAGCGGAACGCCAAAGATCGTCATGAAAACCGCCTCTGAAGGCACTGATAACAACGGTGTACGTACTCATGCGGCGCCTGGCGCGAAACGCTGCGCCGGGCACCGCATGCCACCCCGTATTGACGGCCCCTCACGTCGCGCGCGTGGGCCCGATGAAGATTGCGATGCTTACTTCCACAGCGCGCACTTCGATTCGGCCTTCGTCGTGTAGGCCTGCTCGCCCGGAATCGTCTGCACGACCTTGTAGAGATCCCACGGCCCCTTCGACTCGGACGGCTTCTTCACTTCGACCAGGTACATGTCGTGAATCAGCACACCGTCCTGGCGGATATAGCCGTTGCTCGTGTAGAAGTCGTTGATCTTCGTCTTCTTGAGCTGCGCCATCACCTTGTCGGAGTCGGTCGAACCGACGGCCTGCACCGCCTTCAGGTAGTTCGTCACCACCGAGTAATCGGCGGCCTGAAGCTCGGACGGCATCTTCTTGTTCTGATCAAAGTAGCGCTGCGCCCACTTGCGCGTCGCGTCGTTCTGATCCCAGTACCAGCCGCTCGTCAGCACGAGGCCTTGCGTCGTGTCGAGCCCGAGGCTCTTCACGTCGGGCAGGAACATCAGCAGCGCGGCGATCTTCATCGTCTTGGTGATGCCGAATTCCTTCGACGCCTTGATCGCGTTGACCGAGTCGCCGCCCGCGTTCGCAAGGCCGAGCACCTGCGCCTTCGACGCCTGCGCCTGCAACAGGAACGACGAGAAGTCCGATGCCGACAGCGGGTGGCGCACTTCGCCCAGCACCTGGCCGCCGTTGGCCTTCACCACGTCCGCGGTGTTCTTTTCGAGCGACTTGCCGAACGCGTAGTCGGCGGTCAGGAAGAACCACGACTTGCCGCCCTGCTTGAGCACCGCGAGGCCCGTGCCCTTGGCGAGCGCGACCGTGTCGTAGCCGTAGTGGATCGTGTACGGCGTGCATTGCTCGTTGGTCAGCGCATCGGTGCCCGCGCCCGTGTTGAAGTAGACGCGCTTCTTCTCCTGGGCGACCTGGTTCATCGCCAGCGCGGTCGCCGAATTGGTGCCGCCGAGCAGCATGTCGATGCCGTCGCGATCCATCCATTCGCGCGCCTTCGACGCGGCGATATCGGCCTTGTTCTGGTGATCGGCGTAGACGATCTCGATGGGCTTGCCGAGCACTTTTCCGCCAAAGTCCGCGACCGCCATCTTGATCGCCGCGAGGCCGCCCTGGCCGTCGTCGTCCGCATAGAGTCCCGACATGTCGGTGATGAAGCCGATCTTCACCGCGTCGTTCGCGGCCTGCGCACTCCCCGCGCAAAGCGCCGTAGCCGCTGCCGTGGCGGCTGCATAGGCCGCGAGCCGCGCGAACGTGGTTTTCTTCATTGCTGTCTCCTTCACTGGTGGCGTTGTGATGCAGCGTTGTTATTCAGGCAAGGCAAAACAGGACACAACAGCAGCCGTCGCGTGGCGCAAGCGCCCGCGCGTCGTGCTAATCGGGAAACTAGACCCCAAGCAGATCGTGCAGCACGGGCATTTTTCCTTCGAGTTCGGCGATGCCGAAGCGCTCGACGATGCGCCCGTGCTCCATCACATAGAAACGGTCGGCAAGTGGCGCCGCGAAACGGAAGTTCTGCTCGACCATCACGATCGTGTAGCCGCGCGACTTGAGCGTGATGATCATGCGCGCGAGCGTCTGCACGATGACGGGCGCGAGGCCCTCGGAAATCTCGTCGAGCAGCAGCAGGTTCGCGCCGGTGCGCAGGATGCGCGCGACGGCCAGCATCTGCTGCTCGCCGCCGGACAGGCGCGTGCCCTGGCTGTGACGCCGCTCCGCGAGATTGGGGAACATCGAATAGATCTCGTCGAGCGACATGCCCTGAACGCCGCCCTTGCCCCCTTTCGCGCCAATGGCCGGCGGCAGCAGCAGGTTCTCTTCGCAAGACAGGCTCGCGAAAATGCCGCGCTCCTCGGGGCAATAGCCGACTCCGCAATGCGCGATGCGATAGGTCGGCATCTGGATGGTTTCGCGCGCACCCACACGGATCGACCCGGTGCGCCGTCCCGTGAGGCCCATGATCGCGCGCAGCGTTGTCGTGCGACCCGCGCCGTTGCGCCCAAGCAGCGTCACGACTTCGCCGCGCTTCACCGATAGATCGACGCCATGCAGGATGTGCGATTCGCCGTACCACGCCTGCAAGCCCGCGATCTCCAGCGCGCTTTCGCCCTCCCCGGCCACCGCTTCCTGGTCGCCCCGCTGTTCGGTCACGGTGCTCATGCGTGCGCCCCTGCGAGCGCCGCGTCGGCGCTGCCCATATAGGCTTCGGCGACGAGCGGATTCTTCGAGACTTCAGCGTAACTGCCTTCGGCCAGCACCTCGCCGCGTTGCAGGACGGTGATGGTGTCGGAGATGCCCGCGATCACGTTCATGTTGTGCTCGACCATCAGGATCGTGCGACCCGTCGACACTTTCTTGATGAGCGCCGTCACACGATCCACGTCCTCATGGCCCATGCCCTGGGTCGGTTCGTCGAGCAGCATCAGTTCGGGTTCCATCGCCAGCGTCGTGGCGATTTCAAGCGCGCGCTTGCGCCCATAGGCCAGCTCGACGGTGGGCACATCGGCGAAATCGGTGAGGCCGACCTGGGTGAGCAAGTCCATCGCGCGATCGTTGAGTTCGGCCAGCGTACGCTCGCTTTTCCAGAAGTGATACGCGGTGCCCAGCTGCCGTTGCAGGCCGATGCGCACGTTCTGCAACGCCGTCAGATGCGGAAATACCGCCGAAATCTGGAACGAACGGATGATGCCGCGCCGCGCGATCTGCGCGGGCCGCTCGTTAGTGATGTCGATGCCGTTGAAGACGATGCGCCCCGCACTCGGCACGAGAAATTTAGTCAGGAGATTGAAGCAAGTGGTCTTGCCCGCGCCGTTCGGCCCAATGAGCGCGTGTATCGAACCGCGGCACACACGCAGGTTCACGCCGTTCACGGCCGTAAAGCCCTTGAACTGTTTCGTGAGGCCGCGCGTCTCCAGAATCGTGTCGCCGAGAATCATGTTCCCTTCCACGCGAAGTAAAGGCTGATGCTTCGACTGGCTTCGATGGGTTCGTGCGTGCTTCAGTCGCGCACGACGATGCATGACGCGCCATGTTCCGGCGCATGCCTCCCCCGCTTTTGTCATTCCGCGCCATTGTCTCGCCATTGATGCAGCGCAATCATTGGGATTTGCACTTACGGGTGAGCGGCAATTCGTATGAAATTCCGCCCGGCGATTTAGCGTCAAATAGACGCCCGATGACAGCACGATGCACGCAAGTTAAATACGTTGCACCTGCACCGTGGACGTGCAAAAGCACACGCGCCGCCGACGCGGCGCGTGTCCTGGATAGTGCTCCGAAACACCCGCTTTGCTGCGCGTCGCTCAGCCACCGCGGGCCGACGCGCACAGTTAAGCGCGCGCTTCAGCCGACGGGCGCGACGGGCGCGCGAGCCACGTCCTGCGTATTCACGGACACACCCGTCGTTGCACGCCGATCCTCGCGCATCATCTGCGCGGCGCGTTCGGCGATCATCAGCGTGGGCGAATTCGTGTTGCCCGAGGTGATGAACGGCATCACCGACGCATCCACCACGCGCAAGCCCTGCACGCCGCGCACGCGCAGACGCGCATCGACCACGGCATCGGCGTCGTCGGCGCGGCCCATGCGGCAGGTGCCCACCGGATGGAAGATCGTCGTGCCGATGTTGCCCGCCGCCTCGCGCAACTCGCTTTCGCTCTGGAACGCCAGGCCCGGCAGGATTTCATGCGGCTGATAACGCGCAAGCGCCGCCGACGCCGCAATGCGGCGCGTGAGACGCAACGCGTTGGCGGCCACGCGCAGGTCGTGTTCGGTCGAGAGGTAGTTCGGTGCGATCGCGGGCGCGTCCTCGGCGCGCGCGGAAACCGCATGAATGCTGCCGCGCGACGTGGGCCGCAGGTTGCACACAGACGCGGTGAACGCATTGAAGCGATGCAGCGGCTCGCCGAAGCGATCGAGCGAAAGCGGCTGCACGTGATACTGCAAGTCGGGACGCGCGAGCCCTGGATCGCTCGTATCCGATCTCGCGAACGCACCCAGTTGCGAAGGCGCCATCGACATCGGCCCGCTTTGCAGCAGCGCGTACTCCATGCCGATCATCAGCTTGCCCCACCAATGCGCCGACGCCGTGTTGAGCGTGCGCACGCCGTTCACGCGAAACGCCATGCGCAACTGCAGATGATCCTGCAGGTTCTCGCCGACGCCACGCAGATCCTGCACGAGTTGCACGCCAAGCTGCGCGAGGCGCGCGGCATCGCCAATGCCGGAGCGCTCCAGCAATTGCGGCGAATTCACCGCGCCCGCGCTCAAAATCACCTCGCAGCGCGCACGGGCGCGATACGGCACGCCAGCGGGTTGGGCCAGATAATCGACGCCCACGCAACGCTTGCCTTCGAAGATCACGCGCTCGGTGAGTGCGCCCGTTACGACGGTGAGATTGGGCCGCTTCATCGCCGCACGCAGGAACGCCTTCGACGCATTCCAGCGCACGCCGCGCTTCTGGTTCACGTCGAAGTAGCCGACGCCTTCGTTATTGCCGCGATTGAAGTCGTTCGTCGCGGGAATGCCCTGCTCCTGCGCGGCCTGTGCGAAGGTTTCAAGAATCTTCCATTTGAGGCGCTGTTTTTCCACGCGCCATTCGCCGCCCGCGCCGTGGAACTCGTTCGCGCCGCCGTGGTAGTCCTCGCTGCGCTTGAAGACCGGCAGCACCGCGTCCCACGACCAGCCCGAATCGCCCGTCACGCGCGCCCAGTTGTCGTAGTCCTCGCGCTGGCCGCGCATGTAGATCATGCCGTTGATCGACGACGATCCGCCCAGCACGCGCCCGCGCGGATACGACAGCGAGCGCCCGTTGAGCCCCTTCTCCGCAGCGGTCTTGTACAGCCAGTCCGTGCGCGGGTTGCCGATGCAGTGCAGATAGCCGACGGGAATATGGATCCAGTGATAGTCGTCCTTGCCGCCCGCTTCGATGAGCAGCACGCTCACGTCGGGGTCCTGCGTGAGGCGGTTGGCGAGCACGCAGCCCGCCGTCCCCGCGCCGACAATCACGTAATCGAAGTCCCCTTCGACGCGCCGCCCGCCTGAAGCCTCATGAGTGGCTGACATGATGACGCGCCCCGCTTACTTCGCCACCGGCATGGTGAATTCGGCGCCCTTGGCGATGCTGTCCGGCCAGCGCTGCATGATGCTCTTGTAGCGTGTGTAGAAACGCACGCCTTCCTCGCCATACGCGTGATGGTCGCCGAACAGCGAGCGCTTCCAGCCGCCGAACGAATGCCACGCCATCGGCACCGGAATCGGCACGTTGATGCCGACCATGCCCACCTTGATCTGCCGCGAGAACGCGCGCGCCACCCCGCCGTCGGAGGTGAAACACGACACGCCATTGGCAAACTCGTGCGCGTTGATGAGCTCGACCGCGCTCGCGAAATCGGGCACGCGCACGACCGAAAGCACTGGCCCGAAGATCTCCTCGCGATAGATCGACATATCGGTCTTCACGTCGTCGAACAGCGTGCCGCCGAGGAAGAAACCGTTCTCGCGACCGGCGACCGTATGGCCGCGCCCATCGACCACGAGCTTCGCGCCCGAGGCGACGCCCGCATCGATGTAGCCCTGCACCTTCGCGCGATGTGCCGCCGTCACGAGCGGCCCCATCTCCGACGCCTCGTTCATGCCGTCGCCGATATTGAGCGCTTTTACGCGCGGCGTGAGGCGCTCGATCAGTTCGTCGGCGACATGGCCCACGGCCACCGCCACCGAGATCGCCATGCAGCGCTCGCCCGCCGATCCATAGGCCGCGCCGATCAGCGCATCGACGGCCTGGTCGAGATCGGCGTCCGGCATCACCACGAGGTGATTCTTCGCGCCGCCCAGCGCCTGCACCCGCTTGCCGTGTTTCGTGCCTTCCGTGTAGAGGTATTCGGCGATCGGCGTGGAACCGACGAACGACAGCGCGGCGATGTCGGGATGCGCGATGAGCGCGTCGACGGCCATCTTGTCGCCGTGCACGACGTTGAAGACGCCATCGGGCAAGCCCGCTTCCTTGAGCAGTTCCGCAAGCCGCAGCGACGCCGAAGGATCGCGCTCCGAAGGCTTCAACACAAAGGTATTCCCGCACGCCAGCGCGACCGGAAACATCCAGCACGGCACCATCATCGGGAAGTTGAACGGCGTCACGCCCGCGACGACGCCCAGCGGCTGCCGCAGGTTCCAGTTGTCGATGCCGCCGCCGATCTGGTCGGTGAAATCGGTCTTGAGCAGGTTGGGAATGCCGCACGCGAATTCGACGATTTCGATGCCGCGCATCACCTCGCCTTTCGCGTCGGAGAACACTTTGCCGTGTTCGCGCGTGACGAGTTCGGCCAGTTCGTCGTGATGACGGTCGAGCAGTTCCTTGAACTTGAAGAGAACGCGCGCGCGCTTGATGGGCGGCGTTTCGCTCCAGGCGGGAAACGCGGCCTGCGCGGCGGCGACGGCCGCATCGACTTCGGCCACGCTCGCGAGCGGCACGCGGGCGCTGACTGCGCCAGTGGCGGGATTGAAGACGTCGGCGTAGCGGCCGCTGGTCGATTCCAGTGCACGGCCATTGACGAAATGCGTGAGGTCGCGCACGGGCGCCTCGCTTCGATGTGTCTCGCTCATGTATCCCTCTTCGATGGAGGTTTATCTGGTCGCGCGCCAGGCGCGCTGGCCTGCGCAAGATGCGCAGATCGGACTCAAGCGTAATCTCACGGCCCCGCGCCGATCCAATGATTAATCCTCAAATGCGATATAAGGCGCGTTAATATCAGTGCATGGATCTGACCTTGTTACGGGCGTTCGTGACGGTCGCGCGCGAGGGCAAGCTCACGCGCGCAGCCACCCATCTGCATCTCACGCAGCCCGCCGTGAGCCTGCAGATCAAGCATCTGCAGGAGACGCTGGGCGTCACGCTCTTCACGCGCACCGCGCATGGACTCGCGCTCACGCGCGACGGCCAGGCGCTGCTGCCGCACGCCGAGCGCGCGCTAGCGGCCGCTAGCGACGTGCAACGCGCCGCTGATGCGCTGCGTCATGAAGTTCGCGGCACGCTGCGCATCGGCACGATCCTCGATCCGGCGTTTCTGCGCCTGGGCGGCTTTCTGCGCCAGCTCGTGGAAACCTGGCCGCAGATCGAAACGGCGCTGCGCCACGGCATGTCGGGCTGGGTGCTCGACCAGGTGCGCGCGAGAGAGCTGGACGTGGGCTATTACATCGGCCAGCCCGCGCCCGATGCGGATGTGTTCCATACGCTCACGCTCACCCGCTTCCAGTACCGCGTGCTCGCGCCCGCCGGCTGGAAAGACCGCGTGAAAGGCGCACGCGACTGGCGTGCGCTAGCAGCGTTGCCGTGGATCTGGACGCCGCCTGCGTCTGCGCACAACCGCCTGTTGTCGGGACTGTTCGAAGCGGCAGGCGCGAAGCCCAACAAGGTGGCGGAAGTGGATCAGGAACCGTCGATGCTCGACCTCGTGAAATCGGGCGTGGGCCTGACCCTCGCTCGCGACGCCACGGCCATCGCGGAGGCGCATGCGCACGCGCTCACCATCGTCGAAGGCGTGACGGTGCCGACCGAGCTCACCTTCATCACGCGCGCCGACCGCCGCGACGAGCCCGCCATTGCAGCGGCGCTCAAGGCCATCGAAACACAGTGGACGATATGAGCCCCGCTCATGAACGTGGAGCATCGCTGCATTACGTCTGACCTTAACCGCCCGGCATCGGCAATCGATGAAACTGTCATCGATGTAACAGCGCGGTCACGCAAGTTTTGCTAGATTCGACATTCGCGCCGCGTTTTTTGCATGCTCCCTGCGGGAGGTTCGCTGCGGCGCGTTCGAGCCTCGCCCATCGTTCCCTCGTTCCAACAGGAGCCTTGCATGGCCCGCAACATCGAAATCAAAGCCCGCGCCCGTCACTTCGACGCCCTGCGCGAGCGCGCCGCCCAGCTCGCATCCGATGCGCCGCTGATCTTTCGCCAGCAGGACTTCTTCTACGATGTGCCGCGCGGACGCCTGAAGCTGCGTCAGTTCGACGACGGCACGCCGGCCGAACTGATCTTCTACCAGCGCGACGACCGCGACGGCCCCAAGGCCTCGTACTACACGCGCAGCCCCGTCACGAACGCCGAAGCCATGCACTCGCTGCTGGCCACGGCCCTGACCACGCGCGGCATTGTCTCGAAGGAGCGCCACGTCTACCTGGCGGGCCGCACCCGTATCCACCTGGATCGCGTGGACGGGCTGGGCGATTTCGTCGAACTGGAAGTGGTGCTCGCGCCCGATGACGACGAGCAGGGCGGCGAAGCCGAAGCGGCCGCCGTGTTCAAGAAGCTCGGCGTGGACGAGAGCGACCTGGTAGCCGTGGCTTACGTCGACCTGCTCAATACGCCGGCTCAAGCGGCCTGAAACCGCCCAGGCCAGGCAACAACGCGGCAACCGCGCGGCGCGCCTTCAAAGCGGCGCCGCGCCCGGCTCCAGATGCCCGAGCGGCAGCGGGCCATTGCGCTTGAAGGTCGTGAGCACGATGTTCGAGCGCACGCTGTCCACCCCGGGCACGCGCATGAGCTTCTTCATCACGAACGACGACAGCGCGTTCAAGTCCGGCGCCACGATACGCAGCAGGTAATCGGCGTCGCCCACCACGGCATGGCATTCGAGCACTTCCGGCAGCACGTCGATCTGCTGCTGGAACTGCTCGATGATCGAATCGCCGTGGTGCTTCAACTTCAGGCTCGTGAACGCCGTGACGCCCAGACCCAGCTTTTCGGGCCGCAGCACGACGCGATAGCCGTCGATCACGCCCGACGCCTCCAGCCGCTGCAAGCGCCTGCCGATCTGCGACGGCGAGAGCGGCACCTGCTCGCCCAGTTGCTGATGGGTGGCGCGGCCAAAGCGCTGCAATACGTCGAGCAGCGCGAGATCGAAGTGATCGAGTTCGAGCATGAAAATATCCTGCATTGAATAACTATTTGATGCACGATTATCGCATGACAAGCCGATAAGACACCCGAAACGCGCACCTCCCGCACGCACTCCGCTCTACACTTTCCTGTCAGCACATGTCAGCAAGTTGCTTTTAGTGGAGCGTCAAACAATGGCCATCGCCGCCACCGCCAAACTGCAGGAACAATTCGATGCGGGCCTGGAAACCCGTGCGGATTTCACCATCGACCAGCCGCGCGAGCGCTATGGCGCGGTCGATCACGCGGTCTGGGATCAGCTTTACCAGCGGCAAATGGCCTTGCTCGAAGGCCGCGCCTGCGACGCCTTCATCGAGGGCGCGCAGCGCATCGGCCTGAACGTCGCGCACGTGCCCGATTTCGAGGCCGTCAGCGAGCGCCTGATGGCCGCCACGGGCTGGCGCATCGTCGCCGTGCCGGGTCTCGTGCCCGATCGCATTTTCTTCGAGCACCTGGCCAACCGGCGCTTTCCGGTGACCTGGTGGATGCGTCGCCCCGACCAGCTCGACTACCTCCAGGAGCCGGACTGCTTCCACGACCTGTTCGGCCACGTACCGCTGCTCACGGATCCCGTTTTCGCCGATGCGATCCACGCATACGGACGCGCGGCGCTCGCCGTCGACGAATCCGCCCTGCCGCTGCTCGCGCGGCTCTACTGGTACACGGTGGAATTCGGCCTGCTGCGCGACGCCAGCGCCGCGCATGGCGTGAAGATCTACGGTGCGGGCATTGTGTCGAGCAAGGGCGAATCGCTCTACAGCGTGGAAAGCGCCGCGCCCAACCGGCTCGCGTTCGACCTCGATCGCGTGCTGCGCACGCGCTATCGCATCGACACATTCCAGAAGTCCTACTTCGTGATCGACTCGTTCGCGCAGTTGTTCGACGCTCTCGGCGCGGGCATTGCGGCGCGTCTGGGCGACCCCGCGCCGCTCATCGCCCTGCAACCGCATGGCGCTGGCGATGTGCTGGCGAGCGACACGGTCTACACACGCGGCACGCGCGAAGGCTGGCTTGAGGACGGCGACGTTTAAACGCTTTTTTAAACGGCGTCGCGCTTGCGTCAACGCAAGCCACCCGACGTACCGACTACGCCGATTGCCGCAGTCGGCGCGGCGTCGTCAGCACGTCCAGTCCATCCGTGGAAGAATCAATCATCGTTCCGGCGCGCGTTGAATGAGCGCAAGCACGCAAGCGTGCAAGCGCGCGTTCAATCGCCGGCTACGAAACATGAAACGCATAACGCATATAGCGCATACAGGTGCCAAGATGATCAACCGACTCACCTCCGAAGAGCGCGCCTCGCAACTGGCCGGCCTGCATGGCTGGCAAGCCGTCGCGGGCCGCGACGCCATCCAGCGTCACTTCCGTTTCGCCGACTTCAACGAAGCGTTCGGCTTCATGACGCGCGTAGCGATCAAGGCGCAGGAAATGAATCACCATCCCGAGTGGTTCAACGTCTATAACCGCGTGGAAATCACGCTCTCGACGCATGAAGCCGACGGCCTCACGACGCGCGACATCGAACTCGCGAGCTTCATCGATTCGATCGCGCCGGGCCCGCTCACGACCTGATCGTCGGGTCGGGCGCCGCGCGCCTGGGTATATCCGGAGAACGCGCAAGTAAGCGCAATGGATGCGTCGTGCGTTAGGCAAGGGTGCGCACGGCGCGCAACGGGCACATGCGCTGCAATGAAAGCATAATGCAGGGTATCGGACGTCGAAACCTTCAGCTTTGAAGGCCTTTCTTGAGGGACACGTAAGACTCCCAGGCAATGCGTGCGTGAGGGTCTAAACGTTCCGGTGAGAAGACGTTCTGACGCTGTACAATCAGCAGCGCATATGGCCGGGAGAGCGCACTTGCCTCCTGGCACAACGCGAGTTCGTCGCCGCTCGAAGGCGAGCGGTCGCGCCAGAAGTTGATCGCGGCTTCGAGTTCGGTGATGGAGATATCGGACATGTTGGTCGTGATCGTGCAACCGTTGCACGCGGCGCCGCTCAGTCGCTGCGCTGCCGATTTTGTGTCGTTTCACAAACAAGCGGCGCTTGCGAACTGCGTGCCTGAACGCTAAACCCATTGTACTTGAGCGAATCCCATGCGACTCCTTCTGATCGAAGACGACCGCCCCATCGCACGCGGCATCCAGTCCAGCCTCGAACAAGCCGGCTTCACGGTCGACATGGTCCACGACGGCATCTTCGCCGAACAGGCTCTCACGCAGAACCGTCACGAGCTCGTGATCCTCGACCTCGGCTTGCCGGGCATCGACGGCATGACGCTGCTGTCGCGCTTCCGTCAAAGCAACCGGCATACGCCCGTGATCGTGCTGACCGCGCGCGACGAGCTTAATGACCGTGTGCAAGGCCTCAATTCGGGCGCCGACGACTACATGCTCAAGCCGTTCGAACCGGCAGAACTCGAAGCGCGCATCCGCGCCGTGATGCGCCGCAGCGGCCCGCATGGCGACGTGCCGCGTCCTGAAGTGTCGCTCGGCGGCGTGCGCCTGTCGGGCGTCGACCGCCGCATCTTCAACGACGACAAGCCGCTTGAGCTCTCGCCGCGCGAATTCGCCGTGCTCGAAATGCTGCTGCTGCGTCATGGCCGCGTCGTGAGCAAGGCCCAGTTGCAAGACCACCTCACGCACTTCGGCGGCGATCTCGGCGACACCGCGATCGAAGTCTACGTGCACCGCGTGCGCAAGAAGCTCGAAAACTGCCGTGTCGAGATCGTCACGGTGCGTGGCTTCGGCTACCTGCTGCAGGAAATCCGCCAGGCCGCTTAAGCCTTTTGCGGTTCTACAAGGCGTCTCGCCCGAACGCGAGGCGCCTGTCTCTCCCTCCCCGTCTTACCCCGCTACCGCGCCGCGAGACCCAGTCTCTGCCGCACGGGCGTCCACCCGCGTAAAATGGTTCAGCCCCGCGTGGCTCGCCTTCCTGGCGCCGCGCCCACGTCTACCCTGAGCCTGAACCGATCATGTCCCTCCCGGCCGCAACGAGCCTGCGCCGTACGCTGCTGCGCCGCCTCGCCGCCCCACTCTCACTGCTCGCGCTGATGAGCGGCCTGATCGCCTATTGGCTCGCGTGGCAGTACACGCAGCACGTGGTCGATCGCTCGCTCGCCGACCTCGCCACCGCGATCTCGAAACAGATCCAGATTGCCGGCCCGGATGCACCCGTCACCGTCCCGCCGCTTGCCCAGGCGATGTTCTCCGACCCCGTCGAGCATCTCGTCTACCGCATCAGCAACGGCGAAACGGAAATCGCTGGCGATCACGACCTGCCGCTGCAAGGCACCAACGTGCGCCGCATGCACTATGCGTACGTGTTCGAGACCCTATATCAAGGCGTGAGCGTGCGCGTCGCCCAGGTGCGCGTGCCGCAGCCGCACGGCAACCCCATCGTCGTGGAAGTGGGCCAGCCGGTGCACCACCGCTTTCGCATCGCCGCCGAATTCCTCGTGGCGATCATGATGCCGCTGCTGCTCCTGCTGCTCGCGGGCTGGGTGATCGTGTGGCGCGTGGTCAACCAGCAACTCAACCCGCTCACCGATCTTGCCGATTCGCTCAACCGGCAGACGCACACGTCGCTGGAGCCGGTCGACGAGACCTATGTGCCCGTCGAGATCCGCCCGCTCACGGGCGCGCTCAACGCGCTGCTCGGCCGCCTGAAGACCGCACTCGACGGCCAGCGCAAATTCATCGCCGATGCCGCGCATCAGTTGCGCACGCCGCTCACCGCCGTGAAGCTGCACGCCGAGCAGGCCGTGAACGCGCGCGAACCGCAAAAGGTCAGCGACGCCGTACGCGAACTGCGCGCCGCCGCCGACCGCGCCGTGCGCCTGTCCAATCAGCTGCTGTCGCTCGCGCGCGCGGAGCCTGGCGAACAGGCCGCCCGTTTCGTGGATATCGACATGGCCGCGCTCGCGTTCGAAACCGGCGCGGAATGGGTGCCGCGTGCGCTCGCGTGGCACGTCGACCTGGGCTTCCAGCGCCTTGACGATCCCGAGAACGATACGCCGCTGATGGTGCGCGGCAATCCCGTGCTGCTGCACGAGGTCATCGCGAACCTGCTCGATAACGCGCTCAAGTACCTGCCGCCCGCACGCGCCGATGGCGGGCGCATCACCGTGACGGTTTCGCAGACGATCGCGGACGGTGTGCCGATGGCGGAAATCATCGTCGAGGATAACGGTCGCGGCGTGCCGCAAGGTCAGCAGGCGGATCTCTTCAAGCGCTTCTTCCGCGGCGACGGCCAGAGCGAAAGCGGCGTCGACAGCGGCGCGGGTCTCGGTCTCGCGATCGTGCACGACATCATGACCCTGCATCGCGGCAGCGTGCATTATGAAGATGCGCCCGAAGGCGGCGCGCGTTTCATCGTGCGCGTGCCGCTCAACATGAAGCGCCCAGGCGAGCCTGTGAAGCGCACGATCAGCGCAATGGACAGCGCTCACAGCGAAGAACCGGCGAAGAAGCCTGCGCATCAGGCGCCGATCGATCTCTGATCGACCTGCATTGACCTACGTCGACCTGCGTTGACCTGAGTCGACCGACCAAAAAAGCATGGGCCGCATTTGCGGCCCATGTGCTTTCCGGTCACGCTGAAACGCAAGCTTCAGCGTCAGCGCATCATTTCTTCTTCTTGCCCTTCTTCGCGCTCTTGCCCTTGGCTTTGCCGTCGCTATCGTCGGGCGGCGCGAGCATCGTGCCGCGGCACTTGCCTGCGCCGCAGCGGCATTCGTATTCGCGCTTGAGCTTCTTCGTCTGCTTCGCGTCGATCACGAGACCGTAGTCGTAGAACAGTTCCTCGCCCTGCTCGATGTCGCGCAGCGCGTGAATGTAGACGTGCCCTTCGATCTCTTCGGCTTCGCAGTTCGGCGCGCACGAGTGGTTGATCCAGCGCGCGCTGTTGCCCTTGACCTTGCCGTCGATCACGTCGCCGTCGTCGAGCGCGAAATAGAAGGTGTGGTTCGGTTCGTCGGGATTATGTGGATGACGCCGCAATGCTTCCTTCCACGAGATGCGCTCGCCCTTGTATTCGATCAGCCGTTCGCCGGCCTCGATCGCATCGGCTGCAAATACGCCCTTGCCGTGTACGCCCGACTGGCGCACGACGATCCTGCGTACACTCATTGATGGAATCCTTGTGAAGTACTGGGACTGGGGAGATGTTCCCGCTCGCGGCTCACGCATACCGCGACAAGTTGCGCGCGTCGCGCCGTGCAGAAAATGCCGCGCTCCACGCAAACGCGGCGCCTTGTCGGCGCCGCGCTCGTGAGCGTGCACGAACTGAACCAGCAATCGAGGCCAATCCGAGGCGCGCCACAACCGGCATCGTACACGCTCGCGCCTCTTTCGTTCAACCTGCTACGTGCAGCGCACAACACTCGCCGCACTGCCTGGCCACACATCGTGCATGCTCATTGCACACGCCACGCGTGAGCCTCGCGTTCAGCGCTGCCCAAGCGTCGTATCGCCGAACAGCTTTTTGAGCTCGCGCGGTTGCGAGCGCCAGTACTGCGGCGGCGCGCTCACGGTCGCGCCGAGTTGCGCGGCAGCGTGCCACGGCCAGCGCGGATCGTAGAGCATCGCGCGCGCCATCGCGATCATGTCGGCCTCGCCGTCTTCGATGATCTGGTTGGCCTGCAACGCGTCGGTGATGAGGCCCACGGCAATCGTCGTCATGCCGGTTTCCTGCTTCACCTTGCGTGCGAACGGCACCTGATAGCCGGGCTCAAGCGGGATCTTCTGCAGCGGCGACACGCCGCCCGAAGACACGTCGATCCAGTCCGCGCCGCGCGCCTTGAGCGCCTGCGCAAAGACGACGGTATCGTCGGGCGTCCAGCCGCCTTCGACCCAATCGGTCGCCGACACGCGCACGCCAACGGGCCGGTCATCGGGAAACTGCGCACGCACGATGTCATAGATTTCGAGCGGGAAACGCATGCGATTTTCGAGCGAGCCGCCGTATTCGTCGGTGCGCTGATTGGCGATCGGCGAGAGAAACTGATGCAGCAGGTAGCCGTGCGCGCAGTGGATTTCGAGCGCGTCGATACCCAGTCGCGCCGCGCGCCGCGCAGTCGCCGCGAACGCATTGCGCACGCGATTCAAACCGGCGGTGTCGAGCGCGAGCGGCGGCGTTTCGTCGTCCTTGTGCGGCAACGCCGAAGGCGCATGCGGCAGCCATCCACCATCGGCGACGCTGATCAGCTGACCGCCTTCCCAGGGCACGTGGCTCGATGCCTTGCGGCCCGCATGCGAGATCTGCATGGCGATGCGGATAGGCGAAAAACGGCGGATTGCGGCGATCACAGGTTCGAGCGCGGCTTCGGTGGCGTCGTCCCAAAGGCCGAGATCGCCTGGCGTGATGCGGCCATCGGGCTCGACGGCCGTGGCTTCGATGCACAGCATCGCGGCGCCCGAAAGCGCGAGATGACCGAGGTGGATCATGTGCCAGTCATTGGCTTCGCCGCGCTCGGCCGAATACTGGCACATCGGCGAAACGACAATGCGATTGGCGAGCGTCACGCCACGCAGCGTGAGCGGAGAAAAGAGCGTGCTCATGGGCAGGGAATGCGGACGGTGGTGGGGAGCGTCCGAGAATAGCACGCGCTTTTGACAGGCGCTTTCAAGGCCTCTGGGCGTGCAGGCAGGGCCACGTTGGACTTATCGGCCCGACTCGTCGGCCTGCGGGCGGCTGACGAAAACAAACAACGTGTGATCGGCTTTGCGGCTTTGCGACCTGGCGGCCGGGACGACGCCTACGGCTGCCTGGCCGCTGTGCCGGCAGCCTGCTTGTCGAGCACATCGAGCCATTCGTGGAACATCAGGCTCGCCTGGGTTTCCATACGCGGCGCGTGCTGGGCAGTCTCGGCGCGCAGAACGTTGATGTCGATGCCCGCAGCGTCGAGTTCGCCCGCGTTGCCGATCAGCCAGGGCTCGAAACGGTCGGCGCGCACTTCGGGATGGCATTGCAGCCCGAGCACGTTGTCGCCCCACGCGAACGCCTGGTTCTCGCACAGCGGCGTCGACGCAAGACGTGTCGCGCCCGGCGGCAAATCGAAGGTATCGCCGTGCCAGTGCAGCATCGACGTCGATGCGCCATCCACATGACGCAGCGGCGAAGCGCGGCCTGCATCGGTCAACGTGAGCGGCGTCCAGCCGATTTCCTTGTGATCCGCCGCATAGACGCGCGCACCGAGCACGCGCGCAATCAACTGCGCACCCAGGCAAATGCCAAGCGTGGGCAGTCCCGCCGCAATCCGCTTTTCGATCAGCGCGGCGATGGGTGCAAGTGTGGGATAGCGAGCGTCGTCGCAGGCATTGATGGGCCCGCCAAGGATCACCATGAGCGACGCGGAGGTGGGATTGAGCGCGCCGACACGGGCGAAGCCGACATCGACATAGCGAACCGGCCGCCCGCGATCGCCGAGCACGCGCTCGAAACTGCCGAGGTCCTCGAAATATACGTGGCGAATGGCCAATACTTCGCGATTCATCGGCAAATCCCTGGGTCAGCTACACAATTCGACGCGCGGCGCCGGCGTCATGCCGGACGCACATCGGGTACAGGTGAGAAGCACGCATGGCAAGCGCTTGCGACAGCCTGGCGCGGGCGCGATGCGTCGTGGACGCAGCGCCTGCCCGCTGGCGCCTGTTCCACGAAACCGTTCATGGCCGCCACACCGCGCACACCGCCGTCCACAGAGGAACGGCGCGGCGCCATGCAGGCGAGCGGCAGGCTTCGTGGGCGCTGCGCGTGCTACCGGGTGAGATCAGGCTGCGAAGATCTTCCAGTTTTTCTTCTGGGTCGTCGCGTCAGCCTGTTCGTACACCGAGCAATCGAGACGCAGATCGGTGTCGGACATCTGGATGCCCAGCAGCGCGCACTTGTGCGGCGTCTTCTTGGGGGTCTTGCTCGGCTCGAAGTGCGAGCACGAGAGGCACATGCGGTGCTGCGGCATGGCTTCCTGCGACTCGAGCACATAGACCGTCTTGAGCAACGTGCGATAGAACGCCGATTGCTCGTCTGCGCGCAGCGTGCCCACTGCCTTCGACAGGAAGTCCGGCCATTGCGCGGCCTTCTTCGCAGCCGTACGGCCACGCGCGGTCAGACGCACGGCCAGTGCGCGGCCGTCGTCGAGCGCGCGGCGCTTTTCGACGAGACCCTTGGTTTCGAGCGTGCTCACTGCATCGCTGGTCGTTGCGGCAGTCAGTGCCGTCTCGCGGGCGATCTCGCCGAGGCGCATCGGCCCCTTGCGCTGCATCAGCAGCACGAGAATTTCGCCCTGGGTCGGCGTGAGGCCTGCGCCTTCAGCCCAGTCCCACGCCTGGCTTCGCATTGCCGTGCTAAGTCGCAGCAGGCTATGGGTCACCCGCCCGGCTGCCTGCTCTCCGTATACGCCTTCGCTCATAGTCTTTCGCTGGTTATTTGGCAGCTTGCGCTGCATCGTCAGCCGCCGAATGTGCCGACGGCTTTGTGGGAAACCTTGCGGACGTTCTCAGCGAATCGTCCACACCATCTCAAAAAATTCCTGCTTCGCTCGCGCCGAAAACTGCCACATACGCGGACTGCGACGCGGACTGCGAACAGTCATTTTTCTTCGCCTGGCAGGCCCGGCGCTTCCTTCGTAACGCCTTGCCTGCGCAGCAAACCGACATTCTATGCGAGAGTAGCAAATCGCACAGCTAACTTATCAAACGGGAATTGTGGATAACCCGTTGGTAAGTACGCTAATGATATGTGGACAGGTTCTTGACGATGCGCAATCTTCGCGGGATCCGTATGTCGCCTGTCGTGCATTTTGGCCTGCCAGGCAAGCACGACGAAAACCACCGCGTATGCTCCAGGCCCTTGAGTTTGCAGGCATTTCAGCGGTTACCCACAGGCCAGCAGAGCCTCTTTTGCACACTATTGCCCATAACCGCGCAAAGATCAAAAAAATAAGCTCCCCCTGGTATCTTGCCTGGGACAAAAAAATCTTTGGGTGACCCCGCGCAAAACTCCATTGTGGGCTTCGGCGAGGTGTTCTGACGCACGGGAGCCGGCATTCATGGGCCAAAAGCAACGAGGGCAGCCCTCGGGCTGCCCTCTTTCGCTCTTAACGGATTCTTGACGCGCCACGCGCACATGACCGGATATCACCGCCCGCACGGCGCGTTTCCTGTCACGCGCGCCAGCGAAGACATTGCTGCCGCACCGCTTCGTGCAGCGACTTTTCGTCGGCGACCACGCTGCGCAGCCAGCTTGCGTCGTTGTTCTGAGAGCGTGCAATCGTGCCGATTTCGCTGAGCGCGCGCGTCGAGCCCAGCGCGTCGCCATGCGGCGCGATCTTGTCGAGCGTGGCCAGGATGTCCTCGGAGATGGTGCGGCGCTCGCCCGTCTGCGGATCGACGACCGTGCCCGCGAGGCCGAAACGGCACGCCTGGAAGCGGTTGAACGTGTAGACGAGGTAGTCGTCCTCCAGCGGCTGGATCGGCCGGTCGACCAGCAGATGGCGCGCGAGCGTCTGGATGTAGCAGGCGATCGCCGCCGCGCGCTCGACCGACAGCGGCGTGTCCATCACGCGCACTTCGATCGTGCCGAAACCGGGCTTCGGGCGAATGTCCCAGTAGAAGTCTTTCATGCTGTTGACAACGCCCGTGTGAACCATCTTCGAAAAGTATTCCTTGAACTCCTCCCAGCTCAGCACGAACGGCGCACGACCCGACAGCGGAAACGCAAACACGGAATTCAGTCGTGCAGAATGAAATCCGGTGTCCACACCCTGCACATAGGGCGACGACGCGGACAGCGCAATGAAATGAGGAATGAAGCGCGACAGCGAGTGCAGCAAAAAAAGCGCGCTATCGGCATCCGGACAGCCGATATGGACGTGCTGGCCAAACACCGTGAACTGCTTGGCGAGATAGCCGTACAGCTCGGAAAGGTACTGAAAGCGCGGCGTATCGACGATGCGCCGGTCGCTCCATTGCTGGAACGCATGCGTCCCTCCGCCGCACAGGCCGACGTTCAGACGGTCGGCCGCCGCCACCAGCACGTCGCGGATCTTGCGCAGATCGGCCACGGCCTGCTCGTGATGCGTGCAGATGCCGGTGGACAGTTCGATCATGCTTTCGGTGATTTCGGGCGTGATATTGCCGGGAATCTCCTGATCCTTGATGAGGCGCATGAGATCGCTGCCCGCCTTGGTCAGATCGTAGTCATGCGTGTTGACGATCTGCATTTCGAGCTCGACGCCGAAGGTGAACGGCTTCGAATCGACAAAAGTTTCCAGTGACATGACGTCCCCTCATTCGGCCGCGCCACGCGCCGCCGCTCGCTCGAAAAAGCGGCGGCGGCACACGTGACGGGCGGTGTTTCCGGCGGCGCGCGGCCGCCGCGTTCATTCGATCATTGCTCGCCGCGTTCGCCGACGAGCGCCAGCGCGCGGTACACGAGCCAGGGGCCGAGCAGCTGCAACACGACGATTGCACACATCATGATCGCGCGCAGGCTCGGGTCGAAGCCCGGATACAGATCGTAGGTGTCCTCCATGAGCAGCAGCGCGAGCGCCGACATCGGCGTGAGCGCCACCCCGAGCGCAATGCCCTGCTTGAGCTCAAGTCCGCTGGGCTTCGCGAAGATCAGCACGCCGACGAGCTTGGCCACCAGGCGCGCGACGATCAGCCCCGCCGCCGCCAGGCCGCCGACGAGGATGTTGTGCCACTCGAAGGTGGTCATCGTCAGCACGAACAGGATCACGGTGAGCAACCAGCCAGCCGTGCCGAAGTGCTGCGGCCACAGCTGCGGGCGCACTTCCAGGTTCTTCACGATGATGCCCGCGGCCAGCAGGCTCAGGATGGTCGAGAGCTTGAGCAGATGCGCAACGGCGATCGCCAGCAGGACGAGGCCGAACAGCGCCACGAACGAATGCTCGTCCTGCGGGCTCAGGCGCCGGTAGAACAAGGTGCAGGCGCGCGCGAGCACATAGGCGACCACGATCGAGCCAACCAGCAGATACAGCGGCTGCAGGATCGTGGCGAACACGTTGCCGTAGATTTCCTGGTGCAACCAGCTCGATGCGAGCTTTTCGATCACGACGGCGTACATGCTGTTGAGCGCGGTCAACGTGATGAGACGCTGCGTGACCTGCCCTTCGGCGCGCAACTCGGTCTTGAGCTGGATCACCATGGCAGGCGACGTGGCCATGGAAATCGACGCGACCACGATCGCCACCATGGCGGGCACGGAAAGAAACAGCAGGACGGCGAGCACGAGCACGAACGTGAGCGACGCCTCGGCGAGGCTCGACAGGATCAGCCAGGGATTGCGGCGGATCCAGCGCAGATCGAGCCGGCTGCCGAGTTCGAACAGCAGCAGGCCGAGCGCGACGTCGAGCACGGGCCGCGCGGCATTGGCCGTGTCAATGTCGATCACGCCAAAGCCCGCCGAGCCGGCTATCAGGCCGATGATCGCGTAACCCGAAATCCGCGGCAGACGCCAGGCGCGATAACAGAGCTCGCCGCACAGACCGGCAGCGAGCAGCGCGAGCCCGGCCCAGAAAATGCCGTCGGGGTGCAACGGCCACGCGGGAAAGAACGAAAACGCCGACTTCATCGTGAAGGCTTCTCCTTGGCAACACCTTCTTGCAGGGGACCGGATGGCGCATTCAAGCCCGCTCCGGCCGGCAGAAGACAAGTCCAGCTGTCCGACGTACGAGTACCGCTACGGCCCGGCTCACAGGCAAGCCGCGTGCCTCGCAGACATAACACATGCGTGGCGAATATGCGGCGAGCCGGGCGCGAGGCTGTCATCCGGCGACGCGCAGGCCCGCAGCCAGCGATGGCAGCGGCCAGATGGCGGCGAATGACAGCGGGAAACCTCGCACCGGTGCCGCTTGCGCGGCGAACAGCCGGTCCAGGCGCGTTCTTATGGATTGTCAGCGCCCGGGTTGGGTGAACGAACGCTGCCGGCTGTCCTGAGGACTGAGATTCAGTTCAGGCGGCATCCGTTCCGTGGACGCGTCGGCCAATTGGTGCAGCTTGTCTGGCGCTTGACGCGGAAAAGAACGGCGATTGTGCCATAGCTTTTTTGCAATTGTCCCACTTGACCCGATGAAGCCAGGCGTTGCCGGTAATTGCGCCCGTTTTCGCTGACGATACGGAAAAAATGACCGTCGCCATGGCGACGCCACTGAGTGTAGCGGCCAGACAGCGCGACAGCGCCTTTCCCGCTTTTCATGCCGATAGCGGTAGCACCAGCTTCAGGTTTACGGTTTACCGTATGTATACGTAGTAGAAGTTAACAAGGGCGGCACGTTCCTGTGGATAACCCCTGTATACCTATGTGAATCAGCGGCTTGGCGTTCGCACAACCGCTCGCATAGTGTGTGGCATGTTGCCTGGCAATCAAGAATAACTTTTTGAGGGCGCAAACCGGGTCGTGAGTTATCCCGTTTACGCCCACATCGCGCCCACACGAAACTTGTCCACAACTCGCGCAGTTATCCACATGCTCGCGGGGATAACTGTATTGGTCGCACTGTAAGGTTCGATGTAAGGTTTGCGCCGATAACTGCGACTAGAGGCTGCGCTGGCGTAAGGCGCGCTGCAGGAAGCGGGCGGGATCGATCTGTTCGGCGAGTTCGCGCTCGATTGGCCACGGCTCGCCTTCCAGCTGCGAGGCGATCAGCTCCGCGCCCAGCGACGCCCAGACCAGTCCGCGCGAGCCGAACGCAAACGCGCCAAAGAGGCCGGGCGTGCGCGGCAAGTCCTGCGGCCACGCGCCCGAGAGGCGCTGGGCGTCACGGCGGGCGGCTTGCTCGTCGCCGAGCTGGCCGATCATCGGCATGCGGTCGCTGGTGACGCAGCGCAACGCCACGCGGCCTCGCCAGCCGGTTGACGGTTCGGTGGCCTGGGACAGCTCGGGCAGCATCAGCGCGACGCGTTCGAGGTTCTCCAGGTGACCGGGCGCGCGCAGATCGAGATTCGTGTCGTCCACTTCGTAAGTCGCGCCGACGAGTGTCACGTCGCCGTCGAGCGGCACCGCATAGCCGTCGCCGATCACGGGCACGCGCAGCGCCGCGAGCGGGCTTCGATCAATCAGCGAGAGCTGGCCGCGCACGCTGCGCGTGGGCGCGAAGTCGAGCGCCGCGGCCCGCGCCGCGTCGTGCGCATTGGCGAAGATCACCGCGCCCGCTTGCGCGATCAGTGCGCCGGCATCGTCGAATACCTGCCAAGACTCGCCCGCTCGCGCGATGCGGCCGACCTGCACGCCATAGCGCGCTTCTACCTGCGCACCGCTGAAGGCGCTGGCTGCCGCGATCTGCGCACGGCACAGCGACGCGGGATCGATTGCGCCGCCGTGCGGATAGAACCAGCCGCCCTGCGTGAGTTCGACGCCGGCGATCCGCCCGGCTTCGCCGCGATCGACGCCATGGACAAATTCATTGGGATAACAAAACGATGCGAGTGCTCCGGCTACGGCGCGCGATTCGTCGTCAGTCGCCAGATGCAGGAGTCCTGCATGAGTGCGCTTTGGCGCATGACCCAGTGCATCGAGCGCGTTCCAGCGGCGCAGCGCGTAGAGAAAACCGGCGCGCGTAATCCGTGACGCGGTGCTGTCGTCACGCGAAATCAGCGGGTGAAACACGCCCGCCGGATTGCCCGAAGCTTCGCAAGCGGGCGCGGGATGACGCTCCAGCAGCGTGACGCGCCAGCCGCGCGCGGCGAGCCGCTCCACGAGCGCACTGCCCGCGAGGCCTGCGCCGATCACGACGGCATGGCGCTCGCCCAGTGGCATCGGCAGGGGCGGTTCGTAACGGCGCACGCGCCAGCGCGGTGCGAAGCGTCCGGTGAGCATCGCCCATTTGTCGCCGAAACCGGGCGTCTTGCGAAACTCGAAGCCGTTCTGCTCCAGCGCGCGTTTGACGTCGCCAGCGCTGCTCCAGGTGGCAAAGGTCGCGTCTTCGCCCGCGACGCGCGCGAGCGCCTTGAAGATTGCCGGCGACCAGAGTTCGGGATTCTTCGCGGGTGCGAAACCATCCAGATAGATCGCGTCGGCGCGCAACCACAGTTTGGGAAGCGCCTCGACCGCATCGCCGAAAACCAGCGTGAGCGTCACGCGGCCACCGTCGAATTCGAGCCGATGGGTGCCCGGCACGAGCATTGGCCACGCTTGAACCAGCTCGCGCGCGAGCGTGGCGAGATCGGCATTCGGTGCGTGCGCGACAATCGCATCGAGTGCCGTGCGCAGATCGTCGCGTGCGAACGGGTGCTTTTCCACCGAGACAAAATGCAGGCGCTCGCAACGAGCGGGGTCGTCGCGCCAGGCCGCCCAGGTCGTCAGGAAGTTCACGCCCATGCCAAAACCCGTTTCCAGCACCGTGAAAATGCGCCGCTTTTGCCACCGTTCAGGCAGGCCGTTGCCCTTCAGGAAGACGAAATCGGACTGTGCGAATGCGCCCGACGGGCTGTGATAGACGTCGCCGAAGCGTGGCGAAAACGGCGTGCCATCTTCGCGAAAGGCGAGCGTGGCGGGAATCAGGGTGGCGGTCATGACTAACGCGACGGCGGGGAAAGTGGGAAATGCCCGTGGGGTATGGGTTTGCGGCCGCAAAGCGTTGGCGCGACGCAACGCGCGAAGGTTAATTCGATGCGCGCCGGCTGCGTTTGGCGCGCGGCGCCCATCAAAAACGTAAAGACGTGCAAAAAAACCGCCGCGCACCCCTCGAAATCTTCGAAACCCTTGTCGTTATTGGGTTTGCGCTGCGCTATCATAGCAAGCGCCGCCCAGGGAAGCGGCAGCACGGACGTCACGGGACGATGCGGGTGCTTGCAGGAATCGGCAGGCGCCTCGAATCCGCGACGCAAATCCCCGGGGTGCTCCGGGTCCGCGCTGCTCGACGGCGCGGCACGCGTCCGTATAATCGGCGCGTTCGCGCTGTTCGTGTCAACCTAAACACAGAAAGGAATATCTCAATGAATAAACAGGAACTGATCGACGCCGTCGCAGCACAGACGGGCGCTAGCAAGGCTCAAACCGGTGAAACGCTGGATACGCTCCTCGAAGTGGTCAAGAAGGCCGTTTCGAAAGGCGACGCTGTCCAGCTGATCGGCTTCGGCAGCTTCGGCTCGGGCAAGCGCGCAGCACGTACGGGCCGCAACCCGAAGACCGGCGAGACCATCAAGATTCCGGCAGCCAAGACCGTCAAGTTCACGGCTGGCAAGGCGTTCAAGGACGCCGTCAACAAGCGCTAAGGCAAGTCAAGCAATACCGCTTTAAGTTGACACCCGCCCCTGGCGGGTTTTTTTTCGCCCGCTATTTGAGAAAAAAGCCGCCTCGAAAGGCGGCTTTTTTACGGGCGAAGAGTTCGGGCCTCAGTCGTGGCGATGGACGATTTCGCCTTCGCCGTCGTGGTCATGATCGTCGTCATCGTCGAAATCCCACTCGGGGAACGGGTCGGCGTAGGCCTGCCAGGCGTCGGGGCCCGCGGCGAATTCGGCGTCCGTGACGAGGCACGCGTCGAGCTTCGCGCGCCACGCCGCGTGATCGAGATTCACGCCGATCATCACCAGTTCCTGGCGACGGTCGCCGATGCGCGTGTCGGTCGCATCGCCGAACCAGTCGCGCGCGATCTCCTGTTCCAGCTCGGCGTCCTGCGGCCATTCCTCGCGCGGCTGCGCGGCCCACCAGGTGCCCGCCGGGCCGTGACGGCACACGCCGCCCGCCTGGGAAAGCTGACCGGCGACGTCGTTGCGCGTGGCGAGCCAGAAGAAGCCCTTGGAGCGCAGCACGCCTGTCCATTCCTGGTTAAGCAGCGCCCACAGACGCTCCGGATGGAACGGTTTGCGCGCGCGATAAACGAAGTTGCCGATGCCGTACGTGTCGGCTTCGCTGCGATGCTGGTGATCCGGATGGCTGCAATGCGCGCCGCAAGCGTCGTGACCGTGGCCGTGGTCGTGTTCATCGCCGTGTTCATGATCGTGCGCATGTTCATGCGTGTGACCGTGGGCGTGTTCGTCTTCATGCAGCGACGCGAGCCAGCCCGGCGCGCTCGCCGCTGCGTCGAAATCGAATCGGCCCGTGTTGAGCACCGCATCGAGCGGCACCTCGCCGAAACGGCTCACCACCTGCACCGCGCGCGGATTGATGCGCGCGAGGATGTGTTGCAGGCGCGCGAGGTCGTCGGCGCTCACGAGATCGGCCTTGTTCAGCACGAGCACGTCGCAGAATTCCACCTGCTCGATGAGCAACTCGACGATGGTGCGGTCGTCGCCCTCGCCCACCGTCATGCCGCGTTCGGCGAGCGGGTCGGCGCTGGCGTAGTCGCGCAGGAAATTGAAGGCGTCCACGACCGTGACCATCGTGTCCAGCCGCGCGATATCGGCGAGCGATCCGCCGTCTTCGTCGGTGAACGTGAAGGTTTCGGCGACCGGCATCGGCTCGGCGACACCCGTGGATTCGATCAGGATGGCGTCGAAGCGCTGGCCCGCCTGGGCCGGGTCGGCCAGACGGCGGATTTCGGTCAGCAGGTCGTCGCGCAGCGTGCAGCAGATGCAGCCGTTGGACAGCTCGACAAGACGCTCTTCGACGCGCGCGAGCGCGGAGGCGTCGCGCACGAGCGCCGCGTCGATGTTGACGGCGGCGAGGTCGTTGACGATCACGGCCACGCGCAGACCGGCGCGGTTCGCCAGGACGTGGCTGAGCAATGTGGTCTTGCCCGCGCCCAGAAAGCCGGAGAGCACGGTGACGGGCAGTGGCGTCGGATTCATCGCAGTGTGCAGTAAGGAAAACAGGAAAAAGCGGCAGGAGGCCGGGCCGCACGGGCGTTTCCGGCGGTGCAAGCCTGCATTTTGCACCATGCGCGAGCGCCACGCTGACGGCGCTGGCCGTCCGGCCAGGTCAATCCAGAGGCAAAGCCTCGCCCGCACTCGTCAGGGCATCAGCTTCCATTTGCGCAGGATGGCGGCAATCTGCTGGGCGTACTGGTCGCGCAGCGTGGGGGTTTCCGAGTGGTAAGCGCCCACCGCCGCCCAGGTATTGCCGTACTTGTTCATCTTCTGGCGCAAATGCCAGGCGGCAATGTAGACGTTCTTGCACGGCTCCATCAGCGTGCTTTGCGAGATACCGTACTGCGCGAGCGCGGGCAGATGAATCGAGTTGATCTGCATGACGCCGTAGTCGGTCGAACCGTTCGCATTCCTGTGCATTGCATCGGGCGTGTTGTGCGACTCTTGCCACGCGATGGCGCGCAGGATCAACGGATTGACCTTCTGATAGTGCGCCGCTTCGTCGAAACAATCGGCGCGCGCCGGTGCGCTCGCCATGGCGGCGAGCGTGGCAAGAACGGCGATCGTGGCGGACGCAACCTTTTTCATTGCAACGTCGAGTGGAGTGCGAAACAGTCTTGATGCGGTTCGGCGCGGGCTCGATCCGATATGTGTCGGAAGTCTCCGATATCGGGAAAACCCGTGCCCTGTAGGGGCAACCCGCAGGTTCACAGGCACCGCGCCGCCCGTATGATACCGGCAGTCCATGACACGTCAAACTGCCCAAACGGCCTGGGCACGGGCACCGTCAACCAGGAAAGATCGCAAGAGGCGCGGCCTCGATACGCGTCAATCCTTACAAATAGCTTTTGCGACATCGCACGCTTTAGAAGAAATCCCCAGACGTTTTGTCTTTGTGACAAATTCGACACGAAAAACTGCTACTGTTGCTCTTTTTGGTGAGCATCGGTTGCCGGGGAGGAGCGTCGGCAGTCTGCGGCGGTTTGGGGGGCCAGGCGGTTGCGTTGCAGGCAGCCAGCGGGCCGTTCGCACGGGCACGATGTGCACTTGAGCACGATAAGTACGACTAGCCGGCGGTGTCCTCTGCCGGCTTCGATATGACACCCATGAGAAGAAATCGTATGGCTTTGCGTCGCCTCGCCACGGCGCTGCTCGTGAGCGGACTGATTACGGCGCAGCTCGCGCATGCCCAGGTCACCCTCAACTTCGTCAATGCCGACATCGATCAGGTCGCGAAGGCCATCGGCGCTGCCACCGGCAAAACGATCATTGTCGATCCGCGCGTGAAGGGGCAGCTCAATCTCGTTTCCGAGAACCCCGTCCCCGAGGATCAGGCGCTCAAGACGCTGCAGTCGGCGCTGCGCATGCAGGGTTTCTCGCTGGTGCAGGATCATGGCGTACTCAAGGTCGTGCCTGAAGCCGACGCCAAGCTCCAGGGCGTGCCCACTTATGTCGGCAACGCGCCGGGCGCGCGTGGCGACCAGGTCATCACCCAGGTCTTCCAGCTGCGCAACGAATCGGCCAACAACCTGCTGCCGGTACTGCGCCCGCTGATTTCGCCGAACAACACCATCGCCGCCTATCCGGGCAACAACGCGCTCGTCGTGACCGATTACGCCGACAACGTGCGGCGTATCGCGGCGATCATCGCGGGCGTCGACACGGCCGCGGGCCAGCAGGTGCAGGTCGTGCCGCTGCACAACGCCAATGCGCTCGACATCGCGCCTACGCTGCAGAAGATGCTCGATCCGGGCGCAATTGGCGGCTCCGATCCCACGCTCAAGGTCTCGGTGCTCGCCGATTCGCGCACCAACTCGATCATGCTGCGCGCCTCGAACGCGCAGCGCCTCGCGGCGGCCAAACAACTGGCGAAGCAGCTCGACGCGCCGACCAGCATGCCGGGCAACATGCACGTCGTGTCGCTGCGCAACGCGGACGCCGTGCAACTGGCCAAGACCCTGCGCGGCATGATGGGCAAGGGCGGCAACGATTCGTCGTCGTCCGGCAGCAACGCAAATTCGTTCAACCAGAACGGCAACGGCGGCGGTGGCAGCGGCGGCAGCAACTCCACCGGCATGTCGGGCACGCCCCCGCTGCCCAGCTCGCTGGGCGGCAGCAGCGGCTCGTCGAACAACCCGATGGGCGGCAGCGGGTCGTCAAGCGGCAACAGCGATTTCCTCGGCGACAACGGCAAGGACAAGAGCGACGACAACTCGTCGGGCGGCGGCATGATCCAGGCCGACGCCGCCACCAACTCGCTGATCATCACCGCGCCGGATCCGCTCTATCGCAACCTGCGCACCGTGATCGACCAGCTCGACGCGCGCCGCGCCCAGGTCTATATCGAAGCGCTGATCGTCGAGCTGAACTCGAACACGAACGCCAACCTGGGCATTCAGTGGCAGATCGGCAGCGGCAATGTGCTGGCCGGCACCAATCTGTCCACCGGCAGCAGCAACAGCATCATCAACCTGACGGGCAGCGCCGTGCAGGGCGGCAGTCTCGTGAGCTCGCTGGGCAATCTCCAGCAGGGCCTGAACGTGGGCTGGGTGCACAACCTGTTCGGCGTGCAGGGCCTGGGCGCCCTGCTCCAGGCGCTCTCGCAGACCAACGATGCCAACGTGCTGTCCACGCCTAACCTGATCACGCTCGACAACCAGGAAGCGAAGATCGTCGTCGGCACCAACGTGCCGATCCAGACGGGTTCGTATTCGAACCTGACGAGCGGCTCCACGAGTTCGGCGTTCAACACCTATGACCGCGTCGATGTCGGTCTCACGCTGCACATCAAGCCGCAGATCACCGAAGGCGGCATCCTGAAGCTCCAGCTGTACACCGAAGACTCGGCGATCGTGAACGGCACGACCAACGCGACGACCAATCCGGCCGGCCCGGATTTCACCAAGCGTTCGATCCAGTCGACGGTGCTGGCCGACAACGGCGAAATCATCGTGCTCGGCGGCCTGATGCAGGACAACTATCAGGTCAGCAACAGCAAGGTGCCGCTGCTCGGCGATATTCCCTGGATCGGCCAGTTGTTCCGCTCCGAAAACAAGACGCGCGCGAAGACCAACCTGATGGTGTTCCTGCGTCCGGTGATCATTAGCGACCGCGATACGGCGCAGGCCGTGACGTCGAACCGCTACGACTACATCCAGGGCGTGACGGGCGCGTACAAGTCCGACAACAACCTGATGCGCGACAAGGACGATCCGGTCGTGCCGCCGATGCCGCTCGGCCCGGCCGAAGGCGGATCGGCGGTGAACCTGTTCGATCTCGACAAGATGCGCCGCGAACAGGCCGTGCGTACGCTCCCGGTTACGCCTGCCAATGCCGCGCAGATGCAGCCCGCGCAAACGGCGCCGGTGCAGACGGCCCCGGTTCAGGCCGCGCCGTTGCAGGTCGCGCCCGCCCAGCAGCAGCAACCGCTGACGACCTCGCCGACGGTGCAGCCGTGAGCACAGCAGAAACACCGCGCGCAGCCCCGTCGCCAATCGCCGCGCGGCTCGTGCCGTACGGCTTCGCGCGCAGCGGCCAGATTCTGGTGGCGCAGCAGCACCCCGAAGGTCTCGAAGTGTGGATCAGCGATCGCACCTCGGGCGCGGCCATCGCCGAGGTCGCGCGCAATTTCGGCGCATTCACGCTCGTGCGTGTGCCGTCCGACGAACTCGCCCAGGCGATCAACCAGGCCTACGCGCGCCAGGACGGCAGCGCGGCGCAGGTGGTGGGCGAAGTCGAAGGCGAGGTCGATCTGTCGCGCCTGATGCAGGACATTCCCGAAGTGGAAGACCTGCTGGAGTCCGAGGACGACGCGCCGATCATCCGCATGATCAACGCGCTGCTCACCCAGGCGGCGCGCGAGCAGGCTTCGGATATTCACATCGAGCCGTTCGAAAACGCGTCGGTGGTGCGCTTTCGCGTCGACGGCACGCTGCGCGACGTCGTGCGTCCAAAGAAGGCGCTGCATGGCGCGCTGATCTCGCGTATCAAGATCATGGCGCAGCTCGATATCGCCGAAAAACGTCTGCCGCAGGACGGCCGCATCACGCTGCGCGTGGGCGGGCGTCCCGTCGACGTGCGTGTGTCCACCCTGCCGACCGGCCACGGCGAGCGCGCCGTGCTGCGTCTGCTCGAAAAAGACGCGCAGCGCCTGAACCTGGAAGCCCTCGGCATGGCGTCCGACACGCTCGGCCAGTTCGACCAGCTGATCGCCAAGCCGCACGGCATCGTGCTCGTGACCGGCCCGACCGGCTCCGGCAAGACGACCACGCTCTACGCGTCGATGTCGCGGCTGGAAACGGCCACGACCAACATCATGACCGTCGAAGACCCGATCGAGTACGACCTCTCGGGCATCGGCCAGACCCAGGTGAACGAGCGCATCGGCATGACCTTCGCGCGTGCGCTGCGCTCGATCCTGCGTCAGGATCCGGACATCATCATGATCGGCGAAATCCGCGACCTGGAGACCGCACAGATCGCCGTGCAGGCGTCGCTCACGGGCCACCTCGTGCTCGCCACGCTGCACACCAACGATGCGGCTTCCGCCGTCACGCGCCTGACCGACATGGGCGTCGAGCCGTACCTGCTGGCGTCCTCGCTGCTCGGCGTGCTGGCGCAGCGTCTCGTGCGCCAGCTTTGTCCGCACTGCAAGGAAGCGCGCGTGGAAGAAGACGGCCGCACGCGCTATCACCCGGTCGGTTGCGATCGCTGCGGCAATTCGGGCTATTCGGGACGGCGCGGCGTGTACGAACTGCTGCTGATCGACGAGCCGATCCGCGCACTGATCCACCGCAACGCCGCCGATGCCGAAATCTTCGCCGCCGGGCGCGCGCAAGGCATGCGCACGCTGCGCGAGGACGGCGAGCGCTGGCTCGACCGCGGCACGACTTCGCTCGAAGAAGTGTTGCGCGTGACGGGCGGCGCGTAAGCGCACAACGGGAGGCGAACTAGCACCATGCCGGCATTCCGTTTCGAAGCGATCGACGCCGCGGGCAAAGCGCAAAAAGGCGTGCTCGACGCCGACAGCGCGCGCGGCGCACGTCAACAACTGCGCGGCCAGGGGCTCACGCCGCTGGTCGTCGAACCCGCCGCAAGCCGCACGCGCGGCGCGCGCCAGCAGCGTCTCGCGCTGGGCCGCAAGCTCTCGCAGCGCGAGCAGGCAATTCTCACGCGCCAGCTCGCGAGCCTGCTGATCGCGGGCCTGCCGCTCGGCGAGGCGCTCGCCGTGCTCACCGAGCAGGCCGAGCGCGATTACATCCGCGAACTGATGGCCGCGATCCGCGCGGAAGTGCTCGGCGGCCATTCGCTGGCCAACGCGCTCACGCAGCACCCGCGCGACTTTCCGGACATCTACCGCGCGCTGGTCGCGGCGGGCGAGCACACGGGCAAGCTCGGCATCGTGCTCTCGCGGCTGGCCGACTACATCGAGCAGCGCAACGCGCTCAAGCAGAAGATCGTGCTGGCCTTCACGTACCCGACGATCGTCACGATCATCGCGTTCGGCATCGTCACGTTCCTGCTGAGCTACGTGGTGCCGCAGGTCGTCAACGTGTTCGCGAGCACCAAGCAGCAACTGCCGTTTCTGACCATCGTGATGATGGGGCTGTCGTCGTTCGTGCGGCAATGGTGGTGGGCGGTGCTGATCGTCGTGGCCGTGGTGGCCTGGATCGTCCGCGCCACGTTGAGCCGGCCTGGCCCGCGCCTGTCGTTCGACCGCTGGCTGCTCACCGCCCCGCTCGCGGGCAAGCTCGTGCGCGGCTACAACACGGTGCGCTTCGCGAGCACGCTCGGCATTCTGAGCGCGGCGGGCGTGCCGATCCTGCGCGCACTGCAGGCCGCGGGCGAAACGCTCTCGAACAAGGCGATGCGCAACAACATCGACGATGCGATCGTGCGCGTGCGCGAAGGCACGTCGCTGTCGCGCGCGCTCGGCAATACGAAGACATTCCCGCCGGTGCTGGTGCACCTGATACGTTCGGGCGAAGCGACCGGCGACGTGACGACCATGCTCGACCGCGCCGCCGAAGGCGAGGCGCGCGAACTGGAGCGGCGCACGATGTTCCTCACGAGCCTGCTGGAGCCGTTGCTGATTCTGGCGATGGGGGGCGTGGTGCTGGTGATCGTGCTCGCGGTGATGCTGCCGATCATCGAACTGAACAACCTCGTGCAGTAAGGCTGCACGAGGCGGTTTTGAAGGCGCGACGCGAGCGACTCAGGCGCGCCTGGCGCTCGTTTTAGCGCACGTAGATGGTGGGGCCGCCGGCGTTGGCGGGCAGGAAGATTTCGGAGTGCACGCCGTGACGGTCGATCACGATGGAGCGCGGGCGCACTTCGGCGAGCTTCGAGTCCTGGCCGATCGGGCCGCCCAGCGAAATCGCCTTGGCCGGTTCGCCGCCGACGCTGACGATCGCCGCCGCGCCCTGCGACAGCGCGAGGATGCCGAACAGATGGATGTCCTGCGCGACGTTGTGTTCGAGCTTGCCGCCGAACAGCGTGCCGGCCTGGTCGAGCGAGATGGGCGGCTGGGCGGCGGCTGCCTGCACGGGGGCTGCGCGGGTGGCGGAGATTTCGAGCGTCCACCACGCGGCCGTGGCGCAAAACACCGCGAAGGCAGCGAGTGACAGAAGGCGGATTTGCAGTGGGTTCATGCGGCTCATTGTACGGAGTTATGTGTACGTTTTGATGGCAGCGAAGGCGGCACGAACGCTAGTAGAAGTACGTATCGAGTAGGGATCGGGTCATGCAGGAAGCACGAGCCCGAAAGAGGGTCGCAAAGGCGTCATCGTGTGACATTACAATGACCCGTCACACACGCGGGCATGGTGAACCATGCCGCAGCGACAAGCAACGATCACATCAGGAGGAAAGTCCCTTATGTCCATGTGGGCCAAATACCGTGGGCAAATGAGCCGCGACGTCATCGAAGGCCGCACGCGCCGTCAACGCGGCTTCACGCTTATCGAAATCATGGTCGTGATCGCGATTCTCGGCATTCTCGCCGCGCTGATCGTGCCGAAGATCATGAGCCGTCCCGACGAAGCGCGTCGCGTGGCAGCCAAGCAGGACATCGGCACGATCATGCAGGCGATGAAGCTGTATCGCCTCGATAACGGCCGCTATCCGGCCCAGGACCAGGGCCTCCAGGCGCTCGTCCAGAAGCCGACCACCGACCCGGTGCCGAACAACTGGAAGGACGGCGGCTACCTGGAGCGCCTGCCCAACGATCCGTGGGGCAATCCGTACCAGTACCTGAACCCGGGCGTGCATGGCGAGATCGACGTCTTCAGTTACGGCGCCGATGGCAAGCCCGGCGGCGAAGGCAACGACGCCGACATCGGCTCCTGGCAGTAGCCATTCCATTGCGATGACGCGATGACATACGCAGCGCGGCCCGGTCGAATCTTGCAGGGTTTTCTCGACCGCCGTGCCGCGATGCTTCGCCCGGTTTTTCAGCGAATCTTTCACCAGAGCGCGTCGCGCCCTCCTTTCCCGCCCTACGCGTTTTCAGCCCATGCGTTCCCGCCCTCTTCGCATCCCGCGCCGCAGTGACCGCGCGCCGACGCCTGCGCGTTCGGCGGGCTTCACGCTGCTGGAAATGCTCGTGGTGCTGCTGATCGCGGGGTTGCTGGTGTCGCTCGCGTCGCTCTCGCTTACGCGCAATCCGCGCACCGATCTCAACGAGGAAGCGCAACGTCTCGCGCTGCTGTTCGAATCGGCGGGCGACGAGGCGCAGGTGCGCGCGCGCCCGATCGCATGGCAGCCGCTCGACGGTGGTTTTCGCTTCGACGTGCGCACCGAAGACGGCTGGCGACCGCTGCGCGACGACCTGCTCGGCCCGCGCCAGTGGGAAGGCGGCGTGACGGGCGTGTCGATCACCTATCCCGGCGGCGACGACGATTACCACGCGAACCGCGTCATCTTCGGCACCGAGGCCGTCGAGCAGCCCGTCGAGATCACGCTCTTTTCGGCGGCGGGCCGCGCCACCATCGTCGGCACCGGCACGGGGCGCTATGAAGTCCGCTAAGTCCGCTGACATGCGCGCTCGCTCCGTTCCGTGGCGTGCTTTGCGCCGAACTTCGCGCCGAACCTCGCGGGGCTTCACCATGATCGAGGTGCTGGTCGCGCTCGCCATCGTGGCGATCGCGCTTGCGGCGTCGCTGCGCGCCGTGGGCAGCCTCGCCACCAGCGAAGCCGAACTGCACGACCGCCTGCTCGCGGGCTGGAGCGCCGACAACGCGCTCGGCCAGTTGCGGCTCGCGCACGCGTGGCCCGATATCGGCGAGCGCAGCTTCGACTGCTCGCAGGGCAACCTGCGCCTGACCTGCACGCAGCTGGTGGCGGCGACGCCCAATCCGATTTTTCGCCGCGTGGAGGTGTCGGTGACGATGCCGGGCCGCGACGGCATTCTTGCGCAACTCGTCACGGTGCTCGGCAATGAAACGAACCGGTCACTGTGATCGCGCGATGCGCGTGACATCCCGGCGCCGCGCCGCGGGCTTCACGCTGATCGAACTGCTGGTCGCCATCGCCATCATGGCCGTGGTGGCGATCCTGTCGTGGCGCGGCCTCGACCAGATCGTGCGCGGGCGCAACATCATCACGCAGTCGATGGCCGAGGAGCGCGTGTTCGCGCAGATGTTCGACCAGATGCGCATCGATACGCGCCAGGCCGTGAGCGACGACGAAGCGGGCTCGCCTGCCATCGCCGTCGACGGCGGCGCGTTGCAGATCGTGCGCGCGTTTCCGGTGCCGCCGGGCGCGCCGCCGCGCCTGCAAGTCGTGCGCTATCGCGTGGCCGACGGCCAGGTGGTGCGGTACGCGTCGCCGCCGCTCGCCCATGTCGGCCAATTGCGGGGCGCATTGCGCGGCGGCGAATCCGGCAACTGGAGCGCGTTGCCGATGATGACCGGCGTGACGTCGATCAACGCGCGCCTGTTCGTGCCGAAGGTGGGCTGGACGTCCGACATGGGCGACGTGCGCTCGCAGCTCAACGCGAACAACAACGGCGTGAAGGTGCCGCAGCTCGGCAACGCGCCGGTGCCGCGCGCCGTGACCGGGCTGGAGGTGAGCGTGCGTGCGCGCTCGCTCGCGCGGCCCGTGACGCGCGTTTTCATGGTGGGGGAATGAGCATGCGCCTGCGCTCACTGTCCCTGCGGATGCGCCGCACCGGCGCGAAACAACGCGGCGCGGCGATCATCAGCGCGCTGATGGTGGTCGCGCTGTCGGCGATCCTGGTGTCGGGCATGCTGTGGCGCCAGCAGGTGCAGTTGCGCCGCATCGAGAACCAGCGCCTGCTTGCCCAGGCGCAGTGGATCTCGCGCGCGTCGCTCGACTGGACGCGCCTGATCCTGCGCTCGGAGGCCGATACCTCGGCGGGCGTGACCTATCTGGGCGGCGCGTGGGGCATGCCGGTTGCGCGCACGCGGCTGTCCGACTTCCTCGGCCAGATCGGCGAGGCGCGCGCCGAACAGGGCGCCGACACCTGGCTGTCCGGCTCGATCGAGGACGCCCAGGCGCGCTTCAATCTGCGCAACCTGGTGACGGCGTCCGCGCCCGGCGCGCTGCAACTCAACCTCACGCAGATCCAGGCGTTCGCGCGGCTGCTGCAATTGATCGGCGTCGATGGGCAGCTGGCGAAGAACGCGGCGGTCTATCTGCGCTCGGGGCTGGCGTATTCGGTGACGCGTTTCCAGACTGCCGCGGCAGGCGTGACGGCGAGCGGCACCGCCGCGACGCAGCCGGTGGCGGGCGGTACGGGCGGCGGCGCGAATTTCACCAATAACCCGGGCATCAGCGACGGCGAAGGCGACAGCGGCAATGCGCCGATCCTCATGACGAGCGTCGACGGCCTGCTCGACGTGCCCGGCTTCACGCCCGACATCGTCGCGCGGCTACGGCCCTTCGTGACGATCCTGCCGACCACGACGCCCGTGAACATGAACACCGCGAGCGCCGAGGTGATCGCCTCGACCGTGCAGGGCATGAGCCTGTCGAGCGCGCAGGCCTTCGTGGCGCGGCGCCAGACGGTGTTTTTCCGCAACCTGAGCGACGTGCAACTGGCGCTGACCGGCGCGGGCACGGCGCAGACGAGCATCGATTCCACGCTATGCGACGTCAATACGAGCTATTTTCTGGTGCATGGGCGCGTGCAGCACGAGCGCGCCGTGGTAGACCGGACGACGCTCGTGTGGCGCGACTCCCTCACCCATACGACACGCATCGTGCGCGTGTGGGACGACTCCTGAAGCGAATCATGAAGCCGTACCAGTCCAACATCGAAAAGAGGTGCGTGTGAGCACGCTGATCGTCCTGATGCCGCCGCGCGACCCGGCGGTTCACTCGCAGGAATGGCAGTTGCCGGAACTGCCGTTCGTGCTGCTCGACAAGACGGGCCACACGCAGCGCGCGGGCCGCGCGGCGCTGGGCCTGTTGCCGAAAGCGTCGGCGACCGTGCTGCTGATCGCCGCGCGCGACCTGCTGATGGTCTCGACCACGGTGCCGCCGCTCAAGGGCCCGCGGCTGCGCCAGGCGCTGCCCAACGTGGTCGAGGATCACCTGATCCAGGATCCGCAGACCTGCCACCTCGCGCTCGATCCCGCACGCCAGGCCGATGGCCGGCAGACCGTCGCGGCGGTCGATCGCGGCTGGTTCCGCTTTATCGTCGAAGGCTTCACGGGCGCGGGCCACCGCAACCTGCGCGCGGTGCCGGTGGCGCGCTGCCTGCCGCTCGCCCAGAGCGTGGTCGCGCCCGCCGCGGCGGAACCGGTCATCGCAGGCGAACAGGGCGACGCCGATACGGATACCGCCGCCGAAGCCGCGCAGCGCGAGGCCGTGACGGCCTGCGTGCTCGGCCACGTGATGGCGACGGCGCCCGCGCTGCTGCCCGACATGGCGGTGGCGCCGACCACGCCCACCGCACTGCTCGAACTCGCGATCGTGCGCGGCACGGCTGCCGAAGGCTTCGCCGTACCCGCTGCAAGTGTGGCCGCGACGGTCGCCGCGCTGGCCGGCGACGCCGATGTGGCCCGCTACGTCCTCACCGGCCTGCCCGGCGAGCCGACCAGCGCCGCTGACAAGGCCGCGCTCGCCGCCGCCCTGCCCGGCGCGCAGCCGCTGTCCTTCGAGACGCTCGCCAAGCGCGCGCTCGCCTGCAAGTTCGACCTCTGCCAGTTCGAGTTCGCGGCCCAGCCGTGGCGTCTCGATCGCGCGACGCTGCGCCGTTTGCGTGTGCCGATCGTGCTGGTCGTCGCCTCGCTGGTGGTCGCGATCATCGGCGCGAACGTGCAGTGGCTGATGCTCGCGCGCCAGCGCGACGCCATGAACACGCAGATGACCGAACTGCTGCTCAACGCCTTCCCCAAGACCACGGTGGTGCTCGACCCGGCGGGCCAGATGGCGCGCCAGCTTTCGCAACTGCGCGTGGCCGCGGGCGAGCCTTCGCCTGACGATTTCCTCGCGCTGGCCGACGGCGTCGCGCGCTCGCTCGGCCCGGTTCCCGCGAACGCGATTGCCGCGCTCGACTATCACGACCGCCGCCTCGACGTGACCTTCAAGCCGGGCGTGAACGTCGATAGCGGCCTGACCCAGCGCCTCGCGCGCAACGGCCTCACGGGCACGCAGGACAGCAGCAGCGGCAAATGGACTATCAGGAGCGCGTCATGAAGACATCGACATCGGGCGGCGCGTTCGCCGAAGCCTTGCAGGAGCAGTGGAGCAACTTCTGGGAAGCGCGCACCACGCGCGAAAAGACCCTGCTGACGTGGGGCGGCGCAGTGCTGGCCGTCGCCATCGGCTATTCGGTGCTCTGGCAGCCGGCGGCGGACGGTCGCGCGAAGCTGCGCGAGAGCCTGCCCGCCTTGCAGCGCGAGCTGTCGCAGATGACGGCGCAGGCCGATGAAGCCCGCGCGCTCGCGGGCGCGGCGGCGAGCGTCGCGCCGGGTGGCCAGGCGCTCAAGGATGCGCTGACGGCCTCGCTCGCCGACCACGGCATGCCGGGCGCGCAGGTGCAGCTGATCGGAACGAGCGCGCAGGTGCAGATGAAGAACGCGTCGTTTCCGGTCTGGACGGCCTGGCTCGACGACGTGCGCAAGCAGTTCAAGGTGCAGGTGGTCGAGGCGCACATCACGGCGCTCAAGGCCGACGGTCAGGTCGACCTGAACGCGTCGCTGCAATCCGCGAACGCGCGCTGACACTAGCCAGAGGTCGATCAGATGTCTTACTGGATGCGGCGCGTGCGCGCCGCGCTGCCGTGGTTCTTTGTCGCCGTGCTGTCGGTGGGTATCGTGCTGCTCGTGCGTCTGCCTGCTGCCTGGATCGCGCCGCAATTCGCGCGCGCGACTCAGGGGCACGTCAATCTCGTCGATCCGCAAGGCTCGCTCTGGCACGGCTCGGCGACGCTCATGCTCGCCGCCGGTCACGATGTGCAGGGCGCGACGCTGCTGCCGGGACGCATCGAATGGCGCGCCTCGTTCTGGGCGCTGTTCACGGGCCGCGTGCGCCTGCAGATGCGGCAGACCGAGGCCATGCCCGACCCCATCGACGTCGAGGCCACGCCGCGCGGCGCCACGCTCACGGCGGGCACGATTGCCGTGCCGGCCTCGCTGCTCGCGGGGCTGGGCGCGCCGTTCAATACGCTCGACCTGGATGGCAACGTGCGGCTCGCGTGGAGCCCGTGGCGCGTGTTCGGCACCGATGCGTTCGGCCGTCTCACGCTCACGCTCGGCGACATGAGCTCGCGCGTTTCGCTGGTGAAGCCGCTGGGGTCGTATGAGGCCGTGCTACAGGCGCAGGGCGCGTCGTCGACGCTCGACCTGAGCACGCAGAAAGGGCCGCTGATGCTGGACGGTCACGGCACGTTCTCGCGCAACTCGTCGATGTTCAACGGCACCGCGAGCGCCACGCCCGATCAGCGCGACAACCTCGCGGGACTGCTGAACCTGCTGGGCCGACCCATCGGCCCCGGGCAGGTCGCGCTGAGCTTCATGCGCTGATTGTCGAACTGAGGACGCTTACTGCGTCCGCGCGTCCTGTGCCGTAGCGGCGGCCACGCCGCCGCTCTCGCGCGCCATCTGCGCGGTATCCCAGCCGCCGCCGAGCGCCTTCACCAGGCCCACCGACGACACCATCCGCTGCCCCGCGATACTGGCGAGCTTCTGCTGCGCCGTGAACGCCGTCGTCTGCGCGGACAGCACGTTCTGGTAATCGATCGTGCCCGCCTTGTACTCGTTCGTGACGATCGAAAGCGCATGCTGCGCCGACTCGACCGCCTGCTGCTGCACGACGATTTCCTGCGCGAGGATGCGCTGCGAGGCGAGGTTGTCCTCGACGTCCTGGAACGCGGCCAGCACGGTCTGTCGATAGGTCGCGACCTGCTGGTCGTAGGCCGCGCGCGCGGCTTCGGTCTGCGCGCGGCGCAGGCCCGCATCGAACACCGTGGCGGCCAGCGACGGCCCGAGCGTCCAGAAGCGCGACGGCATCTGCAGCAATTGCGAGAACACCGAGCTTTCGAAGCCGCCGCTTGCGGACAGCGTGAGCGTCGGGAAGAACGCCGAGATCGCCACACCGATCTGCTCGTTGGCGGCGGCGGCCTTGCGCTCCGCCGAAGCGATATCGGGCCGGCGTTCGAGCAGCGCCGACGGCATCGTCAGCGGCACGGTCGGCGGCGTGGCCGTGAGCGGCGAAGGTGGGAGCGTGAACGAAGAAGCCGGCTGGCCGACCAGCACCGCAATCGCGTGCTCATCCTGGGCGCGCGCCACGCCGTTATCGATGGCGGCGGCCTGCGCCGACTGCAATTGCGTCTGCGCCTGCACGACATCGGCGCGACCCGCTACGCCCTGGGCGTACTGGTTCTGCGTGAGCGTGAGCGACTTCTGATAGGCCGCCACGGTGTCGTCGAGCAGCTTCTGCTGGGCGTCGAGCGCACGCAGCGTGAAATACGTCTGCGCGAGCGTGGCCTGGGCGGACAGGCGCGCGTTGGCCAGATCGGCGGCGGCGCCCTGCTGGCCCGCTTCCTCGGCGCTCACGGTGCGGCTCACCTTGCCCCAGAGATCGGGTTCCCAGGTGGCGTCGAGCCCGAGGTTCACGTTGTTGCTGATGCTGCCGCTGCCCGATGAAAAGCTGCTGCTCGAACTCGACACGCGCGAGGGCGTGCGCGAACGCGTGCCCGAGAACGAGGCGCTCACGACCGGGAAGTATGCGGCGCGGGCCTCGCCGACCAGCGCGCGGGCCTGGCGATAAGCGGCGGCGTATTGCGCGACGGTCTGGTTGTTCGTATTGAGCTGATCCATCAGCCCGTTGAGCTGCGCGTCGTCGTAGATCAGCCACCACATGCCGCGATCCGCTGTGTCCGCCGGCTGCGCGACCTTGAAGCCTTCGGGCGCTTCCTTATAGGCGGCGGGCACGGCGGTGTCGGGCCGGTGATAGTCGGGGCCGACCGCGCAGCCGCTCAGCTGGAACGCGAGCGCGGCCGCCGCGCCGATCAGCGCCAGGGTGGGCGCGCGTGAGCGCAGTGAAGCGGAAAAGCGACCGGGGACAACGAGACGGCGGGACATGCGGGAATTCCTGTCGATGCGGCTGGCGAATGAGCAAACAGCGGAGCAAACTGCGAACGCATTGCGGCGCGGATCGGCTCTGAGCGTGCATCGCGCGGCGGCTGCGCCGGGGTGCGGCAATGGTAGCGCACGCGCGTTGCGCCGCGCGCAATCCGCAAGGTTAAGCCGGGAACGGGGACGGATGTGTTACGGCGCGTAAGGTGGAGTTTACGCGCCGTTACTGCGCCAGCGGCGCAGCGCATGGAAGGCGCCGTGAGCGCGCCCGCGCGCGCTGTGTGCGACGCCGGTGCAGGCGGCTTTTGCCGCTGCTGCGGTCTTGATCGAAGGGGCGGCGATGGCGTCGGTCGTGACGACCGCGCTTTGCGCGCCGCGCTGCGAGCGGCGGCGGTCGGCCCACATCATCAGCACGACGGCAATCGAGCCGCCGGGCAGCACGAACATGCCCGCATAGAGTGCGATCTTGCGCCAACGCGCTGCCCCGCCGGCATGCGCGAAGGCATGACGTGCTGTGCAGGTGACCGAGCGGCCAATGCCGCCGAGCGCGTTCTTGAGGTACAGCATGGCGCGACCAAAGAGGAAATTCGGGAATCCGATGAGTTTAAGTGCTTGCCTGCAATAATATTGACTATGCAATCAAATCACAACATACTTTGCGCTGCATCATTTCCGGTGTTGTTTTTACGCTGCGATAGCGACAGATCGATGAATGCGACGACAACACCGCGACCACCAGAACACCCGATCCGACACTTCAATTCCGAATATTTTTTCACTGCTCAGGCAGGGAAATAACCGGCTAGAATGCGCGTGTTTCCGCAATGGATGAAAACGTCTTTCCCATGAGTGACGGCCCATACGTGCCGGATGTGCCGGGCAAGGTCGGCGTCGTGCCGAGTCTCGGCTATTTCCTTTCGACTGCCCGCAACGTGCTGGCCACGCGCATGGATCGCGCGGTCGCGCCGCTCGGGCTGACGTCGTCGCAGATCGGCGTGATCATGCTGCTGTGGTTCGAACGCGCCCGTACGCCTAACGAGATGTCGCGGGTGCTGTCGTACGACACGGGCTCGATGACGCGCATGCTCGACCGCCTGGAAAAGAAGGGCTTTATCGGGCGGCAGCGCAGCCATGTCGATCGCCGTGTCGTGGAACTCGAACTCACGTCGCTCGGCCGCGACGCAGCGCAGCAATTGCCGGATGTGATCGCTTCGGTCATGAACGAGCAGCTCCACGGATTCAGCGCCGACGAAGTGACGACACTCATCAGCCTGCTGCAGCGCTTCATCGCCAACGATGCGCAGACGCAAGCGGTATGCGGCCACATGGAAAGCGCGGCGGATACGTCTGCTGAGTAACAAGCGGCTGGCCCGTCGAGGACGCGCTGGGTGCGTCAACACGCGGGCCGTATTGCCGTCAAATAACTGTCTGGGCAGACAATGCCCTGGCATATAAATACGTACGACCGTTCGCATGCTGTTTGTTGCAGCGGCAAGGGTCGACCTGTAGTCCCGACCAACGATCCTGCACAAGGACCTGAAGATGGACGCCTCAACCGCCGCGCCCGCCTCCGCCCCGGCCAGCGCCGGGCCCAAGCCCCTGTCTGGCGGCACGCTCGCGCTGCTGACCGTGGGGCTTGCGCTCGGCACGTTCATGGAGGTGCTCGACACCTCGATTGCCAACGTCGCCGTGCCGACCATCTCCGGGAACCTGGGCGTGGCCAACAGCGAGGGCACGTGGGTGATCTCGTCGTATTCCGTGGCCTCGGCAATCGCCGTGCCGCTCACGGGCTGGCTCGCGCGCCGCGTGGGCGAGGTGCGCCTCTTTACGCTCTCGGTGATCCTGTTCACGATCGCTTCGGCGGCCTGCGGCTTCGCGACGAACTTCGAAACGCTGATCGCCTTCCGGCTGGTGCAGGGTCTCGTCTCCGGCCCGATGGTGCCGCTTTCGCAGACCATTCTGATGCGCTCGTATCCGCCCGAGAAACGCGGGCTCGCGCTCGGCCTCTGGGCGATGACGGTGATCGTCGCGCCGATTTTCGGCCCCGTGATGGGCGGCTACATCACCGACAACTACACGTGGCCGTGGATCTTCTACATCAACGTGCCAATCGGCCTGTTCTCCGGCGTGTGCGCCTATCTGTTGCTGCGCGGCCGTGAAACGAAGATCACGAAGCAGCGCATCGACGCCGTGGGTCTCGCGCTGCTCGTAATCGGCGTGTCGTGCCTGCAGATGATGCTCGACCTGGGCAAGGATCGCGACTGGTTCAATTCGGGCTTCATCGTCGCGCTGGCGATCATCGCGGTCGTGTCGCTCGCCTTCATGCTCGCGTGGGAGGCCACGGAAAAAGAGCCTGTTGTCGATCTCTCGCTGTTCCGCGACCGCAACTTCGCGCTCGGTGCGTTGATCATCTCGTTCGGCTTCATGGCGTTCTTCGGCTCGGTGGTGATCTTCCCGCTCTGGCTGCAAACGGTGATGGGCTACACGGCCGGGATCGCCGGTCTTGCGACAGCACCCGTGGGCCTGCTCGCGCTCGTGCTGTCGCCCTTGATCGGGCGCAATATGCACCGGCTCGATCTGCGCCTCGTGGCGAGCCTGGCGTTCCTGGTGTTCGCGTTCGTGTCGATCTGGAATTCGACGTTCACGCTCGATGTGTCGTTCGGACAGGTGATCCTGCCGCGTCTGGTGCAGGGCATTGGCGTGGCGGGCTTCTTCGTGCCGATGACGACCATCACGCTATCGAGCATTTCCGATGAGCGCCTGGCGAGCGCGTCGGGTCTGTCGAACTTCCTGCGCACGCTGTCGGGCGCGATTGGCACGGCGATCAGTTCGACGTTCTGGGAAGACGACGCGATCTATCACCATGCGGTGCTCTCGGAATCGGTGAACGTGTATTCGCCGAATACCCGGGCGTATCAGGACGCGCTGGCGAGTATCGGCTACGCGGGCCAAAGCATGACCGCGAAGATCAACGACGTGGTGACGTCGCAGGGCTACATGATGGCGACCAACGACTTCTTCCGCATTTCGTGCGTCGTGTTCCTCGTGCTGGCCGTGCTGGTGTGGATTACGAAGCCCAAAAAAGGCGCGGGACCGTCGCTGGGCCACTGAAGGCCCAAGGACAGTCCGCGCCGTTTTCCTGGGTATTTGTCCCGGCCTCGCGACTTAGCGGGCCGTCACGCCGTTAGTCTGGATTTCGACCCGGCGATTCTGCGCGCGGCCTTCGACGGTCGCGTTCGAGGCGACCGGCTTCGCTGCGCCGTAGCCGTGTACTTCGTACTGACCGGCGTGCAGACCATGCGATTGCAGATAGTTGCGCACGGTTTGCGCACGGCGCAGCGAGAGGCGATCGTTCAGCGCTTTTGAACCCGTCGAGTCGGTATGACCGTCGACGATGACCGTGCCGATATTCACGCCGTCGCTGTCTGCGATGAACTTGTCGAGCGCCTGCTTGCCGGCCGGCAGCAGATCGTATTTGTTGATCGCGAAGTTGGCGTCTGCGTTTAGCGTGATTGTGCGCGGCGACTGGACTTCCGGAGGCGGAGGCGGCGGCGTTGGGGTCGTTTGCTGCACGACCGGCTGCGGCGCCTGGCAGACGAAGAGAATCTCGCGCGGATCGTTTTCAGGCTGGAAGCCGGAGGCGGCGCGGTCGACCGACGAAACGCGCAGCGGCTGCTTGTCGCCACAGATCTCGTTGACCTTCTTCATGCACGCCTTGGAGCTTTCGAACAGCCCCTGACATTGCACGCGATACGCTTGCGTGCCGTTGGCGAGCGTCACGACGTCGAGATTGTGCATAGGCCCCGACGCGGTGGTGCAACCAGCGGCGACGACGATCAGGAAACCCAGCACGCTGGCTGGCAGAAGTCGCATTTTCATTTTTGGATTCGAATGATTGAGGAGGAATGAAACCGTCCGGCGCACGCCGAAGCAGGCCCAAGATACGGGGCCTCGATAATTCGCCCAATCAGAAAATGCTTAAATCCGCAATCGGACTGATTCGATTCGGAGTCCATCTGAATCTGTCGAATTTGATTTCAGACGATTCCGACTTTCGATGCGCACGCCCCGGACAATCCGGGGCGTGAGGGGACGCCAGTTGCGTCGCAAAAGACTCAGGGCGCGGAAGCCGAGGCCGTGGGTGCAGCCGCCGAAGCGGGCAGCGGCGCAGCACCGGTATCGCTCTTGTCGCCGGAGTTGGGGATCGACTGTTCGATGCCGGTGCGCACGTATTGCTTGAACGCCGCGCCTGCGGCCCACGGGTCGGGCTTGCAGCCGATCGAACTGTCGCAATGGGCCGCGAAGCCGATGGTGGTGGTGCCGTCGCCGTTCGGCGTTTTGGTGATCTCGTAGGCGAGCGCGCGCTTGCCGCCGCCAGGGCCTGCGGTCTGGATCAGTGAATCGGTGACGGTTTGCACTTCATACATCGAATGGCCGCGCACCCAGTCCTGGGCGCGTTGCCACCAGATGTCGCACTGCGGCTTGTCGCTGCACATGAGCGGCGCCGTGGCGATCTGCATGACGTCGGGGTCGACCTGGCCGCGCGGCGCGCAGGCTGCCAGCGCCGCGCAGAGCAGGATCGGCAGGGTTCGTTTCATCGCGTGGGTTCCTCCCTTTAGGGGCGCGCGCTGCGCGGCCCGTCCGTTTTGTCGTTGCGTGACTCGTTGGAGTCCCTGCGTGACTATAAGGGATGGAAGCAGGATTAGACGCGCAGCGGGCGTCGTCCAAAGGCAATCTCCGCAAGTGCGATGCCCGCTGCGCGTAAGCCGACGTCGGAAAAACCCGAAGTCAGACGCTGAAGCGATTGAGCGTGTAGGCGCGATAAGCCGCCACGAAGGCGTCGAACGAACCGACTTCCTCGCGTTCGAGCTTGGCCTGCTCGTCGAGCGACTCGCGCGCCAGCGTGTCGAAATGCGCGGTCGTCTGCGCATCGAGCGGACGCGCCAGGAAATCCGCCGCATGGCGCTCGCTTTGCGCCAGCGCAAATTGCAGGAAGGTCTGCTGCTGGTCGCGCATCGTTTGCAGCACGCGCGCCGAAGGCGTCAGCGACGCATCGGCGAACTTCGCGCGCTGGGCCGCGAGGGCGCGCGCATGGGCGTCGCCGCCGTGCAGCGCATCGAGCGCCGCTGCGGTGCGCTCGATCTTCTCGAACAGCTCCGCCGCCCAGTCCTGCATCGCCACAGCCTGACCGCCGCGCATGAGCACGAGGCCCGGCTTGCGCCCTTCCTTGGTGACGAGGCCGAAGTTCTCGTTGGCTTCGGCGTAATCGGCTTCGGGCAGCAGCGGGCTATCGTCGAGCGCACAGGCCAGCAGGTAGGCGTCGAGAAAACGCGCCGCTTCGAGCGAGATGCCGGTCGGCTCGAACGGGTCGATGTCCATGCAGCGCACCTCGACGTACTGCACGCCGCGCGCGGCAAGCGCATGCAGCGGGCGCTCGCCGGGCCAGGTCACGCGCTTGGGGCGGATCGTCGAATAGAACTCGTTTTCGATCTGCAGGATGTTGGTGTTGATCTGCACCCACTCGCCGTCGCGATGCGTGCCGATTGCCTCATAAGGCGGATACGGCTGGCTCACGGCCTGCGCGAGCGCGTCGAGGTAACCCGGCAGCGTGTCGTAGTCGGCGCGCAGGGCGGACTGACCCGTCGTGTTCGAGTAGCCGAGGTCGCTCATGCGCAGGCTGGTCGCGTACGGCAGATAGAGCGTGTCGGCGTCGAGGCTTTGCAGCGTGTGATCGCGCCCGCGCAGGAAGCGCGCATCGAGCGCAGGCGAAGCGCCGAACAGATACATCAGCAGCCAGCTTGTGCGACGGAAATTACGGATCAGCGCGAGGTAGCGTTCCGACTGGTAATCCGTCTGCGTGGCCGTCGACTGATCGTGCGCATGCAGCACGCGCCACACTTCTTCGTTGAGCGAATAGTTGTAGTGAATGCCCGCGATGCACTGCATGGTGCGGCCGTAACGCAGCGCGAGACCCATGCGGTAGACGTACTTCAGCTTGCCAATATTCGAGCTGCCGTAACGCGCGATGGGAATGCCGTCGTCGCTGGCGGGCAGCAGGCCCGGCATCGATTCGTTCCAGAGCATTTCGCCGTCGCGCGCGAGCACGGCGTAGACGTAGCGATGCAGCTCGTCGAGCTTGTCGAGCGTGATGGACGCGTCTTGCTCGGCGGGCGTGATGATTTCGATGAGCGCTTCCGAGTAGTCGGTCGTGAGCGACGGATGCGTGAGCGCCGAACCCAGCGCCGCGGAATGCGGCGTCATCGCGAGATGGCCGTCGCGCGTGACCCGCAGGCTTTCCTTTTCGATGCCGCGCAGACCGCGCGTGAGCGCGTCGCGATGCGGCCCGGCGCTCAGCACGGAAAGGCGCTGCGTGAGAACGTCGTTCGTGCGTGTAGAGGTCGTGTCTGGCATTGAGGGATGGTCGGGCACTGGCCGGCAGCGGCGCCGCTATTGCACGCTGTTGCATACATGCGCGCGCCGCTGGCAGGGAATTTTTCGGTAGCGGGCACTTTAACATCTCGCCGAAAGACCTGCTTGAGGCCACTTCGGGCGTGCCTTTGCGACCAGTGCGACCTTGCCGGAAGCCAGAGCTGGCAAGGCTTTGGACGTTTTGTTAGCCGCCGCATGGGCGACCGGCGTTACGTTGTCGAAGCTGATGCTACGGCGTCGATCGCCGTGTGGTTGAGACAGATCAACCCGCGCCTCAACCGCCGCGCGCGGCGCCGGCGCGATCGGCGATTTCGTTCCAGAGATGCATGGCCGCGTAGGCGCGCCAGGGACGCCAGGTGTGCGTGCGGGCACGCTGCTGCGTGGCGCGCGCGAGCGCCGGGTCGCGCGCCGCGATGGTCTGCATCAGCACCAGATCGGTGGCAGGCCAGGCGTCGGCGTCGCGCCACGCGCGCATCGCCACGTATTCCACCGTCCACGGGCCGATGCCCGGCAGCGCGAGTAGCGCCGCGCGCATGGCGTCGAGCGTGGCGGCGTCGCTTGCAGCCGCGGTTTTGCGGCCTTTGCCGGGTGCCAACGTGCGTTCGATGGCGACTTCGCCGCTCGCCACGGCGGCCGCGAAACCCTGCAACGCCGCGACCCGCTTGCCCGGCATGCCAATGCCCGCGAGATCGGCCACGGCCAGGTCTGCGGGCGTGGGAAAACGCCACGCGGTGAGCGCATGCGGATGGCCCTCGATGGGCTTGCCGACCCGCGCCACGAGCCGCCCGACGATCGTGGTCGCGGCCTTCACGCTCACCTGCTGGCCAACGATCGCGCGCACCACCAGCTCGAAGCCCGACCACGCGCCCGGCACGCGCAGCCCGGGTGCTGCGTCGACGAGCGGCGCGAGCCACGGATCGGCGCTCAGCGCAGCACCGATCGCCGCAGGATCGGCGTGGATGTCGAACACGCGTGCGAGCGGCGCGGCGAGCGCGGCCGCGTGCGCGCTCACCGGCCCATCGATCTGTGCGACGAGGCAGTGCTTGCGTGCGTGCCGGCGCACGGCGAGCGTGCCGCTCGCGCCGTTGAAGTCGATGGCGCGCAGCCACGCGCCGTCTTCGACGGCTTCGACGCCGGGCGTTGCGCGGCCCGCCAGGAAGCGAAGCATGCGCGGCCAGTCGTAGGGCGCGCGGAAGGGCAGTTCGAGCGTCGCGCCCGGCACTTCGGAGGATTCGACGAATGGCAGGACGGCGCTCAAACAGTGGTCTCCGGCGGATTGCTGGCGCGCTCGCGCCGTTCGAGTTTCGTCGTGGGCTGCACGTTGTCCTGCGTCACCTGGACTTCGCCCGCGCGCGCTTCGGCGTCGATCAGCGCAGCCTTGCGCGCGAGGCCCCAGCGATAGCCCGCGAGCGAGCCGCCCTTTTGCACGACGCGGTGGCACGGAATTGCCAGCGCCACCGGGTTTGACGCACACGCGCTTGCCACGGCGCGCACCGCGCGCGGCGAACCCACGGTTTCGGCGATCTCGGTGTAGCTGCGCGTCTGGCCGTAGGGAATGCGCTGGAGCGCGTCCCAGACGCGCTGCTGGAACGCCGTCGCGGCGATGTCGAGCGGCAGCTCGATGCGCTCGCTGCGCCCGTGCAGATAGGCGTCGATCTGCGCGACGAAGGGCGCGAGACCTGCGGCGTCCTCGATACAGCGGGCGTTCTCGAAATCGGCGCGCAGGCTTTCGCTCAACGTTTTTGCGCTATCGCCGAAAGCGATCCGGCAAATGCCCTTGTCCGTCGCCGCGACGAGCACGCGCCCAAGCGGCGTGGCCGCGCCCGCATAGCGGATCGTCAGGCCCGCCCCCTTGCGCCGGAACGCCGAGGGCGCCATGCCGAGCTCCCCTGCCACGCTCTCGTAGAGTCGCGACGACGAGTTGAAGCCCGCATCGGCGCTGGCGCGGGTGACGTCGGCGCCTTGCGCGAGCGCGTCGCGCAGGACGGCGCCGCGTCTGGCCGCCTGATACTGGCGCGGCGACACGCCCAGCACGCGCTTGAAGAGGCGCTGCAGGTGGAACGGGCTCAGGTGCACCGCCTCGCCGAGCTGGGCGAGCGTGAGGCGCTCCTGCGGATCGGCGTCGAGGGCGGCGCAGGCGCGGCGCACGATCTCCAGCTCGCGCGGCAAGCCGCCCGGCCGGCAGCGCTTGCACTCGCGAAACCCGGCGGCGCGGGCGCTGTCGGCATCGGCGAAAAACTCGACGTTTTCGCGGCGCGGCAGGCGTGAAGCGCAGGACGGACGGCAGAACACGCCCGTCGTGCGCACGCCGTAGAAAAATGCGCCGTCAGCGCGGGCGTCGCGTGCGGCGATGGCGGCCCAGCGCGCGGCGTCGTCGGCGACGTCGAGGGTTTTGGGAGCGGCGGAGGGGACAGCGTTCATGTCAGGACTCCCGTGAGAGCGGATTCGATGGCCCCACTGTAGGCGTGCGCCGCTGCGCCGGCGCGCCGGATCTTGCGCTGTCGTTCGAGCGTACGGCTGAAGCGCTATTTTGCCCCTTCGGGCCACGTTGGTCAGGCGGCGAGCTTGCCCCTTTCAGGGGCGTCCATGATGCCCCACGGTGCACCTGCGACAATTTGGCACCATTGCGGGTTTTCCCTTAAAAACTTGTTGCAACGCGTCAGACCGCTGTGTATAGTGGTTCTTGTCTCCTCCATGTCTCCTCCTGATATGGATTAAGCCCGCTCACAGCAGCGGGCTTTTTTTCGTCCAGCGTTTTTGCACGCGCCGCGCCCGCCTTCCCTCTACACTGCCTCGATCCGTTCACGCGTCGCAGCGAGGCCCATCATGCAGATCCAGATTCGCGAAATCGATCATGTCGTGATCCGCGCGGCAGACCCGGCGGCCATGACACGCTTTTACTGCGATGTTCTGGGGTGTCGAGTCGAACGCGAAGAGCGCGAGTTAGGGCTGGTGCAGTTGCGCGCGGGGCGCTCGCTCGTCGATCTGATTACGGCGGGCGGCCCGCTCGACCGCAACGCGCAAGGCGGCGCTGGCCGCAACATGGATCATCTGTGTCTGCGCGTGGAGCCGTTCGACGGCGAGGCGCTGAAAGCCTGGCTCGCGCAATCCGGGGCGCAGCCCGGCGAGGTGGTCGATCGTTATGGCGCGCAGGGTCTGGGGCCGTCGCTGTATCTGTTCGACCCCGAAGGCAACATGATCGAGCTTAAAGGGCCTAATAGGCCTAATGGGCTTAATGGGCTTAATGGGCTTAATGGGCTTAATGGGCCGCCCGCGGCCTGACGGTTCAAACGTTCTCGGGCGCCTTGAGCACCGTCCATTCGACCGCCACCGGTTCGCTTTTCTCGCTGCCGATCCAGGCGGCGCCGTCCTGGACGGTGCATTGCAGGCGCATGGTGCGCTCCGCGAGCTTGCCCAGCGCGGCGGCCACGCCCTCGCCCAGCGACCACACGGTCACGTTGCGCAGGCGTTCCACCTTGCCGCGCACGCCCTGCCACCAGATGTCCGAGGTGCGGCCGCCGTACGCGATCACGATGACCTCTTCGGAACGCCCGCTTGCCTTGGCGATGCGGCGCTCGTCCGGCTGGCCGACCTCGATCCACGTCTGGATCGCGCCGGTGTAGTCCTTGCTCCAGAGATCCGGTTCGTCGGTGTCCGACAGGCCCTTGCAGAACTCCAGGCGCTCGCCCGCGAACAGCGCGAAGGCGGCGATACGCACCATCATGCGATCGTCGGTTTCCGACGGATGGCAGGCGATCGTGAGCGCATGGTCGGCGTAGTAATGCCGGTCCATGTCCGCAATCTGAAGTTCTGCCTTGAAGATGGTCGATTTGAGTGCCATGCCGAATCCCGCGCCGCGCAAAAGCCGCACATGATAGCGAGTTCCAGCACGTCCTGTGCCGCATTCTTCAGACGGCGGCATGCCGGGTCATCCGGCATGGTCTGACACGAAAATGACGGCGCCGTGACGCCGCAGCGGCTCACGCCCGGGCGGGCGTCATTGCTTGATGAAGCGGTCGCTGGTCCACAGGCCCTGATCGTCGGCGTTCGCGGCGTTCACGAACTCGATGTCGTGGCCGTCGACGCGCACCACGCGGAATGTCTGGCCATCAGGCGTCGAAAGGCAGCGGAAATCGGCGAAATACTCCTGCATCTGCTGACGCTCGCCGGCCTGCTCGTGCTGCGAGACCGCATCGAGCTTGTCCTTCGAAAGACAGCCATAGGAGCCAGGCTTGAGCTGCACGGTTTGCTGCGGCTTGACCGTGGCGTCTTCGGCTTGCGCGGATACCGCGCAGAGAACACCCGCGGCGAACAGGGCCATGGTCGATAGCATTTTCATGATTGCCTCCTGGCTCGCGCGCGTGGCGGAGCGGCGCAAATTATTTTCAGGTTAGCTATGTATTTAACTTCTCGTCCTGAGCCAACTTTCTGAATTTATAAGACAAGGAGCGGACTGCAAGAAAATAGTGTGTGCAAGCGCAGCAGGAGGGCGGGTCAAACGGCTCTGGCGGCTTATCGGATAAGGCTGGCGCGGCGCACATAAGCGGTTGGTACGCAGGCCCGAAAAAGCCGCTAGCTTCTCGCCGTCCGCTGAAGAAAAACGATGCCAGGCACCCTCTTGCGCCGCCGAAAACTTCATGGATAAATCGGATCTCCCTATCAAAGATCCCGGAGACCGTCATGACCCTTGCCCACTGGCTGCCGTTTGCGATCGCATCGGCCATTCTTGTCGCCATTCCAGGGCCGACGGTGCTGCTCGTCGTGTCCTATGCGCTCGGCCATGGCCGCCGCTACGCGCTTGCCACCACGGCCGGCGTCGCATTGGGCGATTTCACGGCGATGACGGCGTCGATGCTCGGCCTTGGCGTGATTCTCGCTGCCTCCGCGACGTTGTTTTCGATGCTCAAGTGGGTTGGCGCGGCCTACCTGATCTACCTGGGCATCAAGCTCTGGCGCGCGCCTGTCATGACCGCCGATTCCGCCGATACCTCGGAGACGCGCACCGGCCGCATCTTCGCGCACGCCTACGCGGTCACTGCGCTCAACCCGAAAAGCCTGATCTTCTTTGTCGCCTTCGTGCCGCAGTTCATCGACCCGCACGCCGCTGCGCTGCCGCAGATCGTTATTTTCGAGGCGACGTTCCTCGTGCTCGCCACGTTCAACGCCTTCGGCTACGCCTTGCTGGCGGCTGCCGCGCGCCGTGCCGTGCGCAGCCCGCGCGTGCAGCGCGTCGTCAATCGCACCGGCGGGTCGCTGCTGATCGGCGCGGGGCTGTTCGCGGCGGTCTGGAAGAAGTCGGCGGCCTGAGCGGCCCAAAGCGCCTGACGCGAAGCTTGAAGCGGGCGCTTTTGCGCGCCCGTCAACCCGGTTTTCTTCTGGGCACGTCACCTGCTCTAGCGATTGCGTGCGGCGGCGCACCCTGTTTCGGATGAATCAGTATTCGCCCCCAGTACAAGTTGTCGCTTTCCGGATACAATGAACTCGCAACCGCTTGACAACCAGGAGGTTATCGTGATCGAGCACGTAATACTGGGCGCGTTTCTGGTCATTCCCCTCGTCATTGTCGTTTTCCTGTTTTCGGACGAAATCCTCGAGGAACACCGGCAGCGCGTAGAAGCGGGTGCACCTCATATCGACTGGCGTCATCCGCTGCGCAGCATCCTGCACCACTGATCAACAGCATGGATGGCGGGCCGGCACCTGCCGCCGGGCCGCCGTTCATGCGCAGCGTGGGGGCGCGTCGATCGATCGTTGATCCGCTGATCGATGGAGGCACTCGTGGAATTCGAGTTCTCCTGGATGACGTATTTCGTCGCCCTCTTCGCGTTGATGGTTTGCTCCATCGCCCTATCCCTGCTTTGTCCCGGCGCCGGCAGGCGTCGCGATGAGACACCACCGGCCTCGCCCGAACCGGACGAGCATCCCGGCGCACATTCTTCCCCCTCGCCGCCTCGCGCACCGTAATTCATCGGCTGCGTAATTCGTCGTTACTACTTGCAGCACCTGTATCCGAGCTTCGCGGCGACAATCGCTCGCATGTTTTCAAAGGTTCTCGAGGAGAACATCATGCGTAAGATTGCAGCCGTACTGGTGGTGGCGGGATGTGTGATGGCGGCTGGCCCGGCCAGCGCGCACGATCATGGCGGCGACGTGGTGGGTGCGCTCGTCGGCGGCGCCCTGATTGGCGCCGTTGTTGGCGCGGCGATAAACGGCCCTGCCGTGGCTTACCAGGCGCCGCCGGTCTATGCCGAGCCGGCCCCGGCACCGATGCCCGTTTATGCCGAACCCGCTCCTGTCTATGCCGCGGCTCCCGCGCAAGGCGGCTGCTACGACCAGTATTCAGGTCGCTATGTGCCTTGCGCGCCGCCGCAGCCGGCTCCTCCGCCTGCGCCGTACAACGGCTATGGCGACGGCTACGGCCAGCCTGGCTGGTAAATCGGCGCGCGTTCGTGGCTGGCCTGCCCTCGTTCGGTCAGGCCAGCACGGCCTGCTCGACGGGCGTGATCTGCAGGTTCAGCTTCTGCGTGAGCCGCACGATCGTGAATTGAACCGCACGACCGATGCGTGAGGCGTCGAGCAGACGTTGAAGCGCATCGATTCCATCGACGGGCATGCCGTCGATCGCGACGATCGTATCGTCCACGCGCAATCCGCCCAAAGCGGCGGGGCTGCCCTTCACCACTTCCATCACGCGCACGCCGCTCGTTGCGGTGAGCTCGAAAAAGCGCTGCACCTTGCGGGCGATGGGCACCGTCGTGCCGGCAACGCCCACGTGCGCGCGCCGCACGCGCCCATGCGCGAACAGTTGCGTGATGACCCACTTCGCCGAATCGATGGCCGTCGCAAAGCAGATGGCCTGCGCGCCCGGAATGATTGCGGTATTCACGCCAATCACCTGTCCTGCCGAATTGACGAGCGGGCCGCCCGAATTGCCGGGATTAAGCGCGGCGTCGGTCTGGATCACGTCGTAAATCATGCGGCCCGAGTTCGAACGTAACGATCGGCCGAGCGCCGATACCACGCCCGTCGTCACCGTCTGCGCGAGCCCGAGCGGACTGCCCACGGCAATTGCGATCTGTCCGACGCGCAACTTCGCCGATTCGCCGAGCTGGGCGTGCGGCAACGCCTCGGAAGCGCCGATGCGCAGGACGGCGAGATCGGTGCTCGGATCGTCGCCCACCAGATCGGCGTCGTAAGTCGAGCCGTCGGCGAGCGTCACGCGCAGCGCGCTTGCGCCGTGCACGACGTGGCTATTGGTCAGCAGGTAACCATCCGGCGTGAACAGAAAGCCCGAGCCGGTGCCGCCGCGCGCCGCACCCTGGTTCGCGGCGCTTGCGCGACGTTCGACGGCGATATGGGCGACGGCGTGCTGAACGCGCTCAAGCGCGCCGATGACGGTTTGTGAATAGGCGTCGAGCAAGGCTTCGTCGCCGTGAGGACGAGGGTTCGCGTTATCGGCGGCTGCGAGGTCGCGTGCGAGATCGTCGATGAAGGATGGACGGCTTCCCACGATCAGAATTCTCCGATGAAAGTGCGCCGTACATGTAGGGGCGGCGGAATGATTTCAAGGGGCGTTTCTTAATCGCACACGCGCCGCGCTAAGGCCTTTCAAGGGTCGGATTGATTCCTGCTGGCGATCGTCAACGATTGTCAGATCGGCCTTGCGGCCATTGAAGCGCTACGACCGAGCTACGACAATGGTTTTGCGGCGACGTCCCCTCGCGCCGTGTTGTCAGTAGTTGGCAAGCTCTTTCGCCGCGGCCCCTGCCGCGGCTATTTTTTTGTCCGTCGCCTGACCGTGGCCGTTCCGCCGCCCAAAAGAAAGAAGCCCGCACTGTGGCGGGCTAATCCATGCTCGGGTTACATGGCGAGGTAAATCAAATCGGCATTGCGGCGCCCTTTTGTGCGGGCTGCGCGCCGACCGGCTCGTCAGGCTGCGAGGCGCGCCTTAACCTGCAGACGCTCAAGTTGCGTCATCAGCGAGTCGATCGTACGAAACTGGGTTTGCGAGAGCTGGGCCGAGTCGAGCAGTTTCGACAGGCGGCGATGCCAGTACTCGACGCTAAGGATAGGAACCGTGCCTTCGGTCAAAAGTGACGGCACCATGACGCGCATGATGTGCGCGATTTCCTGATCAATGAACATAACTGTTAGGCCCCCGGAACAATTCGGATCTCATTTAGTGGATCCGTGAAGTCACTCTAGTTCGCCGGTGGCCGGTGACTAGCTATCACAATTGATAGGGGGGTGAGAGGTACTGGCAGGTAGGGGGCGAGAAGCCCGCCAGAGGGCGCTTCCAGCGCCCTCATCGTTCGGTTGACAGGCTTGAGCCAGGAAATATCCTGGTGTTGCACGGTTGTCCTTAACGTCGCCAGCCGTGCCCATAATAGCCACCGAAGCCGACCCCAATATCGACCGCAGGCGCGGCGTAATATCCTGGAGCGTAACCGTAACCATACGCCGGTGCCGGGGCGTAAGCATAAGGCGGCGCCACGACACAGCCCGTCAACGTCGCAACCCCAGCGGCGGCGATCAAGGTACACAAGAGTCGAAACGTTTTCATGGTGTTCTCCCGAATGCTTTTATTGTCGGCAAAAGCACGGTTTGAAAACGAAACGATGTGTGACCAGTAGTTACGGCGGTAAAGATCGAGGGCCGCAGCGCGGCGGCCAGTTGTAACTCGATGCAATCCACTCACAACGTTTACTAATTGCCTACTACCGGAATTCGTTGACGGCGCAATTAGTTCGATATCCTGCTCATTTGCCGATGCAGAACCGGCTGAAAATCACGCCGAGCAAATCGTCGGAGGTAAATTCGCCCGTAATCGAATTCAGCGACTCCTGCGCAAGCCGCAGTTCTTCCGCGAAGAGATCGAGCGATTGAGCGTTGTTCTCTGCATGATCCGCTGCCAGCGCGAGTTGCTCGCGCGCCGCACGCAGCGCGATCAGGTGTCGTTCGCGGGCGAGATAGACGCTCTGCGCGTCGGCTTGCCAGCCCGCGATGCGCAGCAGTTCCGCGCGCAGCAGCGCAACACCGTCGTTCTTCTTGGCCGAAAGCCGCACTTCGCACAGTTCCGCGCCGTGATCCATCGCACGCTTTGCAACTTCGGGCGCCACGTCGGTCAGGTCGGTCTTGTTGAGCACACGCACGACCGGCACGCCCGCCGGGAAGCGAGCCGCGATCGTGTCGTCTTCCGCTGTCATGCCCACACGCGCATCGAGCAGATGCAGCACCACGTCGGCGCGACCGATTTCGCTCCACGTGCGCTCGATGCCGATTTTCTCGACTTCGTCCTCGGTCTCGCGCAGGCCTGCCGTATCGATGATGTGCAGCGGAATGCCTTCGATCTGGATAGTCTGCGAAATCTTGTCGCGCGTGGTACCGGCCACCGGCGTGACGATTGCGAGTTCCGCGCCCGCGAGCGCGTTGAGCAGCGACGATTTGCCGACGTTCGGCTGTCCCGCGAGCACGACCGCAAGCCCCTCGCGCAAGAGCGCGCCCTGCCGCGCTTCGGAAAGCACGTGGTCGAGCTGCGCGCGAATTGCGCTGAGCTTGCCGCGCGCGTCGGCGGCTTCGAGGAAGTCGATCTCCTCCTCGGGGAAATCGAGCGTCGCCTCCACGAGCATGCGCAGCGTCACGACATCGTCGACCAGCGCGTGAATGTCACGCGAAAACGCGCCGTCGAGCGATCGCCCTGCCGAACGCGCGGCGGCTTCGGTGCTGGCTTCGATCAGGTCGGCAACGGCTTCGGCCTGGGCGAGGTCGAGCTTGTCGTTGAGGAACGCACGACGCGTGAATTCGCCGGGCTCGGCAAGGCGCAGGCCGAAGTCGCGGCCGGCTTCGATGCAGCGTTGCAGCACCAGTTGCAGAACGATCGGGCCACCGTGTCCCTGCAATTCAAGGACGTGCTCGCCGGTGTAGGAGTGCGGCGCTGGAAAGTACAGCGCGATGCCGCGATCGAGCACGGTGCCTGCACCGTCAAGGAACGGGACGTAGCTCGCGTGGCGTGCGCTCAGTGTCTGGCCGGTGAGCGCCTGCATCAGCGCTTCGGCGGCAGCCGCGCCCGCACGGCCCGCCGAGACGCGCACGACCCCGATTCCGCCGCGACCGGGCGCAGTGGCGATGGCGACGATGGGATCGGTGTCGGTGGCGAGCATGGCAGGTGGAGTCGAGGTGATTCGGTGAGATGGGGCGGTGACGCTGCGCCAGAAGTCGTACTGGCGAGGACGCGCAAAGCTGCGTGGATTGTAACGCGTGGCCTCGGCGCATCCTGGGTGCCAGGCAAGGCCGAGAATTATCTTAATTTATCTCAAATTAGATAAGTGCTGTCTTAAACTTATCGGATTCATTTGAGATCGAAGGTGCACGCAAGCTCGGCAAATAACCGGCCAGCGTGCTTTTTCGTGTATGCGACAAATAGTTGAGGTAGTTGCGTTTTTAGGCGATTTATAGCCTTCACGGGCTATAAATCGCCCGACTGGTTGTCAACTTCGACGAAAGCCGATTGCACAATCAGCGTCATGCCAACCCCTGAAGAAAAAGCCGCCTTCTCCGAACGTCTCAGGTTCGCCATGAAGCGCGCTCCCGAAAAACTGCGCGGTAGCACCGATCTCGCGAACCGGTTCAACCTGCGTCATCACGGCGAGCAACCGGTTTCGCCGCAGACCGCTCACAAGTGGCTGAGTGGCCGCACCATCCCAACGAGCGACAAACTGGAAACGCTGGCGGAGTGGTTCGACGTGGATGTGCATTGGCTTCACTACGGCCCGTCGCCGGGTAAGACCACGCCAGCCGTACCGAAGCCGCGCAAGCCCGACGACAAATATCCGCTTTCCGAGGAAACCCTCGAACTGGCGTCGAAGATCGAGTCGCTGAGCGCACATCACCGATATCTCGTCGAAGAACTGGTATCGCAGTTTTACGGCGGCCCCGAGAAGGTCTAGCGGCGAGTATCGCCTGCTTGAGCTTTGAGCCGTCAAGCGGGCTCAAGCGGACAACGCCCAGAAGATTTGATGGCCGTCACGCTCGATGCGCGCGGCCATAAAAAAAGCCGCCTTGGCAGTGATGCCAGGCGGCTTTTTTTGCGGCGTAGAGGTCGCAGGCCGAAGGCGGCATCCAACCCCGCCTTCGCCAGAAGCTGCGCAGTTACGCGGCTTCCTTTTCCTTCTTCTTGCCCTTGCCCATCATGCGCGTGATGTAGTACTGCTGCGCGATCGAGAGCACGTTGTTCACGACGTAGTACAGCACCAGACCTGCCGGGAAGAAGAAGAACATGACCGAGAACGCGATCGGCATGAACATCATCATCTTGGCCTGGACGGGATCCGGCGGCGTCGGGTTCAGACGCGTCTGCAGGAACATCGAGACGGCCATCAGCACCGGCAGGATGAAGAACGGATCCTGCTGTGAAAGGTCGTGAATCCAGAGAATCCACGGCGCGCCGCGCATTTCCACCGACGACAGCAGCACCCAGTACAGCGAGATGAACACCGGAATCTGGATCACCACCGGCAGACAGCCGCCGAACGGATTCACCTTCTCGGTCTTGTAGAGCTCCATGAGCGCCGCGTTCATCTTCTGCGGGTCGCTCTTGAAGCGCTCACGAAGCGCCTGCATGCGCGGCGTGATTTCCTTCATGCGCGCCATCGACTTGTAGCTCGCAGCCGACAGCGGGAAGAACACCGCCTTGATGAGCAGCGTGAGCAGAACGATTGCCCAGCCCCAGTTGCCCACATAGCCGTGGATCTTCTCAAGCAGCCAGAACAGCGGCTTGGCGATGATCGTCACCCAGCCATAGTCCTTCACGAGTTCCAGGCCCGGTGCGATGCCTTCGAGCATGCGCTCTTCTTCCGGGCCGGCGAACAGGCGCGCCTGCACGTTGTCGGTCGCACCCGGAGCGATCGTGCCGAGCGGCTGCTTCACGCCAACGCGATACAGCGAGTTGTCGAACTTCTCGACGTAGATGTCACGCTTGACGCCTTGCTGCGGAATCCACGCGGTCGCGAAGTAATGCTGCACCATCGCGACCCAGCCGTTGTCGGCCTGGTTCACGAAATCGGCCTTGTTCTTGTCGATGTCGCTAAACGAGATCTTCTGGAAGTGATGCTCGTTCGAGTACACCGCCGGGCCGATGAAGGTGTGCGAGAAGCGCGGCGTTTCCACCGGCTCGCTGTCACGCACCAGCTCCATGTAGAGCGTCGGCGAAACCGGCGTGCTGCCCAGGTTCTGCACCTTCGTATCGACGCCGATCACGTAGCTGCCCTTCGTGAACGTGTAGGTCTTGGTGACCTTCACGCCGCCCTTTTCGGGCGAATCGAGGCTGATCTGGAACGAACCGGCGTCGCCGCTCAGCTCGCGCGGACCGGGCGCTGCCGTGTAGACATCGTTGTGGTTCGGGAAGTCGCCACCGAGCAGACCCGTACGTGCGAGGTACGTGTGGTCCTTGGTGTGATCGAACAGCGTGATGTACTGGTCGGGCTGCTTGCCGTCGCCTTCCTTCACGAGCGAGAGCTTCGTGAGCGTGCCGCCGCGCGTGTCGATCTCACCGTCGTAGACGTCGGTGTGGAAGTGCACGAGCTGGGCCGTGGCTTCGGCGGGTTGCGCCGTGCCGGTCGGCGCCTGGCCTGCGGCCGCGGCCGGCAGGTCGGAAGCGGCGTCAGGCGCGCTTGCGCCCGCGGCGCCGCTGGCGGCAGTCTGCGTTTGCGTCGCGCTCGGGAAGAACATCGACTGACGTCCGTGGTCGCGCTGCCAGTTGTCGTACAGCATGACCGCTGACATGAAGAAGATGACCCATAGGACGGTGCGTTTGATATCCATGCGTTGTCTCAGTGTCGATGGAATGGCGCATCAGCGCTTATTCGGGGATGCAGGCGGGACCGGATCGACGCCACCCGCCGAAAACGGATGGCAGCGGCACAGCCGCCGGGCGGCGAGGTAAGTCCCGCGCGCGGCGCCATGATACTGGATTGCCTCGCGTGCGTAATCCGAACAGGAAGGGTAAAAACGGCAGCGGTTGCCGAGATAGGGACTCACGGCAAGCTTGTAGAAACGCAGTAAAGCGATCAGTACCGTTTGCATGGCGTGGCGGCCGGAGTGCGCCGCGTGGAAAGACGGACAACGTGCCGCACCCGCGTGGACTGCGGATGTGGCGTGCGCGGCGCAAACATGCGGTTCGCGCGCTGCGCTCATGAAGCGTCGGGCGCGGCCGGCACTGCATTGCGCTTGGCGACCTCACGTGCCGCTTTTTCGAGCAAATACTCGATTTCGGTGCGGCACAGCGTCTTGAGCGGCGGCGACGAGGCGCCCGGCATGGCCTTGCGGTCGAATTTCGTATGCAGGCGCAGCAGCAGGTCGAAACCTTCGAACTGCGCGCGACGCACGCGAAACGCTTCGCGGGCAATGCGGCGCACCAGGTTGCGCGTGACCGCGCGCGGCGCGTACTTCTTGCCGATCACGAGCCCGAGCCGTGCTTCCTGACCCGTGTGCCGGCCGTACACGACGAAGTGCGCGGCGCGGCGCCAGGGGCGCAAACGAAAAACGGATGAGAACTCATCCGTTTTCAGTAGCCTTGCGGCCTTCGGGAAAGCGGCCTGCGTTCGCAGCGAGGCGGCGCACACATCGTCCGCTTTGCCCGATTGTTCCGGCAATTCCGGCTGTTCCGGCAGTGTCACGTCAGGCTCGCTATCGTCGATCGTGAAGATAGCGAAGCTATCGACAACACTGGGAAGCGTCGCTTAGATCGCGAGGCGCTTGCGACCCTTCGCACGGCGTGCGTTGATCACTTTGCGGCCACCGGCGGTCTTCATGCGCACGCGAAAGCCGTGGGTGCGCTTGCGACGGGTAACGGAAGGTTGGTAAGTACGTTTCATGTTGCTCTCACTTGTTGAGAAATGACCGCGGCGAGCATCGCGGAAAAAAGCAATGGCCGGTGGTACAAGGGATTGGTTTTCGCGGAACCCGCTATTTAATCCCGTTTTTCTTTGGTCGTCAATAGCTTAGGCCATCGAAGCGCGCGATTTCGCCCAGGTTCGACCCTGGCGACGCCGTGCTGAGTCCTTGCAGCGACCAGGTTGTGCGGATGGGGCACGAACACTCGACGCGTTGATCCGTCCCTGTGGATAACTCCCAGGCCAGGAGAAATCGGCGTTAGAATCTCGCCTATCCCAAGAATCCTGCATGCCGCTCCGGCCCGCCTGCTTGCCGCAAACCCTTTGCCGCGCGGGCTTCCGGAGCATTTGCCGTCGCCCCGTCAGGGCCCCGTTGCATTTGTGCGACACGCGCGGCGCGGCCGCAATGCCTGCAAACAAAACGACCACAGCAACTCGATGAATGAATTCTGGCAACACTGTTCCGCACTACTGGAGCGCGAGCTGACGCCCCAGCAGTACGTGACGTGGATCAAACCGTTGGCCCCGGTTGCCTTCGACGCTGCGGCGAATACGCTGCAGATAGCCGCACCCAACCGTTTCAAGCTGGACTGGGTCAAGAGCCAGTTCTCGGGCCGCATCACCGACATGGCGCGCGACTTCTGGCAGACCCCGGTCGACGTGCAGTTCGTCCTCGATCCGAAGGCGGGCATGCGCGCGCCCATCGCGGCTGCGCCTGCCGCACCGCGCGCGCCACTGGCCAGCGCGCCGGCCATGCAGTCCGCGCCGGTCGTCGAACCCGCATTCCAGGCAGCTCCCGCGTATCAGGCACCCCAGCAAGCAAACGTAGTGAGCCCGGCTGGCCCGGGTTCGGCAGCGCTGGCCGCTGCCCAGCTGGCGCAGGCCAATGCCGCGGCGGCCGCCGCCGCACGTGACGACGCCGCCGACCTCGACCTGCCGAGCCTCGACGCCAACGAAGCCGCCGCAGGCCGCCGCAGCTGGCGTCCGGGTCAAAGCGCGGCCGCAGCGGCCGCGAGCGGCGGCGAGCCGGATCCGACCTACGAGCGCTCCAAGCTCAACCCCGTGCTCACGTTCGACAATTTCGTGACGGGTAAGGCGAACCAGCTTGCGCGCGCGGCGGCGATCCAGGTCGCGGACAACCCCGGCATCTCGTACAACCCGCTGTTCCTGTACGGCGGCGTGGGCCTCGGCAAGACCCACTTGATCCACGCGATCGGCAATCAGCTGCTGGTGGACAAGCCGGGTGCGCGCATCCGTTACATCCACGCCGAACAATACGTGTCCGACGTGGTGAAGGCGTACCAGCGCAAGGCGTTCGACGACTTCAAGCGCTACTACCACTCGCTCGACCTGCTGCTGATCGACGATATTCAGTTCTTCTCGGGCAAGTCGCGCACGCAGGAAGAGTTCTTCTACGCGTTCGAGGCGCTGGTCGCCAACAAGGCGCAGGTCATCATCACGAGCGATACGTACCCGAAGGAAATTTCGGGGATCGACGACCGCCTGATCTCGCGCTTCGACTCCGGCCTGACCGTGGCGATCGAGCCGCCCGAGCTGGAAATGCGCGTCGCGATCCTGATGCGCAAGGCGCAGTCGGAAGGCGTGAGCCTGAACGAAGACGTGGCGTTTTTCGTCGCCAAGCATCTGCGCTCGAACGTGCGCGAGCTGGAAGGCGCACTGCGCAAGATCCTCGCGTACTCGAAGTTCCATGGCCGCGAGATCTCGATCGAGCTGACCAAGGAAGCGCTCAAGGACTTGCTGACGGTGCAGAACCGCCAGATTTCGGTGGAAAACATCCAGAAAACGGTGGCCGACTTCTACAGCATCAAGGTCGCCGACATGTACTCGAAGAAGCGCCCCGCGAACATCGCGCGGCCGCGCCAGATCGCGATGTACCTGGCCAAGGAGCTGACGCAGAAGAGCCTGCCGGAAATCGGCGAGCTGTTCGGCGGGCGCGACCACACCACGGTGCTGCACGCGGTGCGCAAGATCGCCGACGAGCGCACCAAGGACGCCCAGCTCAACCACGAACTGCACGTGCTGGAGCAGACGCTCAAAGGCTGATTCAAAGGCTGATCGAGCCAGAAAGGGCCCGAACGCCCTGGCTGGCAAGCCTGAAACAAACAGTGAAATGCGCGGGTGCCCCGGCGGTCTGGCTGCCGGGGCACTGTTTATTTCCCGGATCGCCCCCAATTTAGGGAAGTGGTCGGTTTTCAGGCACAATATGGGTTTAACCGCGGGCGGCCGGGCCGCCTGCGGAATTCACGCCGTGGCCTGCGCCGCAGGGCGGCGCCGGGGCAGGACACCACGTGTCGTCACGCAGGGTGCCGGCCCCGGACGGGATGCGCAGACCGCTACATCAACGAAGGAACTCTATGCAACTGGTCAAGACCGAACGCGATAACCTGCTGAGGCCGCTGCAAACGGTGAGCGGCATTGTCGAACGCCGCCACACGTTGCCGATCCTCGCCAATCTGCTGATCACCAAAAACGGGCCCGACGTCTCGTTCCTGTCGACCGACCTCGAGTTGCAGATCACCACGACCGCCGATTTCGGCGTCGGCAACGACCAGGTGGCCACCACCGTCGCCGCGCGCAAGCTGCTGGACATCCTGCGCGCGATGCCTGACGGCCAGGTCACGCTCACGCTCGCCGACAAGCGCCTCACGGTGCAGTCTGGCAAGAGCCGCTTCGCCCTGCAAACGCTCGCCGCGGACGAGTTCCCCACGGTGGCGCAGGCCAAGGACTTCGGCGCGAATCTCGCAGTGCCGCAGAAGACCTTCCGCCAGTTGCTCGGCATGGTGTACTTCGCCATGGCGCAGCAGGACATCCGTTACTACCTGAACGGCATGCTGCTCGTCGTGGACGGCGACCAACTGATGGCAGTCGCCACCGACGGTCACCGCCTCGCGTTCTCGTCGATGAAGATTGAAGGCTCGTTCGCGCGCCAGGAAGTCATCATTCCGCGCAAGACCATCCTCGAACTCCAGCGTCTGCTCGAAGACATCGACGACACGCTGAAGATCGACATTGGCTCGACGCAGGTGAAGTTCACGTTCGGCCAGGTCGAGCTGGTGTCGAAGCTCGTCGAAGGCAAGTTCCCCGACTTCCAGCGCGTGATTCCGAAGGCGCACAAGAACACCTTCGAAATCGGCCGCGAAGAACTGCAACGCTCGCTGCAACGCGCGGCGATTCTGACGTCCGACAAGTTCAAGGGCGTGCGCTGCATCATCGAGCCGGGCCAGCTCAAGATCATGTCGACCAACGCCGACCAGGAAGAGGCGCAGGAAGAGCTGGAAATCGCCTACCAGGGCGACACCATCGACATCGGGTTCAACGTCACGTATCTGCTCGACGTCCTCGCGAACCTGAAGGTCGACACGCTGCAAGTGAGCCTTGGCGACGCCAGCTCCAGCGCGCTCATCACGATTCCCGAGAACGAGGAATTCAAGTACGTCGTGATGCCGATGCGCATTTAAAAAGCGCGACAGAAGAAGAACACCAGGGGGCGCTGAGCCCCTTTGGCGTTTTTATGGCTTTTCGAAAAAGTCTAGAGCAGTAACACAGGCAGTACGCAGAACCGGAAAAAATCCATGACTGATACGAACAACTCGCAACCCGACAACAGCTATGGCGCCTCGTCCATCCAGATCCTCGAAGGACTGGAAGCCGTGCGCAAGCGGCCCGGGATGTACATCGGCGACACGTCGGACGGCACCGGTCTGCACCATCTCGTCTTCGAAGTGCTGGACAACTCGATCGACGAAGCGCTCGCTGGCTACTGTAACGACATCCACGTGGTGATCCACGCGGACAACTCCATCTCGATCACGGACAACGGCCGGGGCATTCCCACCGACGTGAAGATGGACGACAAGCACGATCCGAAGCGCAGCGCCGCCGAAATCGTGATGACCGAGCTGCACGCAGGCGGCAAGTTCGACCAGAACAGCTACAAGGTGTCGGGCGGCCTGCACGGCGTGGGCGTGTCGTGCGTGAACGCACTCTCCAGCTTCCTGCGCCTGACCGTGCGCCGCAACGGCAAGAAGCACTTCATGGAATTCCACCGTGGCGTGGCGCAGAACCGCATCCTTGAAGAGCGCGACGGCGTGACGGTCTCGCCGATGCAAGTGCTGGGCGACACGGAAAACCGTGGCACCGAAGTGCACTTCATGGCCGATGAAACCATCTTCGGCAGCGTCGAATACCACTACGACATTCTCGCCAAGCGTATCCGCGAACTCTCGTTCCTGAACAACGGCGTGCGTATCCGCCTGACCGACCAGCGTTCGGGCAAGGAAGACGATTTCGCGTTTGCGGGCGGCGTGAAGGGCTTTGTCGAGTACATCAACAAGGCCAAGACCGTCCTGCACCCGAACATCTTCTACATCTCGGGCGAGAAGGACGGCGTGGGCGTCGAAGTCGCGATGCAGTGGAACGACAGCTACAACGAAAGCGTGCTGTGCTTCACCAACAACATCCCGCAGCGCGACGGCGGCACTCACCTGACGGGTCTGCGCGCGGCGATGACGCGCGTGATCAACAAGTACATCGCCGACAACGAAATCGCCAAGAAGGCCAAGGTCGAAACCTCGGGCGACGACATGCGCGAAGGCCTGTCGTGCGTGCTGTCCGTGAAGGTGCCGGAGCCGAAGTTCAGCTCGCAGACCAAGGACAAGCTGGTGTCGTCGGAAGTGCGCGCGCCGGTGGAAGAAGTCGTGGCGAAGGCACTCGAAGAATTCCTGCTGGAAACGCCGAACGACGCCAAGACCATTTGCAGCAAGATCGTCGATGCCGCGCGTGCGCGCGACGCTGCGCGTAAAGCGCGCGAAATGACGCGCCGCAAGGGCGTGCTCGACGGCGTGGGCCTGCCGGGCAAGCTCGCGGACTGCCAGGAAAAGGATCCGGCGAAGTCCGAAGTCTATATCGTCGAGGGTGACTCGGCAGGCGGTTCAGCCAAGCAAGGCCGCGACCGCAAGTTCCAGGCAATCCTGCCGCTGCGCGGCAAGGTGCTGAACGTCGAGAAGGCGCGTTACGACAAGCTGCTGTCTTCCGAGCAGATCGTCACGCTGATTACCGCGCTGGGCTGCGGTATCGGCAAGGAAGACTACAACCTCGAGAAGCTGCGTTATCACCGCATCATCATCATGACCGACGCGGACGTGGACGGCGCGCACATCCGCACGCTGCTGCTCACGTTCTTCTATCGCCAGATGCCCGAGATGATCGAGCGCGGCTACGTGTATATCGCGCAGCCGCCGCTGTACAAGCTCAAGGCGGGCAAGGACGAGCGTTACCTGAAGGACGACGCCGACCTGAACGCGCACATGCTGCGCCTCGCGCTGAACGGCTCGGAACTCGTGCCGAGCGAAGGCGCAACGCCGATCTCCGGCGACGCGCTGGGCGAGCTTGCCCGCTCGTATCAGCTCGCGCGTGGCGTGGTGGATCGTCTCTCGCGTCTGTATGACGTGCGTGCGCTCGAAGCGATCATGGACGGCGTGGCGATCGACCTGTCGAGCGAAGAGTCGACCGCGGCTTCGGCGCGTGCGCTCGAAGCGCAACTGCGCGACGATCCGCTCAAGCCGGAAGTGTCGGTCGTGCCGATGTACGATTCGGTGCGCGAGCAACGTTCGCTGCGCGTGGAGCGCACTCATCACGGCAACGTGAAGGTGTCGGTCATCGACGAGGAGTTCCAGCTCACCGCCGATTATCAGCAACTCGTGAATACGGCCAATACGTTCAAGGGCTTGATCGGCAAGAACGCCATCATCAAGCGCGGCGAGCGCAGCATGGCGGTGAACGACTTCAAGAGCGCGATGAAGTGGCTGATTGCCGACACGGAGCGTAACGTTTCGAAGCAGCGTTATAAGGGTCTCGGCGAGATGAACCCCGAGCAGCTTTGGGAAACGACGATGGATCCGGCTGTGCGACGTTTGCTGCGCGTACAGATCGAAGATGCGATTGCTGCTGACGGTATCTTCACGACGCTGATGGGCGACGATGTCGAACCGCGTCGCGCGTTTATTGAAAGCAATGCGCTGCGTGCGGGGAATATTGACGTTTAAGCGTCGGTGTAGCCGTAGGGCGCCAGAGTAAATGCGACTGGCGCCACAGATTTGCGACTGGGCGACGAAGTTGATGCGACTGACCTACCCGTCGAGCGCCGCGGTTTATGAGAGCTCAGCTGCGGAATCATAATCCGCCGGTCCGGGGTTCGAATCCCTGATTCGCCACCAAATCAGCGCAGAGGCCCGTGTTCTCATGAACACGGGCCTTTTGCCTTGTGCACGCGGTGAGCCATCCGCCCGATGCACAAGTTGCCGCATCTTTATCAGAACCGCTTCGGCGTCTACTACCTCCGCATCATTCGCAACGGCCAGGAAGCCAAAAGGTCGCTGCGCACCAAAAACTTCGTCCAAGCTAGAATTTACGCGCTCGCCTTCAACTTTGAGATCGCGATGGGCAGCCCGAACGCGGCGGATTTAAGCGCCATGTTGCGGACCCGATTCCATTGATGGCTCGGCTATGCCAGCGGCGTCTTCGCAACGCATAGACCTGCGTCGACACGAATTTATTGACGCATTCCGACACCAAGCGCAATCTCGTGTTTCGTCGGCAGTCCGAGAGCAAAATCCCTGCCGCGAAGCCAAAAATAACTCGCTGGCGGGGTTAGGAATGAGAGAGCGCGGAACCAAGAAAGAGCGTCTCAGCATATATTTGGTGAAGGACGCTAAACTCGCTGACGACCAAATTATCAAAACCGATCAGGCGCAGCCAGCGATCGAGATAAAAATCGTATCCGGCGAGGCCACGCTCTATGTCAAAGATCCGCCTCCGCCGAGAATCCCCGAATGGGTCGATTTCTTGTTCTCCAATCAAGAGCGACCCGAGGGCTATTTTCGCGGCAATCGATCCGAAGGGGCAGTTCTGGTGTTCCGGCAAAATGATGCGGTTTTCGCGCTGACCTTCGGAATGGGATATCACCTGCTCAATCTCAACACGGTCGAGCGGGATTTTGGCTTGAGAGTCACGCTCAACTCCGTCAACCCGGACAAGCTGCGCAGCTTGGACAAAGCAAGCTACGAAGCCAATCCGCTCAACACGAGAAGCCAAAGCCCCAGAGACGTCGACATTTTCGATCTGAGGATGGACACCGAAAGCGACATGGTCTACGCGCTGACTGGCGTCTCGGAGGTCGCCGCTTTCGGGGAGCACGTGACAGGCCGCGACGCGCTGACCATCATGCCGGAAGCGCAGCTTCACGATCTCCCTACAATTCTCGACGAAGCGTTGGCTCGCTACCAACAGAAGCCGCCGGCAAAGTTTGCGTGGATCGAGGACGTTAATCGCGTGCGGAATCCGGACGATTTGGTGATTTTGGAGATGGAGCTCGATCAGTTGCTCCGCCAAGATCCGCCGCCGCCGAATGTTTGGCTCGGCGAACCTGAAATCGTGGATTGGGAAACTCAAACCGGCTATTCCTTTGACCGACGAGCCAGGACTCCCCGGCATCAGACACTAGAACTCGACCACTTGCTGGCCTATATGGCCGATCACGGGGTAACCCCAAGCTCGCAAAGCTTTCGAGACCAGACGGTGCATGTGAACGATGCCAACGACACATCCGTAAAGCAATGGTCGGCTTATCAGTGCCTTTATGCGGAAATACTGGACGGCGGGAAGGTCTATATCCTGCGCAACGGGGTCTGGCACGCGGTGAGCGACAACTTCGTCGCTCGGGTGGACGAGGCGCTGAAAAATCTCGAAATTGACGACAAGAAAATGCCCATTTACTCCCACGATGACGAGGGCGAATACAACGCCAGTTGCGCCAGCTCTGAATTCGGCTACGAGCTATTCGACTGCGACAATGTCTTTGTAGGCGGCCCATATGACAAGATTGAATTTTGCGATCTTCTCCGCGACGGACGCGACCTTATCCACGTGAAAATTTATCGCAGCTCCGCCACACTGAGCCACTTGTTCGCGCAAGGCCGCGTGTCAGCCGAGACGTTTTTAAAGCACGCCGACTTCCGCGTCCAGTTGAACACGAAATCGCCAGCGTCATTCAAGCGCACCGATCCCGCCTTGCGGCCGGACCCAAAAAACTACCGCGTCGTTTATGCCATCGCCACAACAAAGGACTTGCCGCATCAACTTCCGTTTTTCGCGAAAGTCGCTCTGAAAGGCGCGTTGTCGGAACTCGAGATGCTGGGCTTCGGCGTTGCAATCAACAAGATTGAAGTGGATGCCGCGCTCTTGAGAAAGGGGAAACTCAAAGCCATGGGCAAAGCGGCGCCCGCCGCCAGCAAGCGCGCAGCTTCGTCCGCCAAACGCCCCAACGTCCAACCGCCGGCAACACAGTGAGAGATCCACTGACCGCAGGCACGATTGGGGGTCAAGGGTGGGCGCAGCCGGCGAAGCGCACCCTTGACGCGCCGCCCGAGAGGACAATGACGAGAGGCCGAGGCTGCGCTTCTTCGCCCCGGCCTTGGAAGCCGCCTCGCCCTCGCTGCGCCTCACAGGCCCGGCCTCTTGCGCGGCGTCTTTGGCGCGGGCCGCAACGTCTCCGACAGATAGCGGCGTTCCGACTCCGCGAGCCGGGCGATCAGCGCCTCGTTTTGGCGCTTTAATTCATCCCTGTCCCTCGCCACCGGCGCGAACTCCGAGACCACGCGCAACGCGGCACGCCTCGCGTCCTCCGGCAAGTCCGCCAGAGCGGCGGCCACGTCCGCCGAATCCTCCTGCGCCTTGCCCCGATATTCGCCGAACAGGACGCTCATAGGCACCCGAAAAGCTCGGCGAACTGCTCGATGCGAAACAGGGTCGGCGTGATAGCCCCCGTTTCAATCCGAGACGCCGTCTCCTTCTCCAAGCCCAAGACGTCGCCGACGCGCACTTGTGTGTAGGGTGCATGCCTTGCAATAGGCTGGCCGAGTCGGGACGATGCACGCTACCTAAATGCTCCGTGCGACAGGCCGGCTCCGCAGTCCAGCGCAGGCATAGGGAAGCTGGTATCCCGACGTCACGCTGGGCTACGCGTATGCCGTTAAACAGGCTCGTCACAATGAAGGCAACGCACGAAGCATCGCGCACCGATAGCGCCAGCGATAAAGGCAGCAATGGCACCCATCGATTGCAACCGCCGAACTGTCGACCGAGAAGAAGAGGAAGGCCGCTGAAGCCGGCAAGCCACGACTAATCAACGTCATCACGTGTGTTGCTGTGGCTTGGCGAGGTGAAAGCCCTTGCCCGCCTCTATCAGCGATCTTGATCGGACTGTCGAGGCCGACCAAGGGAGGAGCCGCGAAGGCGGTACTTCCGAAAAAGTTGCGGATGAGGGGACACAAGTCCTCGACCGCTCGCTGCGCTATATCTGGATGTATTCCAGTGGCATGCAACTGTGCGTCTGAGCGAACATGGACTGGCACTGGTATCACGGCCGCGCGTGGGCGAAACAACGAATGGCTGAGTCAGTCGCAGCCACGGGAAATTAGGAACCGGGCAGTACCGCCGAAACGGGCAGGGAAACGGATGGCGTGGAGTACGCCGCGGCCTTAGTGGGGCATGCCCTCATTTTTGACCATCATAGTGGGGTCAAGAGGTTCAACAGTTATTCAACCGCCCATTCGCAAAGTATAATGTTTCTTATGCATCTATACAGAAAGTTCTAGTTCATGGCAATCCTGCTGACTTGGCTGGGCAATACTGACTTGCGCGCATCAGAAACGCCGTCCCTCGCTGAGCAAGGGCCAATCCTCAGTGCGGTCAAGTCGGTGCATATCGACGCGGTACATCTGCTGTCGGACCATCCCGCAACCAAGTCTCGTGCATACGCCAAATGGCTGGAAGCGCAATCAAACACTCCCGTAACGCTGCACCTCATCAAGTTAGCCGGTCCAACCAATCACGAGGAAATCTACCGAGCCGCAATTCAGATCGTGCAATCGGTGCGGGATACCTATCCGAGAGCCGAACTGGTGTTCCATCTGAGTCCGGGCACACCTGCAATGGCCGCCATTTGGCTCTTGTTGGCCAAGACGCGCTGCCCTGCCCGCCTCATCGAGTCCTCCAAGGAGCAGGGTGTCAAGGAGGTCAATATCCCGTTCGAGATGTCAGCCGAGTTTGTTCCTGTGGCGAAGGAAGCTGATGAAGTTCTGACAAGGCTCATGCAGGGGCTGCCGCCAGAATCGCCAGCTTTCACGGCCATCGTTCATCGTTGTGCGGCCATGAAGCGAACGGTTGTCATGGCCCATCGACTGGCGCTGCGCGACGTACCGGTGCTGATCCAGGGTGAGTCGGGCACTGGAAAAGAACTTTTTGCTCGAGCCATCCATCAGGCAAGTGCGCGCGGCAGTGGCACCTTCATTGCCGTCAACTGCGGCGCTATTCCGCAAGAGCTGATCGATGTCGAGCTCTTCGGGCATGAAAAGGGAGCTTTCACAGGCGCTACTGCAGCGCGTGCTGGTTATTTTGAGTCCGCCGACGGTGGCACACTGTTTCTGGATGAAGTCGGCGAGCTGCCGCTAGCCTCCCAGGTTCGGCTGCTGCGGGTTTTGCAGGAGCGCGAAGTCACGCGGGTGGGCGCAACCAAGTCGAAATCTGTCGATGTGCGCATCATTGCAGCGACCAACCGCACGCTTCCGATGGAAATCCTAGCTGGTCGCTTCCGGGAAGATCTCTTTCATCGCTTGGCGGTGGGCGTGTTGCTGCTCCCTCCGTTGCGTGAACGTGAAGGTGACCTTGGTTTGCTAATTGATTCGATGCTGGCGGCCATCAATGCGGAGGCTGCTTTCCAGCCTGGCTACAAGCATAAAAAATTGGATGGTTCCGCAAGAAATCTTCTTATTAGTCATTCGTGGCCCGGCAATGTGCGAGAGCTACACAACGCCTTGCTGCGAGCCAGTATTTGGGCATCGGGCGACAAGATCACCGGTGAAGATGTGGCAGCATCGCTTGCGGTTACCATACCCCCAAAGGGAGAGACATTGCTCGGGCGTTCCCTCGAACGGGGCATTTCCCTGCCGGACCTGATGGCAGAAGTGGCCCGCCATTACCTTGAACGGGCCATGGCGCACACCCATGGCAACAAGTCTGAGGCGGCTCGCCTGCTGGGCTTGGGAAGCTACCAAACTCTTAGCAACTGGCTACAGAAGCATGGGATTGGCTAACTGGCGCGCTTTTTGCGCATAATTCTGTCATCAGACAAGAAAATTTCATCATCACGGAGTATCAACTTGAATGCCCAGAACAACGAAGCGGACGCACGCATCCTGATCGATGATCAGTTGCGCGCTGCCGGTTGGAATCCGGCAGACAAGTCCCAGGTGCTCACTGAGATCAAGGTTAGCGGAAGCTCTTTTTTAGCCGAGCCAGGCACACTGGACTCCATACTTGGTCGACCTTACCGTAACACTATTCCCGACGGTCGTGCCGACTATGTGTTGTTGGATCAGCGCGGTCGCCCACTTGCCATCATTGAGGCAAAAAAGCGAGCCATTCAGCCGTACACCGCCAAGCAGCAAGCGTTGCCCTATGCCAAACAAATCGGTGCGCCGTTTATCTTCCTCACCAACGGCGATCTGATCTATTTCTGGGACTACCAGAACGACGACGCCCGTATCGTCAACTCCTTCTTCTCTCGGCGTGATATGGAGCGTTTGGTACACATGCGTGCCGAGCGCAAGCCACTGGCCACAGTGTCGATCCCAGATACCTACCAGCGCCAAGGCGAGACCCGCTCCCTACGTCCTTATCAGAAGGAGGCAATGCAGGTGCTCGACCGCACGGTCGAGCTGGGCAAACGCCGCTTCCTCATCGAGTTGCCCACTGGCTGTGGCAAAACCGATCTGATTGCACTCTACCTCAAACGACTCGTGCAGGCCGGACAAGCAGAGCGCGTGCTGTTTCTGGTCGACCGCGATCAGCTTGCCAAGCAAGCTATTGAGGCTATTCAAGATTTATTGCTTGGTTATTCCAGCTACTGGCTCAAGCCCGGCATGGTGCGGCAGGAAAAACAGGTCACGGTCTGCCTGCTGCAGACCATGATTGGCCGTTACCATGAGTTCACCAGCGGCTACTTCGATGTAGTCATAATGGACGAATGCCATCGCTCGATCTATGGCGCGTGGCAGGCAGCGCTGTCTCACTTCGATGCCCTGCACATCGGCCTCACTGCCACTCCTGCAATCTACATCGAGCGAAACACCTTCCAGTTTTATCACTGCAAGGACGACACGCCAGACTATTCGTATTCAATCCAGGACGCCTTCAAGAACGGCTTCCTTGTGCCCTACAAGTTCGCCACTGGCATCACTACATTGGTGTCTGAAGGCGCCAACATCGACGAGGAGCACTACGACCCCGCCGAGTTCGAGCGCAAATGGACCAATGAGGCAAGCAATCGGTTGATGATGGAGGAGTTCGACCGACTCGCCTGGCAAAACTATAAGGAGCTTGCGCCAGGACAAAAGAACGGACCAGGCAAGTCAGTGGTGTTTGCGATTACAAAGCATCATGCGGCGCGGCTAGCGCAATACTTGAACGAACTACATCCCGAGCACAAGGGCAGGTACGCTGAGGTCATCACATCCGACGTAGCCAATGCAGACGATCTGATTCGCCGCTTCAAGCAAGAAGAGCTGCCCATGGTTGCGGTTAGCGTGGGGATGCTCGATACGGGTTTTGATTGTCGAGAAGTGTTGCATCTCGTAATGTGCCGCCGAGTGCGCAGTCCGATCCTGTATCAGCAGATGCGCGGGCGTGGCACACGCACAGCGCCACACATCGGCAAAGAGAAGTTCGTCATTTACGACTTCTTCCGCAACCATGAGTACTTCAGTGACTCTGACACCGATGCCTTTTCTGGCAGCGGTACTGGCGGTCACACACCCAAGCCCAAGCAGCCCGGCGGCATGACCTCGCGCGAACTCATCGAGCTAGGTCTCGAAGACGAGTGGCTGGATGCTGTCCACTACATCGAAGTGGGGCCAGATGGGGAGCGCATCGATAAGCGAGACTACGTGACTGAGTGGGAAGCTACCGTCCAGCAGGAGGCTGAGGCCGACCCCGTCATCGCAAAGGTCAAAGCTGGCGATGCGCTGACGGAACAAGAAGAGATCCAGCTTGCTCAGCGCCTAAATCAGCCGCAGCGCTACTTCAACGAAGACAACCTGCGCCGTGCTTATCGCAATCCAGGCGGCAACTTGATGGACTTCATCCGAGCTGCTTTAGGCATGCTCAAGATTAAGAGCCGGGAGGAACGCGTGGAAGACAACTTCCGTGCCTGGCTCGTGGCAAAGAACCTCACTCCCGAGCAGGCGCAATACCTTGCGCTGCTCAAGAACCGTGGCTTGGTGAAAGGCAAGGTCTCACTTGATGACCTGTTCGCCCCACCGCTGTCCATACTCAATGCTGCCAACATCGGCATCGAATTGTTTGGCGAGCAGGGACTACGTAGCGTGTTGGACGAGATCAATCAATCCGTCTTGGTCGCGTGAGTCCAGACGAAACTAGGAAAGCAAAATGAATCAACAACTGCGGCGCAAGCTCGACCACATTACCAACATACTCTGGGCGGGTGGCGTTACCAATCCGGTCACCTACATTGAGCAAATCTCTTACCTCATTTTCCTAAAGCTGCTGGATGAGGAGGAGTCCGACCGCGAATTACGCGTCCGTCTCGGTGCAACCGGCGGCAACGCGGCTCTGTTGTACCCCGCACAATCCGAGCGCTACCGCTGGAGCCAATGGCGATTCAAGAGCGGGACCGAGTTGCGCGACTTCATCCGTGACGAGGTATTCCCCTACATGGCCTCGCTGGCCAAAGACGAGCCCGAGGTCGCGGAGTACTTCCGCGATGCCGTGCTAGAAATCGTTGATCCAAACGTTCTCAAGCAGGTAATCGACGAGTTGGATGGTTTCGAATTCCGTAAGCTCGGTCCCGATGTGAAGGGCGACATCTTCGAATACCTGTTGGTGCATCTGGGTGCCAGTTCACTCAACGGGCAGTTCCGCACCCCGCGCCAGATCCGAGCCTTCATGGTCGAGATGGTAGACCCGGATATCGGTGACTCGTTGTTTGACCCCGCCATGGGCACGGCTGGCTTCCTGATCGACGCCGTGGACTATCTATTGGCTAAGTATTCCGATCACGTCCATGAGTACCCGATTTATGGCGAGGATTGGCTGGAAAAAAAGGATAAGTCGCTGGCTGAATTGAAGGCAGAAATCCCGCGCCTGCAAACGTACCGCAAGGGGGCTGGTGAAAAGATTCCGGACTGGAGCCTGCTCGAGGCCTCGGTGTTCGGTACCGATGTGTCGCGCCAGATGCTGCGCATCAGCATGATGAATCTCGTGTTGCACGGTATTCGCCGAGCCAAGCTTAAGCGCGCCAACTCACTCTCCGACATGAGCGGGCTAACCGAAGACGATCTGCGCCGCCGCTACAAGGTCATCCTGGCCAACCCACCCTTTGCCGGTCAGTTGCCCAAGGATTCAATCCGATCAGACCTGCCTACTAATAGCAAGAAGAGCGAATTGCTGTTCTTGTCGCTGATGATGCAACACCTCGCTCCCGGTGGTCGCTGTGCAGTGGTGGTACCGGAAGGGCTGTTGTTCGGCTCCACAAACGCTCACGTGGAACTGCGCAAGAAGCTTGTGCACGACTTCGACCTACTAGCCGTGGTTAGCCTACCCGCAGGTGTATTCAAGCCGTATGCGGGCGTGAAAACTGCCGTGCTGGTATTCCGCAAGCCTGCATCTGAAGGTGCCAAACGACTGGACAAAGTCTGGTTTTACGAGATCCGTAACGATGGATACGATCCTGACAGGATTTCTGGCGGCGGCCGTGTGGAAACTCCCGAGAAGAACGACATCCCCGACCTGCTCACGCAGTGGAAGGTATATAAGGCCAGTGGATTTGTCATTCCACCCGGGCTGGAAGCAAATACCTTGCTGACGCATGGCAGCGAAGAACCCACCTGCTGGTGGACCACCCGCGAGAAATTGTTTGATGCCGACTACAACCTGGGAGCGAGCCAATGGAAACCGCGCGTTGCGGAAAGGACCAGCGAAGAAGATCCGCGTGATCTGGTGACCGAGGTGCTGGGTGATTACCGCGAGGTGGTGTTGGGGTTGGAGAAGTTGTTGGTGGAGTTGCCGCAATGACTTGGTTGACACCAACGATCGGCGACGTATGCCTGCCGACCCTTCAAGGCGATCCAGCACGAAATGGGCGTAAGTCTTTTCGCTACGTTGACATCGCCGGGATCGATCGGGACTCCAAGTCCATCTCACGTGCCGATGATGTGCCAAGTGATGATGCTCCTAGTCGCGCAAGGAAAATCATTGAGGCGTCAGACGTTCTGGTGTCGACGGTCAGACCGAATCTAAATGCGATCGCACTAGTTCCCGAAGGTCTAGATGGTGAAATTGCATCAACTGGCTTCACGGTTTTGCGTGCGAATCGACAGTTGCTCGATCCGAAGTACCTCTTTTATTGGGCACAAACCAAAGAGTTTATAGATTTTTTAACTGCGAACTCAACAGGAGCAAGTTATCCCGCCGTGACTGATGGGGTTGTCAAGCGTGCTCGCATTCTGCTAGCTACCCCGAGAGAACAATCCCGCATCGTTGAATTGCTCGACGAAGCTGCCCGTCTGCGTCGCCTACGCCGCGACGCGGACGCTAAGGCTGTGCGCATCCTGCCGGCCCTGTTCGTCAAGATGTTCGGAGATCCGGCATCGAATCCGATGGGATGGTCAGAAAAGCAACTGTCGCAAGTCATCAAGTCTGTTGACGCAGGATGGAGCGCATCAGGCGCTGGGCGACCGCGCGAGGGAATTGAGTACGGTGTCTTGAAGGTTAGCGCAGTCACAAGCGGTGTCTTTCGCCCAAAAGAAAATAAGGCTGTTATCGATACGGAGATCGATCGACCGCTGATTATCCCGAGGCGCGGCGATTTGTTGTTTAGTCGAGCGAATACGCGCGAACTCGTAGCAGCTAGTTGTATTGTTGAGGCGGACTATCAATACCTATTCTTACCTGACAAGTTGTGGCGGGTAGTACCTATTCCCGGCGAAGCGTCTGGAGTATTTCTCAAGGAGCTGTTTTGGCAAGATGGAATACGAGACAAATTTAGAGCGGCTTCGTCAGGTAGTAGTGGATCTATGCTGAATATCAGCAAAGAGGCGATGCTTAGGACCACGGCTCCTATACCCCCCTTTCACTTGCAGAAACATTTCGAGTCCTTGGCATGGTCAGTAGTGGCCGCCCTTAATCGCACCAAAGATGCGGCTGAAGGCATAGACTCGCTATGGTCGAGTTTGCTTCAACGCGCTTTCTCTGGGCAACTCACTGTCCGGTGGCGCGAGGCACACATGAAGGAACTACTAGTCGAGATGGCACACCAAGCCCATGCCCTGAATCTTCCGCTGCCGAAGGAACTGGAGGCCTTGCCATGAGCCGCCGCCTGCAGGCCCTGCGCGTAGCCAACTTCAAAGCTTTTGCCGACGCACAACGCATCCCGCTCAAGCCGATCACGCTGATTTTCGGCCCAAACAGTGCCGGCAAGTCTAGCTTCATCCACAGCCTTGCGCTGGCGCACGAGGCGCAGTTCGGCCGCGAAAAGCGCAGCCTTGCCCGTCTGGACGTGCATCACACCGATGTGGGCGGTAGTGCGATCGACCTCGGCGGTTTTCGCCAGTACGTGCACCGGGGTCAGTTGAACAAGCGAGTGGAATGGGGGGCCGAGCTGAAGGTCGCTGCGCTTGTCGCAGACAAGGACCAGCGGCTCGCGCAGCTCCTTGCACCCGTGAGCAGCGTGGCGCTGAACATCGCTCTCGGGATCGAGCTTGACGATCGGGACCGCCCCAAGCCGGGTACGGAGCCAAGGGTAGACTCTATCGAGATCACAAGCGATGGTGTGGAATTACTACGCATGAGTCGGCGCCCCACTGCGGTACGGCCCGATGCCAACGCGGGCCACCTTCGTTTAGATCGCCTCGCTAGCGACCATGTCGTGTTTCGGCATGTGCTCAAAGCTATCGTCGAAGCGCAGACAACCTCGGAAGAAATGCGCCCTGAAGATTTCGACGGCGCCAATGAAGCTATCGCCGCACTGCTGCCAGAGCTTGTGGTGCGCATCGATCAGTTCTTCCCGTCCGCAGTCGAATTACCCAAGAGCGACAGACCTGACATGGCGCCCGTCAGTATGTTGTTTCCGGTCAGCAAGGGCAACCGCAAGGAAGACATCGCACAAGCCGTGCGTTTCGTACTGCCGCGGACGCTCAATGACCTCATCAAGGGGCTAGCCGACGCGCTGGCTGGTGAGCTCAAGCACCTGCAATACCTAGGCCCGCTGCGCTCTTTCCCCCCACGCCATCTAGCCTTTGCCGAGCATGAAGACGCTAACTGGTACGCCGGCGGCGGTTACGCCTGGGACGTCGTGCGGCGCGACGATGTCGTGCGTGAAGCCGTGAATGGCTGGTTAGGGTCCAGTAAGTTGAAAACACCGTACAAGCTGGTAGTGCGCTCACTCGTAGCGCTGGACCAGTTGCAGGCGCCACTTGTAGAAGGCCTCGAGCGTTTGCAGGACGATGGACTCGACGTTGAGCATGAGGAGGAATCACGATACACCGCTGGTGGTGTCCGGCCTCTCATCAAAGATGTGGAAGCTGCAAGCAACGACTTGCTTAGTGCAGTGGACGCCTCTGACGCAGATCGTATCCGGGAGCTCGTGCTCGTCGATCAGCGTACCAACACGGTCGTCACCCACCGTGACGTTGGCATCGGCATATCTCAGGTGCTGCCGGTGTTAGTGATGGCTTATGGTTCACGTGAGAAGCTGCTGGCCATGGAGCAGCCCGAAATTCACCTGCATCCGGCACTTCAGGCCGAATTGGGGGACGTTTTTATCGAAGCCGCGCTGGGTGAGCGCAAGAACACTTTCATTCTTGAAACACACAGCGAGCATTTGATTCTGCGGCTAATGCGACGAATGCGCGAAACCTACCTGGGAAAGGAGACCGGTGTCCCACCAGTTACACCTGCAGACGTCTCGGTGTTGTACGTGGAGCCCGATGGCACACGAAGCATTGTTCGTGAAATGCCGCTCAATGAATTGGGAGAACTGGTCAAGTCATGGCCCGGGGGCTTTTTTGAAGAAGGTTTGAGGGAGCAATTCGGAGATGCTTGAAGAATACGTTATTGTTCCAGACGTCTTCGACCAAGCTGCATACTCCAACGCAGCCTTCATCGAGATGTGTCTGCCACATCTGAAAGAACCTTTGCTTCAAGAAGCGGTGGTTCGAGATTTGTACGATGGCGGCTGGAGCCAGTTCTGTATGACGAACTCAGGTAACCTGCATCGGCTTTGCAAAGAGATCGTCAAGAAGCTCGTACAGAACAATCGGCTGCGCCGTTTTCCACGCCAGGCTGGCGCTCTCCCTGGATCATCAGTTGACTGGTGCCAGGAGGGACTGAACACATCAGCACAAGATGTTCTGACCGGTGTTATTTCCAGCCACACCACTAAGCAGAGCTTCGCGCAGAAGAATGATGTTGCGTCGATTGAAAAGCTGACGGGTAGTTCGTGGTGGCAAAATCGCAGCCCTTCTGCCACAGTGGATCGCAAAACTGTCGAGTACCTGCGCGTGCTCCGTCGGGTCCTGTTGCAGGCCAATTCGCTGATGTTCATTGATCCGAATCTTGACCCTAGCAGTCACAACTATCGCGAGTTCATCCAGTTGTTTGCGCCGCTCACCGCTCGCACGGTCAAGCCCCGAATCGAGATTCATCGAAGCTTCTGCAAAGGCGATGGGCCTGCTCGGACGTTTCCCAACGAGGCCGACTGGAAGGTGGCCTACGCGTCATTTAGCAAGGATCTCGCCGCTCAGAATTTGACAGCAGATGTTTTTTTCTGGGATGATTTTCACGAGCGTTATCTCGTCACTGACGTCATTGGCATCAGCGTGCCAGCGGGGTTTGATGTCACTGCTAAGCCGAACGACTGGTCTACTTGGGGGCGTCTCGGCCGCGACGATAAGGACAAAATTCAACGCTTGTTCGACCCTGCTGCGCGGCAAGCTAGCCTGAAGTGGCACTTCACTATTGGTTGACCCTGTTGATGGGGAAACGAGCATCTACTTCTAGCCGCAGGACCGCGAATAGGCGGGACAAAGAATGGCAAGGGACGACCTACCCTCAGACCACAAAACCTCGCTCCCTTTTTGCATTTCTCTGACAACGGCACCACGAGCGACAGGCGCTTGTGCCGAGATTTCATCGGAATTCTCCTACCCATTTGTTCCCGTACTGTGGCTCGCAGCGCGTCGCTACGCCCCGATCGTTCGCGAGAACGATGTCGTGCGGCTGAACAGCCGTAAGCGGCTCGTGCCGGCCGTTATAGACGGTGGCTGAGGGCGACATCAAAGTGATGTCCATCATTTCCGATCTGATGGGCATCACTTTGACACAGTCTGCAGAGAAGACGCCGGGTACACGAACGGGGCGCCCGAATTACCCCCGCGAGCTACGTGAGCGACTGGCGGCGGCCGCTTGCGAGCCGGGCGTATCAGTCGCAAAGCTGGCGAGGGAGAATGGCATCAACGCGAACATGCTGTTCACCTGGCGGCGGCGATATCTCGCCGATCAGCAGAGAGCGGTCCACGCCCAGGCTATGACGGATACAAGCGCAAGAAAGGCAGTAAGGTGCACATGGCGATGGATACATTGGGGCAACTGCTTGCGGTGCATGTGACGCGGCCAATGAACAGGAGCGTGCACAGGTCGGGGAACTGGCGCGACAGGTCCAGCGGTCCACGGGGCAGACAGTGAGAATCGCGTTCGCTGACCAGGGCTACACCGGCGAAGAGCCTGCAGAGGCCGCGCGCGATGAAGGCAACGAGCTTCAGGTGGTCAGGTTGCCGGAGGCGAAAAAGGGCTTCGTACTGTTGCCGCGTCGTTAGGTGGAGCGCAGCTTCGGCTGGCTCAACCGCTTCCGCCGACTGGCCAGAGACTACGAGCGATTGCCCGAAACCTGAGGTGGCGATGTGCCGCAGTATGCTCCCAAGGTATAGAAGCCCTGAGTACGCTGAAGAAAATGCTACGCGGACGTTGGTCTCCGTACCTCGGTCAGCGCCACTCAACTGTTCTAGCGCCCCAATCGAGGGAAGATACATCCCGGTGTCACCTGACAATCCCCGACCACACGTTCATGTTCGGGCGTCTCACTGCGCAATGGGACAATTGATTTCTTATCTCGATGACGGGCGGCGATAGTCTCCATGACATGCTTCACATCGATATGAATTTACGTAGCGATACGTAAAACCGTTGAATTCGGACACGAAAGAATTCCAAATCGAACAAAAACATATTTGAATTTGCGTCCGCCACAGATTGCCGAAATATATGGATTTTGTTCCGCAGTCCTTCGACAAGATTGGTCATTGACCTTCACTCTTTCCGCTCTTATTCTGCAAAAATTCGAGTGAACATTGTCGTTGAATTTCACGTGACAGACTTTGGAAAATTCATCCGTGCTCGCCGCAAGGCGCTCAAGCTGACGCAGAGCGAACTCGCGCGGCGGCTCGGCGTGGATGACGCATACATCAGCGCTATCGAACGCGGCGTTCGCACGCCGGGTGACGTCGTTTTTATTAATCAGCTGGGACGAGCTCTTGCGCTCGATGGGGACGGCCAGGGCGCACTCGGGGCGGTCGCTGAGAGTTCCAAGCGGCTGCTGCGCCTGTCTGATCCGCTACCGCTGTACAAATATCAAGTGATCGCCGCTCTAGTCAGGGATCAATCTCTGACTGAGGCGGACATGGACACAATCGCGAAGGTACATGCGGCGATCGTCCAGATTAGAAACGCCACGGCAGGCGCCGTTAGCATTGGCAATGGAGGAATTATGTAAAGAAAAAGCGCCACAAACCAGAAGGCCTGTAGCGCTTTTGGATCAGAACCAGTAAAGATTCGTCCCCTAGACAAGGCGAGTCTCTACCTATCTGGCCTCAGCGTCAAGCCCTTCCGTTCTCTACGATTTGCGTCTCCCTCGGGATTCAATCAATTTTGATCGAATCTCCGGTATCGCACACCCGTTCTCCGGGCAGAAATTCGACAGCATCTCGTCGTCGAAGGGAGGCGTATTCCTGAAACGTGAGCGTCTCCTCAAGACGCGATGGAAAGAACTCGTGCCCGAAATTATCGAAACCCTCGTTATTCACTCGTCCCCACGTCGTAGCCGCCGCATCGTGACGGTCTCCGGTCTCGGGGTACGGGGAAAGTTTCCAAGTAGGAAATCAGTTAAACCTGCGGAGTTCGAAAGCCTCATCGAGGAGATGACACTGCGATTCCTAGAAGTAGCCCCTTCAGTCAAGTCGATCGCAACTCAGCCACAAGTATTTGAATATTCGGACGGCAAGTGCCGGCGACGTTACACGCCTGATGTGGCAATCAAAACGACCAATGGAACGGCATTTCTTGAGGTCAAGGACGACGCGTCGATCGCCTCGCACTCACCAGCCACCGCCCGACTAAGGGCTGCCACTCGGTATCTCCGACAACGCGGCGAGCGCTTTCACCTTGTTTTGCGAAGCGACCTCATCGCGAACGACCTCCAGGACCGGCTCCAACTACTCCTCTCCGTACGCCCCATGCGCGGCAGGTATCGAACCAACATCGATGCAACCCTCTGGGATCCGGAAAACGAAACCCACCCGTCTGAGGAGTTACAGCAGCAATGGAAGAGCGCAAAGCGCGAGTGTGATGCTCTGCTACAGCGGATCATGAAGCGCGATCCAGACGATCTTCTCCCCATCTCGCCTCGCTGACCGGAGGTACATCATGGCCAATTTCACCAAGGATCAAATCATCTTCCGGGGCGAAGGGAAATTCCGCATCGTCCGCGTACAAGAAGACATCGCTCAGTTGGAAAACACCGTGACTGGTGAGTTCTCAAACCACATCGAGGCGGATCTCCTGGAAGAATATCTGCGGGGATATCTTCGCACGTCCAACAGCAAGCAATATCAACGCGCCCCCAAGCACAGCATTTTCAAGGATGCATTGGATGACAGTGTATCCGCAGGTGAGCCAGGAGATTTCGAGACGCGCCGGCGAGTCAACTATCTGGTAATGCTCGATCGAATGGACGCGTTCGCGGGTCGCCAGTCGGCATTGCGTAAGGCCATTCAAAAAGTCGCGGTAGATCTTGCAGACCCTACTCCACCGCACGAAACCACGGTATATCGGTGGCGCCGCCGGTACCGCATCGCGCGGTGCGATATCCGTGCCTTGCTTGATCAGTCGGAGCATCGTGGCGGACAGGGGCAATCACGGCTTGACCCGATCGTAGAAGGCATCATCCACGAAAAAATCGAGACAGCCTTCCTAAATAGTAAAAGAGGAACTGCTGAGGGGGTCTACAACGCAGTCTTTCTCGAAATCGAGCGTCAAAACACGATGCGTATCGAGACTGAGTGGCTTAAGGTCCCTGCGCTCCGGACCATTCAACGACGCATCCATGATATCGACGCATATGACCACGCCGTTGCTCGGTATGGCGAGCGTGAGGCTCGGCGTAGGTTCGCGGATCAACATCGTGCACGGAAAGTATCCCGCATTCTTGAGATTGTCGAAATCGACCACACGCCGATAGATCTGATGTACACGGACGCAAGCGGCGTAGCCATCGATCGACCGATGAGCACCTTCGTCTTCGACCGATTCTCCAAATGCGTTCTGGGCTTCTGCATTAGTTCAGCCGGGCATGGGGTCCACGCCATATTCGAAGCGCTACGGCATGCCATGATGCCGAAGAGCTATCTGGAAGAGCGATTTCCAGAGCTGTCTCTGGAGTGGCCATGTCATGGCTGGCCTGAGCGCCTGCTCATGGACAACGGGCGAGAAATGCATGCCCGTGCGGTCGTCGACGCCATGACCAATTTGGGCGTGATCTGTGAGTACGCGGCATCGCGCGATCCAAACGACAAGCCGTTCGTCGAACGCTTTCTCAAGACGTTCAACTACTCCTTCATCCACAAACTTCCAGGAACAACCCTTGCCAAGGTTCATCAACGTGTCGGCTTCAAGGCGGAGAACGAAGCATGCATCACGTTCGAGAAGCTTATCGAAATGGTTCATGTCTGGATCACGGAGGTTTATCACAAGCGACCTCACAAAGGTCTAGGAGGCCGTGCACCGATCGACGTATGGAAAGAGGGGGCCTCGGCGAATCCTCCCTTGTTGAAATGCAACGCTGAGGATCTCAGCATCGAGTTTGGCGAACATGACGAGAGCGCACTGCAGCACTACGGTATCAACTTCAACACATTCCGGTACGTGTCCCCAGAGCTACTCGCCTTGCGGCGAATTTTGCCCTCAAAATCAAAGGTGCACATCAAGGCTCCGTATGAAAACGCGGGTCTGATCTACGTATGGGATCCAATCGAAAACCAATACATCCACGCCGTTAATACCGACGACCGGTACCACAATCTAACGGTCGAGCAAGCCAAATTGGTGAAGAACCAGTACAAGAATTCTGACGCTCATCGACGAACCAGGGCAAACGCTGAAGAAATGATTCGTGAGATGGCCAACGACGCGATACGATCGAAGAAGCTTAAGGACCGCAAACGTGGTGCACGTCAAGCTGGCGTGACATCGAAGACCGTCAATCGTCATCCACGATCTGTACCTGTACCGCAGAGCGACTCACTTCCAGCTATTTTTACTTCGGATTCCGATGAGTTACCCGGATTTGAAGTCGACACATTCGATGCCGAGGCCTATCGTGAAAAATAGCGCCGCGTGTGCAGCAACCGTCCAGAAGATCCGGAAAGAATTCATCAAACTGCCTCACGTCACACGAATAACGGCTTCATTGGACCGCATGTACGCATATCAGTGTTGCAACGAGGAAGCCGAGCATCTGATGCTGGTCGGTGAATCCGGGGTGGGAAAATCCACGTTGCTTTCCAGATACGCAGCAGAACATCCTCTGATCGAACACGAGGAGTTCACCGAGGTCCCAGTACTGTACGTGGTACTGGGTCCCTCCCCCACGCCGAAGACGTTGGCACACACAATCCTGCGCGTACTGGGAGACCCGAAATGGAACACGGGGCGGGAGGTGGAGCTGACTGCCAGGCTAGTGTTTCTCATCAAGCAATGCCGTGTGCGGCTCGTGATCGTCGATGAGGCCAATCACTTGATCGACCGCGGCGGAGAGAAAACGCTCCACACTGCCGCCGACTGGATCAAGCGGTTGGTCGATGCGACGCGAGTGTCATTTGTGCTAGCCGGCGTTCCCAGGATCACGCGCCTGCTCGACACGAATGACCAGCTACGCGAACGGTTCCGGGAGGTCGTCGGTATCAACCGATTGTCGGTGGCCAATCGTTCAACCGAATTGGAGTTCCGTAACGTACTGGCAACCTTCAAAAGATACCTGCAGGACCTCCAGGCGATTGACATCTCCAGTGCGCCTGTCACCCGCCTGTTTGCTTTTGCAACCGATGGGCGTCTTCGCGATATCCGGAGGCTCATGGTGCGCGCGGTCGAACTTGCTTACAGGCAGCCGGTTCCCCGACTGACAGACAAGGTTTTCGCGGAAGCATTCCGGACGGTCATCTACCCAGATGCACCAGATGAACGCAACCCTTTCCACGAGCGATTCAATGAGATGCCTCTCGTGAAAGGCGATGAACCGTTTGCACCAGTGGAGCGCTGAAATGATGACTTCTGAACCAGCCCGTCCGCCGCTGTGTCGTCCCAGGCTTCTTCCCGACGAATGGCTCGAAACTTATCTTTTTCGCGTCGCCAGGGCAAATGGTATTCGTCGCCCAAGGCTAAGCGATATCGAGCGGTTTCGCCCAACACTACCGGTCACGGCCCTGAGCAAGCCCGACGGCTATCCGGTTTGGAGCAACGCTGCCCTGCCTCGATGGAGCGTGGTGACCCGCGCAAACAAAATTCGCTATTGCCCACAATGTATGGTTGAATCCAGACATATTCGCTCTCGATGGCGTCTCACCCTACTCGATGTTTGCACGCTCCACCATATCCGGCTGAAAGATGATCTAGCCGAACCGGTGATGACGCGCGGCTATAAGCAGGAAGGCAGATATTTCGTTACTGATGTCACAGATGAGCAGCTCTGGGATGGTGCCGTGTGTCCAATGCCTGGCGAGCGTCAACACGTAGACCGATTGTGGTCGGGTTTTGAAAAATCAGTCGTCGGGAATGGCCTGTCCAGTGCGTTTCGACAACTCACTCATATCCTGTTTTTGGAGGCGATGCTTGACGCCTTGGCGGCAGTCACGTCCGAATCTGAATCATTGACCATAGGTGCACCAAGACCCACCCGACTGGCCGAAATGGTCGAGAAACATCGGTTTACTCTGAGCCCGGACGCCAGCGGAATCTGGGACTTCCTGGATCAGATTACCGAGTCGGCACATCGCAAAGCTGCGCTTGCGCGACTGCGACGCATGCTACTGGACGAGGCACAGAGACCCACATGCTTTTCCAGCCTGCCCGTGGCGGACTTGCGAACGCACCTGTTGAAAGATGGCCAGAGGCAACTTTCCCCGCAAACTGTGGGAGAACTCCATCCCGGCCATGGCGTACCGACCGGGTACGTAAGCTTTGAAAAGGCAGCGTCCCTTATCGGGTGCTCCAGGCATCTTCTGAGGCACTTCGTTCGGGAAAACACCCGTACCGTCGAGCACGGTCGACAACGCTACCAATATCTTCCATTCATTGCCGTGGAAGCGTGCCGGAGATGGTTTGCGTCCATTGCAAGCCGAGACCAGATGGCGAAGGAACTGCATATCGGCCGGCACGCGTGCGTCACTTTGCTGAAATCCGGGCTGCTGCGGCCGCTGATCATCAACGGGCAGACGTATTTTTACCGAACGCATTTTGCCGGTCTGTCGCGTCAACTGGACGATCTATCGCGACCTTGCCCCGCAAATTCCGAGCATTTGCAACCGCTATTCGGGACATGGTTGCCGTGGAGCGGCCGCTATATATCAAGCTCATACGAGGTGCTGAGGGAGATATTGCAGGGCAAATTCCCTGTCTTTCGTCGGCTCGGAAATCCAGGGCTAACTGCCTATTTTGTTGACTGGTCGGTGATCGAACGACTCCATCAGTCCAGGGTGGGCGCTGCCGCGGCGCGAACAAGACAGGAGCAGGCGGTCCGGCAACTGTCGCTACTACCAGAATGAGCCGCCGATCGCTCCACGATGCCGATTGGCGCCGAAGGGGCGTTGCGGTGTTCTCTGGGCGGCTTCTTGTGCGCCCGGCGGCCCGCCCGGACGAAAGCTTTCATGGCTATCGGCTACGCGTCGCGTTCGCCAACGGCCTGTCCAACCCTCTCTGGTTAGACAATCCGGATGTGAGCCTGCCAAAGGCCCACGGCATTGCGCGCTGGTGTCCTCATTGTCTGTCTGGTCCGCAGAGCTATTGGCGCGAAGCATGGTCAACCGGACCGGCAGCCTGTATCGCGCACCGTAGCTGGCTCATCTCGGAGTGTGTGGCCTGTCGACGGATGTTGCGCTGGAAGCAGGTCCGCTTCGCTTTTTGCACGTGCGGAGCTTCATTATGCGAAGCCGCAGTCGAGCCCTTTTCGGACGAAGTGTTGAAACTGTTTGACGAACAAGTCGGTTCGGGCCCCGTGTTGCTGCAGGTGAACGAGCGCTGGAACCTCGCCCGTTACCTTGGGGCCCTCTCGCAATTTGGACTTCGGGGCAAACCACTGAAGCGAGCCTCACGTCGGACACAGAACATCGAGCAGCAACTCGTCACAGCCGGCGCGTCACTGATCACCGACCGGTCGGCCTGTTTCGAATTGCTTGATCGCCTTCGTGTTCCGCCGGTCAGCATGAGTGACGTTCCCCTGCTCTCTGAAATCTTCCCGCAGTTGCTCGCGATGTTGCGCAAGCAGTTGAGCGAGGCAGAACGTCTCTGGATGCTGGACCTTCTGGGCACCTACGTCGAACATTCATTACGTCGCGGCACTCCGGTCCTCTGGGAAAGAAAGAGGCATGACTTCCAAGTTCCCGCGGAACTGGGCAGCCGGCCGAAGTTGCGAAATCCGGTCATCGCCAATCTGCTGGTGCAGGCGGCCGAATCCGTGCCCGTAAGACGGACCAGGGCCGGGCGGCGAAAATTCGCGATTAGCGACGAGCAACTATTGCGCCTCCGGAAAAGCCGGAACTCGTTAGTCGCGCTGAAGACTGCGGCCCGCTACGCCGGTATGTCGCGTAGACGTGTTCAGGCGCTGGTGGAGGCGGGACTGATCGCATCAAGCGATGCATGGATCGACACGAGGTCCATCGATCGTCTGCTCCACAAGGTTGCGACAGCGTGCGGCCAAGACGCAGCGGTTCTGGAAGATCCAGTCAGCCTCGCTGAGGCCTTGCGGCTTTATGTCCCTATCGAAGCATCATCGGCATTTTTTAGCGGCATCATGGACCGACCTGTACGCCTCGCCCTCAGTGAGCGCGGAAGATCAACCAGTGAGCGCGGAAGATCAACATTGCGAGATGTTTTCGTCGAGCGCAGCGACGTCATGTCCGTTGCCCAGAAAGCAGCCATGCCGGACTCCCGGCTATCCGTTGTTGACGCTGCCCGCCGGCTTGGCGTCAAGCAGGAAGTGATGTACCAACTCATTAACGCAGGGTTTATTAGGGCCCAAACCCGCAAATTGCGACACCGAACAGGTCGCGTGGTCGATATTGATGACCTGAGGAAGTTCGACGAACAGTTCGCACCGCTGGTCGCCGTTGCAAGAGCGATGGGAATTTCCCCGCGCAAAGCGCCCAGCTGGGCACGACAGCATGACATTGAGATCGTCACCGGACCGTCAATCGACGGTGGAAGGCAGTACTGGATACGCCGACAGACCGATGCGGAGAACTCACTTACCTCAGAAGATGAAGAATGAAAACTCGGCAGTCATCTAGATCCGGTGAAGCTTGCCTGCTGTCAAAAGCATAATATGGGAAATCTCGAACGAATCCCGATTGAACTGGAACCTGAATCCGGATTTCGATCCGTCTCTGCTTGTTGATATCTGAGTTTTAGGAAAGACGACCATGAATTCGAAAGTATCTGGCAGCGGATGGAGTGAATCTAATCAGCGGACCAAGCGTTGCCGGGTAATGTGCTATGACTTCGAGGGCGATCTGCCGTTGCTCGAATACCTGATGGGTCAAACCCAGCGAAAAACCCGGGAAATAGAAAAATTTTTTAGCCAGCTGATTGCTGATCGCCTCGCAGACGTCCCTGAGTTCGGGCGCGAGCATCACGCGCTATATGATGCGCGGCCGAATGCGTACGCGTTCGTACGAGGTCTACCATGACGAAGGATACTGGGTGCTACCAAGCCCTTCAGCATTATTCCCTGAACCCCTTGGGGCGAGATCTTGTCGTCGGCGACGTGCATGGCTGTTTCTCGTTGCTAGATGCTGCGCTGAAACAGTTAGGTTTTGACCCGACGCGTGACCGGCTTTTCAGCGTAGGCGATCTGGTGGACCGGGGCGATGAGTCACCGGCCGTACTGGATGCTGTGCGTCGCCATCAGATCAAGGCCGTGCGTGGCAATCACGAGCAGATGATCTTGGACTGGGCATTGAACGGTAGGCTAGAGTACGCCCGTGCACACAGGTCCTATCCAGTCAGCTCTCAAGCTAAATTCGACCAGATAGCCGCCGATGTTTCCCACCGCAAGGGGACAACGAGCGCGCTGATCGACAATGGCGGGGAATGGTTCATTGAGTTGCATTTTCGGGGAGACGAAACGGAAAAATGCAACGCGCAACACATAGTGAACTACTTCACTTCGATGCCGCTAGCCATTGAAGTCGAAACCGCGCATGGCCTCATGGGCATCGTGCACGCCGACGTGCCCGTCGACAACTGGTCCAGCCTGCGCCGAGCGCTAATCCATGGCGACAGCGAGATGTGCGAGACCCTGCTGTGGGATCGCAGGCGTTGGAAAGGTAGAGCAGTGTCTGATTGGATTGCCCATGTGACTGCTGTAGTTGTCGGGCACTCGCCTACCCATGATGTTGCTCAATGCGGGAACGTAATCAATATCGACACTGGCGCCGTTTACGGTAACAAACTCACGATCCTGAATTTTGTCGATATTCCAGAATGGCTTGCGCGCGGCGACAGGACGATCACCCGAAACCTAGAACGATGAACCTGTTTCTCGGCTGCGAATTCGCAGGTTTCATCGACTGCCACCTAACCAGTATCGGAATCGTGTCCGAATATGGTCGAGAGTTCTATGGTGAGTACAGACGTGTAGGTAAGCGCTGGAAAACGGGAGCGTAAGAGATGCTTCGGGACAAGTTGCGTGCGCTCATGTTCGGTATCCCGATCGGAGTGATCTCACACGATATTGAGGGGGAGAAAGTGGTTTGTCTTATGGATGTGCCGCTCGAGCTCGAATATTCCCTGCGTAGTTGGTTATGGTCGCAGCCTGAACTTGTGCGGGAAGATTCGCCAAAATATTCACTGCGGTTCGTCAACGAGGAGCGCATGGCGATTCCTTGGGACGTATGGGAACAGTATTTATCCTGGATGCAGGCTGCGCTCGCGCGGGCGGCAGACGCCACAGATGAGCTCGCTAGCCGATAAAATTTTATGATGGGCTGCAGGGATGGATATCCTGATCGATATTTGATTCGACATGATGTCGCGTTATGTTCTCCGATGTCTTCTGACTGGTTGATAGCACAAACAGCGGAGCGGCGACATACGAAAACGACTTGGCATAGGTCGCTAGCTGGGCGCTCTGCATAACGATGGGCTTGGTAGATCGCGCAATAGACCGCCGCAGGAGAGTAAGCGTGACATCCTCAGATGAAAACAGCGAGACTATTGCTGAAACGGCTAAAGTAGATGACAAGATTGTTACTCGAGAAAGACTATACGAACTCGTATGGACGGAGCCGATGCTCAAAATCGCGGCGAGATATGGTGTCTCCTCAAGTTATCTGGCGAGGGTTTGCAGCAGACTTCGAGTGCCACGCCCTGCGCGCGGCTATTGGGCAAAGCTGGCTGTAGGCATTCAATCCAAGGTTCCACCGCTGCCGGAGGCCCGGCCCGGTGACGAGCAAGCCTGGAGCCGAGAGGGGTATGCAGCAGTCCGCATAGCGTTGCCACAACCATCGATAGAACTCGATTCGTCATCGTCCCCGGACCATTCTAAATCGCGGGTTCGGCGCGCACGCTCAAGGCAGCATGGCCTCATTAGAGGCGCTAAAGAGCTGTTTGAGAGCGGTCGGGTCTCGTCCTACAGTCGCCCCAAATACCTCAAACCCGCAAAGAAGCTCCTGATCGATCTGGCCGTAACGAAGACCGGCTTGGGACATGCTTTGGTATTTGCCAATGAGTTATTCCTCGAACTCGAGGAGCGTGGTCATCGGGTCGTCATTGCGCCGCACGGTCAGTACTTGCATCGAGCGAGGATCGAAGAACGCGAGCATCCACCGAAACGTGAGCAGGGTTATCACCATCAGGATTTCTGGTCGCCTCTGCGATGTACGGTTGTGTACATTGGAACCGTCGCAATCGGTCTGACGATTGTTGAGATGTCGGAGTCTGCTCAGGCACGCTATGTCAATGGTGAATATGTCAGAGAATCTGAATACGTCGCTCCAAAGCGCCGATATGGCGCTGATCATACATGGACGACCGCCATTAATTTTCCAACGGGAAGAATTTGCTTACAGGCTTACTCCCCATATCCAGGCACTGATTGGATCAGAAATTGGAAGGAAGCGAAGGGCGAGAATCTGACGAAGTTGATTCCGTCAATCGTTCGGGAGCTGACGCAAGGAGCTAACGAGATTGCTCGGCTTGTTGCGGAGGCAGAACTCCGTGCAGAAGCACAAAGAAGGGAGTGGGAAATCGAGCGGCAAAAGCGGCTAAAGGAAGAGGCTGAACGCCGGGCCGCGATCGCCTTGAAAGAAAGCAAGGCAGATCTGTTGCAGTTCATTGCTCGATGGTCTGAGGCACGCAACATTGAACGGTTTCTTGCCGACGTGGAAAAAGACTTGTTGAAATTCGATCCTGAAGCTCGCGAGATTTTGAGTGGTCGTCTCCAGGCCGCCCGTAAATTGCTCGACGAGGGATCGGCTCTTGAGCATCTAAAGAGCTGGAAAACTCCTCAGGAACGTTTGGATGACTGATACCGCTTGCGTGTTTGGATCAAAGTTCCGCATGCACGGCCTCCCAAACGAGGTGTTATGCATGGCATTTACCGCAGCTCAACAGCAAGCAATCTCCGACGCCCACTGATCTTGACACGGGGGGTTCCGCTTGTTTTTGCTATTCCACAAGGAGCGTACAGAGATCGAAGGGTCGGATTTTATGGCGCTTTCACTGTAGATATCGTCGGCAGTCCGCGCACGTGCGGGCGGAGAAAATTTGGCCGAAAGCTGACGGCACCTAGGCAAACCTCGGCCAAAACTCCGCCTCTCTGCACTGAGCATTACCATGTTCTCGCTCCGCGGGAATGTGCACAAAGTTGTCTCTCGGTGATCGACGCTCAGGAAGAGAAATTCACTACCGGCATACCTTCCATTGATCTGTTGATACAGCGAAGTGAACCAACTGCTTTCCGGCTCGGATACCAAACGTCTCCCTGGCCGGTCGTATCAGCGTAGTGAATGAACACAACAGCGTAAGACGTTACTCGTTGGTCAAAGATGGTTCGATAGCGAATCCGAAGAAGCGTGCCGATTTCCTGCGTTACACGTTTCGGATGAAGCCGCCCATCATTATTATCAGAAGTCGCATCGGCCGCTCGGTGCTCTAAAAACGATTGAAATTCCGTGGCGCTCGCTTCTGTTTCATCAATCAGCGAAATACTAGCGTCGTATGGGCAATAGTTGGCGGGAATTTCGGGATGAACCTGCGCCCAGAGGTCGGGTACAGACAAGAGAGGGTATTCCCCCTGTTGCTTGGCCGCAATCGAGATCGCTCGCGCGCCCAAGCGTTTGAACACACCGCTTTCATGTAACTTGAAAGGACGGAGCACGGGATAGCTAGAACCGGTTCTTTCATTGAGGACGTCCACAGACACATCTAACGCAGGAACATCGGACTTGTTGTCCAATACCACCGTCAAGAACGGAGTTGTTGCGTCTTCGAACCAACTCTTAAATTGAAGATCAGCCACGGTCACCGTAGTCGGGTGCGACGCGACAAAAAAGGCCTCCTGAGCGGAGGAAAATCGATCGCCCGGGCAAATGTTGACAACCGCGTTGCCACCAATGGTGCCGAAAGTGGGGCTGCAGTTGCCATGCGTGGTTTGGGCAGACGCGGCAGAGCAGACCAGAAGCGAAAAGGAGATCAGATACTTCATCTATTTCCCGTTGATAGTAATCGTGCCACCAGACACGTTGCCGAAAATCGGACTATTGGGCCCGTACGTGGTCTGTACGCCACGGCCGTTACCTGTTGTCCCAAGAAGGGCGGGGGTCAGTGTCTGCAAAACCTTTAACTTGCAATTGTTGGCTTGTTCCGCCGCTGTCAGAACTTGCCCAGGAAGTACTCCGCTATGAATTTCCCCCTGCGCTTCAGCGCTGACGTCTGCCCTGGCGTTTACTAATCGGCGGAACAAATTGCTTAGCTCCGCGCCGACAGAGGCTTGCAACTTGGCTGAGTGACTTGTTCCGCCAGTGGCCGCTTGAGCGCAGATTCGGTCCGCCGTATCCGATATAAGTCTGGTTTGATCGGCCGGAGCAGCTGCATATGCAACGTGCCAAAAGGCTGTGATTGACAGAAGACTCGCTGCGGAAAAAATTCGTTTATTTGTGGCCATAGTTACCGTACTCATGAAGTTGAGATGCGAACTCAAAACGAAGTCTCGAAACGACAAAAGCTAACCAGAATCTAGTTCCTTGTCGTCTGTTGCGACTAGGCAGGAGGCGGTGTCGAGCCATCGGCCGTGCAGAGCGCCGTGTCGCAACAGATCATCGGAGCCCTTGTGCAAGCAGCGTCGATGCCGAATAAGACGGTCTTCCTACCACTCGTGGTCAGGCTCGCCTATGCGCCGACGGAAGCTTTCGCCTTTTCATATTCTTCTAAATTTGCGATGACAACTGGCGTTTGCTTAGGGTCGTCAGTTAGCGTGATTGGTCCTCGGAGTGCAAATTCGTTTCGCATCCGTTTGTCGAAGTAATAGAGCATTGCCATGCGTACCTGCAGAACCACGCGTCCATTGAACATGCCGTAGTCGAGCTCGATTGCTTTCTGCTCCCACTCAGATAGGCGAGGGTTTGGTACAAGCTCCACTGCGAAATTTGTGTGCCATAACTTGTCGTCAGAGGCGTTCGCACCCGGAGCTTGCTCGTCGCGCGCATCGCGACATCGGGACAGAAGGAAATCCTTGAACCGATTGTCACGATGGCAGAAAGCTCGCATGTGCCACCTAAATCCGTCCGAAGCGAATGCGTGCGGGGTAATACGACGCCAAACGGCGGTGGGGCCGGCGCTGCTGAGCGACTGATATTCAATCTCGAGCGACTGATTCGACCGGATCGCGTTTAGCACTGTACGCAGCAAAGACGCGTCGACGCGCCGTGTCGGTATAGGCAGCGTGGCTGTCACGGGGGCGTCGGTTAGCCACGTCTCCTCCTTGTCGACGGTATTCGCTGTCAAGGCTCCCAGTTGGGCGAGGTAGCGTTCGGCGTCCGGTTTTATGAAAGCACAATGAAAGCTTTCGGTGGCGAGATAACGCTTCGAACTGAGGTCATACCGAAGGTTTTCAGGTGCGACCTTCTGGTATTCGGTCAGATCATTCGATGCTTGCTGGGCTGAGACGCCGAAGTGGTCGACGATGTGAGACCTGTTTATTGCTCCCTGCCAGTACGCCGTAAAGTCAATAAATTCAAGGCGTTGCTCCGTGCCCCAGCGTTTTTTTGGAGATACTTCATTCATGTTGACTCTCGATAGGTAAAGAAACTTGATCCATCGTGTTTGTTTGCTGTATCATGTAATTGTACCTGTCGAGATCCGCTGTAGGGGAAAACCTGTGCTGTCGTGCAGCATGGGTGGTACGGGGTAGACGGGGGGGCATAGCCATTCCATATCCGAGGTGACCAACATGGCTGAAGCAAATCAAGTTTTTGGGTATCTGATCAACGGGAAGCCGGCCAGCACGGACGACCCGACGCCAACTAGCGCACAGATCCTGTCGGACGCCGGGTACGAGCCGGCTGATGACTATCTGCTGATCCAGCGCACCAGGTTCGGCTCGCGCGTCGTGTCCTCGGACGACGTCCTGAGCGTCGGCGATGGGCATGCCGAGTTTTTTGCGTTCGAAGGCGGTGAGGCATTCGAATTCACGGTGAACGAGCATTCGGTCTTCTGGGGCGAACAAACTATTTCCGTCGACCAGATCCGCCATCTCGCCAACGTAGCGGACGACGATGACCTGGTGTGGGTTCGCGAAGAAGCCGGCAACGCAGTCTTGAAGTCGGGCGGCGTCTTCGAACTGGGCGAGCAAGGTCTCGAACATTTGCGTACGCACAAGCGGCCTCCCCCGCCACCTCTCTACGTTTTCTTCGTCGACGGTGTCGAGTACGAGACCGAACACGAGCATCTGACCGGTGCGCAGATTACCGCCATGATTCCGGGTTGGAATCCGGCGAATTCGCTTGTGCTCGAGGGTGAGGGCTCGGAGCCGGACGAGGTGATTCACCCGGCGACCGTGGTTGAGTTCAAAGGGCGCGCAGCGCCAGCGCACTTCGCTATCGTCCCTCCGGCAACTTTTGGTGGCGTATGAAGAGCGTCGAGGAACAATTCGCCGACGTGCAGCGGATGTACCCTGATGCAACGCTCGCGCCGGTGGGCGGGGGCATGTTCCTGGTGCGAATTCCGCACGTGCCGTTGCCCGAGGGCTGGTCACAGGCTGCCACCGAAGTGCGTTTCATCGTTCCGAACGGCTACCCTTATTCAGCACCCGACTGCTTCTGGGCGAATAGCTCGCTTCGCCTTAAAAACGGTGGGATGCCGCAGAACACGAGAGTCGGGCAAACGATGCCGGGCCAGCCGGACACGAACACGTTGTGGTTTTCGTGGCACGTCAATCAGTCGTGGAACGCGTCGACATGTGCCTTGACGACTTACGTGAACGTTATCCTCAATCGTTTTAAGGCGGTGCAATGAGCGAGCTCGTCATCAGCGCACCGACGCTTCATTATCTCAATGAGTCCCTGGGCGCTGATGTTGAGCGCGGAGCGGTCCTCTACCTCACGCGAGACCTTGTTGGGGACCGTTACCTGGTCAGAAACGTCGAACTCGCTCGGCCCGAGGACTGCCTGCGCGCCTCGGCTATCGAGATCACGTTCGCGCCGCAATTCCTCACGCGCGTAACGAGGCGGGCTCGTGAGGGCGGATTTTCGCTCGCGGTTCTGCATACCCACCCTTCGGGATACGACGACTTTTCCCCCGTCGATGACGAGACCGAAGCCGGTCTGCTGGAATTCATGCGCGACCGTAACCCCGCGCATGCCTGCTTTTCAGTCGTGCTTTGCGACGGCCAACTTCTTGTGCGGAAGTTTGCCACCGCCGAGCGCGTCGATGTACGCGTGGTCGGCGCCGACGTGCTGCTTCCAGGCCGTGCTGGGGAAATCCAGCTGGACGAACGCTATGACCGCCAGATGCGGGCATTCGGCGAGGAAGGCCAGGCGATTCTTAGCTCGATGACGGTCGCGATTGTCGGACTCGGCGGGACCGGGTCTGTCGCTGCGCAGCAACTCGCTCATCTAGGCGTGGGCTCCTTCGTGCTCATCGATTCCGACGTGGTCGAGAAATCCAATTTGAATCGTGTTGTCGGAACGATGGAGAAGGCCGTGGGCCACAAGAAGGTGGACGTGGCGGCTCAGATGATTGAGCACATCAACCCCAAAGTGCGCGTCAACTGCTATATCGGCTCAGTCATCTCCGATGGGGCATCGGCGCTGCTGCGAAATGCCGACTGCATCTTCATTTGCACCGATTCCCATTCGAGTCGGGCGTTTGTTTCCGAGTTTGCCTATCAATACCTCGTGCCTGCCATCGACGTCGGCGTTGGCATCAACGCGCGCGACGGGGAGGTCCACGCGATGACGGGGCGCACGCAAATGCTCGCGCCCGGATTACCCTGCCTCGTGTGCAGCAACGCTCTCGACGCGCGACGTATCCGAGAAGAGCTGATGACAGACGCTCAGCGCGCCGCTGACCCGTATTTCAACGAAGACGGTGTGAAACAGCCTGCGGTTATTTCACTTAACAGCGCGATGGTGTCGTTGGCCGTGACGATGCTTCTCGGCGCATTCACTGCGATTCCAGCCCGTGCGCGTTGGCAGTCATACGACGCAGTAACTGGCACCGTCAGACTGCTCAGGACCGCACCGCAGCAGGATTGCGGCGTATGCGGTGCAGACGGCGTTGTTGGTTTGGGTGACTCGCGCCGTCTCGCCTTTCTTCCTGCGGAGGGCCGGTGAGCGTTGCAATGAACATCATCTGGTATGGGGTTGCGCCACTACCTGGCACGCGGGAAAAGCTCGAAATTCGCGGGTTCCAGATCATGGAGAATCCGCCGTCCGACTCAGTTAAAGACCCATTGCTTGGGAGGACATCGGTCGTTGTCGTCAACCAGCTGTCAGCAGACTCGAACGAGATTGCAGCAGTCTGCAAGCTGATCCCGAGGTTCATCGAACACGGCATCCGCATTGTGTTCTTGTCGGAGGACCGGGCAGAGCGATTGAAGATTCGCGAGCACGCTCTCGTACAGGTAAGCCCCGACTATCCGTGGGACAGAGAGGTTCGCTTCGCGCCCAATCTGAAAGGGATACATTTTGACCATATCATTCGGTTCGAACATGGGCCGAAGTGGAAGGGCTGCCACATCAAGGAGATAGGTCCGGAGGAAAAACTGACGGAGGACGAGCGACGCCTCGTCGACCGGGCTTTCCCGAAGGCGCAGGAAATACACTTGCGCAAGATCGCTCCAGGTTTTTCCGGTTCGAAGGTGTTTATGGCGTACGAGAAGCGTCTGGAGGCCGAGAGCTCGGTTGCCCATTGGACGCAGCCACGACTCGTGAAAATCAACAAGCGCGAGCCGCTGGGGAGAGAGGTTCGCGCGATGGAAGTAGTTTCTCCGTTTGTTCCATTTGAGTTGCGGCCGAACCTTGAAAGATTCGTCGAGGGGTTCCATAAAGCTGTGTACGTTGCCGATTTCGTGGACAAATCAGAGTCCATGCTTGACGCAGTACGCGCTGGGCGCGCCGAGACTGCCATCTCGAACCTCTTCAACCGAACACTGCATCGATGGCGGGACAGGGCAAGGCAGACCATGATGTCAGAGGAGCCGCTTGTTGCTGCGGCTGAGCGGTTGCAAATGATCTCCCCTCAGGAGATTCAGCAGGAGTATCTCGACTCAGAACCAATCCAGCGGGAGCAGATCAGCCCGGTGGCGCTCTGGCAACCCTTGCAGGATATTAAATTTCCGCATCGTGTCGCGACAATACATGGCGACCTACACGGCGAGAATGTTCGGGTGCGCGGGGATGACGCCATCCTGATTGATCTCGGAGCAGTCAAGGGGGATACCGAAGTGGGAATGGGGGCACCGCTGTGCTTCGACGTAGCGATGCTCGAAGTCGCACTTGTCTTCACCTATCGAGGACCTGAGGACGGAGCGGATGTCTTTGACCAGCCCCAATGGAAGAGTGAGATATCCCCGTACTACACTCTGGACGCAATACTGAGCAGCCCTCGTGCAGAACTGGAGCCGAAGCCGGATTCTTGGCTTTTTGGGTGTCTTCAGCGTATTAGAGCGTTCGGCATCTATGAGCAGAGCGATATTTTTGAATATCCGATTGCACTGGTTGTCGCGATGTGGCGCTGGTGCAAATTTCGGTCGACGTCGGAAGCAGACAGGGGGCGTCGCGTCGTCGCGTTGGAACTCGGCGCAAAGCTTATCGAAGAAATTATAAGGAAGAGGAATCGTGACTAAGGCACTGCGAGTTCGCGACCGGGGAACCGTCACGCACCGGCATGCGGCAGACGCGCTACTGGAAAGAGCGGGGGATTTTGTCCTTGTGAACCGGGGAGTGCTTCGATCGCTAGTGCTGGCGTGTCCCGACGGCTGCGGCGAAACGCTCACGATTAATCTTGATCCACGTACAGATAAAGCGTGGCGCTACTACCGAAAACGCAACCAGTTGTCGGTGTTCCCGTCGGTTTGGCGTGACACTGGTTGCCAGAGCCATTTCATCATTTGGCATCACACTATCCTCTGGTGCGATGGCTCAGATGACACGGAAGAAGTTGTGGTCGAGGATGAAATTGAGCTGCGACGACGTGTGTTACCCCTGTGCACGGATGCATGGCAGCACTTTACGGCGCTCGCCGAGGCGTTAGAGGAAGTGCCGTGGGATGTAAATCGGATCTGTACCCAGCTCGTGCGAAGAGGTTTTCTCGAAGAAGGGGAACGAAAACAACGCGGGTTTTTTAGACTTACCGCGAAAAAATTAAACCTCTAATCGTCCCCTCATATGCCGCAGGGACGACACAGCACGAATTGCCGATATCGTCCATCGCCTAGATGTTCTGAAACAATGAAAATTTCTCTTGAATATATCGTTGATCATGTTAAGTCACTGAAATCAAAACCATATAAGACGTTCGTGTCGAAGCTACTGGACCTGGTACATCAGATAGAGTCGGCCATGATGTTGCGCGGGCCATACCGACTGGTGCTGGATTCGAATATCGTTATGCGACTGGAGTCGCTGCGACAGGGCAAAATCACCGAGGGCGTTCTAGCCACACTGCTGGCATTCTTGTTCGTAAAACGTCTTCCATTTCACGTCGACCTGGTTATCCGGCCAGTTGTCTTTTATGAGTTTCTCCGGCAGAGGAATGTGCAAGATTTAAGGGAGCATTGGCAAGAAATTCGAGCGCTGAAGGAGATAGTGGAAGAGTCCCTAGAAGTTACTTTGTTCTTCGATGGAGTCGAAACCTATGAAGGGGCATCTCACTATATCGACATCATCGAGCGAGATGCTGACAAGATCAGCGCGACACTGCGTAAATATGCCGATGCGAACTGGCAGTTTGATTTTATACGCCCTCCTGGAGGATTCGACGGCTTCCCATTAACCGAGTTTGGTTTGATTCTTGTTACTCCTCAGTTCGCGGCCGAGGGTTTATTTGAGGAGATCGATCTCGAATACTTCAGCAACAGATCCGCACGAGTCTTTTTTACCGAGCATATAGAGCGACGGATTGCGGAGTGGCCGGGAAATGATCGTCAGGTTATCGAGCGTTATCCCAATGATTCTGGTTATCTTTTAACGAAAGTTCTTCATCTTACCCCCAAAGGGAATTTGAAGGGACTTGGTGACATCGATGTTTTCGGCACGTGCAACTTGCAGCGGCAGTTTTATGCACAGGCGCATGGTCGGTACGTTCCCGCGTCGATCGGTTTGTCGCTAGATGATGATTTGTCGTCGGCACTTCGGCATTTTTCCGCCTTAAACATCACGTCGAGGATGCTTGGAGGGGCCGCGGATGAGGAGACTCTGTCGCAACAACGGGCTGCCTTGGAGGCTTTTACGGAAGATAGCAGGCGGTTTCGAGAGGGCGAGAAAAGACTTCAGATGACTCGAAGCCAACTCTGCGTGTTCTTCGACGAACTTGACGCACTAGGTGTCTTTCGATGAGATGGAGTGTGGATGCCGGAGATTCGCGTTTCATTACGATACGCTTGGGTTTAGCACCGATTGGATCGCCTGATACACTTGAACGCTGTTGTTGTCCGAGACCGTGTGAGAACGCATTTCTTGGTAGCTGAACGCCGGTCTCGGCCGACAACAGACGATGACGTATTGCTGGCTGTGGAGTCCGCAGCAACCAGCTTTATGCCGGCGACTCCAGCGCGTGTTGATCCAAAGCGATGGTATCTACAATGGACTGGAACTCGGCAAGAACGTCGGTATGTTGTGCTTTCAGGTACTGACGCACTGCTTCGTTCTCGAGCAGCCTGGCGAGATAGCCCTTTGCGAGCACAAGGTTGAGCACGTCCTGCCCGTAGGTTTGCTCCACCAGCTTGTATTGCCCCTGCAGATTACTCATCTCCCGTTCCATTTTCGCCATCTGCTCAGGTCCCACACCCGTCAGTTTCTTCGGTTTCGTCCCGTCGACCAGCCGGGACGCCGGCGTCGCAACGAGCAGCGCTTCTGCATATGACACGGACAGGTTATTCGCGGCGGTCATCAGTTCCACGCACTCGACCTGCCGGGTCGTTTTCATCTTACGAAGCGCGCGGACCAGTTCAGGCGAAAACTGCCGATCCTTCAGCAGATCCGCCGCCTCCGCGCAGATCCCGTCCAGCAATGCTATCCGCTTGAGGATCTGGGACACGTCGACGGCCAGCGCCTTCGCTAGCCGTTCGGGCGAGACGCCGCGCTCGACTGCCCGTCGGATCATGTGATGCTCCTGGATCGTCGAGAGCCGGTTCACCCGATTGTTAAAGGTATAGCTCTCGTCGTCTGTTGCTACCAGACAGGCGGCCGTTTCGAGCCGCAGGTCCTGGAGTGCAGCCAGGCGAAGATGACCGTCGAGCAGCACATGCTGCCCCGAGGTGGCGTCGGCCGGCATGACTGACAATGGTTCGATCATCCCTACTTCTTCTATCGAACTCTTGATCTGCCTGAACTTGCGGGACAGGGTCATACCCGCCGACAAACGTCTGGACGGCAGGATATTGCCGATCGGAACTGTCAACGGTTCGGGAATAAATCCGAGCGCGATGGTGCTCATCCCGGGCTCCCGCTGGACCATACGCGCTCAGCCAGATACTTCGGTAGCGTGGCCAGCCCTTCGGCGCGCAGCAGATTCACAAAATTCTCGTCGACAAACAGCTGTCGCAGGGCACCCACTACGAACAGCAACCGTTGCTGCGTGAACGCAGCCTTCCTAACCATAGCCTTCTGGCGCTCGACCTCGCGCTGGTACGTCCGGACGAGACTGGAAGTCGTGATGTCTGCCACCTTGCGAGACATGTTCCGGCCCGCCCCCCGCCCGAGTGCCTTGCGGCGCTCAATGACCCGTCGGGCGTTCATCAACTGCCGGCCACGCAGCTTGCCGGATTCATACGCTTCCTGCAGTGCCGCCTGAACTGCTTCGTCGTTGTCACCAGCGCCGACAATCGACAAAGCGGCATTCAGTGGGACCTGCCCCTTCTCCACGGCAATGACAAGCCGCTCTTCGCCCTGGCGGAGCAGCGTCAGTATGCCTTGCACGTACTGCACCGTCAGTCCGGTCTTCTCCGCGATTGCCTTCGGAGCATAGCCACGTTCCTGCAAGTCACGGATTCCGGCCAGCAATTCGAGCGGCCGGCACTGCCGGCGCGCGATGTTCTCCGTGAGGCTCATGATGAATGCGTCTTCGTCGCTCACCGTAGCCACGAGCGCCGGAATGGTTGTTTCGCCGAGAGCCCGAAATGCCTTCACGCGGCCCTCTCCACAGACGAGCAGGTAGCGCTCGATGCCGCCGGCCGTCGCCCGCGGGGTGACGACAATCGGCTTTTTCAGGCCGATGGCCTTGATGTTGCCAACGATCTCGTCGAAGACGCGGCTGTTCCGCTCTCTCGGGTTGATCACCTCGATCTGATCGATCGGGATCATCCGGACCTCGGCTGGCTGCCGGTACTCGGTCATGCCGCTCTCCTCAGGCGGGCGCGCTGCGCCATACCGTACAGATAGTCGAGCGTGTCGAAGCGGTAGCTCTCGAACTCGATCGGATTCCAGTCGGCGAGATGAATGCGGGGTTGACCAAAATCGAGGCGTGGCAACAGGTAGTAGTCGAGGCTAGTCGCGTTGCTGCGATCGAGCCGGACGGCCACGGTGATGTCAGGCAGCAGGCTGGTGTCGAACCGGATTTTCCAGAGATTGCGGTCCGACTGATTCGTCTGGCAACGCGACAGGACTATACATGCCGTAAATTCGCTGTTCACAGTGAGCATATCCGTGGCCAGGTCACGTGTGACCGTTCCGCCCAATGCTGCGATCCGTTTCTCGGTCTCGGCCACGATTCCGGGATGTAGTTGCCGGAGGAACCGGTTAGCCTCGATGTAACGGTAATCGCGGCCCGGCGTGAACCCAACGGTCTGGTATGCACGGATCAGGCTGCCGAATCGATAGGCATAGACGGACGCGGATGGCATGCCCTCAGTTTCGTCGATCACGACGCCGGACAGGAAGCCACGGCTGCGATACAGGTTACGCAGGCGCTCAATGAGATCATCGTTCGAGTAGCGCCGGGCGCGCGCCCGCATGATGCCCTGCGCGGTATAGAACGTTTCACTGGGAACAACGGGTTCGAATGCCTTCTCCTTGCGGATCCACATGTCGGGAGGATTCACGACGTGTGCTTTTTTTAGTTTGAACGACACACGGTTGTAGACGTTGTTACCGATGTATTTCTCGTTGGTCAGTACCTCCCGGATGGTTGCCCGGGTCCAGTCCCGCCCGAGATCGGTCTGGATACGCATGCCGTTCAGGCGAGCGGCGATCTCATATTCGTTCAGCGACTCGTCGATGAACCAGCGGTAGATCAGGTTGACGGTCCGAACTTCGCTCTCCGGCCCCGGCATCAGGATGACCCGGTCCGTCTGCAGGCATTTGTGCTCGCCGCGTTGCAGTTCATTTTTCATGAGCCCGCTCTGGTCGAGGAGGATCCGGCGCAGACCGTACCCTGCGGGGCCACCCTGCCGGAAGCCCAGTTCGATGAGCCGGCACTGGCCTGCGAACACCTTTGCCGAGAGTTCCCGACTGTATTCGCCCGCCATTGCGCGCTTGACGCCCTTGACGATGGTTGAGACCGGCGAGCCGTCGTTCTCGAACTGCTCGGCGCAGTACGCCACCTGCATGCCGGCGCGTCGGCAGATGTACTCATAGTACGCGCTCTCGTCCGCATCCTGGAATCGGCCCCACCGACTCACGTCATAAACGAGGATCACCTGAAAATCCGCCGCGCCGCTTTCGACGTCCCGGATCAACGCCTGCAGCGCCTGACGCCCGTCAATACGCAGACCGCTCTTGCCTTCGTCGGCATACGTGCGCACGATCTCCAGTCCGCGTCGCTCGGCGTAGTCGCGTATGCGGTCGCGCTGATTTTCTGTCGAGTACTGCTGGTGCTCTGTCGACATGCGGACGTACTCGACCGCGCGCAACGCTGACGCCTGCGTGACGACTGGTTCGCCGATGCAATCGAGGTCCACGATCCGCTCCATCCAGCAATGTCTTCCGGTTTCGCCGCTCGGGACATGATCCGGCAACCGGTTTCATGTCGACGTCAGCGCTCTCCCGCGTATGGCGGTGGCTGATGCGAGCGGGCACACGATAAACGTAGCAGGTGCGCGGCTGAGATCAATCACGTCATCTCTTTTCAATCACGCCGTCGACAGCCGAGGGGCAGACAGGACGGCGATGTGAACCGTCCACGCGTTCATCTTTGCAATGCTCGCCTCGACGGCGTCGCAGAGCAGATAGAAGCCCGACGCGAGCGGCTGTAAGGGTCCCGACGCATCCATCTTTGCAACCGGCTGGGAATTTCGCCGGGCGTTACGCGTTCGCTGCATCGTGCGATTGCGATCACGACACGCCGGATGCGTTTCGCGGTAGTGCCGCGAATAGTCGGGGTGACGGGCACGCCAGGCAGCCTGAGCCTTCGCCTGGTTCGCCCGGTAATCGGGATCGGTTTGAAGGCGCTCGTGCTGCCACGCCCGTCGCCGCGCGAGCTGGCAGGCTGCCAAAGAGCAGTAGCGTTGATTCGGGACGTGAACGAGCGGGGTGAAGGCCGCGCCGCAGGCGGCGCAGGTGTGATTCGGCTTCATGACAGACCTCCGCGCACAAATGCGGGAGGGTCGATGACGTCAGGCAGCGGGAAAACCGGAAGCCGGGATCGCGCCGGCCCACCCTTCGTGATTTTCCGCTAGTTGCCGCGTATGTTGCGGTTTCCGCCGTGAATAATCGGGGTCGTACCAAAATGCGACTACTTTGGCGCGACCGTAGGTCAGTCGCAGGAACTCCGTCGCACCCGACAAGACATCTATGGCGCGACTTCGCATAAGTCTTTGATTTTTTAGTATGCGCCGTCGCATTAACTATGGCGCCCTACGGTATTGCCGCCCAAGCCGTAGAAGAAAACAAGGCGTTCGAGGTGAAGGCTGCGGCCGCCGATGCAACCGTTCCCGCCGAGCTGGAGGACAAGGTGAACCGGCACAAGCTAAAAGATATTTTCAAGGTTGAAGCCCAAGCTCTCAAGCTCCCGCAGTTCTTCATTCGGGTCGCGCAATCCGGCTGGTTCGCCGACGCCTCCCTCCTTTCGAATCCACATATCGGGCGTGTTGGTCACACGCATCTTCTTCAGCTTGAAGGACACGCGGTTGTACACGTTGTTGCCGATGTATTTCTCGTTGGTCAATATCTCGCGTACCGTGGCTCTCGTCCATTCGCGGTCGAGGTCAGTTCGCACGCGCATGCCGTTCAGACGTGCTGCAATTTCAAATTCATCGAGCGAGCCGTCGATAAACCATTCGTAGATGAGATTGACAATTCGCACCTCGCTCTCCGGCCCCGGCATTAAGACGACCCGGTCCGTCTGCAGGCTTTTGTGCTCGCCGCGGCGCAGCTCCGCTTTCATGAGGCCGTGGTCGTCGACCAGTACGCGGCGCAGTCCGTAGCCTGCTGGGCCGCCTTGCCGGAATCCCATCTCAATCAATCGGCACTGGCCAGCGAAGACTTTTGCAGACAGTTCGCGGCTGTACTCGCCGGCCATTGCGCGCTTCACCCCTTTGACGATAGTCGAGACAGGTGAGCCGTCGTTCTCAAACTGCTCAGCACAGTAAGCAACCTGGATGCCGGCGCGACGGCAGATGTACTCGTAGTAAGCACTCTCATCTGCATCCTGGAATCGCCCCCAACGACTGACGTCATAAACGAGGATGACGCAGAAATCTGCATTTCCATTGGCCACGTCGGAAATGAGATTCTGGAGCGCTTGACGGCCGTCGATGCGAAGACCGCTTTTTCCTTCATCAGCGTATGTGCGGACGATTTCAAATCCCCGGCGCGCCGCGTACTCCCGAATCCGGTCGCGCTGATTCTCGGTCGAATACTGCTGGTGTTCGGTTGACATACGGACGTACTCCGCTGCACGCCCGGCAGACAAGCTGGTGACGACCGGTGCATCCGCGTTTCTGAATGACATGCTGCACCCCGCAACTCAGACACAGACTCGCTGCAGGCAACTGACGCAACTGCGCGTCGGATGCGAGCGTCGCGGCTTCACATCAGGTGGTCGCGTTCGAAAGCGAACAGTGACAAGGCAAAGGTAGCAGGCCGGCTCTCAATGCGTATCAAATCATCTCTTTGCAATCATGTGGGAGGCGCCGTTGGCGCAGAAAGCACGGCAATATGGACGGTCCACGCGTTCATATTTGCAATGTCAGTGTCCCGCACGTGCGACAGTACATAGAAGCCGGAACCCAGAGGCTGCGGAAGTCTGATGACATCCATCTTTGCAATCGGCTTGAGACTTCGCCGCGCATTACGCGACCGCTGCATGCTGCGGTTGCGCTCTTCATAATCGGGATGCGTGGCGCGATATTCACGCCAGTAGCTTGAATGGCCTGCGCGCCATTTCGCCTGGGCTCTGGCCTGGTTGTCGCGGTAATCGGTGTCGGTTCGCAGCCGCTGGGTCTGCCAGTCGCGCCGACGGGCGCGCTGGCACGCTTTCAGAGAGCAATATCGCTGACGAGGAACGTGCTGCAGCGGCATAAATGCGTTGCCACACGCAAGACATAGGCGGGTCGATTTCATATGTGGCCTCCGCGCGGGATGCTTCAGGAGAACGCGGATGCTCGCGACCCGCCGAGGGAACGACCGGCGATGGGGTGGCCATGGAAACAGCTGATTCAGTAACTGCCTAGCTAAACCGCGGGTCACGAAGCTCCCCGGGCGCGACAGTCCGCTCACTCACATTTGTATTCTCCCCGGATACTCAGTTCTCGCTCACGCAATGATGGGCGACAGTGATGGGAGAATTCTGTCAGCACGTTCCACAACAATTGTGAGATTCGCTGACGACAAGAAAAATCTCACCCGTTGGTTCCAGAAGTCTCGTCCGATGCTTCTCAAAGACGCCGGAGCCTTGTCTGGTGGGTCCAAAAATCTCGCATTATGGGTCTTGCTACAGTCGGGCATCTGTCGGACGTCATATTTAGCGAAAAATGCGACGTAAATAGTGAAATTTTCTGACGCAATTCTTGAAAATTTCCGATGAACTTTCGTCGTGGCACGTCAGAGGACGCGTACCGGTGGAGTGATTCGTTCTCGAGCAACCTTGCGAGATAGCCCTTCGCGAGCACAAGGTTGAGCATGTCCTGCCCGTAGGTCTGCTCGACCAGCTTGTACTGCCCCTGCAGATTGCCCATTTCCCGTTCCATCTTCGCCATCTGCTCAGGACCCACGCCAGTTATTTTTTTTGGGTTTCTTCCCGTCGACCAAACGGGACGCCGGCGTCGCAACGAGCAGCGCTTCGGCATACGCAACAGAGAGGTTGTTCGCCGTAGTCATCAGTTCCACGCACTCGACCTCCCGCGTCGTTTTCATCTTGCGAAGTGCGCGAACCAGTTCCGGCGAAAACTGCCGATCCTTCAGCAGTTCCGCGGCCTCAGCGCAGATACCGTCCAGCAATGCCATCCGCTTGAGAATCTGGGAGATGTCGACGGCCAGCGCGTTGCCAGCCGTTCGGGCGAGACGCCGCGCTCGACCGCCCGCCAGATCATGTGATGCTCCTGGATCGTCGAGAGTCGGTTCACCCGATTGTTGAAGGTATAGCTCTCATCGTCCGTTGCAACGAGACAGGTGGCGGTTTCGAACCGCAGGTCCGTAAGCGCAGCGAGCCGAAGATGACCATCGAGCAGCACGTGCTGACCCGACGCGGTGTCGGCTGGCATGACCGACAGCGGCTCGATCATCCCCACTTCTTCGATCGAGATTTTGATCTGCCTGAACTTGCGCGATATCGTCACTCCGGCAGACAAGCGCCTGGACGGCAGGATGTTCCCGATCGGAACCGTTAGCGGTTCGGGAATAAACCCAAGCGCAACGGTGGTCATGCCGGGCTCCCGCCAGACCATATACGCTCGGCAAGATACTTCGGCAGTGTGGCTAACCCTTCAGCGCGCAGCAGATTCACAAAATTCTCGTCGGCAAAGAGCTGTCGCAGGGCACCCACCACGAACAGCAGCCGTTGCTGCGTGAACTCAGCCTTCCTGACCATCGCCTTCTGACGCTCGACTTCGCGCTGATACGTCCGGACGAGACTGGATGTCGTGATGTCCGCAACCTTGCGAGACATGTTCCGGCCGGACCCACGCCCGAGTGCCTTGCGGCGCTCGATGACCCGTCGGGCGTCCATCAGCTGCCGGCCACGCAGCTTGCCGGATTCATACGCCTCCTGCAGTGCAGCCTGTACTGCTTCGTCGTTGTCACCAGCGCCGACGATAGACAGGGCGGCGTTCAATGGAACCTGTCTTTTCTCCACGGCAATGACAAGCCGCTCCTCGCCCTGGCGGAGCAGCGTCAAGATGCCCTGCACGTACTGCGCGGTCAGCGCCGGTATTCTCGGCGATGGCCTTCGGCGCATAGCCACGTTCCTGCAGGTCACGGATTCCGGCAAGCAATTCAAGCGGCCGGCACTGCCGGCGCGCGATGTTCTCCGTGAGGCTCATGATGAACGCGTCTTCATCGCTCACGGTAGCCACGAGCGCGGGAATGGTCGTCTCGCCAAGCGTGCGAAACGCTTTTACGCGTCCCTCACCACAGACGAGCAGGTAGCGCTCGGTCCCGCCGGCCGTTGCCCGCGGGGTGACGACGATCGGCCTTTTCAGGCCGATGGCCTCGATGTTGCCAACGATCTCGTCGAAAACGCGGTTGTTCCGCTCTCTCGGGTTGATCACCTCGATCTGGTCGATCGGGATCATTCGAACCTCGGCTGGCTGTACGTGCTGACTCATGCTGCTCTCCTCAGCCGAGCGCGCTGTGCCATACCGTACAGATAGTCGAGCGTGTCGAAGCGATAGCTCTCGAACTCGACGGGATTCCCGTCGGCGAGATGAATACGGGGCTGCCCGAAATCGAGGCGCGGCAACAGGTAGTAGTCCAGGGTTGTCTCGTTGCTATGGTCGAGGCGAACCGCAACCGTGATATCAGGCAGCAGGCTGGTGTCGAATCGGATCTTCCAGTGGTTGCGGCCCGACTCATGGGCCTGACAGCGCGACAGGACGATACATGCCGTAAATTCGCAATTCACGGTGAGCATATCGGTAGCCAAGTCACGCGCGACACTACCGCCCAATGCCGCAATCCGCTTCTCGGTCTCGGCCACGATCGCGGGGTGCAACTGCCGGAGGAACCGGTTGGTTTCGATGTAACGGTAATCGCGGCCCGGCGTGAATCCAACCGTCTGGTAGGCGCGAATCAGACTTCCGAAGCGATAGGCATAGACTGACGCCGACGGCATGCCCTCGGTTTCGTCGATCACGACGCCGGACAGGAACCCCCGACTGAGATACAGGTTTCTCAGGCGCTCGATGAGATCTTCACTCGAGTAGCGCCGGGCACGTGCCCGCATAATGCCCTGCGCCGTGTAGAACGTTTCACTGGGAACAATGGGTTCGAATGCCTTCTGCTTGCGGATCCACATGTCGGGAGGATTTACGACGCGGGCTTTTTTCAGTTTGAACGACACGCGGTTGTAGACGTTGTTGCCGATGTATTTCTCGTTGGTCAGTATCTCCCGTACGGTTGCACGGGTCCAGTCACGCCCGAGATCGGTCTGGATATGCATGCCGTTCAGACGAGCGGCGATCTCGTATTCGTTCAGCGACTCGTCGATGAACCCGCTGTAGATGAGGTTGATCGTCCGGACTTCGTTGTCGGGGCCCGGCATCAGGATGACCCGGTCTGTCTGCAGACATTTGTGCTCGCCACGCTGCAGCTCGCTCTTCATGAGCCCGCTCTGGTCGACGAGGATCCGGCGCAGACCGTAGCCTGCAGGCCCGCCTTGCCGGAAGCCCAGTTCGATGAGCCGGCACTGACCGGCGAACACCTTCGCCGAGAGTTCGCGGCTGTATTCGCCGGCCATTGCGCGCTTAACACCTTTGACGATGGTTGAGACCGGCGAGCCGTCGTTCTCGAACTGCTCGGCGCAGTACGCCACATGGATGCCGGCACGCCGACAGACGTACTCGTAGTACGCGCTCTCATCCGCGTCCTGGAATCGGCCCCAGCGACTCACGTCATAGACGAGAATCACCTGAAAATCCGCCGCGCCGCTTTCGACAACCCGGATCAACGCCTGCAGCGCTTGACGCCCGTCTATGCGCAGACCGCTTTTCCCTTCATCGGCATAGGTGCGCACGATTTCGAGGCTGCGACGTGCGGCATAGTCGCGTATCCGGTCACGTTGGTTCTCGGTCGAGTACTGCTGGTGCTCAGTCGACATGCGGACATACTCGGCCGCGCGCAACGTTAAAGCTTGCGTAACGACTGGTTCGCCGATGCAATCGAGATCCATGATCCGCCCCATCCTGAAACGTCTGCCCGTTTCGTCGCTCCGGACATGATCCGGCAACCGGATTCATGTCGACGTCTGCTGCTGCATATGGCAGCAACTGATGCGAGCAGACACACGATAAACGTAGCAGGTTCGCGGCCGAGATCAATCACCTCATCTCTTTTCAATCATGCTGGTGAACGCCGAGGGGCAGACAGGACGGCAATGTGAACCGTCCACGCGTTCATCTTTGCAATGCCTGCCTCGAGTGCGTCACAGAGCAGATAGAAGCCCGACGCGAGCGGCTGGAAGGGGCTGCACGTATCCATCTTTGCAACCGGCGGGGAATTTCGCCTGGCGTTACGCGTTCGCTGCATTGCGCGATTGCGATCACGGCATGCCGGATGCGTTTCGCGGTAGTGCCGCGAATAGTCGGGGTGACGGCAGCGCCAGGCAGCCTGCGCCTTCGCCTGGTTCGCCCGGTAATCGGGATCGGTTCGAAGGCGCGCGCGCTGCCACGCCCGTCGCCGTGCGAGCTGGCAGGCCGCCAATGAGCAGTAGCGTTGATTCGGGACGCGTGCGAGCGGAGTGAAAAGAGCGCCGCAAGTGGCGCAGATCCGGTCCGATTTCATGGCGGGGCTCCACGAGCGTTGAGGCGGGCGTCGGCCGCTTTCAGGGCACCGGAGAGTTGGCGCGGAGCGTTGTCCCACGGGCCGTTGCGACACACCCTCGATAATTTTCACGTTTCGCGGCGGGTCTGCCGATTTTTTTCACTATTTCGGTCTCGTGACGCGGACGGCTGCGACGGAGTTAGTGGAAAAATTCCATAAACACATCAGTGCTATTTTCGACATCTCTGACGTCCGACACCATCGATATCGATAGCCGCATAAGCTAAAAAAGGCCCATAGGTTGCAAAACCTATGGGCCTTTTCCATTCCAAGCCTCACGACTCACCCCGCAGCACATCCCGCAAGAACCCGTCCAGCATCCCCACCTCACCCCACGGACGCTTGTATTCGCGATCATGCTCGGCTTCGGCAAGCATCGCTTCTATGAGTGCATGGATTGCAGGCCGACGCGGCCCATACTCGCCCTCGCCTGCCCGCATCTTCAGCGCCAGCAGCGCATCGATCTCAGCGACAGCCGCTGCCTCATGCACCGTCCCAGCCACCAGATCCGCAAACCGCATCGGCGGCATGCCTAAGCCCATATCGATCCAGCGCACCGCAAGCAACGGCCGCAGCACATACAGATACTTCTTGTACCGCACCGTATCGCCCTGCAGATAACCGCGAAAGTTCTTCTTCGCCATCGCGAGATAGTGATGCCGCCCACGCATCGGCGAAAAGAACGCCGTCGCCAGCGACCTCAAACGCGGCGCCCAACGCGCATCCTCGCGATACACGACCGGCGAATCGAGCCATTCCAGCAGCGTCGGATTCGAGCGATGCAGCAACTGCAACGCCTTGCGCAACTCCCAGCCACTGACGTCGAGCACATCGTCGAGTGGACGCTCGATCACATCGCGTTGCGGCTCGACGCGCAGATACCAGTCGCGCCGATGCACATAAACGAAGCGCACGTCGTAGTCGCTATCCGGTGAAGCGAAACCCCAACCGCGACTGCCTGATTCGCACGCAAACAGCACCTGCACGTCATGCCGACGCTCGACATCGTCCAGCTCGGCCAGCACGCGCTCGCGCACCTCGGGCGCCACGGGATGAGCGCTCCTCACCGCCCCAAAATTTTCAGTACTGCTCATCGTTTTTCCCCTTTGTTTTTCTAGCCCTTCATTTTCTAGCCCTTCACACACACCACCTGTCGCAGCGTGTGCACGACTTCGACCAGGCTGCGCTGCGCGGCCATCACGGCGTCGATGTCCTTGTACGCCATCGGAATTTCATCGACGACGCCCGCATCCTTGCGGCATTCGACGCCCTGCGTCGCCGCCACCTGATCTGCGACCGTGAATCGACGCTTGGCTTCGGTGCGGCTCATCGTGCGCCCTGCTCCGTGGCTGCACGAGCAAAAGCTTTCCTCATTGCCCAGGCCGCGCACGATGAAACTCTTCGCGCCCATCGATCCCGGAATGATGCCGAGCTGCCCCTTCTGCGCCGACACCGCCCCCTTGCGCGTCACCAGCACGTCCTCACCGAAGTGGCGTTCGCGCTGCACGTAGTTGTGGTGGCAGTTCACCGCATGCCCGTCGATCTCGAACGGCTTGCCGATCGCCGCGCGCGCCGCGCCGATCAACGCTTCCATCATCGCCTGCCGGTTCTGGCGCGCGAAATCCTGGGCCCAGCCGACTGCTTCGACATAGTCATCGAAGTGCTGGCTGCCCTCGGTCAGGTACGCGAGGTTGCGATCCGGCAGGTTCGCGATGTGCTGGCGCATGTCCTGCTGCGCCAGTTCGATATACAGGCTGCCGATCGCGTTGCCCACGCCGCGCGAACCGCTGTGCAGCATGAACCAGACGCGCTCGCTTTCGTCGATACAGACTTCGATGAAGTGATTGCCGGTGCCGAGCGTGCCGAGGTGCGTGTAGTGGTTGGTCTTTGCGAGCTTCGGCTGTTTCGCGACGATGCGCTTGAAGCCCGGCTCAAGCGTCTTCCACATTGCATCGACGGTGGCAGGCGCACGGTTGCCCCACGCGCCCGGATCGCGACGTCCTGGCGCGCGCCCGTGCGGCACCGCACGCTCGATTGCGCTGCGCAGGCCCACGAGCGAGTCCGGCAGATCGGCGGCCGTGAGCGTCGTGCGCGCGGCCATCATGCCGCAGCCGATATCCACGCCCACGGCGGCCGGGATGATCGCCCCTTGGGTCGGAATCACGCTGCCGATCGTCGAGCCCTTGCCCAGGTGCACATCCGGCATCACCGCCATATGGCGGAAGATGAACGGCATCTGCGCCGTGTTGCGCAACTGCGCGCGCGCTTCTTCCTCGACGGCCACGCCGTTCGTCCACATCTTCACCGGCTTGCCGTTCGCCAGTTCCATCACCTGATAATCGCGTTCACTCATTTCATTCACCTGATGCTTGCTAGCGGGAGGCGCGGCTTGCTTGCGCCGCGCCCAGCCGCTTTTACGCTGGTTTCTAGGTTGTATTGCGCTATGTTGTACCGCTTCAGGCCTTGATGCTGACCAACCCGTTGAGCACCTGATCCAGCCCGCCGAACACGGAGATGCGGTCGATCCGTTCCGCCACCCGCTCAAGCGTTTCCAGCTCCTTGAGGCGCAGCGCGGTCGGGTTCTCTTCCATTACCTTCGCCGTATTCAGCAGCGAGCGCGTCGCGGCTGTTTCCTCGCGGCGGCGGATCACGTTCGCCTGTGCGGCCTTCTCGGCTTCGACCACCTGCGCAAGGATCGTCTTCATATCGCCAGGCAAGACGATGTCCTTCACGCCCACGCTGCGGATCTCCAGCCCCGAATCCACGAGGCGCGAGCGTACCTGCGCGATCACGACCTCGTCGATCATCTGCTTGTCTTCCAGCAATTCGTCGAGCGTGCGTGTACCGACGGCCGCGCGCAACGCGAATTGCAGCTCGCGATAGAGATGATCGGCGGGCTTCTGCAACTGCCCGAAGGCGCGCAGCACGTCCGCGTAGCACCACGTCGCGGCCAGATTCAGGCGCAGTGCGACCTTGTCGCGCGTGAGGATTTCCTGGCCGCCGACTTCGAGCGCCTGCACCCGCAAATCGACGAGTTCGACCGCCACGTCGCGGCCAAAACGCCAGAACGCCGAAAGACCCGCTTCGAGCACACGCTCGACCTTGCCGTCGATCTTCAACACGCCGATGTGGTACGCGGGCACCTGCGCAAGCAGCACACTGTTCAACCCCGCGATGCCGCGCGCACGCAGCGCTGGCTGCATCAGGCGCTTCGTCAGCGACGCGTCAAGCTCGCCGTTCTGCGCGAAATCCACGCGATCGAGGCGATGCTCCACCAGTCCGCGCCAGTACAGGCGACGCGTGCCGGGCGGCAGGATCTCGACGAGCACGCCGTCCGCATAGCGCAGGCCCGCTTCGTCATCGGCGAGATCCATCGCGACAAAGTGCTGCGCGAGCACCTCCTGCGCGTCGCGGCGCAGCCAGTCGGCCAGCGCGGCGTCCGCGAGCGGCGCATCGAGCTGCGCGGTCTGCACCGAGAGGCGCTTGAAGGGATCCAACGCGCGGAACACACCCGGTTCCAGCACCTTCACGAAATCGCCTTCGTTCATCAAGAGCGCGCGTTCGTTCTTTTTCACTACATGACGCATCCACATATTCGTTGTCCTTATTCTTTCTTCTTTGAGGGCCGGTTGGCGCGCGCCGCACGGATCGTGACGCGACGCGAACGGGTGAGCGGGCGAAGAGTTCGCGCTAGCGGGTGCGGCGACTTCGTGTTGCATGTCGTCGCTTCCGTTTGCGCTGGCCGCTTCGGCCGCCCGGCCGTTCGCGCGGCGTCGCAACCGGCGCGACGCGCGGCGGGCCTGACGGCCCGCACCGGCGGGTACTGCTTATCGAGAATCTGCCCTTGCGGGCAGCGTTCGAGCGGGATTTGAACCCGCTACCGTCCGGCTTGCGCCGGCTGCTCTACCAGGTCGAGCTATCGAACAGGGTGGGCGCTCCGGGAATCGAACCCGAACACGGCACGCCAGGCGCGCCCAAGTGGCCATCACCTGTCCATAGCGACATGCGCTGCCGCGACGAAGCAACTCGGCGGCGGCGCACCAGCAAGGTTTTTGAACCTTGGCTCGTGGGGCAGCGGGACATCAGGCTGCGATCTATTTAGCGAGGAGCGTGCCAGTGGCGTCCATTTTCTCCATGTAGACGCGTAGGTCGTTGAAATAACAGGATAAATTATTTTCATCGCGCTAATTGAACAGGGCGCGTATCGATGCCGGATCAACGAATATCTATACAATCAGATCGCCTCTTATCTTTCTGGATAGTCGTGCGCAAGACGGTTGCGATTGGATTTCTCGGCACGGTGCTCGATCAAGGCGGCCGCGCGCCGCGTCGCTGGCAGAAGTGGCGGCCGACGATTTCCCTATGCTCGCAACCCGACTGGCCGATCGACCGGCTCGAATTGCTGCACTCGCCCGATTACGACCGCCTGGCCAATCGGATCAAGGAAGATCTCGCGCGGTTGTCGCCGCATACCGAGGTGTGCCTCACGCCGCTGGCCATCGGCAATCCGTGGGATTTCGAAGAGGTGTACGCCGCGCTGCACGACTACGCGCGCGCCTATCCCTTCGACCTCGAACACGAGGACTATCTGATCCACATCACGACCGGCACGCACGTCGCGCAGATCTGCTGGTTCCTGCTCGCGGAGGCCCGCTATCTGCCCGCGCGGCTCGTGCAGACCGCGCCCCCGCAACGCACCGACGAAGGCCCGAGCGGGCCCGGCACGATTTCCGTCATCGACCTCGATCTTTCGCGCTACAACCGCATTGCGCAGCGCTTCACGCGCGAGCGCGACGAAACCGTGTCGTTTCTCAAGGCGGGCATCGCGACGCGCAACGCCCAGTTCAACGCGTTGATTGCGCAGCTCGAACGCGTCGCTGTGCGCTCGCGTGCGCCGATGCTGCTGGTCGGCCCCACTGGCGCGGGCAAGTCGTTTCTCGCGAAGCGCGTGTACGAACTCAAGCGCGGGCGGCACCGTCTGGCGGGGCCGTTTATCGAGGTCAATTGCGCGACGCTGCGTGGCGACGCCGCGATGTCCACGCTATTCGGTCACGTGAAAGGCGCATTCACCGGGGCACAGGTGGCGCGCGCCGGGCTGCTGCGCGCGGCGGATGGCGGGCTGCTCTTTCTCGACGAAATCGGCGAACTGGGGCTCGACGAACAGGCGATGCTGCTCAAAGCGATCGAGGAGAAGCGCTTCTTTCCAGTTGGCTCGGATACCGAAGTAATAAGCGACTTCGAACTCATCGCCGGTACGCATCGGGATTTACGGCAGATGGTGGCGGCTGGAACCTTCCGCGAAGACCTTTACGCGCGAATTAACCTGTGGACTTACGAGCTTCCCGGCCTTGCGCAGCGCCGCGAGGATATCGAACCGAACCTCGAATTCGAGCTCGACCGTTTCGGGCGGGAGCAGGGCGAACGGGTGCGGTTCAATGTGGAAGCAAAGCGGCAATACCTCGCGTTTGCCACATCTTCGCGTGCAGCGTGGACGGGCAACTTCCGCGAACTCTCGGCGTCGATCACGCGCATGGCGACGCTCGCCGATGACGGCCGCATCACCGAAACCATCGCCGGTGAGGAGGTCGGGCGGCTCACAACAACCTGGTCAGGCAGGCGCGACGAAGGCGAACTGGTCGCAACCGTGATGGGCGAGGGCGCCGACGCACTCGATCTCTTCGACCGTGCGCAACTGGAACGCGTGCTCGACGTGTGCCGCGCGTCGGCGAGTCTTTCGGAAGCGGGGCGAGCATTGTTCGCGGTCTCGCGGCAAAGCAAAAAACAACCGAACGATGCCGACCGTCTGCGCAAATATCTCGCGCGATTCGGGCTGGACTGGGATGCGGTTCAGCAGGCGCTCAAATCCTGAAGCGTATCCACCCATCAAAAAACATAGGTATCCATAACAATGAACATGCCGTCAATTTTGCATCGCATTTCAGCGCTTGCCTTCGTTTGCGCCGCGAGCCCGATCCTGGCCGCGCAGACTGCGCCCGACGCCGCAGTACACGCCACGCCGTTCACCCAGATCAAGCCAGCAAACGAGCCCGACCACGGCTGGCGCAAACCTGCCTGCGCCGCCGCTCCGCAGGCCTGCACGCCGAGCGCCCATGACAACGGCCTCGACCCCGTGCTTTACCACGCGGCCGGCGAACCGGATAACCGCTTCTACGCCATTGTTCCGGGCCCGCAGCTCTTGCAGCTCGACTATCGCGCGGCCAGCCATGAATGGGCCGTGCTGGCGGATTGGGACTTCAGCAATTTCACGCCCACACGCGACGTGCAAGGCGACAGCGACAATCCGCCGTTGCAGATCTATCCCGCGCTGTATCCGCTCGGGCCGGATCGCAACGCCGTAGCGATTCTGTCGTCGTGGGCGGAAGCCTATTCAGGCGGCGGCGGTTCATGGTCATACGCCGACTTCGTCGAACTCAAGGCGGCGGGCCAGCACACGGACGCAGCCAGTGTCGCGGGCGTGCCTTTCAGTTGCGACAAGAGCATCCGGGCGTGCTTCTCGGAGCAAGACTACAAGTCCTCCCATTGCAGCGAGGATTTCGACGGCACGCTTCGTCTGAAATTCGTCGCCTCCGCCGATTCGCCCAAAGCCTACGACTGGATCGCAACGTGGAAGGAAACGCACTGGCCGGGACTCGAACCGAGGCGGTCGATGACAACCACGGCCAAAACCGTCCGCCTGCGCACGACCACCGGCCACGCCAACGACGCGAAAGCGCTCGACGATTCCATCTCATTCTGCGAGCCGGTCAACCGCTAACGCGTCGATCCGGCAGTCCGCGAATCTATCCACACACCCCAGCGGATAACTCGCGGACAACCCCAGGAAATCGCTGTGCACGAATCGGGGATAACTTTGCGGCTGGGAAAACTGTGGAAAAGTTGTCCTCGGCTGCCTGGGATTTTCCCGTTTACGCCCGCAGACTTATGAATTTTCCACAGCGTTGTTTACTCAATGGTTTTCCGCGGTTATCCACAGATTACCCAGGGGCTTGTTAACTATTACTACGTTTACGTATACATAAATCTTAAAACCCTAGAACCCATTCGCGTAAACGCAAAAACCGCTGGAAAACTTCTCCAGCGGCCTGCCGCCACAGCCCAGATCGCCCCACTCAAGCCAGCGGAATATAAAGCTCGGTCTTGAGGTCTTCTGGCGCAGCCTCATCCGGCGTATTCAGGTAGACCTCGAACGACGGCGCCGAAAAGTCCGGCTGACGCCCAAGCTTCTGCAGACCCTCGTTGTAGAACCACATCCACGCTTCCTGCAGTCCCTGGTACGGCCCTTTGTGCAGCACCAGCGCATGCGCGCCGCCGCGCAACTGCACCTGCTCGACCGGCGAGATCACCTCGACATCGGTTTCCTCGCCCAGATGGAGCGCGGCCTTCGAGCGCAGCTTCGACGCTTCGACCGTATTGGGATCGTCATAGTAGATACCGACCATCTTCGCGCCCGCCGTGCGCACGTTGCGCTCACTGAGCCATTGCGCGAGCGTGTAGAACGCGTCGCCGATCTTCATATACGGGCCGATGTGGCCGACGGCGAGCAGATCCATCGGCTCGAGGGTGACGAGTTTCACATCGCGGTCTTGCATGATGGCGTCTCCAGATTCGGCGGCCGCGACGGGCCGCGCAGGGTCGGGCGCGCGAAAGCGCATGGGTTGCGCTTCAAGATATCACCGCGCCCCTGGAGGTGTTCGCAAGCGGGCCGAGTCGTCTTATAGGCTCACGCGCGCGACCGGATGCGCGTCGAGCCACGCGTTTTCTTCATCGCTATAGAGCCGCGAGCGCGTGAGAAAGCGCAGCCCCGTGGGCCGCTCCAGCGAGAACATGCCGCCGTTGCCCGGCACCGCGTCGATGATGAGTTGCGTGTGCTGCCAGTATTCGAATTGCGCTTCGGTCATATAAAACGGCACGCCGCCGATTTCGCCGAGCTGGACGTCGGCGTTGCCGACCATGAACTCGCCGCGCGGGAAGCACATCGGTGCGCTGCCGTCACAGCAGCCGCCCGATTGATGGAAGAGCAGGGAACCGTGCTCGCGCGCGAGTTGCTCGATTAGCGCGAGCGCGGCGGGAGTGGCGATGACGCGTTCGACCATGTCGCGATGCTCCTTGTCGATGAAACGAGCCGGGCGCCGCACGATGCGGCGCCCGTATTAGCTGACTCGACTGACCCGGAAAGCGCTTAGAAGAAGCCGAGCGGCTTGTCGCTATAGCTCACCAGCAGGTTCTTGGTCTGCTGATAGTGGTCGAGCATCATCTTGTGGTTCTCGCGGCCGATGCCCGACTGCTTGTAGCCGCCAAACGCCGCGTGCGCCGGATAGGCGTGATAGCAGTTCGTCCACACGCGTCCAGCCTGGATCTCGCGGCCGAAGCGATAGGCGCGCGTGCCGTCACGCGTCCACACGCCGGCGCCCAGGCCATAGAGCGTGTCGTTGGCGATTTCCAGCGCTTCCTCTTCGGTCTTGAAGGTCGTCACCGACACCACCGGCCCGAAAATCTCTTCCTGGAAAATGCGCATCTTGTTGTGGCCGCGGAATACAGTCGGCTTCACGTAGTAGCCATCGCCAAGCTCCCCAGCCAGCGCGTTGCGCTCGCCGCCGATCAGGCATTGCGCGCCTTCCTGCTTGCCCAGGTCGATGTACGACAGGATCTTTTCGAGCTGCTCCTGCGACGCCTGCGCGCCGATCATCGTCTTCGTGTCGAGCGGGTGGCCCTGCTGGATCGCGGCGACGCGCTTGATTGCGCGCTCCATGAAGCGGTCGTAGATCTTTTCGTCGATCAGCACGCGCGACGGGCAGGTGCAGACCTCGCCCTGGTTGAGCGCGAACATCGCAAAGCCTTCGAGCGCCTTGTCGAAGTAGCTGTCGTCGTGATCGAGCACATCGGCGAAGAAGATGTTCGGGCTCTTGCCGCCCAGCTCCAGCGTGACCGGGATCAGGTTCTGGCTTGCATACTGCATGATGAGGCGGCCCGTCGTCGTCTCGCCAGTAAAGGCGATCTTGGCGATGCGCTTGTTCGACGCGAGCGGCTTGCCGGCTTCGAGGCCGAAGCCGTTCACCACGTTGAGCACGCCCGGCGGCAGCAGATCCTGGATCACTTCGACGAGCACGAGGAACGAGGCGGGCGTCTGCTCGGCGGGCTTGAGCACCACGCAGTTGCCGGCGGCCAGCGCGGGCGCGAGCTTCCAGGCGGCCATCAGGATCGGGAAGTTCCACGGAATGATCTGGCCGACCACGCCGAGCGGCTCGTGGAAGTGATACGCGACCGTGTCGTGATCGATCTCGGAAATGCCGCCTTCCTGCGAGCGCACGCAGCCCGCGAAGTAGCGGAAGTGATCGGCGGCCAGCGGAATATCGGCGGCCAGCGTTTCGCGCAGCGGCTTGCCGTTGTCGATGGTTTCGGCGACCGCGAGCTTGTGCAGATTCTGCTCGATGCGATCGGCGATGCGGTTCAGGATGTTGGCGCGATCCGTCGGCGAGGTCTTGCCCCAGGCGGCCTTGGCCTTGTGCGCGGCGTCGAGCGCGAGTTCGATATCGGCTTCGCGCGAACGCGGAATCGACGTGAAGGCGTGGCCGGTGATCGGCGAGATATCGTCGAAATACTCGCCGCCAAGCGGCGCCACCCATTCGCCGCCGATGAAATTGCCGTACTGCTTCTTGTAGGGGAACTCGGTCGTCAGAAACTGCATGTCCGCGTGATTCATCGATGTGCTCCTCGTTGTGCTCTGTTTATATGGATGGGCGTGCTTTGCGCGACGCGACCGGAGCAGGCTTACGCCAGAAGCGTGCCAATGGGCGCGCCGGCACGCAGCGGCGGGCGTTGGCGGGCGATCGGGGGGAAAGGCGAGGGCGATTCGGTGCGAGGCGCGGCGCAGCGGCGGGAAACCGCGCGAACGCACTGTATCGCCACGGCGCAACGCGTCGCGGACGTGCTCAAAAAGAGAACAGTGGGCGGCGAAAGGAAAAAACCGCCGCGCGGGGCGCGCTTACTGTAGGCTTTGCACCCGTAACAGCAAGGAGAGTCTGCAATGTCCGAAGAAACCTTCATCTGCCGCAACCAGTCGTGCGGCACCCCGTGGGAACAAACCGAAGTGGTGATCAAGAACGAAGGCCAGGGGCCGCTGTTCCGCTGCCCGCTGTGCGGCGCGCGCAATTACCTCGAAGTGTTCGAGGATGACGACGGCAATCCCGTCTATGAGCAGGTGGACGGCAAGCCGTTCCTGTGAACGCGGCGCGCGCCTGCGCGATCCTCAAAGGATCTCGGAGGCGAGCGAAATGCCAAAGATGATGCCGCCGATCAGTCCGAGCACGCGGCCCAGCAGCAACAGGTTCAGATCTTCGTCGAGCAGGTTGGGGTCGCGCTTCTCGCGCAGCACAGTCCGGTGCAGCAGGGGACGCGGGAACAGCAGGCACGCGGAGATGAGCGCCGGCACGGCCAGCCGGACAGTCGCGCTGTAATGGCGATCCGACGGAAAGTCGAGCCAGACCATCAGAACGACCAGTAGTGCGGTAAGAATGCCGCCGACGATCGAGCCGGCGACGAGTTTATCGGTAGGGTGCCCGTGCATGATTGCTGTCTCTTGGATAGCGCGATAGATGCCTCATGATCTGATTTCCGTCAGAAAAGACCTATCGGAGCAGTCCGAAAACGGGCGCCGCAATGCCTGAAGGCCGTGGGCGGATCGCGCAGAGCATCGGGCGTACCCGAACCACCCGCAAAGGGCCCAATTTCCCCCTATCTGATCGAATAGGCTGGCGCAGCCTCCCGGTAGTCCTACAGTTACGTCATACGATAAGAAACGCGCGTAGGACTCGTATGGCGGGCGGAGCTCGCAACACTGTCGAATAGATGCCGAATCGTCGAAACACACCGGGGGGTGGCCATGACATTCGTTGAACAGGAAATCGCGCACATTGCGCGCGTAATGCCGCAATCGCTGGCGGGCGACTTTGAGGAACCGGTGATGGGGCCCGAATACTGGCGCCGCCGTCTTCATGCGCTGCTCAGACAGAATCACCTGACACATGTGCAACTGACGACGGTGGACACACTGCTGCGCCAGCTCGACGGCTTCCAGACGCTTGGCCGCTGGATGCCGCAAACCCGCAAGGTGGAAAAGATGACGGTGCGCTCGCGCAGGGAGGCTCACGCGCCCGCTGCGATTTGAGTTCGCGCTGGGTTCAAGGGGAACCCAGCGAAGAAAGCAGAAATCAGGACGCAGAAAAGCAAAAAGCCCGGTCTTTCGACCGGGCTTTTCACATGAATTAGCTGGTGGGGCGTGAGTGACTCGAACACTCGACCTACGGATTAAGAGTCCGCTGCTCTACCAACTGAGCTAACGCCCCCAACAGAAGAAAGATTATGCCTGTCGTTTTGAGACTTGGCAAGTCCTTTTCGCAAATTTCCTAAAAAAACTTCGGACGGGGTTTGGCGACCCATCGTGACGACCCATGGGCAGGCTCCGAAACCACCAGTCCAGCCCCAATATCCTCCCCACTTTCCCTGCCTGATCAGCAATTCGCCGATCCCTGCCGATCCCAGCCAGTATCATGTCGCCACGCCGCGTGGCGCGACTCCCCGCCCGCGCGGCACACATCCCAACAAGATACGAGACAGGCAGGAAGCGATGGACGAAAAGGCAATCGACGCATTGCTCGAGCGCGTGCTGGCGCCGTGGGTGAAAGCGCTCGGCTTGAAACCGGTCGAGGTCACGGACGAGCACGCCACGCTGCGGCTGCCGTTCTCCGGCGAATTGCGCCATGCGGGCGGCGTGATCTGCGGCCAGGTGTTCATGGCGGCCGCCGATACGGCGATGATCGTCGCGATCTCCGCCGCGCTCGGCGAATTCAAGCCGATGACCACGGTCGCGCTCAACACCAGCTTCATGCGCGCGGTGCGCAAGGGCGACGTGACGGTCACGGCGCGCGTGCTGCGCATGGGCCGCAATCTGGTCTTCGGCGAAATAGAACTCTACGACGAAGACGGCCGGATGGCGGTTCACGCCACCTCGACTTACGCGCTGCTCGACTAAGCTATCAGACTCGGCATTCGGAAGAGACGAAGGACATGTTCGATCAGGTGGTCTTCGCCGGCGGCGGCAACCGCTGCTGGTGGCAGGCGGGTTTCTGGGACGTGGTGCAACCGCAGTTGCAGATCCGTCCGCGCGTGATTACGGGCATATCGGCCGGTGCGGCCACCGCCTGCATGATCTATACGCGCGATTCGCAGTGGGTCATGCGCTATTACGAGGAAGCGCTCAAGCACAACCGGCGCAATGCCTACTGGGGCAACCTGCTGCGCAGCGAGTCCGTGTTTCCGCACTACCGCATCTATCGGCAGGCGCTGCTCGATATCTACGGTTCGCAGTTCGGCAAGTTGCAGGACGCGCCCGAGATCCGTATTGGCGTGTCGCACGTGCCGCGCTGGCTCGGTGCGCGCAGCGCGGTGGCGGCCGGGCTGATCGCCTACAACATCGAAAAGCATATCCGCAAGACGCTGCATCCGACGCTCGGCCAGAAGCTCGGCTTCTATCCGGAGTTCGTGACGGCGCAGGCCTGCGAGCGCGTCGAGGATCTTGCCGATCTCGTCCTGCAATCGTCGTGCACGCCGCCTTTTACGCCGGTCTTGCGCCGCAACGGCCGCCCGGTGCTCGACGGCGGGATGGTCGACAACGTGCCCGTGGGCGCGCTCGACGATACGCCCGGGCGCGTGCTGGTGATGGTCACGCGTCTCTATCCGCGTCCGCAGACTTTCGTGGTCAAGCACCGCACACAGGCGGGCGGCGAGCAGCAGCGTCTCTATATCCAGCCGTCGGCGAAGGTGCCGATTTCGAGCTGGGATTACACGAGCCCGCAGCAGATGCAGCACGCCTACAACCTCGGCTACGAGGACGGCCAGCGCTTTCTGGAGCGCTTGCCCGATGTGCTGGACGCGGCAGCGCACGCGTAAGAGCCAGGCGCAAACGCTGGCAGCAAAACGAAAAAAGGCGGCCCGGTGTGAACCGGGCCGCCTTTTTCTTCAGGCAACGCGCCGCTTACTTGCGACGCCCGCCCTGCAGCGCGTCCGGATTCGCCACGTGCGAAAGATCGCCCGCGTCGAACGCCAGGATATTGCGGAAGGCCGCGCCGAAGTACAGCTCATAGCTCTCGCGCTCCACATAGCCGATGTGCGGCGTGCAGATCACGTTCTCCATGCGCAGCAGGCTGTAGCCCTGCAGGATCGGCTCGCTCTCGAACACGTCGATCGCCACCATGCCCGGGCGGTTGTGCGACAGCGCGCCCAGCAGCGCGTTTTCTTCCAGCAGTTCCGCGCGGCTCGTGTTGACGAGCAGCGACGTCGGCTTCATGCGCAGGAGGTCTTCCTGCGTGACGATGCCGCGCGTGTCGTCGTGCAGGCGCAGATGCAGCGAGAGGATGTCGCTTTCCTCGAACAGCGCTTCGCGGCTCGCGGCGGCTTCATAGCCGTCGGCGCGCGCGGCTTCGAGCGAGTGCTCGCGGCCCCAGATCAGCACGCGCATGCCGAACGCCTTGCCGTAGCCGGCGACCAGGCGGCCGATCTTGCCGTAGCCCCAGATGCCCAGCGTCTGACCGCGCAGCACCTGGCCCAGGCCGAAATTCGGCGGCATGGCCGAGGTCTTGAGCCCCGACTGCTGCCAGGCGCCTTGCTTGAGGTTGGCGACGTACTGCGGGATGCGCCGCTGCGCGGCCATGATGAGCGCCCAGGTGAGCTCGGCGGGCGCGACTGGCGAGCCGGTGCCTTCCAGCACGGCGATGCCGCGCTCCGAACAGGCGGCGATATCGATGTGCGGCCCGGCTTTGCCGGTCTGGCTGATCATGCGCAGATGCGGGAGCTTGTCGAGCAGTTGCGAGGAGATGCGCGTGCGTTCGCGGATCAGGACGAGTGCTTCGACTTCCGAGAGGCGGCTGGCGAGCTGGCCGAGGCCGCGCACCGTGTTGTTGAAGACCTTGACCTCGTGATCGGCGAGCAGTTCAAAGCAGTCGAGCTTGCGGACGGCGTCCTGGTAGTCGTCAAGGATGGCAATTTTCATGGCAGCAAGGGAAAAGGGTGGTGCAAAACGGGTGGTGCAATCTGGGGTGCAGCAATTTCGCGAGGCCGTTCGACGCAATGCAATACGGTGTTCATCTGGTGGTTATCCCACTATGCAGCAACGGCCAGGCTGGTATGAATATGGGGAAGGCTTTGTCGCGCGGCGCAGACTCGCAGATCCCATTACAAACGGGTATTCAATTTGCGTTCCGTGCGACGGCGCTCAATACGGCTGGCAACAGTTTGAACGAGAATTTTTCCCTTTTATCAGTTTGACGGGCCGCGATGCAAGCCGCTTTACAGACGGTTGCGAACCCTCGCTGATAAGGCCTTGACGACCTGCCCATCCACGCTAACCAGGGTGTCCGAAATACAGCGGAAGACACCGGTTCGCGGCGGTTGCGCCTCTCGCTAGCAGCGTTGAAAGGGCCTGAAACGATTTTTTATCAGCCCAGTTGGAGACACATCGATGAACCATCCCGATTTCCCCGCACAGGCCGCCGCGCAGGCGCCGGCCTGGGTTCGCCACCGAAAACTGGTGGAATGGGTGCAAAGCGTTGCCGCGCACACCCAACCGGAGCGCATCGTCTGGTGCGACGGCTCGCAGGAGGAATACGACCGCCTGTGCCAGCAGATGGTCGATGCAGGCACGATGCGCCGCCTGAATCCGCAGAAACGCCCGAATTCGTATCTCGCCTGCTCCGATCCCTCGGACGTCGCGCGTGTCGAGGATCGCACCTTTATCTGCTCGCAGAACAAGGACGATGCGGGCCCGACCAACAACTGGATGGCGCCGGCGGAGATGCGCTCGACGCTCGACGGCCTGTTCGCGGGTTCGATGCGCGGTCGCACCATGTACGTCGTGCCGTTCTCGATGGGCCCGCTGGGCTCGCCGATCGCGCACATCGGCGTGGAGCTGTCCGATAGCCCGTACGTGGCCGTGAACATGCGCATCATGACGCGCATGGGGCGCGACGTGTACGACGTGCTCGGCGAAGACGGCGAGTTCGTGCCCTGCGTGCACAGCGTGGGCGCGCCGCTGGCGGCCGGCGAGCAGGACGTGCCGTGGCCGTGCAACAAGACCAAGTACATCGTCCACTTCCCGGAAACGCGCGAGATCTGGAGCTATGGCTCGGGTTACGGCGGCAATGCGCTGCTCGGCAAGAAGTGCTTTGCGCTGCGCATCGCGTCGACGATGGGCCGCGACGAAGGCTGGCTCGCCGAGCACATGCTGATTCTGGGCGTGAAGTCGCCGCAAGGGCGCAAGTACCACGTCGCGGCGGCGTTCCCGTCGGCGTGCGGCAAGACCAACTTCGCCATGCTGATTCCGCCCGCCGCGATGAACGGCTGGGAAATCAGCACGATCGGCGACGATATCGCCTGGATCAAACCGGGCGCCGATGGCCGTCTCTACGCGATCAATCCGGAAGCGGGCTACTTTGGCGTGGCGCCGGGCACGAGCGAGAAGACCAACTTCAACGCCATGGCGACGCTCAAGGAGAACGTGATCTTCACGAACGTCGCGCTGACCGACGACGGCGACGTCTGGTGGGAAGGCATGACCGACACGCCGCCCGCGCATCTGATCGACTGGCAGGGCAACGACTGGACGCCGGAAGTCGCCAAAGAAACCGGCCGCAAGGCCGCACATCCGAACGCGCGCTTCACGGCGCCCGCCTCGCAATGCCCGTCGATCGACCCCGATTGGGAGAACCCCAAGGGCGTGGCGATCGATGCGTTCCTGTTCGGCGGCCGCCGCTCGACCACGGTGCCGCTCGTGACCGAGGCGCGCGACTGGACGGAAGGCGTCTACATGGCCGCGACGATGGGCTCGGAAACCACGGCCGCCGCTGCCGGGCAGCAGGGCGTGGTGCGGCGCGACCCGTTCGCGATGCTGCCGTTCTGCGGCTACAACATGGCCGACTACTTCGGGCACTGGCTCAAGGTCGGCGAACGCCTCTCGCAGGGCGGCGCAACGCTGCCGCGCATCTTCTGCGTGAACTGGTTCCGCAAGGGCGAAGACGGCAAGTTCGTGTGGCCGGGTTTCGGCGAAAACATGCGCGTGCTGGAGTGGATGGTGCGCCGCATCGAAGGCCAGGCCGAAGGGGAGGGCCATGCGTTCGGTGTCTCGCCGCGCTACGACGACCTCGACTGGCGCGGCCTGGATTTCACGCCGGCGCAGTTCGCCCAGGTGATTTCCGTCGATGCTGAAGCCTGGCGCGCGGAACTCGCACTGCACACGGAGCTGTTCGAGACGCTCGCGCAAGGCTTGCCGCAGGCTTTGCGCGACGCACGCACCGCGCTGGAAGGACGTCTTTGATTGCCGCGATGATCAATAATGTGAGCGCTCACTAACTGAGAATGTCAGGTTTTCGAGCGTCACTTGAAAAAAGGGCCGCCTCCGAGCGGCCTTTTTTATTTAAGGGTTGCAGCAACTGGCGAAAAAATCGGTCGAAAAGGCGCGCTTTCTGTTCGCATCAATCCCGGACGTTTCGCTGCATTGCGCAATATTGTTTCGCCATGGGAAACAATAAGCCACCTGCAGCTTCATATTCGGTGACAGTAGCGAAAATTTTGATGAAATTCATCGTAGTGGAGGCAACTTCTGCACGAATTCCGATGTCGTAGGAGAATTCCCGGTTTCCTCCGCCGGTTTTCGGCGGACAAGTAACACGCAGGAGTTGTCTCATGGATCATTTGCAGTCGATGCGAGTATTCGTCAAAGTGGCGGACCTCGGCAGTTTCGCCCGGGCCGCTTCGGCGATGGATATTTCCAATGCGGTTGCAACGCGTCACGTCGCCGACCTGGAAGGCCGGCTTGGCACGCGTCTGCTCAACCGCACGACCCGCAGCCTTTCCCTCACCGAATCCGGTCAGGTCTATCTCGAACGCGCACGCCAGATCCTCGATGAGCTGGAAGACGTCGAGCAGATGGTCGTGGCGCGCAACCACGAGCCCGTAGGCACGCTGCGCATCGTCGCTCCGGTGGTCTTCGGCTTGCACAATCTCGCGCCCGTCCTGCAAACCTACACGCAGCGCTATCCCCAGGTGATTCCCGACGTCACGCTGGTCGACCGTCAGGTCGATCTGGTCGAAGAGGGCTTCGATCTGGGCGTCGTGACCGCGCGTCAGATGCGCAGCGCAAGCATCGTCACGCGCCGCCTGACAACCGGTTGCATGACCGTGTGCGCGACGCCCGCCTATCTGGAAAAGCACGGCACGCCCACGCGTCCCGAGCACCTGATGGAGCATCCGTCGCTGTCGCTGCCTTCGGAATACTGGGGCGACGAGCGCGTGTTCACGGGGCCGGATGGCGAGATCCGCGTGCGCCCGAGCAACGTGATCGTGGCCAATAACACCGAAATGCTGCGCCAGTTCGCGCTGCTCGGCATGGGCATCGCGATCCTGCCGAGCTACCTGATCGGGCGCGACATGACGCGCGGCCGTCTGGTGCGTCTGCTGGGCGACTACCGCCTGCCGCAGGTCGAGATCAACGTCGCGTACCCGAGCCGCCGCCATTTGCCGGCCAAGGTTCGCACGTTCATCGACCATCTGGTCGAGCATTTCAGCCAGACGCCGAACAGCCAGCTCGGCGAGCAGTGGGTCAAGGACGGGCAGGCGCGTCCGGCCGACGCGATGGCGAGCGCGAATGGCGCGGCGCATCCGGTCGTGCCCGAAGCGTTCGACGGCGCGGAGCCGATCTCCGAGCTGCTCGATTCCAGCCGCAGCGTCGAAACCGAACGCGCCCCCAAGGCTGGTCGCGCGTCGACGGGCCGCACGCGTACTTCGGCGATTTCGCCGCTCTAAGTGCGATCTTGCGCCGCCAGGGCGCAACGACAGACGAAAAAAAGCGCAGCTTCGAAAGAAGCTGCGCCTTTTTGTTTATCGCGTCAGGCCGGAATTACGAACCGGTCTTGCGTGCGGGCGTCTTGCGCGCGGCGGTCTTGCGAGCCGGTGCGGCCTTGGCTGCCGTGGTCTTCGCGGCAGTCTTGCGCGCCGGCTTGGCCGGAGCCTCGGCGGCGTCGTTGGCCGCGTCATTCGCGGCTTCGCCCGCGTCCGCGCTGGCGGTGGTCTTCTTCGCCGTTTTGGCGGCCGTTTTCGCGCTCGGCTCTTTCTTCTCGAACTCGAAGCCGATCTTGCCGTCCGGCTGCTTGACGAGGAACGCCTTGAAATTACGGCCCGTGCGCGACGACTTGAAGTTCGTCAGCAGATCCGTGCGGCCTTCGGTCAGCAGCCTGGTCATCTGCTCGCGCGCGATTTCCTGCTGGAGAATCACCTTGCCCGAGCGGAAGTCGCAGGTCTTCGGGTTCGCGACCGAGTTCTCGCAGACATAGCTCATGCCGTGCTCGAACACGCGACCCTTGCACTTCGGGCAGGCGCCGACGGCTTCCTGCTGCGAGAAGTCCGGCGCTTCGCCGTCTTCCGTGCCCGAATCCTGGCCGAAGTCGAACTCAAGCTTGAAGTTCTTGATCTCGTCGTCGAACGACAGCTTCAGAATTGCCGAGAAGGGCCGGCCCATCTTGCTGCGGAAACCCGAAAGCGGCCCGATCGTCTTGTTCTGCAGCAGCTCTTCGACTTCGGGGATTTCGAACTGACGGCCGCCCGGAATCTTCGAGATCGAGAACTCGCACTTCGTACACGCAAAGCGGCGATAGTTTTCCTTCACCTGGCCGCCGCAATGCGGACACGGCGTTTGCAGCGTCGCGTAGTCGCCGGGGATCGTGTCGGAGTCGTATTCCTTCGCGCGTTTCACGATGGTCTGCGTCATGCGGGCAATTTCCTGCATGAACGCATCGCGCGCGAGCCTGCCGCGCTCCATCTGCGAAAGCTTGTATTCCCACTCGCCGGTCAGCTCCGGCGCGGTCAGTTCTTCCACGCCCAGGCCGCGCAGCAGCGTCATGAGCTGGAACGCCTTGGCGGTCGGAATCAGCTCGCGGCCTTCGCGCACGAGATACTTTTCACCCAGCAGACCTTCGATGATGGCCGCGCGCGTGGCCGGCGTGCCCAGACCCTTCGCGGCCATGGCCTCGCGCAGTTCTTCGTCGTCGACGAGCTTGCCCGCGCCTTCCATCGCCGAAAGCAGCGTCGCTTCGTTGTAGCGTGCGGGCGGCTTGGTCACGAGCTGGTGCGCGGCGATCTTGTCGGTCTTGACCTTCTCGTCCTTCTTCACCGGCACGAGGTTGGCGTCCTCGCCGGTGGTGTCGCGGCCGTAAATCTGCATCCAGCCCGGTTCGACCATCACCTTGCCTTCGGTCTTGAAGTGATGACCGGAGACTTCGGTGATACGCGTGGTGACGCGGAACTCCGCCGCCGGGAAGAACACGGCGAGGAAGCGTTTCACGACGAGGTCGTACAGCTTCTGCTCCGGCTCCGACAGGTTCTTCGGCGCCTGCAGCGTCGGGATGATTGCAAAGTGGTCGCTGATCTTCGAGTTGTCGAAGATGCGCTTGTTCGGCTTCACCCAACCCTTTTCGAGCGCCTGTTTGGCGAACGGCAGGTAGTTGTTGCTCTCCTTGAGCATCTCCATCGTCTCTTTCACGGTGCCGAGATAGTCTTCGGGCAGCGCGCGCGAATCGGTACGCGGATAGGTGAGCACCTTGTGCTTTTCGTACAGCGCCTGGGCGAGGCCCAGCGTGTTCTTCGCCGAGAAACCGAAGCGACCGTTGGCTTCACGCTGCAGGCTCGTCAGGTCGAAGAGCGCAGGCGAGAGCTGGGTGGACGGCTTTGATTCTTCGGTGACCGTGCCTTCGCGGCCATGACAGGCGGCGACGATGGTCTCGGCGGCCGGCAGGCTCCAGAGGCGCGAGTCGCGCTTTTCCGGATCGTGCTCATCCTTCTTGAATTTCGGGTCGTACCAGCGGCCTTCATAGAAGCCGCCCGCGCAGACGAATTCGGCGCGCACTTCCCAGTAATCGCGCGGCACGAAGCGGCGGATTTTCTCTTCACGTTCGACGACGATCGACAGCGTTGGCGTCTGAACGCGACCCACCGTGGTCAGGAAGAAGCCGCCGCCCTTGCTGTTGAAGGCCGTCATGGCGCGCGTGCCATTGATGCCGACGAGCCAGTCGGCTTCCGAGCGGCAGCGTGCGGCGTCGGCGAGCGGCAGCATGTCGTCGTCGCTGCGCAGGTTCGCGAAACCGTCGCGGATCGCCTGCTGCGTCATCGACTGGAGCCAAAGGCGCTGGACGGGCTGCTTCGCCTTCGCGTGCTGCGCGATCAGGCGGAAAATCAGCTCGCCCTCGCGCCCCGCGTCGCAGGCGTTGATCAGTTTGGTGACGTCCTTGCGCTTGAGCAGCTTCGTGAGCACCTTGAGCCGCGACTCGCTCTTGGCGATCGGGTTCAGGTCGAAGTGGGGCGGAATGACGGGCAGGTTCGCGAAGCTCCATTTGCCTCGCTTGACTTCGTACTCGTCGGGCGCGGCGATTTCCAGCAGGTGGCCGACCGCCGACGACAGCACGTAGTCGTCGCTTTCGTAGTACTCGTCATGCTTGGTAAATCCGCCCAGAGCGCGCGCGATGTCGTTCGCGACGGATGGCTTCTCGGCGATGATCAGAGCTTTGGACATGACTGGTTGTGTGTGGGTGTATCCGGGTGGGCGCCCCGCGGTTATGCCGTCTGGATTGGCCGCGTGGCCGTCGCGCCGTCGGGCGCCTCGTTAACGACCGCTTTATAGCACATGGCGCGCGGACGGCGATTTTCTTGTCATCGGCCGGGCGGTGCGCTAACCGGTATCGATGGCGTATTTGGCGCTTTCGTAAGGGCGCCAATCATAAAGGCGCTGCGCGCCGCCGGGCAAGCGGGACGGGCCTGACTGGCGACGGCAGGCTTGATCTGGCTTCCGGGGTTCGACAGGCTTCGCCCGTGTGGGTTTCAGGCTTCGAGCAGCGCGGGCCGCAGCTTGGGCGCATCGGCCACGCCTGGCAGCGCCGTCAGGTCGGCGAGCATGCGCTCGACCACGGCGGCGTGCGGCAGCACCGTGCCGAAAAAGCGTGTGGCCTTGCTGTCTTCAATCAGGATCGTGGGGAAGTTCTCCACGTCGAGGTCGTCGAAGCGGTCGGCGTGCGTCTCGATATCGATGTAGGCGAAGCAGATTTCCGGATGCGCTTCCGCGATCCGGTCGAAGGTCGCCCGATAGTCGCGACAGGTGCCGCACCACTGCGCGCACAGGCACGCGACGAACAGCGTGTCGCGGTCGCTGACGCGCTCGGCGATCTGGTCGGCGTCGGTGTCGAGGTCAAGCGCGGGCATGGTCGTTCCTTGCGGTCTCTTCTATATAGAATCGGCGTTGCACATGGTGCATTTGGCGCGAATGTAACACGGCGGCGCACTAGCGGCGGGACGCCCGCATGAAGCGTCCACCCGGCAGCGCGCTCACGTGACCGGCCAGTTCGAGCCGCAGCAGCGTGGCCTGCAACACCGCTTCGGCCATGTCGGTGCGCTGGGCGAGGATTTCAAGCGTCGCGGGGGCGTGGCCCAGCGCGGCGAGCAGGGCCTGGGCTTGAGGTTCGAGCGTGGGCGGGTTTGTTGCCGAGGGTGAATCGAGCGCAAGCGGTAGCGTCTGTTCGTCCCTGGTGCTGCGTCTGCGCGTTGCAGAACCTGTTCGCTGCGAGGGCACGGCCTGCGGCGATTGCGCCGGTTGCGTTGCTTGTGCCGCCAGGCCTAGCGCTTCGAGCACCTCCTCAGGCGTCTCGACCAGTTGCGCCCCTTCCTTGATGAGCCGATGGCACCCCCGCGAAAGCGGCGCGTGAATCGAGCCAGGCAGCGCGAACACGTCGCGCCCCATTTCATTGGCAAGGCGCGCGGTGATGAGCGAGCCCGAGCGCATGGCGGCCTCGACCACGATCACGCCTTCCACGAGCGCCGAGATCACGCGGTTGCGCTGCGGGAAATTGGCGGAGCGCGCGGGCGTGCCCAGCGGCCATTCGCTGAGGATCGCGCCCAGCGCGGCGATCTTTAGCGCGAGCGGGCGATTCGCGGCCGGATAGACGAGATCGGCGCCGGTGCCGATTACCGCGACGGTGCCGCCGCGTTCGTCCAGTGCGCCCTCGTGCGCCGCACCGTCCACGCCCAGCGCAAGACCGGACACGACCGCGAGGCCCGCCGCCGCGAACGCGCTCGCGAAGCGGCGTGCGTCATCCAGCGCCTGCGGCGTGGCGCTGCGACTGCCGACGACGGCCACGCTGCGCGCGTGCAGCAGCTCGATCCGACCCTTCACGTAGAGCAGCGCTGGCGGATCCGTCATCGTCAGCAACCGCGGCGGGTAGGCAGGATCGGCGAGCGTGATCAAGGCGTTGCCCGGCAACGCGCACCACGCCTGCAAGTCGGCCAGCTGCTGGCCGAAACCGGCGGGCTGCGGCGCGAGCGCGGCGTGCGCGGCTTGGGTTCCAGCGACTGCCGCAAGCGCCTCGAATGTCTGAGCCAGCACCCGCTGCGGCAAGCCGAAAGCGCCAAGCAACGCCCGCAGCGCCACGGGCTTGAGACCGCGCGCGTGAGCAAGGCGCAACCACGCGCCGGATTCGTCGGTAGACAGCGGTAAGGGAGCGAGCATGGGCGCAACTCTGGTCAGCGGGCGAAGCCTGGCCCGTCGTGTTAAAATTTTCACTATCCGAAATACATTTGCGGCGCTGTGACGCATCGTCACGGCGGGCTGCCGGCATGGCGCCGGACGGCCCCGTGCTCCCGTCGGGCGCCGCTTTGCCGCTGTGGCCAATTGTGTGTGCAAGGTGCGCGCAAGGTGGCCGGCGGTGCGTTGATTCCGGTCGATTTGTCCGTATATCGTCCGCATATCTTCTGTTTTCCGCATGGGGCTCACCAGCTGGCCGAACGGCCAACGCGCGCTTGAGTGACTTGAGTGACAAGCGCACAAGCCAGCGCGCCCGCCCCGCGGCGCCCAACGAGAAACCTGTCGAACCATGGCTCTACTGAACATTCTTCATTACCCGGACAAGCGTCTGCACAAGGTCGCCGCGCCGGTCGAGGTCGTCAACGACCGTATCCGCAAGCTCGTCGCCGACATGGCTGAAACCATGTACGCGGCGCCCGGCGTGGGCCTCGCGGCCACCCAGGTCGACGTGCACGAGCGCGTCGTCGTGATCGACGTGTCCGACACGCACGACGAACTCCAGGTCTTCATCAACCCGGAAATCGTCTGGTCAAGCAAGGAACGGGAAATCCACGAAGAGGGCTGCCTCTCCGTACCGGGCATCTACGACGAAGTCGAGCGCGCGGAAAAAGTACGCGTGCGCGCCCTCAACGAGAAGGGCGAGAGCTACGAAGTCGATTGCGAAGGCCTGCTTGCCGTGTGCATCCAGCACGAAATGGATCACCTGATGGGCAAGGTGTTCGTCGAATATCTGTCGTCGCTGAAGCAGACGCGCATCAAGAGCAAGATGAAGAAGCTCGAACGCGCGATGTAAGCGCGCCACGTCTTGACCTTGTTCGACTTGCCGATCTGCCCATGAGCCATTCTCTTCGCGTGATTTTTGCCGGTACGCCGGAATTCGCCGCCGCCGCGCTTGCCGCGATCCACGAGGCGGGCTTTCCCGTGCCGCTCGTGCTGACCCAGCCCGATCGTCCTGCCGGACGCGGGATGAAACTGCAGGCGAGCCCCGTCAAGCGCTACGCCGAAGAGCACGGCATTCCCGTCGCGCAGCCGACCTCGCTGCGCCGCGCGGGCAAATATCCGGAAGAAGCAACGGCCGCGCTCGACCTGCTCAACGCCACGCCGCACGACGTCATGGTGGTCGCCGCTTACGGGCTGATCCTGCCGCAGGAAGTGCTCGATATTCCGCCGTCGGGCTGCATCAACATCCACGCGTCGATCCTGCCGCGCTGGCGCGGCGCCGCGCCGATCCACCGCGCGATCGAAGCCGGGGACGCCGAAACCGGCATCACGCTGATGCAGATGGACGCGGGCCTCGACACTGGCCCGATGATCTCGGAAGTGCGCACGCCCATCGCGCCGACGGACACGACCGCTACGCTGCACGACCGCCTTGCGACGCTGGGCGCGCAGCTGGTGGTGGACTGGCTGACGCAGCTTGAGCGCACGGGGCAGTTGCCGATCACGCCGCAGCCCACCGACGGGGTGACCTACGCGGAAAAGATCGGCAAGCAGGAAGCCGCGCTCGACTTCCGCCGCCCTGCCGAAGCGCTCGCACGCCAGGTGCGTGCGTTCGACCCGTTCCCGGGCGGCGCGGCCACGCTGGACGGCGCGCTCATCAAGCTGTGGGCCGCCGAAGTCGCGCAGGACGTGACGGTGCCGGCCGGTGCGCAACCTGGCCAGATCCTCGACGTGTCGCCCGCCGGTGTGGTGGTGGCGTGCGGCGAGGGTGCGCTGCGCTTCACGCAACTGCAAAAGCCGGGCGGCAAGCGCCTGCCCGCGCGCGAGTTCCTGGCAGGTATGGCGCTGACGGCCGGTCAGCGCTTCGCGCTCAACGATTCCCCGGCGGCTTAAGCGCCGCGCCAGACGCTCCGGCAAAGCGAAGAGGGCGGCAACGCGCGTCAAGCGGCGCGCGTTAAAATCGGTCAATGCGTCGCCGCCCTTGGCGGCCGCGTTTTTTCAGCCGTTTTTTCAGTCGCTTAGTCAGAGAACGTCATGCTCGGCATCACCCACTTCGGCTTCTTTCTGGTCGCCGTCCTCCTCCTGAACGTCACGCCGGGCCCGGATACGGCCTACATCGTGGGCCGCAGCGTTGCGCAAGGGCGCAGCGCCGGTCTCGTATCGGCGCTGGGCATCTCGGCGGGTTGTTGCGTGCATGCGCTCGCCTGCGCCTTCGGGCTGACCGCGCTGCTGGCGGCTTCGGCTACCGCGTTTACCGTCATCAAGCTGGTGGGCGCGTGCTACCTCTGCTATCTGGGCGTGCGGCTGATCCTCACGAAGCAGACCGACGCCACACCCGCGGCACCGACGAACGCCGCAACCGGCGCCCAGCCGCGCCCGCTGCGCCAGTTGTTCCTCTCGGGCTTCTGGACTAACGTGCTGAACCCCAAGGTCGTATTGTTCTTCGTGTCGTTCTTCCCGCAGTTCGTGGCCGTCACGAGCCCGCACAAGATTCTGGCGTTCCTCGCGCTCGGCAGCGTATTCGTGCTGATGAGCACCGTCTGGAACAGCTTTGTCGCGTGGATCGCGGGCAGCGTCACGCAGCGCTTTTCAGGCAAGCCGGGCATCAGGAAGTGGCTCGACCGCACGGTCGGTTCGGCGTTCGTGGGGCTGGGCGTGAAACTCGCGACCAGCACGCGCTGAGATTGAATTTTTCCGATCCGTCCATATCTAACAAATCGCTTACAATGCGCTCGCTGCGACTGTCGTAGGTGTCACGAGCTTGTGACAGCGGTTGCGACAGCGGGCGTTTCGATGACTGATTCGATATCTGATGGGTGAAGGAGCACAGAACATGTTCAACTGGGTCAAAACCGCGATGTTGATGGCCGCGATTACGGCCCTTTTCATCGTCATTGGCGGCATGGTCGGCGGGCGCAGCGGCATGATGCTGGCGCTGTTGATCGCGCTTGGCATGAACTTCTTTTCGTACTGGTTCTCGGACAAGATGGTTCTGCGCATGTACAACGCGCAGGAAGTCGACGAGACCACGGCGCCGCAGTTCTACCGCATGGTTCGGGAACTGGCCACGCGCGCGAACATTCCGATGCCGCGCGTCTACCTGATCAACGAAGATGCGCCCAACGCGTTCGCCACGGGCCGCAATCCCGAACACGCGGCCGTCGCTGCGACGACCGGCATCCTGCGCGTGCTCTCCGAGCGCGAAATGCGCGGCGTGATGGCGCACGAACTGGCCCACGTGAAGCACCGCGACATCCTGATCTCGACGATCTCGGCGACGATGGCCGGCGCGATTTCGGCGATCGCGAACTTTGCGATGTTCTTCGGCGGCCGCGACGAGAACGGTCGTCCCGCAAATCCGATTGCGGGCATCGCCGTGGCGCTGCTCGCGCCGATCGCGGGCGCGCTGATCCAGATGGCGATTTCGCGTGCGCGCGAATTTGAAGCCGATCGCGGCGGTGCGCAGATTTCGGGCGACCCGCAGGCGCTGGCATCGGCGCTCGACAAGATTCATCGCTATGCGCAGGGCATTCCGTTCCCGGCCGCCGAGCAGCACCCGGCCACCGCGCAAATGATGATCATGAATCCGCTCGCGGGTGGCGCGATCGCGAACCTGTTCTCGACGCACCCGGCCACCGAGGAGCGCATCGCGCGGCTGATGGAAATGGCGCGCACCGGACGTTTCGACTAAGGCGTGCGCAACGCCGCGCTCAAAAAGGGCAGACCAAGGGCAGACCACGGTCTGCCCTTTTTCATTGCTTGCGCTGAAACGGTTTGCCTGTGGGTTTGCCTGTGTCCGGCCCCTGAGCGTTGCGCCCGCGCCACGCTACAATGGCTCGCTTGTGCACTATTCGCCGCGCCCCGGTGCGGCCTGCTTCCGGTTTCTCCATGACATCCAGTTCCTCCCGCCGCCCGTCCGGCCCAGCCCGCGCTAAACCCTCCGGCTCGCGCCAAGGCAAGCCGGGTGCTTCGAAGGCGGCCGCAAACGCCGTGCATCTGGCCCCCGACTCGCTCGGCTTCGCGCTCGATCAGGCTGCACACATCGTCGGCGCGGTGCGCGAAGGCGCGGCGCTGCCCGCTGCGCTTTCGAGCGCCTTTGCCGCGCTGCCCGCCGAATTCGCGCCAATGGCGCGCGGCGCGGTGCAGGACATCGCCTATCGCACGATGCGGCGCCTGGGGATCGTGGACTACCTGATCAAGCAGCGCGTGAGCAAGGCGCCGCCGGCGCAGGTGCTGAACCTGCTGGCGTGCGCGCTGGCGCTGCTCGTCGACGACGAAGCGCACGCCGCCTACACGCCTTTCACCGTGGTCGATCAGGCCGTGAGCGCGATTGGCGCGCGCCGTGAATCCGCCTTCGCGAAGGGGCTCGTGAACGCCGTCTTGCGCGGCTTCCTGCGCGAGCGCGAGAGTGCGCTTGCCGCCGCCCAGACCGACGAGGTCGCGCGCTGGAACTATCCGCACTGGTGGATCGACGCGACCCGCCGCGCTTGGCCCGATCAGTGGCAGGCGATCCTTGCCGCGGGCAACACGCATGGGCCGCTCACGCTGCGCGTGAACGCGCGCCGCAGCAACGCCGCCGATTACCTCAAGCGTCTCGCCGATGAAAACATCGCGGCGACGCAGATCGGCGAATACGCCGTGCGTCTCGCCTCGCCGCTGCCGGTCGATCGCATTCCGGGCTTCATGGCGGGCGATGTGTCGGTGCAGGACGCGGGCGCGCAACTGGCCGCGCCGGCGCTCGACGTGCGCGACGGCATGCGCGTGCTCGATGCGTGCGCCGCGCCTGGCGGCAAGAGCGGCCATCTGCTCGAACTCGCCGACATCGACCTGATCGCACTGGAGAGCGACGCCGCGCGCGCGACGCGCATCGGCGAGAACCTTGCGCGTCTGGGTTTCGCGCAGGGCGATGAAGACAATGCCAAAGCCCGCGTCGTGATCGGCGATGCAGGCGTGCCCGACGCATGGTTCGACGGCAAGCTTTTCGATCGCATTCTCGCGGACGTGCCGTGCTCCGCGTCGGGCATCGTGCGCCGTCATCCCGATATCCGCTGGCTGCGCCGTGCGAGCGACATCGCGGCGCTCGCGCAGGAACAGCGTCGCATCGTCGATGCGCTGTGGGGCCTGCTCAAGCCGGGCGGCGAACTGCTCTACGTGACCTGCTCGATCTTCCCCGCGGAAGGTGAAGACCAGGCGCGCTGGTTTGAAAGCACCCATGAGGATGCGGTACGATTGGACGCTCCGGGGCAACTGCTGCCTGCCGGGCGTGAGGCCGAAGCGGCTGTCGAACCCGATACCGCCGCTGGCGCGAACGCCTGCCCCGTTCCCGATCGCACCGCAGATCACGACGGCTTCTTCTACGCGCGCTTTCAGAAACGGTGACCATCAAACGCTTCTTCCCGCTGCGCTTCGCGGCTCTGATCTGGCTTGCGCTGGCCTTCGGCTTTTTCGCCGCCGCGCCCGCGCGCGCCGATTCGATCTCGGTGCAGCGCGCGTCGTTGCAGGCCGACGGCACCGGCTGGAGCCTCGACGCCCGCTTCGATTTCGAGCTCAACAGCAGCCTGGAAGACGCGGTCAACAAGGGCATTCCGCTCTACTTCACCACCGACTTCGAACTCACGCGCCCGCGCTGGTACTGGTTCGACGAACAGCCCGTGAGCGTCTCGCAAAGCATTCGCCTCTCGTTCCAGCCGCTCACGCGCGAGTACCGCGTGTCGACTGGCGGGCTGCAACTCGGCTTTTCGACGCTTTCGGATGCGCTCGCGGTCATCAAGCACGTGACTTCGTGGCACGTGATCGAGCGCAACCAGGTGCATACCGGCGAAACCTATACGGCGTCGGTGCGCATGCAGCTCGACGTCGCGCTCATGCCCAAGCCCTTCCAGATCGATGCGGTCAACAACCGCGACTGGAATCTTGCTTCCGACTGGAAGCGCTTTAGCTTCACGGTGACCGATCGTGCTAAATAAAGTGCGCCGCGCCACCGGAGGCAGCTTCAGCAGCTTCGTCGTCAGGCTGCTGGTGTCGACCGTCGCGCTCACCGCGACGCTGCTGCTCGTGCTGCTCGCTGCCGCGAGCGCCAACACCGAATTCTTCGACCGCTACTACGGCTGGCTTTACGCGGCCAACATCGGCGTCGCGATCATCTTCCTGTCGGTGGTGACGGCGCTCGTCATCGTGATCGCGGTGCGCTTGCGGCGCGGCAAGTTCGGCACACGACTGCTCGCCAAGCTCGCGTTCTTCTTCGCGCTCGTGGGCGTGGTGCCGGGCGGCATCATCTACATCGTCTCGTATCAGTTCGTCTCCCGCTCGATCGAGTCGTGGTTCGACGTGAACGTGGAAACCGCGCTCACCGCCGGCCTGAATCTCGGACGCGGCATGCTCGACGCCTCGCTGTCGGATCTGCAAACCAAGGGCCGCCTGATGGCCGAGCAGATCGCCAGCGGCGATTCCGCGGGCACGACGCTCACGCTCCTGCGCGCACGCGACCAGTTCGGCGTGCAGGACGCGACCATCGTCGAGCCGGTGCGCAGCATGTCGGGCGCGGCGCCGGACATGCACGTGGTGGCGCAGGCATCGAGCAACTTCTCCTCGCTCATGCCCGCCGACCTGCCCACTGCGCTGATGATCGACCAGGCGCGCGGACGCGGCTACGCGGCGATCGAAGGCGAAGTCGACGGCGATCCGCGCCTGCATGGCCCGAAGGGCGCGTTGCGGCTGCGCGTGGTGACGCGCATTCCCGACGGCAACACCACCGACCTGCAACCCGCCGAGCGCTTCCTGCAACTGGAGCAGCCCGTGCCCGCCGCGCTCGCGCGCAATGCGGACGCCGTGCAGCGCGCCTATCGCGAGTACCAGGAGAAGGCGCTGGGCCGCACCGGCTTGCGCAAGATGTACATCGGCACGCTTACGCTCGCGCTGTTCCTCGCGACCTTCGTGGCGATGATGCTGGCGCTCGCGCTCGGCAACCAGCTTGCGCGGCCGCTGTTCCTGCTCGCGCAGGGCACCAAGGAAGTGGCCGAGGGCGACTACACGCCCAAACGCGAAATCAAATCGCGCGACGAACTGGGCTTCCTCACGCAGTCCTTCAACGCGATGACGCGCCAGCTTTCCGAAGCACGGCTCGCGGTGGAGAAGAACCGCGTCGCGCTCGAACATTCGAAGGCGTACCTGGAGAGCATCCTCGCGAATCTCACGGCGGGCGTGTTCGTGTTCGACCGGCAGTTCCGCCTGACCACGGCAAACCCTGGCGCGGAACGCATCTTCCGTCATCCGTTCGAAACGCAGCTTGGCTTGCCGATCGATCACGTGGCGGCGCTGGGCGACTTCGCGGCGATGGTGCGCAAGGCATTCGCCGATCAGGAAGCGTCGCGCAGTCACGGCGAAGGCCACGACGTCGATCGCGGCCACTGGCAGCAGCAGTTCTCGGTGCCCGTTGCGGGCGAAACCGATCCGCTCACGCTGCTCGTGCGCGGCGCGCGTCTCATGTCCGACACGGGTCGCGACGCAGGCGACATGCAGACCTCGGGCTACGTGGTGGTGTTCGACGATATCTCGGACGTGATTTCGGCGCAGCGCTCGGTTGCGTGGGGCGAAGTCGCGCGGCGCCTCGCGCACGAGATCAAGAACCCGCTCACGCCGATCCAGCTGTCGGCCGAGCGCCTGCAGATGAAGCTCACGGACAAGCTCGCGCCTGCCGACGCCGAAGTGCTCAAGCGCGGCGCGACCACCATCGTCAATCAGGTCGCGGCGATGAAGCAGATGGTCGACAACTTCCGCGACTACGCGCGCACGCCGCCGGCGGTGCTCGCGAGCCTGCAGCTGAACGACCTCGTGAGCGAAGTCCTCACGCTCTACGGCGCGGAAGAACACAAGAGCACGATCAAGGTCGAGCTCTCGAACCTGCCTGTGATACGGGGCGACGCCACGCAACTGCGCCAGGTGATCCACAACCTGCTGCAGAACGCGCAGGACGCGGTGGCCGATACCGCCACGCCTCGTGTGACGCTGGAGACGCGGGCCGTAGAATACGGCGATCCGGATGCGGACGGCCACACGCGCGTCGCGGTGCGTCTCACGGTGTCGGACAACGGGCCGGGGTTCCCCGCGCGCATCCTCACGCGCGCGTTTGAACCCTACGTGACGACCAAGGCCAAAGGAACAGGACTCGGGCTTGCGATGGTCAAGAAGATCGTCGACGAGCACGGCGCGCGCATCGACATTCGCAATCGCATGAAAGCGGGCGATGTGATAGAAGGCGCGCAGATCTCGATTCTCTTTCTCCAGCTGGCCGACGACGCCACCCCGGACACCGCCGCGCATGCCGCGGGCGAGGGCCGGGCGCGTGCGGCTGCGGAGACAGGAACAAAAGCAACAGTGCAGACAAGGGCAGCGTAAATGGCAACCATCCTGGTGGTAGACGATGAAATGGGCATCCGGGAATTGCTCTCGGAGATCCTCAGCGACGAAGGACACGTCGTGGAGCTCGCGGAGGACGCGCAGCAGGCGCGTGAATTCCGTCAGCGTCAGGTGCCGGACCTGGTGCTGCTCGATATCTGGATGCCGGACACCGATGGCGTCACGCTCCTCAAGGAGTGGGCAGCGCAAGGCCAGCTATCGATGCCCGTCATCATGATGTCGGGGCATGCGACCATCGACACGGCGGTTGAGGCGACCAAGATCGGCGCGCTCAACTTCCTCGAAAAGCCGATCGCGCTGCAAAAGCTGCTCAAGGCGGTCGAGCAGGGGCTTGCGCGCGGTTCGGCGGCTCAAGCGCCTGCTGCGGGCGCGCCGGGAGCGAAGCCGGTCGCGGGCGGCCCGGCCGTGGTCGCTTCGGCGGCGGCGCTGCCGGTGCTGGGCAGCGACGGCTCGCCGGGCGTGAGCGCGGCGCAGACCGCGTCGATTTCGTTCGACATCCCGCTGCGCGATGCACGCGATGCCTTCGAGCGCGCCTACTTCGAGTACCACCTCGCGCGCGAGAACGGCAGCATGACGCGCGTGGCCGAGAAAACCGGCCTTGAGCGCACGCACCTGTATCGCAAGCTCAAGCAGCTCGGCGTCGATCTCGGCAAGAGCAAGGGCGAGTGAGATTTTCGGCAGGCCTTTTTCAGGAAGTTTTGAGAAGGGGCTTGCACAAACCGGAAAAGGCTTATATACTTTGCCTTCTTCGTTGGCCCGGTAGCTCAGTTGGTAGAGCAGCGGATTGAAAATCCGCGTGTCGTTGGTTCGATTCCGACCCAGGCCACCAGAATGCAGAGCCCCAGGAGATCGTTAGATTCCTGGGGCTTTTTCATTGGCGGTTCGAGGTGTTGGCGGGACGGCGGGACTCCGGGTCGAGACGATGCAAGGCATCCGGATATCAGCGGTATAAAGTGGCGCCGATATCGGCGACAGGGCTGCGGCCTATACTGCTTGGGCCGGCCGGCGACAGCCCGGACGGTCCGCCCGGCGGGTTTCGAAGGCTTGCGACCGCGCGGAACCTCTCAACTCGGAGTTTCACGGTGACTCGAACAGAAACCAGGAACGGCGCGCTCGTGCTGTTTTCCGGCGGCCAGGACTCGGCGACTTGCCTCGCGTGGGCGCTCGACCGCTACGACACCGTCGAGACGCTCGGCTTCGATTACGGCCAGCGTCATCGCGTCGAACTGGAGTGCCGCGAGGGCTTTCGCGCCGCTATCGCGCGCGAGTTTCCCGACTGGGCCGAACGTCTCGGCGACGATCACATGATCGACCTGTCGGTGCTCGGCTCGATCAGCGATACCGCCATGACGCGCGAAATCGAGATCGAAACGGCCGCAAGCGGCCTGCCGAACACCTTCGTGCCGGGCCGCAACCTGATGTTCATGCAGATCGCGGCCGCCATCGCGTATCGCCGCGGCCTGCGCGTGCTGGTAGGCGGCATGTGCGAGACGGACTTCTCGGGCTATCCCGATTGCCGCGACGACACCATGAAGGCGCTGCAAGTCGCGCTCAATCTGGGCATGGACACGCGCTTCGTGCTGGAAACGCCGCTGATGTGGCTCGACAAGGGCGACACGTGGCGACTGGCCGAGCAACTGGGCGGCGAGGCGCTGGTCGAACTGGTGCGCGTGGAAACGCATACGTGCTACGTCGGCGAGCGCGCCGAGCTGCACGCATGGGGCTTCGGCTGTGGCGAATGCCCGGCCTGCAAGCTGCGCAAGCGCGGCTACGAAGCCTATCTGGCGGGCGAGCAGGTCACGGAAGCGCCGGTCTGACGGCGCGTCAGAGCAAGGCAATCGCAGTACAGGGCAGAAAACGAAGCGGCGCACGGGCAGCGCCCTTCGGCCAGATCCCGCGGCGGAGAAGCGAAAAAACGCGCTCGCCAGGCAGACCCGCCGCAAACAAGACACAATAACGCCCGCAAGCACCGGCTCCCCACGAGCTTCCCAGTCGACGCCTCGCGATCGCGCTGAATCAAGCGTTGGATCGCGCCCAGGCAGCACAGGTATCAAACCAGGCAGCAGCATGACTTACGCGGTAAAGGAAATCTTCTACACGTTGCAGGGCGAAGGCGCGAACGCCGGGCGTCCGGCCGTGTTCTGCCGGTTCGCCGGCTGCAATCTGTGGTCGGGCCGCGAGGAAGACCGCGAGAGCGCGCAGTGCCGCTTCTGCGACACCGATTTCGTCGGCACCGACGGCGAGAACGGCGGCAAGTTCCGCACGCCGGAAGAGCTGGCGGCGAAGATCGCCTCGCTCTGGCCCGAAGGCGAGAGCAACCGCTTCGTGGTCTGCACGGGCGGCGAGCCGATGCTGCAGATCGACCAGCCTTTCGTCGATGCGCTGCACGCGCAGGGCTTCGAAATCGCCATCGAAACCAACGGTTCGCTGCCGGTGCTCGAAACCATCGACTGGATCTGCGTGAGCCCGAAGGCCGACGCGGAACTGGTGGTCACGAAGGGCAACGAACTCAAGGTCGTGGTGCCGCAGGACAACCAGCGCCTGGCCGATTACGCGAAGCTCGACTTCGAGTACTTCCTGGTGCAGCCGATGGACGGCCCCTCGCGCGACCTGAACACGAAGCTCGCGATCGACTGGTGCAAGCGCCATCCGCAATGGCGTCTGTCGATGCAGACGCACAAGTACCTGAACATTCCCTGATTTTGTCTTTTTCCGCTGAAGCAGCCGTGCTGACGATCACCCGAAAACTCGAATTCGATGCGGGCCACCGCATTCCCGACCACCGCAGCCAGTGCAGGAACCTGCACGGCCATCGCTATGTGCTCGAAATCACGCTGCAAGGCGATACCGTCGAGACCGAAGGCGCGCCCGACCGCGGCATGGTGATGGATTTCGCCGACGTGAAAGCGCTCGCGAACCAGCATCTCGTCGATCTGTGGGATCACGCGTTTCTCGTCTTCGAAGGCGACACGCAGGTGCGCGGTTTCCTCGAAACGCTGCCGGGCCACAAGACCGTGGTGATCGATCGCATCCCGACCGTCGAGAATCTCGCGGCCATCGCGTTCGAGATCCTTGCGAACGTCTATGACGCCCACTACGGCGTCAATCTGCAGCTGCACAAGGTGCGTCTGTACGAAACGCCGAACTGCTGGGCCGAAGTCATTCGCGACTGAACGGCCAGGGCATTGCGCTCGCAATGCCTGCCTGCATCACCTCTCCTTGAGCGCCACGCAAGGCCGGGTTTTCCACCCGGCCCGCGTACTTTTGGCGCGGTATGATCGCTTTCGCAGGGCCCCGCCGCCATTGGCGCGGCCCACATACAACGACCCATAACGAAAGCGAGACATGCCGGCCGTGGCGCTGCCGGGCCGCCGGCCCGCGCGCGCCGTGCGCCTCGCAGACTCGCCGGGAGCACGGCGATGAGCACCTTCACCAATCCCCTCAAGGAACGCCTTCAGTTGGCCGAGCCCTTGTTCGGCCTGTGGCTGTCGATGGGCAGCGAAACGGCCGCCGAGGCGCTGGCGCACGCTGGATTCGACTGGCTGCTGATCGACATGGAGCACGCGCCCAACGACAGCGCCGACATCTTCGCGCAACTGCGCGCCATCGCGGCGGCGCACCTGCCGACCGAGCCCGTCGTGCGCGTGCCGGCCAACGAGTCGTGGCTCGTCAAGCGCGTGCTCGACGCGGGCGTGCGCACGGTGATGTTCCCGAACGTGACATCCGCCGAGGAAGCCGCGCGCGTGGTGAGCTTCACGCAGTACCCCGATGCGAAGACGCCCGACGGCCAGCGCGGCGTCGCGGGCGCGGTGCGCGCGGCGGCGTACGGCATGCGCCGCGACTACCTGCAAGGCGCGAATGCGCAGATCGCCTCGATCGTGCAGATCGAATCGGCGCAGGCACTCGCTGAAGTCGAGAAAATCGCCAAGGTGCCCGGCGTCGATTGCCTGTTCGTCGGCCCGGCGGATCTGGCTGCGAGCCTCGGCCATCTGGGCGACGGCAAGCATCCGGACGTGAGCGCCGCAATGACGCGCATCGTCGCGGCGGCGCGCGCAGCGGGCGTGGCGGCCGGTATCTTCGCGATGGATGCGGCGCAGGCGAAGCAGTATCGCGAGATGGGTTTTTCTTTCATTGCGCTGGCCGCCGACGTCGTTTGGCTCGTGCGCGCCACGCGTCAGGCGTTGCAGGAGGCTCGGGCATGAAGCGGTCGAAAGCAGTACGGGTAGCGTTGGCGTTGAGCATTGCGCTGGCGGGCGTGGCAAGCGGTACGGCAAGCCGCCTGGCGAGTGCGGCAGGCACGGGCGGGCAGCCATCGGTGAGCGCGGAGTCCGATCCGCAAACGGCCAACGCCGTCGCCGATTACAACGCGGGCAATCTCACGGTCGCGCGCACGGAGTTTCAGTCGGCAGCGGCGCACGGCAACCGGCTCGCCGAATTCAATTACGCGATGATGCTGCTCAACGGCGAAGGCGGCGCCGCCGACGTGAGCGAGGGCCGCAAGTGGCTGCACAAGGCCGCCGACGCCAACATGTCTCACGCACAGTATGTGTACGGCAAGATGTACGACGATGGCGACTTCGTCGATCGCAATCCTGTCGAGGCGCACCAGTGGTTCCTCAAGGCCGCGAAGCAGGGTCACGTTCAGGCGGAACTCGCGCTCGCGAACCAGTTTCTCGACGGACGCGGCACCGGGCGCGACAACAAGCAGGCGTTCTACTGGTACAAGAAAGCCGCCGAGGGCGGCGACATGACCGCGCAATACGTGACCGGCTCGTTCTACGAGCGTGGCGGCGACGGCGTGCCGAAGAACCTCAACGTCGCCCGCGCCTACTACGCGGCGGCGGCGTCGCAGGGCGATCCGGTCGCGCGCCTGAAGTTCCAGCAGTTGAGCGCGCAACTGATGAAGGCGGCACCGGCGCAGCCGCAATAACACTTACACACGCGCGACCAGAAAAAAACGCGCCGGTCGAAACCGGCGCGTTTTTGTTTTCTGCGTACGTGTCGTGCAAGCCGTCAGCTCTGCATGAGCCGCTTCTGCCGCCCGACGCTCATGATCAGGCCGATGGCGATGCCGAGCGTCGTGAGCGCCGTGCCGCCATAACTCATGAACGGCAGCGGCACGCCCACGACGGGCAGAATCCCGCTCACCATGCCGATATTCACGAACGCGTAGGTGAAGAACGCCATCGTCAGCGACCCGGCCAGTAATCGGCCGAACAGGGTCGCGCCGTTAGCGGCGATATACAGCCCGCGCGCGATCAGGCACATGTAGAGCGTGAGCAGCACAATGCCGCCCGCCATGCCGAACTCCTCGGAGAACACCGCAAAGATGAAGTCGGTGTGTTTTTCGGGGATGAACTCCAGATGCGACTGCGTGCCCTTGAGCCAGCCCTTGCCGAGCGGGCCGCCCGAGCCAATCGCAATCACCGCCTGAATCGTGTGGAAACCCTTGCCGAGCGGATCGGACGTCGGATCGAGCAGCGTACAGATGCGATGCTTCTGGTAATCGTGCATGAGCGGCCAGTTCACCTGGGGCTGGCAGATCTTGTCCTGGAACGCGGCAATCGACGCCACAGCGATGATGCCCGCGATCAGCACCGGCACGATCAGCTTGAACGACAGCCCCGCGAAATAGATCACGAAGAAGCCCGAAGCGAATACCAGCACGGCGGTGCCCAGGTCAGGCTGCTTGGCGATCAGGCCGACCGGCACGAGCAGGATCACGAAGCCGACGAGAAAGTCGTACCAGCGCATCACGCCTTCGCGGCGCTGGTAGTACCAGGCGAGCATGAGTGGCGTGGCGATCTTGAGAATCTCCGACGGCTGGATGACGACACCCACGTTGATCCAGCGCTTCGCGCCCTTGCGCGTGAGGCCGAACGCGGCAACCGCGATCAGCAAGGCGATGCCGAAGGAGTAGATCGGCACCGCGAAGCGCATCAGCGTGGTGGGCGGCACATTGGCGAGCCCCCACATCAGCACGAAGGTGAGCATGATGTTGCGCAGCTGGTCTTCGACCCGGCCCGGCACGTCCAGGCTCGCGCTGTACAGCGTGACGATGCCTACGCACAGCAGCAGGAACACCGTGAGCGCGAGCGGGCGGTCGAAACCGAGGAACATCTTGCGCAGCGTGTCGAGCACGGCGCGCTTGTCGATCTTGTCGAACTGTAGAAGTGGCATGGGAACTCCTTACTCGTCGATGCCGCCCGTGGCGGGCTTGGGCGGCGGCGCGAGCGTGGCCGCTTCGGGCGCGCTGGCGGGGCGGCGCGGACGATGCGGGCCGGGGCCGAAGTGGCGCGGCAAGGATGCGGCGGCGGGGCGCTGGGCGGGCGTGTCGTCGCCTGCGACGCTGGTGCCGCCGTTCACGGCATCGGTGGGCGCTTCGAGTGCGGCGTGAGGCTGGCCAGGTTTGGCCGCCCTGGCGTTGTTCGTTGCTTTCGGTGTCGCGTTCGCCGCCGACGCCGCGTCAGCAGCGGAAGCCGCCGATGCAGCCGCCGCCGCCGAAGCCGCTTCGGCGGCCGAGGCCGCGCCCGGAATCGGCAGCGGCGTGAAGCCTGCGGCAACCTTGACCATCGGCTGTGCGACCGGTGCGGCGCCTGCGGGCGTGCCCGACGCCCCCGAAGCCGCCGATGCGGGCGTTGCCGCTGCCGCTGCCGCCGAAGCGGCCTGCGGCGGCTGGCCGATCACCGGTGCCGACGCATCCTGGGTCGCCGACGCCGCAGCCGCCACGGCGGCCTGCTGCGCGCCGGGCTTGAGGCGATCGACGAGCCAGTAGTCGAGCACACGGCGCGCGATCGGGCCTGCGGACTGCGCGCCCCAGCCGCCGTTTTCGACGATCAGCGCGAGCGCGATCTGCGGCTTGTCCACCGGCGCGAACGCGGTGAAGAGCGCGTGGTCGCGCAGATGTTCGGCGACTGCGTGCGCCTGATACTTCGCGCCTTGCAGCGAGTACACCTGCGCCGTACCGGTCTTGCCCGCCGACGTATAAGGCGCGGTCTGGAACAGCTTGTAGGCCGTGCCCGACGGATTCATCGTCACGTTTTCCATGCCGCGCTTCACGACGTCGATATCGGCCTGTTTGACGTCCAGGCGGCCGCTCTCGCTCGGCACGGTCAGGTGCTCTTCCTTCGTGATCGGATTTTCGATTTCCTTCACGAGGTGAGGCTTCATGAGCACGCCGTTATCGGCGAGCGTGGCCGTGGCGTGCGCGAGCTGCAGGATGGTGAACGAGTTGTAGCCCTGGCCGATGCCCAGGCTGATCGTTTCGCCTTCGTACCACCGTTGCTGCTCGGGCTTGCGGTAGGCCTTGCGCTTCCATTCGGTCGAGGGCAGGATGCCGCGCGCCTCGCCCGCGATGTCGATGCCGGTCAACTGGCCAAAGCCCAGCGGCTTCATGAAGTTGGCGATCGCGTCCACGCCCAGGTCGTGCGCGAGCATGAAGAAGTAGGTGTCGTTGGACACCATGATCGCGCGGTTCATGTCGACCCAGCCCTGGCCAGAGCGCACGTCGTTGTTGAAGCGGTGGCCGCCGAACATGTAGTAGCCGGGATCCGAGAAGCCCCAGCCCGGCGTGCGCTTGTGCAGCGTGAGCGCGGCCAGCGCCATGAACGGCTTGTAGGTCGAGCCCGGCGGATAGGTGCCGTGCAGCGGGCGGTTGAGCAGCGGGTGATCGGGCGAGTTGTTGAGCTCGTCCCAGGTCTGCTGGTCGATGCCGTCCACGAAGGAGTTGGGATCGAAGCTCGGCGCCGAAACGAACGCGAGAATGTCGCCCGTCGACGGCTCGATGGCCACGAGCGCGCCGCGCTTGCCCGCGAACGCCTGTTCGGCGACCTGCTGCAAGCCAATGTCGATCGACAGCACCAGGTTGTTGCCGGGCGTCGCCTGGGTGCGCGACAGCGTGCGCACCGGCCGCCCGCCCGCCGTGACTTCCACTTCCTCGAAGCCGGTCAGGCCGTGCAGCTCGGTTTCGTAGCTCTGCTCGACGCCGATCTTGCCGATGTAGTCGGTGCCGTTGTAGTTGTTCGCGTCCAGACGCGGATCGTAGTGCTCGGGATCGCTGTCGTTCTTGTCGGAGAGATCGTCGATGCGCTCCTGGTCGCGCTGCGAAATCCGGCCGATATAGCCGATCACGTGCGCGGCCGTCGGCCCGAGCGGGTACTGGCGGAACAGGCGCGCGCGCACTTCGACGCCGGGGAAGCGGAAGCGCTGCGCCGTGAAGCGCGCGACTTCGTCGTCGGTCAGGCGCGTGCGGATCGGCAGGCTCTCGAAGTTTTTCGAGTCTTCGAGCAGTTTCTTGAAGCGGCGGCGATCGCGCGCATCGATCGGGATCACGGTCGAGAGCTGGTCGATCGTGTTGTCGAGCGTATCGGTGAGCTTCGAGGGCGTGATTTCGAGCGTGTACGCGGAGTAGTTCTTCGCGAGCACGACGCCGTTGCGGTCGGTGATGATGCCGCGGTTCGGCACGATGGGCGCGACGGAAATGCGGTTTTCGTCGGCCTGTAGCGAGTACTTGCTGTGGTTCCAGACCTGCAGATAGAGGAAGCGGAACGCGATCAGCCCGAAGCAGACGAACACGAACAGTCCCGCCGCCGCGACGCGCAGGCGGTACTTCGTGAGCTGCTGCTGGGTGTCCTTGAATTCGGTCATGCGCTCAAACGCCGTGGCCCGCGACGCGCATGCACGCTGCGGCGGGCCGGTAGGAGGAGGGGATCATCGCTTGCGACTTTCGACGGTGAGCGGCGCAAGGCCGCTCAGATGGGCCGCGTATCGTCGGGGTCGACGGGGCGGCGCTGCGGCAGCAGCAACAACAGGCTGGTGACCGGCCACAGCACGGCTTCGACGAAGCCGCTGATCAGATAGCCCCAACCGGGGAAGGATGCGCCCATCAGAAGACGGATCACGAAGGGCACGACCTGCGTGCCCACGAGCATCGGCATGACAGCGAACATCTGCACGCCGAGCGACATCCACAGCACGCGGCGGTGAATGGTGATCGCGCCGAACGACAGCAGCGTGTACGCCAGCGCGTGTTCGCCAAGCAGGTTCGCATTGTGCACGTCCATCAGCAGGCCGAGGCAGAACGAGATGCCCATGCCCACCTTGCGCGGCTGGTGAATGTTCCAGAACAACAGCACCACGGCGACGAAATCAGGGACGCCTGGCAGCTTGCCCCAGGGCAGCAGGTTCAACAGGAACGCCGCCGCGAGACTGAACGCGATGAAGTACGGATTGACCGGCTGGAGGATGTATTGCGGACGCGCCATCAATGGCTCCCTTGTGCGGCGGGTGCTTTGGTTGGCGCATTCGTCGGCGCTTTGGCGGGCGCGGCTGGCGGCGTCGGTGCGGCTGCGGCTGCGGGTTTCGCCTGCGCCGGCGTCGGCGTGGGTGCCGACGCGGGTGCGGGAGCCGCAGCCTTCTTGTCCTTCGCGGCCTTTTTCTTCGCGTCCTTGGCTTCGGCTGCGCTGGCCGCTGCGGCGGCTTCCGCGGCTTCGACCGGATTCGGCGGCACCTGGCGCACGAAGTGCAGCACCAGCACCTGGCGCGCACCGCGCACGGCGGCGAGCGGCGCGCAGACCACGCGTGCGAAAGCGGTATCCGCCTGCTTGTCGACGCGCACGACCTTCGCGACCGGCAGGCCTTGCGGATAGACGCCGTCGAGACCGCTTGTCACGAGTTCGTCGCCGGTCTGGAGGTCAGCGCTGATCGGCACGAAGCGCAGATCGAGCAGGTCGCCCTTGGCCGTGCCATAAATCACGCTGCGCAGGCCCGTGCGCACGACTTCGACCGGCACCGCCTGATCCTTGTCGGTCACGAGTGTCACTTCGGACTGCATTGGAAAGACACGCGTGACCTGACCGATCACACCGTCTTCGCTGAGTACCGGTGCGCCGTTTTGCACGCCCTGCTGCGAGCCGCCGCCAATCACGACCTTCTGCGTGAACGGATCGCGCGTGTCGTATTGGATCTCTGCGGGGGTGGTCGGCGAGCCGATGCGCTGCGAGAGTTGCAGCAGCGCGCGCAAATGAATGTTTTCAGCGGCGAGCGTGGCGGCCTGGTTGGCCTGCTGCGACAGCTGGAGGTTGCGCGCGTGAAGCTGTGCGTTGTCCTGGCGCAGCGAGGCGCTGGTGACGGCCAGATCGGCGGCGCCCATGAAGAGATCGCGTGGCACGAGGGCCGCGCGTTGCAGCGGATAGAGGCCAGCGCCGAGCACGCCGCGCACGACTTCCAGAGTCTTGAAGCGGGCGTCGGAGATCAGCAGCGCGATCGACAGCACGACGAAGAAGAGCAGCCGTGCGAGTGCCGAGGGGCCTTGCTTGAATAGAGGCGGCGGACTGTATTCCATGGTCTGCGCCGGGGGCGTATGCGGTTCGGTGAAACTAACGGTGAAACGTGAGGCGCATCAGCGGCGTGGCCCGGAACAGTCCAGGACACCCCGCTGCGCGGCGGCATGCCTGCCGCCTCTCACGTTCGTTGCGCGTCGATGGTAGCGGATTTGCCGGTGACCTTGCGCCGCCGATTGCACGAGCGTCTGGATCGACATCCGGCTGTGCATCGACTGCGCCGCCCGCACCCGCGGCCCGGTGCTTACTCGTACGAGAAGATGCTGCCCAGCTTGTCCATGCGCTCAAGCGCCATGCCCGAGCCGCGCACCACGCAGGTCAGCGGATCTTCGGCGACCAGCACCGGCAGGCCGGTTTCTTCGGCGAGCAGGCGGTCGAGGTCGCGCAGCAGCGCGCCGCCGCCCGTGAGCATCATGCCGCGCTCGGCGATGTCGGCGCCCAGTTCCGGCGGCGTCTGTTCGAGCGCGATCTTCACCGACGAGACGATCTGGTTCAGCGGATCGGTCAGCGCTTCGAGGATTTCGTTGCTCGAAATCGTGAAGCTGCGCGGAATGCCTTCCGACAGGTTGCGGCCCTTGACTTCCATTTCCTTGACTTCGGAACCCGGGAAGGCCGAACCGATTTCCTTCTTGATGGCTTCGGCGGTTTGTTCGCCGATCAGCATGCCGTAGTTACGACGGATGTAGTTGACGATCGCTTCGTCGAACTTGTCGCCGCCCACGCGCACCGAACCCTTGTACACGATGCCGCCGAGCGAGATCACGCCCACTTCGGTCGTGCCGCCGCCGATGTCGACGACCATCGAACCCGTGGCTTCCGACACCGGCAGGCCCGCGCCGATTGCAGCGGCCATCGGTTCTTCGATCAGGTAGACCTGCGAGGCGCCTGCGCCGTGCGCGGCTTCCTTGATCGCGCGGCGCTCGACCTGGGTCGAACCGCAGGGCACGCAGATGATGATGCGCGGCGACGGCGAGAACATGCGCGATTCGTGTGCAGTCTTGATGAACTGCTTGATCATCTGTTCCGTGACGGTGAAGTCGGCGATCACGCCGTCCTTCATCGGGCGGATGGCTTCGATATTGCCCGGCACCTTGCCAAGCATCTGCTTGGCTTCCTTGCCGACTGCCTGAATCGTTTTCTTGCCGTTCGGGCCGCCTTCCTGGCGGATGGACACGACCGACGGCTCGTCAAGGACGATGCCCTTGCCGCGCATGTAGATCAGCGTGTTGGCGGTACCGAGGTCGATCGCGAGATCGTTGGAGAAGTAGCTACGCAGAAAACCGAACATTCAAAAATCCTGTCTCGCTTGTGGCCGACCTACGAGACGAGCGGGTCACGGGCGGCAGCGGAAAAAATAACAGCCTCAGGACGGGCGGAAAGCGCCGCCGCGAGGAGCCTGAAACTGCGGGAATGGTTACCGGAGGCGGCCCCGCTGCGCGCCAACTGGGCGCAAATTGCTGCGACCAGGCATGAAAGGCAGACGCAAGGCGGTCCGGGTTTGAGTCGAACGCGTAATGATACCTTATAATTTTGCCTGTTTTGCAGGATCCGGAAGCCAGTTTTTGACCTCGTCGAAGCTTTCTTGCACCCTCGGATCCGGCGCGATAAATCGCTGTTGCAGCACCGTTTTTTGCGCGCTGCCCCAGCCTCAATTTTTTCCGGTGACCGCATGGCCCTGACCCTGACCGATGTGAAGCGTATCGCGCACCTTGCGCGCCTCGAACTGGCCGATGCCGAGGCCGGCAATACGCTCGAGCGCCTGAATAACTTCTTCGGGCTCGTCGAGCAGATGCAGGCCGTGGACACCACGGGCATTGCGCCTCTCGCGCATCCGATCGAGCAGATCGAAGATGTCGCGCTGCGACTGCGCGAGGACGCGGTAACCGAAACCGTGGATCGCGACGCCTTCCAGCGCCCCGCGCCCGCGGTACAGGACGGACTTTACCTTGTACCGCGCGTGATTGAGTAAACAAACGCTCATTTTGGCGACGTTTTCGAAGAAGTTCGAGTCTTCTGACCTTAACTTTCGTGAACGCCGCCGCCCCCGAATTGGCGGGGCGCAGCCCGCGCATCGCGCGAGGCGCTCCCGGACGGTGCGATCGTTGTGGTCGCCCCGTTACGATCTTCCAGGAATCACGCAATGCATGACAAAAGTTTGACCGAACTGCGCGCCGCACTGGCCGCGAAGGCGTGCTCCGCAGTCGAACTGGCCCAGCATTTCCTCGGCCGGATTGAGGCGCATCAAGACCTGAACGCATTTGTCGACGTCAATCCCGAATTGACGCTCGCCCAGGCGAAGGCCGCCGACGCGCTCCTGCACTCGGGCCACGGCGGCCCGCTCGCCGGCATCCCGCTCGCGCACAAGGACGTGTTCGTCACGCGCGGCTGGCGCTCGACGGCAGGCTCGAAGATGCTTGCAAACTATGTGAGCCCGTTCGACGCGACCGTGGTTCAACGCCTTGAGCACGCCGGCATGGTGACGCTCGGCAAGACCAATATGGACGAATTCGCGATGGGCTCGTCCAACGAAAACTCGCACTTCGGCGCGGTGAAGAACCCGTGGGACAAGAACGCGGTGCCGGGCGGCTCGTCGGGCGGCTCGGCGGCTGCGGTCGCCGCGCGCCTCGCGCCCGCCGCGACCGGCACGGACACGGGCGGCTCGATCCGCCAACCGGCGTCGTTCTCGGGCATCACCGGCATCAAGCCCACGTACGGCCGCGTGTCGCGCTACGGCATGATCGCGTTCGCCTCGTCGCTCGACCAGGGCGGCCCGATGGCGCAAAGCGCCGCCGACTGCGCGCTGCTGCTCAACGCGATGGCCGGTTTCGACGAGCGCGATTCGACCAGCCTGCAACGCGATAACGAAGACTACACGCGCCACCTCGGCCAGAACTGGACGCCGGACGCCACCGCCGACAAGCCGCTCAAGGGCCTGCGCATCGGCCTGCCGAAGGAATACTTCGGCGCGGGTCTGGCCGACGACGTGCGCGCGAGCATCGACGCTGCGTTGAAGACGTACGAATCGCTCGGCGCGACGCTCGTGGAAGTCACGCTGCCGAAGACCGAACTGTCGATCCCCGTGTACTACGTGATCGCCCCGGCGGAAGCGTCGTCGAATCTTTCGCGTTTCGACGGCGTGCGCTTCGGCCATCGCGCGGCGCAGTACGGCGACCTGCTCGACATGTACAAGAAGTCGCGCGCGGAAGGCTTCGGCCCGGAAGTGAAGCGCCGCATTCTGGTGGGCACTTACGTGCTCTCGCACGGCTATTACGACGCGTACTACCTGCAGGCGCAGAAGATCCGCCGCATCATCGCGCAGGACTTCCAGGAAGCGTTCAAGCAGTGCGACGTCATCATGGGCCCGGTCGCGCCGAGCGTGGCGTGGGACATCGGCGCGAAGGGCGACGATCCCCTGCAGATGTACCTCGCGGACATCTACACGCTGTCGACCAGCCTCGCGGGCCTGCCCGGCATGAGCGTGCCGTGCGGCTTCGGCGCGGGTGCGAACGCACAACGTCCGGTCGGTCTGCAGATCGTCGGCAACTATTTCAACGAGGCCCGCATGCTGCAGGTCGCCGACGCTTTCCAGCGCGCGACCGACTGGCATCGCAAGGCGCCGGCAGGGGTGTAAAGCATGAGCACGCAATGGGAAGTCGTTATCGGTCTTGAGACGCACGCGCAGCTGTCGACGGTCTCCAAGATCTTCTCGGGCGCATCGACGCAGTTCGGCGCCGCCCCCAACACGCAGGCCTGCCCCGTCGATCTCGCGTTGCCGGGCGTGCTGCCGGTGATGAACCGCGGCGCCGTCGAGCGCGCGATCCAGTTCGGTCTCGCGATCGGCTCGACGATCGCGCCGCGCAGCATCTTCGCGCGCAAGAACTACTTCTACCCGGATCTGCCGAAGGGCTACCAGATCAGCCAGTACGAGATTCCGGTCGTGCAGGGCGGCCAGATCACGATCCAGGTTCCGGCCAACGAAAAGACCGGCAAGGAAGCCTACGAAAAGACCGTCAACCTGACGCGCGCGCACCTGGAAGAAGATGCGGGCAAGTCGCTGCACGAAGATTTCGCGGGCATGACGGGCATCGACCTGAACCGCGCGGGCACGCCGCTGCTCGAAATCGTTACGGAACCTGAAATGCGCAGCGCCGCCGAGGCGGTCGCTTACGCGAAATCGCTGCACACGCTGGTCGTGTGGCTCGGCATCTGCGACGGCAACATGCAGGAAGGCTCGTTCCGCTGCGACGCGAACGTCTCCGTGCGTCCGGTCGGCCAGAAGGAATTTGGCACGCGCGCCGAGATCAAGAACCTGAACTCGTTCCGCTTCCTCGAAGAAGCCATCCAGTACGAAGTGCGCCGCCAGATCGAGCTGATCGAGGACGGCGGCACGGTGGTGCAGGAAACGCGCCTCTACGATCCGGACAAGCGCGAGACGCGTTCGATGCGCAGCAAGGAAGACGCGCACGATTACCGCTATTTCCCCGACCCCGACCTCATGCCGCTCGTGATCGACGCAGCCTGGGTCGAGCGCGTGAAGGGCGAAATGCCCGAGCTGCCCGCGACCATGCAGACGCGTTTCGTCGAGCAGTACGGCGTGACGCCGTACGACGCAAACGTGCTGACGTCGAGCAAGGCGATGGCCGCGTACTTCGAAGCCGTCGTTGCAAAGGCCGGCGCCGCGCAGGCCAAGGCCGCCGCGAACTGGCTGATGGGCGAAGTCTCGTCGCAACTGAATCGCGAAGGCCTCGATATCGGCGCGTCGCCGGTGTCGGCTGCGCAATTCGCGCTGCTGCTCGCGCGTATCGCCGACGGCACGATCTCGAACAAGATCGCCAAGGAAATCTTCCAGGCGATGTGGGACGAGAAGGCGACCGACGAGGCCGCCGTTGACCGCATCATCGACGCGAAGGGTCTCAAGCAGATCTCCGACACCGGCGCGCTCGAAGCGATCATCGACGAGGTGCTCGCCGCGAACCCGAAGTCGGTTGAGGAATTCCGCGCAGGCAAGGAAAAGGCCTTCAATGCGCTGATCGGCCAGGCGATGAAGGCCACCAAGGGCAAGGCGAATCCGCAGCAGGTCAATGAACTGCTGAAGAAGAAGCTGGGCTGATAGCCTGATACGCTAGCAAGCGTTCAGGCTGGCGAGGCGGCGTCGCGCGAGAGGTGCGGCGCCGCCTTGCCGCTTCAAGAGGCGGATTCACGGATTCACACAGGAGAACCGTAGCGATGGCGAAGTCCCCCAGTTCCTCGACCCTTGATGATTTCCGCGTGCCGTATTTCGGCGACAAGAAGGCTGAGGCCTTCTCGCCCGAAACCATCGACCCTTCGGCAAAACCGTTCTCCACGGGCAGCAAGGACAGCGATCGTGAGCGGCTCGCGGCGATCGGCGACAAGCTCGACGTGCTCCAGGAGCGCCTGCACGCGCAGCGTCATCAGCGCGTGCTGCTGGTGCTGCAAGGCATGGATACGAGCGGCAAGGACGGCACCATTCGCGGCGTGTTCCACGAAGTCGATCCGCTCGGCCTGCGCATCGTGCCGTTTCGCGCGCCCACGCCCATCGAGGCGGCGCACGATTTCCTCTGGCGCGTGCATATGCACGTTCCGGCCGCCGGCGAACTGGCGATCTTCAACCGCAGCCACTACGAAGATGTGCTGGTGCCGCGCGTGATGGGCCAGATCGACGCCGCCGAGTGCGAGCGCCGCTACGCGCAGATCCGCGACTTCGAGCGCATGCTCGCGGAAAACGGCACGACCATCATCAAGTGCTGGCTGCACATCTCGAAGGACGAGCAGCGCCGCCGCATCCAGGCGCGCATCGACGATCCTTCGAAGCACTGGAAATTCGATCTCTCCGATCTCGAAGCGCGCAAGCACTGGGACGCTTATCAGGCGGCGTACCGCGACGCGCTCGCGGCGACGTCGAGCGAGCACGCGCCCTGGTACGTGATTCCCGCCGATTCCAAGACGCATCGCAACGTGATGGTCGCCGAGTTGCTGCTGCGCCTGATGGAGAGCCTCAAGCTCGAATTTCCGCCTGCGAAGCCTGAACTCGAAGGTATGACGATCGAGTAAAGCCCGCGCTTGAAACTCGACTCATTGCCTGAAAACGAAAAACCCAACAAGGATAGAAAAATGCTGCGTGTGATCACCGCGAACCTCAATGGAATCCGCTCGGCGGCGAAGAAGGGCTTCTTCGAATGGTTCGGCGAACAGAACGCCGACGTGCTCTGCGTGCAGGAAATCAAGTGCTCGCAGGACGACATGACGCCCGAATTCCTCGCGCCGCACGACTTCAAGGGCTACTTCCAGCATGCGGTGAAGAAGGGCTATAGCGGCGCGGGCGTGTATGCGCGCCGCGAGCCCGATGAGGTCATCATCGGCTTCGGCAGCGAAGAGTTCGACGCCGAAGGCCGCTATGTGGAACTGCGCTTTGGCGACCTGTCGGTGATCTCGGTGTACGTGCCGTCGGGTTCGAGCGGTGATGAACGCCAGCAGGCCAAGTACCGTTTCATGGACGTGTTCATGCCGCACCTGGCCGAACTCAAGAAGACGCGCGAAGTGATCGTGTGCGGCGATGTGAACATCGTCCACAAGGAAATCGACATCAAGAACTGGAAGGGCAACCAGAAGAATTCCGGCTGCCTGCCCGAAGAGCGCGCGTGGCTCACGCAGCTATTCGACGAAGTGGGTTACGTCGATGTGTTCCGCACGCTCGACCCGCGCCCCGAGCAGTACACATGGTGGAGCAATCGCGGCCAGGCGTACGCGAAGAACGTGGGCTGGCGTATCGATTACCAGATCGCGACGCCCGGCGTGGCCGCAACGGCGAAGCGCACGGACGTGTTCCGCGACATCAAGTTCAGCGACCACGCGCCGCTGACCGTCGACTACGACTGGAAGGTCAAGAAGAAGTAAGCGCCGCTGAAGCCGGCGTTAAAGCAGGCGCGCGCCCGGACTCAGGGCGCCGCCACCACCTTGCGCCGCTGCACCGCCGCGATGCCCTGATAGTCGGGCAGCTCGCCCAGCGGCTTGCCGACGGCCTTCGCGTAGAGCGGCATCATGTCCGCGAGACGCTTGGCGATATCCGCGCGCCGCGCCGGCGTGTACGGATGCACGTAGATGAAGCCCTGGTCGCGGTCGGACTTCGTCGCCACCGCGAGCTTGTCCCACAGCGTGAGCGCCGCGCGCGGATCGAAGCCCGCGCGGGCCGCGATATCGCTGCCGATCACGTCGGCTTCGGTTTCATCGGCGCGGCCATAGTGCATTTCCACCAGACGCGAGCCGATGCCGAGCGGGAACACGCCCAGATCGGCCAGACCGAATAGCTGCGGCACCACGCCCGATTCGATCTGCGCGGCCTGCTGTTCGCCCAGACGTTCGCGCACGTGCTCGCGCACCGCATGCGCGATCTCGTGGCCGAGCAGCATGCCGAGTTCGTTGTCGTTGAGTTTCACGCGGTCGAGCAGGCCGCCGTACACCACGATCTTGCCGCCCGGCAGGCAGTACATGCGGATATCGGGCGAGCGGATCACCGCCACTTCCCACTTCCAGTTCTTGACGCGATCGCTCCATTTGAGCGCATACGGCGCGAGCCGGTCGACGAACTGGCGCACGCGCAGCACGTGCGGATCGTTGTCCGGATAGAGCAGCTTCGAATGCGCGGCGCCGCGCACGATCTCGTTGTATTCGGCGGCAGCCTGGGCTTCGAGCGTGGGCGACGGAATCAGGTTGCGGAACACGCCGATATTGCCGAAACGCACCACGCGGCCCGTGTTCGGCCCGCCGTTCTGTGCCGCGCCCGGCGCATTGGTCGCATTGGTCGAGTTGGTCTGATTTGCCGGATTGGCGTTGAGCGACGTGCCGTTGCCAGGCTGCGGCTGCGGCAGGTTCGACACGTTCGCTGAGGCCGCGCCCGCCGTTTCGGCGGCGCTGGAGAGCGAGGCGGCCGACGGCACGGTTGAAGGCAACGCGGCCGGGCTGGCTGAATTGGCGGCAGGGTTTTCGCTCGCGTGCGCGAAACCGGCAGTCAGCGTCAACGCCAGCGCACACAAGGCGGTGCGGAGATCCGTCGACGTGCGCTTGCGTTGTGGCCCCATAGCGTGCGCGCTTCTCCCTCCCGGACGGCGGCGCGTCGAAAGGGAAACATGGGCGGCATGCTGAGGCGGGGTCACTTCCGGATTCTCCAGGGGGCAATTCGAATGAGCAGGAGCATACCCGGTAGAGCGAGTAGCGTGCAGGCGATGAAGTAGTCGAACCAGCCGATTTTCGCGACCACATAACCGCTCGCGGCGGACGCCAGCGTGCGCGGCACCGAGGCGAGACTCGTGAACAGCGCGAACTGCGTCGCGGTGTAGCGAGGGTCGGTCGTGCTGGCAATATAGGCCGTGAAAGCGGCCAGCGTGAGGCCGGTCGCGAAGGTCTCGAAGCCGTACACGAGCGCGAGCGCGACCGCGCGCGGATCGAGCGCAAGTTGCGCGTGCGCGCCAAACACGCCCGCGATCTGCGAGACGCCGTGACTCACCGATACGACCGCGTCGTAGATCAGCGCGAGCGTCGGCGAATCGGGGCCGAGCTGCGCGAGCCACGCAAAGCCGAGCGTCGACACCATTTGCAGCAGGCCGAAAATCCACAGGCCGCGCCCAATGCCGATCTTCACCAGTGCGATGCCGCCCAGAATGCCGCCCGCGAGACTCGCGCCGAACGCGGTCATCTTGGCGATCACGCCGATCTCGGTGCGCGAATAGCCGATATCGAGGAAGAACGATGTCGACAGCGTCGTCGCCATCGTGTCGCCGAGCTTGTACAGAAAGATGAATGCCAGCACGAACAGCGCAGCGGCGAGACCGTCGCGGTTCACGAATTCGGCGAACGGTTGCACGATGGCTTCGCGCAGGTTCCGGGGCGGCGCGCCGTGCACTTCGGGCTCGCGCACCACCAGCGTCATGAGCATGCCGGGAATCATGAACGCCGCCGTGACGACGAACACGGTGCTCCACGGCAGATGATCGGAAAGAATCAGCGCGAGCGACCCGGGCACGAGCGCCGCGATCTTGTATGCGTTCACATGAACCGCGTTGCCCAGGCCCTGCTCGGTATCCTTGAGCAGTTCGCGCCGGTAGGCGTCGATCGAAATGTCCTGGCTCGCACCGAAGAAGGCCACCAGCGCCGTGAGCGCGGCCACCGTCCAGATCGATTCTTTGGGCGATACGAAGCCGAGCGCCGCAATCGCCGCGGCCACGAGCACCTGCGTGACCAGCATCCAGCCGCGCCGGCGGCCAGGCTTCCAGCCAGGCAGGCGTGGCACGTAGCGATCCATCAGCGGCGCCCAGACGAATTTCCACGTATAGGGAAACTGAATCAGGGCGAAGAGGCCGATTTCCTTGAGGTTGACGCCTTCGGAGCGCAGCCAGGCCTGCACGAGGTAGACGAGCGTGAACAGCGGCAGCCCGGAGGTAAAACCGAGGAACACGCAGATCAGCATGTGCGTGTTCAGGTACGCGCGCCAGCCGGGGTGATCCTCGTGTGCATTGACGTCGTGTGCGTCGTGAGCGTCAGGAAAGCTCGGGGCGTCCTGAGTATCCTGAGCGTCCTTGGCAGGGGCCTCTTGGGGCGGTATCGGCATGTCGTCGGGCAGCGGCGGCGCGGTGTAACCGCGGTGTATCTAAAAGGAGGCGGTATAGAACGCGCGTCGCCGGTCCCGGCGTCAGCGTTTCTTCACGCGATAGACCGCAAGACTACCACGCCAGTTCACCCCCCAACGAACGGTCTGGCCCCCATGCAGCACGGCGCGGTCGAGAATTTCGATGCCCACTTCGGGCGCGAGCGCCTCGAAATCCTTGACCGTGAGCACACGCACGTTAGGCGTGTTGTGCCACTGGTAGGGCAGCGATTTCGACACCGGCATGCGGCCCTTGAGCACCGAAAGCCGATGCGGCCAGTAGCCGAAATTCGGGAACGACACGATGCATTCCTTGCCCACGCGCGCCGTCTCGCGCAGGATCGCCGCGGTCTGGTGAATGGTCTGCAGCGTCTGCGAAAGAATCGCGAAGTCGAAGCTGCCGTCCTCGAACAGGCGCAGGCCGTCTTCCAGGTTCTGCTGGATCACGTTGATGCCGTTCTTCGTCGAGGCGAGCACGCCCGCGTCGTTGATCTCGATGCCGTAGCCCGAGCACTCCAGCTCCTCGCCCAGCAGCGAGAGCAGCGCGCCGTCGCCGCAACCCAGGTCGAGCACGGTCGAGCGCGGCTCGATCCAGCGTGCGATGGTGCGAAAGTCGGGACGGGCGGAAAGACTGTCGAATGCGCTCTGGTTCATGCGCCCACCTCAGCAGCAATACGTTCGTAATAGGCGCGCACGACGTTGTGATAGCGCGCGTCGTCGAGCAGGAAGGCGTCGTGGCCGTGCGGTGCGTCGATCTCCGCGTAGGTCACCTGACGCTTGTGGTCGAGCAGCGCCTTCACCAGTTCGCGCGAGCGCGCGGGCGCGAAACGCCAGTCGGTCGCGAAGCTCGCCACCAGGTATTTCGCCTTGGTGTGGGCGAGCGCGCGCGTGAGATCGCCGTCGAAGTTCTTCGCCGGATCGAAATAGTCGAGCGCGCGCGTGATGAGCAGGTACGTGTTGGCGTCGAAGTAGTCCGCGAACTTGTCGCCCTGGTAGCGCAGGTACGACTCCACTTCGAATTCCACGTCGAAGTTGAAGTTGTATTCGTTTTCGGCGCCCTCGGCGCGGCGCAGCGCACGGCCGAATTTCTCGGCCATGTCGTCGTCGGACAGATAGGTGATGTGGCCGATCATGCGCGCGACGCGCAGGCCGCGCCTGGGCTTCACGTTATGCGCGTAGTAATCGCCGCCGTGGAAGTCCGGGTCGGAAAGAATCGACGAGCGCGCGACTTCGTTGAAGGCGATGTTCTGCGCCGAGAGCTTCGGCGTGGAGGCGACCACGATGCAGTGCGCGAGGCGATCCGGATAGCGCAGGCTCCAGGCCAGCGCCTGCATGCCGCCGAGGCTGCCGCCCATCACCGCGGCAAACTTCTCGATGCCGAAGCGGTCGGCCACGCGCGCCTGGGCGTCCACCCAGTCTTCGACGGTCACGACCGGAAACTTTGCGCCCCACGGCTTGCCCGTGGCGGGATCGATGCTCATGGGCCCGGTCGAGCCGAAGCACGAGCCCAGGTTGTTCACGCCGATCACGAAGAAGCGGTTGGTGTCGAGCGGCTTGCCCGGCCCGACCATGTTGTCCCACCAGCCGACGTCCTTGGGGTTGTCCGCGTAGACGCCCGCGACGTGGTGCGACGCGTTGAGCGCGTGACAGACGAGCACCGCGTTGCTGCGCGCGGCATTGAGCGTGCCGTAGGTCTCGACCACGAGGTCGTACCCGGCTAGCGCCGTGCCGTTCTGCAGTTGCAGGGGCTCGTCGAAATGCAGTGTTTGAGGAGCGACGACGCCGATCGATTCCATTCGTTCCGCCTGTGTTTTTCGGGCGGCTAAACGGCGTCGGCGAGCGCGGAGTGCGAATGAGTTGGCGCGGCTGACGACCTCTTTAGCCGCATTTATATCGAACTCCGCCAGACCCATGTCCAGGGAGTTCACGCGCCCGCAATCGAGTCAGCAAATCGGCGCGTAGGGATTGCAAATGTATTGCAAAAGGAACGCAGAGTATATCGGAAAAAATGCAAAGGGATCCGGCGCGCCCCGGCGAACCTGCTGCCCGCGTTAGAGCAGGATCACGCGGATCTGCTCCTCGGCGTGTTCGGCAGGCGAGCGCGTGAAGCCGCTTTGTGCATAGCGATGCCAGCAGCCGATCACGTAGCGCACCACCAGGCTGGCGCGCACGGCCGGGTCGTAAGTGCCCGGCGCAGGCGCATCGGCGCCGCTTTCGCGGCCTTCGGCGAGACCCACGCGCAGGCACTGGCGCAGCGACGCCTCGATGCGGTCGAGCATCTGGTTGACGCGCTCGGCGAGGCGTTCGTGCTCGCCCACCAGCGCTTCGCAGGTCAGCACGCGGGTCATGCCGGCGTTCTTCGCGGAAAACTGGATCAGCATGAGCGCGATCGCGCGCGCCTGGCGCATGCCGCCCGGCTCCTTCGCGACGATCTGGTTGATGAGCGCGAACAGCGTCTGCTCGATGAAGTCGATGAGGCCCTCGTACATCTGGGCCTTGCTCGCGAAATGGCGGTACAGCGCCGCTTCGGACACGCCGATCTTCGCTGCGAGCGCGGCGGTGGTGATTTTCTCGCCGCGCGGCGTTTCCAGCATCGAGGCGAGCGTCTGGAGGATGTGCACGCGACGCTCGCCGGGCTTCGGGCGGCTGCGGCGCGGCTCGGGTGTGTCTGCTGCTACGACTGCGTCACGCGGTTCCAACGAATGGCTCGGCTGCATGAATGTCGCCCCTGAGTGCGGCTGGCGGGCCATCGCTTCGAACGGGCCGCCGTGCCGCTTGAGTCTTGCCGTTTATTGTCGCCCCGCACGCCAATGCGTTGCGGGTGAAGGTCGTTCGCGTCGCCGGCTGCGCCCGTGGTCTGCCGGGCGTGGCGCGCGTTGCGGGCTGGGTCTGGTTGCGCGCGTTCAGGCGCGTGGCCGGCCCCGCAACGGCATGTGCTGCAGGCCGCGTTGCAGCGATTTTAGCGAACGAATGCGGTGATCGACATAGTGTGGCCGGCTGCAGCGCGCGAGGTGCGCGGGCAGGTGCCCCGTGATCCAGACCGTGCGGATCCCCAGGCGCCGGTAGCGCTTCAGATGGCCGTGCGTGTCCTCGACGAGGATAGCGTCAGCGAGCGGCGCGCGCGCCTCGCGCAGCACGGCGCGCAGCATGCCGTGATCGGGCTTGGCGCGCCAGCGCCCGCGCGTCTGCATGTGCTCGATGGCGACCACGCGCTCGAACAGCTGCTCGATGCCCAGTTCCGCGAGCATGGCGCGCGCGTAGGCCTCGGGCGCGTTGGTCAGCACGATCTTGCGGCCCGGGAGCGCCGCGAGCGTGCGCGCGAGACCGCGCTCGGCGTGAACCATGTTCGGCAGATCGGGGAAGGTGTGGACGACCTTGAGGAAGTCGTGCGGATCGATCGGATGATGGCGCGTGAGACCGAGCAGCGCCGCGCCGTAGCGCTGCGTGTAGCCCGTGCGCAACTGGTTGGCGACGTCGCGGCTGACGCCCAGCGAATCCATGATGTACTGCGTCATCCCCTGGTTGATCGCGGGGAAGATCGCGCGCGATGCGCCGTGCAGCGTGTTGTCGAGATCGAACAGCCAGACGGGCGTGTGCCGGTGGGCCGCGCACGCGCCACGCGCGCTGCGTGCGGCATGCGGACGGCGGCGCAGCGGCAGGGAGACTGGGGTCGTGCTGGGGGATTTCGTGCTGCGGTTCATGGTGCTGCGTTCATCGAGCTGCGTTTAGCGAATGAAGGCGCGGGCATGAAGCCGCCCGAACGCGCGTGCGCCGCGCAAGAACGCGCAGCGCCACGGGAATAACGACAGGGTGCCGGGAGAACGAACCGACGTCCGGCGGTGCGAGGGCGCCGCCGGAGGGATGCACTTTAGTTTAGTGCGAGCGGATCATCGTGCCGAACGGCTGCTCGGTCAGGATTTCCAGCAGCACCGAGTGCTCGATGCGGCCGTCGATGATGTGCACCGAACGCACGCCGCTCTTGGCCGCGTCGAGCGCCGACGAGATCTTCGGCAGCATGCCGCCCGAGATCGTGCCGTCTTCGAACAGGGCGTCGATTTCGCGCGCGGAAAGATCCGTCAGCAGGTTGCCTTCCTTGTCCATCACGCCGGGGATGTTCGTCATCATGACGAGCTTTTCGGCGTTCAGCACGACCGCGAGCTTGCCCGCCACGAGGTCGGCGTTGATGTTGTACGACAGGCCGTCTTCGCCAAAGCCGATCGGCGAGATCACCGGAATGAACGCGTCGTCCTGGAGCGCCTTCACGACCGCCGGGTTGATCGCTTCGACTTCGCCCACCTGGCCGATATCGATGTACTGACCTGGGTTGTCGCGATCCGGCATCATCAGCTTGCGCGCGTGGATCAGGCCGCCGTCCTTGCCGGTCAGGCCGACCGCATGGCCGCCGAAATGGTTGATCAGCGTGACGATGTCCTGCTGCACTTCGCCGCCGAGCACCCACTCGACGACTTCCATGGTTTCTTCGTCCGTGACGCGCATGCCCTGGATGAAGGTGCCCTGCTTGCCGATCTTCTTGAGCGCCGTGTCGATCTGCGGGCCGCCGCCGTGCACGATGACCGGGTTGATGCCCACGAGCTTGAGCAGGATCACGTCGCGCGCGAAGCCCTGCTTGAGACGCTCTTCGGTCATGGCGTTGCCGCCGTATTTGATGACGACGGTCTTACCGTGGTACTGGCGGATATACGGCAATGCTTCGGCCAGGATTTCGGCTTTCAGGGTGGGCGCGATCTGCGAGAGGTCGATGGGCTCGGACATGGCGGCGGGCTGGACTGGAAAACGGGGGCGAAAAACGCCCGAAAGGGCGCGCTAGCAAAAGCGCGGACGAAACAGGCCGAATTGTACACAACTGGCGCGCTGCAACAGGGTTTTCGCCAGGTTGGAGCGGTGGCGATGCGATGATGCGACAGATGCGGCGTCTGTGGCGGTATTGGCGGGCTTCTTCGGTGATTATGCGTCTATCGTTGTGAAATTTCCGCGACAGGCGCACTTGTGCGTTCTAATCTCTAACGGCAAGGCTCGTCGCCTGCTGTGGCATCATTTCTACATCGCCGAAGCTGGTTTTCCAGGGAGTGCGCCGCTATGACCGCCCCCGCTTCATCCACTCATGCCGTCAGACATGCGCGCTGCCCGCGCTGCGGCAACGCTTTCGACTGTGGACGCCATACCGAGCCGTTCGACTGCTGGTGCAAGGCGCTGCCCGCCGTGCCCGCGAAGCAGCTCGACCCGCGCGGGCGCTGCATGTGCCCCGAATGCCTCGCCGCTGCCGTTGCCGCTGGCGGCGTATCCAGAGGCGGCGCCGGTCATTGACCCGCACGCCGCCAGGGCGCGGCTCAAGCCTGCTTTGCCCGATGCGCGGCGGCGAGCTTCGCCAGATCGGCGCTCATTGCTTCGAGCACCGGATCCCACTGCCGGAAATGCTCCTGACGATACAGCGTGGTGTTCGGATACCACGGGCTGTCGCGGCGATCCAGCAGCCAGACCCAGTGCGGATTCACGTCGAGCAGCACCCACGAACGCTGGCCGAGCGCGCCCGCCAGATGCGCTGCCGACGTGCAGACCGAAATCACCAGGTCGAGCGCATCGATAAAGGCGGCGGTGTCGTCGAAGTTTTTCCACTCGCTGGTGGTGTCGATCACCTCGAAACCTGCGTTGCGCGCGGCGTCGATATCGGCCTGGGCTCCCGGTTGCAGCGAGTAGAACGCCACGTTGTCGATGCCGCCGAAATGCTGCGCCAGCCGTTCGAGTCCGACGCGCCGGAACGGATTGCGCTTGTGCGTGAGGCTGCCCGTCCAGGTCAGCCCGACCTTGAGGCGCGTTTCACCGGACAGACGCTCGCGCCAGTGCGCGGCGGCCGCCGGATCGGAGCTCAGGTAGCGCACCGGGCCGGGAATGGTGTCCTCAGCGGTGCCGAAGAGGCAGGGCAGGCTCACCAGCGAAATCTCGCAGTCGAAGGGCGGCAGCGCCTCGACCGGGCCGCCGGCCGTGTACAGATCGTAGTGGCCGTGCATGCTGCGCGCGAGCAGCGCGCCCATCTGCGGAAACGAATTCCACACGAGCTTGCCGCCTTCGCGGTGCACGCGTTCTGCGAGCATCGGAATATAGCGGCTGAATTGCAGCAGGTCGCCCATGCCCTGTTCGCCCCAGACCAGCAGCGTGCGGCCCGCGAGCGGCTCGCCGCGCCATTCGGGCCTGGGAAACACGGGGCGGCCCGCCGCAAGTTCGCTCGACCCTTGCCAGCGCAACTCATGATCGGCCCAGCCTTGCGCGAAGTTGCCGCGTACGAGCCGCGTCATCGACAGGTTCACGCGTACCGAGGCGTCGTTAGGGGCATACTGGCAGGCGGCGGAGGCCGCGCGCTCGGCTTCGTCCCACTGCTGGGCTTCCTTGCAGGCCATCGCGTAGTTGTTCAGGGCGAGCGAACTATGCGGCGCGAGTGCGACGGCTCGCCTGGAGGCTTCGATTGGGCGTGTGATATCGGTTTCTGTGGCGCGCAGGCGGCCTAGATTGATCCATGCGTTAGCGTCGTCGGGATCGGCCTCGACGCATTCCGCAAGCAGCGCTGCGACTTCATCGTCGTTTGATTTGACGTACATCAAGGCTGTCGCAAGATTGTTGCGCAGATTTGGAAACGTTCGATCGATTGCGAGCGCGTGGCGGTAAGGTGCTACGGCGTCGGCGTGGCGATTCGCCAGTTGCAGCGCGAGGCCTGTCGCAAACCACGCGGCGACGCGTTGCGGCGAGAGCCGCGCGACGGCGGCGCAAAGCCGGACGGCTTCCTGTGCGTACTCAGGCTGGCCGGCGCGCGCGGCGGTGATCATCAGCGCGTCGTCGTCGAGTTCGCTCAGCGTGGTGCGCGTGGCGTTCGCCACGGCATTCAGCGACGACATATCGCCGCAGGCAGCATCGACGAAATCGAGAAAGAGCGCGCGCGTCTTCTGCGCGGGATCGGACTTATTGCCCGTAAGTGGCTTAACGGAAGTCATCTGCTGCCAGCCTTGTCAGAAATGGTCGCCAGTTGTGCTGTCGGCGTATGTCAGATATTGGAACAGAGCTTTTCGAGACAATGAATAAGACAAGTCCGAACAGGTAAACTGACACCATGCATCGCATAACTGTCAGTGCCCGCGTCAATCTAAGCCATGTGTTCTGGCTGCGCAGCCTCGCCATCATTGGCCAGCTGTGCACGATTGCGTTCGTGCAATTCTTCTTCGGCGTGCAATTGCCGCTGCCCGCCATGTTGTTCGTGATCGCCCTCGAAGTGGCGTTCAACGGCGTCACGTGGTTGCGCGTCACGCAGGATCGCCCCGAATCCGATCTCGAACTGTTCGGTCAACTATGGGTCGATCTGGGCGCGCTCTCCGCGTTGCTGTTCCTCTCGGGCGGCACGACCAATCCATTCGTTTCGCTCTATCTGCCGTCGCTCGCCATCGCGGCCGCCGTGCTGCCGTGGTATCTCACGGCGTGGCTCGCGTGCTTCGCGGTAGTTTGCTATGTGTTGCTGGGCTTCGACAACGTCCCGCTCAATCTCGACAATCCCGCCAACCTGTTCGACTACTACCGCGCGGGCATGTGGGTGAACTTCATGGTGAGCGTGGCGCTGATCGTGTGGTTCGTGGCGCGTATGTCGCGCGCACTGCGCGAGCGCGAGAGCGCGCTCGCCGACGCGCAGCAGCGCCTGTTGCGCGACGAACGCGCCGTGGCGCTCGGCGTGCAGGCGGCCACGGTCGCGCATGAGATCGGCACGCCGCTGTCCAGCATCGCCATGCTTACCGAGGAACTGCGCGACATCGCCCGCAGCGACAAGGGCCTCGCGCCGTATTCCGCCGACCTCGAATTGCTCGACAAGCAGATCACGCTTTGCACGTCTGCGCTTGCGCGCCTGCGCAGCCGCGCGTCGTCCACGGGCAGCCGGCAGGTGGTGGGCGAATGGCTCGGGCCGTTCGTCGAGCAGTGGCGCCTGCGCCACCCGCACGTCAATTTCGAACTGCTTGGCAATGCGCCCGAGCACCTGAGCCTCGACGATACGGTGGCCGTCGGGCAGATCCTCACCATCCTGCTCGATAACGCCGCGCGCGCGAGCCGCGACTTTGTGACGCTGCGCGCCACGCCGCTGCCAGGGTATATCGATTTCGAAGTTTGCGACGCGGGGCCGGGCATTCCGCCGTCGTTGCGCGCATCGCTGGGCGCGGCGCCTGTGGACAGTACGCAGGGCGGTCATGGCGTGGGGCTGTACCTGGCGTTCTCGTCGGCGGCGCGTCTGGGCGGATCGATCGATCTCGCCGATGCCCCGGCGCAAGGCGCGAAAGGTACGGCGAGCCTCGAAGGCAGCGTGAGCCGCTCGCGCAAGACACGCGGCACGCGCGCGGTGTTGCGCGTGCCGGTGACCGAAGGGCAGGTGGGCGAGGCGAACCCGGCCGCTGGTTCGCGCAACGGCGCGGCAGCGGCGCTTTAGAACACGGGATCAGGCAAGCGGTCGACACGACGCAGGCGCGGCAAGACCGGCGCGGCGTAGCGGCCTGATCGTAACGGAACATCGGTGCAACACGGAGAAAGTGGCATGAGCGATATGAATTTTCTGGTGATCGACGACGACGAAGTCTTCTCCGACATCCTCGCGCGCGGTCTGACGCGGCGCGGTTACCAGGTGCAGCAGGCGCACAACGCCGACGAAGCGATCCGCTTCGCGAACCAGCAGAAGTTCGGGCAGATCACGGTCGACCTGCATCTGGGCAACGACTCAGGCCTTACGCTGATCGCGCCGCTGCGCGATCTGCAACCCGACGCACGCATGCTCGTGCTTACCGGCTACGCGAGCATCGCGACTGCTGTGCAAGCGGTCAAGGACGGCGCGGACAACTACCTTGCCAAGCCTGCCAACGTCGAAATGATCCTCACCTCGCTGCAAGGCGACGCGAGCACGCTGCAGGCCGAAGCCGCCATCGAGCACCCCGCGCCGCTGTCGGTTGCGCGTCTCGAATGGGAGCATATCCAGCGCGTGCTGTCCGAGCACGGCGGCAATATCTCCGCCACGGCGCGCGCGCTCAACATGCATCGGCGCACGTTGCAGCGCAAGCTCGCGAAGCGTCCGGTCAAGCAGTAAGCGCGTTCGAACCGGCGCCACAATGAAAAAAGCCCTGCAAATGCAGGGCTTTTTGTTTGCACAGCGAGATCTGCAGCAAGAGCCGCAGCGCGTACTTACAGCACGTAGCGCGACAGATCCTCGTCCTGCGAGACTTCGCCGAGCGCCTTGTCGACATAAGCTGCATCGACGGTCACGCTCTGGCCCGCGTGATTGCCCGCGGCGAACGACACGTCTTCGAGCAGCTTTTCGATGACCGTGTAGAGACGGCGCGCACCGATGTTCTCGGTCTTCTCGTTGACCGAGAATGCGATTTCCGCGAGGCGGCGAATCCCGTCCTCGGCGAAATCGAGCTGCACGTCTTCGGTCGCGAGCAGGGCCTGATACTGCTTCACGAGGCTCGCATCGGTGGCGACCAGAATCGCTTCGAAGTCCTTCACGGACAGCGATTCGAGTTCGACGCGGATCGGGAAACGGCCTTGCAGTTCGGGGATCAAATCACTCGGCTTGGCCAGATGGAACGCACCGCTCGCGATGAACAGGATGTGATCGGTCTTGATCATCCCGTACTTCGTGTTGATGGTGGTGCCCTCAACGAGCGGCAGCAGGTCGCGCTGCACGCCTTGACGCGAGACTTCGCCGCCACCCGCGCCTTCGTTGTTGCGCGAAGCGATCTTGTCGATTTCGTCGAGGAACACAATGCCGTTCTGCTCGACGTTCTGCACGGCCTTCTGCTTGACCTCTTCGTCGTTGAGCATCTTCGATGCTTCTTCGTCCGTGAGGAGCTTGAGCGCTTCCTTGACCTTCACCTTGCGGCGCGTCTTCTTGCCGCCGCCCAGATTGGCGAACATCGAACGGATCTGCTCGGTCATGTCTTCCATGCCCGGCGGCCCCATGATGTCCATGCCCGACTGCGGCATTTCAACGTCGAGCTCGATTTCCTTGTCGTCGAGCTGGCCTTCGCGCAGGCGCTTGCGGAAGGTCTGGCGCGTGGCGTTGTCGCCGTCGGCCGGTGCGGTTTCCGAGGCGGCATTGAAGCCCACCGGACGTGCGCTCGGCAGCAGGATGTCGAGGATGCGGTCTTCGGCCTGGTCGGTGGCCTTGCTGCGCACCTTGCGCATTTCCGTTTCGCGCGTCTGCTTCACCGAAATTTCGATGAGGTCGCGCACGATGCTGTCGACGTCACGGCCCACGTAGCCCACTTCGGTGAACTTGGTCGCTTCGATCTTGATGAACGGCGCGTCGGCGAGCTTGGCCAGACGGCGCGCGATTTCGGTCTTGCCGACGCCCGTCGGCCCGATCATGAGAATGTTCTTCGGCGTGATTTCCTGGCGCAGCGGCTCGGCGACCTGCTGACGGCGCCAGCGGTTGCGCAGCGCGACGGCCACGGCTTTCTTGGCCTTCGCCTGGCCGATGATGTGCTTGTCGAGTTCCGAGACGATCTCGGCGGGAGTCATGGTGCTCATCGTGATTCCTTGTCGTCCTGGGGGTTACTCGATGGTTTCGATCACGCGGTTGTGATTCGTATAGATACACATGTCGCCCGCGATTTCGAGCGCCTTTTCGACGATCTCGCGCGGCGAGAGGTCGGTGTTGTCGACAAGCGCCTTGGCCGCGGCCTGCGCGTACGAACCGCCCGAGCCGATCGCGCAGATCCCGCCTTCGGGATCGAGCACGTCGCCGTTACCGGTGATGACGAGGGTGGTGGTGGCGTCGGCGGCGATCAGCATGGCTTCGAGACGGCGCAGCATGCGGTCGGTGCGCCAGTCCTTGGCGAGCTCGACGGCTGCGCGCGTGAGATTGCCCTGATGCTTTTCGAGCTTGGCTTCGAAGCGGTCGAGCAGCGAGAACGCGTCGGCGGTGCCGCCGGCGAAGCCGACCATGACCTTGCCGCCGTAAATGCGCCGCACTTTCTTTGCGCCGCCCTTCATGACGATGTTGCCGAGGGTGACCTGGCCGTCGCCGCCGAGGGCGACCTTGTCGCCGCGCCGCACGGATACGATCGTCGTGCCGTGAAATTGCTCCATGTGCGTTCCTTTTACCGTTGATGCCAGGTAGAGACTGGCGCGGACTGGCGTGGTTCGTGCCGCCGTGCCGCGCCATCGGGATTCGGTACGCGCCGCGCGTGCCTGGAGGTTGAATCGCTGCCGGAAGGCGGCAGCGCCTGGGCGCGCGAGCGGGCGTGTCGGTAGAAGTTTAGGGCGGCAGCGGGCAGTTCAAGGGCTCGCGGCGCAGAAAGCGAGATAAAGGCGGGGGCAGTGCAGAGCGGGCGAAAGATCTGCGCACGTGCGTCGTACAGATAAGGTCGCGCAAATAAAAAAGCGCACGGAACTCCGTGCGCTTCTTCGAGAAGGCATTCGATCCAGCTCGCGCCTGCTTGAAACAGGCGGCGGAGCCGGCAGCCGGTCAGTCGCCGAACAGCTTCTGGCGCAGTTCGCGGCGCTCTTGCGCTTCGAGCGAGAGCGTAGCGGTCGGGCGCGCGAGCAGACGCGGAATGCCGATCGGCTCACCGGTTTCCTCGCACCAGCCATAGTCGCCCGATTCGATGCGCGCGATCGATTGCTGCACCTTCTTGAGCAGCTTGCGCTCGCGGTCACGCGTGCGCAGCTCAAGTGCGTGCTCTTCTTCGATCGTCGCGCGGTCGGCCGGATCGGGAACGATCACGGTTTCGCGCAGATTCTCGGTGGTCTGGCCCGCATTGCGGAGGATTTCCGCCTGGAGCTGTTCGAGCCGGTTCTTGAAGAAGGCGAGCTGATCCTCGTTCATGTAATCCTTGTCGCTCATCTTCAGGATTTCGGCTTCGGTCAAGAGTCGTTTCGTCGTCATCTGGCTTGCTTCTTCAATGAGTGAGGCAAAACTGGCACATCTTGCCTGCACTTTTGTGTTGCCCGCAGTGGCCTATACCACCCAAAACCGCGTTTTATCGCGCGCTTTTTCGCGCCAAGGTGCGCACCGACGGGCACGGACGGTGAATTGTCGTGACGCCGGAGCGCCGCTGCGGGGCCGAACTCCTCTGGAAACCGTGGTTCAGAAGCTTCTGAGGCATATTTCGTACCGGCTGCGCGCTGCGACGCGATGCGCGGCCGGGGAGGCACTTCTGTTTCTCGCCGGAATCTGCCGGAAATGGCCTTGAAACCGGTGGTGGGGAGAGCGCCTCTCTTCCAGTGGGGCCGTATTGTAACCGAACCGCAAACTCACGCCGCAAGCGGGAAATCCCTGCATTCGCGACGGCTTCGTCTGAGGTTCGTCTTACGTACGATATCCAGAAAATATAACGCGCCAATCGTGAAAAAGCGATGGTCGGGTACGTTATTTGATGCACAGCGCACGGAAATACCGAATTACGCGCACTGCAATGCCGCTAAAAACGACAACGCCCGGCGTTCAGTTCATCTGAAGCCGGGCGTTATCCGTCAAAAATGACTTATGCGCGATGCAAGTCGCACATTCGGTGCATTAGACGAGGCAGGCGTCGAGCCCGTCGGTGATCAGATCCTTCGGCAGGTCGATGCCGATGAACACCATCTTGCTGTTCTTTTTCTCGATCGGCAGCCACTTGGCGGCCAGGTCGCTGCCCATCATCTGGTGCACGCCCTGGAACACCACCTTGCGGTCTACGCCCTTCATGTAGAGCACGCCCTTGTAGCGCAGCAGGTGCTCGCCGTAGATCTGCAGGATGCCGCCGAGGAAGTCCTCAAGACGGTTCGGGTCGAACGGGCGGTCGCTGCGGTACACGAACGACTTGATCTTGTCGTCGTGGTGCGCGTGGTGATGGTGGTGACCGTGGTCGTGGCCTTCGTGCGTGCACTTGCCGTGATCGTGGTCGCAGTCGGCGTGATCGGCATGGTCGCCGTGAGCGTGGCCGTGGTCGTCATGAGCGTGCGCATGGTCGTGCGCGTGTTCATGCTCGTCTTCGGCGAGGAAGTCCGGATCGATTTCGAGCTTGGCGTTCAGGTTGAAGCCGCGCAGGTCGAACACTTCCTTGATGTCCGCTTCGCCGAAGTTGACTTCGCGCACTTGCGCCTTCGGGTTCATGTGCAGCACGCGGTGACGCAGGTCGGCGACTTCCTTCGCGTCGACGAGATCGGCCTTCGTGACGAAGATGCGGTCGGCGAAACCGACCTGGCGCTGCACCACTTCATGCTCGTCGAGCTGCTTGTTGCCGTGCTTCGCGTCGACCAGCGTGATGATCGCGTCGAGCAGGAAGGTGTCGGCGATCTCGTTGTCCATGAAGAACGTCTGCGCGACCGGGCCCGGATTCGCGAGGCCGGTCGTTTCGATCACGACGCGCTCGAAATCCAGCTTGCCGTCGCGCTTTTGCTGCGCGAGGTCGCCGAGCACGCGTGCGAGGTCGCCGCGGATCGTGCAGCAGATGCAGCCGTTGCTCATCTGGATGATCTGCTCGTTGCTGTCCTGCACGAGAATTTCGTTGTCGATGTTCTCTTCGCCGAACTCGTTCTCGATCACGGCGATCTTCATGCCGTGGTTCTCGTTGAGGATGCGCTTGAGCAGCGTGGTCTTGCCGCTGCCGAGGAAGCCGGTCAGGATCGTGACGGGAATCATGCTGTTTGCCATGCTCTGTGCCTGATGAGTGTCGGGTGAGGACGCGGCGCGTCGCGCGGTCTGCGCGCTCTGTCGCCAGTGTTACAACATAACTATCTATTGAATCATATCTGCGGCGCGCACGCAGGGCACACGCGGAATCGCCCTGATACGGGGTCGCATCGCGTGGCCGCTGCGTTCGTGTCAATCACGCGCAGATAAGGCCGCTTCAGGCGATTTGCAACAGCAGGCCCTTGAGGTATTCGCCTTCCGGGAAGGCCGTGAGCAGCGGGTGATCGACGCCCGCGCCCAGGCGCTTGATGATGCGGGCGTCGACCTTCGCGTCGGCGGCCGCGCCCGCGACGATCTTCTGGAACAGCTCCGCGTCGATCGCGCCCGAGCACGAGTACGTGAACAGCAGGCCGCCCGGACGCAGCAGCTTGAAGCCGGTGAGGTTGATGTCCTTATAGGCGCGCGCGGCGCGATCGACGTGCTCGCGCGATGCCGCGAACTTGGGCGGATCGAGCACGACCAGATCGAAACGCTCGCCTTCTTCGTGCAGGCGGCGCAGCGTCTTGAAGGCGTCCGCGTCGAGCCACGTGGCGCGTTCGGCGTCGAAGCCGTTCGCCTGCACGTTCTTTTGCGCCGTGTTCAGCGCCTCGCCCGACGAGTCGATCGAGACCACGCGTTTCGCGCCGCCCTTCATCGCCGCGAGCGAGAAGCCGCCCGTGTAGCAGAAGCAGTTGAGCACGTCGCGGCCCTCGGCATAGGTCTGCACGAGGGCGCGATTGTCGCGCTGGTCGACGTAGAAGCCGGTCTTGTGGCCCTTGCGCACGTCGACGTGGTAGCGCACGCCGTTTTCGCTCGCGATGAGGGTTTCGGGCGGCTCGTCGCCGGCCAGCAGGCCAGTGACTTGTTCGAGCCCTTCCTTTTCGCGGATCGACACGTCCGAGCGCTCATAGACGTTCGGGCAACCCGTCGCCTGGGTCAGCGCGTTCACGATCGCTTCTTTCCACGCTTCCACGCCCGCCGCCATGAACTGGCAGACGAGCTGGCCGCGCGGTTTCTGCGCGTCTTCCGTGTACCAGTCGACGATCAGGCCGGGCAGGCCGTCCGCCTCGCCGAAGATCAGGCGCACCGCGCCCGTGTTGTGCACCATCGCCTGGCGATGCGCGAGCGCGCGTTGCACGCGGCGCTTGAAGAACGCGTGGTCGATCGGCTCGTTTTCGTCGAAGCTCCAGACGCGCGCGCGGATCTGCGAATGCGGGCTGTACGCGGCGCGCGCGAGGAAGCGGCCGTCGTGCGCGCGCACGATCACCGTGGCGCCGGACGCGGGCTTGCCGTCGACGCGCTCGATCGCGTTGGCATAGACCCACGGATGGCGGCGCAGCAGGGATTTTTCTTTCGACGGCTTGAGAGTGACGATATTCATGATGGATGTGATGCCAGTGATGCGGCGGCGTCCGGTGGTTTCGCTCACGCTGTGTGAAAGCGCCGGACGCGCAAAAAATCGGTGGATGCGCGGTGAGGCTTTAGCTGCCTGGCGGGCCTGGCAGGCTTATGAGCCTGACTCGTCGCGCTTCTTCGCGCGTGGATGCGCGTTGTCGTACACCTTCGCGAGATGCTGGAAATCGAGCGACGTATACACCTGCGTCGCCGAAATGCTGGCGTGGCCAAGTAGTTCCTGGACGGCGCGCAGATCGCCGCTCGATTGCAGCAGGTGCGTGGCGAACGAGTGCCGCAATACGTGCGGGTGGACGTTCGCCGGAATGCCGGCGACCAGCGCGGCGCGCTTCACGCGCTCGCGCACGACGCCAGGCGCCATGCGGTTGCCGCGCACAGACAGAAAGAGCGGGGCGTCGTCGTGCTTGACCCAGGCGTCGCGCACCGCGAGCCAGGCGTCGATTGCGTCGATCGCCTTGCGTCCCACGGGAACGATGCGATGGCGGTCGCCCTTGCCGTGCACTTCGACTTCGGCGGCGTCGCGCTTGAACCAGCCCGCCGATTCGTAGCCATCGCGTTTCACATAACGCACGTCGAGGCCCACGAGTTCCGCAAGCCGCAGCCCCGACGAATAGAACAGCTCCAGCATTGCCTGGTCGCGCAGCGTCTCCAGGTTGCCTGCCGCGGCGTCGCTTGCGGCGACGGGCGCCTCCATGAGGCGCGTGGCGTCGTCGACGGAGAGCGCTTTCGGCAGCGTCTTCGCACGCTTGGGGGCGCGCACGGCGGCCACGGGATTCGCATCGAGTTCGATGCGGCCCGCCAACCAGCGATAGAACGCGCGCCACGCCGACAGCCGGTGCGCAATCGAGCGCGCCGACAGGCCGCCCGCGTGGGCGCGCGCCACCGCGCCGCGCACGTCGGCGGGCGTCACCTTTTCGAGCGGCCGGCCGTTGGCGAGTTTTTTAAGCTCGTCGAGTTCGTGCGCGTAGCCGCGCAACGTGTGCGCCGAGAGCCTGCGCACGTGCTCGAGCGTGTCGAGATAGTCGGCGATCGGATCGGTCGGGTTCACGGCGGCGGCGTCGGTGCGGGTCAAAACCGCTTCAATAAAGGATCAGTGCGGCCACTCAATGCGGCAACAGGCGCGCGAGCGCGCCGCTGGCAAGCGTGCCGATCTGGCGCAGGAAATCGGTGCCCATGCCGTCATGGAAGCGGCGCGGATCGGGCGAACCCATCACCAGCAGGCCGAACGGCTCGCCACTCGGGTCGCGCTCTTCGTCCGTCACGCGCTTGCGCAGCGTGATGATCGCGACCGACTGCGGCTCGCCTTGCTCGGCGTCGAGCCACTGCGCGGCTTCGAAGCCCGTATTCGCGCCGCAATACGGCGTCGCCAGGCTGCCTGCGAAGAGGCGCACTTCCTCGCCGGTGTGCTTCGCGAAACTTGCCTGCGCGTAGGTTTCGGCGACATCCCACAGGCGCAGCGCCGATTGCGGCACGTCGAACTCCTCGCGCAGACGCTCGGCGATCATGCGCGGCAACGCGTGCGGATCGCGCTCGGCTAGCACGAGCGAAGTCCAGTGAACCATCTTCGCGGCAATGCTGTCGTTCTCGTGGCCGTAGCGCAGCAGCTCGGACAGACGCAGTTCCAGGTGTTTGTTCTTCTCGCGCAGCATCTCCATCTGGCGCTCCTGGAGCGACACGGCGGCCTTGCCGTGCGGGTTGCCCAGCCTGAGCGAGACCAGCAGCTCGGCGTGCTCGACGAAGAAGTTAGGGTTGGCAAGCAGATAATCGGCGACTTCGCGATCGGTCATGTTTTTAGCACGTCAATAAGCGCGTTCGGTCAGGAAGCGGCGCGCGGCTGCGCGCCGGATGAGGCGATGTATCGTGGCCGCGCGCGGGATGCCTCACAGTGCGTGCAAAAGCATCGCGGCGCGGAAGGTCTTGCGTAGTGCTGGGTACCGCTGGGTGGTGCGTGAAACAAACCAATGCGGCGGATGAGACCGCCTGCGGGATCAGTCCTGGATGTCGATTTCGCCTTCGAACACGGTCGCGGCCGGGCCGGCCATGGTCAGCGCGGCGCTTTCGTCGCGCGCGCCGTCCCAGGCGATCGTGAGCTGGCCGCCGTGCGTGTGCACCTTGACCGGCGAATCGAGCAGACCGCGGCGAATCCCTGCCGCCACCGCCGCGCACGCGCCCGTGCCGCACGCGAGCGTTTCACCCGCGCCGCGCTCGAACACGCGCAGCTTCACCTCGTTGCGCGAGACGATCTGCATGAAGCCCGCGTTGACCTTGTTCGGAAAGCGCGCGTGCTTTTCAATCACGGGGCCGTCGTCGAGAACGGCGAAGGCTTCGGCATCGTCGACGATCTGCACCGCGTGCGGATTGCCCATCGATACCGCCGAAATCCAGCGCGTCTGGCCATTCACGTCGAGCGGCCAGAGCGTGTCGTTGCCCTCGCGGCGGCCTTCGAGGCCGCTCGCGTCGAACGGCACCTGCACCGGCTCGAAAACCGGGCTGCCCATGTCGACCACGACCTCGCCGTTGTCCTGCATGACGAGCGTGAGCACGCCTTTTTGCACCTGCACGCGCACCTGGCGCGCGTCGGTGAGCTTGCGGTCGCGCACGAATTTGACGAAGCAGCGCGCGCCGTTGCCGCAGTGTTCGACCTCGCCGCCGTCGCAATTGAAGATGCGATAGCGGAAATCGACGCCATCGACGGTCGGTTTCTCGACCACCAGCAGTTGATCCGCGCCGACGCCGAAATGGCGGTCAGCGAGCGCGCGCACGCGTTCGGGCGTGAGCGTAAGCGACTGGGTGTAGCCGTCGAGCACGACGAAGTCGTTGCCCGCGCCGTGCATCTTGGTGAATTTCAGCTTCACGGTGTACGTCGAGTCCTTGCTGCGAAAGGAGGTGCGGCGAGTTGCGCCGAATAGCGAATGATACACGCAGCCCCGGTGCCGGACGCGGGTGTCGAAAGCGCTCGCGCAGCAAAAAGCCGCCCGCAGGCGGCTTGCATCACGACATCCGGGACGACTTGGGGCACGGCCATTACGCCGGCTTCAATAGACCCCCGGCTGCCCCTCCGGGCGCGTCTTGAAGCGCTTGTGCACCCAGTAATACTGCTCGGGAATGCGCGGGATCTGCTCTTCGAGAAACGCGTTCATGCGGCGGGCGTCGAGCTCGTCGTCGCCGGTCGGATAATTTTCCCAAGGTTTGAAGACTTTCAGCCGATAACCCTTGTAATTGGGCAGCACCTCGCCGATGAACGGCACGACCTGCGCATGCCCCACCTTCGCCAGACGCCCGACCGCCGTGAGCGTACAGGCCGGCACGCCGAAGAACGGCACGAAGGTGGAGTTGCGCATGCCGTAGTCCATATCGGCGCCGAGCATCACCGGCTTCTTGTCGCGCAGCCAGCGCAGCACGGCGCGCGCGCTGTCCGCGCGGCTGACCATTTCGGCGCCGAAGCGGCTGCGGCCGGCTTTCGCGGCGGCCTCGAACTCGGGGTTCGAGAACGGCTGGTAGAGCGAGCCGCAGGGGCGGTGCAGCGAGTAGTTGAGGAACATCGAACCGGCCTCGATGCCGACAAAATGCAGCCCGAGGAACAGCGTCGGCGGCAAATTGGGGTCGTTCAGGTCGATTTCGCTGTCGAGCTGGACGAGCTTTTCGAGCTTTTTCGCCGAGCCGAACCACTGCACGCTGCGCTCCATGTAGCTGCGGATCGCCTGGCGAAAGTGCTGGCCCGCGACTTCCTCGCGCTTTTCGTCGCTCCACTCGGGGAAGCACAGGCGCAGGTTGGTGTGGACGACGCGCTTGCGGCGGCTTGGGATCTGGTAGAGCAGCCAGCCCAGCCCGTCTCCCAGGCGAGCGACGAAACCATAGGGTAGGATCGCAAAAAGTTTCAGCAGACCAATGGCGAAACGTGAGCCGAGTTTGCCTAGCATGCGGCGACTCCCGTGACGAGCCGGAAAGCAGTGGAGAAAACGATTGACAACACGCGGTGTGACTCTGCGACAAATTAGGGAAGTCGCTATAATACGGGCTTCGCCGAGTTAACTGACAACTTGCGGGGCGAAGCCGGTTCGTCATGTATCGCGCCACGGAGCTAAGTGTGCGGTCGTGACTAACTGGACCAGGTAATCCGCTAAAGCGTCGCCGCTTCAAAGCTCCCGAAGCTGGCTACGTGAAATTAACCGTCACCAGCTACAAGGAGCCTTACACGTGGCAAACGACTATTTCTTCACTTCCGAATCCGTTTCCGAAGGCCATCCCGACAAAGTCGCGGATCAGATCTCGGACGCGATTCTCGATGCCATCCTGACGCAGGACAAGTACTCGCGCGTTGCAGCGGAAACGCTGTGCAACACGGGTCTCGTCGTGCTCGCCGGTGAAATCACCACGACGGCCAACGTCGACTACATCCAGGTCGCGCGCGACACGATCAAGCGCATCGGCTACGACAACACCGACTACGGCATCGACTACCGCGGCTGCGCGGTGCTCGTCGCTTACGACAAGCAGTCGCCGGACATCGCTCAAGGCGTCGACCGCGCGCACGACAACAACCTCGATCAAGGTGCTGGCGACCAGGGCCTGATGTTCGGTTATGCGTGCGACGAAACGCCCGAACTGATGCCGCTGCCGATCCACCTGTCGCACCGTCTGGTCGAGCGCCAGTCGAACCTGCGCCGCGACGGCCGCCTGCCCTGGCTGCGTCCGGACGCGAAGTCGCAGGTCACGGTGCGCTACGTCGACGGCAAGCCGCACGCCATCGACACGGTCGTGCTGTCGACGCAGCACTCGCCGGACATCGACCTGGCCACGCTGCGCGAAGCCGTCATCGAAGAAGTCATCAAGCCGGTGCTCCCGGCTGAGCTCATCAAGGGCGACATCAAGTTCCTCGTCAACCCGACCGGTCGCTTCGTGATCGGCGGCCCGCAGGGCGATTGCGGCCTCACGGGCCGCAAGATCATCGTCGATACGTACGGCGGCGCAGCCCCGCACGGCGGCGGTGCGTTCTCGGGCAAGGATCCGTCGAAGGTCGACCGCTCGGCGGCTTACGCTGGCCGTTACGTGGCGAAGAACATCGTCGCCGCCGGTCTGGCTTCGCGCTGCCTGATCCAGGTCTCGTACGCCATCGGCGTGGCCGAGCCGACTTCGGTGATGGTCAACACGTTCGGCACCGGCAAGGTCTCGGACGCGACGATCACGAAGCTCGTGCGCGAACACTTCGACCTGCGTCCGAAGGGCATCATCCAGATGCTCGACCTGCTGCGCCCGATCTACGAGAAGACCGCTGCTTACGGCCACTTCGGCCGCGAAGAGCCGGAATTCACGTGGGAAGCCACCGACCGCGCGCTCGCACTGGCCGAAGCGGCTGGCACGGAGCCGGTTGGCGCGCTCGCTTAAGCCGCGACGCACGCAAAGAAAAACCCCGCAGGGCGCAAGCCCTGGCGGGGTTTTTTGTTTTCTGGCGCGTGCGGTATGTGTGGCGAGTGCGGCGCGTGCCGCCGACGGTCGCCGGCGCGCTCAGCGCATTGAGAAGCCGAACCAGCCCGCGCTGCTCGCAGTGATGCGGCGCGGCTGGCGCGCGTTGCGTGCGGTATGCACGGTCGAAGGCGCGGCGAGCGTGCGCAGCGTCGCGTTCGGCCGGTACAGCAGCGTGCGCAGCGAGAAGTGGCGCGCGCCCGCGCGCAGGCGCAGCACCGAGAAGAACGTGTGGAACCACGACCGCATGCTGTCGACCGGATGGGCGGCCCGCACCTGCTGGGCGAGCGCGCGCGTGCGCGCGGCATGGTGGCGCAGTGCGCGCATGACATGGCGGCGGGCGGGGCGGGCGGCCTTCAGGGCAGCATGAGTCATGCGACGAGTGTCGGAAAGGGTAGGCATGGTGTAGGCAGTTTCAGGTTCGACGCGAAATTCGTTGCGAGGTTCGTCGTTACGAGGTTCGCAGCGGGCCGCGTCGATTCGAGCAGCAAGCGTGCCTGTTTTCAGCGTGGTCACAATTAAGGGAAACGCGAGACAGGCCGCAAGGCGTGGACAAGGCTTGAGAGGGCGCGCGGTGACGGACTTGGGAGGGCAGCAGCCTTGCTGGGCAAGGGCTGCGCGGCAGTCCGCGAGCGCGATAGATATTCGTGGTCGAAAAACAGCATCCGGGCAGACTACACGCGAATCATGACGCCCGAAAGTCGGTTAATACCCGGCCCCGTCGATTTGCGACGCATCTTGATGCATGCGATCGCGCCCTTAGTCGCCATGGCGGTGCGGCGCTGCTTCATCGATGTGCGTCGATGTGAGCATCGATGCGTGCGAGCGCCGCTTCCAGCCGCGTGCGCGCGCTCTTACAATCGAACGCACGGCGCGCCCGAAACGCACAAAGCGGCACATAAGCGCGGCGCCGCTGCCGCGGCTCGCATGGCCGCGGCCCATGCAGGCCTCGAATAACGGAAGTCCCATGTCAGTCCAGTCAAAGAAGGAACAGGTGCAGGCGCTGCGCGAGCGCGGTTTCGTGGTCGTGCCGGGGCTCGTCTCGCCCGAACGGTGCGACGAGATCAAGCGCGCTGCGCAGGAACAGTTGGAGGCGGCCGCCGCGCCGCTCGAATTCGAAGCCGATCTGCGTTATCCCGGCGCGCCCGACTCGAAGGACGCGCCCGGCGGCCATACGGTGCGCCGTCTGCTCGACGCGTATTCGCGCCACCCGTCGTATCGCGCATGGGCGACCTCGCCCGAGGTCGCGGGCTGGATGGAGCTGTATTTCGGCGAGGAGCCGGTGCTCTCGCGCGCGCACCACAACTGCATGATGACCAAGCACCCCGCGTACGGCAGCCTGACGGGCTGGCATCGCGACGTGCGTTACTGGTCGTTCGAGCGCGACGACCTGGTGTCGGTGTGGCTCGCGCTTGGGCCGGAGACGGTCGAGAACGGCGGCCTGTGGTTCGTGCCGGGCTCGCATACCGCGCCGTTCACGTCGGGCAGCTTCGACAATGCGAAGTTCTTCCGCTCCGATCTGCCGGAAAACCAGGCATGGATCGACAAGGCGATCTCGCCGACGCTGCAGAAGGGCGATGTCGTGTTCTTCCACTGCAACACGCTGCACTCGGCGGGGCAGAACCAGAGCGACGACGTGAAGTTCTCGCTGGTCTACACCTACCACGGCGCGAGCAACGTGCCGCTGCCGGGCACGCGCTCGGCTTCGCAGCCGGAAGTGAAGCTTGTCTGAGCCGTCTAGCGGCGGCTCGAAAAGGGCGTCGGCCTAGCGCCGGCGTCCCGACACCACCAGGCCGGTGAGCCCGGCGACGGTCGCGGCGGCGCCCGCCACAATCAGGATCATCGTGCGATCGGTGGGCGCACCGGTGACGAGGCGCGACACGTCGTTCGAGAACGAATGAAACGACTGACCGCCGAAATAGAGCAGCGCAACGCCGCAGGCGATCAGCGCGAACGAAAGCGCTTTGACCATAAAGACCTCATGCAGAAGACGGACGCCGCAGTGTAGGCGAGCACGGTGACAGCGTCCATCGCCTGTCCCACATGATGGGCTTCTGCACGGAGTGCGCGGATCGGCTAGCATGGCAATCCGCGCGGCGCGCCACATCGCAGAATTTGACGGTTTTATGGCGCTATTGCTGCGTTTTTTGCGCGATATGCGCAAATTCCGCGCGCCGCCGCCGGATTTTCTGAAACCAGTTCCCGTTCGAGGATTCAAAGATGGCCTACGAAGCAGCTGCTGAACGCTATTCGGAAATGCAATACCGCTTTTGCGGCAAGTCGGGACTCAAGCTGCCGGCGCTTTCGCTCGGCCTGTGGCACAACTTCGGCGACACCACGCCGATTTCGACGCAGCGCGAAATCCTGCGTACGGCTTTTGACCTCGGCATCACGCACTTCGACCTCGCGAACAACTACGGCCCGCCGTACGGCAGCGCCGAAACCAACTTCGGCCGCATTTTCAAGGACGATTTCCGTCCCTACCGCGACGAACTGCTGATCTCGTCGAAGGCGGGCTGGGACATGTGGCCGGGCCCGTATGGCCAGGGCGGCGGCTCGCGCAAGTACGTGCTCGCGAGCCTCGACCAGAGCCTGCAGCGCATGGGCCTCGATTACGTCGATATCTTCTATTCGCACCGCTTCGATTCGGAAACGCCGCTTGAAGAAACCGCGGGTGCGCTCGCGACCGCCGTGCAGCAGGGCAAGGCGCTGTACGTGGGCATTTCGTCGTATTCGGCGCAAAAGACGCGCGAAATGGCGAAGCTGCTGGCCGAGTACAAGGTGCCGCTGCTGATCCATCAGCCGTCGTACAACCTGCTCAACCGCTGGATCGAGCATGAGCTGCTCGACACGCTCGAAGACATCGGCACGGGCAGCATCGCGTTCACGCCGCTCGCACAGGGCCTGCTCACCAGCAAGTACCTGAACGGCGTGCCGGAAGACGCGCGCGTGAACCGTCCGGGCGGCGGCTCGCTCAAGAACGAACACCTGAGCCCCACCAACATCGAGCACGTGCGCAAGCTCAACGAACTCGCGCAACGCCGCGGCCAGAGCCTCGCGCAGATGGCGATTGCGTGGACGCTGCGCGGCGGCCGCGTGACCTCGGCGCTGATCGGCGCGAGCCGTGCGGAGCAGGTGCGCGAGAATGTCGCGGCGCTGAAGAACCTCGAATTCTCGGCGGAAGAACTCGCCGAAATCGACCGCTACGCAACCGAAGGCGGCATCAATCTGTGGGAAAAGCCGTCGACCGATCAGGCGATCTGATCGCGCGGATCGCGCTGATCGCGGCGATCGAGTCGCGGCGCATTGCCTGAAAACCGCCTCGCTGCACGCGAGGCGGTTTTTTTTCGTCGATGCGATGGGCGCTTTGTTGCGCGCTTCGCAATCCGTAATGCGCCGCAAGATGCGCGTCCTGGCGCTGTCACGCGGCGCTGCTATTTTCGCGGCAATCTTTACCGCGAGGTATGCCGATGGAGTCCACGAGCGCCGTTCGTCCCCAGCCCGCCAGGGCGAGTGCGCAGGCCGCCGCAAAGCGTGCTGCACAGGTTGCCGCGCGCCGCCAACTCGACGTGCGCGCGAACCTCGTGCTCACTGGCGTGGCGGCGCTGGCGCTGGCCTATCAACTCATCGGCTTGCCTTTGCTGCTGCGCGCGACGGGCGGCATGTCATTCGTGCTGCTCGCGACGCTCGTGCCCGTCGTGCTGGTCACGCCGATTCACTGGGGCTTGATTCACGAAGGGATCCACGGCCAGTTGCTGCGCTCGCGGCGCGCCAACGAGACCGTCGCGCGGCTGCTTGCCATCGGTCTTGCCATGCCGTTCGACGCGGTACGTTTCGGACACCTGATGCATCACCGCTTTACGCGCGAGGCGTTCGACCGTCCCGACGTCGACGATGCGCGCGGCCCGCGCTGGCTGCGCCGCCTCTCCTGGTACGCGCGTCTGCTAGGCGGTCTGTATGTGGCGGAACTGCTCGCGCCGCTGCTCGCGTTCGTGCCGGTGCGCATGGCGTGCGCCGTGATCGAGCGGGGCGTGGCCGCGCAGGGCGACGAGGGCCGCCAGGTGCAGAAGCTCTTTGCGAACCACGTGCAGGATCCCGCGAAACGTCGGCGCGCGCGCCGCGACTGGCTTTGTTCGCTGGCGTTGTATGCGCTCGCGTTCGCGCTTTATGCGAAGGCCTGGCCGGTGCTGCTGCTGGCGATGTACCTGCGCGGCTTGTGGCTGTCGCTGGCGGACAACCTGCCGCACTACGGCGTCGCGATGAACGAGCCGGGCCGCGCGCGCGACTTTCGGGTGCCGCGTGGTCTGGGGCTGCTGCTGATGAATCACCATCTGCATCGGCAACATCATCTGCATCCGACGCTGCCGTGGGTGGCATTGCCCGCGCTGGTCGATGCGCCGGTTGACGCTCCGGTCGACGCTCCGTTTGACGCGGCGATGCCTTCGCCGAAGCGCGAACCGTATTGGCGCGCCGCGTTGAGACAGTTCCGGGGATTGCAGCCGGGCGTCGGCGTGCGTTGAGCGCAAAGCGCCACGCGCGCCCTGGCCGGGCGCGTGGAAATACAGCTGGAGAGAACGCTGGCTACATCAACGCCGGCAGTGTTTCGACGAGCGCGACGGCCGCGAGTGCGCCGAGCAACGCCCCGAAGATACGCAGCGAGTTGTGTCGAAATTCGGTTGCACAGGGCACGGCGCCGAGGAAGAGTGCGCCAGCGAGGGCCATCGGGATGATCATCACGAAGTCGCCGATCGTGAAATAACCTGACATGCTCGTCTCCTTGTATTGAGGGGCCGACGAGACGGCTGTGATGCTCGCTGCGTTCGTCCCCTAAGCCGCGATTGCGTCACGCGCGGCGCTGCGGCTTCGGCCCTGAATCGAGTATAGGTGAGGCTTGCAGACATGTCGGCGTGCAGTTGGCTTGCCGTGTCGTCCGTGCTGCGCCGCGCAGCCCCGCCGGGCAGGACTTTGCGCCGATGCTCATAGCGCGCCGCAGCACGCTTGCGCCTCATCGCCAGGGTTACGAACAGCTTTCGTCAGACGATCCGCGAGCGGTGCGCAATCACGCCGCGCCGGCCTTCTCGCGTGAGCGCAGCATGCGTGCGCCGAGCAGTCCCAGCACGAGCAGCACCGCGACGAGACCGGCCACGCCGCCCCAGCCCCACGCGGCCCAGAAGTGCCCGCCGACCGAGCCCATGATGCTCGAACCCAGGTAATAGCTGAGCAAATAGAGTGCCGCGGCCTGGCCCTTCGCCTCGCGCGCGAGACGCCCGACCCAGCCGCTCGCCACCGAATGCCCCGCAAAAAAGCCGATCGTCAGGCACGCAATGCCTGCCGCGATTGCGCCGAGCGGCGCGAACATCGTCAGCACGACGCCCACGAGCATCAGCGCGAGGCTGGCGAGCAGCACGCGGCCGCGCCCGAAGGTATCGGCCATGCGGCCCGACCACGGCGAGGCGACCACGCCGGTCAGGTACACGAGGAAGATCGCGCCGATGGCCGCCTGGCTCATGTTGTAGGGCGCTGCGATCAGCCGGTAGCCAATGTAGTTGTAGAGCGTGACGAAGCTGCCCATCAGCACGAAGCCGAGCGAGAACAGCACAGGGAGCCCTGGCCGCGCGAGATGGCGCAACAGCGCCGCGCGATGATGCGCGAAGCCCAGCCCGCTTCTGGGCACGAAATGACGCGAGGGCGGCAACAGCGCGCGGAACGCGAACATCGACGCGAGCCCCAGCACGCCGATCACCGCGATGGCCACGCGCCAGCCGAACAGGTCGGTGCAGATGCCGGTGATCACGCGCCCGGCCATGCCGCCGATGGCCGTGCCGCCCACATAAAGGCCCATCGAAAGACCGAGGCCGTCGGGGTGCATCTCTTCGGCGAGCCAGGCCATCGCGACCGCGGGCACGCCGCCGAGCGCAATGCCTTCGAGCGTGCGCAGCACCAGCAGCGTATGCCAGTGGGGCACGAACGCGACCGCGAGCGTGAGCAGCGACGAAGCCGTGAGCGAGGCCGTCATCATCGTGCGCCGGCTCCAGCCTTCGGACACGAAGCCCGCGATAAAGATCGCGCAGGCCAGCGCCGCCGTGCTGAACGACAGCGACAGGCTGCTCTGCGCGGGGCTCACGCCGAAGGTCTGCGAAAACGCGGGCAAGAGCGGCTGCACGCAATACAGCAGCGAAAACGTGGCATAGCCCGCGAACAGCAGCGCGAGACTGGCGCGCCAGAAGGGACGCGTGCCGCGCTCGATATAGGGAATGGCCGAAGGGGCGGCTTTGCTGCCCGCGCCCGGTGATGCACTCACGACAGGTACTCCTTACGGAAATTGCAAAGGCGCAACGATACGCCTGTTGGGCGATCCTTGCCGTCCCGGCCCGCAACGGCCTGCAATGGCCCGCATTTTCAGGGCCTGTTTTCGCGTGCGAAGCGCGGATGTGCGCTGCCGCATGGTTGCGTGCGCAACGGAACATGCCGGGATCGACGGTGCAAACGTCCTTTGATAACGTGGCCCACGGCGGACGACGGTCACGGAAATGTCGCCGTAATGGGTTATGGTCTGCCCTCTCGCGGCAACTCGTCAGCATGCTGAAGTTCAGGAAGCCGGTTCACCATCTGGTACAGTCAGCCTTTTGCCGAAGCGGCGGCGCGTGCGGGAATGCCTGCATGGACGCTGGCTTCGTGCGAAAGTGTCAGCGGGGATGAGCGCGCAAAAGTCTTGTCATGCGGCCTTGTAATGCGGTGCATTGTCAGGTGTTGCGTATGGATCGTCCCCCCTATTTTTTTGCTTTGCGCCAACGGGCAAAAAGGCAACAATGCTTAAACCGGTTTAGCACGCGCGTGCACTTACGCGGGTATCGGCACCATCGAGGCAACCTGGACGCAGCTTCGAACAAGCCGATGCAATGAGTGTGCGAACGAGCTGCCGGGCGCAGTTGAATGTGCGCGCAACCTCGTGTGCGCGCGGGTTTTTGTCAGCACACTGACCGGTCTTTCTTGCGAAGAAGCCGGCATTGGGAACGGGGAAACATCATGCAAATCGGTTCTATTGTTCGCACTGTTCATATCGCCGTGCCTCATGGCGCGCGTGGCATCGTGATGCGTATTCTCGGCGACATGGCCATGGTTACCTGGTACATCGGCGAGCCTGGCGCGTCGCGACAGCTCAATACCGAGCCCTTTTTTCTGGAAGACCTGATCGATACGGGCGAGCAGGTCATGCCCGCCGGCGCGAAAGTCCACTGAAGCAGTGACGTCCATCAGGCGGTCGCTCAGGCCGCTCTGACCCCGGCGCGCATCCCGTGCGCCGCTTCCTCCCCGCAGCGCATCGGCGCGGCGTGTGCGATCCGCACGCCGCCGCACATAGCGCCGCGCGCGCAACTCGCCGCGGCCGCCCGCAAGATGCACAATGCGGGGATGAACGATCTCACCTCCTCTACTTCCGGTACGTCTGACGAATCGAGCGATTTGTCCGCATCGAATGCACCCTACGCGCGCCTGACGCCCGAGTGCGTGCTAGATGCCGTCGACGGCGTGCTGATGCCCACGGGCCGTCGCACCGACGGACGCATGCTCGCGCTCAACAGCTACGAAAACCGCGTCTATCAGGTCGGCGTGGAGGACGAAGCGCCGCTCGTCGCCAAGTTCTATCGGCCCGAGCGCTGGAGCGACGAAGCGATTCTCGAAGAACACGCTTTCGTCGCCGATCTGGCCGCGCGCGAAATTCCCGCTGTGCCCGCGCTAGTGCTCGATGGCCGCTCGCTGCACGAGCACGAGGGCTTTCGCTTCTCCTTGTTCGAGCGGCGCGGCGGCCGCGCGCCCGATCTCGACAATCGCGAAACGCTCGAATGGATCGGCCGCTTTATTGGCCGCATTCATGCGGTCGGCGCGTCGCAGCCGTATCGCGCGCGCCCGGCGATCGATATTCAAAGCTATGGCTACGAGCCGCGCACGTACCTGCTCGAACAGGGCTTCGTGCCCGACAACGTGCGCGACGCGTGGCGAACCGCCGTCGATCTGGCGCTGGAAGGCGTGGAAGCCGCCTTCATACGCGCAGGCGACGTGCGCCAGTTGCGCCTGCATGGCGACTGCCATCCGAGCAACGTGCTGTGGACGGAGGCAGGCCCGCATTTCGTCGACTTCGACGATAGCCGCATGGGGCCCGCGATCCAGGATCTGTGGCTGCTGCTGCCCGGCGATCGCGCCGACGCGTCGCGTGCGCTCGCTGACCTGCTGGCCGGGTACGAGGACTTCTGCGAGTTCGACCAGCGCGAGCTGTATCTCGTCGAAGCGCTGCGCACGCTGCGGCTGATTCACTACTCGGCGTGGCTCGCGCGACGCTGGCACGATCCGGCGTTCCCCGCCGCGTTCCCGTGGTTCAACACGCAACGCTACTGGGAAGAGCGCATTCTCGAACTGCGCGAGCAGATCGGCGCGATGCAGGAAGGGCCGCTCTGGCCGGTTTGAATCCTGGGTGCGCCCATATGCACCCAGGCGCTCATCAATCACTCATCAATCGCGCGCGATATTGCCTTGCGCGCTTGCCCCCGAGGCCGTCCTCGCCTCGGGTTTCACGATCAGTTGCGCACGCAGGTCGCGCGCCATCGTCTCGAACGCGGGCCGCATCTGCGCGAAATCGGCAGCGCTACACACGTCGCTGGCGAAATGCGTGCGGCCCGTGCGCGTCACGCGCAGTACGTTCGCCTGCGCATCCATCGCATAGCTCGACTGAAAATCGATGAACGCATTGTCCGCATGCTGCGGCGAAGGCATGTCGAGCACGCGCAGCCCCGGCGGCAACGCGATGCGCGCGCGCTCGGTCACGGCCATGTTGCGACACACGAAAGGCTGGGTGCGGCGCGGCTCGCCCAGCCAGTAGCGCAGGCTCGCGTCGAGGCCGCCCACGAGGCTCGTGAGCGTCGGCACGGGCGTGGTCATCTGCGGATCGACGAAGCCGTCCAGCGTGCCCGTGAGCGTCACCACGAGCGGCCCCGCCGTGGCGTCGAGCGGACTCGACGCGAGCGTCGCATAGCCGCGCAGGTTTGCGTTGCGCAACTCCCATTGCATCGATTCCTCGCGCTGGGCGGGCGTTTGCAGGCGTAGCGCGCTGCGCGTCTGCTCGGCGGCCCAACCCGCGGATTCGAGCCGATAGATAAAGCGCGCCGAACCATCGGGCGCCACCGTGATGTCGAGATCGCTGTCGCGCGTCGTGCCGGCGGTCGAGGGCGTGCGCAGCAGCGTGCCGTCGCCGGCGAGCACGGTTTCGCGGTTCATGTCGGTCGAAGGCAGAAAGCCGAATTCGACGTTATTGGCCGTGGAATCCGCGAACATCTGCAAGTCGGGCAGCCAGGTGATGACGTGATTGATCACGCCGAAGCCGGGCACGGCGGGCAGCGTGTAGATGGTGCCGCTGTTCACGAGCGCGGGCACGTTGCGCACACCCACGGCGTCGAGCAGCGCGCCATAGAGCGCGACATGATCCTTGCAGTCGCCGTAGCGGTTCGCGAGCACGTCGGTGACATGGTGCGGCACGATCTCGCCCCGTCCGACGTTGATTGCCACATAGCGGATATTGCGGCGCACCCAGTCGTAGAGCGTCTGCGCCTTCGCGCGCGGCGTGGCGTCGCGCGCGGTGAGCGACTGCGCAAGCTGCACCACGGCGGGATCGTGCACGCTGGGATCGGCGGAGGCTTCGCGATAGACCTTTGCGAACGCGGCGTAGTCGGGGAAAGTGGAGACCATCAGCCGGTCGCCGTAGCTTACATAGGAAACCGAACCATATTCGATGCGATCGAAATTCGCCTTGTCGTAGCGATATTCGTAGCGCGTGCGGCCATTCGCCGAGACCGGTCTGAGCGCGGTAAAGCCGCGTGCATCGGCATGAAGCGGCACGTTTTCGGGCAGGTCGTAGATCACGCGGAAGTTGTGCGTGGGCGCCATGTCGGGCGGCGTGAAGTCGCTGAACCAGCCGGGCACGAGCGGCACGCGCTGGGTCTTGCGCCAGGTGAGGTGCACGCGCGCGCCGGGTTCGACGGCGGGGAAGACGATCACCTTGTCCTGCACGTCCTGGAACATCGGCGCGTCGAACGAGCGGACTTCCTGCACGTCGCGGATCTGCTCGGGACGCACATCGTGGCGGCCGCCCTGGGCGTCCTCAGTCCACGCTTCGAGGATGTCGACGTGCGCCATCTCGCGGTTGAACCACACGTAGTACTGGCCCGCGCGCGCGATGCCGGCTTCGGTGTTCACGCGCAGCGTGAGCGTGTCGAGCTTGGTGTAGGAGCCGTCGGCGTTGACGGTGAAAGTCTGGGTTTCCGCTTCGTTCGTATAAGGCGCCTGGCTGGCGGCCGCCAGGGCGGCAGACGAGGATGCGGCCGATGAGGCAGACGAGGACATCGCCTCGCCGCTCGCGTGCGCGCCGAAGCTGAAAGCCGTGCCGGAAATGCCAATGAGGGCAGTGCAAAGAACGAGGACGTGGCGCATGGCGGCGTTCCGTTGGCGGCGCGGCGGTTGTTGGGGGGACGGCGTGAATGGGGCTTGGCGCAACCCTCCTACTTAAAAGTCACCTGATTCGCTTGTCAAGCGGACTCCCCGCACAGGAATACGGAATCTCCCCGTGGTGCAGTTCGTCCCTCGAAATCTGTCAGTCGCCTTTCTGTTATGTAATAATAACCATTCTCAATTGTAAGCTGGGCGCCTGGTCTGTCCTGTTCCGCGTCGCGCCCGCCGTATCTGGAGTCGTGCCTTGAACGCCCGTCTTGACGAGCCTCTGATCGAATCCCCAGGCGTTGGCGCTCCCGCCGCTCCCGCCGATATTGCGCACCGCATTGGCCAGCCGCTCGACGCCGCCGATCTTGCGGCGCGCCGCAAGCGCTCGCGCCGCGCCAACTTCATCAAATGGCTGCGCAAGGTGCACGGCTGGGTGGGTTTGTGGGGCGCGGTGCTGGGCCTGCTGTTCGGCGTCACGGGTTTCCTGCTCAACCATCGCGCCGGGCCGATGAAAATTTCCTCGGGCACCGCACAGGTCAAGGAGATGCAGGTCGCGCTGCCCGCCGATCACCCCAAAACGCCCGAGGCGCTCGCAAGCTGGCTTCAGCAGACGCTCGAATTCGACGGCAAGCCGGGCAAGATCCGCCGCGAGAAGTCGCATCCGGTCGCGTGGGGCGATCGCAGCGTCGTGCAGCCCGAGTCATGGCAATTCGCGCTGATGGGCCCGCACGAGAGCATCGCCATCGAATATTGGGTGGGCAACAACACGGTTTCCGTGCGCCGCACGCAGAGCGCGTTCTTCGCCACGCTCAACAATCTCCATCGCGGCGTGGGCATGGGCATCGGCTGGGTGTTGCTGATGGACACCATCGCGGGCAGCCTGATTCTGTTGTCGCTCACCGGCGTGCTGCTCTGGACTGAACTCAACCGCAAGAAGACCGTGGGCGTCGTGCTCGTGGTCGGATCGGTCGCGGCGGCGTTCGCAATCGGCCTGCTTTAACGCGCCTCTCTTCCGCTTTTTCCCTTCCAGCTAGATCTTTCCTTCGCTCTCCTGCATGCCCCGATGCATCAGGAGAGCGAGGCCGTTGAGCGCGCAATCAGAACGACAATTCCGTCGCGCCGATCCCATATGCATCGCTATCTCATATTGCCAAGTGCCCGGTTGTCGCACTAACGTTCGGGCGTGCCGAATTTCCGGCATGTAAGTGCTACGTGCAGCAGCGCGCGCCCATCCGTTCGAAACCGCCCGAAAATGCCTTTCTGGCCGGTCTCCATAACAAACCGCGCGCCTGCACAGTGATGACGAACATACGCTTCCCAGGGAGACCGACCAATGAGCAGCGTTGCGGATTCGACGCGCGGCACCGCAGCCGCGCCCTTCTTTTCCAAGGAGGCCACCATTGCACCGCCCGGCTTTTCACGCTGGATGGTGCCGCCCGCCGCGCTGGCGGTGCATCTGTGCATCGGCCAGGCCTACGCCTTCTCGGTGTTCAACTCGCCGCTCACGAAAGTGATCGGCATTACGCAGTCGTCGCCTGACGACTGGACGCTCACGTCGCTCGGCTGGATTTTCTCGCTGGCGATCGTGTTTCTGGGCCTGTCCGCTGCGTTCGGCGGCAAGTGGCTCGAACGCGTCGGCCCGCGCCGCACGATGTTCACGGCGGCCTGCTGCTTCGGCGGCGGCTTCCTCGTGTCCGCGCTCGGCGTCTATCTGCATCAGATCGCGCTGCTGTATCTCGGCTATGGCGTGATCGGCGGCATCGGGCTGGGCCTCGGCTACGTTTCGCCGGTTTCGACGCTGATCCGCTGGTTCCCGGATCGCCGCGGCATGGCGACGGGCCTCGCGATCATGGGCTTCGGTGGCGGCGCGATGATCGCGGCTCCGCTGTCGGTGATGCTGATGAAGCACTTCTCCAGCGACACGAGCGTGGGCGTTGCGCAGACCTTCGTGGTGCTGGGCGTGGCGTACTTCATCTCGATGACGATTGGCTCGATCGCGATTCGCGTGCCCGCCAAGGACTGGAAGCCGGAAGGCTGGACGCAGCCCGCCACGACCGGCAAGCTGGTCTCGCGCTCGCACGTGCACATCGACCAGGCGCTCAAGACGCCGCAGTTCTACCTGATCTGGCTGGTGCTGTTCCTCAACGTCACGGCAGGCATCGGCATTCTCGGCCAGGCTTCGGTGATGATCCAGGAAAGCTTCAAGGACACCGTGACCGCGGGCGCCGCAGCCGGCTTCGTCGGCCTGCTGTCGCTGTTCAACATGGGTGGGCGTTTCGTGTGGGCTTCGGCGTCCGACTGGGTTGGCCGCAAGAACACGTACTTCATCTTCTTCGTGTTCGGCGCAGTGCTGTACTACGCGGTTCCGCAGTTCGCGCAGAGCGGCAACATCGTGCTGTTCGTGCTGGCTTATTGCCTGATCCTGTCGATGTACGGCGGCGGCTTCTCGACCGTGCCCGCGTATCTCGCGGACATGTTCGGCACGGCTTTCGTCGGCGGCATTCACGGCCGTCTGCTGACCGCCTGGGCGGCCGCGGGCGTCGCGGGCCCGGTGCTGGTGAACTACGTGCGCGCCTATCAGGTGGCGCACGGCGTGGCCAAGGCCGATGCCTACACGATGACCGTCCACATCATGGCTTCGCTGCTGATCGTCGGTTTCATCTGCAATCTTCTGGTGCGCCGCGTGCACGAGAAGCATCACATGAGCGACGCGCAACTCGCGGCCGCCGGCAAATAAGGAGCGCACGATCATGACGAATGCAAGCAACGCCGTCGCGGCGCCGAAGCAGTCGAACAAACTGCTGATGGCCGTTTTCTGGCTTTACGTGGTGGTGCCGCTCGTGTGGGGCGTGACCAACACGCTCGCGCAGGCGATGAAGCTGTTTGGTTGAGTTTGGCTGATGAAGCAGCACTAGCGCTCGAATGAGCCGCTAATCAGACGGGCCGCAAGCTTGAAGCTGCGGCCCGTTTTTCATGGGCGCGCGCTTCTGTACAGCTTCGGCGCGGCCTCGCCTGCGTGGGGCGTAGCATCGCACTGAGTTGACACGGCAAACGACGGAGCGTGGCGATGGTGCGGCTCATGATGATCCTGCTGGGCGTCGATTACCTGCGCGCGCGCTGGCGTGGCGTGCTGCTCGCGGGCGCGCTGAGCGCGTCGATCGGCGCGGCGCTGTTCATCGACGCGCTCGACGGCGTGCTGTATTTCCACATCGCGCCGTTCGCGTGGCTGCTGCTGGTCGAAGGCCTCGCGACGCTCGCGGTCGCCTGGACTGGCATGGGCGGGCAGCGCACGCTGCGCTACGTGAAGGGGCTGGCGTTTTGCTGCTCGGCTGCGCTCGTGCTGTCGGGCTACCGGCATGCGTCGTTCATTCTCTCGATGGTGTTCGCGACGCTCTTTCTCGCCGATGGCCTGTTGCAGATCGCCTCGGCGTGGGTCGTGCGCTATCGCACCTGGAAGTTCGCGGTCGCGGGCGGCGTGCTCGAAATCGCCATCGCCGTGTTCCTTTATCAGCCGTATCCGACGCACTACAAAGGCACCGTGCCGTACTGCCTAGGCCTCGTGCTCATCTTCGCGGGCTGGAACCTGCTGCTGCTCGCGCTGCGCGCACGGCGGCTGGGCGTGAATCCGGCGGCGGCGCAAACCGGCGCGGCGGCGCTCGCGGCCAGCGCCGCAGGCGTGACGGGCAGCATCGGCCCGAAGCTCGCGCAGACCGTGTTCGACGGGCCGCCCGAGGAACACGAAGCGGCGCTCACCGTGCACGTCTGGACGCCGGTGGGCACTTCCAGAAGCGAGGCGCGGCGGCAGCCGCTCATCGACCGCTATATCGCGGCCGTCGATCGCAACGGCGTGATCTCGACGGGCCACGCGGCGCTGGAGTCGCCCGAGTCGGTGTACATCAGCCTCTATCCCGCGGTGGAAATCGACCGCTCGCCGGAGGACTTTTCCCGGCTGTTGCGCGCGACAAGGGAGAACGATGTGCCGGGCCTGTTCCAGCCCGACTACGCGACCGAATCGACGGCGTGGTGCCCGTCGACGCGCAAGGTGCGTATCCGCAACTACGATCCGCAGCGGCTTGCGCGCTTCTGGCAGCACTACCGCGCCGATACGACCTACAACCTCACGCACCGCAACTGTTCGAGCACGGTCTCGCACGCGCTGGAAGCGGCGCTCGAAGGCTCGACGCCACGCGTGTGGGGCGGCGGCTGGCTCGCGTTCGCGCGCATGCTGGCGACGCCGGAGCTGTGGATCGCGGCGCAGTTGCGCAAGCGCGGCCAGACGATGGCGTGGACGCCGGGCCTCACGCTCGATTACGCGCGTGCGTTGAGTATGCTGGCCGATCCGCGTCCTTCGGGCTGGACGCGCGCCTGGCGCATTGCGCGTACGCGCGTGGGCCGCCTGGTGAGGCCGCGCAGCACGCGCGAACTTTAAGGCGCTGATGCGTCAGACGTCGCAGCTCGACCCGACGCTTGCGGCCTGCTCGCGCGCGGCCTTCGCGCCTTCGACCTTGAGGATGGTGGGCAGCGAGACGCCGTTCTTCGCCGCCGTGACTTCCGCGAGAATCGACACGGCGATTTCCGGCGGCGTGCGGCTGCCGATATAAATGCCCACGGGCCCATGCAGGCGCGCGAGTTCGGCGTCGCTCAGGTCGAACTCCTTGAGCCGTTCGCGTCGCGCCTGGTTGTTGCGCCGCGACCCGAGCGCGCCCACGTAGAACGCGCGCGTCTTGAGCGCCTCCATCAGCGCGAGATCGTCGAGCTTGGGGTCGTGCGTGAGCGCGATAACGGCGCAGCGCTCGTCGAGCTTCATGTCGAGCACGGTGTCGTCGGGCATGGTGCGCACGAGCGTCGTGCCGGGCACGCTCCACGTGTCGGTGTATTCCTCGCGCGGGTCGCACACCGTCACCTGATAGTCGAGCCCCACGGCGATCTGGCAGAGATAGCGCGAGAGCTGCCCCGCGCCGATCACCAGCATGCGATAGCGCGGGCCGTGGATCGTGAGCAGGCGCTCGCCGTCGAAATCGACGCCATCGGTGGCGCTGGCGGGGCCAAGCGTCGCGTGGCCCGACGCGACATCGAGCGTGCGCGCGACCAGTTGGCCGCGCTCGACCGTCTCCAGCAGCGTGCGGATGCCCGAGGCTTCGGTGAGCGGTTCCAGCACGAGCTGGATCGTGCCGCCGCAGGGCAGGCCGAAGCGATGCGCTTCTTCCGCCGTGATGCCGTATTTCACGGCTTCGGGCTTGACGATGTGAATGCCCTCGCGGCGCACGCGGTCGATCAGGTCGTCCTCGATACAGCCGCCCGACACCGAGCCGACGACGAGACCATCGTCGCGCACGACGAGCATCGCCCCTTCGGGACGCGGCGACGAGCCCCACGTCTTCACCACCGTCACCAGCAGGGCGCGGTGGCCTTCGTCGAGCCAGCGTACGCTGGATTTCAGGACTTCGAGATCCACGCTGTCCATGATCGTTTCCTTTTTTGCGGTTCTTCGCCGCCGTCGGCATCGGCGCTTTCGGCGGTTTGTGTATCGGGGGTATCGCTTGCTTCTTGCGCTTCTTGCGATGCTTCGGTTTCGCCCGCGCCTGGCTGTTCACCCAACTGCTCGCCAAAGCGCTTGAAGAATTCAGCGGCGATCTTGCGCGCCGCCCCGTCCACGAGGCGCGAGCCGATCTGCGCGAGCTTGCCGCCCACCTGGGCGCTGGCCGTGTAACTGAGCGTGGTGGTGTTCTCGCCCGCGGGTTCGAGCGTCACGCGCGCGTCGCCCTTGCCGAAGCCCGCCGCGCCGCCCTGGCCCTCGAACTGGATCGTGTAGCTTCGCGGCGCGTCGATATCGGCGAGCTGCATGCGACCCTTGAAACGCGCCTTCACGGGGCCCACGGCGGCGGTCAGCGCGACAGCATAAGTGTTTTCGCCGTCCGCTTCGATGCTCTCGCATCCTGGAATACACACCTTAAGTATCGCCGTATCGTTGAGCGCCTCCCAGGCGCGCGCCTGCGGCACCGGCAGCGTGTGGCTTTCGGTCAGCTCCATCGTATCGCTCCTTGCGTTGTCGCACGCTTAACAGCCTGTGCAATGTCCTGTTGCGCGCCATGCAACGGCGCGCGGCCCGGCGGCGCCTCGCGCAGGGCGCGCCCGAACGCTTCGAGGCTTTCCAGGTTGTGGACGGGGTAGTGCGCGTCGACGTGCGGCAGCATTGCCTGCACGCCGCGCGCCTTCGGCGTGAAGCCGCCAAAGCGCAGCAGCGGATTGAGCCACACCACGCGATGCGCGAAGCGATGCAGCCGCGCCATCTCGGCGGCGAGCGCGCCGCCCGGATCGTGGTCGAGGCCGTCGGTGACGAGCAGCACCGTGGCGCGCCCGCCCAGTACGCGGCGCGCCCAGCGCCGGTTGAACTGGCCAAGCGTTTCGCCGATGCGCGTGCCACCCGACCAGTCGGCCACAAGCGCGGCGAGCTGCGCGAGCGCCACGTCCGGATCGCGTTCGCGCAGCGCGCGCGTGGCGTGCGTGAGGCGCGTGCCGAACAGGAATACCTGCAGGCGTTCGCGCGATTGCAGCAGCGCGTGGCAGAAGTACAGCACCGCGCGCGAGTAACTGCTCATCGACCCCGAGATGTCGAGCAGCAGCACGAGCGGCAGCTTGCGCTCGACGTGGGCGCGGTATTTCCAGACCGTCCAGTCGCCGCCTGCGCGCACGGCCTGGCGCGCGCTCGCGCGCAGATCGGCGTGATTGCCGTGCGAAGCGGCTTTGAGGCGGCGCGTGCGCGCGGTGGCAAGCGGCAGGCGGCGCGCGCGGATCAGGTGGCGCAGCGTGCGCCATTCGTCGGCGGAAAGTGTGTCGAAATCTCGCTGGCGCAGGCGTTCTTCGGCGCTGAAGGTGGCGTGCGCGCGCAGCTCGTGTTCTTCGTGGCTGGCGGGCTGCTTCGCGCCCGCGCGAGCAGCGGGACGCGCCGCGAGCGCGTCGGCGAGGCGGTTGTTGCGGCGCGGCGGCGGCAGGCCGCCTTGCACCTTCGGCAGCAGCAGCGCGCGCAGCTTGTTTTCCCAGTCGGGATCGCGCCAAAAGAGCGCGAAGGCCGCGTCGAACAGCTCGCGTTCGTCGGGCGCGGCGGTGAGCACGGCGGCCAGCGCGGCGCGCACATCGTCGCGGCGCGCGAGGTCGATGTGGCTCAACGCTTCGAGCGCATCGACGGCGCGCGCGCTCGCCATCGGCAGGCCCGCGCCGCGCAGCACGCGCACGAAGTGCACGACGTTGAGCGCGAGCATGGGCGGGGCGCTTTCATCGGCTGTGTCGATTGCAGGTATCGCCATCGGCGTCACTCCGCGAGCGCGAGCGTGCTGGCGATCCGCTGCGCGTCGAGCTGCGCGAGATCGTCCTGGTACTTGAGCAGCACGCCCAGCGTGTCCTGCACCGATTGCGGATCGAGTTCCGTCACCGCAAGCGCTTCAAGCGCGCGGCACCAGTCGATGGTTTCCGCGATGCCCGGCGACTTGAACAGATCCATCGTGCGCAACTGATGCACGAAAGCCACGGCGCGGCGCTGCAAGGCGTGGCTGGTTTGCGGCGCGCGCGCGGCGACGATCGCGAGCTCGCGCTCGCGTTCCGGATAGCCGAGCCACTGATACAGGCAGCGCCGCTTGAGCGCGTCATGCACTTCGCGCGTACGGTTGGACGTGACGATCACGAGCGGGGGCACCTTTGCGCGCACCGTGCCGTATTCGGGAATCGATACCTGGAAGTCCGAAAGGAGTTCGAGCAGGAAGGCTTCGAACGGTTCGTCGGCGCGGTCGATTTCGTCGATCAGCAGCACACGGCGTGCGTCGGGCTGTTGCGGGTCGGGTTCCAGCGCCTGCAACAGCGGACGCTTGAGCAGGAATTCGTCGCGATAGAGCGTGTCGCTGCACGGCTTTTCGCCTGCGGATTCGGCCAGACGCAACGCCATGATCTGGCGCGGGTAGTCCCATTCGTAAAGTGCGCTGGCCGTGTCGAGTCCTTCGTAGCACTGAAGACGCAGCAACGTCGTGCCGCTCAGCGCGGCGGCGGCTTTGGCGAGTTCGGTCTTGCCGACGCCCGGCTCGCCTTCGAGAAAAAGCGGGCGCTCCATCTTGAGCGCGAGAAAAAGGGCGGTGGCCAGTTCGCGGCTCGCGAAATAGCGGTGCGCTTCGAGCTGCGCGAGCGTGTCGTCGATCGTGGCGGGGAGCATGGCGGGCCTGTCGGTGCAAATGCGTGCGGGTGCGTGCCGGTGCGTGAGTGCGAGCAAACGCCGCCGCCCGCGCCGCGCGTGACGTAACGCGGACGCGGGCGGCGTTGGCGAGCGTTGCTAGCCGAGCGCCTTCGCGACCGCCCGCGCCGCCAACACCGGAATCAGGTGCGCGCGATAGTCGGCGCTGGCATGCAGATCGGTGTTGAGATCGTCGGGCGCGATGCTGACCGCACGCGCGGCGGCGGGCGTGAAGCTTGCCTTGAGCGCGTCTTCCAGCGCCGTTGCGCGAAACACCGAAGACGCCGCGCCCGTCACCGCCACGCGCACCGAACCATCGCCGACTTGCGCGACGAACACGCCCGCCAACGCGAAATGCGAAGCCGGATTGCGGAACTTCTCATAGGCCGAGCGCTGGGGCACGGGAAACTCGACGGCCACGATCAGCTCGTCGGGTTCGAGCGCGGTCTCGTACATGCCCAGGAAGAAGTTGTCGGCGGCGATGCGGCGACGGTCGGTCACGACCGTGGCGTTCAGGCCCAGCACGGCGGCGGGGTAGTCGGCGGCCGGATCGTCGTTGGCGAGCGAGCCGCCAATCGTGCCCAGCGCGCGCACCTGGCGGTCGCCGATATGCGCCGCAAGCTGCGCGAGCCCCGGCAACGTGGCGACGATCTGCGCGTTCGCCGCCACATCGGCATGACAGACCGCCGCGCCGATCTTCACGACCTTGCCGTCCACCTGGATCGTCTTCAGCTCGGGAATGCGCGTGACGTCCACGAGCGTGGACGGTTGCGCGAGCCGCAGCTTCATCGCCGCGAGCAGGCTCTGGCCGCCCGCGAGATATTTCGCTTCGGTATCGGCGGCGAGCGTCTTCACCGCGCCTTGCGCGTCGCTCGCGCGCTGGTAGTCGAATGAATACATGGTGCGCCTCCGCTCAAGGTTGGGTCGAAGCTTGCGCTGCCTGGATCGCCTGCCACACGCGATGCGGGGTGGCGGGCATCTGGATGTCCTTCACGCCGAGTGGCCCGAGCGCATCCAGGATCGCGTTGATGACGGCAGGCGGCGAGCCGATCGCACCAGCCTCGCCGCAGCCCTTCACGCCGAGCGGATTGTGCGTGCAAGGCGTGCCCTTCGCGGTTTCGACCGTGAAGGGAGGCACATCGGACGCGTGCGGCATCGCGTAGTCCATGTACGAGCCGGACAGCAACTGGCCGCTCTCGTTGTCGTAGACGCAGCGCTCCAGCAGCGCCTGACCGATGCCCTGGCCGAGGCCGCCATGCACCTGGCCTTCGACGATCATCGGATTGATGACGTTGCCGAAGTCGTCGACGGCGGTGAAGCGTTCGATGCGCGTGACGCCCGTGTCGGGATCGATTTCGACTTCGCAGATATACGCGCCCGACGGATAGGTGAAGTTGGTCGGGTCGTAGAACGCGCTTTCGTCGAGACCCGGTTCGAGCGTCTCCAGCGGATAGTTGTGCGGCACATAGGCCGCGAGCGAAATCTCCGCGAAGCTTTTGGTGCGGTCGGTGCCCGCGACGCGGAACACGCCGTTCGCGAACTCGATATCCTCGACGCCCGCTTCGAGCATGTGCGCGGCGATCTTCTTCGCCTTCGCTTCGATCTTGTCCAGCGCCTTCATGATCGCCGATCCCCCCACGGCAATCGAGCGCGAGCCATACGTGCCCATGCCGAACGGAATGCGCGCGGTGTCGCCGTGGACGATCTCGATTTGCTCGATCGGCACGCCCAGGCGCTCGGAAACCACTTGTGCGAAGGTCGTTTCGTGGCCCTGGCCGTGGCTGTGCGAACCGGTGAACACGGTCACGGAGCCGGTCGGATTCACGCGGATCTCGCCCGCCTCGAACAGACCCGCGCGCGCGCCCAGCGCCCCCGCGATATTCGACGGCGCGAGCCCGCAGGCTTCGATGTAGCACGAGTAGCCAAGGCCGCGCAGCATGCCGCGCGACTTCGACTCATCGCGGCGTGCGGGGAAGCCTTTCACGTCCGCGAGTTCCAGCGAGCGCGCGAGACACGCCTCGTAATCGCCGATGTCGTAGGTGAGGCCCACGGGCGTCGCGTACGGGAAGGCCGTGATGAAGTTGCGGCGGCGCAGCTCGACAGGGTCGATGTTCAGCTCGCGCGCGGCGGTCTCCACCAGGCGCTCGACCACGTAGGTCGCTTCAGGGCGGCCCGCGCCGCGATACGCGTCGACCGGCACGGTGTTCGTGAAGACGGCCTTCACTTCGGCGTAGATCGCGGGCGTGGTGTACTGGCCCGCGAGCAGCGTCGCGTAGAGGATCGTCGGCACACTCGACGCAAAGGTCGACAGGTACGCGCCCATGTTGGCCGTCGTATGCACGCGCATCGCGAGGAACTTGCCGTCCTGGTCGAGCGCGAGTTCGGCCTTCGTTACGTGGTCGCGGCCATGTGCATCGGAAACAAAGGATTCCGAACGTTCCGCCGTCCACTTGACCGGGCGGCGAATTTTCTTCGACGCCCACGTGAGCGCGACATCTTCGGCGTAAAGAAAGATCTTCGAGCCGAAGCCGCCGCCCACGTCGGGCGCGACGATGCGCAGTTTCGTTTCCGGCAATGCCAGCACGAAGGCGGCCATCAGCAGGCGCTCGACGTGCGGGTTCTGGTTCGAGACGTAGACCGTGTAGCTGTCGTCGTGCTGCGTGTAGCTGGCGTTGACGGCGCGCGGCTCGATGGCGTTCGGCACCAGCCGGTTGTTGACGATGTCGAGCGTGGTGACGTGCGCGGCCTGCGCGAAGGCCGCGTCGGTGGCGGCCTTGTCGCCGTGGCCCCAGGTGTAGCAGGTGTTGTTCGGCACGCCGTCGTGCACGAGCGGCTGGCCAGCGTCGGCGGCGTGCGCCGTGTCGACCGATGCGGGCAGTTCCTCGTAGTCGACTTCGACGAGTTCGGCGGCGTCTTTGGCTTCCTTGAGCGAGTCGGCGATCACGAGCGCGACCTGGTCGCCCACGTGCAGCGCCTTGTCGTGCGCGATCACGGGATGCGGCGGCTCGTGCATGGGCGTGCCGTCGATGCTGTGGATCAGCCAGCCGCACGGCAGGCCGCCCACGTTTTCGGCGGCGAGATCCGCGCCGGTGAACACGGCCACGACGCCGGGCGCGGCTAGCGCTGCGTTCGTATCGATGCTTTTGATGCGGGCGTGCGCGTGCGGCGAGCGCACGAACACGGCGTACGTCTGTGCGGGCAGGACGACGTCGTCGGTGTACTGGCCTGCGCCGGTGAGGAAGCGATAGTCTTCCTTGCGCTTGATCGACGCGCCGATCATGTGCGGCGTCTGGGAGTCGGGTGCGTTCATGGCCGTCTCCCTTTACACCGCGGCGGCGGCGGGCTGCGCCGCCGTCGTCTGCATGCCTTCGGCACCCGCGAGCACGGCCTTCACGATATTGTGATAGCCCGTACAGCGGCACAGGTTGCCGTCGAGATTGGCGCGCACATCGGCTTCGGTGAGGCCGGGTTTCTCGTTGACCAGCGCGACGGCGCTCATCACCATGCCGGGCGTACAGAAGCCGCACTGCAAGCCGTGACACTCGCGAAACGCGGCCTGCATCGGATGCATGGCGCCGTTGGCGTTGCCGTTGCCGTTTGCGGCGCCGAGGCCTTCGATCGTCGTCACGCTCATGCCATCGCACTGCGCGGCAAGCGTGTTGCACGATTTGACCGCGCGTCCGTTCACGTGCACGGTGCAGGCGCCGCACTGGGCGGTGTCGCAGCCGACGTGCGTGCCGGTCAGGCGTCGCTGCTCGCGCAGGAACTGGACTAGCAGCGTGTGGGGTTCGATCTGGGCGGTCACGGGCTTGCCGTTGACCGTCAGGCTGAGACTGATCGTCATTGACTTGTCTCCTGTGTCGACGGCACCTGGCGCTTTCGCGCCTGGTTCCGTCCCATGCCGTTAGGGGCGAAGGCCAGAGTTGGCGCTTTAGCTCCTTCTCGGGTTCCACGCCCGTAGGGCGTCGCCTGAAGTCGCGCTGCGCTTCTCCCCGGTCATTGGGGGATAGAGACCAACCTGGGACACGCAATCGCCCCGGCTGGTGCGTTGCTGTTCAGTAATGCCTGGAATGCTGGAGCTTTTTTGCGTACTGCGAGGGATATTGCGATAAGCCCGATCAGTAAAGCACAAATCGCCGCCTGGCGCTGCGCGGGCTTTTACCCGTCTTTTTAGGTGCAGGTGCAAAGAAAAACGGCCCGCGCGGAAAACCGGGCGGGCCGTTGCAGTGCAGCGAAAACTGCTGACGCTATGCGCGAAATTTACTCGTGCGGCTGATGCGCCAGACGCGCGTGACGGCGCGAGTAAAGGAAGTAGATCGACAGGCCGATCAGCAGCCAGACGACAAACGCCACCCACGTGAGCCACGCGAGATTGAGCATCAGGAACAGGCACGACGCGACGGCCAGAACCGGCACCACGGGCACGCCCGGGCAGCGGAACGCGCGCGGCAGGTCCGGGTGCGTCTTGCGCAGCACGAGCACGGCGATCGACACCATCGAGAACGCGGCGAGCGTACCGATGTTGATCAGCTCGGCGAGCACGTTCAGCGGCACCAGCGCGCCGATCAGGCCGAAGAAAATACCGACGAGCCAGGTCGTGAAGAACGGCGTCGCGTAACGCGGGTGCACCTTCGAGAGCTTCGCGGGCAGCAGGCCGTCACGCGACATCGCGAAGATGATGCGGGTCTGGCCGTAGCTCATCACGAGAATCACGGTGAGCATGCCCAGCACGGCGCCCAGGTCGATGAAGCCCGCGACCCACTTTTCGCCCGCCACTTGCAGCGCGTACGAAACCGGGTGGCCGATGTTGGCGAACTGCTGCCACGGCACGATGCCCGTGACGACCGCGGCGACCGACACGTACAGCACCGCGCACACGACCAGCGAGGCAATGATGCCGATGGGCAGGTCGCGCTTGGGGCTTTTCACTTCTTCGGCGGCGGAGGACACCGCATCGAAGCCGATGAAGGCGAAGAACATCACCGCCGCCGCGCCGAACACGCCGCTCCAGCCGTGCGGCATGAACGGGTGCCAGTTCGCGGGCGTGACGTGGAACGCGCCCACGGCGATCACCAGCAGCACGACCGTGACCTTGATCGCGACCATGATGTTGTTGATGCGGGTGGACTCGCGCACGCCGATCGACAGCAGCGCGGTAATCCCCATCATCACGAGGAAGGCGGGCAGGTTGAAGAGCGTGTGCACGCCGGGCAGCGCACCGGGCGCGGCCGTCAGCGCGGCGGGCAGCGAAATGCCGAAGCCGGACAGCAGCGACTGCAGATAGCCCGACCAGCCGACCGACACCGCGGAGCTGGCAAGCCCGTATTCGAGCATCAGGTCCCAGCCGATGATCCACGCGATCAGTTCGCCGAGCGTGGCATACGAGTAGGTGTAGATCGAACCGGCGACGGGAATGGTCGAGGCGAATTCGGCGTACGAAAGCGCGGCGAAGCAGCAGGCCACGGCGGCGATCAGGAACGAGACCATCAGCGCCGGGCCGGCCTGCACGGCGCCCGTGCCGGTCAGCACGAAAATGCCGGTGCCGATGATCGCGCCGACGCCGAGAAAGGTGAGGTCCAGTGCGCCGAGCGCCTTCTTCAAGCCAGCGCCCTTGGCGCTTGCCTGCAGCATGTGTTCGACGTTCTTCTTGCGAAAGAGGGACATTTGGCGGGAACTCCAGGTGTAACGACGCGAGGGCGGGCGATCAGGAACATCGCGCCTCGCGTGCCGTATGTCGGGGAAACCCATAATTTTAGCCGATCGCGGCTTCGAACCCGATTGATTCGGGTCGATTCAGGGCGGAATGCGCTCCTGGGCGGCCAGTTGTCGCGGGCGATTCCGCCGCAAAGCGACTCTGCCGCGCGCAAACCTTGCCCGCGCGCGTCTCAAACGGCGAAATTCATTTCCGCATCAAGGGCTTATGGCGAGAAGGCCGCTTTAAGTGGCGAAGGCGGCCCTAACGTCGCTGGCTGCTGCGTCCCGCGTCGGCGCGCTCAGACCGCTGGCGCGGGAGACAGGTCGATGAGCTGGTTGCTCATGACGTAGAACGTCAGCTCGGCGTTGTTCGCGAGCTTCATTTTTTCGAGCAGGCGCGTGCGGTACACGCTCACCGTCTTCACCGACAGCGACAGCGTATGCGCGATATCGGTCAGGCGCTTGCCCGAGGCCAGCATGCACAGCGTCTGGTATTCGCGGTCGGAGAGCTTCTCGTGCGGCAGTTGCTCGCCGTCGATCAGCACGTAGTCGGCAAGCGCCTCGGCCATGGCGGGGCTCACGTACTTGCGCCCGCTTGCGACCTGCTGGATTGCGGCGGTCATCTGCGCGGCGTCCACCGTCTTCGACAGATAGCCCGACGCGCCCGCCTTGAGCGCGCGCACGGCGTACTGGTCTTCGCGATACATCGAGAACATCAGCACCGGCAGGCGCGGCGCCTTTTTCTTGGCGCGCTTGAGCACTTCGATGCCGCTCATGTCGGGCAGCGAGATGTCGAGCAGCACCACGTCGCAGGCGTGTTTGGCGATGGCGGTGAGCGCTTCCGCGCCGGTTTGCGCCTCGATCACTTCGCTGGCGATGCCGCGGTCGAGCAGCAGCTGGCGCACGCCCTGGCGCACCACGGCGTGATCGTCGACGAGCAGGATGCGCAGGGTCATGAGTGAATGCCTTTGACGTGATTCGGAACGAGGTCGGCGCCGGGCGTGCGCGAGAGCAGCGTGTCCCAGAAGAAGCGCGCCTCCACGGTCGTGCCGGGGCGCTCGCGTGCTTCGGGAGCCGCATCGGCGGCGAGCGGGTTGGCCGTGGCGCGCAGCGCGCCGCCAAAGGCCGCGCAGCGCTCGCGCATGCCCGCGATGCCGTAGGCGCCGCGACGGTTGATGCCGTCTTCCGACGAAGGTTGCGTAAGCTCGTCGCGCTGGCCGCTCTGCTTCTTGGCGCGCCGCGCGGCTTCGCGCGACAGGCCCACGCCGTCGTCGATCACGCTCAGCACCAGCGCGTAGGGCGTGCAGGCAAGGCGCACTTCGACGCGCGACGCATGGGCGTGGCGTGCGACGTTAGTGAGCGCTTCCTGCGCCACGCGGAAGATCGCGAGCGCGGCTTCGGCGGGCAGGTTTTCGAGCCGCTGCGTATCGGCTGCGCTGAAGCCTTTGCCGCCGTGCTCGACGGAAGGGCGGGCGCTGAACGTCGCTGCGAGACCCGTGCGCGCGCCAAAGCCACGCGTCCAGTTCGCCAGCGCCGTGGCCAGGCCTTCGTCGAGTTCCGGAGCATGCAGGCCGTCGAGCACGTGGCGCACGGCCTCGGCGGCGGCGTCGAGCGAGCGCACCACCAGTTCGAACGCCTGGGTGCATTGCGGCGAGGCATCGGCGGGCAGCCACGTTTGAACGTTTGCCAGCGCGAAGCGGGTAGCGGCGAGTTCGGCGCCCACGCTGTCGTGCAGCTCGCGCGCGAGACGGCGGCGAGCGGCTTCGTCGGCGTGCACACGGGCGGCGCCTGCCGCGACGATCTGCCGCTGCACGCGTGCGATGGCGTCGAGCGCCGCACGCGCTCCTTCGGCGTCGGCGAGGAAAGAGTGGCCGCCGTCCGCATGCGCGGCGAGCGGGCCGGACACGTCCGCGCGAGGCGGGCGCGCGTCAAACGCGGCGTAATTGGACGTATCCATCAATCCCCCGTGAATTCCATTAAGGAACCGATTCCTTGCTGATTCTTCCGCGTAGGCCGCCAACACCGGCACGGCGGGCGCCGATGCGGGTTTTAAGGCACTGCGCAGCGTAACGAAATTTACATACGGTAACAACCTGGCACTGATACCACCAGACGTACCGGTTTGGTCTATGTTGCGTCGCGATAATATCCCAAAAAGGGGAAACCTTCAGTCAGGACAAGGCTTAGCGACACAACGCTGAGAGCCTGCATGAAGTCGGCTCTTCGCGTATTTGTAGGAAAAACTCTGACACGGAACTTACGCGAATTCCGCGAAAAATGTAACCGCTGTGCATCATTTCACGCCCCGGTGTGGCGCGCAAGCCGCGAAAAAAAACCGGAGCGCATGGCTCCGGTTTTGGGGTCGGCGTGAACCGAAAACAGTCTGTAAGACTGTGGGCTGAACTTAGCCCAGACTCGTCGTATTAGCCGACGAAAGCCTTTTCGATCACGTAGTGACCCGGCTCGTTGTTGCTGCCTTCCTTGAGGCCGGCCTTTTCGAGCAGCTCGACGGTGTCGCGCAGCATGTGCGTGCTGCCGCACAGCATGATGCGGTCGCGCTCGGGCGTGAAGCCGGGCAGGTCGAGATCCGTGAACAGCTTGCCGGTGTCGATCAGTTCGGTGATGCGGCCGCGGTTGTCGAACACTTCGCGCGTGACGGTCGGGTAGTAGACCAGCTTCTCACGCACGATCTCGCCGAGGTACTCGTGTTCGCGCAGCTCTTCGGTGATGAATTCCTTGTACGCGAGTTCATCGACGAAACGGCAGGTGTGCGTCAGCACGATCTTGTCGAAGCGGTCGTAAATGTCCGGATCCTTGATGATCGACATGAACGGGGCGAGGCCCGTGCCGGTCGACAGCATCCACAGCACCTTGCCGGGCAGCAGGTTGTCCGCGACCAGCGTGCCGACCGGCTTCTTGCCGATCAGAACCTTGTCGCCGACCTTCAAATGCTGCAGGCGCGACGTGAGCGGGCCGTCCGGCACCTTGATGCTCAGGAATTCGAGATGCTCTTCGTAGTTCGCGCTCGCGAGCGAGTACGCGCGCATCAGCGGCTTGCCGTCCACTTCGAGGCCGACCATGGTGAACTGGCCGTTGTCGAAACGCAGGGCCTGGTCGCGCGTGCACGTGAAGCTAAAAAGCGTGTCGGTCCAGTGGTGGACGCTCAGAACGGTTTCTTCGGTGAATTTGCTCATGGTTCCTGAAGGTGCGAAACAAGGTCCGCCAAACGGGCGTTCCTTCCGGCCGCATGCAAGGCATGACGGACGCGGTCTTGACGATGCGCGGCGCGCGGTGTGCACCGCGCAATGCCGCAGTGCGCCCGTGGCAAGCCGCGAACGCCCACTGTTGCCCCATGGGTCGCCGGCCAGCCTCGCGATGGCGTACGAGGCGCAATCCGCCATTTTACCGCGTGCGCGCCTCGTGGGCGCCGCCGCGTCGAAAGGGGAAGAGATCCACGCCGGGTTCACGTCGCTGGCGAGGCGTTCTGCTGGCACCCGCACGCGGAGCGTGACGGGGATCGCTGGCATCGGCTGGGAGGCGGCGCCGTGGCGGGCGCGCTGGCCGCAATCGGCGTGCGTTCATTAGCGGATCGATACCCGAATAACGATGCACACCGGCGATTGTTCGAGCTAGATGATACCGGAACGTCTGTCAGGCCGCAGCATAGACCCTGCTGGCGAAGCCACTACAGCGTCGCTTCAGTGCGTGTTGCGCCGTGCATTACGCGGCGTTTTAGCGCATTTTTCGCGGCTGCAACGACGACTGTCGTGCAGCAGCAGGGCCGTCAGCGATCGGCGGCCAGCTTCGCCGCGAGGCCGATCAGCGCCGTGCCGCAGAACGCGTCGATGGGGCGGCGCAGGCGCTTGTAGCCGCGCTGCGTGCGGTGATCGGCGAACAGCAGCGCGAGGCTCGCGTGCCAGCCGAACGACATCGACGCCACGAGTGCGAGCGCCGCGCCGTAGAACCAGGTGGGCGGATGGGCGGGAAACACGGCCGCGAACACGCTGGTCCAGAACACGCAGGACTTCGGGTTGGTCAGGCAGGTGAGAAAGCCCGCGCGCCAGGTGCGAAACCACGTGCGCCGGTCGGGCGGCGGCAGCGGCGCGACCGGCGCGGCTTCTGCGGGATTCGCTTCGACTGGGGGCTTGCGCACGCCCGAGCGCAGCAGTTTCAAGCCGAACCACAAGAGATACAGCGCGCCCGCAACGCGCACACCCTGATAAAGCCAGTCGATTTTCTGCAGCACCGCCGCGAAGCCGAGCATGGCGAGCGCCGCCCAGAGCGTCGATCCCGCGCCGACGCCAAACGCTGAGGCAATGCCCAGGCCGCGCCGGCCCGCGAGCGATAGCTGCGTCACCATGAAGAAGTTCGGGCCGGGACTGATGAGCGCGAACAGATAGACGACGGCGATCTGGAGCAGCGTGGCGAGATGGTGCATGGCGGCCAAGGGAGCGGGGGGGGCGAGTGCGGGCGGCAAGGAAAAGCGCGCCGTTCAAGGCGCGCGACGCGTCATGGTAGCGCGGTTACATCGGTGTCCTGCCGATGTTTTCTGCGGCGTTGCACGCGCGCATCAACGCCGCGCCGCGAGAGCGCGCCGCAACGTCATTCGATGCGCAGCCGCGCCATATAGGGCAGGTGATCGGACAGCCAGGCCGTTTCCTGCGCGGGCTGGATCAGCTCGATCGGCTTGATGCCGCGCACGAACATCTTGTCGAGCGCCAGCGCAGGCGAGAACGCCGGGAACGTGCGCGCGGGCTCGCCCAGCAGCGTCGCCACTTCCTGCATGCCGTGCTCCGCGAACAGCGGCACCGAATCGTTGCGCCAGTCGTTGAAGTCGCCCGCGAGCACGAGCGGGCCGTCGGGCGCTTCCTTGGCGATCCAGTGCGCGATCCAGTTCATCTGACGCATGCGCGCGCTGCGCGTGAGCGCAAGGTGCGCACACAACAGGGTGACCGAATGGCCGCCGACGTTGGCGCGCGCAACCAGCAGCCCGCGCCGCTCGAAGCGGTGCGCCGAGATATCCCAGCGTCCCCCCAGATCGAGGGGATGCGGGGAGAGGATCGCATTGCCGTGCCGCCACGACGGCTTGAACACGTTCGGCCCGAGGGCGATCTGCAAGTCGAGCGCGTGGGCGATTTCGCTCGCCTGGCACTGCCAGACGTCTTCGAGCGGATCGCCGAGCGGCGCGCCAAACGTGGAGGACAGCAAAGGTTGCGGCAGGCGCCGCGCCATCGCTTCCTGGAGAAACCAGGCATCGGCGTGGGTGGACTGCACCCAGCGGCGCATCGCTTCCCAGGCCTGAAAGCCAAGCGGCGAGCGGCCCTTGTGCAGGTTCCAGCTCACCGCGACGAAGTCCCCGGCATGAGCCGGATCCACGTCGATCAGAGGTTGTTCGAAATTTCGCATGCGGGTTACGACAGGTTCTTACGACGGTTTTGAGCGGACATCGGCGTGCATTGCGGCGCGCCCATCAAGGCTGCGCCGACGGCGGCGCAAGGCTGGCGCGCACGCGATAGACGATCGTCGGATCCTTGTCCACGATCGTCCAGTTCACCCACTGGCCCGCTGGCACGCTCAAGCCCGGATGGCTCGCGCCGATCTGGCGCGGCTGCGGCGGCAGCTTGCAGCCGTCGGTGGTCTTGGGCGCGGCCGGGTTTTCGAGTGTTTCCTGGGCTTCGATCTGCAGCAGCGCCGCGCTGGCGTTGGCCTGCAAGGGCGACACGGTAATGGTGCGTTGCAGGTCGATGCTGCCCGCCGGCTGATCCTTGCAGCCGACGTTGTGCGTGACGACCTTGTGATGCGTGTCCGTGCGGGCCTGGCCGACGGTGGTGGTGCCTTCGAACGTATCGATCTGCTGGCCGTCACGCATCACCTGCAGCGTCCACTGCACGGTGGGCGGCGTGCCGCCAGGCGTGACCGGGGCGCTTGCCGGCGCCGGTTGCGCCGCGGCCTGCGAGGCTGTTTTCGCGAGCGCCGCGCTGGCGGCGGCATCGGCGAAGCCATTAGGCGCCGACGCCGGTGCGGCCGGCGCACTCTGGGCCTGCGCGTTCGCGCCCAGCAGGCCGGCGGCGGCGCATAGCGCGGCGGCGAGGTAAAGCTTCAGCGGGTTCCACAACGTCATATGCAAGCTCCATGCACACGTGCCGCATCGGGCAGCCGTGTCGGTTTATGACCATCGATCCTATACCGGGTTCGCAATTGCCGAACCGCAACAGTTCATTGCAGATGGGGACGACGCGCCCGCGCTTCAATCAGTGCGCATATCGACATTTGCAATGCATGCGCAACGATGGTGCATTTTTATCCGACTGAACAATCGCATTGTTATTCCAATTGCAACGGTGACTTGTCATTTATTAGGATGGTTTATCGATAGTACGTGTTTACACTGAACTCATTGCGATACCCCTCCCAAGCGCGAATGCCGGTACGAATGGCCAGATTTGCTCGCGCCGATTGTCGAAAGTTCACCGCTGGCTATGGCCAGTCAACGCTAAAGGATTCGCCTTGAAAAAGACCACCACCCTCGCTGCGCTCGTTTTTGCCGCTGCTACTGCTTTCGCCGCTGCGCCCGCTTTTGCCTCGTCGAATGTGGCGAAGACCCGCGCCGAAGTGAAGGCCGAACTCGCCCAGGCGCGCGCCAACGGCGAAATGCAGAACCCGAACTCGCCCGATTACCCGCAACAGTTTGCGACCGGCGGCTACACGGTGCCGCGCGTGCAGGTCGCCATGCCGCGCTCGCGCTGAGCGTTGACTCGCCGGAATAACCGATTCGCATTGCGGCACGATCCGGCGTGTTCGCCAGCGCGCCTTCGCGTGCGTTGCGCCTTCTGATGCGTCGCCGTCCACGGCGTACAATTTTCGGAAGGCGGCGCTGAGCCGATGCACGATTCGATGCACAGCGCCGCGCCCAACGCATAGACGCAGGCGGCGCGCAGAACCCATGCAGCGCCGCCGCATTCGCCGGAGGCGGGCGCAGCAACATGGATCAGATCGAATGTGTGGTGATCGGCGCGGGCGTGGTCGGCCTGGCCGTGGCGCGCGCGCTGGCCGCGCGGGGACGCGAAGTGATCGTGCTGGAGGCCGCCGATGCCATCGGCACCAGCACCAGCTCACGCAATAGCGAAGTCATCCACGCGGGCCTGTATTACCCGCGCGGCTCGCTCAAGGCGACGCTGTGCGTGCGCGGGCGCGAGATGCTCTACGAGTACTGTGCCTCGCGCAACGTGGCGCACGCGCGCTGCGGCAAGCTGCTGGTGGCGACCGCGCCCGCGCAGGTTGCGCAGCTCGATGCGATCCTCGCGCGCGGCAAGGAAAACGGCGTGTTCGACCTCACGCGCATCAGTGCCAGCGAAGCGCTGTCGCTCGAACCGGCGCTTGAATGCGTGGCGGCGGTGTATTCGCCGCAGACGGGGATCGTCGACAGTCATCAGCTGATGCTGGCCCTGCAAGGCGACGCCGAACGCGACGGCGCAGTGGTCGCGCTCAAGTCGCCGGTCGAATCGATCGACGCGACGGCCAACGGCTTCCTGATTCGCACGGGCGGCGACGCGCCTGCCGAACTGCGCGCATCGTGCCTCATCAACAGCGCGGGCCTGCATGCGACGGCGCTCGCCAAACGCATTCGCGGGCTCGATCCGCGCCACATTCCGCCGCTCTATCTCGCGCGCGGCAACTACTTCAGCGTGTCGGGGCGCGTGCCGTTTTCGCGGCTCATTTATCCCATGCCGAACGAAGCCGGGCTGGGCGTGCACCTCACGCTCGACCTAGGGGGCCAGGCGCGCTTCGGCCCCGACGTCGAATGGATCAAGTCGATCGATTACGACGTCGACGCGCGCCGCGCCGAAAGCTTCTACGCGCAGATCCGCAGCTACTGGCCGGGTCTCGCCGATGGCGCGCTGCAACCGGCCTATGCGGGCATCCGGCCGAAGCTCTCGGGCCCGGGCGAGCCTGCCGCCGATTTCGTGATCCAGGGCAGCGCCGCGCATGGCGTGCGCGGGCTCGTGAACCTGTTCGGGATCGAGTCGCCTGGGCTGACCGCGTCGCTGGCGATCGCGCAGCGCGTGTGCGAGATGTCGGGCAGCGCGTGACGCGTCTGTAGCAAGGCCCGGGCGGCCTTGCGTCAATCCGCCGCGCTGGCCGCGGCCGACCCCATTTTTCCCCGCTTAAAGCGCATCTTTCGCAAGATGCGCTTCCCTTATCTCCGGAATTTCGGGCGCACGCGCCGTGGCTGCGTTGCTATCCTTCACGCCACGCCGTCGTCAGAACGGTGTGCCCACAATACTGGAGTACGTCCCATGAAATCGTCCCGCCGCAGCTTTCTGATCACGAGCCTTGGCGTCGCCACGACCGTTGCGCTGTCGCGCCAGGCTTTCGCCGACGCGCCGAAGGCAACCGAAGCGGATCCCACCTCGCAGGCGCTCGGCTACAAGCTCGACGCCAGCAAGGTCGACAAGGCCAAGTTCGCCAAATACGCCGCCGGCCAGGATTGCAGCAACTGCACGTTCTATCAGGGCAAGGCCACCGACGCATTCGCGCCGTGCCCGATGTTCGGCGGCAAGCAGGTCGCAGGCAAGGGCTGGTGCAGCGCCTATAACAAGAAGGCCTAAGCCGCAGGCTTTAGCGCACGGCGCGTGGTTTCACCTCACACGCGCGCCATCAGAAGCGGCGGACGCCTGTCGAACCACGGGCGCGCCGCTTCCAGCTGCGCAGCGAGGCGCAGCAGCAACGCATCATTGCCCTCACGCGCCGCGAACTGCACGCCAATCGGCAGGCCGCGCGCATTCCACACGAGCGGCACCGTCATCGCCGGTTGCCCGGTCAGGTTGAACAGCTCGGTGCATCCCGCCCACGCGAACGCCTTGTTCGAGGCTTCGGCCAGCAGCTTTCTCATCAGCGCTTCCACCGGCATGGCCGTCACGGCGCGCATCTGCATGCGCTCCGCCTGCGTCGGCTTGAGTTCGCCGATTTTCACCGGCGGCCCCGCGAGCGTCGCGCACAGAATCACATCGAAACGCGTCATCAGGTCGGCGAGCTGCGCCGTGATGCGCTGCTGCACGTCGAGCGCGGCAGGCAGTTCGCGCTCGCCGAGCTTGCGACCGATATGCGCCATCGCCCACGTGGCGATTTCAAAGTCCTGGCGGCGCGGCTTGTTGCCCGTGATGGTGTCGGCGTTGAGCACGTATTGATCGGCGACCACCGACCACAACATCAAAAACGCCTCGCGCGCCGCCGAAAAATCGATGCCGAGTTTCACCGGCTCCACGTTGTGCCCAAGCGAATTCAGCAGCGCAGCGGCATCGTCGAGCGCGCTGCGCACATCGGGCGAAAGCGCATCGGCGAACAGCGGATCGTCGATATAGGCGATCGAGAGCGGCTTGCCGCCGTCGAGCGGTTCGCGCGCCGCCGCGAGATACGTGCCGGGCGCGCCCGGCGCGAGCGCCGGATCGCCCGCGAACAGGTCGAGCATCAGCGCGCTGTCACGCACGCTGCGCGACACGGCAAGATCGACGCCCAGCGCGCCAGGCGCGGGCGGCACATTGGACGGCGGCTGCTTGCCGCGCGTGGGCTTGAGGCCAAACAGTCCGCAGCACGACGCGGGAATGCGGATCGAGCCGCCGCCGTCCGACGCATGGGCGAGCGGCACGATGCCCGCCGCGACCGCTGCGCCCGCGCCGCCGCTGGAGCCGCCCGGCGTGTGATCGAGACTCCACGGATTGCGGCACGCGCCGAACAGTTCCGGTTCCGTGTACGGCATCTGGCCGAGTTCCGGCGCGCTGGTCTTGCCGAAGATATTGAGGCCCGCCGCGCGAATGCGCTCGATCACGGGGGCATCGACGCTCGGCACGTAATGGCGATAGTGGCGGCTGCCGAACGTCATGCGCAGGCCCGCGACCGCCGCGCCCAGATCCTTGACGAGAAACGGCACGCCCGCGAGCGGCCCTTGCGCGAGCGCCTCGAAGCCGTCGCCGCCCGCCTCGATACGCAGCGCGCGCTTGCGCGCGGCGTCGTAGTCCTTGAGCACGACCGCGTTGATGGCGGGGTTGGTCGCTTCGGCGCGCGCGATCGCATCGTCTAGCAGTTCGCGTGCGCTCACCTCGCGGCGCTGCACGAGATCGGCGAGGCCGATGGCGTCGTATTCCAGGTAGTCTGACCGCAAGTCGCACACTCCTCTCAGGATGGTGTCGGCCGGCAAAAGAAAACGGCCATCGCAGCGATTCTGCCGCAATGGCCGTTTTTCAGGCGCTAGTGTTGGGGTTGGTCGACGGTTCGATTGATGGGCCGACGCAAACCCACGCGCGATTTACAGATGCTCGGCGAGGAACGCGAGCGTGCGGCCATGCGCGAGCGCCGACGCGTTCTGGTTGTACGACGCGCGCACCGAGCAGTTGAAGCCGTGATCGGCGCCCGGATAGATATAGACCTCGGCGTTGTCGCGGCCCGCGAAGCGCTCCTTGACCTGGCCGACCGCGTCGAGCGGAATGCCGTGATCGAGTTCGCCGTAGTGGAACAGGATCGGCTGCTTGATCTTCTCGGCGAGATCGAGCTGCGTGTGAATGCCGCCGCCGTAGTACGAAACCGCCGCATCGACCGAGCCGCTGCCCGCCGCCATGTACGCGAGACGCCCGCCCAGGCAATAGCCGATGGCGGCGACCTGGCCCGTGCACTCGGGCAGCTTGCGCAGCGTGTCGGCCGTGGCGGCGATGTCCGCGACGACGTTATTGAAGTCGAGCTGTTTCATCAGTTCGATACCGCGGTCGCGGTCTGCGCCCGTGTATTCCAGCTCCACGCGCGGCGCGCTGCGCCAGAAGATGTCCGGCGCGATCGCCACAAAACCGTCCAGCGCGTACTGCTCGACGACGTCGCGGATATGGCCGTTCACGCCGAAGATTTCCTGCAGGATCACGATGCCCGGGCCCTTGCCGCCCTTGGGCAGGGCGAGGTACGCGCCGAAGCTGTCCTTGCCGGCCGGAATGTCGATCCACCTGGTCGTTACGCTCACGTTGCTCTCCTTCTTCGCGAATAGGGTGTTGCTGTCAAAACGGGGAGCCAGTTTGCCATACCAGGGTGTCAGCCCGCAGTGAGTCCTTCCGGTAGGCGCTTCGCGCCTTCGTTCTCGCAAGCGGATCGTAACGATCTCGATTATTCATTTTTCGTACGAGTAGGGCTTCGCTAGAGTCGTTGGCACGTTCTCACCTTGATTCGGGCTTCGCGGTTTTGATCATATTTAGATCTCGTGTCGTTCACGTCTCGCGCACTGTCCGATCCGCCAGGAAATCGCCATGACCTCAGCATCCTCCGCATTTTCCACGCCTTTCAGCCGACACTTCGATCTGCGTCTGCCGCTCGTGCAAGGCCCGATGGCCGGTGGGCCGACCACGCCCGCGCTCGTGTCCGCCGTGTCGAACGCGGGTGGCCTGGGCTTTCTCGCGGGCGCTGCGCTCGCGCCGGAAAAGATCGCCAGCGAAGTCGCCGCGATCCGCGCCCTCACGAATAAGCCGTTCGGCGTGAATCTTTTCGTACTCGATCCGGCGCAGCCCGACGACGCCACCGTGCGCCGCGCGCTCGGCGCCATCGACCCGGTGCGCGCGCAATTCGATTTGCCGCCCGGCGCGCCGCTTGCGGCCTATGCGCCCGACTTCCGCGCACAGCTCGATACGCTCGTCGAGCTGCGCGTGCCGGTCGTGAGCTTCACGTTCGGCTTGCTCGCCAGGGAAGATGTCGCGCGGCTGCACGCGGCTCGCAGCTACGTGATCGGCACGGCGACCCACGTGGCCGAAGCGCTCGCCTGGCGCGACGCGGGCGCGGATGCGATCGTCGCGCAGGGCGCCGAAGCGGGCGGCCATCGCGGCACCTTCATCGGCGAGGTGGCGCACGCGTTGATCGGCACGATGGCGCTGGTGCCGCAGGTCGCCGACGCGACCGGCCTGCCCGTGCTGGCGGCGGGCGGCATCATGGACGGCCGCGGCATCGCCGCCGCGCTTGCGCTGGGCGCGCAGGGCGTGCAGATGGGTACGGCGTTTCTCGGCTGCGCACAAAGCGCGATTCCCGCCGACTGGAAAGCGCGTCTGCGCACGAGCGCCGATACGTCCACTTCAGTCACGCGCGCGATCACGGGCCGCCACGCGCGCGGGATCCGCAATCCGCTGATGGCGCAGCTCGAAGCGCACGCCGATACGGTCGCGCCATATCCGGTGCAAAACGCGCTCACCCAGGAATTGCGCCAGCACGCGTCGCGCGCGAACGACGGCGACTGGCTGTCGCTGTGGTCGGGGCAGGGCGCGCCGCTGTCGCGTGGGCGCGAAGGCGGCATCGACGCCGCGCAACTCGTCGCTGAACTCGACGCCGAATGGCGCGCGGCGTTGCGCAGTTTTCACGCTTGATGAAGTAGAAGAAAACGTCGAATCGGCTCGTACACCCGAGCCGCCCTGGCGCGCTCGACGAACGCGCCAGGCAGTGAATCGAAGTCTGACTTTAAAGCGGACTTATCTACCGGTTCTCATGCGCCTGACACATTCGTTGCGCATTCAAAAAAGCAAACGTTGCCGAGCCCGTTCCAGGGCTTCCGGAATAGTTCGGATAACTCGCGCTTAACTCGCCAAAAATCCTGAAAATTATTCCGACGAGAATTTGATAAAGCTTTCGAAAGGATTGCAAACGTCCTTGGTGAGCCTTGCTGGGTAAGGGTTTCACCGAAATTGATCAGGGTTTCGAAGTACTCGGGTGAAAGCCTATTGGTACTCGCCCCGATATCTGAAAAAAGTCCCCCAAATTAATTTGATCACCTACACTTGCGCGCAAGTATGGTGCTCGATCGCTGTCACGAACGGCATTCGAAATCATGCTGGCCAGGTGCATCAAGGATGCATCCTGCGTGGTCGTCCGCACGGGGAGCGACACGTTCGGGGCGCGGGGGCACAGGGCGATTACGTTGCTTTTGGGTTCGAAACTGGAGACTTACATGAATATCAAGCTTCACAAGCTGTTGCCGATTAGCGCGGCAGTCGTGCTGTTCGCGTCGTTTGCAACGGCGGCGAGCGCAGACGAAACGATCAAGATCGGCCACGTTGCGCCGCTGACGGGCGGGATTGCTCACCTCGGCAAGGACAACGAAAACGGCGCGCGTCTCGCAGTCGAAGAGATCAACGCGAAGGGCCTGACGATCAACGGCCAGAAGGTCACGCTCGTGCTCGACGCACAGGACGACGCGGCTGACCCGCGTACGGCCACGCAGGTCGCGCAGAAGCTCGTCGACGACAAGGTCGTCGCCGTGGTCGGCCACCTGAACTCGGGCACGTCGATTCCGGCATCGAAGATCTATAGCGATGCAGGCATCACGCAGATCTCGCCGTCGGCCACGAACCCGGCCTACACGCAACAAGGCTTCAAGACGACGTATCGCGTCGTGGCGACCGACGCCCAGCAGGGCCCGGCGCTCGCGAACTACGCGTCCAAGAGCATGAAGGTGAAGAGCGTCGCGATCGTCGACGACTCGACCGCTTACGGCCAGGGCCTCGCGAACGAATTCGAGAAGACCGCCAAGTCGCTCGGCATGAACGTGCTGTCGCATGACGCGACCAACGACAAGGCTGTCGACTTCCGCGCAATTCTGACGAAGATCAAGGGCGAAAACCCCGACGCGATCATGTACGGCGGCATGGACGCCACGGGCGGCCCGTTCGCCAAGCAAGCCAAGCAGCTCGGCCTGCGCGCCAAGGTGCTGGCAGGCGACGGCGTCTGTACCGACAAGCTGTCGGATCTGGCTGGCGACGCAACCGACAACATCGTGTGCTCGGAAGCTGGCATGGCGCTCGAAAAGATGGCGGGCGGCAAGGCGTTCGAAGCGAAGTACGAGAAGCGCTTCGGCCAGCCGATCCAGATTTACGCGCCGTTCACGTATGACGCGGTGTACATCATCGTCGACGCGATGAAGCGCGCCAACTCGACCGATCCGGCCAAGATCCTCGCTGCCATGCCGAACACCGACTACAAGGGTGTGATCGGCGAGACGACCTTCGATTCGAAGGGCGACCTCAAGCACGGCGTGATCTCGCTGTACAACTACAAGGCAGGCAAGAAGTCGCTGCTCGACGTAGTGAAGATGTAAGTGCGCAGTCGACGCCGCCCGGCCTGGCCGGCTGGCGTCGATGCAAAAAAGCCCGCGGGTGTGAGTCCGCGGGCTTTTGTTTTTTGGCGAAGCTAGCGAGGTGGGGCGCGCAGGCCGCGCTCAAATCCCCAGCCGCCGCAAAACCTTCGGCCCTGCGAATGCCACGAGCGCCGCGCAGAGCGCGACGACGGCAAGGCCCACGGTGAGGTTCGTCACCTGCGTGATCGCGCCGATCACCACCGGCCCGAACAGCAAGCCGAAATACGCAATGCCCGCGACATGCGCGAGGCCTTCGGCGGCATGAATGCCCTTCACGCGCGCGGCGGCGGCGAACAGCACCGGCATCATATTCGCGAGGCCGAGACCCATCAGCGTGAAGCCGGTGAGCGCCGTGAACGAGTACGGCAGCACCAGCGCGCCGATCATGCCCGCGCACGCCAGCGACGCGCTCGCGAGCACGAGTTGCGGCGCGCCGAAGCGTGCGCGCACGGCGTCGCCCGCGAAGCGCGCGAGCGCCATGCCGCCCGAGAACGCCGCGTAGGCCGCGCTCGCGAGCGCGGGCGTCGCGATCACGACGTCGCGCATATAGACCGTGGCCCAGTCGTACATCGCGCCTTCGGCGATCAGCGCGATCAGGGCGATGCCGCCCAGCGCCCACAGCGCGGGCGTGCGCCAGCGGTTGCCGGTCTTGGCGTGCTCGCCGTGCGCCGCGTGCGGGACATGGGGCAGCACCGCGGGACACGCGACCCACAGCACCAGCGCCGCGAGCGCCGACGCCAGGAACAGATGCAGCGCGGGCGCCATGCCGCGCGCGAGCAGCGCGCCGCCAATCGCCGCGCCCGCCATCCCGCCCAGGCTGAACATGCCGTGCAGCGCCGACATGATCGGGCGGCCGATGGCTTCCTCGACGGCGCTGGCTTCGGCGTTCATCGACACGTCGAGCGTCGCCATGCCGATGCCGAACACGGCCAGCACCACGAGCAGCATCCAGTAGTACGGCACGACGAGGATCAGCGCGCCGCACACGGACATGGTGAGGCCGCCCGCGAGGCAGGCGCGCCGCGAGCCGACGCGCGCGATCCAGCCGCCGATCGTCGTCATCGCGGCGATCGAGCCGCCCGCGACGGCAAAGAGCGCGTAGGAGAGCATCGCGGCACTCAGGTGGAACTTGTCGCGCACGGTGGGCACGTGCACGCCCCAGGAGGCGTACATCATCCCGGCGATGAAGAACAGCGCCATGGTGGCGTAGCGCGCGCGGCGGCGCGTGGCGTCGGGCAGCGCGCGATGCGCGGCGGCAGGCGTGGCGGGCCTGGCAGGCGCGTCAGGTGTGGAGGAGGACGCTGCAAGCGCCGGATCGGTGAGGCGGTCGGACACGGATAATCCCGTCGAGAGAGGTTGCGCGCGGGCGGTGGGGCTTCACGCCCGGCGCTCATACTGGAAGGGACGGCGGCGCTGCGTGAACGTGAGCGTGCGCAGGCACAAGCCGTCTGAAAGGCAGCGATGATTCTAGCGAACGTGCGCAGGTCGTGCTGAAGCGCGCGCCGTCCTGCTTTAATAGTGCTGCCACTTCATCGACCGAGGACGATCCCTTGAAGATTCCCGCTCAAGCTCCGCTTCATCTGCTGCATCAGGCGCCCGCCGGCACGCTGGCCACGCACGCGCGCGAACCGCACGGCTTCCCGTACCCGACGCTGCTGCCGTTCGCGACCGATGCGCGCCATCGTCCGGTGATCCTCGTGAGCCGCCTCGCCGAGCACACCCGCAATCTTCAGGGCGATCCGCGCGCGGGTTTCCTGGTGGCGCAAACGAGCGGCGAAGACGTGCTGAGCGCACCGCGCATGACGCTGATCGGCCTGTTCGAGCCGTCGGGCGATGGAGCAGAGTCGGCCCTCGCGCGCCGTTATCTGCGCTACCACCCCGACGCCGCGCGTTATCTCGCGCTCGGCGATTTCGACTTCTGGACGCTGCATGTCGAGCGGCTGCGCTATATCGGCGGCTTTGGCGCGATGGGCTGGCTCGACGGCGCCGATCTCGACACGCTTGATCCGCTGCCCGCCGACGAAGAAGAGGCGCTGATCCAGTTCGCCACCCATCACCACGCGCGGCGCGACGGTTTCGCACTGCTAGGCGTCGATCGCCATGGCGCCGATTTCCGTATCGACGGGCAGCGCACCCGCCATGTATTCGAGACGCCGCAACTCGACACGACATCCTTGCATGCCGCGCTAGCTGATTGCCTTGCGCACTATTCAATCTGAGTATTTTCTCTAAATACCGGCGGCATCAGGCCGCCACGGGAAATGATGCGACGCGTCATTCCAGCATATTGAGCCGGATTCATCGGAAGTTATCATGCGATGAAATGTTTATCGCTTTTCCGTCAGATAATGTTCATGTCCTGCCATTTATGAGAAGCGAATTTATCGGTAAAAAGGCCCATTTAGTAAAAATACCGATTTGCACGAAATGAAAGATTCTTACCATTCCCGTGGCCCAGCAAACGTTGAACTAAGTGGTGCCAATCATCGGCAAACGTTTCGTAAAATATTTTGATTATTTTTATTGCCGCGCGCTTTTCGCGGCATTCGATTCTGTGTTAATCTCGCCTCCAATTTCCGAGGCAATTCAACTGTCAATCGGCATACTGGCATCAGATCGGTAGCCATTATCAACATCACCAGGGCACCAATACTCATGTCGTCATACAAGGAACTCCTCGCTCAGCGAGAAAAGCTGGAAAAGCAGATTGAAGAGGCGAAGGAGCGCGAGTACGCCGAGGTCCTCGACGAAATCAAGCAGAAAATGGCCGATTACGGCATTACCATCGCAGAACTCGGCGGCAGCCGCGCTGCTGGCAAGGCGGCAAAAGCTGCCAGCCGCTCGCGCGCAAGCGTTGCGCCGAAGTATCGCGATCCGGATAGCGGCAGCACGTGGTCGGGCCGTGGCAAGCCGCCGCGCTGGATCGCTGGCCAGGATCGCGATAAATACCTGATCCAGAAGTAATAGACCGTAATAGATGGACTTCACGGTTCATCGGTAAAAAAGCCGCGCTGTCACTGGGACGCGCGGCTTTTTGTTATTTGGCTTACCGAAGCTTTCTCTTTCTTACCAGCGCGGGTCGAACGACACAGCGTTGACTCCGGCGGCCGGTGTTGAACGCGAATAAGAAGGCTTCTCGTAGTCGCCTGATTTAAAAGAGGATTTCAGGGTTATCTCCTATTGGGGACGGCATCGCGATTACAATTGCGCCAATACCCTCGTTCGCTTCTGGATCAGCATGTCCTCTTCCGCCGCCGCGTTATCAGATAAACAGCAGGTCGCACGCAAGACGACGTTTGTTAGCGTTGGCTTGAATTCGATTCTGGTCGTGCTGCAAATCGCGGTCGGCGCGTTGGCGCATTCGCAGGCCTTGATTGCCGACGGCGTGCATTCGCTTTCCGATCTTGTCTCCGATTTCGTTGTATTGATCGCCAATCGGCATAGCGGCGCGAAGCCGGACGCCGATCACAATTACGGCCATAGCCGTTATGAAACGGTTGCTTCATTATTTCTCGGCGCATTGCTGATTGCCGTCGGCGTGGGCATGCTCGCGCGCGCCGGCACGCGTCTCGCGAACCTTGGCGATATTCCGCCCGTCCATGCGAGCGCTCTCGCCGTGGCCGTGCTGGTGCTGGTCTCCAAAGAGGCGCTGTTCCGCTACATGCTGCGCGAGGCGCAGCGCGTGCGTTCGGCGATGCTGATTGCGAACGCGTGGCACGCGCGCTCGGATGCAGCGTCGTCGCTCGTGGTGGCCATCGGCATTATCGGCAGCCTTGCCGGCGTGCGCCTGCTCGATCCGATTGCCGCTGCCATCGTCGGCTTCATGGTCGCACGCATGGGCTGGGTGTTCGGCTGGGACGCGCTACAGGATCTGTCGGATCGCGCGCTCGACGAATCGGCCGCCGCCGATCTGCGCGCGCTGCTGCTGGAGACGCCTGGCGTGCTCGACGTGCACGAGCTGCGTACGCGCAAGACCGGCGACCTCGCGCTCGTGGACGCGCATATTCTGGTCGATCCGTTTATCTCGGTATCCGAAGGGCACTTCATCGCCGAGGTGGCGCGAACGCGCTTGCTCAAGGATACGCGCGTGCTCGACGCGCTCATTCACGTCGATCCCGAGGACGATATGCATGTGCGCTCGGTGTCGAACCTGCCGCCGCGCGAACAGGTCGCCGCCACGTTGCGCGAGGCGCTTGCGGCCTATGACGTGCATATCGAGGCGGTGACGCTGCACTACCTGAGCACGGGGCTGGAAATCCAGTTTGCGCTGGCGGCGCGCGACGATGCGCGGCGTCTTGCCGACGTCGATCTGGAGGCGCTGCGCCGCAAGCTGGGCGCGAGCCGCCTGGAGGCGATGCAGATGACGGCGGACGCGCGGTTGACCACGTCGCCACGTATTGACTGAAGCGTGCATCGACTGAGCAATTGATCCGATCGAAATGAAAACGCCGCGCGGCCAACAAAGGCTAGCGCGGCGTTTTCACGTCGGCGTGCGATGCCGATTAAAGCGGCAACTGCGTATCGAACTTGATCTCGCGCAGCACGACGCTCGTGCGCACCTGCGCGACGGCGGGAATGCGGAAGATGCGTTCGTGCAGGAACGCGTCGTAGGCTTTGATGTCCGGCGCGACGATCTTCAGGATGTAATCCGATTCGCCGGTGGTGCTGTAGCACTCGGTCACTTCGGGGCAGGTGGCGATCTCGCGCTCGAACGCTTCGACGCCGCCTTCCGTGTGGCGCGTGAGATGGATATGCGCGAGCGCGCAGACATGCAGGCCGAGTTTTTCGCGATCGAGCAGCGCCGTGTAGCGCTGGATCACGCCGGATTGCTCCATGTCCTTGATGCGGCGCCAGCAGGGCGTGCTGGAGAGTCCGACCTGATCGGAGATTTCCTGCACCGAGCGGCGCGCGTCCAGCTGCAGCAGGCGCAGGATCTTCTGAGAGAACGTATCGAGTGTCAAATGCGCCTCCAAGTGCGTCGCCGTATTCCCGAATGTTAGAGGTCGGGAAAACGAAACGCAATGCAAACCGCAGATGACGAGGGAGATTACCTAATATCGCGCTCAGCTAGCGGCGTTTTGCCCTGAGGCGTCCCCTTCATCGGTCGCCGCGACGGCCTTCAGGGCGGCCTGCTGCGTGCGCAGGTCGGCGAGCATGTTGCAGAACAGCGCGCCTTGCTCGATGGCGTCGTCGAGCGCCACGTGCGTGTGGGGATGATCGTCGAACCAGTGCTTCGGGAAGCGCGGCTTGATGTTCTTGCGATAGGGCAGGCCCGTGATCGCGAAGGCGAGCGTCTTGATGTCGAGCGCCGACCACGAGAACGGGCAGCGCCCCGCGAAGCGCATCATGTACCAGAACATGAAGGTGAAATCGAAGCCCGCGGGCATTGCCACGAACACCGGCTTGCCGGGCAGCGCCTCGACCCAGTCGACGTAGGCGACAAGCGCCGCCGCCGGATCCTGCAAGTCCTTGCGGCAGGCCGCCCACGCCTCGGGCTGCGTTTCCCACCACGCGGCCTGTACCGGATGCGGCGCCGCGCCGTCGAGCGTCGCGAGATTCGCCGAGAACGTGGCGATCAGGCGCTTGTCGGCGGTATAGGCCGCCGAGGCGAAACTGAGCATCGAGTGCGGGCCGGGAATGGGCCCGTCGGCCTCGACGTCGGTGCTCACGTAGATTTCTTCGATGGCGGCTTGATTCATTGCTTCCTGTCGTTGGCCCGCGCGCTTCCGGATGCGCGGATTGTTGTGCTGAGCCTTTAGCCCCACTGCGCCTGGCTTGGCTGGTCGCCGACCACGCTGTCCGCGACGTAAGGGTTGGAGCGGCGCTCCTCGCCGAATGTCGACACGGGGCCGTGGCCCGGCACGAACGTGACATCGTCGCCCAGCGGCCAGAGCTTTTCGCGGATCGAGCGCACGAGATCGGCATGATTGCCGCGCGGGAAGTCCGTACGGCCGATCGAGCCGGCGAACAGCACGTCGCCGACCAGCGCCAGTCGATGCTCGCGGCTAAAGAAGACCACGTGGCCCGGCGTGTGGCCGGGGCAGTGATAGACCTCCATCTCCTCGTTACCGAAGCGCACGGTGTCGCCGTTCACGAGCCAGCGATCCGGCTCGAACGCCTGCGCGTGACCGAAGCCGAAGCGCACGCTCTGCTGCGGCAATTGCTCGATCCAGAAGCGCTCGTCTTCCTGCGGGCCCTCGATGGGCACGCCGAACTTGTCGGCCAGCGCTTTCGCGCCCGCGCAGTGATCGAGATGGCCATGCGTGAGCAGCACTTTTTCGAGCTGCACGCCTTGCTTCGCGATCTCCGCTTCGATGCGATCGAGATCGCCGCCCGGATCGACGACGGCGGCGCGCTGCGTCGCTTCGCAGACGAGCAGCGAACTGTTTTGCTGGAACGGCGTAACGGGAATCAGCGTGACTTTCATGCGCGCGGTCGGGTTCGGATCGTGGAGTGAGGAGAAGGTTTGTTGTCGTGCGGGCGGCCCTCGCGAGCATGCCGCGAGCCGACCCAAGGACTCGATTGTACCGGGCTGCGCAAGCGGCCGTCGGAGCTTGCCCGAGGGGTGCCCGCGCCCTGATCGACGCTTGTCCGCATCTTGTCCAGGTTCGGTGGGGGCTATCGGCGCAGCCCTTGTCTGACAAGGGATGCGGGCGACTCGCTGAACGGCTTTGTTGCATCAATAGTTAGAAATCATGGAGATTTCTGGGTTGCGAGCATGACAAGAATAACTTTTAGGTATAATGCGACCCAACAAGCACGTTTTCGCGTGCATTCACTGGGCGATGTGACCTGCAGTAAATAATGGGTCGCGATGCATCGCCGTCAAGCAGTGCAGTCGTACGGGCCAGCTAAACAGGCTGCCTTACAAGACGGCAAATCAGGTGCCGATCCGTTCGGCACCGCACGTCTTGCCCAGCCAGGCGCCACGCGCCTGCCACGACCTTGCTGTCGTGACGCTGGGTGGGGCCTACGCCGCCGTTCCTGTGCGCCGTGTGTTATCCGGCGTGCCTGAATGTGTACATCGCGTTCGATGGCGGCATGTGGGGTCTGGTCAGGCTGCCGGGGACAGGTTGCTCCAGACGTGAAAGAAAACCAGCGGTTAGCGGCATATGGGGCCGCATCCGGGTATCGGCACTCGTACGCCTTTTGTTCACACAAAAGAGCGCGCGTGGCGTCCTTTTGCCTGCGACCGCCGGGGTCATCCAGCGATGCACCACCAGGGTGCAGGACGGCCTCGAAACGTGATGGCTAACTTATGAACTTTGGACTATCTCGACGACGACTCGGGAGTCTCGCAGCCGTGTCCGTGCTGGCAGGTTGTGCCATGCCGCCCGGCCCGCAGGACCAGGCGCAAGGCAACGCGCTGAGCACGAAGGACGCGCACACCGCGTTCGCGTCGCCGCAGAGCTACGGCTCGGCGCTGGCCGCGCTGCCCGCTTCGGGCACCGCAAAGGACAACTCGCTCGCCGATGCACAGGCGATCGACGACAACGCTGTAGACGTCGGCTCGTTCCACCAGACCGGCCGCGCCTCGTGGTACGGCCGCGCCTTCCACGGTCGCAAGACCGCCAGTGGCGAGCGCTTCAACATGGAAGCGCTGACCGCCGCGCACCGCACGCTGCCGCTGGGCTCGTACGTGCGCGTGAGCATCCCGGCGACCTCGAAGTGGGTTGTCGTGAAGATCAACGATCGTGGCCCGTATGCGCGCGGCCGTGTGATCGACCTCTCGTTCGCAGCGGCGAAGATGCTGGGCCTGCAACACGCGGGTACCGCGAAGGTGAACATCGAAGGACTCTCGCGCCAGGAAGCGAAGGCCGCTCAGGCCGAAATGCTGGCGGCGAATTCGACCAACGCCCAGTGATGGTCTGAGCTTGACGGCCTGGGTGTGTGCCGATCCGTGTTGGCGCGTTGCGCGCACCGGACGAACCGCCCGAGCCGAAAGCTCGCCGGACTGGACGTAGCGAGTTATCGAGTTATCGACGTATCGACGTCTCGAAGTACAAAGGGCCGCCCCATCCGGGCGGCCCTTTGCATTTGGCGCTTCCTGCGGGAATTAGTCTTCTGCTTCGTCGCCGTCTTCTTCCTTCAGCTCGAGCGCACGCGCATAGAGCGTATTGCGCGACGCGCCCGTGAGCGCGGCCGCGATCTTCGCCGCACCCTTCACCGGCACTTCCTGCAACAACACGCGCAACAGCGCATCGTGATCGGCCTCGCCGGACTCGGGCGCGCTCGCGCCTTCCACAACCAGCACGAACTCGCCGCGCTGGCGGTTCGCGTCCCCCGCGAGCCACGTTGGCCCTTCGGCCAGGGTGCCGCGCCAGAGCGCCTCATGTAACTTGGTCAACTCGCGGGCGATCAACAGCCGCCGCGCAGGGCCGAACGCATCGGCGAGTGCCTGCACGGTTTCGACGATGCGATGCGGCGCTTCGTAAAACACCATCGCATGAGCATGCGAGGCGAGCGGCTGCAACGCGGACGCTCGCTGCTTCGCCTTGGGCGGCAGGAAACCGAGGAACGTGAACGTCGATACCCAGTCGCCCGCTGCGGAAAGCGCGGTTGCAAGCGCGCTCGCGCCTGGCAGTGGCACGACCTGGAAACCGGCGTCGCGCACTGCATCGACGAGCTTTGCGCCCGGATCGGAAATGCCTGGTGTGCCCGCATCGGACACGCAGGCGACGCGCTCGCCTGCACGCAGATGCTCGATTACGCGTTGCGCGGCCTGGCGCTCGTTGTGCTCGTGCACGGCGATGAGCGGCTTGGAAATGCCATAGCGCGTGAGCAACTGGCCGGTGTTGCGCGTGTCCTCTGCGGCGATGCGATCGACGAGGCCGAGCACATGCAGCGCGCGCACGGTGATGTCGGCCATGTTGCCGATGGGCGTCGCCACGACGTACAGCGTGGCGACCGGATAGTGCTGGGCCTGTGCGAGTTCGAAAGGAGACGACGTCATGACACGGAACGCGCGAACGCAAGAAAAGAGGCCGTCATTGTGCCATGTGGGGCGGAGCGCGGCGGCGCCTGCGCGCGAGGGCGGCGTGGGTGGCACGAGTGAAGTGGGTAAGCTGGGTAGAGACAGGGGCGACAACTTTTCCGCGCGCGCCCGGTCAAACGCCGAACGCGGCCCGGCCGACCGCCGCGCAACAGGCGCCCGTTTCGAAGCGCATGCGCAGGCCTGGCTGCAACGACAGCGACTGGTGTTCGTCGCGCGCAACGTGCATTGCCGTGGCGGCGAACTCGACCTCGTGATGCGCGAGCGCGACGGCACGCTGGTCTTCGTGGAGGTGCGCGCACGCACGCGGGCCGCATACGGCGGCGCGGCGGCGAGCGTGGGCTGGCACAAACGCCAACGGCTCTTGCGCGCCGCGCGGGAGTATCTGCTCACGTATGCGGACGAACATGGCGCGTTGCCGCCGGCGTGCCGCTTCGACGTGGTGACGTTCGAGGGCGGCCGCCTCGCCTGGCTGCGCGATGCGTTTCGCGAGGATGAGCGTTAAACGTGCGGGGCTCCGTGCGAAGAGACGGAAGAAGCGTGCAGAAAAGCGCGTGATCGAAAAGAACGCCGGAAGAGAACCCCTGCGAGTGCGCTAAACTTGCGGCACGCCGCAACCAAGGGGATTTTCACGAGGGAAACTCGCGAAACCCCGCAGTACAGATTAGAGAGTCGATGTCCGTCGAACGCATTCAACAGCATTTTCGCGATAGCGCAGCGACCCAGCTCGCCGCGATGGAAACCCTGGCGGTACCGATTGCCGCCGCGGTCGATACGATGTTCGCCGCACTGGCAAACGGCAACAAGATTTTGACCTGCGGCAATGGTGGCTCGGCCGCCGACGCCCAGCATTTCGCCGCCGAACTGATCGGCCGATTCGAGCGCGACCGCCCGGGCCTGCCCGCGCTTGCGCTGACGACCGATGCATCGGTGCTCACGGCCGTGTCAAACGACTACGCCTACGACCAGGTGTTCGCGCGCCAGGTGCGCGCGCTCGGCCAGCCCGGCGACGTGCTGCTGGCCATCACGACCTCGGGCAACTCCGCGAACGTGCTGGCCGCGATCGCCGAAGCGCACGAACGCGAAATGATCGTGATTGCGCTGACGGGCAAGGGCGGCGGCTTGGTCAACGAGACGCTTGCGGATACCGACATCCACCTGAGCGTGCCGTCCGAGCGAACGGCGCGCGTCCAGGAAGTGCACCTGCTGACGATCCATTGCTTGTGCGACGGCATCGACGCGATGTTGATGGGCGAAGACTGACATCGGATTCATCGGACTGACACCGAAGAACCAAGGAGAGGGAGTTGATGAGCAGAAACAGCATGACGCGCGCGCTGGCACGAACCACGCTGACGATCGGCTTCGCGGCCTCGCTGTGCGCGAGCCTTCAGGGTTGCTTCCTCGCGCTTGCGGGCGCGGCGGGCGGCACGGCACTGGTGGCGACCGACCGTCGCACGGTGGGTTCGCAGACCGAAGATCGCGAGATCCAGGTGAAGGCGCTCTCGAATGTGACGAGCGGGTTGACCGATGCCGCGCACGTGAATGTGGCGGTGTTTAATCAGCGGGTGCTGCTGACGGGTGAGGTGCCTGACGAAGCTTCGAAGCAGAAGGCCGAAAGCATCGTGCGTGGGATTCCGAATGTTGGCTCGATCGTGAATGAGCTGGCGGTGCAGCCGGCTAGTTCGTTCTCGTCGCGTGCCAATGACTCGTATCTGGAAGGGCGCGTTAAGAGCGAGCTCGTGCTGTACAAGGAGATTTCGGCTAACAACTTTAAGGTTGTGGCCGAGCGCGGGAATATTTATCTGATGGGCTTGGTGACGCCGCGTGAGGGGAATGTTGCGGCTAATGCTACGAGTACCGTTTCGGGTGTGGCGCAGGTTGTGAAGTGCTATCAGTACATTGCTCCGGATCAGGCGCTGGCTTCGTCTTCGGGTAATGCACCGGCTTCGAATGCGCCGACGCAGAGTAATGCGGCTGATGCGCCTTCTGTTGGGGCGATTCCGGATTCGGGTGTGAGCTCGCGTCCGATCGATCAGCAGGCTCCGGCGCCGGTGATGGAGTCGTCGCCTGCGCATGCTGGGTCAACTGGAGCGTCGATGTGATGGTGCGGCGTTTGGTTGTTGGGCTCGTGTTGGCGAGTGCGGCGGCTTCGGCTCCCGCGTTCGCTGCGGATGGGGCTGCGGTTGCTCGGGCTAATGCTTGTATGGGCTGTCATGCGGTTGATCGGAGGCTGGTTGGGCCTTCGTTTAAGGATATCGCTGCTAAATACAAGGGTGATGCCGGGGCGCAGGCTAAGCTTGAGAAGAAGGTGAGGGATGGCGGGTCTGGGGTTTGGGGTGCTATTCCTATGCCTTCGCATCCGGGGATGAGCGCCGGTGATATCCGCGATGTTGTGACGTGGGTTTTGGCTGGGGCGCCGGCTTCTTCGGCTAAGTAAATCGGGTTGCTGCGGCGCAAGGGCGAGGTTGGTACAACGAAAAATAGGTGTGCTACACTCGTTTGGCAGTGGGGCGGTAGCTCAGCTGGGAGAGCGTCGCGTTCGCAATGCGAAGGTCGTGAGTTCGATCCTCATCCGCTCCACCATTAAGTATTCCACGAAGTTCCACAGTATTCCGCAAACCCCGCGTCCCGTAAGGCTCGCGGGGTTTTTGTTTCCACTCTGGGATCATGGCTTCCGTTGACAGCCGGGGGCCTTTCGGCGCAGGTTTGGGGGCATGTGGCTCATTTTTGAGCTCGCTGGAAATTTAGGCCCCCACCCTACGGGAGGTGTCCCATGCCTCTAACCGATCTGGAAGTTCGCCGGGCTGCCGCACAGGAGAAGACGTATCGGGTCTCCGACGGCCGCGGAATGTATCTTGAGATTTCTCCGTCCGGCGGCAAGTACTGGCGCCTCAAATACCGGTTCAATGACCGTGAGCGGAAACTGGCGCTCGGCGTCTATCCAGATGTCACACTCGCCCACGCCCGGAGGAAGCGCGACGAAGCCCGTGCGATGCTGGCCGATGGCATCGATCCTGGCCAGGCCAAGAAGGATAGGAAACGCCTGGCGCGACTCAACGCGGCCACCACCTTCGAAGCCGTCGCGCTCGAGTGGTTCGAGCAACAGGCACCCGGCTGGGCAGCGAGCCACTCCGAGAAGATCATGGGGCGGCTCAAGAAGGACCTGTTTCCGTGGCTTGGTTCGCGTCCCATTGCCGACATCAGCCCCCTGAAGTGCTCGAAGTGCTGCGCCGTGCCGAGAAGCGCGGTGCCCACGACACCGCACACCGGCTCCAACAAAACTGCGGGCAGATTTTTCGCTACGCCGTGGTGACCGGGCGCGCGATGCGCGACGTGAGCGCCGATTTACGCGGAGCGCTGCGGCCCAACCGGCATACCCACTTCGCCTCGATTACGGATCCCGAGAAGGTCGGAGAGATGCTGCGGGCCTTTGACGGCTTTTCCGGCACATTGGTTGTGCGCGCGGCGCTACAACTTGCGCCGTTGCTGTTCGTGCGACCCGGCGAGTTGAGGCAGGCTGAGTGGGCGCAGATCGATCTGGAGCGACACGAGTGGCGCTATACCGTTTCCAAGACGAAGACTGAGCATCTGGTACCGCTGGCTACCCAGTCGGTGCGTATCCTGAAGGAATTGCAGGCGCTGACGGGCAAATGGCGTTGCGTTTTTCCAGGCCGTGACCGCAGAAAGCCCATGAGCGGCGCGGCGATCAACGCCGCGTTGCAGCGGCTGGGCTTCGATACGAAAACCGAGATCACCGGCCACGGATTCCGTGCGATGGCTCGAACGATCCTTCATGAGCGGCTTCGGTTTCCGGCCGAAGTCATCGAGCACCAACTTGCTCACCGGGTTCCTGACTCGCTCGGCAGCGCCTACAACCGGACTCGGTTTCTTGACGATCGGGTCGCGATGATGCAGGCATGGGCTGACTACCTGGATCGACTAAAAGCAGGGGCGGAGGTCGGGCCGATCCGGCCGCGAGGTTTTTGAGGCGGAGATCCTAACGTGCCGAGTTTCTGGTCAGCGCTTAGTTCAGAGCTTCCTAGGCAGACAGAGTCGCGCAAAGCCGTTGAAGGTAGATGCTGTGCGAGGGCCGCCCAAGGTAAATGTCTGCGCAGGAATATAGATGGTTTGTCGCTATCCATCTACTACAGGTTTGCCGCAACGTTGTCGCATCGTCGGGTTGCGTTTGGGTGCGGTCTGATAGCGTCCATCGCGCTGATCCGTTTGTATCGGTGTCTGGTTCAAAGGTCTTCGATATCGGGTCTGATTTGGAAGCTGAACGTATCCTGGACGACCATCGAGCCGGGTTTGTTGTTATCGCGCTCCGTCTTAGCCTGAGGTGCAAGACTGGTTTGCTGACCAGCTGTGCGCTTTGCCGATTGGTTGGGGGAAGTATTCGTGCGACCGCGAGCTCCGGATGTGCCATCCAGTCGACGACCGGTTCCCTTTTGCTTCTTCGTTTCCTGCAGTGCGTATCGAAGTGCACTGGCCGTCACATCGATACCCGCCTGCTTCGCTTGAACTATCAGTTGCTCGACCGAATAACCTTTGGCGCGAGCCGCATTGATGTGGACGCGCACGTTCGGCATCGCGTCCCGCACGGTGATGCGCCGTTCCGACGGTGGCTTTTTCGGTAGCGCATCAAGTAGGCGGACGAACTCATCCCATTGGGCTTTCGTGTACATCTTCGGTGCGGGCATGGTTACCCTCCGTTTCCATCGAACGATCTCTGTCTCTAACCGATCCTGCATGCCGTTGGCTAGCACGTCAACGCCATACTCGTGCGCGTTGTGGACGTTCGCGGTGCGCCTTGGGCGGCAATGGGACACATGGGAACGACGTATCTTTTTCTGTCAGTGACGGAGGAGCAACGTTTGAGCATTCAGGGAGTATTAATCAGGAAAATCCGGGTTTGCGTCGATATTGCAATATGCTCGATCCAGCGGCATAGCGCTATTTGTGAAGCGCGTGAGTATTTTGCAGACGAAATCGCGAGATACGTGTGCAGACAGCTTCCACAGAAGTCGCTGGCGCGTCTCATCCCCCATCCTCATCGCCTAAACTTCCTTCATTCGCCCGGCCGATTCCCCCGCAGCCGAGGCGCCCAGAAGAAGGAGGCTCACCATGCCCGCTCCTCAAAATGGTCCACAAAAGTTCGACCACGAAGGCTTCGAAATCCACGTCAACGCAGCGCCGATAGAAGAGAACGCCGCGCGCTACACCTACACGGCCTACATCTGCCACCCAGGCGCGAACCCAGCGCTCCCAGGTCACACCGTGCACTTTCACGCCGACGGCGAAGAAACCTTTCGCACCGAGCAGGAAGCGCTCGAAGAAGCCGCGCACATCGGCAGAAGCATCATCGACGGCACGCATCCCGACTTGTCGGTGTTATCGCTGGTCACACACGGCTTCTAACTCGCAACTAACTGCCAGCCAGGGCCGCGCCCATCCAAAGCGCACACACATCACCACGCAAGGCCGTCGTGACGTCACACGCCCCGAACCCACCAAAACCAAACAGAAAAAGAAGAAAGCAGACGAGTCCGCGCACCGACGCCAACGAAGCGCGAACTGATGGAACAAAGCGTGCAGCGCCCACAAGGAATAGAGGAAAAAGGCCCGGGCAACGAGTGCCCGGGCAAGCCGCCGGATATCCGACGGCGGAGGTTTCCTTGGGCGTGCTTCGCACGACGCGATCAAAGCGACCAAAGCGATCGCAGCGGGCACAAAGCAACAAAAACTAACGCATCTGCACAAACACTGACGGGCCCGCTCTCCAGTTCCTGCGAGAGCGGGCCCGACTGGCGTAGGTCAGGCAGCGCGCGTCAAGGCGCGGCGCTGGATCTGACCGGGCAACTTACTGGCCGAAATAAACCGGCTTGATGTTTTCCGTCGAGCGGCTGCCAGCTTGCGTCGAACCGTTCGTCGATGCACCGTAGGCCGTGGCTTCAGCCGTCGCGTTCTGTTGTGCGACGCGCGCTTGCGCGGCTTGCAGGTCTTCCGGGTAGTACGGGCTCGACAGGCCCGGGCGATAGCCGGCCTTTTCGAGTTGCACGAGTTCGGCACGCACCTGGGCGCGGGTCAGCGGCTGTTGGTTGTTCGCTTGTGCGAACGAAAGGGCCGGAGCGGCAAGAACAGTAGCAGCAAGCGCTGCGGCAATCAGGGTCTTCATGATCTACAACCTCCAAAAATTATCATTCGAACCGTAACAATGTGCTTGCTCGATCCGTTGATGCGACTTTATTGCGGTGCACATCAAAGATAAATACCGTGATACGGCAAACATCATTGCGAAAAACGAGATAATTCCGATGTCGATTCGGTGCCGGAACGCAAAGCTGGAAATACCGCCCCTCCGATAATTCGGCGTCATCGGTGCTGAGGCAAAATAGGGTGCACAAGGCCGGGCGCGAAAAGCGCGCCGCGCGCCAACCGCAACTTCCAGGAGATTTCCCATGAAAAACGCGCTCGGCCGTCAGGCCGTGATCGCCGCCGCGCTGGCGGGTCTTGCGACGGCAGGCGTCGCGCACGCCGACGATCAGGTGAACTGCTACGGCGTCGCCCAGGCTGGCAAGAACGATTGTTCGAGCAAGACTGGCGTGCATGACTGCGCGGGCCAGGCCAAGGTCGATCACGACAAGGGCGACTTCAAGACCATGCCGAAGGGCACCTGCGAGAAACTCGGCGGCACGCCAGAAAAGTAACGCGCGAGCGTAGCAATGACGACGCAGACGTCCGCGGGCTCATCGCAGCAGCATGCGCGTGGCGCAGGCATAGGCTTGCGCCACGCGCACTATGACGACTTCATGCAGGCTGCGCCGCCCGTCGGCTGGGTCGAAGTGCATAGCGAAAACTACTTCGGCGACGGTGGCTACGACCTGCACGTTCTCGACACGGTGCGTCGCGACCTGCCGGTGAGCCTGCACGGCGTGGGCCTTGGCCTCGGCTCGGCCGCGCCGCTGGACGAGGCGCATCTCGCACGGCTCGCGCGCCTTGTGGAGCGCATCGAACCCGCGCTCGTTTCCGAGCATCTTTGCTGGGGCGCGACGCCGCATGCCGCGCTGCACGACCTGTTGCCGATGCCGCTCACGCAGGCGTCGCTCGCTCATCTGGGCGCACGCGTGGCGCAGATGCAGGACACGTTGCGCCGCCGCGTGCTGATCGAAAACGTCTCGACCTACGTGCGGTTTCGCGACGACGATTTCAGCGAAGCCGCATTTCTCGCGGAGCTGGCGCGGCGCACCGGCTGCGGCGTGTTGCTCGACGTGAACAATCTCTACGTGAACCAATGCAATCACGGCGAAGACGCGCTCGCCGCGATGAACGCGTTGCCGCGCGATATCGTCGGCGAACTGCATCTTGCGGGCCATCGCGTCACGCCGGCGGCGGTGATCGACGATCACGGTTCGCGCGTCGCGCCCGAGGTCTGGTCGCTCTACGATGCGGCGTTGCATCGCTTCGGCGCGGTGCCGACGTTGATCGAATGGGATACGGAAGTGCCGACGCTCGACGTGCTGCTCGACGAAGCGCGGCAGGCACATGAACGCATGAGCGCGCACGCATGAACCCATCGCTAGAGGCATTGCAGTCGGCGTTCGCCGAGGCAATCGAAGATCCTGCTGCCGATGCCGCGCTCCTCCAGCATCTCCAAACAGCCGACGATAAGCTCACGCACGAGCGCCTCGGGCTCTATCGCGGCAATGTGCGCGCGGCCCGGCGCAACGCATTGGCGAGCGCCTATCCCGTGCTCGCGCAACTCACCGGCGACGCTTACTTCGACGCGCTCTCACTCGCCTATGCGCGTGCTTATCCGTCGCGCGAAGCCGACCTGAACCGCTTCGGCGCATCGCTTCCCGAGTTCATCGAGCGTTACGAAGCCGACGCACGCTATGCGTATTTCGGCGATATCGCGCGGCTCGAATGGGCTTTGCATGCGGCTGCGTTCGCCGCCAATGCCGCGCCGCTTTCGCCTGCGCAGTGGCAGGCAATTGGCGTCGAAAAACTCATGGCGGCGCGGCTAAACGTGCATCCGGCATGCGCCGCGCTGGAATCGCGTCACACCGCGTTCGATATCTGGCGCGCGCATCGCCAGAACGAAGTCGTCGAGCGCATCAACATCGACACCAAAGTACCCAACTGGACGCTCATCGTGCGTCCGCAATGGCGAGCCGCCGCGCTATCGCAAACGCTGGCCGCCCACACGGCCTTTACCGCGCTGCAATGCGGAAAGACGCTGGACGAAGCACTCGAACGCGCTTTCGCCATCGACGAAAATTTCGATTTCGCCACGCAATGGCGCACATGGATAGAAACAAACGCGATCACCGGTTTGCGCGACACCTGACTAATGGTTAGCGAACATAAAAATCATAAACAGCGCGATGAAAAACAGGATTCCGAACAAATCAATCGCGCAATGAAACACCCGCTTTAATCAGGCGATTTAAACGTCAGTCCCGATGTGTTCCGCGCCACATAATCGCTGCGCGCGGCGCGTTTTCAGGATGTACACTCGATTGCAAACCGGCACGCCGCGCGTGCCGCGTATCGACGCGTGCGGCCGATTCATTATGCCGCCGGCTGGCTGTTCTTCGCCCGCGCGCACGCGAGTCCAATGCCATGATCACCCGCCGACCGAACGCCGTGATCGTCCTCAGCATCGTGCTGGCTGCCGCCCTCACGGCGGTCGCCGGCTGGGTCATGGCGCAGATGCGAGAGGACGCGCTCGCGAGCGCCCGCGCCGCCGCCTACAACATGGCGCTGCTGTTCGAGCGCGATACGCAGCGCAATTTCGATGTGTATTCGCTCGCGCTGCAAGGCGTGATCGACGCCATCGACGATCCGCGTCTGGCCGAACTGCCCGACGACCTGCGCCAGAGCGTACTGTTCGACCGCTCGGCGACGGCGAAAAATCTGGGTGCAATCCTCGTCGCTAACGCCAGCGGCGACGTCATCTTCGATTCGCGCGCGTCGCCGCCGCGCGAACTCAATGTGGCCGATCGCGATTACTTCATTGCGCAGCGCGACTCGCCGCATACGGGCCTCTACGTCAGCCATCCAATGATGGCGCGCGATGGCCCCGACGACGCCACTATCGGCCTGAGCCGCCGCCTCGAAAAACCCGACGGTTCGTTCGCAGGTGTGGTGGTGGGCACGATGCGGCTCGATTATTTCCGCCGCCTGATGAGCGGCATCGAGATCGGCGCGCACGGTGCCGTCACGCTCACGCTCGCCGACGGCACCTTGCTGATGCGCCGTCCCTACGCGCCTGAAATGATCGGCAGGAATCTCGCCGATTCCGCGCTGTTTCAGCGTTTCGGGCAGGAGCAGGAGGGGGGCTTTTTCGGCGTGGGGCCGGTGGACGGCGTGCGGCGCTGGTTTGCGTTTCGCCGCGTGGACGGTTATCCGCTGATCTTCAGCGTGGCCGTGGCGGCGGGCGATATCTACACCGAATGGCGCGCGCGAGCGTGGATCATCGGCTCGCTCACGGCGCTGCTCGACGCTACGCTGATTGCGTTTGCCGCGCTGCTGTCGCGGCAGTTGCGCCGCCGCGAACTGCTTGAAGACGAGCTGCGCGCGCTCGCGGGCACCGACGCGCTCACGGCGCTCGCCAACCGCCGCGCCTTCGAGGCCCGCGCCGATCACGAATGGCTGCGCGCGCGCCGCTCCGGTCAGCCGCTCGCGGTGATGATGCTCGACGTCGATCGCTTCAAGCCCTACAACGACCGCTATGGGCACGCGGCGGGCGATGCCGCGCTGGCGGCGGTCGCGCGCGCGATCGGCAGCCATGCGCGGCGGCCCGGCGATTGCGCGGCGCGCTATGGCGGCGAGGAATTCGTGCTGCTGCTGCCCGAGACCAACGCGGCCCAGGCGCTCGCCCACGCGGAGAAACTGCGCTCAGCCATCGAGACGCTCGACATCCCACACGCGGACAGTCCCAACAACGTGCTCACGGCCAGCGTCGGCGTGGCGAGCACGTCGGCGAGCGATTTCGACAGCTGGCGTGCGCTGGTCGAAGCCGCCGACGCAGCGCTCTACACGGCCAAGCGGGCAGGGCGCAACCGCGTGGCGGTCTGGCAGCCGAGCTTCGCACGCGAACACCATAACGCTGGCCCCGAGCTTTGACATATTTTTACCCGGATAATATTGCATCGATAAATTTACCCGGGTAATATTCGCTGCATCATTCGATCCGGGGGATTCACGATGACAGCGACAGCAACTCACACGCCGCGCGGCGCGGGCGTGACGGCATTCGCAGGGACGCGGCTGATTGCGCGCGGCACGCCGCTCGACGTGGCGCTCGCGGTAAAGGCGGCGCTGGACAAGGGCGAAGCGGCGTCGGTGCTGGTCTTCGACGACCGCGACGCGACCCAGGTGGAATTCGATCTGCGCGGCCGTCCCGCCGATGTTGCCGCACGCCTGTCAGCCGACGCCGCGTGGCAGGCGCAAGCGGCAAGCGAAACCTCGCAGGACGCAGCGAACGAAGAAGCGGACGAAGAAGCGGGCGACGACGCGCCGCGTGGCCGCGGCCGCCCGAAGCTTGGCGTCGTTGCGCGCGAGGTCACGCTGTTGCCGCGTCACTGGGACTGGCTGGCGGCGCAGCCGGGCGGCGCGTCGGTGGTGCTGCGCAAGCTGGTGGAAACGGCGCGCCACGCGAGCGAGGCGAAGGATCGTGTGCGCACATCGCGCGAAGCGGTGCATCGTTTCATGACGGCGCTGGCGGGCAATTTGCCCGGTTACGAAGAAGCATTGCGCGCACTTTATGCTGGCGAGCGTGCGCGTTTCGAAGCGTGGAGCGTGGACTGGCCCGAGGGCGTGCGCGACTACGTGCGCGAACTGGCGCACGATGCGTTTGCCTGATTGTTCGAAAGCCCGGATAAAACCGGCGCACAAAAAAAAGCCGCTCAGGCCGGGCGGCATGAGCGGGAAGTCGGAGAGTTTACAACTTACAACCTCTGCATGAACAGTCATGGGGTCACGCAGTAGAGCCAGTCTACGGATGGCGCTCCTGCGTCGATATCAGACTTGTCCGAATCTGCGTCAAGATGCTTTCAAAGCCGCAGCCTCGACCATATCCGACCGAGCTGTTTCCTCCCGCCCACACGCAACGCGACTTGCCTTGCCACGCGGATTGCGGCTCCGTACACTCGCGCGTGATTTCTCTGACGGGTATTGCCGAGGCTCGCCGCCACTTCAGCGCGCGAGCCGCGCTCCGTTCCAATAAATAGCACCTGACCACACCGGCGGCCCCGCCCGCGCCGCCTTCTGGAGCACCGAAGGCGACGCTGGCCACAAGCCATAAGCGGACGCACGCCGGTCGCAGGTCAGAACGCCACAAGCAACAGAAAAGCCCACAACAAGGAGCCCTAATGTCCGATTCCTGGTTTCCCCGCTGGCGCGCGCAAACCGGCGCCGCGAAAAGCGTCGTCGCGCCCGACGAGCGCCTCGCCTGGCCGCAGATGTTTGCGATGGGCGTGCAGCACGTCGTCGCGATGTTCGGCTCGACGGTGCTCGCGCCGCTGCTCATGGGCTTCGATCCGAACCTCTGCATCTTCATGTCGGGGATCGGCACGCTGCTGTTCTTCGTCGTCGTGGGCGGGCGCGTGCCCAGCTACCTCGGCTCCAGCTTCGCGTTCATCGGTCTCGTGATCGCCGTCACGGGCTACGGCGGCCACGGCCCGAACACCAATATCCCTGTCGCCCTTGGCGGCATCATCGCGTGCGGCGTGGTCTATGCGCTGATCGGCGTGCTGGTGTCGGCTGTCGGCACCAAGTGGATCGAGACGCTCATGCCGCCCGTCGTGACAGGCGCGATTGTCTGCGTGATCGGCCTGAATCTCGCGCCCATCGCCGTGAAGGGCGTGAGCGCGACGCAGTTCGATTCGTGGATGGCGCTCGTGACCGTGCTGTGCGTGGGCGGCGTGGCCGTGTTCACGCGTGGCATGCTGCAGCGCCTGCTGATTCTGGTCGGCCTGATCATCGCCTACGTGATCTACGCGATCGTGACCAACGGCATGGGTCTGGGCAAGCCGATCGACTTCTCGATCGTCGCCAACGCCGCCTGGTTCGGCATGCCGAAGTTCAGCGCGCCGGTGTTCGATCCGCACGCGATGACGCTGCTGGTGCCAATCGCCGTGATTCTGGTCGCCGAAAACCTCGGCCACATCAAGGCTGTCTCCGCGATGACGGGCCATAACCTCGACCGTTACGTGGGCCGCGCTTTCATCGGCGACGGTCTGGCGACGATCGTGTCGGGCTTCGCGGGCGGCACGGGCGTGACCACCTACGCGGAAAACATCGGCGTGATGGCCGTCACGAAGATCTACTCGACGCTGGTGTTCGCTATTGCCGCGGTGATCGCGCTGGTGCTGGGTTTCTCGCCGAAGTTCGGCGCGGTGATCCAGACGATTCCGGGCCCGGTGCTCGGCGGCGTGTCGATCGTCGTGTTCGGCCTGATTGCCGTGACGGGCGCGCGCATCTGGGTCGTCAACAAGGTCGACTTCTCGGACAACCGCAACCTGATCGTCGCCGCCGTCACGCTCGTGCTGGGCGCGGGCGACTTCTCGCTCAAGGTCGGCAACTTCGGGCTGGGCGGCATCGGCACCGCTACGTTCGGCGCGATCATCCTGTACGCGCTGCTGCGCAGGAAGCCGGCGCAGGAAGCCGCGGTTTAAGCCTTAAAACAAGCTGTCGAATGCAAAACGCGACGCCTTCTTTCGAAGGACGTCGCGTTTTTTTCGTCTGTGCAAAGCGTGCGGACGGCGTGGCTCGGCCCCGCCTTCAGCCCCGCTTTTAGCCCCGATTACGCCCGCGATTCATCATCGCCGTCTCGATCAGGTCGACCTCGCGCATCAGCTTGCCGAGCGTCTCGTCATTGATCGTATTCTGGTTGCGCATCTCAAGCAGCGCCGCGCGTTCGGCACGCATGGCGGCCAGCCGCATCTGCACCTCCAGCATTTCCGCCTGGCGCGCGTTCTTGCTGCGGTCGTGATCGGCGTCGAGCGTCGCAAGGCGCCGGCGATAGGTGTCCATCACGCGCGCGGTGGTGTCGGCGGCATGGGCGAACTCCGATTCGTCCATGTCTTTCGTGGCCGTTTCCATATGCGCGTCCACCGCGCGGATCGCGGCTTGCGCGGCCTGGATGCGGGCGAGGCGTTCCTCGGCTTGATGCTTCGATTCGCCGCCGCGCCGCACGCCGCGCAGCAACAGCGGCAAGCCGACGATCGCCACCAGCAGCGACGCGAGGATCACGCCCGTGGCGATGAAGATGGCGCTGTCGCGGCCCGGCAGCGGCAAGCCGTTGTCGAGCGCGACTGGCAGCGACAGCACGCCCGCGAGCGTCACCGCGCCGCGCACCCCGGCGACCGTCGTGATCGCCACAGTGCGCAGGCCCGGCACCGCGTTCGACACGCCATGGCGCGCCGCGCCGCGGCTCGCGACCCAGCGCAGCAGCCAGACCCAGCCGAAGCGCATCGCGTAGAGCGCGACCAGCACGGCAGCCACATACATGATGAGGCGCAGCATCTGCAGGTTGCTGGTGTGATGCGCCTCCAGCAGCGCCTTGCCGAGAATGCCGGGAAACTGCAGGCCGAGCAGCGTGAACACCATGCCGTTGAAGACGAACTCGATCATCGACCACGTGCTGGCCGCGCGCACGCGTGCCGACACCGGCCCGATGTGCGCGGTGCTCGTGTAATTCATCATCATCCCGGCGGAGACGGCGGCGAGCACGCCCGACACTTCCATGTGCTCCGCGAACAGATACGCCGCGAACGGAATCAGCAAGGTCATCACGACGCCCGGCGCGGGATCGCCTTCGGACGTGAAGTTCAGGAAGCGCTCCGACACGAAGCTGAACACCCAGCCGATGAACGCCCCCACCGCGAGGCCGCCCGCCGCGATCAGGAAGAAGCTCAGCGTGGCTTCGCGCAGCGAGAAGTAGCCGGTGAGCGCCGCCGCTACCGCGAACTTGAGTGCGACCAGGCCCGAGGCGTCGTTCATCAGCGCTTCGCCTTCGAGGATGTGCATGAGCTGCGCGGGAATGCGGTCTTTGCCCGCGATGGCCGAGAGCGCGACCGCGTCGGTGGGCGAGAGCACGGCCGCGAGTGCGAAGGCCACCGGCAGCGAAATCTGCGGTACCAGCCAGTGCACAAAATAGCCCACGGCCACCACCGTCAGCAGCACGAGCCCGAGCGCGAGCATCAGGATCGAGCGGCGCTGCATGAAGAATTCCCGCTTCGGAATGCGCCAGCCATCGGCGAACAGCAGCGGCGGAATGAACAGCGCCATGAAGATATCGGGATCGAACGTGACGTGCGGATTCAGGCGCGGAAACGTCAGCAACGCGCCAATGCCGATCTGGAGGAGCGGCAGCGGCAATTTGATGGGGAGAAGCCGCACGATGACGCCCGAAAGCGCGACGGCAAGGAGCAGAATGAGAACGGTGAAGAGTGTTTCCATCGATCAAGCAAAGGGTGCGGCAAAGATGGGGCGCTGAACCCGCGATAAGCGGCTTCAGGGTGTCCCTTTATGCGGAGCGTTGCGAACGGAGGAGCGTTTGACCCGGAACCTCGCCCGGAGCGTGGGGCGGCCCGGGGTTAGCCCACGAGGCAGGCGGCTAGCTTACAACTAGTTTAGCCCGATGACGGCGTAGGCCGCCGCGAAGCGCGCAGTCAGGCCAAAGTCAAATCGCGGTCAGGCACAGGCCGGGCGCGCGCCGTATGCACGGTTTTGGTGCGTTCCGATGCGGTGCATGCCCGCTGGCCGCGCACAGGCGCTGGCGGCGGTGCAGGGTTCAATGCGCACCGGGTTCGGATGCCAGCGTGCACGGACCTTGCTTTATCGCCTCGCGTGGCGCAACGCATCAGCTGCGGCAACAGGCCGCGGCGATCAACTTGCGCGAAGAGGAAGGCATGATCACAGAGCAACAGGAAAAGACGGCGCTCGCGCCGCACGGATTCGATCTGAGCGTCACCTCGGGGCTGCAACGCTATAGCGCGCAACATGGCGAGCTCACGCTCACGAGCGTGTTCCAGCCGGTCTTCAGCCTCTCGCATATGCGCGCGATCGGCTACGAAGGGCTTTTGCGCGCACACGACGCGCTCGACCGGCCCGTTTCGCCGATCGACGTGTTCGGCGAGGCCGCGCGCGTGGGCGAGGTGTTGCAGGTCGACCGGCTCGCGCAAGGGCTGCATCTGGAAAACTTCTCGCTGCTCGGCGCCGAGCGCGAGTGGCTCTTTCTCAACGTGCATCCCGGCACGCTGATCGAGCCGTATCACGCGGCGGCGCTGCTCGCGAACCTGAACCGGCTGGGCTTGCCGCCGCGGCGCATCGTCCTCGAAGTGCTGGAAGCCGACGCCACCGATCTCGACGCGCTGGCGCATGCCGTCGATGCGTTCCGCGCGCGCGGCTTCCTGATCGCGCTCGACGACTTCGGTGCGGGGCATGTCGATATCGGCCGCGTCTGGCAACTGAATCCCGACATCGTCAAGCTCGACCGCATCATGCTGATGCACGCCGCGCATCGCGCCGACATGGCCGCGACGCTGCCCGCGCTCGTCTCGCTGCTGCACGAGGCGGGCAAGCTCGTGCTGATCGAGGGCGTGGAGACCGAGCAGGAGGCGCAGCTTGCGCTCTCGTGCAACGCGGACTTCGTGCAGGGCTTTTACTTCGCGCGGCCCGCGCCAGGACTGGCCGATTCCCCGCAGGTGCAGACCATCATCGCGGAGGCGACCGATCGCTTCCGTCAGCAAACCGAAGCGCGCGAACGTGGCACGGCCAGCCGACTGGCGCCTTATCTGCGCGCGTTCGAGCGCGCCGCGGAGCGCCTGGGCGCGGGCGAGCCGCTCGAAGAAGTGTGCTGGAATTTCCTCGCGCTCGATCATGCGGCGCGCTGCTTCCTGCTCGATGCGAACGGGCGGCAGGCGGGGCGCAACGTCGTGCTGCGCGTGGATCGCGCGGAACAGGACGCGCGCTTTCTGCCGCTCGACGATGCGCAGGGCGCGAACTGGCTGCGCCGGCCGTATTTTCGCGCGGCGCTGACTGCGCCTGGGCGCGTGCATGTGACCTCGCCGTATCTGTCGATCAACGAGGCGCTGCCCTGCGTGACGCTGTCGATGGCCGTGCAGGTGGGCGACCGCCTGTGCGTGCTGTGCGGCGACGTGGACTGGCTGGCGGAATTGCTGGCGTGAACGCGTTGTCGTTGCGCCAATGAAAAAACGGAGTGAGCGCACCCGCACTCACTCTGTTCATTTCATGCCTTGAAACAGGCGTTATTTCGCGACCACGACCGGAATGCCGCGCAATGCGCCCGCACCCTTGAACGAGTCGATCGACGCCTGCACGACCGCGCTCGTCTTCACGTCCAGGTTCAGGCGCGCGCCAAGCTCACGCTCGCTGCGCTTCACCGCCGCGAGGTTCGCGAGCTTCACGTGGCCATAGCCGCGCACGCGCTGGTGCAGGTTCGCGAGCTTCGCAATCTCGTCGGCGTTGTCTGCCGAGAGCTTCGCAATCGCGCCGCGCAGCGTCGCTTCGTAATCGTCGGCGAGTGCGCGTTCCATGCGGCGCTCCAGCGTCTTGCCGAACGGATCGATCCACGTGCCGCGCACGCCGCGCCCCTTTGACAGCAGCGCAAGCGCGCTCCACAGCCACTGGCCGAACTGCATCTTGCGCGGCGGCTGGCCGTTCTTTTCGCGGGCGAGCAGCGGCGGCGCGAGATTGAACTTCACCGTGAAGTCGCTGCCGGCCTGGCCTTCGAACTGCGCTTCGAGCGCGGCGCGGAAGGCCGGATCGGCATGCAGCCGCGCGACTTCGTATTCGTCCTTCACCGCGAGCAGCTTGTAGAACGTCGATGCGACGGCGCGCGACAACGCCTGCTCTGCCGAACGATCCGCACCGCGCGCCAGATCGACCAGCGCGCGATAGCGCTTAACAAAGCGCTCGCCGCCATACGCGAGCAGGCGCGCTTCGCGGTCGGCGATCAATTCGTCGAGCGTTTGCGTGAGCTTGCGCGCCGTGGCTTTGGCAGCGGCCGCGCGTTGCGCATCGAGCGCTTCTAGCGCGGCCGGATCGGCGGCGGCCATGCGGCCAATCGAGAACGCGAAGAGATTCGCCTGCACGGCGACGTTGTTCAATTCGATCGCGCGCGTGAGCGCCGCGAGCGACACCGGCACGAGACCCAGTTGCCACGCAAAGCCGAGCATCACGATATTCGCGGCAATCGTGTCGCCCAGATAACGCTGCGCGAGCGCTTGCGCATCGCACGCCGCAAGCGGATCCTTCGCTTCGACCGCGCCGCCGGTCGCCGCATGCCGCATCTTCGCGAGCAAGGCATCGGCGTGCAGGTTGGCTTCGGGGTTCTGCACGAACGAGGCGTTGGGAATCTCATGCGTGTTCACGACGATGCGCGTGCGGTCGTGACGCACGGTTTGCAGCGCATCGGCGCTTGCGCCCACCACCATGTCGCAGGCGAGCAGCAAGTCGGCTTGCTGCGTATCGATGCGCACCTGGTTGAGCAGCGCGTCGGTTGCCGCGAAGCGCACGAACGACAGCACCGATCCGCCTTTCTGCGCAAAGCCCATGAAATCCAGCACCGAAGCGCTCTTGCCTTCCAGGTGCGCGGCCATGCTGATGAGCGCACCCACCGTCACGACGCCCGTGCCGCCCACGCCCGTGACGAGAATGTCGTACGGCGCGTTATCCAGGTGCGTTGCCGGAACCGGCAGCGCATTCACGCGCGCGGCCAGCGCCTGCGGATCGAACGCCGCGCCCGCGGCTTTCTTGAGCTTGCCGCCTTCGATCGTCACGAAGCTCGGGCAAAAGCCGTTCACGCACGAATAGTCCTTGTTGCACGACGATTGATCGATCCGGCGCTTGCGGCCCAGTTCCGTTTCCACCGGCTCGACCGACAGGCAATTCGATTGCACGCCGCAATCGCCGCAGCCTTCGCAGACGGCCTCGTTGATGAAGAGGCGCTTGTCCGGGTCGGGAAATTCGCCTTTCTTGCGGCGGCGGCGTTTTTCGGCGGCGCAGGTCTGGTCGTAGATCAGCACGGTCACGCCCGGCGTTTCGCGCAGTTCGCGCTGCACCGTGTCGAGTTCGCTGCGATGGTGGAACGTCGTGCCCTTCGGGAACAGGCCGTGATGGCCGTCGTATTTCTCGGGCTCGTCGCTCACGACGACAAAGCGCGACACGCCTTCGGCTTCCACCTGACGCGCAATCTGCGGCACGGAAATGCTGCCGTCCACCGGCTGGCCGCCCGTCATCGCCACGGCGTCGTTGTAGAGGATCTTGTAGGTGATGTTGGCCTTCGCGGCCACGGCCTGGCGAATCGCAAGGATGCCTGAATGAAAGTACGTGCCGTCGCCAAGGTTCTGGAACACGTGGCGCGTCTTCGTGAACATCGAATGCGACGCCCAGTCGACGCCTTCGCCGCCCATCTGGATCAGGCCCATGGTGTCGCGCTCCATCCACGACGCCATGAAGTGACAGCCGATGCCGGCCTGCGCGACCGAGCCTTCCGGCACCTTCGTCGACGTGTTGTGCGGGCAGCCCGAGCAAAAGTAGGGCGTGCGGCGCACGGCGTCGGCGACGTTGGAGAGAATCTGCGGCGCGACCAGGTCGACCACGCGCTCGCGGCGGTCGAGCGCGGGCTTGTGCTTCGCGAGCCACGTCGCGAATACGGGCAGGATGCGCGACGGGCGCAGCTCGCCCAGATCGGAGAGCAGGAGCGTGCCGTCTTCAGCATGCTTGCCGACGATGGCGGGGCGCGCGCCGCTCGTGCGGTTGTACAGATGATCCTTGATCTGCTGCTCGATCACCGGGCCTTTCTCCTCGATGATGAGCACGTTGTCGAGCCCCGCGACGAACGCGTCGATGCGCGACATTTCCAGCGGAAACGACAGGCCCACCTTGTAGATGCGCACGCCCGCCTTTTCGAGGTCGTCGACGGTGAGGTCGAGGCGGCGCAGCGCTTCCATCAGGTCAAGGTGCGCCTTGCCGCAGGTGACGATGCCCACGTTCGCGTGCGGGCTGGGCGCGATCCACTTGTCGATGCTGTTCACGCGCGCAAAGTGACGCACGGCGTCGAGCTTGGCGGCGAGGCGCTGCTCGATGGCGAGACTCGGCAGGTCGGGCCAGCGGTTGTGCAGTCCGCCGGGCGGCGGCGTGAAACCTTCCGGCGCGACCCAGTCGGTCTTGAGCGCATCGAGATCGACGGTCGAGCCGGATTCCACGGTCTCCGAAATCGCCTTGTAGCCCACCCACGCGCCCGAGTAACGCGACAGCGCCCAGCCATAGAGGCCGAATTCGAGCATGTCCGCGATATTCGACGGATTCACGACCGGCATGTGCCAGGCCATCAACGCGAAGTCGCTCTGGTGCGGCATCGACGACGACACGCAGCCGTGATCGTCGCCCGCCACCACCAGCACGCCGCCATGCGGCGACGAGCCGTAGGCGTTGCCGTGCTTGAGCGCGTCGCCCGCGCGATCGACGCCCGGGCCCTTGCCATACCACATCGCGAACACGCCTTCGACGGTGCGTTCCGGGTCTTCTTCCACGCGCTGCGTGCCGAGTACTGCCGTACCGCCCAGTTCTTCGTTGATGGCGGGCAGGAAGCGCACGTCGGCGGCTTCGAGCAGTTTCTTCGCCTTCCACGCCTGCTGGTCGACCATGCCGAGCGGCGAGCCGCGATAGCCGCTGATGAAACCGGCGGTGTTCAGCCCATGCGCGCGGTCGAGCGCGCGCTGCATGAGCGGCAGGCGGATCAGCGCCTGGGTGCCGGTGAGGAAGATGCGCCCGCGCGTGGCGGTGAGGTTGTCGGTGAGCTTGTAGTCGGCGAGGGGCGGCGTGGCAGGCGTGTCGCCAAAGGCGGGGCGCGCAGTCATGGGGGAGTCTCCGTTTTTCTCTGTGACGCACCGTCGTTCGATGCGTTGAAGACTCTATTTTTTCGCGCCAATGATGGAAATTTTTTGCTAACTAATTGGGGCTGACCTCGATTCGCGCGACAGTCTGCCCACGGTCGCGCGATTTTGAGAGAGATTTTCCCGCGCTGCGCGCGCGCCGCCTGGTTTCGCTCAAATCAGGTTCGGGCCGTAAGGCCTGGTGCCCTCGAACGCGACGACGTCGTGGAAGTGCGTGTAGTCCATCACGCTGCCAGCGGCGGTATCGGTCATCAGGTCGACGTAGCGGTACTGCCAGCGAATATCGGCGTCGTTCCAGATGTGGCGCGCCTGCATGGTCTGCGCGGTGGATTCGTCCGAGCCTTCGATCACCACATGCAGCGACGCGCCCTGGCGCGCGAGTATCTCGGCGGTCGAGCCGTGCAGCGGGCTCGATTCGTCGATCACGTGCATCAGGTTCCAGCCGAGCGTGAAAAGCGGATGCTCCGCGCGCACGAGTTTCAGGTCGTAGATGCGCCGCGCCGTGTAGCCGTCCGACGAGGTTTCTATGCGGATCAGGCGCAGCTTCGCGGTGGCTTCGGCGATCACGTTCTGGCGCGCATTGGCGGCGCGCACCATCAGCGTCATCTGCCCTTCGAGCGGGTGGACGACCGCCTGGCGTGCAAACCAGATCTTCGCGCGTGGCCGCGAGAAGCGCGCGAACACGAGCCCGGTAGCCAGCGCGACGCCCGACATCCCGACAAAGATTTCGAGCGTGGCGACCAGGTGCGCGTAGACGGTTTGCGGGTGCATGTCGCCGTAACCGACCGTGGCGAGCGTCTCGACGCTGAAGAAGAACGCTCCCATGAAACCGTGCGGGAACTGATTCGCGATGGGTGCGGTGCCGAGCTGATAGAGACAGGCGAACACGGTGTTCAGCACCATGAACAGGCCCGCGAGCGACGCGAAGAAGGTGGGCCAGCGCATCGTCAGCGCGAAATGGTAGAAGTCCGTCCAGGTCTGCACCGGCATGCCGTAGACGATCACGTCGCGCGCGCCGACGCGCACTTTGCGCGCGCCGCGCAGGGGTGGACTTGCAGGTGTGGCGGAGGCGGTGTCGGATTGGGCGTCAGTGGCGGCGTGCTCGCGGCGCTCCGGCGAATCGGATGTCATGGCAGTCCCTGCTGCGGGGTCGAATAGCCCGCAAGCGTAGCAATGCCAACGAAGCCGGACAAGCGCCAGCGCGCGCAGGTTTGCTGCGCTGCATCAAAACGGGAAATCAGGCTGCCTGGAAACGACTCAAGCGAACGACGCTCAAGCAGCGGTTGCGGTCACGGGAACGCGCGCGGCTTCGGAATGCCGGCGCCATGATCGATGTCGGCGATGGCCTGGCGGCGCGCCGCGTCGATGGCTTCGGCGCTCTGCGGAAAGCCGCTGCTGCCGCCGATCGTGATCCACGGCTGAACCGGCTTGTCGCGATGGGTGATCTGATATTCGGCGTCCCAGCGTGCACCTTGCAGCTCAAGCGGATGCACGTGGATGGCGTAGACGCCGTAGAGGAAAAGTTGCTCGGTCATGATGGCCTCCTGACCGTGGTTGCCGCGTGGTTGCAGCAGGGTTGCCGCGAAGTTGCCGGATATTGCCGCGCGCGATGTGTGATCCGCGCGGGCCGCGACCGGCGCGAGGGACGGGATCGCCGCCCCACGCGCGTTCATGCAGGAACGCCATACGACGCGCGAGCGCGCGCCTCACAGGTGCCGTTACAGCTCCAGTTCGCCGAGAAGGCGATGCGCCAGCGCCTTGGCTTCTTCCAGCGCTTCCTCGGGCGTGCCCGAGGCTGCTTCGACTTCGTAGAGGGCGTTCTCAAGCTCCTCGCCGTCGTCGCGCGCCAGCGACACCATGCCCTGATACTGCCCGGCGTTCATGGGCCGCACCGAGGCGACCGCGGTGTAGATCCCCTTCGTGTAGCTGACGTCTTCCATAGCCTGCTCCTCGCGCAAGGAAAACTCATGCTAGCACGTTGACCGTGCGGCTGCGGGGCATGCTCGTGACGCTGGCGGGGCGCTTTCGTGTCACGCGCGCGGCCAGGCTATGGCAGCGCCTGGACGGTTTTCGAACGGCTCTCCAGCCGTGCTTCGACCGTCTCGCGCAACGCTCAATCCGCGATCAGCGCGACGACTTCGTCGAGCGTCGGCGAATGCGCGCCGGGGCGCCGGCAGGCAGCCGCGCCCGCCGCGAGGGCGAACGCCAGGTGCTGCGGCCAGCTGCGCTGCGGCGTGCTCATCAGGCTGAACATCAGCCCGCCGATGGACGCGTCGCCCGCGCCCACGGTGTCGGCGACTTCGACGCGCGGCGGTGCGGCCTCGAACACCTCGTCGCCCACGTAGAGCGTCGCCGCCTGCGCACCGCGCGTGACCAGCAGCGTCGCCGCCGGATTGAGCGCGCACATCGCGGCGATCGCTTCCGGCTCGCTCTTGTCGGCGAACAGCATGCGCAGGTCTTCGTCCGAGACCTTGATGAGGTCGGCGAGCGCGGCCATGCGGTGCAGGATCGGCTCGTAGCCGTGCGCCATCAGGTTGCGGTAATTCGGATCGAAGCTGATCTTCACGCCTTGCGCGCGCAGCTCGGCGGCGAGCGTCGCGAGCGTCTCGCCCAGCGGCTGGCGCACGAGGCTGATGCAGCCGAAGTGCGCCCACTTCGCGTGCGCGCGCCAGCCTTCGGGCAGCTTCGCCGGATCGAAGGCGAGATCGGCGCTGTTGTCGCCGATGAAGTAGTACGCGGGCGGGTGCGTCTGATGCACGATCGCGAGCAGCGGCGCGCGCTCGACGCGCTGCATGAAGCGCATGTCGAGACCGGCGGCGACGCTTGCGTTCCAGAGCTCGTCGGAAAAGTTATCGGTGCCGAGCGAGCCCGCACAGGCGGTGGGCAGGCCCAGCCGCGCGACCGCGCGCGCGACGTTCCAGCCCGCGCCGCCGGGGTGGGCGCGCCAGTGCGAATCCATGCCCGGCGCGCCGGACGTGCCGTGGGCTGCGTCGGCAGGCGCGCCGCGCACGAGATCGGTGAGGATGTCGCCCGCCGAGATGAACGCGGGGAAGCCGGACGAAAAGTCGGGGCCAGTGCTGCAGGTGCTCATCGCTTGATCCTTCGCTGTGTTCCGCTGTGTGCCGCTGTGTGCTGCTGTGTTCCGCCGAATGGGCGTGCTCAGACGCTGCCGTCGGTGCCGTTGGCGCGCGCTGCGGGTTCGTCTTGCGCTTCGTCGGCGACTTCGCGCCCGACTACCGGCGCCATGCCGCGTCCCGGCAGCCCGTTGAGCGCCTCGTAGCACGCGCCCATCGTGTGATAGTCGGTCTTGCCCGCAGGGCTTTTCTCGTCGCTGTACTTGCGGTTGTCGCAAGTGAGGATGCGATACCACGCGCCGTAGCGATGATCGACGAAATGCGCCCAGCTATAGCGCCAGATCTCGTCGTACCAGTCCCAGAAGCGCTCGTTGCCGGTGCGCTTGCCGAGCAGCGCCGCCGTGGCGAACGTTTCGGCCTGCACCCAGAAGTATTTGTCGTGGTCGCAGATCGTGCCGTCCGGGCCGAAGCCGTAGTAGAGGCCGCCGTGATCGTTGTCCCAGGCGCGCGCCATGGCGGCGTCGAACAGTTCGATCGCGCGCGGCAGCAGCCACGGCAGCGGACGATGACGTTCGAGAATCAGCAGCAGCTTGGCCCATTCGGTCTGGTGGCCCGGCTGGAAGCCCCACGGACGGAAGATGTTCGAGCTGTCTTCTTCGTTGTAGTGCCAGTCCACCGACCAGTCGGCGTGAAAGTGCTCCCACACGAGCCCTTGCGAGAGCTTCGCCTGGCGCAGCGTGATGTTCGACGCGACGCGCTCCGCGCGGTCGAGGTAGACGAGGTGGCCGGTCGCTTCATAGGCCGCGAGCAGCGCCTCCGTCGTGTGCATGTTGGCGTTCTGGCCGCGATAGCCGCTGACGACCCAGTCCGCGCTCGCTTCGTCGGCATAGAGGCCCGCTGCGCCGTCCCAGAAGCGGTGTTCCATCAGCTCGAAGGTGGCGCCGATCATCGGCTTCGCTTCTTCGATGCCGGCCATCGCCGCGTGCGAGTAGGCGAGCAGCACGAAGGCCAGGCCGTAGCAGTGGCGCGTGGCGTCGAGCGTGCGCTTCTTGCCGTCGCGCCAGTCGATCTCCCAGTCGTAGCCCTGGTGCTGCGGATCCCAGTGCGCCTCGCGCAGGAACTGCAGGCCGTGGCGTGCGTATTCGAGATGTTGAGGATCGCCGAATTCCCGGTACGCCATCGCGTAGTTGAAGACGTAGCGGCAGCTGCTCACCAGGTGGCGCGAGTGCGCGTTGTAGACCGAGCCGTCGTCGCGGAAGTAGTGAAAGAAGCCGCCCGAGGCGTCGAACACGTTGGGCGCGTAGAAGCGCAGCGTGTCCTCGACATGGCCGAGCAGGAACGCGCGGTCGCGAAAGCTCGCGACGGCGGGAACCGTGCTGCTGTCGTTCGCGACGGCGTGGGCGTGAAGGGTGTCGATGGGCTTCGTCATGGCGATCTCAGGTTGACTGGGCTTGAGCGGCGAGCGCCTGCGGCGCGTTCGCGTTGGTATTCGATGGCGTGTTCGGCGGCGTGGTCTGTGGCGTGTTTGCTGCCATCAGCGCGGCGGTGCTCGCGCGCTCGATCAGGCGCACGGGCAGCACGATCTCCGGCGTCACGGGCGTCTCTTCGAGCAGCAGTTCGACGCCGCGCCGGCCGAGCGCTTCCTTGTCGACGGCGATGGTCGAAAGCGAGGGCGCGGCATGCGACGCACCCGCAATATCGTCGAAGCCGATAATCGCGACGTCCTCGGGCACGCGCAGTCCGGCGGCCAGGCACACGCGCATGGCCGCGAGCGCGGCGGCGTCGTTGTACGCGAACACGGCGTCGGGCGGCGCATCGCCGCGCGCACGCGCTGCGTCGAGCAGGCGCTGCATGGCGTGCGTCGCGCCGGTGTCGGGATCGAGCCCGCCGTCGATGGTCGTTTCCAGCGACGGATCGAACAGCAGCCCCGCTTCGAAGAACGCACGCCGATAGCCGAGCGCCCGCTGCGCGATGCTGTAGTGCGCAAGCGAGCCGCCGATAAACGCCACGCGCCGCCGCCCCATGCCGAACAGGTGATGCATGGCGAGCGCCGCGCCCGCGGCGTTATCGATGTTCACCGAACGCAGGCCCTGCGCCCACAGGTCGATCAGCACGAGCGGGCGTTGCAGCGCGACCAGCGCGTTGAGCGTTTCGGGCTCGACGAAGCCCGCCACGGCGATCGCGTCGGGCGCGTGCAGGCGCAGTTGCTGGACGGTGTCGTCGGCGGGGCCGGCGGTGAGCAGCGCGGGCACGATGGCGTGCTCGCGGCAGGCTTGCTCGACGCCGTGCAGGACGTGCGAGAAGAACGGGCTGGCGGAAAAGTTGTTGTGCTGACGATGCAGCAGGAAGGTGAGGCGACGGATGCGCGGACGCAATTGCGCGCTGTCATAGCCGAGCGTACGCGCGACTTCGACGATGCGCGTGCGCGTGGCCTCAGACAGGCCGGGCTGGTTTTTGAGCGCGCGGGACACCGTGCCGATCGACACGTTGGCCGCCTGCGCGACATCGCGAATGGTTGTCCCCATGGTTCCTGTTGGTGCCTGCCTGTGCCTGCCTGTGCCTGCCTGTGCTTGCCTGTGCTTGCCCGTACGTGCCCGTGCTCGCCGGGTGGTCAGCTTTGCGCCGATTGTATAGTAAAAACCTGGGCGAGCAACGTTGCATCGGGTCTCAAAACCCCGGTAAATACCCGTAATTGCACGGATAAACGTAAATCTACTTGTTTAGTAAAACACACTAAACAGTACCGCCGGGAACGCGGGTTGCGCTATGAGTCGCGTCATCATTCGAACCGTACGGAGGCATCATGCTCGGCACCTTGCTTCTGGTCATTCTGATCCTGTTGCTGATCGGCGCTTTCCCCGCGTGGCCGCATAGCCGCTCGTGGGGCTATGCACCGTCGGGCACGCTCGGGATCGTCGTGATCGTGGTGGTCGTGCTCGTGTTGATGGGGACGATCTAGCGGCGGTCTTGCACCGCGTTGCGGAAAACGAAAAAGGCCGGTGCGGATCGTTCCGCACCGGCCTTTTTTGTATGCGAGCACGTGTGGCTCGCGCTACTCGTGGGTCTCGCTCGCGAAGCGCGAAGACTTCGCGGGGATGGCGAGTTGCGCCTCGGCGTAGACCTCGCCGTGCGAGAGCGCGGGCAGCAATTGAGCGCTCTCGCTGGCCTCGATGGCCACGAGCCCTGTCGCTTCCTGTTTGGCGCGCCGCTTGGCGATCGCGGCTAGCGACGCGATCGCTTCGCTGCCGAGTTGCGCGCCGTCGCCGGGCGCGATGTGCACGCAGCCAATCGCCATCGATACGAAGCCGAAGAAGGTCGGATGGCCGTGCCTGTCCTCGCCGTGGATGCCGCCTGCAGCGCGGTCGGCGGGAGCGTAAAAGCGCAGCGCGCCCGCGTTGAAGCTGTCGATGGCGCGGCTCGCCCGCTCGTGCCATGTCTCGCTCTGGAACAGCACCAGGAAGTCGTCGCCGCCCACGTGGCCGAGAAAATCGCGCGTGGGATCGCAGACATCGGCGAGCACCTGGGCCGCGAACTTGAGCACCTCGTCGCCTTGCCAGTAGCCGTACTGATCGTTGAACGGCTTGAACTGGTTGAGGTCGACGTAGCAGGCATGAAAGCCCGCATCGTGCGACAGCAGCCGCTCGATGTGCGAGCTGATCGGGATATTGCCGGGCAGGAAGGTCAGCGGATTCGCGTAGCGCGCCGCCTGGATGCGCACTTCGGTGACTGCGCGCACGAGGCTCTCGCCGGTGCCGAGTCCTGCGTAACGGCCGTTGTCGGTGATGACGAAGCCATCGGCGAGATAGCGCTGATCGTCGCTCGCGAGCAGCGCCGCCATCTGCTCGACGCTCATCGACTGCTCGATCTGCACGGGCTGCGCGTTCGCGAATTGCAGGCAGGCTTTCTTGCCGAACAGCTCGCGGTGATAGGGCAGCGCGTAGCGATCCATGAACGCACGCCGGTTGATGAGCGCGACGGGCGTCTCGCCTTCGACTACGGCGACCGCGTGCAGGTCGGGCATGCGCGTAAAGAGATCGAGCACGTCGTTATTGGTCGCGCGGCGCGGCAGCGCGGGTGCGTGCACCATCATCTTCTGCGCGGGCGCGCCGCCGCCCGAGCCCGCGCCGCTGTTGCGCGTGAGCTCCGGAAACACGGCGATGTGCTGCGCGCTCAGCGCGGCGCGCGTGCGTTCGTCGAGCTTGCGCGGCGGCTGCGCATCGGGGCGGCCGAGGAAAAAGCCCTGGCCGCTTTCGATGCCCATGTCGCGCAGCACCAGCAGGTCGGCTTCGTTCTCGATGCCTTCGGCGACGAGCCTCGCGCCGCTGGCCTGCGCGAAATGCTGCATGGCGCGCACCGCTTCGAACTTGAGCGCGGTGTTGGCGATGTCCTGGATGAAGAAGCGGTCGATCTTCACGACGTCGGGCTGCAACTGCACCCAGACGTTCATGCTGGCGTTGGCGCTGCCGTAATCGTCGAGCGCGAACTGCGCGCCTGCCGCGCGCAGGGCCGCGACCACGGGAGCGAAATCGCGCAGATCGGCGATAGCGCTTTGCTCGGTCAGCTCGATCACGACGCGATGGGCGTCGATGCGTGCGAACAGCGTGTCGACGCCCATGCTCGCCAGCTGGCACAGCGCCGTGGCGCTGAAGTTCAGGAACAGCTTGCCGTTGCAGCCGAGCGCGTTGAACGCGTCGATGCAGGCCTCGGCGGCGGCGCGTTCGAGCGCGGTGGTGCAGCCCGCTTCGGTGGCTTGCGCGAACAGCGCGGCGGGCGATTCGAGCGGCGTGCCAAGCGGGCCGCGAATGAGGCCCTCGTAACCGAGGATCGCGCCATCGTCGAAATCGACGATGGGCTGGAAAACGGCGCGCAACTGGCGTTGGGCGATCAATGCCTCGATGCCGGTCGAGGACGGGACTGAGCCGCCCTCGGTGATCGTTGGGGCGGACGGCGTGGACGCGCGTGCTGACATGGATAGAGCCGAAATGGCCTTAACGACGGGAATATCGGCAGCAGCGTCGGACAATTAAATGAACTTTTAATGACAGTTCGAAGAAAAATGGTGCGCCGTAGGTAGGCCAACGTTTGCGCGATTGCCGGCTGTTGTTTGTTTACTTTTTACAGCCGGTTCGGGGGCGGTTCAGTGGTCATGCGAGGCGGCGGGAAACGCGGCTCGATGTGAGGAACAGGCAGAGGGGTGAGCAGGGGATCCGGGCAGAACCGATCCCCCGCTGGAGGAGGTGAAACTGGGCCGCTCGCCTGGAGCGGCGAAACCTTATCGGCGTCCCGCCGCAGCCGCGCCACGCGACTCGTCGCCGGTTTCGGCGCCGCGCTCCGCGCTCAGGTCGCGTGCGCCCCAACGCTGCGCGAGCGCCGCGCACACCATCAGCTGGATTTGGTGGAACAGCATCAGCGGCAGCACCACCGCGCCCACGGCATTCGACGCGAAGATCACCTTCGCCATCGGCACGCCCGCCGCGAGACTCTTCTTCGAGCCGCAGAAAATAATCGTGATCTGATCGGGGCGCGAGAAGCCGAGCTTCTTGCTCGTGTAGATCGTGATGCCCAGCGCGAGCGCGAGCAGCACCGCGTTGACGACCAGCAGGCCGCCCAGTGCCGCGAGCGGCGTGTGATGCCAGAGCCCTTCGTTGATCGCCTCGGAGAACGCGCCGTACACGACGAACAGGATCGAGCCCTGATCCACGAACTTGAGCACGCCGCGATTGCGCTCGATCCAGCCGCCGATCACCGGGCGCAGCAACTGGCCCGCGACGAACGGCACGAGCAGCTGCAGCACGATGTTCCACACCGTGTGCCACGCCGAGCTGCCGCCGGCGTTCTGGTTCGTCACCACGAGGCTCACGAGCGCGGGCGTGACGAAAATGCCGATCAGGCTCGACGCCGACGCGCTGCACACGGCCGCGGGCACATTGCCGCGCGCGATCGAGGTGAAGGCGATCGACGACTGCACGGTCGAGGGCAGGGTGCAGAGGAACAGCACGCCCATATAGAGCGCGGGCGTCACGAGCGGCGAGAGCACCGGCTTGAGCGCGAGACCGAGCAGCGGGAACAGGATGAAGGTGCTGGCGAGCACCACGAGGTGCAGGCGCCAGTGCGTCGCGCCCGCCACGATCGCTTCGCGCGAGAGCTTGGCGCCGTGCAGGAAGAACAGCAGCCCGACGGCGATATTGGTGAGCCAGTTGAACGCGGTGGCGGCCTGGCCGTGCACCGGCAGCAGGCTCGCGAGAATCACGGTGCCGACGAGGCAGAGCGTGAAGTTATCGGGCAGGAATTTCGGACGTGCCATCGGACAATCTCAAGTGCGCGTGTCGGCGCCTGGCGGTGCGCGTCGTGTAACGCTTGAGACGCGGGCACTGCGGTTCATCGGGAGCCCTGAGCGGGAAAGCACTATTGTCCGCGCAAGGTAATTGAAAAAGCAAATTCATTTGAGGTATCGATTGATGAGCAATGCGCATGACGGGGCGCAGGGTTCTGCATTCGATCGCGCTTTCGCAGTGTCGCAAGTCAATTAAATCGACGTGTGTTTTCCGTCCGATGATTACCGTTTATTCGCTGATTCGTCATGCAAAAGACCGGTTCTCAAGTACGACGAAACATGCGCTTCCCAATGCCCCGCGAAGCCCGTGGGCGCAGGCTCAATCGGGTTCGAAGGAGCACAAAACAGGCCCGCGCCGCAACCCTCCAAAACCCGAAAAATCGTGCAGTAACATGGTGTTACAACCCTTCCGAGGGCATAACACTTTTTGGCTCGACACCCTGGACGGGCGCCCATAAATTACCGTCAAGGATCCTGTGTAGACCGTTGTGGTTGCAATCGTTACGCATAACAGCGCATGGGTTCCGGGAACTGGCCCGCCATGGCCCGAATGGCGGGCGGTCATGCGGATCGTCGGGCAGGTGATCGACATAATGCGCGCAGGGTTGTTACGGATTGGACAGTGGACGCTAGGGGCCGTTTTGGCGGCCCTCGTCGCGCTCGCCCATGCGCAGCCCTCATTTGCGCCGCACGGTGGCGGCGGCTTTCATGGCGGCGGCGGGTTCGGCCGCGCGCCCATGATGCGCGAGGCCTCGCCGATGCACTGGGGCGGTGGCGGACACTTCAGCGGTGGCATGGCGGCGGCTGGCGGTCGCGAGCGTCACAACGGCGCTGCGCCGATGCGCGTGGCCGACCAGGGCGGCTGGCGCGAGCGCGGCGCACCGGGCGGCGCGCGTCAGGCCGAGCGCCGCGAAACCCCCGGCTTCAGCAACAACCCCTACGGCAATGGCTTCGGCAACGGCTTCAACGGCGGGCGCGGCCCGATTCAGCCGGTGAGCGCGGAAGCGCGTCAGGTGCCGCATCCTCCTGCCGATTCCCCGGTACGCGCCGGTTCGATCCGCGAAGACGTTGCGCGCTACAACGAAGAGCGCGCCGCATTCCGTCCGTTCCAGCGCGGCGGCGGCGATGTGCCGCGTCCGCCGATGCCCTCGCCTTATCGCAACTAGCTGGCCCCCAAATCGGGCATAAAAACGCGTTCTGGTGCAATGTTGCACCGCAGCGCGTTTTTGCATTGAGCGAACCTCGCCATCGATCCGGCGACCCAGCCGCAAACTTTCCCCGTCTTACCTCTCTTCTGCGCCGACGCCCGCCTGCGTCACTGCGCCGCTCAAAACCGGCTTGATTTGCCCGTTTCTCCCGCGAAGCGATTTTTCGTGCTGAAACTGACGCGTGGATACCACACTTTTTTGGAAATCACTCGTCATACAGAACCCTTTCGTCATCAAATCCCCCCTTCGCTGTGGCGGCGCGTCAACGGCTTGCGCGGAGAGCGCAAAAATCGGGCAGAAGCCCCGTCCATGCGGGCCACGAGCCCAACGTCGTTCGTGTTGCGATGCAGCAAAAAGAGCTGAAAAACCACTCGCGACAGATTTTGCGGACAACAAACTAATCGGGCCGATATACCGGCGATAACAGCCGATATTTTTGTCCATAAAAATGGTTCGCGAAGATGGTTCCGCCCAGAACGGCCACGCCTGCGAACGACGAAAAAACAAACGGTTTGCGCGAGCGCCACAGCCGCCAGTCACACCTTTTTTGACAAAGACAGGAGAACCCATGAATACAGCCGTCAGCCGCGCGCTGCGCTCCCCGCTGCGTACGTCCCTCAAGGCCGGCGCGATTGCCGCCTTGCTCGCCGCCGCATCGTCGTCGGCCTTCGCGCAGTCGAGTGTGCAGCTCTACGGTCAGGTCGACGAGTGGGTCGGCGCCACGCGCTTTCCGGGCAGCCAGACCGCATGGAATGTCGGCGGCGGCGGTATGTCCACGTCCTACTGGGGCTTGAAGGGCTCGGAAGACCTGGGCGGCGGCTACAAGGCCATCTTCACGCTGGAAAGCTTCTTCCGCGCGCAGAACGGCCAGTACGGCCGCTTCTCGGGCGACACGTTCTTTGCGCGTAACTCGTACGTCGGCATCGAATCGCCCTACGGTACGGTCACGGCGGGCCGCCTGACGACGCAGCTGTTCGTCTCGACGATTCTGTTCAACCCGTTCATCGATTCGTACACCTTCTCGCCGATGGTGTACCACGTGTACCTGGGCCTCTCGACGTTCCCGACCTACACGACCGACCAGGGCGTGGTGGGCGACTCGGGCTGGAACAACGCGGTTCAGTACTCGACGCCGAACTTCAACGGCCTGTCGGGCTCGGTGATGTACGCGCTCGGCAACACGGCCGGCGAAAACGGCAAGAAGAAGTGGAGCGCCCAGGCGCTGTACTTCCACGGCCCGTTCGCCGCGACGGCGGTCTATCAGTACGTGAACTTCAACAACAACCCGGGCGATATCGGCAACATCGTGAGCGGCGACACGACCGTCGTCGGTCTGCGCAGCCAGGGCGTCGCGCAAGTCGGCCTGTCGTACGACCTGAAGTACGTGAAGTTCTTCGGCCAGTACATGTACACGAACAACAACAGCGACATCAACAGCTGGCACGTCAACACGGCGCAAGGCGGCGTGTCGGTGCCGGTCGGCCCGGGCACGGTGATGGCGTCGTACGCGTACTCGCGCGACAGCGGCGGCCTGAACCAGACGCACAACACGGCGGCCGTCGGCTACGACTACCCGCTCTCGAAGCGCACCGACCTGTACGCGGCGTACATGTACGACCACTACGACAACATGTCGACGGGCATGACCTACGGCGTCGGCCTGCGCGCGAAGTTCTAAGCCCGCGCGGTTTTATCGCCATGCAAAACCCCGTGCTGCTCGCAGTGCGGGGTTTTTCTTTTGGCGCAACCGAAACCGAAACTGAAACCGGGAGCGCCGCACCGCTGCGCGTTTGGCTACCAGGAATTGATAAAGCGCGCACAATATCGCGGATTGTTTCCTGATTCCGATGCACCGATAAGAGCGAAGAAGAGCGCGATGGATACCCTCGTCAGCATGAAAGTTTTCCGGCAAGTGGTGGAAGCGGGGAGCTTCGTCGCGGCGGCCGAACGGATGAGCATGTCCGCGGCCATGGCCAGCAAGCACGTGATGCACCTTGAACAGCAGCTTGGCGCGCGGCTCCTGAACCGCACGACGCGCCGCGTCGCGCCGACCGAAGCGGGCCGCGAATACTACGAGCGCGTCGCCCAGGCGCTCACCGAACTCGACGAAGCCGGCCAGATCGTGGGCGCGGCGAGCGTGGTGCCGCAAGGGCGCTTGCGCGTGTCGTCGCTGACGGCTTTCGGGCTGCGTCATGTGATGGGCGCGGTCGCCGACTACGCCGCCGATTTCCCGCAGGTGACCGTCGATATCACGCTGTCGGATCGCGTGGTCGAACTCATCGACGAGGGTTTCGACGTGGCGATCCGCGCGTCGCCTTCGGGGCTCAAGTCGTCGTCGCTGATCGCGCGGCCGCTGGCCACGGCGCATATCGTGCTGTGCGCCTCGCCGGAGTATCTGCGCCGCCACGGCGTGCCCAAATCGGTCGCCGATCTCGCGAAGCACAAGTTCGTGCATTACGCGGGCGCGTCGGCGGCGGAGCTTGCGCCGTTCTCGGAAGCGGGCGCGCGCCCGAAGCCCGGCGGCAACCTCATCGTCAATCACCTGGAAGCGCTGCGCGTGGTGGTGCTGCAAGGCGGCGGCCTGTCGATGCTCGGCACCGAAGTGATCGGCGACGATATCGCGGAGGGCCGGCTCGTGCCGCTGCTCGTCGATGCGCTGCCGCCGCGCGAGCTGCCGATCTACGCCGTCTATGCAAGCCGCCGCCATCTGTCGGCGAAGGTGCGCTCGTTCGTGGACTTTCTCGCCACGCGCTTCAACGAGCGCGCGCTCTGGCCGAACGCCGATGAAATCCGCGTGCTGGCGGCGCAGGCCGCGCAGCGCATCAAGGCCTGAGGAAGGGAACCGCGCTTAGGGCTTAGCGCTTAACGCTTGCCGCTTACCGCGCGATTCCCAGCTTCGTCTTCGCCTCGTCGTATTCGCGCTTGAGGCGCTCGACCAGTTCCGCGACCGAGGGCACGTCGTCCATCAGGCCGACGCCCTGGCCCGCGCCCCAGATGTCTTTCCAGGCCTTGGCCTTGTCGCCGCCGAAGTTCATCGCCGACTTGTCCGATTCCGGCAGCGCGTCCGGGTCGAGTCCCGCGTTGACGATGCTCTCGCGGATGTAGTTGCCGTGCACGCCCGTGAAGAGGTTCGTGTAGACGATGTCGGCGGACCTGGCGCTCAGGATCGCGTGCTTGTAGCCCTCGACCGCATGCGCCTCCTGGGTGGCGATGAAGCGCGTGCCCATATAGGCCAGATCGGCGCCCATCGCCTGCGCCGCGAGGATCGAGCCGCCGTTGGCGATCGCGCCCGACAGCACGATCGGCCCGTCGAAGATGCGCCGTACTTCGCCCACCAGCGCGAACGGCGAGGTCGTGCCCGCATGGCCGCCCGCGCCCGCCGCCACCAGGATCAGCCCGTCCACGCCCGCTTCGAGCGCCTTGCCCGCGTGGCGCAGGTTGATGACGTCGTGCAGCACGATGCCGCCGTAGCTGTGCACCGCGTCGAGCAGTTCCTTCGGCGGCGCGCGCAGGCTGGTAATGAAGATCGGCACGCGATGCTGAACGCACACGCGGATATCGTGCTCAAGACGCGCGTTCGACTGATGGACGATCTGGTTGACGGCGATCGGCCCGATCACGGCGTCGGGATGGGCGGCCTTGTGCGCGGCCAGCTGCTCCTGGATCTGCGTGAGCCATTCGTCGAGCAGTTCGGCGGGGCGCGCGTTGAGCGCCGGGAACGAGCCGACGATCCCCGCCTTGCACTGCGCGAGCACGAGTTCGGGGTAGCTCACGATGAACATCGGCGAGGCAACGACGGGCAGGCTCAGGTTTTGCAGAACGGAGGGCAAGGCCATAGAGGGGTCTCCTTAGGCGCGGAATCGGTCGGGCGCCTGGTCTCGATCAGGCTCGATCAGGATAAGTTTGGCTTGATGTATGTCAGATTTTGTCTGCGCTGCATCAGCGAAACTCACTTGAAAACGGTCGTTCGATTATAGGTGCGACGTAGGGATTCCACCGTTCGTCTGACATTCGAGGGAGTGTTCGGTTTCTAGCGCTATGGGCCTTAAAGCACGGTCTGCGCTCGCGAGTGCCTCATACAATGGCGGGACTAACAGGGACAAGAGAGAGACAAATCATGCCGTTCGAGGGATACACGCGTTTCACCGTCCGCACCGCCGACGGCGTCGACATCAACGGGATGCGCGGCGGCGAAGGCCCGCCGCTGCTGCTCCTGCATGGCCACCCGCAGACGCACATGATCTGGCATCGCTGCGCGGCCGATCTGGCGAAGCACTTCACCGTGATCGCGACCGACCTGCGCGGCTATGGCGACTCGTCGAAACCGGCGAGCGACGTGACGCACGCGGCCTACTCGAAACGCGTCATGGCCGCCGACCAGGTCGCGGTGATGAAGCACTTCGGCTTCGAGCGCTTCCTGGTTTGCGCGCACGATCGCGGCGCGCGCGTGGCGCATCGCATGGCGCTCGACCATGCGGACGCCGTCGAGCGCCTGATGCTGCTGGACATCGCGCCCACGCTCGCGATGTACGAGCAGACCGACCGCGAGTTCGCCACGCTCTATTTCCACTGGTTCCTGCTGATCCAGCCCGAGCCGCTGCCCGAAGCGCTGATCGGCGCGAATCCCGATGCGTATATCGAGCGCGTGATGGGCGGCCGTCACGCAGGTCTCGCGCCGTTCGCGCCGAAGGCGCTGGGCGCGTACCGCGCGGCGCTGCGCCAGCCGGGCGCCGTGCATGCGATGTGCGAGGACTATCGCGCGTCGGCGACCATCGACCTCGAACACGATCGCGCCGATATCGAACGCGGCAACAAGGTCGGCTGCCCGCTGCGGGTGCTGTGGGGCGAGCACGGCGTGATCCAGCGTTGTTTCGATCCGCTCGCCGAATGGCGCAAGGTGGCGCGCGACGTGAGCGGCCGCGCGCTGCCCTGCGGCCACTACATTCCCGAGGAAGCGAGCGAAGCGCTCGTCGCCGAAATGCTGTCGTTCTTCGAAGCGACCGAGCGCTAAAACTGCGGATTAAACGAGCGGCGGCAACCGGCGTGGCACGGGCGTCGTCTTGACGATGGCGCTGCTCGTTTCCGCGCGCTCGGTGACCTTGTTAAGGATCTCGTCGAGCTGTTCGATCGAATGCAGGTAGACGCGGGCGATGAAGCAGTCGTCGCCCGTCACCTTGTCGCATTCGACGAACTCGGGGATGCGCCGCAGCATCTCCTCCACCAGATGCAACTGGCCCGGCAGCGGCTTCACGCGCACGATCGCCTGCAGCGTGTAGCCGAGCGCGCGCGGGTCGATCCGCACCGTATAGCCGCCGATCACGCCCTGCGCTTCGAGCCTGCGCATGCGCTCCGACGTGCTGGGCGCGGACAGCCCGATCTGGCGCGCGAGCTCGCTCACGCTGGCGCGTGCATCCTCGGCCAGCGCCGCGAGCAGCGCGCGATCGATGTCGTCGAGCGGGGCGGGCGCATTGGCGGCATTCAAACGCTTGTTCATGATTTCGCTCATCTGTCGGGCATAGTGCCTTCGATTCTAAGGCGAGCGAAAGTTTTCGCCTTGCTTTTGCCATGTATTGCGCGTCGGGCAGCCAGTAAACTGAACGGCAGAATCTCGACAAGGAAAGACAACATGGCATCCCCAGAAGTGCGCCGCGGCGCGGGCGAAATGGTCGTCGCGATGCTGATGTCCGGCACCATCGGCTGGCTCGTGGTGGCGTCGAAGCAACCGGCGCTCAACGTCGTCTTCATGCGCTGCGTGCTGGGCGGCGCGACGCTCGCGCTGGTCTGCGCGGCGCTCGGCCTTTACCGGCGCGCGCTGCTGCCGTGGCGCACGCTCGGCCTCGCGGTGCTGGGCGGCGCGGCCATCGTCGCGAACTGGGTGCTGCTGTTCGCGGCGTATTCGCGCGCGTCGATTTCCATGGCTACGGCCGTCTACAACACGCAGCCGTTCATGCTCGTCGGCCTGGGCGCACTGCTGCTGCGCGAGCGCGTGAGCGCGTCCACGGTCGTGTGGCTGGCGCTGGCTTTCGTCGGCCTCGTGGGCGTGGTCGAGGTTCAGCCCGCCGTGCTCGCGCTGCCCGGCGAGTACCTCACGGGCGTGGCCTGCGCGGCAGGCGCGGCCTTTCTGTATGCGATCTCGGCGATCATCACGCGGCACCTCAAGGGCACGCCGCCGCACCTGCTCGCGCTTGTGCAACTGGGCTTCGGTGCGCTCGCGCTGGCGCCGTTCATCCATTACGGCACGCTGCCCGACACGCCCGTGCACTGGGCGCAGATCGTCACGCTCGGCATCGTGCATACGGGCGTGATGTACGTGCTGCTGTACGGCGCGATCCAGAAGCTGCCCACGGCGATGACCGGCGCGCTTTCGTTCATCTATCCGGTGATGGCGATATTCGTGGACTGGTTTGCATTCGGCCAGCGGCTTGCCTGGATCCAGGTGGCGGGCGCGGCGCTCATCCTGCTCGCGGCGGCGGGCGTGAACCTGGGCTGGCGGATCGTGCCGCGGCGGGAGAAGGCGCGCACGGTCTGACGCTGTGTCGCGAGCCGCAGAAGCCCGTTGGCGGTGTAAGGCGATGTGAGGCAGTGCGCCCAGGCGCGCCGTTCGGAGAGTGCCCGCATAATGTCGCGGATCGCTTTCCCGACCCTCCCGACCCCGCATGCCCACCCCTGAAATCAGCCGCGACGAAGCCGAACTCATCCGTGCCAAACGGCGCGCGTTATTCCTGCTGATCGCCGCCGCCGTGGTGTTCGTCGTCACGGCGCTGTCGCCGCCGGGCGTGATCGTCGACGGCATCAAGGCCGTGAGCGAAGCGTCGATGGTCGGCGCGCTGGCCGACTGGTTCGCCGTGGTCGCGCTGTTCAGGCGCGTGCCGATTCCTTTCGTGTCCGCGCGCACGGGCGTGATTCCGCGCAACAAGGATCGCATTGCCGACGAACTCGCCGTGTTCGTGCAGGAGAAGTTTCTCGACGTGAATTCGCTCGTCGGGCTGATCCGCCGGCACGATCCGGTCGAGCGGCTGTCCGGTTGGCTCACCGCGCCGCACAACGCGCAGCGCCTGGGCGATTACGCCGTGCGGCTCATGTCGGGCCTGCTCGGCCTGACCGACGATGCGCGCATCCAGGCTTTTATTCGCGATGGCTTGCATGCCGCGCTCGACAAGGTCGATCTGTCGAAATCGGCGGGCGCGATCCTCGACACGCTCACGAAAGACGGCCGCCATCAGGAACTGCTCGACCGCATGCTCGACCAGCTTGGCCTGCTGCTGGCGGAGGAAGGCACGCGTGAGTTCGTGGCGTCGCGCATCGTCGATGGGCTCAAGAGCGAGTTTCCGAAAAGCGAATGGATGCTGCCATCCGAGTGGCTGGGCGACAAAGGCGCGCGCGTGCTGGAGAGCGCCGTGAACCGGCTGCTGCTCCAGGTGAGCGAGGATCGCGAACATCACCTGCGGCAGAAGTTCGACGAGGTGATGCAAAAGCTGATCGTGCAGTTGAAGAACGATCCGGCGTTCTTGCGCAAGGGCGAGGAACTCAAGGCGAGCCTGCGCGAAGGCAGCGCGCTCAACGACTACACGCGCGAGCTATGGGACAGCCTGCGCGGCTGGCTGCGCAACGACCTGGAGCGGCCGGATTCGACGCTGCACGCCAAAGTGGCCGCGACGGGGCAGTGGCTCGGCCAGGCGCTGGCCGCCGACGCCGACCTGCGCGCCTCGCTCAACGGTCATCTGGAAGACGCGGCCCGCGCCATGGCGCCCGAGTTTTCGCGCTACCTGACGCATCACATTCGCGACACGGTGCGCAACTGGGACACGCACGAGACCGCGCGGCTCATCGAACTGAAGATCGGCAAGGATCTACAGGGAATTCGCATCAACGGCACGTTGATCGGCGGCACGATCGGGCTGGGGCTGTACCTCTGCTCGCATCTGTTCGAATGGTTGCGCCTGCAACTCGGCCTATGAAATGGCGCGTGCGCTGCCGCATGACAGGTTCGTGAACGTATCGCGCATAGTTTCGGAGCGCGAAGCAATATGTGCCTGTTTTTACGGGTGTTTTCAGGCCCGGGCGGGGCTCCCGGTTTGTAGGGAAATCACCGATGCGGCACGCAATCACGCGCGAGTATGATCGGCTCGAACGTTTGATCACGTCAGAGCAAGATACTCTCGCTCGTCCTTGCAAAAGGACGAGCGTTTTTTTTGGTGCAGGCTCAGGTGGCGTGGGCTGGCGCTTCGATGCCGTCCTCTCGCAGGACGAGGGCGCCGCTCTTCGCCAGCTCGCCGGCCAGCTCGCGCAGCAGCGTGGGCCACGCGCTTTGTGGCGCGAGTTGCTGCGCCGCCGCGTGCAGGATGGCGGCATCGGTGAGCATCGCTTCCAGCGCCGCGAATGTCATCGCGCGCACTTCCAGCAGCTTGAAAACGATCAGCACCTTGAGCGCGTTCTTCGCGTTGCGCGAGGGATCGGCGCGTAGCCACGCCAGGCGCGAATACGCGCGATCGAGCGCCGCGCCCACGTCCGAAAACGGCGCGCCGTGGCCCGGAATCACCGTCGCCACATCCAGTCGCGCGATGGCGTCGAGCACGGCGTGTTGCTCCGCGAAACCGCTCTCGCCTTCGAGTTCCGGAAAGATCACGCCGAAGCCCTGTTCCCAGAGCGCATCGGCGCTGATGAGCACGCGCGGCTCGCTTGCGTAGAGCATCAGCGAATCGGGATCGTGGCCCGGCGCGCCGATCACGTCCCAGTCGATGCCGCCCAGCTTCAGTCGCATGCCCGGCGCGAGCGTGCCGGTGAAGGTGAAGCGCTCGCAGGTTTGCCCGGTCGCGCCGAAGGTGAGGCGCGCTTCGTCCCACTTGCGCACGGCGTGTGCGCTGGCGGCGGGAATCAACGTCTCGCTGCGCCATTGCGCCTGCAAACGCGCGTTGCCGCCGCAGTGATCCGAATGCAGATGCGTGTTGACGATGGTGTCGAGCGCGCGGCCCGCGAGTGCATGCTGCACGAGCGCGACGGTTTGCGCGGCGTGCGTGGCGTAGCCCGTATCGACGAGTGCGGTACGTTCGTCATCGACCAGCAGGATATTGTTCGACGAGAGCCAGCCGCGTTCGAAAACGCGCAGCGACGTGGGCAGGGCGACGTCGCTCATGAGGTCGCGTTTTCCGCTGATGACGCGGGCTTCGGCATGACGAGTATCGTCGAGTGGCCTACCACGAGCGTGTCGCCATGCTGGTTCTTCGCCGTGCCTTCTAGCTTCACCAGGTCGCCGTTCAGGCTCGATTTCCAGTACGCATCGACGACACGCCATTCGAACGTCAGCACGTCGTTCGCGTGAGCGGCACGCTTGAGCTTCATGTCGAATTCGAGGCCGAGCGGCTGCGCGTACTGCGAGAAATGCGTCGCGAGCAGCGCCATGAAATGCGCGGTGGGCTGCGTGCCGGAAGCGATCAGGCCGCCGAAACGGCTCTGCGCGGCATAGGCGTCGTCATGATGCAGCGGGTTCAGGTCGTTCACGAGCGTCGCGAACGACTTCACCGAATCGGGCGAGAGCGCGAGCGTGGCACCAAATGTCTCGCCGATCTTCACGACGCGGGCGGGCGCGGTCATTGTGCGTCCTCGTGCCTTGCTTCATTGGTTGCGCGAGCAACGTTATGGGCGTCGCGCTTCGACAGCCATTGCGCGTGCCGCACCTCGATCGCGTCCCACACGGCACGCTTCGCGTCATCGTCGAGCGTCGACCACGACGCGATTTCGTCGATCGTGCGCAGGCAGCCTTCGCACAGGCCGCTGGCCTCGTTCATGCGGCACACGTTGATGCAGGGCGAGGGCGTCGTCATGCCAGGATCAGGCGTCACGCAAGGCGACATCGACGACCGGCGCGCCGGTCATCGCCGCGAGTTCCTGCGGCGACAGGTTGAACACCGCATGAGGATGGCCCGCCGCGGCCCACAGGCTGTCGAGCGCGAACAGGTCGGCGTCGATCAGCGTGACCGGGCGCGTGGCATGGCCAATCGGGCACACGCCGCCAATCGCATAGCCGGTCATCTCGCGCACGAACTTCGCATCGGCGCGGCCAATTTCGCCCACATGCGCCTCGACCTTCTTTTCGTCGACGCGGTTCGCGCCGCTCGCGATCACGAGCACCGGCGCATCGTCCTTGCGGCGGCGAAACAGGATCGACTTGGCGATCTGCGCGACTTCGCAGCCAAGTCCCGCCGCCGCTTCCGCCGACGTCTTGCCGGTTTCGGGCAGCAGCACGACCGGCTTTGCATGGCCGTGGTCGCGCAGCAGCAGCGCGACGCGGCGCGCGGATTCGGGCAGCGCTTCGATACCGTCTCTTTCGGAGTTGATGAGGGTGTCCGTCATGTCGATGTTTTCCTTCGTACTGCGATCAGTATTCAAATCAGGCGCAGGCGGCGGCGCTTTGCTGTTTGGCGAGCAGCGCCTTGCCCGCGCGCGAAACGTTGTTGCGGCCAATCGCGCGCGAGATGAAGTCGCCAGCGGCCACCACCTGGTCGAGGTCGACGCCCGTCTGGATGCCCAGGCCGTTCATCAGGTACAGCACGTCTTCGGTCGCGACGTTGCCGGTCGCGCCCTTCGCATACGGACAGCCGCCCAGGCCCGCCACGGATGCGTGAAAGATCGCGATGCCTTCTTCGAGCGCGGCGTAGATATTCGCGAGCGCCTGCCCGTAAGTATCGTGGAAGTGGCCCGAAAGACGCTCGCGCGGGAACACCTTCGTGACGGCGTCGAACACTTCGTGCACGCGCTTTGCCGTGCCCACGCCGATCGTATCGGCGATATCGATTTCGTCGCAGCCGAGCGCGGCGAAGCGCTGCACCACGTCCACCACCGACGCCACCGGCACGTCGCCCTGATACGGGCAGCCCAGCGAGCACGACACGCTGCCGCGGATGCGCACGCCGTTGGCCTTCGCCGCTTCGGCGACGGGCGCGAACCGTTCGATGCTTTCGGCGATGGAGCAGTTGATGTTCTTCTGCGAGAACGCTTCGCTTGCCGCGCCGAAGATCACGATTTCATCGGCGCGCGCGGCGAGTGCGCCTTCGAAGCCGCGCAGGTTCGGCGTGAGCGCCGAGTAGATCGTGCCCGCGCCACGCGCGATGCCGTCCATCACCTGCGCGCCGTCGGCCATTTGCGGCACCCATTTCGGCGAGACGAACGACGCGGCTTCGACGTTCGCAAAGCCCGCCCGCGTGAGGCGATCGATCAGCTCGATCTTCACCGGCGTGGGGACGAATTCCTTTTCGTTTTGCAGGCCGTCGCGCGGGCCGACTTCGACGATCTTGACTGCGCTGGGTAGTACGTTTGATGCCATGTCTGTCTCCTGTCTTTGTTCTTTACCGATGCACACCGCGCTCAATATCCGCGCTTGATATGCACGACGCCGCTCACGGTTTCACCGTGCGCAAGCGCCTCGATCTTGTCCGCGATCTGCGAGACCGCTTCGTCGCGCAACGTTAGCGCCGAGCTATGCGGCGTGATCGTGATGCGCGGCTCCTGCCAGAACGGATGGTCGCCCGGCAGCGGTTCGGTGCGGAAGACGTCGAGCGTGGCGCCTGCGAGCGCGCCGCTGGCGAGCGCGTCGAGCAGATCCTGCTCGACCAGATGCGTGCCGCGCGCCACGTTCACGACATACGCGCCGCGCGCGAGCTTGCCGAAGGTGGCGGCGTCGAGCACATCATGCGTATCGGGCGTGGCGGGCAGCAGGTTCACGAGCACTTTCACATCGTCGAGAAAGGCGTCGAATTGCGGGCCGCGCAGTTCGCCCGAAAAGGTCTTGATGCCGTCGATCGTTTTCGCGCTGCGCGAAAAGCCGCGCACCGGCACGCCGAGCGACGCCACCGCGCGCGCGACCTGCGCGCCCAGCACGCCAAGGCCGAGCACGCCCACCGTGAACGTTTCCAGCGGATGCGGCGCGAGCACATGCCATTCGCGGCGCGCCTGCAGTCGCGCGTAATCGTCGAAGCGGCGCAGATAACGCAGCACGGCGTGCTGCACGTACTCGGCCATCTGCGGCCCCATGCCCGAATCTTCCAGGCGTACGAGCAAGGCATCCTGCGGCAGCGTGCCGGGGTGATCGCGTTCGAGCGCGAGGATCGCGTCGACGCCCGCGCCCAGGTTGAAGATCGCGCGCAGGCCACGCGGCGCGGCGAACATCTCACGCGGTGGATGCCAGACGACGGCGAAATCGGCGCTCGCCGTGTCGCCGGGCTGCCATTCGCGCAGTTCGGCGTCGGGCAGTGCGCGCGCAAGGGCGGCGAGCCAGGCGGAACCATCGGATTGCGGGAGCCAGAACAGAATCTTCATCGTGATACGTTTCCCTCGAAATCGCCGCGCAACACAGCGATAGCCGCGATAGGGCGGGTTGGCGCGGATTGGTGCTGATTGGCGCGGATTGCTGCTGATTGCCGGATGGCCTGCCCGGATCCGTCACATTCTACTTTTTCGTGCCGTCAGCCGCCGCGCTTTCTCCGCGAGGGCGCAATCCGCCGTGCACTGCGCCGCACCATCGCGAGGTCGCGAAAAAGCAAAGCAAAAAAAATTGGTTCGGCGCGTGCGACGTGCGTATCACAATCGCTCCACGATCCGTCGAAGCGAGGAAAAAATCATGCTTTCGTGCGCGCAATCACGCTGGCCGCCGCGACTCGTCACCGTGCCGGGCCTGCACGGCAGCGACGGCGCACATTGGCAAAGCTGGCTGGAGCGCCAGTTCGCGCGCTCGTTGCGCGTCGAACAGGACGATTGGGACGCGCCCAATCTGGCGGTGTGGAGCCGCGCGCTCGCGCAACTGCTCGCGCGCGAACGCGGGCCGTTCCTGCTGGCGGCGCACAGCTTCGGCTGCCTTGTGACGGCCTATGCGCTGCAACAGGGCTTGCTGAACGCCGATGTGGCGGGCGTGCTGTTCGTCGCGCCCGCGAGCCCGGAGAAGTTCCGCTTCGCGGGGCCGTTCGAGGCGCGCCGCCTGAATGTGCCGTCGATCCTGATCGGCAGCGAAACGGATCCGTGGATGTCGCTGGAAGGCGCGCAGCGTCTTGCGCGGCAACTGGGCAGCGCGTTCGTGAATCTTGGCGATGCGGGGCATATCAACACGGCGGCGGGCTTCGGGCCGTGGCCGCGCGCGAAGTATTTCGTCGATACGCTCGTGCATTGCGAAGCGCCGCGCAGATTGCGCGACGAGGGCAGTGACGAGGGCCGCGACGCTGCGCAGGAGCACGTCGCGCAAATCATCGAAGCGCGTCTCAGGTACGCCTGAACGCAGGCGTCAATGCGCCCGCGCCGCGGGTGCGTTGCGCAGCAAGCGCGCGGTATGCAGCGCGATCATCCCTTCTTCATCGGTGCGAACCGCGAACACCGGCACGCGGCTGTCGCGTGCGGCCACGCGCTCCTTGCCCGCGTCATTGGCGGCGGTATCCAGCGTCACGCCAAATAGCGGCGCGAGCCGCTCGCACACCTGCGCGCGGATCTGCGGCGCATGCTCGCCGATCCCGGCCGTGAACACCAGCGCATCCAGCCCGCCCAGCACCACGGCGAGCTTGCCCACTTCCTGCGCGATCCGGTACGTGTAGAAGTCGATGGCGAGCTTCGCCTGCGCGCTGCCGCTTGCCAGCAGCTCGCGCATGTCGCTGCTCACGCCCGACAGGCCCTTGAGGCCCGAGTCGTGATACAGCAGCTTCTGGATTTCGTCGTGGCCCATGCCGTGTTCGAGCATCCACAGCACCGCGCCCGCATCGAGCGCGCCGCAGCGCGTGCCCATCGGCAGGCCGTCGAGTGCGGTGAGACCCATGGTCGTCTCCACGCTCTTGCCGTCGCGCATGGCGCACAGGCTCGCGCCGTTGCCCAGATGCGCGACCACCACGCGCCCGCGCGCGATATCGGGTGCGACCGCATGCAGGTGATGCGCGATGTACTCGTACGAAAGGCCGTGAAAGCCGTATCGGCGAATGCCTTCTTCGTAGTAGCGGTAAGGCAGCGCGAACAGCTGCGCCATGATGTCGTTGCCCGCGTGAAACGCCGTGTCGAAGCAGGCGACCTGCGGCAATTCGGGCGCGGCGATGCGCACCGCGCGGATCGCCGCGAGATTGTGCGGCTGGTGCAGCGGCGCGAGCGGCGTGAGCGCATCGAGTTCGTTGATGACCTGATCGTCGATCAGCGTCGCGTCCTTGAAGTGCGCGCCGCCGTGCACGACCCGATGGCCGATCGCAGCGGGCGGCGTGTCGCGCAGGCCGACCGCGAGCACGAGGCGCAGCAGGCGGAACGCGGCGTCGTGATCGGCGACCTGCGCCACGGGAAACTTCTCGTCGACGATCAGGCGGCCGTCGGCCATATGCGCTTCGACGCGCGGCGCCACGCCAATGCCTTCGATCTGCCCGCCCGCGCCATGGATCGCACGCGCGCCGCCTTCCACATTCGGATCGTCGATCACGCGATACACCGAGCACTTGATGCTCGACGATCCGGCGTTCACGACCAGCACGATCTGGCCTTCGCCGTTATGGTGATTCGGGTGCGACGCGAACGACGTGTCGACGCTCATTTACAGCACCTCCGCGTTCTGGCGCGCGCGGCGCGCATGCGCGAGCAGCACGGCGATGGCGCAACTGCCGATGCGCGAGCGCACGGTGTCGGCGCGGCTCGTGAGGATGATGGGCACGCGCGCACCCAGCACGATGCCGGCGGCTTCGGCGCCGGCGAGAAACGTCAGCTGCTTGGCGAGCATGTTGCCCGCTTCGAGGTCGGGCACGAGCAGGATGTCGGGGTCGCCCGCGACCGGCGAATGGATGTGCTTGATGCGCGCGGCTTCGGTGCTGATGGCGTTGTCGAAGGCGAGCGGCCCGTCGAGCAGGCCGCCTTCGATCTGGCCGCGATCGGCCATCTTGCACAGCGCGGCGGCGTCGATGGTCGAGGGCATCTTGTCGGAGACCGTTTCGACCGCCGCGAGGATCGCCACCTTCGGCGTGGCAATGCCGAGCGCCTGCACGAGATCGATGGCGTTGCGCACGATGTCGGCTTTATCGGCGAGCTTGGGGAAGATGTTGACGGCGGCGTCGGTGATGAAAAGCGGCTTGTGATAGGTAGGCACGTCCATCGCGAACACATGCGAGAGGCGGCGCTCGGTGCGCAGGCCGTTGGAGCCGGAGGCGACTTCGTGCAGCAGCTCGTCGGTGTGCAGGCTGCCTTTCATGAGGAGTTCGGCTTCGCCCGAGCGCACCGCGAGCACGGCACGCGCGGCGGACGCGTGGCTGTGCGGCGCATCGACGATCGTGACGTGGTCGAGCGGAAGATTGGCTTCCTGCGCGACCGCGCGGATCTTTTCTTCGGGGCCGACGAGGATCGGCGCGATCAGGCCCAGGTTGGCGGCGTCGAGCGCGCCCGTGAGCGACGAGACATCGCAGGGATGGGCGACGGCCGTGGGCACGGGCGGCAGGCCCGCGCAGCGTGTCAGCAGAACCGAATACTTGTCGGGCGTTGCAGTCATTTCAGGCTCCACGCAAGGCATGTTCGAACGCGAATGTGACGACGTGAGGCAACGGCTTCGGGCCACGCGTGGAGGCACACACGGCCGCGTTTTCGCACGGTCATGCTGCGCCGCGCAAAGCGCCAATAGTGTAGTCCAGCGGGTTTTGTCGAGCGCGCAAAGTGCGCTTTACGCAGCGTGACGCCGCGTCCGCATGCGTCACGCATGATCGCGCGCAGGCCTTCTGCGGGCCATGCAGCAAAGCGCCGCGCGCATCGCCATGTTTCTGTCACGCCGCATTCACGAGGCGGCGCGATCATGACACGCAAACCTGATCCGGCCCGCCTTGACTTTCGGCGAGGCGCTGCCTAGATTGGACTTTTGCAGTGCAGCATGACTGCCGCGTGCGCTCGCCTGCGCTTTGCCGTTGCGCGACGCGCACCCCGTTAAAGGAGATTCGTGTCGTGGCAGTTTCCGCCCTCTCGTCCGCTTCCTCGTCTGCCCCTTCCAGCGCCGCCCAGGCGACTTCCACTCCCGCCGCGCCGTTCTGGCCCCTCTGGCCGCTGTCGTCGTTCCCCGCACTCAAGACGCTGCCGCCGTTCCAGCCCATCGCCGATGCCTTCGCCGAATCGGCCGAAGCCGCGCAGTCCGCCTTCAGCAATGTGCTCGGCAATGTGTGGCAAACGGCGATCTCGCAGGCGGCGCCGTTCAGCGGTTTCGCCCTGACGCGCGAGCCGTCGGCGGCGGCCAGCCTGCCCGCCGCGCCGAAACTGCCCGCCGCCGCGCCTGCCGCGATCCAGCCGCTGTTCGATTACCTGTTCGACGCGTGGCAGCGCAGCGTGCTGTTCCTCGACGTGCTGCGCGAGCGCGGCAACCAGACGTATATGCACGAAAAGGCGGGCATGCCGCCGGTGCTCGCGTTCGACTACGACGTGATCGTCGATGGGCGTGAACTCGACGACCCCTGCAATTACGCACTGCTGCGCATCAAGCCCGAAGCGGGCGTGCAGACCGATCCGCGCATGCGTCCGTTCGTCGTGATCGATCCGCGCGCGGGACACGGCCCCGGCATCGCGGGCTTCAAGATGGACAGCGAAGTCGGCATCGCGCTGCGCAAGGGCCATCCCTGCTACTTCGTGACCTTCTTCCCGGTGCCGACCGAAACGCAGACGATCGAATCGGTCGGCAAGGCCGAAGCCGAATTCCTGCGCAAGGTGCGCGAACTGCACGCCGACGCAGACGGTCTGCCCTTCGTGATCGGCAACTGCCAGGGCGGCTGGGCCGCAGCGCTGCTCGCGGCGTCCGCGCCTTCGCTGGTCGGGCCGCTGATGCTCGCGGGCTCGCCGCTGTCGTACTGGGCTGGCGTGCGCGGCAAGAACCCGATGCGCTATTCGGGCGGCATGCTGGGCGGTTCGTGGGCCTCGTCGCTGGCCGCCGACCTGGGCGATGGCCACTTCGACGGCGCGCATCTCGTGCAGAACTTCGAGAACCTGAACCCGGCCAACACGTTCTGGGGCAAGCTCTACAACCTCTATGCGCGCGTCGATACGGAGCGCGAGCGCTTCCTGGAATTCGAGCGCTGGTGGGGCGGCCATTTCCAGCTCAATCGCGCGGAAATCGACTGGATCGTGCAGAACCTGTTCGTCGGCAATCACCTCACGCGCAACGAGGTGTATGCGAAGAACGCGCGCTCGCCGGTCGACCTGCGCAACATCCGCACGTCGATCATCGTGCTGGCTTCGTGGGGCGACAACATCACGCCGCCGCAACAGGCGCTCAACTGGATTCCCGACCTGTACGCAAGCGTCGATGAAATCGTCGCCAACGAACAGGTGATCGTCTATTGCCTGCACGACAAGGTGGGGCACCTGGGCATCTTCGTTTCGGCGAGCGTGGCGAATAAGGAGCACACCGAACTATTTTCGGCGCTCGACCTGATCGACGTGCTGCCGCCGGGACTCTACGAAGCGAAGATCACCGACTCGACGCCGGAAGCGGGCCGCCTGGAGGCGCTCGAAGGGCGCTACGAGATCCGCTTCGAGCGCCGTTCGATCGACGACGTGCTGGCGCTGGACGACGGTCGCGACGACGAGCAGCCGTTCGAAGTCGTGCGCCGTTTCGCCGAGAATAACCAGCGCATTTACGACCTGTACGTCTCGCCGCTCGTGCGGGGATCGAGCAACGCGCTCACGGCGCACCTGCTGCGCGAGGCGCATCCGTCGCGCGTGGAGCGCAGCGTGTTCAGCGATGCCAACCCGGTGCTGGGCGTGCTGCCCGCCGTCGCCGAAGCGGTGCGCGCGCATCGCAAGCCGGCCGCGTCGGACAACCCGTTCACGCTGATCGAAAAGCAGGTGTCGGCGACCATCGAAGGCGCCTGGGACGCGTATCGCGATGCCCGCGATGCGTGGGTCGAGCGCACGTTCTACAGCCTCTACACCGCGCCGTGGGTGCAGGCATGGGTGGGCGTTGCGCCCAATACGCCGCTCGACCCGATTGCGCCGCCGCTCTCGGCGCTGCGCAGGGAACTGGCGCAGACGCGTCTGCGCGCGGCGCGCGCGCATCTGCACGACGGCACGCTGCTCGACGCGTTCATGCGCGTGCTCGCGTATCTCGCCGATGAAATGCACGTGGTGCAGTACCGTCCGTTCCAGCGCATGCGGGAACTGGGCCGCGAGTACCTGGGCGACCGGCAGCCGAGCATCGCCGAGCTCAAGGAAGCGGCGCGCCGCCAGGGCGCGATCGTGCAGCTCGATGCGCAGGCCGCGATCAATGCGTTGCCCGATCTCGTGCCGGATGCACGTACGCGGCGCACGCTGATGGCAGTGGTCTACCAGGTGGCGACGGCGTATGAGCCGCTCGAAGGCGAGCGCGCCGACCGCTTTGCCGAAGTGCAGCGCGTGCTGGGGCTGGAGCCCGGCAGCGAGAAGGACGCGTTGCCGCCGCCGCCGGGAAGCGGGGGAGCAGGCAGTGCGGGGGGCAACTCAGGTGGCAGCGCAGGCGGCAAGGCCGATACGGGTTCGCAAACGGCTCCGGCGGGTTCGAAGGGCGCTGCGTCGGCGTCTTCTGCACCCGTCGAAGTGAAGGCCGCGACGCCTGTTGCTGCACCGGCACGCACCCGCGCCAAAGCCGCCAAGGTCGTTGCCGCCGCGAAACCGGCGCCCGTCGTGGTGGAAAAGCCGAAGCGCGCCGCACGTCCGGCCTCCAAAGTGAAGGCCGCGGCAGCAGCGGCGGCGCACGCAGTCGCCGCGCCCGTCGAGCCGAAAGCGCCCGCGACCAAAGCCTCGGCTGCACGCGGCGCACGTTCGACGAGCGCGCCGTCGGCTACGCGTGCGACGCGTCCCGCGGCGGCGCGTCGCCGGGCGTCGCGCGCTGGAGAATAAGCGGTAGACGATGCATCGCGCGAGGCGGTTTGCAGACGCAGGCCGCCTCGCGTTTTCGTTTAGTTGCTGGCGCAACAACTCACCGCCAACGAGGTAAGCCATGCAGACTTCTTCCGACCGTCCGCTCGCCGGCATGCGCGCTCTCGTGACCGGCGTGGCGAACGCCGAATCGATCGCCTACGGCTGTGCACGCGCGTTCGCCGAACTGGGCGCGGAACTCGCGCTCACCTATCTCAACGACAAGGCCAAACCCTACGTCGAGCCGCTCGCAAAGGAACTCGGCGCAACGATGCTGCTGCCGTTGAACGTTGAAGACGACGGGCAGCTCGATGCCGTATTCGAGGCGCTGCGCGAGCAGTGGGGCACGCTCGACATCATGCTGCACTCGATCGCCTACGCACCCAAAGCCGATCTGCAAGGTGGTCTCCTCGATTCGTCGGCGCAAGGCTTCGCTTATGCGATGGATGTGTCATGCCATTCATTTATTCGGATGGCTAAGCGATCCGTGCCGCTCATGAAAAACGGCGGCACGCTGTTCGCGATGAGCTACGACGGCGCGAATCGCGTCGTGCCGAACTACAACCTGATGGGGCCGGTGAAAGCGGCGCTTGAAGCGTCATGCCGCTATCTGGCGTATGAGCTTGGGCCGCGCGGCATTCGCGTGCACGCCGTGTCGCCGGGGCCGCTCAAGACGCGCGCGGCGTCCGGCTTGCCCGACTTCGACCGCATGCTGGCCGACGCCGTTGAGCGCGCGCCGCTCGGCGAGCTGGTCGACATCATGGACGTCGGCTACGCCACCGCGTATCTGGCGACGCGCTACGCACGCCGCCTGACCGGCAACACGGTCTACATCGACGGCGGCGCGCACATCATGGCTTAAGCCTTGTAAGTGGCCTTAAAGCAAGCGGCCTTAAAGCGTTTGCGACTTACTTACCAGCGGCGATAGCCGTAGTCGTCATGGCGATCGCCCCAGCGGCGGTCGCCGCCCCAGCGATGATCGTCCCAATGGCGCTCACGCCATTGATGCTCGTGCCAGCGGCGTTCTTCCCAGCGTCGGTCATCGTGCCAGCCTACGTAGGCGGGGGCCGGTGCTGCATAGACCGGCGCAGGCGCGCCAAGCGCAACACCCACCGATACACCTGCCATGGCCGTTTGCGACACGGCGAGAATCGTTGCACCCGCACCCAAAACGGCGATGAGTTTCTTGTTCATTCGAGCCTCCGGCGTTCGATGAATGGACGACTTCAATTTATCGTGCGCCGTCGGGTTATAAATTACGAATCTGCAACAATGATCTCGACTTGAAGCAATTCAGTAAGGGATCGATGACGTCGGGGAGATCGCTGAAATCCCTTGAAAACAAGGCTGGTTGCTGGTTTCGGAGCGATTGGCTGAGTGATCGAATTCGCCCCGCGATGATGCAAATTTTTGCGCATTGCGCAAACGCGTTACGCAGGGCTTTCATGCAGAAATCGCAATAACCCGTAAATAACCGTAATAAGCTCCTGCGAATACGTAACCTATGTAACGAATGAAAACCCTAGACTCGCGTCTTACTGTGGCGCAAGGCAACCAGCCTCGCGCCGTTGCAAGGCAGAGCAATGATTATCGAAGGCAACGCCATCCGTTCGCCGCGCGCCCGCGCCGGAACGAAGAATGTTGCGCGAGCAACTATCTCGCCGGTCAGGCGTGCCGGCAACACGTTTTTCAAGCTGCTTTATCGCTATACGCACACGCGCGCGTGGCGTCATAACGAGCGCCTCGCGCATGGCGTGACGCTGGAGCGCGACGAAGCGGGGCGGCTCAATGGCATGCGCATTCGTGGGCGCAAGCTTGCCTGCGTCAATGATCTGGTGACCTGCCAGCCTGAAAACAGCGCAGCTTTGCGCGAGTGCCATCTCATCGCGACGGGCCCGTCCGTCAATACCATCGAATACCGCGCGTTGCCGATGCAGCATGTACTCGGCGTCAATGGCGCCATTGCGCTCGCGGCAAAACAGGGCGTGCGCTTCGATTACTACTGCATTGTCGATACGGGTTTCGTGCGCAACCGGCCCGACCTGGTCGAGCGTGTGATCGCCGAATCGCTGACGTTGTTCGCCACGCCGCTCGTGCTCTGGCACATCGCCGAGCGCTTCGGGATCGAGCGCATTCGTTGCCGCGTGTTTCTCCTCGACGACATGCTGTTTCCCGCTGGACGTCGCGCGCCCGCGCCGCGCGAATTGCGCGCGCACTACGGCCCGCGTGCGCTCGCATTATTCGATGCGCCGCAGCCGCTGGGTTTCAGCCTGGATTTGCGCCGCGGTGTTTTCGACGGTCGCACCGTCGCGTATGCGGGGCTGCAAGTGCTGGCGGCGCTCGGTTTCAAGCGGCTCTATCTGCATGGTGTCGATATGGGCGCGGCTAAACGCACGCCGCGCTTTTACGAATCGGCAGGCGACATGCAGCCGAGTTATCTCGACGAAAACTTCGCGGACTTTATCGAGCCATCGTTTCGCCACGCCGCCGCGCTGCTCGCGCGACGCGGCGTCGACGTGCGCAATCTCTCGCTGGAAAGCGCGCTAGGCGACGATATTTTCCCGAAGCTGCGCTGGCAGTCGCTCGCGCAATCCGCCGTGCGCGCGCCGGCCGACACGCGCGAGCGCGCGTTGGCGCTTGTCTGAGCGCCATGCGGGTCGTTCATCTTTCGAATACACCGGTCGCGGGCAGCCCCGGCAACATCGTCGCGGCGCTCAACCGCCACACGGACATCGAAGCGCGCCATGTCGTCTTCAATGCGCAGGCCTACGGTACGCGCACGTTCAAGGTCGATATCGACTGGCACACGCAGCGCGAAGAAGCGCTCGCGGCGATCCGTGCCGCCGATGTCGTCCACCTGCACCAGCATTTCTCCATCGACGAAACCTTTGGCGCTGAGGTCGCGCGACTGATCGGCGCACGCAAGCGGATCCGCCAGTATCATTCCGCGCCCACGCTCTGGGCGAAGCACGATCGCGAACTGCTCACGCGCATCGTCACCGACCCGGTGCCGCAGCTCGTGATTGCGCAGGGGCCGGAGCGTTACTACCCGCTCGCGCGCGTGGTGCCGAATCTCGTGCCGATTCACGATGCGCGTTATGAGCGTGCGCCCGAAGCCGGCGATGGCCCGCCCATCGTCGTCTATGCGCCAAGCGGTCGCGCGAGCGCCTGGAAGACGCGCTGGGAAACCAAGGGCGCGCCGCAGACGCATGCGCTCCTGCGCCGTCTTGAGCGCAAGGGGCTGTGCCGCGTTCGCACGATCATGAACACGCCGCATGACGAATGCCTGCGCCTGAAGCAGGGCGCGGCGCTGGCTGTCGACGAATGCGTGACCGGCAACTATCACCTGAGCGGCCTCGAATCGCTGGCGCAGGGCAAGCCGGTGGTCGGCCATCTCGATGCGCGCGTGCAGGCGCAATTGCGGGCGCTGACAGGCGCCGTGGAGCTGCCGTGGGTCGATGTGAGGCTCGAAGAGGCCGAGCCCGTCCTGCGCGCGCTGCTGGCCGACAAGCGGCTGCGCGAGGAGATTGGCCTGGCGTCGCGCCGCTGGATGGAAGCGCATTACGACGACGCCGTGCTCGTCGAGCATTACCGGCGTGCGTATTTCGACCTGTTCGAAGCGCCGGAAAGCTTCGGCGTGCCGCGCTTTCGCTCGCATGCGGAGCAGTGGCGCGCCGTGGCGCTGCACGATCACGCCTGGGACACGCGCAGGCGCGTGGGCACGCCGTGGTGGCGTCAGGCTGCCGATGCGCTCAAGCGCGCCGTGAAGGGCACACCGGCGCACACGTAAAAAAGCCGGGGCATGCCCCGGCTTTTTTCCTCGCGCTCATTTCGCACTCACAGCGCGGTAAAACAGGCTTACTGCACCGTCACCGCACCAAAGTTCTGGCGGCCGAACGGGCTGACCTGATAGCCACTGACGTTGCTGCGCGTGATGGCCGAAGCGGTCGGATAACCGAGCGGAATCCACAGCGCCTGATCGTGAATGATCTTCTGCGCCGCGTCGTAGAGCTTCACGCGTTTGGCCTGATCGGCGGTCGCCTTGCCTTCGGTGATCAGCTTGTCGAGCTGCGGATCGCAGAAGCGTGCGAAGTTGATGCCCGACTGCACCGCGTTGCAGCTAAAGAGCGGCGAGAGGTAGTTGTCGGGGTCGCCGTTGTCGCCCGCCCAGCCCATGAAGAGCGTGTCGTGCTGGCCCTGCTTGGCCTCCTTGATCAGTTCGCCCCATTCGATCACCTTGATCTCCGCCTTCACGCCGATCTTCGCGAAATCGGCTTGCAGCAGCTCCGCGCCCGCACGCGGGTTCGGGTTGAGCACGCTGCCGTTCGGGCGCACCCAGATCGTCGTCGGGAAGCCGTTGGGCACGCCTGCTTCGGCGAGCAGTTGCTTCGCGCGGGCGATGTCATGCGGATACGGCTGGATCGCCTTGTCGTAGCCCCACGTCGTGGGCGGCCACGGATTGGTCGCGGGCGTCGCCGTGTTGTCGAACACCGTCTTCAGGTACGTCGTGCGGTCGAAGGCGAGGTTCAGCGCCTCGCGCACCTTCGGATTGTCGAGCGGCTTCTTTTGCGTGTTCAGCGCAACGAAGGCGGTCATGAAGGCCGGCGTCTGCACGACCTTGAGCGCCTTGTCGGACTTCGCATCGGCGACGTCCTGGGGCTTGGGCGACAGCGCGATCTGGCATTCGCCGGCCTTGACCTTCTGCGCGCGCACGGCGGCGTCGGGCGTGATCGCGTAGATCAGGCGATCAACTTTGGGCTTGGGGCCCCAGTAGGCCGTATTCACGTCGTAGCGGATCACGGCGTCCTTCGTGTAGCTCTTGAGCGCGAAGGGGCCGGTGCCCACGGGCCTGGCGTTCAGGTCGACCTGCTTGCCCGCCTTGAGCAGTTGATCGGCGTACTCGGCCGAATAGATCGACGCGAAGCCCATCGACAGGATCGGCAGGAAGGTCGCGTTCGGCTCGTTGAGCTCGAACTTGACCGTGTTCGCATCGACCTTGCTGACCGACTTGACGAGTTTGGCGAGACCCATCGACTGCGCGTGCGGGAAGCCGCTCGCGCCCGCCACCTTGTGCCACGGGTTGTTCTCGTCGAGCATGCGCCCGAAAGTGAAGACCACGTCGTCGGCGTTGAGCGTGCGCGTGGGCTTGAACCATTCGGTGGTCTGGAACTGCACGTTCGGGCGCAGATGGAAGGTGTAGGTGAGGCCGTCTGCGCTCACGTCCCACGACTGCGCGAGCGCGGGCACGACCTTCTTCTGCGCTTCGTCGTAGGCGACGAGCGCGTTGAAGATCACGTCGGCGGACCCGTTGGTCGTCACGAGCGAGTTGAACTGCACGACGTCGAAGCCGTCCGGGCTCGATTCCGTGCAGACCGTGAGCGGTTTCGCGAGCGCGGGCGTGGCCGCGCAGGCGAGCGCCGCGCAGAGCGCAGCGGCGAGCACGGGAGCGGGCGAGGTGAAGCGCATGGGATCTCCGTTGGTCGGTTGAGCCGGGGTGGGCCGCGGTGTCGGTGGCAAGGCCGCGCGCGAGGGTGAAGCTGGCGTCACGCTCGGGGCCCGATCGGGGCAAGCTTATCGAAGGGAAATTGGCCAGACAACAAATTAATCGGCATACCCATATAGGGTGCGATCCGGGCCGGGCAATTCGAGGAAGAAATCGAGAGCAGAAATGAAGCGCGGCGCATCGAAATGCGCCGCGCGGGAAAAGTCAGAATCGCTTCAGTGCTGGGCCGTTCGCGGCTTGCGCGGCGCGCGCTCGAAAGCGCGGTCGTACAGCCAGCGCGGCAGCGCGCCCAGCAGCATGGCGACCACGCGCATCGGCCACGGGAACACGGCGAACGTGGTGCCGCGCGCGATCGCGTCGGCGCTGGCCGCGGCGAAGCGGTCGGCGTCCATCAGGAACGGCATGCGGTACGGGTTCTGCGCTGTCATCGGCGTGCGGATGTAGCCGGGCGCGATCGTGACGACCGGCACGTTGAACGGCCGCATCTCGACGCGCAAGGCTTCGAGATAGGCGAACGCCGCCGCCTTCGACGCGCTGTACGCGCCCGAGCCCGGCAGGCCGCGCACGCCGGCCACGCTCGCGATGCCCACGAGCGTGCCGCGCTTCGCCTCGGCCATCGCCTGGGCGAACGGCTCGAAGGTGGCGACCATGCCGAAGTAGTTGGTGTCCATCACGTCGCGGAACGTGGCGAGATCGCCGTGGCCGGTGAGCGCGCCGCGGCTCACGCCCGCATTGGCGATCACCACGTCGGGCATGCCGTGCTCCGCCACGAACGCGTGCGCGGCGGCGGCGAGCGCATCGGCGTCGCGCACGTCGGCGCAATAGAGCGAGATGGGATGCTGGGGATGGGACTGGCGGAACGCTTCGAGCGCGTCCGTACGGCGTGCGACCAGCCCGAGGATGGCGCCGCGCCGCACGTATTCGGCAGCGAGGGCGGCGCCGATGCCGCTCGACGCGCCGGTGATGAAGACCTTCAGCGGTTGTGTCATACCGGCGCGCGCGCTCACATCTTCTTCGCGCGGATCTGCGAAATGATGTAGTCCATCACCTGCAGCGTGGCCGGATCGGCCTTGTCTTCGCTGACCTGCATGAGCGCCGGGCCGGTTTCATACTTGCCCTGGATCGCGATGGTCGGCACGCCGTCGATCTTGTACGCGTCGAGCATGCCCTTGTCGCGCTGGAGTGCGCTTTGCGTCGAGAACGAGTTGTACGCGTCCATGTACTTCTTCGGGTCGACGCCTTGCGTGGCGAGGAACTTGGCCTGGTCTTCCGGCGTCAGCAGGTAGTTCTTGTTGACGTGGATTTCACGGAACACGGCCGGCGTGAGCTTCTGCGCGAGGCCCAGCGCGTCGAGCGCGTAGTACATCTTCGAATGCGGGATGAAGTCGTCGCGGAACGCCACCGGCACGCGCTTGAACACGACGTCCGGGCCTTGCTTGGCGATCCAGCTTTCGAGGAACGGATCGAGTGCGTTGCAGTGCGGGCAGCCGTACCAGAAGAATTCGATCACTTCGATCTTGCCTGCGGGCACGTCGAGCGGCTGGGCCTGCTTCAGGACGGTGTATTCCTTGCCCGCGACAGGCGCGGTCGGCGATGCGTGCGCCGCGCCGGCGAGCATCGAGAGCGAGAGCACAAGCGTTCCGAGAATGCGTTTCATAGCGTGTTGTTCCAGTGAACGGGGCCGGCGGCGTCCGGCCAGGCAGCACGCCGGCGCGCGGCGTGCAAGTGTTGAGATTTGTGTCGGACGCGCGTGGCGTCCGGTCTTCGCGTATTACTGCTTCGTGAAGCGGATGACAGCGGTGTCGATCCCGGCGTCAGACAGGCGCTGACGGGTCGAGTTCATGTCGTCGAATTTCGAGAACGGGCCGATACGCACGCGGAAGTACGTGACGCCGCCTGCGTCGCGTTGCGTGACCTTCGACTCGAAGCCCTGGAACGCGAGGCGCGCACGTTGCTGCTCGGCGTCGCCCGACGTCTTGTAGGCGCCCACCTGCAGGAAGTAGCCGGTGTTGGCGTCACCTGCCGTCGGTGCAGCCGAACCCGGTTGTGCGGGCTTGGCGGCGGGCGGCGTGGTCGTGCTGGGCGACTTCAGCGGCTGGTTGTTGGCGAACTGCTGGAGCGCCTGGTTGGCCTGGCTCGACGGCTGCTGTTGCTGCGGCTGTTGCGGCTTTTTGGCGATGGTCGTGCCGTTGTCGCCGGTGGACGGCTTCGGTGCGACGGCGACGCCGTTGTTTGCTGCCGGCGCGCCGTTGTCGACGTTGGCGTTGCCTGCGTTGCCGGTATTGCCCGCATTACCCGAAGGCGGCACTTCGACGATCTGCGGCTCGTCGAGCATGCCCGACGACTGCGACTGGTTCGTGGTCTGGCCCGGCGCCGTGTTGGGCGGCGTGCTCTGCGCGGCCTGCGGCGTCACCGGCTGGCCCGGCGACTTGCCCTGCAGCGGGCGATTCGGGTCGTACTGCTCGGCCTGGGTCTGGCTGGCGTCCGAGGCCGGCGGCGCGACCTTCGAGACGAATGGCGTAGGCGAGCGCGTGATGTAGAGCGCCACGACCACGGCGATCGCAAGGCCGACAATCAGGCCCAGCACGACGCCCACAAACGTGCCCCCGGACTGTTTCGACTGCTGTTTTGTAGTGCGGCGCGCTTTTGCAATCGGTTGTGCCATCGTCTGAATCACCTGCAAACAAGAGTATTCCGGAATGGCGCGCCCAGGCGGGCACGCCCCAAACATGTCGTCATGCGTTGTGGACGGAGCGCCCGCGCGACGGCTGCCGCGCGGGTAGGCCTGCGCGAGCGCAGGCCGCTTGACATGCTTACATGCGCTCGGGAGCCGAGACGCCGATCACGGCGAGGCCGTTCGCCAGCACCTGGCGCGTGGCCGCGAGCAGCGCGACGCGCGCATCGCGCACGGCGGCATCGTCCACGAGAACGCGTTCGGCATTGTAGAACGAGTGGAATTCAGCCGCGAGTTCACGCAGGTAGAACGCCACGGCGTGCGGCGCGAGTTCCGCGGCGGCGTGCGTGAGCATGTCGGGGAATTCGGCGAGTTTCGCGATGAGCGCGAGCGCGCGCTCGCTCGACAGCGGCGAAAGATCGACATTCGGCAGCGCGGCCAGGTTGCCGCCGTGCTTGCCCTGCCAGTCGCCGAGAATCGACGAGATACGTGCGTGCGCGTACTGCACGTAGTACACCGGGTTTTCGTCGTTTTCCTTCAGCGCGAGGTCGATGTCGAACACGAATTCGGTATCGGCCTTACGCGAGATCAGGAAGAAGCGCACGGCGTCGCGGCCGCGACGGATGGTCGCTTCGTCGAGCAGGTCAGGCGCGACTTCGCTGCCCGGATTCGCGCCGCCCGACCATTCGATCAGGTCGCGCACCGTCACGTAGCTGCCCGCGCGCTTGGAGATCTTCACTTCCTGGCCGTCGCGCATCACGGTGACCATCTTGTGCAGCACGTAGTCGGGGTAGCCCTTCGGGATGCCCACGCCCATGGCCTGCAGGCCAGCGCGCACGCGCGCGATGGTGCCGTGGTGATCCGAGCCCTGGATGTTGATGACCTTGGTGAAGCCGCGCTCCCACTTGGTGACGTGGTAGGCGACGTCCGGCAGGAAGTACGTGTAGGTGCCGTCGGACTTGCGCATCACGCGGTCCTTGTCGTCGCCGTAGTCGGTGGTCTTGAGCCACAGCGCGCCGTCCTGCTCGTAGGTCTGGCCCGAGGCGACCAGCGCCTCGACGGTCTTCTCGACGCGGCCTTCCGTGTACAGCGACGATTCGAGGTAGTAGCGGTCGAACTTCACGCCGAACGCCTGCAGATCCAGATCCTGCTCGTGACGCAGGTAAGCGACGGCGAAGCGGCGGATCGACTCGATGTCTTCCGGATCCTTCGCGCCCGTGACGGGCTCGCCGTCCTTGGCCGCGACGGTTTCGCCCGCGAGGTAGTCGCGCGCGATGTCGGCGATGTATTCGCCGTTGTAGGCGGCTTCAGGCCAGCCCGCGTCGCCCGGCTTCAGGCCGCGTGCGCGCGCCTGGGTCGAGACGGCGAGGTTGCCGATCTGCACGCCCGCGTCGTTGTAGTAGAACTCGCGGTGCACGCCCCAGCCCTGCGAGGCCAGCACGTTCGAAATCGCGTCGCCGAGCGCGGCCTGGCGGCCGTGGCCGACGTGCAGCGGGCCCGTGGGGTTGGCCGAGACGAACTCGACCAGCACGTGCTTGCCTGCGTCGCGCTGCGACTGGCCGAATGCGGCGCCTTCGGTGAACACGGCGCCCAGCACGGCGCGCTTGGCTTCAGCGGTCAGGCGCAGGTTGATGAAGCCGGGGCCGGCCACTTCGGCGTCGGCGACGAGGCCCGCGGCGGCGGGCAGCGCCTTCACGGCGTCGACGATCTGCTGGGCCAGCGCGCGCGGGTTGGCGCGCAGCGGCTTGGCGAGCTGCATCGCCACGTTGCAGGCCACGTCGCCGTGCGCGGCGACCTTCGGACGCTCCAGCGCGATGGCGGGCATGACGAATGCGGCTTCGGTCGCGCCTTCGGTGGCCTTCGCCACCTGGGCGACGGCGTCGGCGAGCAGAGTCTCCAGGGTGTGTTTCTGTGCGGGCAGCATGCTTGTTGCAGGTCCTGTGCGGGTAGTTTGGGTACGGGGCCGCCTGCGTGGTCGCGGCGGCGGCGCGTGCCGTCGAATTCGGGTGAGGGCGGGGCTGGCCGGCGTTTGCGCCGGATGTTTTCCAACCGTCGGCGCGCGTCGGCAGCGTGCGCCCGCAACGCGCCGGTGAGGCTGCTGCGGCGGCGCTTCGGCGTGCCGGTCGGACGTGCCGCGCCCTGCGGGTAATTCCGTTCAGACGGATTTTAGCAGGTGCTAATATGTGAAATGAGAAGCCCGGCCACGCGCGGCCGCCCGGCTCCTTGAAGCGCCGGGCTCGTCGGAGACGCCGCGGACGCGCCGCGAACCTTATAGCCAGCACCAAAGGCTCGCGCATGTCCCGGTCGCAATGCGCTCAACCTAGAAAATCAAAAGGGAACAGTCATGCTGATTACTTTCAAGTGCCACGCCTCGCCCGACGTGCTGATGCTGGATAGCCTCGCGCAATATCTCCTCGGCATTATCGGCAAGCGGCTGGGCGAGCGCGGCGTCATCACGCGCGAAGAACTCGACAGCGCCATCAGCAAGCTCGAATCGGCCATCGCCGTGGACAAGAAGGATCGCGCCGAGCACGATGGCCACTTCCACGAAGGCGAGGAAGGGCACGAGCCCCACGAGTTGCCGCCGGGCCTTGCCCAGCGTGCGTTCCCGTTCCTTGACATGCTGCGCGCGGCGAAAAAGGAAGACAACGATATCGTCTGGGGCATCTGAAGCCCGTCGATTCACGTCACCCCGCGCCCGTCGCACCAATGCAAAGAGCCCGCAAAATCTGCGGGCTCTTTCGTTTTACGGCGCCGATGTAGCGTGTTACTGGCTGGCTGCCGTCGGTTCAGCCGTTTCGGCAGCCGATGCCGCGCCCTTCTTGACCTTCTTTTTCTTCGGTTTCTTCACGTGCTTTTCGGTGGGCGCCGAATACGACGACACGGCGCTCGACTCGTGCGGTGCGGAGGCCGGTTGCGCGAACGACGGCTGCGCGAGGGCCGCGACGCCGAAGGCGGTCAACATCAACATCAGCTTCTTCATACGATTGTTCTCCGTCGAGGTTGCTTCGATCTGGTTTTTTAAGGACTTGCTGATGAGCGAGCCGACGCGGCGCCGGGCGATGCCCGCCGCTGCCGCGTTTGGCCTTGGGTGATGCGCGGCCATCTTACAAAGCCGAAAAATTCCGTGCGCGAAATATTCAGGCTATTGCTTTTCATATGTCGGGCCGCTGCAACGCTGCGCGGCCCGCGTGAAGCAAGTCCCGTCAAAGCCCGAAGCAGCCTTAGAGCAGCGGCGCGAGCGCGCGGCGTGCATCCTCGGCGGACAGCGCCATGCGGGTCGCGAAATCGGCGAGCTGATCCTGGCCGATCTTGCCGACCGAGAAGTACGTGCTGTCCGGATGCGCGAGATAGAAGCCCGACACGCTCGCCGCCGGCAGCATCGCCAGCGACTCGGTCACGCTCATGCCGATCTCGTTCGCCTGCAGCACCTCGAACATGTCGCGCTTCACGAGGTGATCGGGGCACGCCGGATAGCCCGGCGCCGGACGGATGCCCGCGTACTTTTCGGCGATCAGCGCGTCGTTGTCGAGCGTCTCGCTGGCTGCGTAGCCCCACAGGTCGCGGCGCACGCGTGCGTGCATCGCTTCGGCAAAGGCTTCCGCGAAACGGTCGGCCAGCGCCTTGAGCATGATCGCGCTGTAGTCGTCGTGATCCTTCTCGAACTGCGCTTCCTTCACGTCGACGCCGATGCCCGCCGTGACCGCGAACATGCCGATGTAGTCGGCCTTGCCCGAGTCCTTCGGCGCGATGAAGTCGGCGAGGCAACGATTCGGGCGCATCACGCCGTCCACCACCGGGCGCACCGACTGCTGGCGCAGATTGCGCCACGTCATCGCGACTTCGGTGCGGGAGTCGTCGGTGTAGATCTCGATGTCGTCGTCGTTGACGGTGTTCGCGGGCAGCAGCGAGATCACGCCGTTCGCCTGCAGCCAGCGCCCCTGGATCAGGCGCGAGAGCATCGACTTCGCATCCGAGAACACCTTGCGCGCCGACTCGCCGACGATCTCGTCGTTGAGGATCTGCGGATACGGCCCGGCCAGGTCCCAGGTCTGGAAGAACGGGCCCCAGTCGATGTACTGCGCGAGGTCGTTCAGGTCGTAGTTCTTGAACACGCGGCGGCCGATGAACTTCGGCTTCACGGGCTGGAAGTTCGCCCAGTCGATCTTCGTCTTGTTGGCGCGCGCTTCTTCGAGCGTCACCATCGGCTGCGCCTTCTTGTTGGCGTGCTGTTCGCGAACGCGGTCGTAATCGGTCTTGAGGTCTTCGATGTACTTCGTCGCGCCTTCGTCGGACAGCAGGCTCGATGCGACCGACACCGAACGCGACGCGTCCGGCACGTAGACCACCGGGCCTTCGTAGTTCGGCGCGATCTTCACCGCCGTGTGCACGCGCGAGGTCGTCGCGCCGCCGATCAGCAGCGGAATCTTCTTCACGCGGAAGTAGTCGTCGCGCTGCATTTCGGAGGCGACGTAGGCCATTTCTTCGAGCGACGGCGTAATCAGCCCCGACAGGCCGATGATGTCCGCGCCTTCGACCTTCGCCTTCGCGAGGATCTCATTGCACGGCACCATCACGCCCATGTTGACGACTTCGAAGTTGTTGCACTGGAGCACGACCGACACGATGTTCTTGCCGATGTCGTGCACGTCGCCCTTCACCGTGGCAATGACGATCTTGCCCTTCGCACGCACGTCGGCGCCCGATTCGGCGAGCAGACGCTTTTCTTCCTCGATGAACGGAATCAGGTGCGCGACGGCCTGCTTCATGACGCGCGCCGACTTCACCACCTGCGGCAGGAACATCTTGCCCTGGCCGAACAGGTCGCCGACGATGTTCATGCCGTCCATCAGCGGGCCTTCGATCACGTTGATCGGACGGCCGCCGCCGCCCATGATCTTCGCGCGCGCTTCCTCGGTGTCTTCGACGATGAAGTTCGTGATGCCGTGCACGAGTGCGTGCGCCAGACGCTTTTCGACGTCCTGGTTGCGCCACTCCAGGTTCTCTTCCTTCTTCGCCGCGCCGGTCTTGAACTTGTCGGCGATTTCGAGCAGCCGGTCGGTCGCGTCGTCGCGACGGTTGAGCACCACGTCTTCCACGCGCTCGCGCAATTCGGCGTCGAGGTCGGCGTACACGCCGAGCTGGCCCGCGTTGACGATGCCCATGTCCATGCCCGCCTGGATGGCGTGGTAGAGGAACACGGTGTGGATCGCCTCGCGCACCGGATCGTTGCCGCGGAACGAGAACGACACGTTCGACACGCCGCCGCTGATCTTCGCGTGCGGCAGGTTCTGCTTGATCCAGCGCGTGGCTTCGATGAAGTCCACCGCGTAGTTGTTGTGCTCCTCGATGCCCGTGGCGACCGCGAAGATGTTCGGGTCGAAGATGATGTCTTCGGGCAGGAAGCCGACTTCGTTGACCAGCACGTCGTACGAGCGCTTGCAGATCTCGATCTTGCGCTGGTAGGTATCGGCCTGGCCGGTTTCGTCGAAGGCCATCACCACGGCGGCTGCGCCATAGCGGCGGATCAGTTTGGCGTGATGGATGAACGGCTCGCGGCCTTCCTTGAGCGAGATCGAGTTGACGATGGCCTTGCCCTGCACGCATTGCAGGCCCGCTTCGATCACGTCCCACTTCGACGAGTCGATCATGATCGGCACACGCGCGATATCCGGCTCGGACGCGATCAGGTTCATGAAGCGCACCATCGCCGCTTTGGAGTCGAGCATCGCCTCGTCCATGTTGACGTCGATGATCTGCGCGCCGTTTTCGACCTGCTGGCGCGCGACCGCGAGCGCCTCGTCGAACTGGCCGTTGAGGATCATGCGCGCGAACGCCTTCGAGCCGGTCACGTTGGTGCGCTCGCCGACGTTGATGAAGAGCGTGCCGTCGTTGACGTTGAAGGGTTCGAGGCCGGAGAGGCGCAGGGTATGGTCAGTCATGGCGTGGGACTGGATCGTCGGATGTCGTGTGGAGTCGGCGGGCTTTTGTGTCGGGTTCAGTCGCGTCGCTTAAGCAGCGTCGCGGTACTGTCCCGGCCAGCGGCGCGGCTTGATTTCGGCGAGTGCCCTGGCGATCGCGGCGATGTGTTCGGGCGTCGTGCCGCAGCAGCCGCCCGCCACGTTCACGAGACCGGCCGAAGCGAATTCCTTGAGCAGCGCCGAGGTATCAGCGGGCGTTTCGTCGAAGCCGGTGTCGCTCATCGGGTTCGGCAGGCCTGCGTTCGGGTAGCACGAGACATAGGTGTCGCAGAGCTTGGCCAGCTCGGCGATGTACGGGCGCATCAGCGCTGCGCCCAGCGCGCAGTTCAGGCCGAACGTGAGCGGTTTGGCGTGACGCAGCGAGTTCCAGAAAGCCTCGACGGTCTGGCCCGAGAGAATGCGGCCCGATGCATCGGTGACGGTGCCCGAAATCATGATCGGCAGAACCTCGCCGGTGTCCTCGAACAGCTGGTCGAGCGCGAACAGCGCGGCCTTGGCGTTGAGCGTGTCGAAGATCGTCTCGACGAGGAACAGGTCGCAGCCGCCGTCCATCAGCGCCTTCGCTTGTTCGTAGTACGCGCGGCGAAGCTCCTCGAAGGTCACGTTGCGCGCGCCCGGATCGTTCACGTCCGGCGAGATGCTGGCGGTCTTCGGCGTCGGGCCGATCGCGCCGGCGGCAAAGCGCGGCTTGTCCGGCGTCGAGTACTTGTCGCATGCGGCGCGCGCGAGTTTCGCCGACTGGATGTTCATCTCGATGGCGAGCTCGCCCATGCCGTAGTCGTCCTGGGCCACCGTGGTCGCGCCGAATGTGTTGGTCTCGATGATGTCGGCGCCCGCGGCCAGGTACTGCTCGTGGATCTCGCTGATGATCTGCGGCTGCGTGAGCGAGAGCAGTTCGTTGTTGCCCTTGATGTCGCGCGCGTAGTCCTTGAAGCGCTCGCCACGGTAGGCGGCTTCGTCGAGCTTGTAGCGCTGGATCATCGTCCCCATCGCACCGTCGAGGATCACGATGCGCGAGGCAAGCAGCGCGGGCAGCGAGGCTGCGCGCGTGTACGGCGTGGCGGCTGAAGGCGTAGCGTGTTCGGCGGGCTGGTTCATGGGTGGCGGGCGCGCGAATGCGCCGGTCGAGCTGGGAAACCCAACATTGTAGCCGCAGCCGGGGCGCCCCGCTGGCGCGGGCGTGGCGCTCGCGCGTCGGTGCGGGGCGCGATGGGGCGCGACGTGGCCCGCCCAAAAGAAAACCCCGCGCGGCGCATGGCCGGGCGGGGTTTTCTGATGGGGGCGCCGCCATGTAGCAGGCGGCGCGAGGTTTTACTGCCATTCGTACTGCATGAGGTACTGCACGAGCGTGGGAGCCGTCATGCTGCGCGCAAGGCGCGGGCCGCCACGTATCAGTGCAGCACGACAGGTTGCTGCATGAGGCTGTCGAACTGTCCGAGGAATTCGTCCACCTCGTCGAGCGACTGATCCTCGTCCATCAGCTTCTGCACGTCTTCGCGAAAACGTGCCGCCATCACGCCGTCGATGAACAACTCGCGGCGCGCATTCTTGTCGACGATTTCATAGCCGCCAGAGCGCATGGCGACGTGACCGTCCTGCGGGGGAAACTCGACAACGCAATAGTTCGGACTGTTGTAGATCATCTGCATGGCGACACTCCTTTTTCCTGTGCTCCCTCACTGCTTCTGTCCGTACATGGAGCGTTCGATCTGGAATTCAAGGGGTGGGTCCCGCATCACCTCTTTTTTCGGACTGCTCTCCCTCTACTTCCCCGTCTCTGCAAGTTACGGATTTCACTGCGGTTTAGATGCAGGATGCAACTGCTGGGCCTGCTGGCGTAGAAACGATTCGAGCAAGGCGGCGAAGCCATGCGATTCCTCAACCGGGGCCAGATGCGCGGCGTCGAGCATTTCGAAACGTGCATCGGGAATGGCGGCCGCGAGCGCTTCGGTGAGCGCGGGCGGCGTACCGCTGTCGTGACGCCCTGCAACGGCGAGCGTGGGCACGCGCAGGTGCGCGAGGCGTTCGTGAACGTCGAAGTCGCGCAGCGCTTCACAGGCGCTTGCGTAACCCTCTGAAGGTGTCCGTAATAAAACGTCGCAGATGTGCGCAACGGTATCGCGATTCGTGCGACGGAACTCCGGCGTGAACCAGCGCGCCATCGTCACGTCGGCGATGGCGCCGGTACCTTCGCGGCGCACGAGCGCGGCGCGTTCGTTCCATGTATCGCGCGCTTCGGGTGCGGTGCGGCTGGCGGTGTCGCACAGCGTGAGCGAGAGCACGCGCGAGCGCGCATCATGAGCCGCGCCAGGCGCGTGATCGAGCGCGAACTGCTGCGCGATCATGCCGCCCATCGACATGCCGACGAGATGCGTTTTCTCGATGTCTTTCGCGTCGAGCAGGGCGGTGAGATCGGCGGCCAGCTCCTTGAAGCCGAACGCGCCAGTCGACACGGCGCTGGCGCCGTGGCCGCGCACGTCATAACGCAGGACGCGAAAACGATGCCGGAAATGCCCCGCGAGCGTGTCCCACACGGAGAGATCGCCGCCGAGCTGGTGAATGAAGGTCAGCGCGGGGCCGCCGCTGCGGTCTTCGAAGACGTAGCGCGTATCGATGCCGTTGACAGTCGCTTGCATGCGTTCCTCCTTGGCCGATACGGCCGGGAGTCAGGCTGGTTGCGAGGTACTGCGTGGACGTCGTGCGATTGTCGCAAGCCGCGCGCCTGATAGGCGCAAGGCGGGTGTTTCGCGCAGCCGGGTGCGCCGGTGCGATGCGTGGCTCAAGTCTCCCTACGAACGCTTTCCTCTGCTCTTTCTTGTGCTCGTCCCGGGCCGCGCGCGCAGTCGATGCAACTCCGATTCTGGGCGCTTCGATGATTTCCAGTATGCGCTATTTCGCGCAAACGTGCGGCTTGTGCGGCCGGTTTTGTGGCCTGCACGCGCAGTTCTTGTGCGCGTGTGTGCGGGAGAGCGCTTAAGGATGCATCGGGGCGTCGGCGGCTGGCGCGGGGGCGATTTCAGGGGCGGATTCAGGCGCTGGTTGCGGTGACGGCGACGTGGGCGGCGCAGTGGCTTGATCGGCTGGCGGCGTGCTTGCTGACGCGGGCGCAATGCTGCTGGCGGTGCTGCTCATCGAGTTGCTCGCTGCGCTGTTCGATGGGTTGTTCGGTGCGCCTGCCGATGACGCGGGCGCGGCTGCCGCATTCGAATCATCCGACGCTTTCGGCAACGTCAATGCGCCATGCCACAGCAGCTCGACTTCGGTGCCGTTCGGCTCGGTTTGCACGAGACGCACCGGCAGCCAGCCGAGCGAAGGCGCGAGCCACACGTCGATGCGGCGCTTGTCGCCGTCGTGGCGCGGCAGGCGCATGAAGTGGCGCGCCGTGACGTAGCCGTGATCCGTGCTCACGGTTTCATCGCCGATGGTGGTGATCGGCCAGGTCTCGCCGCTGTCGTTATCGGCGACATAGAACTCGCGCGTGACGCCGGGCTTGTACGTATCGGGGTCGCCGCGCACGAGGCTCGCGAGCTGCATCACCATGCTGAAGCGATCCTGCGCGCCATCGGGCAGCGCGAGCGAATTCGGCGTGCGCGTGAACACGATCTGCTTCTGCTCGCGATTGAAGATCGTGAAGTCCGCGGGGCGGCGGCCGCGCTTTTCGATGTATTGATCGGGCGCGAGACCAAACGCGTCGACGTGCCCCTTGCTCGTCCAGCTAAACGTGCCGACGAAAGGCAGCGGAATCGATACCACCATGTCGTAGTGCTGGCCGTCGCTGCTCCAGTGGATCGTGCCGGGTGCATTGCGCGCGCCGTTGAAGAACGTGTCGTATTCGAGTTCGCCCGATGGCGGCACCTGGAACTTGACGCCGTGCGACGCCTGGGTCGCGGGAGCGGAGGGCGTGTTGCCGTTGCCGGGCGCGGCGGCCTGGGCGGCGCCGCTTGCGCCGCTGGACGCCGCTGCAGTCGCATCGGATGCCGCAGCGGGGCTCGATGCGGCTTCTGCGGGCGCGGCGGCGGTCTTCGGATGCGGCTCGGGCGGCGTCACGGCCTGGAGCGTGTGCGGCGGGCTCGGCGCGCGTTTGGGCTGCGCGGGCGCTGCGGGTTTGGCCGCGGGCCTGGTGGCCGCCGCAGCGGGTTTGGCCTGCTGCTCGATGCGTTCGGTCTTGAGCAGCCGCACCTGCACGGGCACATGTGCGGGCTTGACCGGCTGCGCCGTGTGGTGCCGCTCGAACCACTGCGCCGCGAGCCAGTGCATCACCGTCACCAGCGCGAACACGGCCACCCAGCGCCATGCGTGCGAGCGCTGGGGCGAGGTGGAGGCGTTTTGGCTGGTGGTGGAGCTGTTCATCGAGTCTTCGGGCCTGATCGCGGATAAGCGCTACTGTGACACGGCAAGCCTGACCGATGCAGAAGCGGCGCGCGGCGGGCGATCAGCGCGCGACGGGGCTGTACCCCAATTCGTACGAGAGCTTGCCCGCGCACTCGCGCAACGCCGTATCGACGGCGCCGTTCCAGCCGCTCTCAAACGCGCCTTCGTGGCCGAGCGCGATCAGCCCGAGCGCCAGTTCCCCGCTCGCGTCGAACACCGGCGTGCAGAATGCGTGAATCGTCGGCAGCAACATGCCTTCCACGCGCGCTGCGCCGTGTGCGCGCACTTCGGCGAGCGTGGCTTCGAGCGCCTCGGCGCTGCGCGGCGTCGCGCCCCACGAGTAGTGCTGCGCATTGTTCAGTTCGCGCTCGATCATCGGCGCGGTCTTGCTGCGCGGCAGGTAGGCTGCAAACAGCAGGCCCGTCGCGGAGCTGAGCATCGGCATGACGTCGCCGAGCTTGAGCGACGCCTTGGCCGGATGGCTCGACTCCATCCAGTGCACGACGGTCGGCCCCTGGTTGCCCCACACGGCGATGCCCACGGTGATGTCGAGCGCGTCGCGCAGTTCGGCCAGCGCGATGCGCGCAAGCTTCACGCCGTCAACGCGTGCGAGACGCGCGAGACCCAGTTGCAATGCGAAACCGCCCAGCTCGTAACGGCCGGACACCGGATCCTGCGCGACCACGCCCAGGCGCAGGAAACTCACGAGATAGCGGTGCGCTTTCGCAGGGCTCATGCCCGCGCGTTGAGCGAGGTCGCGCAGCATCATCGCGCGCGGCTCGCTGGTCAGCACTTCGAGCAGGCGAAACCCCACTTCGATCGACTGGATGCCCGAGCGCAGTTTTTCCTCGCCACCTTCATTCGCGCTGTCGTTTGCGATTTCATTCGCGCTGTCATTCGCGGTTTCAATCGATTCATTGCCATCGTCGATATCGATATTTTCCTCGACTGTGGCATCGGTGGAGCGGGACGACGCGGCGGTGCGGGTGGACGGCGGCATAACGGGCGTTCGGGCCTTGAGGTAGGGAATGGCGCGCCTCCCCTTGGGCCGCGCCGATTCACCATCGTAGAATACATTTCCTCTATCGTCACTCACGCCTCAATCCATGAAACTCGCCACGCTGAAGGACGGCACCCGCGACGGCCAGCTGATCGTCGTTTCCCGCGACCTGCGCAGCGCCGCCATCGCCGACGCGATCGCGCCCACGCTGCAACGCGTGCTCGACGACTGGCGCTTCTACGCGCCGCAACTGCTCGACCTGTACGAAGCACTCAACCAGGGCCGCGCGCGCAATACCTTCAGCTTCGACGCGCGTAACTGCATGGCGCCGCTGCCGCGCGCCTATCAATGGGCCGACGGCTCGGCCTACGTGAACCACGTCGAACTCGTGCGCCGCGCGCGCGGGGCGGAAATGCCGCCCGAGTTCTGGACTGATCCGCTCATGTACCAGGGCGGCAGCGACGACTTCATCGGCCCGACCGACGACATCGTGTGCGGCTCGGAGGCGTTCGGCATCGACTTCGAGGCCGAAGTGGCCGTCATCACGGGCGACGTGCCGATGGGCGCCACCGCCGACGAAGCGCTCAAGGCCGTGCGTCTCGTCGCGCTCGCCAACGACGTGTCGCTGCGCAACCTGATTCCCGCCGAACTCGCCAAGGGCTTCGGCTTCTTCCAGAGCAAGCCGGCGACCTCGTTTTCGCCGGTCGTCGTCACGCCCGACGAGCTTGGCGAGCACTGGCGCGAAGGCCGCGTGCACCTGCCGATGCTGGTCTACTGGAACAACAGGAAAGTAGGCCAGCCCGACGCGGGCACGGACATGGTGTTCCACTTCGGCCAGTTGATCGCGCACGCGGCGAAGACGCGCAATCTGCGCGCGGGCGCGATCGTGGGTTCGGGCACGGTGTCGAACAAGGACGCGAAGCGCGGCTACTGCTGTATCGCCGAAAAGCGCTGCCTCGAAACCATCGAGCATGGCGAGGCGCGCACGGAATTCATGAAGTTCGGCGACAGTGTGAAGATCGAGATGCTCGATCCGGCCGGGCAGTCGATTTTCGGTGCGATCGATCAGGCTGTGGTGGCGCTTTCAGACCAGCAATAAGCGCGGCTGCAACGTCATAGCAGCGCCACAACAACAAGACCGGCTCGAACACCAGGCATAGACGCCAGGCATAAGCACCAGGCATAAGCACCAGGCATAAAACACCAGCCGAAGAGACAGGAGACAGTGCCATGAACGATCCTTTTTACGCCCGTTATCACGCGCTGCGCGTGCGTCGCCACGAACACGGCATCGTCGAGATCGTGATGAGCGGCGAGGGTGCCAACAAGAGCGGCCTCGCCACCGCCGACGCCAACATGCACCGCGAACTCGCCGAGATCTGGCGCGACGTCGACCGTGATCCCGACGCGCGCGTGGCGGTGATCCGCGGCGAGGGCAAGGGCTTTTCGGCGGGCGGCGACCTGGCGCTCGTCGAGGACATGGCGCTGCACTTCGACGTGCGCGCGCGGGTCTGGCGCGAGGCGCGCGACCTCGTCTACAACGTCATCAATTGCAGCAAGCCGATCGTGTCCGCGATGCATGGCCCGGCCGTGGGCGCGGGCCTCGTCGCGGGTCTGCTCGCCGATATCTCGATTGCCGCGAAGACCGCACGCATCATCGACGGCCATACGCGCCTGGGCGTCGCGGCGGGCGACCATGCGGCGATCGTCTGGCCGCTGTTGTGCGGCATGGCGAAGGCGAAGTACTACCTGCTGCTGTGCGAGCCGGTGAGCGGCGAGGAGGCGGAGCGCATCGGCCTCGTGTCGCTGGCCGTCGATGAAACCGATCTGCTGCCGAAGGCCTTCGAAGTGGCGAAGCGTCTGGCAAGCGGTTCGCAGACGGCGGTGCGCTGGACGAAGTACGCGCTCAACAACTGGCTGCGCCAGGCCGGGCCGAACTTCGATACGTCGCTGGCGCTCGAATTCATGGGTTTTTCAGGGCCCGACGTGCGCGAGGGCGTACAGTCCTTGCGCGAGCGGCGCGCGCCGGAGTTTCCGGGCGGCGATCCGTTCTGAATGCGCTTGAAGTACGTAAAGCCAGGCGCGCATCAAGCGTGAAGCGTGACGCGCAAGCGCAGGATCGCGCGCGGTATGATCGAAAAGTAGCGTGTGCGTGCTGTGTTGCTGCGATAGCGCTTGGGTTGCGCTGCATCGCACGCGACACGCCACGCGCCATCCAACACTGATTGCATTGCGAGGGAGATTCGCATGACCGATTCAGCAGGCTCCGTTCCGCCGTTCCCGGGCTTTCCCGGCTTCCCGCCCGCCGAGATGCTCGACCGCATGTGGGGGATGATGCGCCTCACGCCGTTCGGCAGCGCGTTTCCCGGCAGCGAGCCGGGCGCGGCGCAGGGGCTTGGCCCGTCGCTGTCGATGATGTCCGACATGATGACGCCGCTCACCAATATCGAGGAACTCGACAAGCGCGTCACCGATCTGCGCGCCGTCGAGCAATGGCTCAAGCTGAACCTGAACATGTTGCAGTCGGCGATCCAGGCGCTCGAAGTGCAGCGCGCGACGCTGTCGACGCTGCGTGCGTTCGGCGCGTTCGCGCAGGCGCAGATGAGTCCGCCGCCCGCGCACGAAGCGCCGCCGCGCGAGTCTGCCGCGTCGTTTGCGTCGGCACAGTCGGCACGCGATAGCGCACCGGCAGGCGATGCCGAGGCATCCGCCGACGCGCCGCCGCCGGGCTTCGATGCATCGGCGTGGTGGAACCTGCTGCAATCGCAGTTCAACCAGCTTGCGCAGTTCGCGATGGCGCAGCCAGCCGCGGCGGCTCAAGCGGCGCAGGCTGCGGCCGAAGCGGCTGCGGGGGCTGCGGGCGCGGGCGCAGCAAGCGGCGAGTCGGCGGCGCGCGCGAAACCGGCGGCGAAGCGCAGTAGCGGCGGCGCGAGTTCAGGCGCGGCTGCAGGCAAGACGACTGCGCGCAGCGCGAAGAAGGCGCCCGCCCGGTCGGAGTAAAAGCCGGAGCAAAACCCAGGCGCGTCTGGCGCGCCGATAGTGAGCAAGCAGGAGCACGCGGGGAGGTCGGCGACATGCGGCTGGCACTCGTGATGATGGGCGGCGGTGCACGCGCGGCCTACCAGGCCGGCGCGCTGCATGCGCTTGCGCAGCTCGCCGCGCAGGCCGACCCCGCAAGCCACGCGATTCCGTTCACCGTGATCTGCGGCACGTCGGCGGGCGCGATCAATGCCACGTCCATCGCCAGTCACGCCGATCAGTTCCTGAGCGGCGCCCAGCGTCTGGTCGACGTCTGGGCGCAACTGTCCGCCGACCAGGTCTATCGCACCGACTGGCCCGGCGTCGCGGCGGCAGGCGCACGCTGGCTCGGTGCGCTGGCGTTCGGCTGGGCCACCTTCGGCGTGGCTGCGCGGCGTACCCCGCGCACGCTGTTCGACAACGCGCCGCTCGCGCACTTCCTTGGCCGCACGCTCGACTTTCGCCGCATCGACCAGATGCTCGACCGGCGCTTGCTGCATGCGCTGGCGGTGAGTGCGCTCAGCTATTCGTCGGGACGTCATCTCACCTTTTACCAGGCCAGCGAGCCGATCCGCGCGTGGCGTCGCGCGCAGCGCACGGCGCGCATGGTCGAACTCACGCCTGCGCACCTGCTGGCGTCGGCGGCGATTCCTTATGTGTTCCCCGCCGTGCGCCTTGAGCTGGACGGCCACCACGAGTATTTCGGCGATGGCTCGATCCGGCAGATCGCGCCGCTGTCTCCCGCGATCCACTTCGGCGCGCAACGCATCGTCGTGATCGGCGCGAATTCGAACACGAGCGCCAGCACGCCCGAAGCGGCAGCCGGGCCGGAGGTCGCGGCAACTCGCACCGACATCGACGCCTACCCGACGCTCGCGCAAGTGGGCCAACAGGTGCTGGCGAGCGTGTTCCTCGACGCGCTGGGCGCCGATATCGAGCGCATCGAGCACGTCAACCGCATGGTGTTGCACCTGCCGCACACGGTCGAGCCGGAAAGCGGCTGGCGGCACGTCGACGTGCTCGCGATCGGCCCGAGCGAGCGCATCGAGCTGATCGCGGCGCGCCATCTCGGCCAACTGCCGCTATCGGTGCGCATGCTGCTGGGCGCGGTGGGCGGCAATCGCGCGTCGGGCGCGGCATTTGCGAGCTATTTGCTGTTCGAGCGGGGCTTCACGGAAGAACTGATCGAACTGGGTTATCGCGATACGCTAGCGAAAAGCGATGTTCTTTTGATGTGGCTCAAGGAGTCGTCGGAGATGCGTGCGGGCGCGGCGCTGGGCCATCCCCAGGCGCCCCGGAACTGAAAGATCGCCGTGCTATCATCGTGTAAGGTTTTTCCGACCGTCTCGTGGGTGTCTGGTTGTATTTGCGCATGCCGACCGACACCCGAGGCGTTCCCCGTTTGCTTCCGGTCAAACAGAGCCCGCGTGCGTGCATACGTCGCGGCGGCCGGCGGCAGCAGTCGAGAGAGGCGGGGGCGGTGAGGGTGCCATGCTGCGACAATCTGTCGCGGTATGAGCGGGCGACCCTCGCTGGACGGAGCCGTCAGGTTCGCCGCGCGCTACGCGGGCGGGGCGGGCAGACGGCGCGGGCGGCTCCCCGCGGATTTCAGGCAGCCGGGTTCCAGGCATGGTGCAACTACCCAGAACTCATCGCGGCGCCTTCCACACCGGCACGGCGGATTGCCGCTCGACAGGAAGTAATCTGTTTAGCGGGCGTGCAATTGCGTCCAGAGGGCCAGTTACCGCGTAAAATTAAATGCTTTTCGCCCGCCGGACACGTGAGGACACGCGCCGCGGGCAGCACGCTACGAAGTCGTCATGCGCAGAACAGGGGCGGGACTATGAACACGATGCTTTATCCGGAACTTTACAAATCGCTCGAATCAGTCCGTTGGGACATGGAAAAAGACATTCCCTGGGACAAGTTCGACGGCTCGCTCCTGACCGACGAGCAGGCCGCGACCATCAAGATGAACGCGATCACCGAATGGTCGGCGCTGCCGGCCACGGAAATGTTCCTGCGTGACAACCATCATGACAGCGACTTTTCCGCTTTCATGAGCGTCTGGTTCTTCGAAGAGCAGAAGCACTCGCTCGTGTTGATGGAATACCTGCGCCGCTTCAAGCCGGAAATGGTGCCGACCGAAGAAGAACTGCACGCCGTGCGCTTCACGTTCGACCCGGCGCCGCCGCTCGAAACGCTGATGCTGCACTTCTGCGGCGAGATCCGCCTGAACCACTGGTATCGTCGCGCCGCCGAATGGCACACGGAACCGGTCATCAAGGCCATCTACGAAACCATCTCGCGCGACGAAGCCCGTCACGGCGGCGCTTACCTGCGCTATATGAAGAAGGCGCTGAATAACGCGGGCGACGTCGCACGCGCGGCCTTCGCGAAGATTGGCGTGCTGATGGCGTCGGCGCGCCGCACCGAAAAGCCGCTGCACCCGACCAACCTGCACGTGAACCAGGCGCTGTTCCCGCGCGACACGATCCAGTCGCGCCTGCCGGATCCGGAATGGCTTGAGCGCTGGCTCGACGAGCAGATCCGTTTCGACGACGGCTGGGAGAAGAAGGTCGTCGAGCGTATCCTGCACAACCTGTCGATCCTGTTCGAGCGCACCTTCAGCACGGCGCAGGAACTGAACCGCTACCGCAAGGAAGTGGTGCAGCGTCTGCAGGCCGAACAGGGCACGCAGCAGCCGGCCTGAACGGCAGGTTGACCCCGGCGCGCCCATCGCGGCGCGCGACAGAACACAGAGAAAACGGCCCGGCACGCGCAAGCGTCCGGGCCGTTTTGCCGATCCGATTCAACTTCTATTCGAGTTCCATCCGATGCCCGCAACCTTCGAACGCAAGATCACGACCCGCGACGCGCTCGCGCAACTGCGCGCCTCACTGACTGGCCCGGTGGTGTTCACCAACGGCGTCTTCGATATCCTGCATCGCGGCCACGTGACCTATCTCGCCGATGCGAAGGCGCTGGGCGCGACGCTCATCGTCGGCGTGAACAGCGATGCGTCGGTGAAGATGCTCGGCAAGGGCGACGACCGGCCCATCAACAACGAAAACGACCGCATGGCGCTGCTGGCGGCGCTGGAAAGCGTGGACTACGTGGTGCAATTCACGGAGCGCACGCCGATCGAGCTGATCGAGGCCGTGCGTCCGGACATTCTCGTGAAGGGCGGCGACTACGACATGGATGCGCTGCCCGAGTCGGCGCTCGTGCGCGGCTGGGGCGGCAAGGCGCTGGCGATCGCGTTCGAGCACGACCGCTCGACCACGAAGCTGTTGCAGAAGGTGCGCGCGCAACAGGACTGATTGCGGTGCCAGCTGTGCGGCTAATTGCGCGCCTAACTGCGCGGCGGGTTAGTCACGCTGTTTGATGCTTATTGAGTCAGCGTCGTCGACTGGATGGCCGGGTCGGCGACGGGGCCGCCCACGATGGGCACGTCGACCGATTCGGACGGCTTGATCGCTCGCACGCTCAGGCCTTCCGGATGGATCTGCCGGCTCAGTTGTTTGCGATCGAGTGTGCCCGACGCGGGCAGCGGCCCGAAGAATCCGCGAATCGCCCCGAGGGCGCACAGGTTGGCGAGAATCAAAAGGGCGATCAGGCCACGCAGCATCGTAGGAAACTCCGTCGTTATCGTGAATGAGCGAGCGTGCGCAAGGCACGCTCAGGGTTGCGCTACGGATTGTGCCGCGATCAGCGCGAGGCCCGCGAGAACCAGCGCGTCGTGGCGAGTATGCGGCACCTTGAGCGCCGCTGCTGCTTGTGCGGCTGCGCCGCCGCTCACCACCAGCCGCACCGGCATGTCCCACGCCTGCTGCAATTCGGCCCAGGCGCGCTCGACGAGGCCTGCCTGAGCGAGCGCGCAGCCCGCCGCGATCGAGCGTTTCGTGTCGTTTGCAAACAGCGGCGCGGCGTCACGCTCTTGCTTTGCGCTGGCCAGCCCGGACGCATTATGCGCGTCGAGCACGGGCAACTGCGCAGTGTGTTCGCCGAGCGAGCGCATCATCAGCGTCCAGCCCGGCGCAATCAGGCCGCCGACGAAGGTGCCGTCGGCGCGCAACGCTTCCAGTGTGGTGGCCGTGCCGAAGGTCGCGATCAGCAGCGGTTCGTCGGGAAACGCCGCGCGTGCGCCGATCATCCCGGCCCAGCGGTCGCTGCCGAGCGAATCGGGCGTCGTGTACCCGTTGGTCACGCCGCATTGCTGTTGCGCCGAGCGGATCACCGTGCGCGCAAGTCCCGGCCAATGCGCATCGAGTGCGGCGTCGATACGCTGCGCCACGGTTGCGCCCGCCACGTTCGATATCCACGCGCCGCAAGGCATTGGCAGTCCTGACCAATCTGTAAAGTCGCGCCCGCCGTGCGCATCCGGCGCATCGTCGTGATTCGCCGCGCCGGCGTGCAGCCGCGCGCCGTCGGCGGCGACGAGCGCCCACTTGATCCGGCTGTTGCCGGCGTCGATCAGCAGAAACGGAGGCGGCCCGGCGTGTTGCGCGCCGCTCATGCGGCGCCGCCCGCAAGCCTCAGGGAGACGTCGCCGGTCGTGACCGATTCGCGGCCTTTCGCGGTGTCGAGCAGCAACTGGCCGCGCTCGTCCACGCCCACGGCGACGCCGCGCATCAGCTCGGCGCCCTGTTCGTAGAGCGCGACTTCGCGGCCCGCATAGGCGTGGCACGCGTTCCAGCGCGCCTGGAACGGCGCGAAGCCGTTCGCGCCGAAGCGTTCGAGCGCGCCTTCGAGCGCGTTGAGTTCGGCGGCCAGCACATCGGTGAGATTGGCGCCGGGCCACACGCGCGAGAGCGCCGTGGGCGTCGTGCCCGGCACCGGTGCGGCTTGCTGGGCAGCGGCGTCGGCATTGAGCGCCTGCACCTTCTGCGCGAGCGCGTCCGCGCCGCGCACATTCGTCCCGATGCCGATCACCACCGCCGATGCGTCCGGCGTGCTCCACGCGCTTTCCACGAGGATCCCCACCAGTTTGTCGCCTTCGAGCAGGACGTCGTTCGGCCATTTCAGCGCGATCTGGCCGGGCGCGGCCACGGGCAGCGTGCGCAGGCCGTCCACGAGCGCCGATCCGATCGCGAGACTCAAGCCCGCCAGTCCTTCGAGCGGACGCGGCAGCACGCAGGCGAGCGAGAACAGCAGCGCGTCGCCGGGCTGCGCGACCCAGCTGCGGCCACGCCGGCCACGGCCAGCGGTCTGCAGGTACGCGACGCGCACGATCGGGCGCGCGAGCGCGTCGGCGCGATGCGGCAGCGCCTTGAGGCGCGCCATCAGGTCGGCGTTGGTCGAGCCGGTTTCCTCGACGATTTCGATGGGCCAGTCGTGCGCGGCCGGGCCGAACAGCGTCACCGCGCGTTCGCGGTCGATGCGCCAGTCGTCGGCGCGCGGAGTCTCGGGGGACGTGGGGGTAGCGTTCATGGTGCGTATTGTAGTGGCTCGCCTGCGCTCCGACGGCGGCAGTCGGCACACAGTCGATGGCGATGGGGACGGGCGGATCGAGGCCCGTCTGGCGACCGAAATCTGCTTATTTTTTATGCAATTCACAGCCGATCCACAAGCGGCCAACAGGATATCCACAGAATCGTCCACAAGAGGCCATTCGGGGATGTCGACAAATCCCACTGGCCGGCTAATCGTTCCACATCGCACCCACAGCCTGCCAACAGGTCATCCACAGAATTGTCCACAGCCGTGCGTGCGAGATCGATGAGCGATCTGGGTGCGCTCGCGTGGGTGCGCGTCCGTACCGCCGAAACAGGGCGCGTTCGCTACAATGACTGATCATTCCTCCCCGCCCGAGCGCCCCGCCTTGACTCAAGAAACGCCGCCCGGCCTCGACATCGCGGCCGGCAACCAGGGAAAAATCGTGCGCCTGTCCGGCCAGTGGACGGCGCTTGCGCTCGCGCGCGACCGCGAGCAGGGCGGCGCGGTGCGGAGGCTGCGCGCGCTCGCCGGCGAGCGCATCGGCCAATGGGATCTGTCGGAGGTCGAGCGCATGGATCACGTGGGCGGCCAGGCGCTCTGGCGCTTCTGGGGGCACAAGCTGCCCGCCGACCTCGTGGCGCTCTCGGATACCCAGCGCGACATCTTCGAGCGCATCGCGCTGCTCGATTCGGTGCGCGAGCCGGTTGAACGCGTGGTGCGCGTCGATCCCATCACGCGGCTCGGTCTCGGCATCTTCTCGTTCTGGGATCATCTGTACGGCGGCATCGCGATGCTCGGCCGGGTGATGCTCGACCTGCTCTTCATCCTGCGCAAACCGAAGGCCACGCCGTGGGTCGAGATTTCGGCGAACGTCTATAACGCCGGGGCGCGCGCGCTGCCGATCACGGCGATGGTGGCGTTCCTCATCGGCATCGTGCTGTCGTATCTCTCGGCGCAACAATTGCGGCTCTTTGGCGCGAACCAGTTCATCGTCAACATCCTGGGCCTCGCGGTGATCCGCGAACTCGGGCCGGTGCTCGCGGCGATTCTCGTGGCGGGCCGCTCCGGCTCGGCGATCACGGCGCAGATCGGCGTGATGCGCGTGACGGAAGAACTCGACGCCATGCGCGTGATGGGCATTTCGCACGGGCTGCGGCTGATCCTGCCGCGCGTGATCGCGCTGGGCGTGGCCATGCCGCTGCTGGTGATCTGGACGGACATCATCGCCCTGCTCGGCGGCGCGCTTGCGGCCAAGGCCGTGCTTGGCATCGATATGTCATGGTTCATCCGTTCGCTGCCGAGCGTGGTGCCGATCGCGAATCTCTGGATCGGTCTCGGCAAGGGCGTGGCGTTCGGCATGCTGGTGGGCATTGTCGGCTGCCACTTCGGCTTTCGGATCAAGGCGAATTCGCAGAGTCTCGGCGAAGGCACGACCACCTCGGTCGTGACCTCGATCACGATCGTGATCCTCGCCGACGCCGTGTTCGCGATCCTGTTCCAGAACGTGGGGCTGTCATGAGTACGTCAGGCACGCTGAGCACGATCAAGACGACCGGCACGATGAGCACGCCGCTGCAGAGCGCCGTCGAAGACCTGCCGCTGCCCGCCATCGGCGAGCCGATCATCGAGGTGCGCAACCTCACCAAGCGCTACGGGCGCAACATCGTCCATCAGCACCTGAACCTCGATATCCGGCGCGGCGAGATCGTCACCATCGTGGGCGGCTCGGGCGCGGGCAAGACGACGCTCGTGCGGCAGATTCTCGGGCTGGAGCGGCCCACTTCCGGCACGATCAAGATGTTCGGCGAAGACATTTCGCAGATCGATCCGGAGCGTGCGCGCCTCATGCGCACGCGCACCGGCATGCTGTTCCAGCATGGCGCGCTGTTTTCGTCGCTGTCGGTGTTCGACAACATCGCGCAGCCGGTGCGCGAACTGGGCAAGGTGCCGCCCGATCTGCTGCGCGACATCGTGATGCTCAAGCTGGAGATGGTGGGGCTGCCGTGCAAGCACGCCTCCAAGATGCCGGCGGCGCTCTCGGGCGGCATGGTCAAGCGCGTGGGCCTTGCGCGCGCGATCGTGCTGGAGCCGGAGCTGCTGTTTCTCGATGAACCGACGGCGGGTCTCGATCCGCGCTCGTCCGACGAAGTGGTGGAGCTGATCAGCACGCTGCACCGGGCGCTGGGCCTGACCGTCGTGCTCATCACGCACGATCTGGACGCGATGGTCGCGCTGTCCACGCGCGTGGCCGTGCTGGCCGAGCGCAAGGTGTTGGTGGCCGCGCCCGTGGAAGAGGCCGCCTGCGTGGACGATCCGTTCATCCGGGAATACTTTCTGGGCATGCGCGGACGGCGCGCGTTGCAGGCGCTGCCGCCCGAGCGGCGCGCGAAGCTGCCGCCCGCCGCGCTCGCGCCGGCATCGGTGGGCGTGAAGCCATGTTGAACAAGCTGAATCAGTTGGAGCGGCTTGCCGCAACGGTCGTCAAAACAAACGTCAAAACGGCCGTCAACGAGGAAATCTGACGATGGAAAACAAACCGCATGCGTTCTGGGCCGGTCTATTCACGATCGGTCTGCTGGCTGCGATCGCGCTCGCGGTCTTCTTCTTCAGCGCCGATCACAAGGTGCGCGTGCCCTACGACCTGATCTCGCACAGCAGCGTGACCGGGCTGTATCCGGACGCGGCCGTGCGCTATCGCGGCATCGACGTGGGCAAGGTGCAGTCGATCCAGTTCGACGCGAAGCATCCGGGCCAGATCCGCATTCGCGTGCTGATCGACCAGAAGGCGCCGATGACGCGCTCGACCTTCGGCACGCTCGCGCTCCAGGGCGTGACGGGCATTGCGTTCGTGCAGCTCGACGACAACAACCTCGATCTGTCGCCGTTGCCGACGTCGGACAAGCAGGTCGCCGAGATTCCGCTGCGCCCCGGCCTGCTCGACCAGCTCCAGCGGCGCGGCGACGCGCTGCTGCGCAAGCTCGACAGCATCGCGAGCGACGTCGACCAGATGCTCAGCGAAGACAATCGCAAGCAGATCATGAACACCGTCGCGACGATGCAGCAGGCCGCGAGCAGCGTGAACGTGCTCGCCCAGCAGTTGCAGCCGACCACGCAGCGCCTGCCCGGCGCAGTCGAAGACCTGCAAAAGACGCTCAAATCGACCAACCAGCTCATCACGATGGTCAATCGCCCCGACGGCCCGTTCCAGATGAACCTGAACAAGGCCGGCACGGCGGCGCAGCAGGCGGGCCAGGCGCTGACGTCGATGAACGAATCGATCCAGGAGCTTTCGGCGCGAGTGGGCTACGACACGCTGCCGCGCGTCGATTCGCTGACCGACGATGTGCGTTCCGCGATGCGTTCGGTTGACCGCGCGGCGGGCACGTTCACGACCAGCCCGCGCAGCCTGCTGTTCGGCGGCGCACCGCTGCCCGAGCCGGGGCCGGGCGAGCCGGGCTTCTCGTGGCCCGCGGGCACGGCAGGGAAATAGGGCCGCAAGCCGTTGTGGCGCTTTGAGGATTTCGTGGCGGCGGCGCGAACTGTCGCGCTGCAACATGGTCGGAGTACCTTCGACGTGCACGTAATACACGCCACGCGCGCCACTCGCGCCGCAGACGCCACACACGCATCAGCTCAGCAGTAATCCGCAGCACACAGAAGGAATCGCCATGTCACGCCAAGCCACTTCGTTACGCCCGCTTTTCGGCCTTTGCCGCGCCTTGCTGGCCGCGCTCGCCGTCGGCACGCTGGTCGCGGCGTGCGCCGGCAACCAGGCCGCGCTCTCGGACATCCGCTACGACCTCGGGCCGCTGGAGGCGCAGCCCGCGCCCCCGTCGCTCCCGCCGCTCAAGATCCTCGAAGTGAGCGCGCCGCCCACGCTCGATCACGACGGCATCCTCTATCGCATCGGCGACGCCCAGCGCGAAGGCCGCTACGCCAACAGCCGCTGGACGATGTCGCCTGCGCGCCTGCTCACGCAGCGACTGCGCACCACGTTGTCCTCGCGTGCGACGGTGCTGTCCGGCGCCGATTCCGTGCCCGCGCCCATGCTCAAGATCGAGCTGACCGAGTTCGAACAGGTGTTCGACAACTCGACGTCGAGCTCCGGTGTGCTGGCCGCGCGTGCGACGCTCATGCAGGGCGGCAAGGTGATCGCGCAGCGCTCGTTCATCGCGCGCGCGCCTGCCAGCTCGCCCGACGCGGCAGGCGGCGCAGCGGCACTGCGCGCGGCCAGCGACGATTTCGCGGGCCAGATCGGCGCATGGCTGAGCGTGCAGGCGTTCGCCGGTACGCCTTGACGTTGGCGGCGAGTTAATTGCGAGTTGGCCGCGCCCGCCAGATGCGGCGAATGCCGTGAGCGGCGGGCGGCGGCAAGAGCAGTGAAATGAGCGGCGACAGCGCTTCGACCCCCCCTCCACCCGATATTTCCCCGAGCGGCGATCGCGAAACCCGCGCGCCCGAGGCGCTGCCGCGCCACGCCTCCATCCTTTCGCGCCAGTCGTTCGCGCTCTACGCCGCGCTGATCGTCTACGGCTCCTGGTATCCCTTCAGCGGCTGGCGCTCGCTCGGCCTGAGTCCGTTCGCGTACCTCGGCGATCCGTTTCCGCGTTACTGGACGGTTTTCGACGTCGTCACCAACGTGCTCGGCTATATGCCGTTCGGCGCGCTGGCCGTGCTCGCGTTGTGGCCGCGCTTTCGTGGACTGCTGGCGGTCGTGATCGCCACGCTCGGCGGCACGCTGCTCTCCAGCGTGATGGAAGCGGTGCAGACGTATCTGCCCACGCGCGTGGCGTCGAATCTCGATCTCGCGACTAACGCGCTCGGTGCGCTGCTGGGCGCGGCGCTGGCCGCTCCGCTCACGGGCGCGCTGCTGGAGCGCGGCTTTCTGCGACGGTTGCGCTTTCGCTGGTTTGAGCGCGATGCGGGCGCGCTGATGGTGCTGGCCGCGCTCTGGCCGTTCGCGACCATGTTTCCCGCACCGCGATTGTTCGGCATGGGCGACTGGCCGCGCGCGATCTGGCAGCGTTTCGATGCGTCGATGCAGGACGCCGTGCTGGCCTGGACGCCCGCCGCCTGGCATCTGCGCGCCTTGCCCGACGCGCTGGCCGCGCGCCTGCCCGACAGCGACTGGGAAGCGCTCGTGACGACGCTGAACCTGTTCGGCGCAGCGGCCTTCGCATCGCTGCCGATGCGCGCCCGTGCGCCGCGCGCGAGACTGATCGTGGTGCTGCTGGCGACCACGCTGGTGGTGAAAGCGGGCGCGACCTTCCTGCAATCGCAAAGCGGCCTGCTGTTCGACTGGGCGACGCCCGGCGCGCTCGCGGGCCTCGTCTGGGGCACGCTGGCCGCGTTTCTGGCGCTGCGTCTGCCGCGCACGGCGCGCGCGGCGGCGGCCACGGTCGCGCTGGCGGTCGCGCTCGTGCTCGTGAACCTGTTGCCGGTGAATCCCTATTTCGACGTGGTGCTGGCCGACTGGCGTCAGGGCCGCTACCTGCATTTCAACGGCCTCGCGCGCTGGCTGGCATGGAGCTGGCCGTGGGCGGCGCTCGGCTGGACGGCGTTTTCACTGGAGCGCGCATGGCTCGCGCGGCGCGCCCGCACGCGGCAGGCGCGCGACTTGCAGCGTCCGCGCTGAGTCCGCTCCTGGTTCTCGCCGAGTCCACTCCGGGCCGCGAACGATCGCGCCGCGCTCGTTATAATCGACCGCACTCCTATCTCTGACAGGCAGTCGCAGCATCGCGCGCCACGTCGCCAATCCGCGGCGCGGGCGCGATCGACTTTGCGGCTGAACCCGTCCCCCCACTGGTACCCACGCCATGACCGACTCCTTCTACAAGCACCATGTGTTCTTCTGCCTGAACCAGCGCGATCCCGGCGCCGAGCGTCCGAGCTGCGCAAGCTGCAACGCCCAGTCGATGCAGGAATACGCCAAGAAGCGCGTCAAGCAACTGGGCCTCGCGGGCCCCGGCCAGGTGCGCATCAACAAGGCGGGCTGCCTCGACCGCTGCGAGGAAGGCCCGGTGCTCGTGGTGTATCCGGAAGGCACCTGGTACACCTATATCGACGAAAGCGACATCGACGAGATCGTCGTCTCGCATCTGCAGAACGGCCAGCCGGTCGAGCGCCTGATGATCGATCGCAAGGATGTCTGACCGTCTGACGGTCTGATCGATCCACGTCGCGCGATGCGCAAAACGTCAAACCCAACCGCAGAACGATGAACGCACAAACCGAGAAGTTTCATATCGACGGCCCCGTCGGCAAGATCGAATGCGCGCTCGACCGGCCCGACGCCGGCGCGCCCGTGCGCGGCATTGCACTGGTCGCGCATCCTCACCCGCTCTTTGGCGGCACGATGGACAACAAGGTCGCGCAGACGCTTGCGCGCACGCTCGTGCAACTTGGCTACGTGGTCTACCGCTCGAATTTTCGCGGCGTGGGCACGACGGAGGGCACGCACGACAACGGCATCGGCGAGCAGGACGATCTGCTCGAACTGCTCCAGTACATGCGCGCGCAGCCGGGGCAGGGCGACGCGCCGCTCGTGCTCGCGGGCTTTTCGTTTGGCACCTTCGTGCTCTCGCATGTCGCGAAGCGCTATCAGGAAGCGGGCGGCGAAATCGAGCGCATGGTGTTCGTCGGCACTGCGGCGAGCCGCTGGGAAGTCGCACCGGTGCGCGAGGACACGCTCGTGGTTCATGGCGAGCTCGACGACACGGTGCCGATTCTCTCGGTGTACGAATGGGCGCGTCCGCAGGAGCTGCCCGTCGTTGTGATTCCGGGGGCAGAACATTTCCTGCACCGCAAGCTGCACGTGCTCAAACGCATCATCGTCGACGCCTGGCGCTGAGCATCGAATCGCTTCGAGAAAAACGAACGCACAAACGAACGCACAAGCGAACGCGCGCCCGTTGCAAGGCGCGCGTTTGCCGCGCGAAGGCGGTCGTCAGAAATACTTGAGAAAAAGTTGAGAAGCACGCCGAAAAAATCGCGCGGAAAATTCGCGACGCGTGAAAAATGCACGACAGGTACGCAGAATCGAAAGGCATCTACAAAAATCGCCCCTACGTGACGCGTATAATGAGCGCTCTTTTTGCGGCAGCCGCGCCCGTTGGGACTGAGTCCTGGCGTGCGAGCGAGGCGCCGCAATCCGGCTCACCCGACTGTGCGCCGCATGGCGCGCAACGTTCGTCCTGACCCCAATCCCGTCCGACCTGAACCTATGCGTTTTCTCTCCAACGGCCAGCAGTCCTCCTTCGTTTCCCCTTCCATTGTTCGCACCATCACGCTCGGCGCCACGCTGCTCGCGAGCGCATCGGCCTTCGCGCAGGTGCCGCCGCCCGCAGTGAACGCACGTTCGTGGGTGCTCGTCGATGCAACCGCCAACCAGGTGCTCGCATCGGGCAACGCTGACGAGCGCGTCGAACCCGCATCGCTGACCAAGCTGATGACGGCGTACCTCACGTTCGAGGCGCTGCAGACCAAGAAGATCTCGATGGAGCAGATCGTCACGCCGAGCGAAGCCGTGCGCCGCGTGAAGACCGACGAGTCGCGCATGTTCATCGAGGCGAACAAGCCCGTGTCCGTGCACGATCTCGTCTACGGCATGATCATCCAGTCGGGCAACGACGCGGCGATCGCGCTGGCCGAACTCGTCGGCGGCAGCGAGTCGAACTTCGTCAACATGATGAACGCCGAAGCGCAGAAGCTCGGCATGGCGCACACGCATTTCGCCGACGTAAACGGCATGCCCGACCCGAATCACTACACGACGGCGGGCGACCTCGCCACGCTGTCGGCGCGCCTGATTCGCGACTACCCCGAGTACTACAGCATCTTCTCGGTCAAGGAATTCAAGTACAACAACATCAAGCAGCCGAACCGCAATCGCCTGCTGTGGATCGACCCGACGGTCGACGGCCTGAAGACCGGTCACACGCAAGCCGCGGGCTACTGCCTGATCGCATCGGCCAAGCGCCCGATGGCGGGCGGCGGCGATCGCCGTCTGGTCTCGGTGATGATGGGCGAGCAGAAGGAGCACGACCGGGTGCAGGACAGCCTGAAGATGCTCAACTACGGCTATAGCGCCTACGACACCACGCGCATCTACGGCGCCAACCAGGCGGTCGCGACGCCGCGCGTCTACAAGGGTGCGGCGGACAGCGTGAAGGTCGGCGTGAAGAAGGATCAGTTCGTGACGCTGCCGAAGGGCGCCGCCGACAAGGCCAAGCCGCAGATCGAAGTCACCAGCCCGCTGATCGCACCGCTCGCGGACGGCCAGCAGGTCGGCACGGCGAAGTTCGTCGGCGCGGACGGCAAGGTGCTCGCGCAGTTCCCGCTGGTGGCGCTGCAGGCCGTGCCGCAAGCCGGCATCGTCGGCCGCGTGTGGGATTCGCTGATGCTCATGTTCAACAAGAAGAAGTAATAGAACGGGGCGACGCCATGTCCTCGACTTCGACCGCGGTTGCAACTTCAACGCACGAGGCCGCCGAGCCCGTCGTCTGGCTCAACGGCGAACTGACGCCGCTTTCCGAAGCGCGCGTGCCGGTGCTCGACCGCGGCTTCATTTTCGGCGACGGGATTTACGAAGTCGTGCCCGTGTATGTGCTCGAAGCCGGGGACGCGGGCGATCAACGCGAGCAGGTGCGCGTGCCGTTTCGCATTGCGCAGCATCTTGCGCGGCTCGCACGCTCGCTCGACAAGGTGGGCATCGCCAATCCGTTCGATGAAGCGGGCTGGCGTGCGCTGATCGCGCGCGTAATCGAGGCGAACGAAGCGGCGGGCGCGCTCGCGCGCAACGCCCACGCAAATGTCTACGTGCAGGTGACGCGCGGCGTCGCGAAGCGCGGCCATGCGTTTCCGGCCGGCATCACGCCCACTGTCTTCGTGATGGTCAACCCGCTCGTCATGCCCGGCGACGCGCAGCGCGCGGCGGGCGTGGCCTGCGTGACGGCGGAAGACCGCCGCTGGCTGAACTGCGACATCAAGGCGACGTCGCTGCTCGGCAATGTGCTGATGGCGCAGAACGCCGTCGAGCATGGCGTATTCGAGACGATCCAGCTGCGCGACGGCTGGGTGACCGAGGCGTCGTCGTCGAATGTGTGGATCGTGAAGGACGGCGTGCTGTATGCACCGCCGCGTAGCAGCAAGATCCTCGAAGGCATCCGTTACGGGCTGATCGAGGAGCTGGCGCAGGACTGCGGCCTGCGCTTCGAGGCGCGCGAGATCGACGAAGCGGCGCTGCGCAGTGCCGACGAACTGCTGGTATCCTCGGCGACCAAAGAAATTTTGCCCGTTGTCACGCTCGATGGCGCGGCCGTGGGCAACGGCAAAACAGGGCCGGTTTATGCCGCGCTCTACGAGGCTTATCAGCGTGCGAAGGCACGCGAGGCGCGTGAGGTGTTGCAGGCGCTGCACACGACGCGTGCCACGCTACAGGAAGTGGAAAAATGACTGCATCACAGAACAGCCCCGCCGTGATCGGCGCGGGCATGGAAGCCAAGGAATCGCTGATCGAATTCCCCTGCGATTTCCCCATCAAGGTGATGGGCAAGACGCATCCGGAATTCGAATCGACCATGATCGCGGTGCTGCGCGAATTCGACGGCGGCTTCGACGAGTCGACCATCGAAAAGCGCCCGTCGAGCGGCGGCAACTATACCGGCCTTACGGTGACGGTGCGGACGACGAGCCAGGCTCACCTGGACGATATCTACCGCGCGCTCACCGGTCATCCGATGGTGAAGATCGTGCTGTAACGAAGACGGGCGCTTTGGGCGCCGGATCGTGAAAAAGGCTGCCTCAAGGGCAGCCTTTTTCATTTGTACGCCGATTTGTGCGCGGGCTCTTAAACCGCATCGCCTTCGCTGGCACGCAACGCGGCGGCGGCCGCCGTCATCAGCGGGCCGGCTTCGCAGGCGTCTTCGTAAAGTCGCCGGAAGCGCGCGACTTCATCGAATACCCACGCGCGGAACGCCTGCACGCGCTCGGTCTGCAAACGCTGCGGCGTGCAGATGAGGTAATAGCGCCACGGGCTGGGGCCGTCGATGTCCTTGAAAAGGCGCACGAGCCGCCCGCGCGTGATCTCGTGCATCGCGAGCGAGCGTCGCACGAGCGCGATGCCCTGGCCGTCCATGGCCGCTTGCAGCAGGTTCGACGAATCCTGGTAGAGCACGCCGCGCTTCGGCTCGGGCATGTCCTGCATGCCGGCGGCGTCGAACCACGGTCGCCAGAGTTCGTCGTCGGAGCGCAGCAGCGGGAGTTTCGCCATTTCGCGCGGGTCGTCGGGCAGCTTGCCGTCGCGGAAATCGGGCGAACAGGCGGGGAAGAAGATCTCGTCGAGCAGCAGTTCGGCGTGCAGGCCCGGATAGTGGCCGTAGCCGAAGCGGATCGCCACGTCCACGTCGTCGCGCGCGAAATCGGTGAGCTGGTTGGTGGACTGAAGCTCGACGTCCCACTGCGGATGGGCTTCGATAAAGCGGCCGATGCGTGGCGTGACCCAGCGCGCCGCGAACGACGACAGCATCGACACGACCAGCCGCCGGTCGCGGTCGCCCGCGCGGATTTCCTGGGTGGCGTGCGCGAGCTGGTTGAGCGCGTCGCGCACCTGGCTGGCGTAGCGGCGGCCCGTGTCGGTCACGCGCACGCGTTTGCCGTCGCGCGCGAACAGCGACACGCCGAGGTCGGCTTCCAGCGCGCGAATCTGGTGGCTCACCGCGCCGTGGGTGACGAAGAGCTCGTCGGCGGCGCGCGAAAAGCTTTCGTGGCGCGCGGCGGCTTCGAAGGCCTTGAGGGCGTTGAGCGCCGGTAGTGTGCGCAAGTCCATCGTACTTTTTCTCACATAGCCGTGAAAATTGATCGTTTTGTCCGCTCCCTTGTGTTGCCTAGGATTGTAGTCATCGAAGCAGGCCATTCGGAGACGGAAATGAGAGAAATTTCTTCAGATATCACGTTCGAAGTCGAGGCTAATCAAGTCGCATCGGTGCGCGTGTCGCGCAGCACCCGGCTGACGGTGCACTGCGGCGCGGTGTGGGTGACGCGCAGCGACGACACTGCCGACTATTGGCTGGAGCCGGGCCACACGCTGCGTTTGCGGCGCGGCGAGCGCCTGTGGATCGGCGCGGAGCAGGGTGCGGCGGCGTGGGTGGCGTTCGCGACGCCTGCGCGCATCAGCGAGCGCGCGCTCGACTGGGCCGCGCGGCAGGCGGCGCGCGTTGGGCTGCATGCGGGCGACGGCTGGCGCACGGTTTGACGCCGCGCGGGAAGCTGGGCAAAGGGGCCAAGGGGCCAAAAGGGCCAAAGGGCGGGCGCTCACCGGAAGGAGCGCCCGTTTCTGCTTTTTATGTGTTGCGCAAGAGACTTTCGGCCGCAGACCCCTCGGCGCGCTTGTCCCGAATTGGGTAAACTCCGGAAATCATGTGCGCCACCCCGGTTTCATCCCCGTCAATTCACTCCGACCCCGTGCTTGAACGCAGCGTCGATCCTGTCGATTCCGCCGATGTGGCCGAAGCGCCCGTGCTGCGCTGGCGCGGCACCGAGGACTACCAGACCAGTTTCGACGCCATGCGCGAGTTCACCGCGCAACGCGACGCGAATACGCCCGACGAAATCTGGCTGGTCGAGCATCCCGGCGTCTTCACGCTCGGCCAGGCCGGCAAGCCCGAACATCTGTTGATCGCCAATAGCGGCATTCCGCTCGTGCAGATCGACCGCGGCGGCCAGATCACGTATCACGGGCCGGGGCAGGTAGTGGCCTACCTGCTGCTCGACCTGCGACGCCGAAAACTCATGGTGCGCGAGCTCGTCACGCTCATCGAGCAGGCCGTGATCGAAACACTGGCGGCGTATAATCTCGCCGGTGTGCGCAAGGACGGCGCGCCCGGTATTTACGTGCCAGATGACGCCCAGGGCGACAGCGCCGTTCACCGTGGCGCCAAGGTTGCCGCGCTGGGCCTGAAGATCCGTAACGGCTGCAGCTATCACGGCGTGAGCCTGAACGTGTCGATGGATCTGAGCCCGTTCCTCGCGATCAATCCTTGCGGCTACGCGGGCCTTGAAACCGTCGATATGGCGACGCTCGGCGCGCGCGCGACATGGCGCGAAGCGGCGCAGACGCTGGCCGCACGGCTCGAAGCGAATCTCGCCGAACACGCCGCCGCGCAAGCCGCCAGGCACAGCGAGAGCGCGCAGGCAGAAGTACAGGCGGCACAGGCAGCGCAAGCAGCGCAGCAAGCAGAACCTCTTCCGGCAGCCGAAGCGGCTGTCGCAGACCCCGCGGCCGAAGCGGCCGCCGTGGACCCGGCCGCTCGCGCGGTCTGAAGGCGGGCAACCGCCACAACCGCAGGCTGGCGTTCCCCGGCGGCCTGACTGGATCGAAAGCATGACTGACGTAACCGCCAATACTGCAGCGACCCCCGCAGCGACTCCCGCAGTGAATCCTGCCGCAGACGCCGTTCCGTACGACGCGACCGCGAAGCAGAAAGCGCAAGCCAAGACCGCGCGCATTCCCATCAAGATCGTTCCCATCGAGAAGCTCAAGAAGCCCGAGTGGATCCGTGTGAAGGCGGCCACCGGTACGTCGCGCTTCTACGAGATCAAGAACATCCTGCGCGAGCACAACCTGCATACGGTGTGCGAGGAAGCGAGCTGCCCGAACATCGGCGAATGCTTCGGCAAGGGCACGGCGACGTTCATGATCATGGGCGACAAGTGCACGCGCCGCTGCCCGTTCTGCGACGTTGGCCACGGCCGCCCCGATCCGCTCGATCCGGAAGAACCGGGCAACCTCGCGCGCACCATCGGCGCGCTCAAGCTCAAGTACGTCGTGATCACGAGCGTCGACCGCGACGACCTGCGTGACGGCGGCGCCGGTCACTTCGTCGAATGTATCCGCCAGGTGCGCGAGCATTCGCCGGAAACCCGCATCGAAATCCTCACGCCGGACTTCCGCGGCCGTCTCGATCGCGCGCTGGAAATCCTCAACGCCGCGCCGCCCGACGTGATGAACCACAACCTCGAAACGGTGCCGCGCCTCTACAAGGAAGCGCGCCCGGGTTCGGACTACGCGCACTCGCTCAAGCTCCTCAAGGACTTCAAGGCGCTGCATCCCGAAGTCGCGACCAAGTCGGGCCTGATGGTCGGCCTGGGCGAAACCGAGGAAGAGATCCTCCAGGTGATGCGCGACCTGCGCGCGCATGACGTCGACATGCTGACGATCGGCCAGTATCTGCAGCCGTCGGAGCATCACCTGCCGGTGCGCTCGTACGTCCACCCGGACACCTTCAAGATGTACGAGGAAGAGGCGTACAAGATGGGCTTCACGCACGCGGCCGTTGGCGCGATGGTGCGTTCGAGCTATCACGCCGATCTTCAGGCGCACGGCGCGGGCGTGGTTTAAGCCGCTGCTCAGCCTCAGCCGTCAGTAAAAAGCCCGCCTCGCGCGGGCTTTTTTGCGTCTGGCGTTCCGGATTCCCGGACGTATTCAATCCGCATTTCTGGAAATCCGGATTACGGTTTTTCCGCGCTTTGGTAAAAGCCTTGTAAATCAAGGCTGGCGCGACAATGCGCCGCTGGCATCAACTTTGCAATACAGAAAGCGCGGCCACCCTCGGCCGCGACAAAAAAAACAGCAAGGAGACAGCCGATGTCCGATCACCCCATCTGGTTTCGCTGATTCCCCCCGTTTCGACCTGTCGCGGCAGGCGCTCGAATGCGCGCGGCCATCGGCTTAACTTATTGCAGGCACCCCAAGTGAAGAAACCTCTCCACAAAGTCCTCTATTTCCAGGTGATCGTGGCGATCGTCATTGGCGTCGTTCTTGGCCACTTCTGGCCGGCGCTCGGCATCGACATGAAGCCGCTCGGCGACGCTTTCATCAAGCTCATCAAGATGGTGATCGGGCCGATCATCTTCTGTACCGTCGTGACCGGCATCGCCGGCATGGAGGACATGAAGAAGGTGGGCCGCGTGGGCGGCAAGGCGCTGCTCTACTTCGAAATCGTCTCGACGTTTGCGCTGGTGCTCGGCCTGATCGCCACGCACGTGCTCAAGCCGGGCGCGGGCTTCAACGTCGACGTCAGCACGCTCGACGCCAAGTCCGTCGCGAGCTTCGCCGAAAAGGCGCACGGCCAGAGCTCGGTCGACTTCCTGATGCACATCATTCCGGACACGATTTTCTCGGCGTTCGCGCAGGGTGAAATCCTCCAGATCCTGCTGATCGCGCTGCTGTTCGGCGCCGTGCTCACGCAACTGGGCGAGCGCGGCCGCGTGGTGACGGAGTTCATCGACGGCATCTCGGGCGTCCTGTTCGGCGTCGTCAAGATCGTCACGAAGCTGGCGCCGATCGGCGCGTTCGGCGCGATGGCCTTCACCATCGGCAAGTACGGCGTGGGCTCGCTGCTGCCGATGCTCAAGCTGATCGGCACGTTCTATCTGACCTCGATCGTGTTCGTGCTGGTCGTGCTGGGCGCGATTGCGCGCATGACGGGCTTCTCGATCATCCGTTTCGTCTCCTACATCAAGGAAGAACTGCTGATCGTGCTGGGCACGAGCTCGTCGGAATCGGCGCTGCCGCAACTGATGCAGAAGCTCGAACGCCTGGGCTGCTCGCGCTCGGTGGTGGGCCTCGTGGTGCCGACCGGTTACTCGTTCAACCTCGACGGCACCAACATCTACATGACGATGGCCGTGCTCTTCATCGCCCAAGCGACCAACACCGACCTCACGTGGACGCAGCAGCTCACGCTGCTCGCCGTGACGATGCTCACGTCGAAGGGCGCGAGCGGCGTGACCGGCGCAGGCTTTATCACGCTGGCGGCGACGCTGGCCGTGGTGCCGACCATTCCGCTGTCGGGCATGGTGCTGATTCTCGGTATCGACCGCTTCATGAGCGAGTGCCGCGCGCTGACCAACATCGTCGGCAACGGCGTGGCGACGGTGGTCGTTTCGGCATGGGAGAAGGAGCTCGACCGCAACAAGCTGCGCGCCGTGCTGGCCGGCGAGTCGTCGGAAGTGAAGGAAAGCGCGGGCGCGTAAGTCCGCGCGTGCATGCAAGACCGGGCGGCGCGCTCAGCGTCGTCCGGGTTTGCCAGGCTGTCGTTGTACCCGCTGTACCGGCTGTACAGGCAGTAAGCGGCGCAAGCCGTTGGGCGGTGCGTTGTTCCCCTGCGATGCGCCGCCCACTATCTCTCCCGTCTTCCCCTGGCGCTCCCCGCCTTCCACGTTTCGGCCGCCTCGCGCGGTATGCGTGTGCCACAATCCCACCCATTCCCGCTCGATCATCCGGAAGCTTCCTCCGTGACGCGCCGTCTCGTCCTGCTGTTTGCGCTCGCCATCGGGCTCGCACTCGTGTGCGCGCTCGCGTGGACGCTCGCCTGGCAGACCGGCATCGACGCGCTGCGCCAGAACGCCGCCGTGCGCGGCGACCGCACGACGGCGGCGCTCAAGAGCACGCTGGAGCGCTACGAATCGCTGCCCTATCTGGTGGGCGCGCACCCGCTCGTGCAGGATGTGCTCGCCGATCCCAATCCCGAGCGCGTCGCGGCCGCGAACCGCTATCTCGAAGACGTGAACCGCCACGCGCGCGCGACGACGACCTACATCATCCGCGCCGACGGCATCTGCATCGCTGCCAGCAACTGGCGCGGCACGGACAGTTTCGTGGGCGTCGAATACCGCTTCCGGCCGTACTTCATCGAAGCGTCGAAGGGCGACGTGGGGCGCTTTTTCGGCATCGGCACGATCTCGCGCGATCCGGGCTATTACATCTCGCAGCCGGTGCGGCGCAATGGCCAGATCGTCGGCGTGGCGGTGGTGAAGCTCAATCTCGAATGGTTTCCCGGCTCGGACGCTTCCGAGCCGCTGCTCGTCACCGACGATCACGGCGTGATCTTTCTGTCGTCGGTGCCCGCCTGGAAGTACCGCACGGTGCGCCCGCTGCCGACCGACATCGTCGCGTCGATCGACCGCACGCGCCAGTACGCGCGCCAGGACATCCCGCCGCTGCCCGCGAGCGTCGAGCGCGTGCTGGAAGGCGACGCCGATATCGTGCGCATCGGCAGCGGCCTGCGCGCGCCGCGCTATCTGGAGACGCGCCGCGCGCTCGGCGAACCCGACTGGCATCTGGTGACGATGTCGCCGGTGGCGCCCGTGCTCGACGCCACGCGCAACGCGACCATCATGACGGGCTTCGGCTACGTGTCGCTGTGCCTGCTGGCGTTCTACTGGCGCATGCGCCGCGCGCGCGTGCGCGAGGTGGTGAAGAGCCGCGCGATGCTGCAAAAGGCCTACGCGATGCTCAACGACCGCGTGGCCGAGCGCACCGCCGATCTTTCGCAGGCCAACGAGCGCCTGCAACTCGAAGTCGCCGAACGCACCCGCACCGAACAGGAACTGCGCGCCACCCAGGACGAGCTGATCCAGGCGAGCAAGCTGGCCGCGCTCGGGCAGATGGCGGCGGGCATCACGCACGAGCTGAACCAGCCGCTCGCGGCGCTGCGCAGCTTCTCGGACAATACGCGCGTATTTCTGGAGCGCGGCCAGTACGACGCGGCGCACGAGAACCTGGAGGCGATCGGCTCGCTCACCGAGCGCATGGGCAAGATCGTCAACCAGCTCAAGCTGTTCGTCGGGCGCGCGAAGCCGCGCGGCCAGCGCTCGCCGGTGGCGCGCGCCGTGCGTAATGCGCTGGCGTTGCTCGGCAAGCGGCTCGAAGGCGTGCAGGTCGAACTGACGCTCACCGACGGCGACGCCGCGAGCGTGACGCTGGAGCGCGACGGCGAGTATCCCGAACTGGTCGCGCAATGCGACGATCTGCGGCTCGAACAGGTGCTCATCAACCTGATCGGCAATGCGCTCGACGTGGTGGCGGGGCTGCCTGATCCGCGCATCGCTATCGACGTGCGCGCGCTGCCGGCGACGCTCGAAATCTCGGTGCGCGACAATGGATCGGGCATTCCCGCCGATGTCATGCCGCGTCTGTTCGAGCCGTTCTTCACGACGAAGGAGATGGGGCAGGGCCTGGGGCTGGGGCTGGCGATCTCGTCGTCGATTGCGCGCGACTGCGGCGGCGCGCTCACGGCGCACAATGCCGATGGTGGCGGCGCGGTGTTCGTGCTGACGCTGCGGCGCTCGCGCGTGAATGCGGCGGCGGATGTTGCGGCAGGCACGTCGGGCACGCTGGATAAGCCGCGCGCGCAGCATTGAGGCTGCATCGGAATCAGAACAAGGAAGACGAACCAACATGGTCAGTTCAACGCCCGGCCGGGTGCTCTATATCGAGGACGACGAACTGGTGCGCCGCGCCGGGGTGCAGAGCCTGCAGCTCGCAGGCTTCGACACTGCGGGATTTGCGACCGCCGAGGCCGCGCTGCCGCTCGTCGATGCGGGCTTTCCAGGCATCGTGGTGAGCGATATCCGCTTGCCTGGCATGAGCGGGCTTGACCTGCTCGCGCAGTGTCACGAGCGCGCGCCCGATGTCCCCGTGATCCTCGTCACCGGTCACGGCGATATCTCGATGGCCGTGCAGGCGATGCGCGACGGCGCTTACGACTTCATCGAAAAGCCGTTTGCTTCGGAGCGCCTGATCGAAACCGTGCGCCGCGCGCTGGAGCGCCGCACGCTGATGCTCGAAAACCTCGCGCTGCGTCGCGAGCTGGCGGGGCAAAACACGCTCGCGCCACGCATCATCGGCAAGAGTCCGGCGATCGAGCAGGTGCGCCGGCTGATCGCGAATGTCGCGCCCACAGACGCCTCTGTCCTCATCAACGGCGATACCGGCGCGGGCAAGGAGCTGATCGCGCGCAGCCTGCACGAGCTGTCGCCGCGCCGCGACAAGCCCTTCGTCGCCGTGAATTGCGGCGCGCTGCCGGAGCCGATGTTCGAGTCGGAGATGTTCGGCTACGAGCAGGGCGCGTTCACGGGCGCGGCCAAGCGCCGGATCGGCAAGCTGGAGCATGCGGCGGGCGGCACGCTCTTTCTCGACGAAATCGAGAGCATGCCGCTCGCGCTACAGGTCAAGCTGTTGCGCGTGTTGCAGGACGGCGTGCTGGAGCGGCTCGGCTCGAACCAGCCGGTGCGCGTCGACCTGCGCGTGGTCGCGGCAGCCAAGGGCGACATGAACGAGCATGTGGCGGCGGGAACGTTCCGGCGCGACCTGCTGTACCGGCTGAACGTGGTGACGATCGGCTTGCCGCCGCTCGGCGAGCGCCGCGAAGATATCGTGCCGCTGTTCGAGCATTTCCTGCTGGATGCGGCGGTGCGCTACCAGCGGCCCGCGCCGCTGTTGACCGAGCGCGACCGCATGCGTCTTGCGCAGCGCGACTGGCCGGGCAACGTGCGCGAGCTGCGCAATGCCGCGGATCGCTATGTGCTTGGGATTCCCGACGATGTTGCGCCGCCGTCGCAGGCGGGTGTCGACGATGCGCTGCCGCTCAAGGAGCGCGTCGAGCAGTACGAGCGCGCGCTGATCGCCGATGCCTTGCAGCAGACGCATGGCGCGGTCGCCCAGGCCGCCGAGCGCCTGCAGATGGCGAAGGCCACGCTCTACGAGAAGATCCGGCGCTACGGGCTGGTCGCACGCCAGGAGAGCGAGACGCGCGGTTGAGCGCGCGCGTCGCGCAAAAGAAAAACGGCAGCGAAATCGCTGCCGTTTTGCATTGCGTCCGGGGTGGATCAGCGCCGCTTCAGGTCGCCAGCGCCTTCTTCAGCAGCTGATCGAGTTCCGCGAACTGCGGCTCGCCCACATAGCGCTTGAGGATCTTGCCGTTGCGGTCGACCACGAAGGTCGTCGGCGTGAGCTGGACGTTGCCGAACTGTTTGGCCGCCGAACCGTCGTCCATCGCCACCTTGAAGGGCAACTGACGCGTCTGCGCATAGTTGGCGACGTACATCGGCGCGTCGTAGTTCATCGCCACGGCGACGAACTCCAGGCCGTCGCCCTTGAAGCGGTTATAGGTCTGAACCATTTGCGGCATTTCCTGCATGCAGGTCGCGCAGCTGGTCGCCCAGAAGTTGATCAGGTAGACCTTGCCTTTGAGGTCGGCGGTCGAGACCTTCTGGCCCGACAGCAGCGTGAAGGTGGCGTCGGGCACGCGCTGCTGGCTGCCGAAGAAAGCAAAGTAGCCCGCGACGGCGATGGCGACGACAACGATCGCCGCGGCGATGTTGCGGATCGCGCCGGAGCGCGCTTTCGACGATTGCGGGGAATTCGGGGATGCTGACATGGGTGAAGCCTCAGGCGCCGACGGGCGCGCAACGTTGCTGATCTGGCGGAGCCAGTCTATCTCGCAATGGCTCGGGCGAACATTGTAGCGCCGAATTTCCCGGCATAGCGGTTGCGGCGGCACGCGCGGGCGCAGGCGCAGGATAATGTCCGGCGCCATCCTGCCCGACTACTATTGCGCCCCAATTACAAATCACATGTCCACCAACGCCCTTCGCTCGCTGGCCGCGAGCGCACTGCTTGCGGTGTTTTCCAGCGCATTGATCGCCTGCTCGCCCACTTATGACTGGCGCACGATTTCGAACAACACGAACGGCTACAGCGTGGATCTTCCCGCCAAGCCCGGTTCGGACGCGCGCAGCATCGACGTGAACGGCACGCCCATGCAGATGCACATGCAGACCGCCGAAGTAGGGGGCGCGGTCTTCGTGATCGGCACGCTCGATCTGCCCGACGCGCAACCGGCCACGCAGCAGAAGGCGCTCGCGTTCCTGCGCGACGGCCTGGCGCGCAATGTCGGCGACGCGCCTGACGCGCGTACCGTGGCCGTGCCCTTGGTGGCCGGCGGCAGCGTGCCGGGGCTCGATATGGAACTCACCGGCAAGGCGGGCGCCAAGGACGAGATGCGCACGATCCACGCGCGCCTGGTCGCGAAGGGAGCGCACGCTTACCAGCTGGCGATCGTGGGGCGCGAGCAGCCCGCCGTCGAGCAAGTCGATCAGTTCTTCCAATCGTTCAAGCTGTATTGAGGAGACCCGAGCGACCGCGTATTGGCTCACCCGATTGCGCCGCCGTTTGCGCGCCGAAGTGAAAGTGCTCTCCTGGGTTTACGAGCTATCTGCTGGATTTGATTGAGGGTTTACTGGTTACCCACAGGTTCTGTGGATAACTTTGTGGGTAAAACGGCGCCGCCGCCCGCAAAAGGCCTTGCTGTGGGCTTTTTGTTAGTTTTGACGGCAGCTCGTCGTTTTTTGAAATCTATAAAAATCAATGACTTGCGTTTTGAATCGGCGCGAAATGCGAATCGCATCTCGAAAGGCTGCCAACGCAACAAAGTGTGCATAAGTCAAGTCTTGACTTCGATTTTTTGATCCTTCTGACGGATTGGATAAGTTGCGGTGAGGGCGGGGTTTCGGTTGTCTGGGCGCATGAAGCGGGCGTGTCGAGGCCGAGCCAGTTGCGCTGAAGTGACGCGCGACGAGCCATGCCGATGGGTGAACCCACAGCCCGGTTGATCCGCACTACTGATCGCTGAACGCCCGCCGGTACTGCACAGCTTCCGCCACATGGGCGGCGTCGGGCATGGCGGCACCGGCGAGATCCGCGACCGTACGCGCGACCTTGAGCGCGCGATAGTAAGCGCGCGCCGACCAGCCGAAGCGCTCGCCTGCTTCGCGCAACAACGCCTCGCCTGCGCTGTCCGGGCGACAGACTTCATCGGTTTCCCGGCCGCTCAGCTCGCGGTTGGTTTTGCCCTGGCGAGCAAGCTGGCGCTCGCGCGCCGCTGCCACGCGCGCCGCGATCGCGTCGCTCCGCTCGCCGGGCGCGGTGGCGCGCGAGGCCAGTTCGGCAGGCGGCAAAGCGGGCAACTCGATCTGGATGTCGATGCGGTCGAGTAGCGGCCCGGAGAGCTTGCGCCGATAGCGCGCCGCGCCTTCGGGCGTGCAGCGGCAGCGTCCCGACGGATCGCCGCGCCATCCACACGGGCACGGGTTCATGGCGGCGACGAGCTGGCAGGCGGCGGGGAAGTCGGTCTGCCAGGCGGCGCGCGAAATGGTGATCGAACCGGCTTCCAGCGGCTCGCGCAGCGTCTCCAGCACGTGCCGGTCGAACTCAGGAAGCTCGTCGAGAAATAACACGCCCAGATGCGCGAGCGTGATCTCGCCGGGCTGGGGCGGATTGCGTCCGCCGATCAGTGCTGCTGCGCTCGACGAATGATGCGGCGCGCGAAACGGCCGACGGCGCCACTGCTGCGGCGAAAAGCCGATTGCACTGGCCGACAGCAGCGCCGCGCTGGCGAGCGCCTCTTCGTCGTTCATCGGCGGCAGCAGGCCAGGCAGTCGCGCCGCGAGCATCGACTTGCCTGCGCCCGGCGGCCCGACCATCAGCAGATGATGGCCGCCCGCCGCCGCAACTTCGAGTGCCCGTCGCGCGCCGCGCTGGCCAATCACGTCGGCCATATCGGGCAAAGGCGTGGTGCGCGCCGCGTCGAGCAGCGGCGCGCGCACGGGCGCGAGCCGTGCATCTCCGGCGCCCGCGAGATGGCCGCAGAGCGCGCGCAGGTCGGTGACGGCGTAGACGTCCACGCCGGGTACGAGGGCGGCTTCGGGGGCGTTGTCGGCGGGAAGATAGAGTTCGGGCGAAGGCGTCGACGCAGCGCCATCGATGTCGCCGGGATCATCGGCGGCATGCGCGCGCGCCGTGCCGCAAGCCATCGCGAACGCGCCGCGCATCGGTCGTACCGCGCCAGTCAGCGACAGTTCACCTGCGAATTCGCGCGCGCGGGTGAGGGCGGCGGCGGGAATCTGTCCACTTGCCGCAAGAATGCCTAACGCAATAGGCAGGTCGAAGCGCCCCGACTCCTTGGGCAAGTCAGCCGGAGCGAGGTTGACGGTGATGCGTCTGACGGGGAAATCGAAGCCGCAGTTCGAAAGCGCGGCGCGTACGCGCTCGCGGCTTTCGCGGACTTCGAGGTCGGGCAGGCCGACGATGGAAAACGACGGCAGCCCGTTGGCGAGGTGAACTTCGACGCTCACTTCGGGCGCGCGGCCAGCAGCCGGCGCGCGGCTTTTCACCACGGCAAGCGACATGGAAATCTCCGAAAGGCGGCGCACGCGCGGCGGTGTATCCGCTCGATTCGCATGCGCCAGGCTGGTGAAGCGCGTGCCCCTTTACGGTTCCATTGCTAAACCGTTACGGCTCGCTTGCCTTGATGAAGGTGAAATTGATCAGGAGGACTGTCCAGTCGAGCTGGCGCTGACCGGCAATTTCTGTTCGAGTTCGGCGACGCGGCGCTCCAGTTCTTCCAGACGCTGACGCGTGCGCACCAGCACCTGGGTCTGTGCGTCGAATTCCTCGCGCGTCACCAGTTCAAGCTTCGAAAAGCCTTGCGAGAGCATGGCGCGCACATTGCGCTCGACATCGCGCGCCGGCGAATTCTGCAAGAGTTCGCTGACCTTCGACTGTAGGTCGTTGAATACGTCGTTCGGTTGTTTCATTCGGTTTCCCCTTCGCTGCACAAAAAATGTGCAGATTTCGTTTCGACTGTGCCTCGCGCCGCGTCGTGATCGATCTTGGTGCGAGACCCGCGAAGCCCTCAATGCCCGTGTGCATATCTGGTGCGCGGCGCGCAAGCGCGAGCCGCGTGCCCGACATGACCCGCATTCTGCGCGCGCGGGCTGGCGTTGCGTGCGTCCTTCGCGGCCCGCCGCGCCTCGTTCTCACGCTTATCCGCGTGCATCTGAAGCGATCCTGCCGGGCCTGATCCTTGAGAACACTCTAGCAACTCTCGACTGGCGTTGCCACCGCTCAAGCCCTGCGCTGGCCGTTCGGCCAGGGGCTTGTGCGGCCCGCGCGGCGCGGACTTCGGCGTGCGGACGGGCATTGTCCACGGGATGCGCACTTCGTGCATTGAACTTCGTCGCAATCCCGCAAAGAGCGGCGCTCGATCAAATTGGCACGGGTGTTGCTAATAACCCCCCGCGCACCGAACAACGGCTGGCTCGCGGTGCGTCGGCGGGGCGAGACCCGCACCGCAGGCGCCCGTTGCAGAAGTGAATACGGGATGAAAGCAACCACAGCGAGGACTACATGAAACTGATTACAGCAATCATCAAGCCGTTCAAGCTCGATGAAGCGCGCGAGGCTCTTTCGGCCATCGGCGTCTCGGGGATCACAGTCACGGAAGTGAAGGGCTTCGGCCGTCAGAAGGGCCATACCGAGCTGTATCGCGGTGCGGAATACGTCGTCGACTTCCTGCCGAAGGTGAAGATCGAAGCGGCCGTGTCCGACGACATCGTCGACCAGGCGATCGAATCGCTCGAGCGCGCTGCCCGCACCGGCAAGATCGGCGACGGCAAGATTTTCGTCACCCCCATCGAACAGGTCATTCGTATCCGCACCGGCGAGACCGGCGCCGACGCTCTGTAATCGACCAGACAACGAAAGAGACAAGAGGAACCCCAGATGCGCAAACTTTTGATGTCCTTGCTGATGGCCGGCTCGCTGCTGGCTGGCGGCATCGGCGCCGCGCTGGCGGACGATGCGTCCGCTCCCGCAGCGGCATCGGCCGCCGTTGCTTCCGCGCCTGCCGCGCCCGCTGCAGACGCAGCTTCCGCACCGGCAGCCGCCGCTTCGGCTCCGGCAGCCGCAGCCAGCGCGCCGGCTGACGCATCGGCCGCTGCTGCAGCCGCTGCCGCAGCAGCACCGACCGCACCGGTCTCGGTCGATTCGTCGAAGATCAACTCGGGCGACACTGCCTGGATGCTGACTTCCACCGCGCTCGTGCTGTTCATGACGATCCCGGGCCTCGCGCTCTTCTACGGCGGCATGGTGCGCAAGAAGAACGTGCTCGCCACGCTCATGCAGAGCTTCGCCATCACCTGCGTCGTCACGGTGATCTGGACGGTGATCGGCTACAGCCTCGCGTTCACGCCGGGCGGCCCGTTCATCGGCGGCTTCTCGCGCGTCTTCCTTGAAGGCATGAACTACATCAAGGGCGACAAGGCGACCACGCTGACTGTGAGCCACCTGGCCACGACGATTCCGGAAAGCGTGTACTTCGTCTATCAGATGACGTTCGCGATCATCACGCCGGCGCTCATCACCGGTGCGTTTGCTGACCGCATGAAGTTCTCGGCGATGCTGGTGTTCATGTCGCTCTGGTCGATCATCGTCTACTCGCCGATCGCCCACATGGTCTGGGAACCGACCGGCTGGCTGGCAAGCGCAGGCATCCTCGACTTCGCAGGCGGCACGGTGGTGCACATCAACGCCGGTATCGCCGGTCTGGTTTGCTGCCTTGTGCTCGGCAAGCGCGTCGGTTATGGCCGCGAAGTCATGGCACCGCACAACCTGGTTCTCACGCTGATCGGCGCGGCCATGCTGTGGGTGGGCTGGTTCGGCTTCAACGCGGGTTCGGCAGTCGCGGCTGACGGCCGTGCCGGTTTCGCAATGCTCACGACGCAGATCGCCACGGCTTGCGCGGCGCTCGGCTGGATGTTCGCGGAGTGGATCGCCAAGGGCAAGCCGTCGGTGCTCGGCATCGCTTCGGGTGCTGTCGCGGGCCTGGTGGCTGTGACGCCGGCTTCGGGTTTCGTCGGTGTGATGGGCGCCATCGTGATCGGCGTGGTGGCAGGCGTGGTCTGCTTCTGGTCGGCAACGTGGCTCAAGCACAAGTTCGGCTATGACGATTCGCTCGACGCGTTCGGCGTGCACGGCATCGGCGGCATCATCGGCGCCATCCTGACGGGCGTGTTCGCGGTGCATGACATCGGCGGCGCCGACGGCAACGTGATCCTCCAGGTCAAGGGCGTGCTCACGACCCTCATCTACAGCGGCGTGGTGAGCTTCATCCTGCTGAAGGTAATCGACATGGTGATGGGCCTGCGCGTGACGGAAGAAGAAGAACGCGAAGGTCTCGACGTGATCCTCCATGGCGAGCGCGTCGAATAAAACGCAAGAGATTGCACGGGGTAGTGCAGTGCCGTAGCACAGTAGGGCAGTAGCAGTACTGGAGCACAGCGACTTGGGCCCGCCTTCATGGCGGGCCCTTTCTTTTTTGGGCGCGGGTTCTGCTCAGCGGCATCGAAGGCGAAAAAAGGGGGGAATAAAACGCGGACTTGCGCGTTACCCGGTTGAACCCGCCGTTTTCCCTGCGGTTGACCCTTCGATTCGTACGGCGCCATTGCGTCTGACGGGGCGCGCGGTTCAGAATGGATATTCGATGTGGATAACGGGGGCAGTACCGGCCATCACGGGGTGGCGGACGGCCGAATTCGCGACTAACTGCAAGTAACCCTATGGAATGTAAGGGGAAACATCTTGTAACCGGCGCAATCGTCCCCAGTTAAGCTCCCGGTTTTCCTACAATTCATCAGCTTTTGTCCGCGAGTAATACCTTATGGTCCCGCATCTGGTTACGGCGTTGAACGGCCCGCTCCTTGAGCTGGAGCAGCGCATCCTCGACGCGACGCCGGCCATCGAGCGCTGGTTCCGCCTCGAATGGCAGGAACACACGCCGCCTTTCTACGCTTCCGTGGACTTGCGCAACGCGGGCTTCAAGCTCGCGCCGGTCGACACCAACCTCTTTCCCGGCGCCTTCCATTGCCTGCCGATGGAAGTGCTGCCGCTCGCCGTGCAGGCCGCCATGGCCGCGGTCGAAAAGATCTGCCCGGACGCCAAGAACCTGCTCGTGATCCCCGAGCAGCACACGCGCAACGCCTTCTATCTGGAAAACGTCGCGCGCCTGGCAACGATCATGCGTCAGGCGGGGCTGAACGTGCGTTTCGGCACCTTCGACGAGAACATCGCCGGGCCGGTCACGATCTCGCTGGCCGACGGCCAGAAGATCGTGCTCGAACCGCTCGAACGCTCGCAGCGCCGTCTCGGCCTGAAGAACTTCGATCCGTGTTCGATCCTGCTGAACAACGATCTGTCGGGCGGCATTCCGTCGGTGCTAGAGAACCTGCACGAGCAATACCTGCTGCCGCCGCTGCACGCCGCCTGGGCCGTGCGCCGCAAGTCGACGCACTTCTCCTGTTATGACGACGTGGCGAAGAAGTTCGCCAAGATGGTCGGCGTCGATCCGTGGATGATCAACCCGTACTTCGCGCACGTGGAAAACGTCGATTTCGAGGCGCGCACGGGCGAAGAGCAACTGGCCACGTCGATCGATGCGGTGCTCAAGAAGATCGCGAAGAAGTACCGCGAGTACGGCATCACCGAAAAGCCCTATGTGGTCATCAAGTCCGACGCCGGCACCGACGGTCGCGGCGTGATGACGGTGCACGACGCATCCGAGGTCGCCGCGCTGACCAAGCGCGAACGTGCGAAGATGTCGGCCACGAAGGACGGGCTGGAAGTGCGCGACGTCATCGTGCAGGAAGGCGTGTACACGTTCGAGCACATCGGCGACGAAGTCGCCGAGCCGGTCGTCTACATGATCGACCGCTACGTGGTGGGCGGCTTCTACCGTGCGCACGGCAGCCGCGAGCGCGACCAGAACCTTAACGCGCCCGGCATGCACTTCGTGCCGCTCGGTTTCGAGCACACGGCGTTGCCCGATACGCGCGCCAAGCCCGGCGCCGCGCCGCCGAACCGCTTCTATATGTACGGCGTGGTGGCGCGTCTGGGGCTGCTGGCGGCATCGGTCGAGCTGGAAAAGACCGACCCCGAGGCGATCCAGGTCTAAGACCGGTTCAACGCGATAACAACCGCTGCTGCGCCCGCTCCGAGCGGGCGCAGCCGTCATCAAGGCCGGAAATTTCCGGCACAACATCCAATTTGCTGCAGGGACGACATGGACATTCTCTTCATCGCCGATCCGCTTGAGCGGTTCAAGATCTACAAGGATTCGACCTACGCGATGATGGCCGAGGCCGCGAAGCGCGGCCACACGCTCTACGCGTGCGAGCCGCAGCACCTCGCCTGGGTGAACGGCCACGTCGAAGCCGATGTGCGACGCTTCGAGATCGTCGGCGACACTTCCGACCTGCATCGCGAGACCTGGTTCAAGGACTCGCCGGACTCGCGCGCGCTGACCGGTTTCGACGCCGTCATCATGCGCAAGGACCCGCCGTTCGATATGGAGTACGTGACGTCGACCTGGCTGCTGGAGATCGCCGAGCGCGCGGGCGCGAAGATCTTCAACAAGCCGCAGGCGATCCGCGATCATTCGGAAAAGCTCGCCATCGGCGAATTTGCGCAGTTTGTCGCGCCGACGCTCGTGACGCGCGACGCCGCGCGCCTGCGCAAATTCCACGAAGAACATCAGGACGTGATCCTCAAGCCGCTCGACGGCATGGGCGGCATGGGCGTGTTCCGCGTGAAGGCCGACGGCATGAACCTCGGCTCGATCATCGAAATGCTGAGCCACGACGGCGCGCGCAGCGTGATGGCGCAGAAGTTCATCCCCGAAATCAAGGCGGGCGACAAGCGCATCCTGCTGATCGGCGGCGAGCCGGTGCCGTATTCGCTCGCACGTATTCCGCAGGGCAACGAGGTGCGCGGCAACCTGGCGGCGGGCGGTCTGGGCGTGGCGCAGCCGCTCACGGCGCGTGACCTGGAAATCGCGAAGACGCTGGGGCCGAAGCTGGTCGAGCGCGGGCTGCTGCTCGTGGGGCTCGATGCGATCGGCGACTGGCTCACCGAAGTCAACGTGACGAGCCCGACGTGCTTCCGCGAGATCATGGAGCAGACCGGCTTCGACGTGGCGGCCATGTTCATCGACGCACTGGAGCGTGCGGCGGCGTGAGCCGCAGTGCAGCGACGCGACGTCCTGCATAAAAACGGCTATAAATCGATTGAGGATTCCCTCGAATCGCGGAGGCGGGGCGCTTGAACCGGCTTGAATCCCGCCGCCGGGACGGCATCTTCTGGCTAAGGATGCGCGCTTGCGTGCTGCGAGGCACAAAACCTGCGCATCGGTAAGAGGAAACTGGAAGGCAAGTGCGGGGGAAAACCGCGAGCAAAACCGCATGGTCGACACGAAAATGACCCTGCTACAATGCCGCGAGCCCGCGCCCGGATTTTGCGCTGCGACAGAATCGACGTCGCAGCAGCGCAAGACCCGGCGCATGTTCCGACCCTGATGGCCCACGGCTGGCCGCAGGTCGGCGCTGTCGGACGCGATCTTCGGAGATCGGCCCTAGGCATCAACCGAAGCCGTTATTTGTAGTCACGCTGACATGGCAGGGATTCTGATCATCGCTCACGCACCGCTCGCTACTGCGCTGCGCGAATGCATTGCCCACATCTACGGCGGCTGTCCGGCGCGCATCGGCGCTCTGGACGTGTTGCCCGACAGCGACCCCGCTGTGGTCGTCGCCCAGGCGAACGCCGAAATCGAGCGCCTGCGCGAGGAAAACGGGGCACTCGTGCTCACCGACATGTTCGGGGCTACGCCTTCCAACATCGCCGCGCGTCTGGCCACGGTGCCTCAGGTGCGCGTGCTGGCGGGCGTCAACCTGCCGATGCTGGTGCGCGCGGTCTGTTACCGCGCAACGCCGCTCGATACGCTGGTGGAAAAGGCGCTGGCGGGCGCGAGCAAGGGCGTCCAGCCCATCGGCCCGAGCACGCCGCCTCCTGCCAACGATTGCGGCTGCGCGCCTACGCCGTGCGCCGAAGCGGCTTCGGAAGCCGTCGCCAAGGCCGCCGTCAGCGCTGCCGCTGCAAGCAGCGCGGCCAAGGTCGGGGCGTCGGAGCGCGCGCAAGCCACCATCACCGCCGCAAGCGCCGCAGCGGCAGCACCGGCGATGGCGCTCAAACCTGCTGGCACGGCCTGAGCCGGATCGACCCGGCTTGGGCCCATCTCGAACAGCAAGCCCGCGGCGCACGCCCCAGCGTGTGCCCGGACGCGCAGCGCGCGCGTATTGCGCGCGCGACGCACAATCCCACAGCATTACCTCAACACACTGCGCCTGGATCGACCTATGCTGCAACAAGAAACGACCATCGTGAACAAACTCGGCCTGCATGCGCGGGCGTCGGCGAAGCTGACGCAACTGGCGGGCAACTATCAGTCGGAAATCTGGATGAGCCGCAATGGCCGCCGGATCAACGCCAAGAGCATCATGGGCGTGATGATGCTGGCGGCGGGCATCGGCAGCACGGTGCTGATCGAAACGGAAGGCCCGGACGAGACCGACGCCATGAGCGCGCTGCTCAAGCTGATCGCCGATAAGTTCGGCGAAGGTCAATGAAGCTGGATTGAGCGCCTGCCGCGCCTGATTCGGCCATCGATGTCAGTCTTACCCGACGCCGCGTTTCGACGCGGCGTTTTCATTGCTGCATCGCACGCGCAATTCAATAGACGCAAGCGAGCCGGAAGCCTCGCGAAAGCCGGCCAGGCAACGATTTTCGCCATTTACCCGCGGGTCGTACAGAACATCGGAGCGCGACGGAATTTATAATAATGGGCGGGGTCAGAGAGAGCGCATTGCAGCGGTTTGCCGCGGCATCACATAACCAGAGGAGGTGCGCGTGCCGTTCACGCTGCATGGAATTCCCGTATCACGCGGTATCGCCATCGGGCGGGCGTATCTGATCGCGCCGGCCGCGCTCGACGTCGACCACTATCTGGTGGAACTCGCGCAGATCGAAGACGAAATCGAGCGCTTTCGGGTTGCGCTCAAGCTCGTCGAGCAGGAGCTCGACACGCTGCGCGCCGATCTTGCCGCCGACGCACCCAGCGAGATGGGCGCGTTCATCGGCGTTCACCTCATGATCCTGAACGACGTGATGCTCGTGCAGGAGACCATCGATCTCATCCGTACGCGCCGCTTCAACGTCGAATGGGCGCTCACTGAACAGCTCGAACGCCTCTCGCGTCACTTCGACGATGTCGAGGACGAATACCTGCGCGAACGCAAAGCCGACATCGAGCAGGTGGTCGAGCGCGTGCTCAAGGCGCTCGCGGGCGCGTCGCCCCCGACGCTGCACGGCAGTTGCGACGAGATGATCGTCGTGGCGCACGACATCGCGCCCGCCGACATGCTCCAGTTCAAGGGCCAAACCTTCCAGGGCTTCGTCACCGATCTGGGCGGGCGCACCTCGCACACGGCAATCGTCGCGCGCAGCCTGGGCATTCCGGCGGCCGTGGGCGTGCAGCAGGCCAGCGCGCTGATCCGCCAGGACGACCTCATCATCGTCGACGGCGATCATGGCGTGGTGATCGTCGATCCCGCGCCCATCGTGCTGGAGGAGTACACCTACCGCCAGAGCGAGATGGCGCTTGAGCGGCGCAAGCTCCAGCGCCTGAAGTTCTCGCCCACGCAGACGCTGTGCGGCGCGAAGATCCAGCTCTACGCGAACATCGAATTGCCCGACGACGCCCAGGCGGCGCTCGACTCGGGGGCGACCGGCGTGGGCCTGTTCCGCACCGAGTTCCTGTTCATGAACCACAAGGATCAGTTGCCGGAAGAGGACGAGCAGTTCGAGGCTTACAAGCGCGCGGCCCAGCTCATGAACGGGCTGCCCGTGACGATCCGCACGATCGACGTGGGCGCCGACAAGCCGCTCGACGCGATGAGCGCAAGCGACGGCTACGAAACCGCGGCGAACCCGGCGCTCGGCCTGCGGGCGATCCGCTGGAGCCTGTCCGAGCCGCAGATGTTCCTCACGCAGTTGCGCGCGATCCTGCGTGCGTCGGCGTTCGGCACGGTCAAGATCCTGATTCCGATGCTTGCGCACGCGCAGCAGATCGACCAGACGCTCGACCTGATCCGCGAGGCAAAGCGCCAGCTCGACGACGCGGGCCTCGCCTACGATCCGAACGTGCAGGTGGGTGCGATGATCGAGATTCCGGCGGCGGCGCTGGCCTTGCCGATGTTCCTGCGGCGGCTGGACTTCCTCTCGATCGGCACCAACGACCTGATCCAGTACACGCTGGCGATCGACCGCGCCGACAACGCCGTGGCCGATCTGTACGACCCGCTGCATCCGGCCGTGCTGCAGTTGATCTCGCACACGTTGCGCGAGGCGAAGCGCGCGGGCGTGCCGGTGTCGGTGTGCGGCGAGATGGCGGGAGACCCGCAGCTCACGCGCCTGCTGCTGGGCATGGGCCTCACCGAGTTCTCGATGCACCCGAGCCAGTTGCTGGTGGTGAAGCAGGAGATCCTGCGCTCGCAACTGAAGGCGCTGGAAAAGCCGGTCGCCGATGTGCTCGCGGCTTACGAGCCCGAGGAACTGGAAGCGGCGCTGGGGCGTCTCGCGCAGGCTTGAGCGCGCTTCATTGACCCTTCATCGACACTCCATCGACGCTTCATGACGTAAAAAAGCCCCGGCATGCCGGGGCTTTTTTTATGCGTGCCGCTCGCCGCACACGGGGCAATCGGGCTGACGCGCAATGCGCATCGTGTTCCATTCCATGCGCAGCGAGTCCAGCATCATGAGCCGCCCGACCAGCGGCGTGCCGATGCCGCCGACCACGCGCAGCGCCTCCGCCGCCTGCATCGCGCCGATGATGCCGACCGTCGGCGCGAACACGCCCATGGTCGAGCACGCGACTTCCTCGAACGGTTGATCTTCGGGGAACACGCAGGCGTAGCAGGGCGACGCGGTGTCGCGGAAATCGAACGTGCTGATCTGGCCGTCGAAGCGCAGCGCCGCGCCCGACACGAGCGGCACGCCATGCTTCACGCAGGCGCGATTGATGGCGTGGCGCGTGGCGAAGTTGTCGGTGCAGTCGAGCACGACGTTCGCGCGCGGCACGTGTTCGTCGAGCCAGGCGTCGTCGATGCGCGCCTGCACGGCGTTCACCTTGACCTCGGGATTCAGGCGCGCGATCGCGTCGCGGCCCGACTCGACCTTCGCGCGGCCAACCGAGGCCGTCTCGTGCATGATCTGCCGCTGGAGGTTGGTGAGATCGACGGTGTCGTTGTCGACGAGGGTGAGCGTGCCTACGCCCGAGGCTGCCAGGTACATGGCAGCCGGCGAGCCAAGGCCGCCCGCGCCGATCACGAGCGCGTGTGCGTCGAGAAAGCGCTGCTGCGCCTCAATGCCGATTTCGTCGACGAGGATATGGCGGGAATAGCGGAGGAGTTGGTCGTCGTTCATCGCAATGCGCACGGTGCGGGCGCTGCGGGCGCCGTGACTGGGCCGGAAGACCCGGGGTTCGCCATGCGCGCCGAAGCTACAGATCGCCTATTGTACTGGCGCCGGTGTAAACGGACTTGCGGCCCTTGGCGCATGGAGCGCGAAGGGCCGCAAGGTGAGGGGCTACTGCTCAGGCGAGCTTACTTTGCCGGAGCGGGCGCCGAGGCCGGAGCCACTGCCGAAGCACCCGGCACGGCCGAAGCCGACGGCTTCACGGCGATCGGTGCCGAAGCGGATGCAGGCGGCTTCGCTTGCGCGAGGCGGCGCTCCATCGGCGACTTCGATTCCGCCACCGGCTTGCCCTGCAGCTTGTTGAGCGCCTGCTGGAGCATGAAGTCGTCCGTCGAGCCGAACTCGACCGGCTTGCGCTCGCGATCCTTCTGGCGCTGTTCCGGCGTCTTCTTGTCGTTCTGCTCTTCGAGCTGGCGCAGCATGTCCATGCGTTCCTGCTCGCGCTGATCCTGTTCCTTCTTCTCGTCCGGATCCTGCGTGTTCGCAAGGTGGTTCGAGTAGTCGACTTCGCGCGTGACGAGTGCGTCGTCCGGATCGCCGTCGGCGTACTGGTCGACCGCGACATCAGGACGGATGCCCTTGTTCTGGATCGAGCGGCCGCTCGGCGTGTAGTAGTACGCCGTGGTCAGGCGCAGTGCGGTGTCGGCCGTCATCGGACGCACGGTCTGCACCGAACCCTTGCCGAACGTCGTCTTGCCGATGATGAGCGCACGCTTCTGGTCTTGCAGCGCGCCCGCGACGATTTCCGACGCCGACGCCGAGTAGGCGTTGGTCAGCACGATCATCGGCACGGTCTTGAACTCGGCCGCTTCGCCCTTGAGCGGATCGCCGTCGAACGACGGCAGGCGGTAGTTCTCGTAGTTGTCGCGATAGACCTGCTTCGAGTCCGGAATCTGGCCGTTGGTCGAGACGACCACCGAGTCCGCCGGCAGGAACGCACCCGCGACGCCGACCGCGCTCTGCAGCAGGCCGCCGCCGTTGTTCCGCAGGTCGAGGATGAGGCCCTTGAGGTTCGGCTCCTGGCGCGCGATGTCCTGCAGCTTGGCTGCGAGGTCAGGCGTCGTGCGTTCCTGGAAGCTCGTGATGCGGATGTACGCGTAGCCCGGCGCGAGGATCTTCGACTTCACGCTCTGCACCTTGATGATGGCGCGCGTGATCGTGAGCGGGAAGGTGCGGTCGTCGGTCTTGCGGAAGATCGTCAGCGTGACCTTCGTGCCCGGATCGCCGCGCATCTGCTTGACCGCCTGGTCGAGCGTCATGCCGCGCACGGGCTTGTCGTTGATGCGCGTGATCAGGTCGCCCGGACGGATGCCGGCGCGGAACGCGGGCGTGTCTTCGATGGGCGAGATGACCTTGATCAGGCCGTCTTCCGAGGAGATCTCGATGCCGAGGCCCGCGAAGCGGCCCTTGGTCTGCTCCTGGAGCTCCTGATAGTCGGTCTTGTCGAGATACGACGAGTGCGGGTCGAGGCTCGACACCATACCCTTGATGGCGGCGGTGAGGAGTTTCTTGTCGTCGACCGGCGTGACGTACTCATGCTTGATCTGGCCGAACACTTCGGCGAAGAGCCGGAGCTGGTCGAGCGGCAGCGGCTCGATCACAGTCTGCTGGGTCTGTTGCGCCGAGGCGGAAATCTGCAGGGTGGCAAAGACGCCGGTCGCGAGGCCAGCGGCGATCAGGCCGATATTTTTAAGGTTCTTTCGCATAGAGGTTGTTGCGTGCGGTCGAAAGGCGCGTGGCAGCGTCTAATGGAAAAGCGACGGACAAGTATAACTGCACACTCGACCGCCCTGTGTATAAGGCGCGATGCGGGGACGAACGTTGCGGGTTCGACAGTCGGAATGCGAGCCAGTTCGCAAGTCGCGTGCCGCAAAGCCTTGCTGGGCGCGGGACTGGCGATAACGTGACGGGAGGCTGGCGAGTCTGCCAGAGAGGCGCGCTCTGAACGCGCAGAGACCGGCGGGCGCATGAGGCGTGCAAGGCGCACGCGCAAACATGCATAGCGCTCACCGTGCCGCGGGTAAAACAGGAGCGTCCGGCCCGCGCGAATGCGAGAGCCGGACGGTTTTGACGCGTGACAGGAAAAGATGGACTTGACCCGATGGAGGCGACCGATCGGCTTAGTCCGCCTTCTTGCCCTGGTTCGCCACGGCAGCCTGGGCCTTCGCGATGGCGTCGGCGTCGCCGAGGTAGTAGTGCGTGATCGGCTTGAGGTTTTCGTCCAGTTCATAGACGAGCGGCACGCCGTTCGGGATGTTCAGGCCGACGATGTCGGTGTCCGAAATGCCGTCGAGGTACTTCACGAGCGCGCGGATCGAGTTGCCGTGTGCGGCGATCACGATGTTCTTGCCCGCCTTGATGGCCGGTGCGATCGATTCGTTCCACAGCGGCAGCACGCGCGCGACGGTATCCTTCAGGCATTCCGTGAGCGGCAGCTCTTCGCGCGGCACCTTGGCGTAGCGCGGGTCGTTGTAGGCCGTGCGGTCGTCCGACGGATCGAGCGCGGGCGGCGGCGTGTCGTAGCTGCGGCGCCAGACCAGCACCTGCTCATCGCCGTATTTGGCCGCCGTTTCCGCCTTGTTCAGGCCCGAAAGCGCGCCGTAATGGCGCTCGTTCAGTCGCCACGAGTGGACGACCGGCAGGTACATCTGATCCATCTGGTCCTGGACGTGCCAGAGCGTGCGGATCGCGCGCTTGAGCACCGAGGTGTAGGCGATGTCGAACGCATAGCCGGACGCCTTGAGCAGCTGGCCGGCCTGCTGGGCTTCGCGGTTGCCCTGTTCGGTCAGGTCGACGTCCACCCAGCCGGTGAAGCGGTTTTCCTTGTTCCAGGTCGATTCGCCGTGGCGGATAAGTACGAGTTTGTACATGTGGATGACGGTCGGTAGTGAGGGAAGCGGTAATCGGGGACGGGGAGCGTCGGTGATACGGCTACTGCGCGTTCGCTGCCTGGTCCAGCGGACTGCACACCCGGGCTGGGGGGCGGCAACCCTGCGACAAACGGTTATTTTATAATGAGCGGATTGTCTGAACTGGATTTCCCTCGATTTCTCTTTTTCCCGGCGGCTCATCCGTGACGTTCTTTACCAATTACATCAACCTTGTACTCATCGCGATCGTCCTCATCTCAGGAGGGTTGCTGCTGTGGCCGACGCTCAAGCGCGGTGGCCGGGGCGGAATTTCCGCCGCCGAGGCGACGCAGATGATCAACCGTCGCAACGCGGTGGTGATCGACGTGCGTTCGGCCGACGAATTCGCCAAGGGCCATCTGCCCGCTGCCCGTCACCTGCCGGTGAGCGAGCTGCAGGGCAAGGTCGCGCAGTTCGTCAAAAACAAGAGCAACCCGGTGTTGCTGGTCTGCCAGACGGGCCAGCAGTCGCACAAGGCCGCGAGCCTCGTGAAAGAAGCCGGTTTTGCTGAAGTCCATGTACTGGACGGCGGCGTGAACGCCTGGCAGCAGGCCGGCATGCCGGTCGTGAAACAAGGAGGTTCGAAGTGAGCAAGGTTGTCATGTACAGCACCCAGGTGTGCCCGTATTGCCAGATGGCCGAACGTCTTTTAAAGTCGCGCGGCGTCGAACATATCGAAAAAGTGCTGATCGACCGGGATCCGGCGCGGCGCGAGGAAATGATGACGCGCACCGGCCGTCGCACGGTGCCGCAGGTTTTCATCGGCGAGACGCACGTGGGCGGTTACGATGACCTTTCCGCGCTCGACCGCGCCGGCGGCCTGATGCCGCTGCTCGAAGCAGCGGCGTAAAAGCCGGCTGGGCGGTGCGCTCATGCGCGCCGCCAGGTTTTTTGCCCGCGTGGGCCTTTCAGGCGCGCGCGGGCTTGCTGTCGTTTGTTGCTGTCATTGCTGCTCATTGCGGCTGCGCCTGCGCAACTGCAACTCCATTTAATCAGGAAGCCATAGACCATGTCTGACGAGAATAACCAGCCGTTCTTCAACATCCAGCGCATCTACCTCAAGGACCTTTCGCTGGAGCAGCCGAACTCGCCGGCCATCTTCCTCGAGCAGGACATGCCTTCCGTGGAAGTCGAAGTCGACGTCAAGGCCGAGCGCCTCGCGGAATCGGTGTTCGAAATCCTCGTGACCGGCACGGTCACCGCCAAGGTCAAGGAAAAGGTCGCTTTCCTGATCGAAGCCAAGCAAGCCGGCATTTTCGATATCCGCAACATTCCGGCTGAACAGGTCGATCCGCTCGTTGGCATCGCTTGCCCGACGATCCTGTTCCCGTACCTGCGCTCGAACATCGCCGACGCGATCACGCGTGCTGGCTTCCCCCCGATCCATCTGGCCGAAATCAACTTCCAGGCGCTCTACGAGCAACGCCTGCAACAGCTCGCGCAGCAGCAAGGCGCGAGCAACGCCACGCATTGATCGAACGCGATTGATCGCTGAACCTCACAACCGGTGCGGAGTACTGGAATGAAAGTCGCCGTTCTCGGCGCCGGAGCGTGGGGCACCGCGCTGGCAGGGCATCTCGCCCAGGCGCACGACACGCTGTTGTGGGCGCGCGATGGCGCGCTCGTGGACACGCTGCGCAAGACGCACGAGAACGCCCGCTATCTCGCGGGCGTCTCGCTGCCTGACACCCTCAAGTACGAAACCGATCTCGCCACCGCGCTCGAGCATGCCTCGGGCGAGGCGGATCTGGTCGTCCTCGGCACGCCTGTCGCGGGTTTGCGCGACACGCTGCGCACGATGCGCGACATGGGCCGCGTGCCCGCGCACTTCGTCTGGCTCTGCAAGGGCTTCGAGGCCGATTCGCAACTCATGCCGCATCAGGTCGTGGCCGCCGAGCTGCCCGATCATGCGAGCAACGGCGTGCTGTCCGGCCCGAGCTTCGCGCGCGAAGTGGGCGAAGGCCTGCCCGTCGCGCTGACGGTGGCCAGCACGTCGGCCGATTGCCGCGAGCTCACGCTGGCCGCGTTCCATCATCGCGCCATGCGCATCTACACCGGCGACGATGTTGTCGGCGTGGAAGTGGGCGGCGCGGTGAAGAACGTGCTGGCGATCGCGACGGGTATTTCCGACGGCCTGGGCCTGGGCCTGAACGCGCGCGCCGCGCTCATCACGCGCGGCCTCGCGGAAATGACACGGCTGGGCGTGACGCTCGGCGGACGCGCTGAAACCTTCACGGGTCTCACGGGCCTGGGCGACCTGATCCTGACCGCTACCGGCGATCTATCGCGCAATCGCACGGTGGGCAAGCAGCTTGCGAGCGGACGTACGCTCGACGATATCCTCGGTGCGTTGGGGCACGTGGCTGAAGGCGTGCGCTGTGCGCGCGCCGTGGCGGCGATCGCGCGAGCGCACCAGATCGACATGCCGATCACCGAAGCAGTATGCGACGTGCTGTTCGAAGGCGTGGCGCCGCGCGACGCGGTGAGCGCGCTGCTGAGGCGCGACGCGAAGGCAGAGTAGGGGGCGGATCGACCGGTTTCCGGTGCAACCCGCGCCGTCTGTCGCATGGGCGCGGACTGGATGGAGGTTTGCCATGCTCACCGTTGGAAACTGCCGCATCGAAGCGCAGGTCGTCGACATCACGACGCTGCACGTCGATGCAATCGTGAATGCCGCGAATACGTCGCTGCTCGGCGGCGGCGGCGTGGATGGTGCGATCCATCGCGCGGCGGGCCCCGACCTGCTGCGCGAATGCCGCACCCTCAACGGCTGCCCGACCGGCGACGCCAAAATCACCGCCGGTTATCGACTCCCCGCCAGACACGTGATCCACACCGTCGGCCCCGTCTGGAACGGCGGTGGCCGCGACGAGGCGCACCTGCTGGCGTCGTGCTACCGGCGCTCGCTGGAAGTCGCGCGCGAAGCCGGTGTGACGAGCATCGCGTTTCCGGCAATCAGTTGCGGCGTGTATCGCTTCCCGCCGGACGAAGCCGTGAAAGTTGCGCTCGCAACGGTCTTCGCGGCCTTGCCCGCTTATCCTGCGCTCGAACGCGTGATCTTCGCCTGCTTCGACGATGCGATGCTCGCGCGCTACGAGCGCGAACTCGCCGCGCACTGACCCTGCTGCGTGACGCGTTACTTGTTGACGCGTGTCAAGCAGTCCCCGCCGGGCCTCCAGAGCCGCCGCCTAGAATGAGGCGATGAAAAACATCGTCTACTTTTGCCCTGGCGTGGACTTTCCCGTCGGCGGCGTGAAAGTCATTCATCGGCATGCCGAACTGATCGATGCGCTGGGCGCCCGCGCGGAAGTCTTCTATTGCTGGGGCGAAGGTCGACGCGTGGAGTGGTTTCGCCACGCTGCCCGCATCAGGGCGCACAACCGCTTCAGCCCGGACGATTTTGTGTTGCTGCCCGAGAGCCTGGTCGGCGATCTCTGGGCGCGGCTGATCGAACTCAATATCGAATACGGCATCTTCGTGCAGAACGGCTATCTCGTGACGCGCGGCACGAATGCCGACGATCTCGCCGCGTGTTACGCACGCGCGAAATGCATCGCCTGCATCAGTGAAGACGCCGTGCGTTGCGTTCTCCAGCTGTTTCCCGATTGCACGGACAAAATCGTGCTGGTGACGTATTGCGTCGACGATGCCGTGTTCCGGCCAGCCGGGAAGGAGCGGCTCATCACCTATATGCCGCGCAAGATGCCGGAACAGAGCGCGCTGGTGAGCGCGTTGCTGCGGCGTTGCCTGCCGCCCGCATGGTCGATCGAGCCGATCGAAAACATGAGTGAAGTCGAAGTCGCCGCCGCACTGGCGCGCTCGCGTATTTTTCTCGCGTTTTCGGAGCTGGAGGGCTTGCCGGTGCCGCCTGTCGAGGCGGCGTTCTGCGGCAACTTCGTCATCGGCTATACGGGCCAGGGCGGCAAGGAGTATTGGCACGCGCCGGTTTTCGAGTCGATCGAAAGCGGCGACGTGATGGCGTTCACGTCAGCGGTGCAGCGGCGCGTGCACGCTATCGAGACACATGGGGCCACGGTCGGCGACAACCTGCTCTTCATGCTCAAGGAGCGCTTTTCCAGCGAGCGCGAGCGCAAGACCCTGGCGAATCTGATCGCTCGAATCGAGGCTTGAGCTCAGCCGCGCAGCTTGCGCGGCTGTTGTTCTGGCGCTTACTCCCCGCCCTCAAATCCCGCCTGCCGCCACGCTTCGAACACCACCACCGCGACGGTGTTGGACAGATTGAGGCTGCGGTTGCCTGGCCGCATCGGCAGACGCACGCGCTGTTCGGTCGCAAAGCGATCGAGCACCGCGTCGGGCAGGCCGCGTGTCTCCGCGCCGAATACGAACCAGTCGCCCGGCAGGAAGGCGTGATCGTGAAAACGGCCCGAGCCGCGCGTCGTGAACGCGAACATGCGCGCCGGATCGGGCGTTTCTTTGGCCAGGAACGCGTCCCAGTCGCGATGCACATTCATCTGCGCGTATTCGTGATAGTCGAGGCCCGCGCGGCGCAGCTTCGTGTCGTCGAGCGGAAAGCCGAGCGGTTCGATCAGATGCAGCCGTGCGCCGGTGTTGGCGCACAGGCGGATGACGTTGCCGGTGTTCGGCGGAATTTCCGGTTCGACGAGAACGACGTTAAACATGACGATAAAAAACCGTGAAAAGAGCTGGATGAGAGCGGGATGACAAAAGAAAGACCTTAGTCCTTCGGCGTGCGCAGGGCGACGAAATTCGTCACGCGCCGTGCGCCCGCGGCCTTGAGCTTCTGCGCGAGGGCGTCGAGCGTCGCGCCCGAGGTCATGACGTCGTCGACCACGCCGATGTGCAGGCCGCGCAGCATGGAGCCGCCGTCCCTCAGCGCAAACGCGCGGCCCACGTTGCGGCGGCGCGTGTCGCGATCGAGCCGCGCTTGCGCGGCGGTGTGCAGCGTGCGGCGTACGAGCGTGGCGTCGGCGCGCGTGCCGAGCGCGCGGGCCAGCGGCCTGGCGATCTGCCACGCCTGGTTGTAGCCGCGCGCGATCAGGCGCTCGCGCGAGAGCGGCACCGGCACGATCAACGTGGGCGCGTCGGCCGGATCGAGCACATCGTCGGCTGCGCGCGCGAGGCGCCCCGCGAATTCCTCGCCTAGTCCGAGCCGCGAGCGAAACTTCAGCCCGCGTGCGAGCGCGTCGAGTGGCGCGCGGTAATCGGCGAGCGCGATCGTTGCATCGAAGGCGGGCGGCGTGTTCACGCAGGCGCTGCACCGATGATCCCCGCGCCCGCTTCCATGCGAGCGCCGGGCGCTCGCGAGCGGCAGCGCGCAGACCGTGCAGCGCTGCCGCGCCTCGTTCCAGTACGCCGCGTCGCAGGCCGCACAGAGCAGCGTATTCCACGCGCGAAGGCCGCCGCACGGGCCTGCACCGGCATTGCGCACCCCGCGCGAGCGTCGCGGCAAATTGCCGCATAATGGGCACGCACTGGGTAACAGGTGCGGCAGCAGATTCGGCAGCAGATCCGACAGCACTAACTGGACGAGCCGTGGCCAACGCGCTTGCCCGTCCCGATACGCGCGCATTGCCATGTTCCGGCAGGCGCGTCGCGGGGCAGGCGACGGGTTGGACGTCGCTGAGGACGTCGAAGATGACGGCAAATCACGCGGCGGCGGCATCGTAAGACGGCCCGAAGCGGGCGAGTGAACTGAAAGGATGGGAGTGAGCGAGTATACTTCGCAGACTTCGCCAATACGACCGACATGTCCCCGTCTCACCCCAGACCCGGCCGTCCGGCCTATGATCCGCGCTATCTGCAGCGGATTTTTGACCGCCGCGCGGCGACTTTCGACGACGTCGCGTTCCTGCCACGCGAAATCGCCGACCGCATGCGCGAGCGCCTCGAATACATCAAGGTGAGCCCCTCGTGCGTGCTCGACCTGGGCTGCGGCCCCGGTGACGATCTCCCGAAACTGCGCGAGCGCTTCCCTGAAGCGCCCGTATTCGGCGCCGATCTCTCCTTCGCCATGCTTGAGCGCGCCCGCGTGCACGACGCGGGCGACACGAGCTGGCGGCGCTTCCTGCCGGCATCGATCGGACGGGCGCTCGGTGCACGCGGGCCGCGCTTCGCGCAGGCCGACTTCGCCGCGCTGCCGTTTGCGCACAGCGCCTTCGAGCTGCTGTGGTCGAACCTCGCCTTGCACTGGCACCCGCGTCCGGATCTCGTGTTCGGCGAATGGCAGCGCGTGCTCAAGGTGAACGGCCTGCTGATGTTCAGCACGCTCGGGCCCGACACGCTCAAGGAGCTGCGCGGCGCCTACGCCGAAGTCGAGGCCGCGCACGGTCAGCCGATGCAGCCGCACGTGGTCGATTTCGTCGATATGCACGACCTTGGCGACATGCTGGTCGAGAACGGTTTCGAGATTCCCGTGATGGATCAGGAAACGCTCACGGTCACCTACAAGACGCCGGAGAAACTGCTCGCCGATGTGCGCCGCTGGGGCGCGTATCCGTTTGCGCGAAGCTTCGGCGAGGGCGACGAAACGCAGCCTGGCGGCGGTTCGCGGCGTCTGTACCGCGCGCTGCTGGCTGCGCTCGAAGCGCGCCGCCTGACCGATGGGCCGAACGCCGGCACGATCCCGCTCACCTTCGAGATCATCTACGGACACGCGTGGAAAGCCGTGCCGCGTACGACCGCGGAAGGCCACGGCATCGTGCGGATCGAAGATATCGGCCGAGGTTCGGCAAGGAATCGCTGACGTAATAAGGGGGCTTTCGTTATGCCTGAAATTAGCGCCTGAAAAGCCCTCGAAAAATTGTTGGAAAATCGCTGAAATGCCCGTCGGTATTGGGTTTTCGGCCGATTGGGGCTTGCTTGTGAGGGCTGGGGATCGCGCCTATAATGCGTCGGTCTGCAGGCGGTGGGGCGGCCGGTTTGTCTTATCGGTTTGCGCGCAACGCCGTGGCGCCTCCAGATTCTCCCGCAGTTGTGCAAGGCGCAAAGCGGCGATAGTCTGAGGATGTTGCAGTGGGGGAAACGAGCGATGCAGACATCTGATCTGCTGGCGAGCCCGGAGCCGGTCCTCAAGGACTGGACGATGAAGCGCAATTGTTCGGTTTCGCCCAGGCAATTCGTGTTGTTCTATTTGTCGCTGGCGCTGGTCTCCATCGCGATCGCCGTTCTGCTGTTGATCCACGGCGCCTGGCTGGTTTTGCCGTTCACTGGTATCGATCTGTTGGTCGTTGGGGGCGCCTTCGCCATCTATGCGCGCCATGCTGTCGATTACGAACGTATCAGGCTTTATCCGAACCGGCTGGTGATCGAGCAGATGAGCGCCGACGCGCTCACGCAGTTCGAATTCAATCCCCGCTGGGTCCGGGTCGAGCCGGGCGCGACCCCACGCGACCCGGTGCGTCTCGTGTCCCGCGGTCAGGCGGTCGCTGTCGGGTTGCATTTGCCGCAGTATCGGCGTGCGCAGTTCGCGCGGGAACTGCGCGCGTGGCTTGCGCGCGCGATCTGAATTTATGCGCGGCGTGAGTGAATCACGGCGCGGCAGTGCGCCCCCCAGGGCGCGACCTGGTTGCAAAACCTTCCTGCGGGGTCGAGGGTTTGAATGGAAATTATGGGTAAGGAAGCTATGAAAACAATCAAGCGAGCCCTACAGGGCGTGCTGGCGTGCAGCGGACTTGTATTCGCCGGCGCGGCACTCGCAGTCGGAGACAGTCCGGGCGGCCCAGCGGTCAACGAGATCAATCTCCAGCCGCCCGTCACGCGCATCGCAGAAGAGCTTTACAACCTCCATACGATGATGCTGATCCTATGCACGATAATTTTTATCGGCGTATTCGGCGTCATGTTCTATTCGATCTTTGCGCACCGCAAATCGAAGGGCCATCAGGCTTCGCATTTCCACGAAAGCACGACCGTCGAAATCATCTGGACGATCGTGCCGTTCATCATCGTCGTGCTGATGGCGCTGCCGGCTACCAAGGCTGTCGTCGCGATGAAGGACACCTCCAACGCCGACATCACCGTGAAGGTGACGGGCTACCAGTGGAAGTGGGCCTACGACTACGTGAAGGGGCCGGGCGAGGGCATCAACTTCTTCTCGACGCTCACCACGCCGCGCAGCGAAGTGAACGGCCTCGCGCCGATCACCGATACCTACCTGCAGGAAGTCGATAACCCGCTCGTCGTGCCGGTCAACAAGAAGATCCGTGTGATCACGACGGCCAACGACGTGGTGCACTCGTGGTACGTGCCCGCGTTCGGCGTGAAGCAGGATGCGATTCCGGGCTTCGTGCGCGACACCTGGTTCAAGGCGGAAAAGGTGGGCACCTATCGCGGTTTCTGTACGGAACTGTGCGGCAAGGAGCACGCCTACATGCCGGTCGTGGTCGAAGTCCTTTCCGACGACGATTACGCGAAGTGGGTCGAGACGCAGAAGGCGAAGATGGCCGCGGCCAACGACGACCCGAACAAGACCTACACGATGGCCGAGCTCAAGGAGCGCGGCGAGAAGGTCTACGCGTCGAACTGCGCGGTCTGTCACCAGCCCACGGGCAAGGGCGCGGGCGTGTTCCCGGCGCTCGACGGCAGCAAGGTCGCTAACGGCCCGATCGCCGAGCACGTGAGCATCGTGCTCAAGGGCAAGGCGGCGATGCCGGCCTGGGCGCCGACGCTCAATGACGTCGAAATTGCCTCGGTCGTCACCTTCGAACGTAACGCGTGGGGCAACCACACGGGCGACATCCTGCAACCGCGTCAGGTGGCCGATGCGCGCAACGGCAAGATGCCGGAAGGCGGCGGCACGACGGCTGCGGCAGGTGCGGCTGGTGCGGATCAAGCCGCGAGCGGTGCGGCTGAGGCGAGCGCGCCGGCTGCTGCGGCAAGCGGTGCGGATCAGGCTTCGGGTGCGGCGCAGAGCACGGCTTCGCTGCCCGCTAGCGTCTACTTCGAAGTGGGCAAGAGCACGCTGCCCGCCGACGCGAAGGACGCGATCCAGGCGGCCGCCGATTACGCCAAGGCGCATCCGGACGCGAAGTTCACGCTGTCGGGCTACACCGACGCAAGCGGCAAGGCCGACGCCAACGCAGAGCTGGCGAAGCACCGTGCCCAGGCCGTGCGCGACGCCCTCAAGGCCGCGGGCATCGCCGAAGATCACATCATTCTGAAGAAGCCGGAAACCGTCACCGGCGGCGCGGACGCGAAGGAAGCGCGCCGCGTGGAAATCGGCACGGCCGCGTAAGACGGTCGGCAGCGGGGCGGAATCGGGCCCCGCAATGTGACTGGCCCACAAGCAGTCCATAACGAATTCGATAACAAGAAACTCGCAGTACGCTGTAAAAAAGCGGGCACGTGCAGCGGCAACGCAAGCAGGCCAACACTGCAGTAAGAGACGCAAAGCAATTTGCTTCAGCAACTAAATTGCATGGGGCCCGAGTCAGGCTAACGCGCCAACTCCGGCCGACAGGAGAAAGAGTCATGTCTAGCATCGGACACGATGTAGCTGGGGGGCACGGTCACGTGCATGGCGACCACGCCCACGCGACGCCGCACGGCTGGCGCCGCTGGCTGATGGCCACCAACCACAAGGACATCGGGACGCTGTACCTGCTGTTCTCGTTCGTGATGTTCCTGTCGGGCGGCGTGATGGCGCTAGGGATCCGCGCCGAGCTGTTCGAGCCGGGCCTGCAGATCATGCGCCCCGAGTTCTTCAACCAGCTCACCACGATGCACGGCCTGATCATGGTGTTCGGCGCGATCATGCCGGCCTTCGTGGGCTTCGCGAACTGGATGGTGCCGCTGCAGATCGGCGCATCGGACATGGCGTTCGCGCGCATGAACAACTTCAGCTTCTGGCTGCTGCCCGCCGCCGCGTGCCTGCTGGTCGGCTCGTTCTTCGTGCCGGGCGGCGCAACCGCCGCGGGCTGGACGCTCTACGCACCGCTCTCCACGCAGATGGGCCCGGGCATGGACTTCGCGATCTTCGCGGTTCACATCATGGGCGCCTCGTCGATCATGGGCGGCATCAACATCGTCGTCACGATCCTGAACATGCGCGCACCGGGCATGACGCTCATGAAGATGCCGATGTTCGCCTGGACGTGGCTCATCACCGCCTATCTGCTGATCGCCGTGATGCCGGTTCTGGCTGGCGCGATCACGATGCTGCTGTTCGACCGTCACTTCGGCACGAGCTTCTTCAATGCGGCAGGCGGCGGCGACCCGGTCATGTACCAGCACATCTTCTGGTTCTTCGGCCACCCCGAGGTCTACATCATGATCTTGCCGGCGTTCGGGATCGTGTCGCAGGTGATCCCGGCGTTCTCGCGCAAGCCGCTGTTCGGCTATAGCTCGATGGTGTACGCCACGGCGTCGATCGCGATTCTCTCGTTCATGGTCTGGGCGCACCACATGTTCGCCACGGGCATGCCGGTCACGGGTCAGCTGTTCTTCATGTACGCGACCATGCTGATCGCCGTGCCGACGGGCGTGAAGGTGTTCAACTGGGTCGCCACGATGTGGCGCGGCTCGCTCACCTTCGAGACGCCGATGCTGTGGGCCGTCGGCTTCCTGATCGTGTTCACGTTCGGCGGTCTGTCGGGCCTGATGCTCGCGATGGCGCCGCTCGACATCCAGTATCACGGCACTTACTTCGTGGTGGCGCACTTCCACTACGTGCTGGTGGCGGGATCATTATTCGCGCTGTTCTCCGGGTGGTACTACTGGTCGCCGAAATGGACGGGCTGGATGTACAACGAGATGCGCGGCAAGATCCACTTCTGGTGCTCGCTGGTGTTCTTCAACGTCGCGTTCCTGCCGATGCACTTCGTCGGCCTTGCCGGGATGCCGCGTCGCTACGCCGACTATCCGGCCCAGTTCACCGACTGGAACCAGGTCATCACGATCGGTGCATTCGGTTTCGGCCTGTCGCAGGTGTACTTCCTGTTCTTTGTCGCGCTGCCTGCGTATCGCGGCGGCGGCGAGCTGGAAAAGGCCGGCGACAAGCCGTGGGATGGCGCGACCGGCCTCGAATGGACTGTGCCGAGCCCGGCGCCGTTCCACACCTTCGAAAATCCGCCGACGGTCGAATAAGTCAATTCAGCACCGCTCGACACACGGTGTCCGGCCTCATGCACGGCACAGGCCGGACACGACGAAACGCAACGAAGCCGCACGATTCACGCAGGGAGCGATTCACGATGCAGGGAATCACGCCAACCGCGCTGGATGAACAGGCCGCGGCCAACCGTACTGCAAGCATGACCCGTCACTCTCAGAAACGACGCACGCCCGAGCAGATTCGCGCGGGCAATCTTCGGCTCGGCCTGGTTCTGCTGGCGGTCGCCGCCGTGTTCTTTCTGGGCGCCGTCGTGAAGCAGGTGTATTTCCCCGGACACTGACGCGTGGGCGTCGTGCCGGCACACCGTTCGAGGAAGTCCGATGTCCACGCAGCAAGCAGGTAGCGACCGCGCTTTCAACCGCTCGATGCTGATCAAGCTCGTGGTGGTGGCGCTCTTGATGTTCGGCTTCGGCTGGGCGCTGGTGCCGATGTATCGCGCGATCTGCGAAGTCACGGGTGTGAACAATCTCGTGCAGCGCGACACGACCGCACGCGAGGCGCGCAACACACAGGTGGACATGACGCGCACGATTTCGGTGGAGCTGGACGCCAACGCGCGCGGCTTGCTCGGCTTCAGGCCGGAGCAGAACAGCATCGACGTGCATCCGGGCGAAGTGATGACCGTGATGTACGACATTTCGAACAACGAAGGACGCACGATCGACGCGCAGGCCATTCCGAGCTACGCGCCGAAGCAGGCAACCGAGTACTTCCGCAAGATCGAGTGTTTTTGCTTCACGCAGCAGACTCTGAAGGCGAACGAGACGAAGCGCATGCCGGTGGTGTTCGTGATCGATCCGAAGCTGCCGAAGGACGTGAAGACGATCACGCTGTCGTACACCTTCTTCGAACTGAACAAGCCGGCGGTGCCGCAAGCGCCGAAGCAGGCGGCGGGTGCATAAGGTGCATGAGGCGCATGAGGCGCATGAGGCGCGAGCAATGAGCGACGAGAGCGACGACAGCGGCGCAGGATCGGCGAAGGCGAAAAAGGGCAGCGTGCTGCAACTGGTGAAGGCGGTGGCGTGGTCGTTTCTCGGGGTGCGCAAGCGCGCCGACCTCGAATCCGACGCCGCGCAACTGCATCCCGTGGCGCTGATCGCGGCGGGGATCATCGGCGCGATCCTGTTCATCGTCGTGTTGTTGCTGATCGTGCACGCGGTGGTCGGCAAGTAGCGTAGTTGCTGTACCGGGCACTGAATAATGCAAATGAATAACGCAGAGACACCGGCACTGTCCGGGAGCAACTGGAAACTGGAGAAACAGGCATGAGCGGTCAAAACGATAGCCCGTACTACTTCGTACCGCACCCGTCGCGGCATCCGATCAGCGCGGCCATTGGCCTGCTGGTGATGCTGTCGTCGCTCGCATCGTGGATCAATGGCGATTCGTGGGCGCCGATCGGCGTGGTCGTCGGTCTCCTGTGGCTGCTCTTCACGCTCTGGCACTGGTTCGGCGACGCGATCTCCGAATCGGAAGGCGGCATGTACGGCAAGCGCGTCGACGTGTCGTATCGCTGGAGCATGAGCTGGTTCATCTTCTCCGAAGTGATGTTCTTCGGCGCGTTCTTCGGTGCGCTGTTCTACGCGCGCCAGATCGCGCTGCATCAGCTCGGCAGCCTCGACTTCAAGCTGATCTGGCCGGACTTCTCGGCGGTGTGGCCCAACAATGGCCCGGCGCAGCTGGTCTCGCATTTCCGCTCGATGACGCCGTGGCCGGTGCCGACGATCAACACGGCGCTGCTGCTCTCGTCGGGCGCGACGCTCACGGTGTCGCACCATGCGCTGCGCGACAACCATCGTCGCAAGGCGATTGCGTGGCTCGCGGGCACGCTGGTGCTGGGGATCTGCTTCCTCTGCCTGCAGGCCTTCGAATACATCCATGCGTACAACGAACTGAACCTGACGCTCGCTTCGGGCATCTATGGCTCGACGTTCTTCCTGCTGACGGGCTTCCACGGTTTTCACGTGTTCCTGGGCGGCACGATGCTCGCCGTCGTGATGGTTCGCATGATTCGCGGTCACTTCACGCCTGAGCATCACTTCGCGTTCGAAGGCGCGGCGTGGTACTGGCACTTCGTGGACGTGGTGTGGCTCGGCCTCTACGTGGTGGTGTACTGGCTGTGACGCGCGCGGCGCGCTGCGACTTCATATGCAGTGCGCCTGAAAAACGCGCCTGAAAACACGAAGGCGCCGCTCCGACATGGTCGGCGCGGCGCCTTGGTTTTTGCGGGCCCGGCGTATGCGCCGGTTATTCAAATCTGTTGTGGTGCGTGGTCGCGATCAGCGGCCGAGCGGAATGCCGGTCGGCTGGATCCAGCCCATCCAGTGCGCGAAGAGAATGAAGAGGAACAGCGAGATGGAGAAGCCCACCCGCGTGGCGAGCGACCAGACCATGCGCTTGGTGCGGCCCCGGTCGTGCATCATGAAGTAGAGCGCCGAGATCATGCTCGCGATGATCAGCGCGAAGGCAATGGGAACGAGTATGTGCAGGAAATTCACGGCGGAGTGTGCGGAAGATTCCATGTCTGAAAACGCCTGTCTCATTATGGCACCGCGCTGCTATGCGCGGGGTTCGATCAACCGTATGTGCCGCATCGGTCGTGCCCAATGAAGATCCGTCTGGTTCCCGCGCTGCTGATCCTGATTGTGATGGCCGTGACGATAAGGCTGGGCTTCTGGCAGCGCGATCGCGCACATCAGAAGGAAGCCTTGCAGGCGCAGATCACGCAGTACGAAAACGCCGCACCGCAGGACGTGGGCGCCGCGCCCGTCGCGCTCAAGGACATCGAGTTCCATCGCGTGCGTGCGAAGGGCACGTTTTTGCCTGCGCGCGTGGTGTATCTCGACAATCGTCCCTATAACGACCAGCCAGGTTTTTACGTCGTCATGCCGCTTAAACTGGACGGCGGCGGTTACGTGCTGGTCAACCGTGGCTGGCTGCCGCGCAGCATCGACGATCGCGAGCGGATCGCGCCCTATGAGACGCCGGCGGGATCCGTGGAAGTGGAGGGCATTGCCCGCGCCGATGCATCGCGCGCGTTCGAACTGGGTGCGGGCGGCTCTGCACCGCACCAGAAGATACGGCAGAATCTCGGCGTCGCTTCCTACGCAGCGGAAACCGGTTTGCCGCTGCAGCCTTTCGTGATCCAGCAGACGGGCTTCGTGCCAACTGCGCAGCCGCCGTTCAAGGACGGTCTCGTGCGCGATTGGCCCGCGCCCGCCACGGACGTCGAACGCAACATCGGCTACATGTTCCAGTGGTGGGGCATGGCGGCCGCGGCGCTCGGATTCGGTCTTTACGCAGCCCGGCGGGCTGCGACAAAAGAGCGCATGCAGGGCGCGGGGAAACAGAAGCCCGAACCGGGGCCGGTTCACAGCGCGAAGGACGCCTGACGATCTAGCCGACGTCAGCGCAAATTGCGCGCTCATCAGTGCGTTGCGATCTCGCAGCGCCCGATCAACAGGAAGCGACAGAAACGAGGTTCACGCAGTGTCGACGCAATCTCCCGATACCACGCAGGTCTCCCGCAACGCGGCGCAGCACGGTAGCGCACAGCCCGCACAGCCCAAAGGCTCGTGGCGGCGCGGCCGCTGGATGCTGTTCCTGATCGCGCTGATCTGCGGCGCGCCCATCGCCATTTCGTATTTCACGTACTACGTGATCCAGCCCAAGGGCGGCAGCACCAGCTACGGCACGCTGGTCGAGCCGCAGCGTCCCATTCCGGCTGCGCTGATGGTGACCGGCGACGATGGCCGCGAGGTGCCGCTCGCCTCACTGCGCGGGCGCTGGCTCATGATTTCCGTCGATAGCGGCGCATGTGACGAAGCCTGCGTGCACAAGTTGTACTTCATGCGCCAGGTGCGCGCGACCCAGGGCGCGGAGCGCGAGCGCGTGGTCACGGTGTGGCTGCGCAGCGACGACGCGAACGTGCCTGCCGTGGTGCGCAGCGCCTATCCCGACACCCGCATGCTGCGCGCCGATCCCGCCGCCGTGGCTGCGTGGCTGCCCGCCACCGACACGACGAAAGACAGCGATCACATTTACCTCGTCGATCCCAACGGCAACCTGATGATGCGTTTTCCCGACCATCCGGATCCGTCAAAGATCAAACAAGACGTGACTAAGCTCCTCAAGTGGTCCAGCATCGGTTAAGGTGCGCAGCGCGAGTTCTGACAGGAAAGAGTAAGAGAAGATGTTTATTTTGGAGCTGGGCCTGATCGGCCTGTGCATCGCGTTGCTGCCGCTCTCGTGGGTGTGGGTCAAAGCCGACGACAACAAATTCCGCAAGCTCGTGTGGCTCACGACCTTCATGACGCTCGACCTCGTGATGTTCGGCGGCTTCACGCGTCTGACCGATTCGGGCCTGGGCTGCCCGGACTGGCCGGGTTGCTACGGCACGTCGTCGCCGTTCATCGCGCACGCGCAGATCGCGGCCGCGCATCTGGCCATGCCGAGCGGCCCCGTGAGCCTGTCGAAGGCGTGGATCGAGATGATCCACCGTTACTTCGCCATGGCGATCGGCGTCCTGATCATTGCGCAGATGGCGATTGCCTGGCGCGCGCGCATCAAGCGCATGCCGCTGCATGTGTCGCCGTGGTGGCCGACCGCGCTGCTCGGCCTGATCCTCGTGCAGGGCATCTTTGGCGCGTGGACTGTGACGATGAAGCTGCAACCGGTGATCGTCACGACCCACTTGTTGCTGGGTCTCACGTTGCTCGGCACGCTGGCGTGGCTCGCCGCGCGCATGACGCCGTTGCCCGCCTATGAACCTGATGCCGCGCGCTGGCGCGTGGCCGCGCTGGCGGCGCTCGTGCTGCTGATCGTGCAGATCGCGCTGGGCGGCTGGGTCAGTACGAACTACGCAGTGCTCGCGTGCACCGACTTTCCGACCTGCAACGGCGCATGGATTCCGCCGATGGATTTCCACCACGGCTTCCACCTGTGGCGCGCGCTCGGCATGGACGGCAACGGCGATGTCATCACTCAGGACGCACTGGTCGCGATCCATTGGACGCACCGCACGTTTGCCTTCGCCGTCATCGCATATCTGGTATGGTTCGCCCTCAAAATGCGGCGCTATGCCTCGTTGCGCCGCCCCGCGAACTGGGTTCTGATCGTCATTGCGATCCAGTTTCTGACAGGACTTTCCAACATCGTCCTGCAATGGCCACTACCCATCGCGGTGGCTCATAACGGTGGCGCGGCGATCCTGCTGCTTTTGCTCGTCGTGCTAAACTTTCGAATTGCTTGTAGCCGCCCCGGCCGCGCCTTTCTCCCTGCGCGCGACACCGCTGCGGTGTGATCCCGCCCTATGGAAAGTACAACCCTCCCCCAGTCACCCGGTAGCCGGATTTCGCAGTATCTCGCGCTCACCAAGCCCCGCGTGACCCAGCTGGCCGTGTTCTGCGCGGTCATCGGCATGTTCCTCGCCGTGCCGGGCATGGTGCCCTGGAAGCAGCTGATCGGCGGCACCGTCGGTATCTGGCTGACGGCTGGCGCCGCGTTCGCGATCAACTGTCTCGTCGAGCAAAAAGTCGATGCGCGCATGCGCCGCACGTCGTGGCGTCCGTCGGCGCGCGGCGAGATCACCAGCGTGCAGATCCTGATTTTCTCCGCGGTGATCGGCGGCCTGGGGATGTGGGTGCTGTACACGTTCGCCAATCCGCTGACGATGTGGCTGACGGTGGCGACTTTCATCGGCTACGCGATCATCTACACGCTGCTGCTCAAGCCGGCTACGCCGCAGAACATCGTGATCGGCGGCGCTTCGGGCGCGATGCCCCCGGCGCTTGGCTGGGCGGCCGTCACCGGCCACGTGCCCGGCGACGCCTGGATTCTCGTGCTGATCATCTTCGTGTGGACGCCGCCGCACTTCTGGGCGCTCGCACTGTATCGCCGCAAGGACTACGAAGCAGCGGGCCTGCCGATGCTGCCGAACACGCACGGCGAAAAATACACGCGCCTGCATATCCTGCTGTATTCGCTGATCCTGTTCGCGGTTGCACTGATGCCCTATATCTCGGGCATGAGCGGCCTGGTGTATCTGGTGTCGAGCGTGCTGCTCGGCGCGATCTTCCTCGCCTACGCGTGGAAGATCTATCTTGAGTATTCGGATGCCCTCGCTCGCGCGATGTTCCGTTACTCGATCATCTATCTCTCGCTGCTGTTCGTCGCGTTGCTCGTCGATCACTACGTGCATGCGCTCATCGGAGCGTAAGGAGCGTAAGACCATGACTCGACGCACGCTTGCGCGCTTTGCGCGCGCGACGGTGATCGCGCTGGCCGCGGCGGGCGCGGTTGGCGCGACGCTCGGCCTCGAAGGCTGCGGCCAGCAGCCGCCGTCGTTCTCGAATCTCGACATCACCGGCAACACGCAGTTCGGCAACAACTTCTCGCTGCCGGATTCGAGCGGCAAGACGCGCACGATGGCCGACTTCAAGGGCAAGGTCGTGGTGCTGTTCTTCGGCTACACGCATTGCCCGGACGTCTGCCCGACCACCATGGCCGAGCTGTCGCAGGCGCTCCAGCAACTGGGCCCCGACGCCGACAAGCGCGTGCAGGTGATCTTCGTGAGCGTCGATCCCGAGCGCGACACGCCGCAGATCCTCGGCCAGTACGTGAGCGCCTTCAATCCCACCTTCATCGCGCTGCGCCCGGCTGACGACGCGCAGCTCAAGCAGGTGACGAAGGACTTCCGCGTCTACTACGCGAAGGTGCCGGGCAAGACGCCGGATGGCTACACGATGGATCACACGGCCGCGAGCTACGTGTTCGACACCACCGGCAAGCTGCGCCTGTTCGCGCGCGACGGGCAGGGCGTGACGCCCTGGGTGCACGACCTCAAGATCCTGCTCGGCTCGAACGACGGCAACTGATCGATCCGCACCCCGGGGCGCTTCGCCCCGCACCGCTGGCATACCAGTATGCGATTTCTGTCTTTCGCGGGGCTGGTGCCATATGAGACGATTTATGTCTGGCAGCGGGCGGCACACAATGCGGCTCTGCGGCTCAACAACGTAATAAACAAGCAACAAGCGGAAATATCATCTCCATGCAGCGCAGAAATCTGATCAAAGCACTCCTCGCCGGCGTCGCCGCCACCACGCTCGCAGCCAGCTTCGGCGCACGCGCAGACGACCAGGTCATCAAGGTCGGCACCGTGTCGGGCCCGGACGCCCAGGTGTGGGCCGTCGTACAGAAGGTCGCCAAGCGCGAAGGCCTGAACGTCAAGGTCATCGAATTCAACGACTACGTGCAGCCGAACGCGGCGCTCGATTCGGGCGACCTCGATGCGAACAGCTTCCAGACCGGCCCGTACCTCGACAGCCAGATCAAGCAGCGCGGCTACAAGATCGTCAACGCAGGCCTGACGTACATCTCGCCGATCGGCGTGTACTCGAAGAAGCTGAAGTCGCTCAACGACCTGGCGCAAGGCGCGAAGGTCGCGGTGCCGAACGATCCGTCGAACGAAAACCGTGCTCTGCTCCTGCTGCAAAGCAAGGGCCTGATCAAGCTGCGCGCAGGCGCGGGCACGAACGGCAACAACGCAACGCCGCTCGACGTCGCGTCGAATCCGAAGAAGGTGAAGCTGGTCGAACTCGACGCCGCGCAACTGCCGCGCGCGCTCGGCGACGTCGACGCTGCCGTGATCAACACGAATTACGCGCTCGCCGCCGGCCTGCAGCCGACCAAGGACGCGATCGCGATCGAAGACATCCACAGCCCGTACGCCAACCTGATCGCCGTGCGCGCGCAGGACAAGGACAAGCCGTGGGTGAAGAAGCTGGTCGCCGCGTATCAGTCGGAAGACGTGCGCCAGTTCATCAAGAACGAATTCAAGGGATCGATGGTTCCGTCGTTCTAAGCGTGTGACGATGCGCGGCCTGTGTGCCGCGTTTCAGTCGTCTCGCGAGCCGTCCCAGAAGCAAAAAAGCCGCTGCCATTTCGATGGCGCGGCTTTTTTGTTTTTCTGCGCATCGCAGCGCGGCGACTTCCTACCCCGCTTGCGACCTTGCTTGCTACCCCAGCAGCCGCTGCACGACCTCCATGGCGTTGATCAGCTCTTCCTGTTCGGCGGTGGAGAGCTTGCCAAGCCGGTCGGCCAGGCCGCCGATTGCCGCGTCCCGTAGCGTCGCATAGGTGCTGCGGCCGGTGTCGGTCAGATAGATGAAGGTGCGGCGCGCGTCGGCCTGCGAGGCGGCGCGCGCAATCAGGTGCCGGCGAGCGAAGCTCGCGAGGATGCGGCTCAAATAGCCTGAATCGAGCGCAAGCGTGCGCGCGAGTGTCGCGGAAGTCTGCGTGCCCCCGCTGTCCAGCTCGCGCAGCACGCGGATTTCGGTCAGCGAAAACGGCGAGCTGGGCTGATCGTCCTGTTGTGCCCCGAGGAACGTTCGATAAAAGCGATTGAACTGCAGGACGGCTTCTGCGCGCCGTCTCGTGTCGGAATCATTCGACAAACTGGGTACCCGTGGTCAGTTCGTTGATATTGGTCAGATGCCACTATATGGGATGTCAGAGGCGCGCGATATCGTTCACTTTCTGAATCTTCGCATTGGTTCTACGCCGGTATCAAGCTGGGATTCCAAAGCTTGAAAGCTGGAGCCCGAGTGGTTGCGACCAAAGAGCCCAAATGGGCTGCGCCAGGGAAAATACCGATGCGAGACTAGCCGCCCGCAGCGCCTTATGGAATTTCACAAGCATTTGATTTATATGAAATTTATCTCGCGTAGGCAAGGAGCTTCGCCTGTGTTGACTGGTATTATTGTGGTTATATAATGGGCTCGCTTTCGCACCGGGCCGACGCCACACTGTTTTTGCCGCTTTTCTTGCGCGATCAGTCCGGGCGTCTCCACGATCCGCTCAACCACTGAAACCGCCGCTACCGCTGGCCGGAGTTCCATGGAAACCCGTTGGTCTGCCCTGATGCCCGATGCGCGCAACGTGACGCCGCTCTATCTGCAGCTGGCGCGCAACCTTGCTACGGCCATACATTGCGGCGTCTGGTCGGCGGGCGAGGCGCTGCCCTCGGAGCGAACGCTTTCGGACTCCATCGGCGTGTCGCGCATCACGGCGCGCAAGGCGATCGAGTTGCTCGTCGAGCAAGGCTTGATCCGGCGCGCGCGCGGTGCGGGTAGTTTCATTACGCCGCGTGTCGAAGACCCGCTTTCGCGCCTCACTGGCTTTACGAAGCGAATGGAGCAGCGCGGTTTCACGGCGGATTCGGTGTGGCTGGAACGCGGCGTGCGGCCCGCGCATCGCGAGGAAATCGTGCAGCTTGGCCTGTCGCCGGGCGCGTCGGTGTCGAGCCTGCGACGGCTGCGCCGCGCGGACGGCATCGTGATGGCCGTGGAACATTCGGCGCTGCCGGTGTCGATCGTGCCGGATCCGCAGGGCTTCGACGGTTCGCTTTATGCGTACCTTGAAGGACGCAATATGCCGGTCGTGCGCGCGCTGCAGCACTTTCGCGCCGTGAATGCGACCGGCGAGATCGCCGCGCTGATGGGCGTGGAACCGCGCGCGGCGCTGCTCGTGATTACGCGCGTGGGTTTTTCGCGCGACCAGCACGCCATCGAACTCACCGACACGTATTGCCGCGACGGCTATTACGACTTCGTCGCGGAGCTGCGCCAATGAACGCAGCGATGCAAGCAGCAGAGCACCGCGCAGAACGCGCAACGAGCGGGAACACCTGCGCGCGCCACGACTCTCTCATGCACGTCACCGTCAAGACTGACCGCGCGCTGGCTGTTGCCGCGCGCAATATCGGAAAAATCTCATGCTGAGCGGAAACATTCTCACCCCTGATGGCTGGATCAACGGCACGCTGACGTTCGAAAACGGACGCATCACGTCGATCGAGGGCGAGTCCGCCGATCCGGCGAAGAACGACGCGCCCTACATCCTGCCGGGCTTCATCGACCTGCACGTGCACGGCGGCGGCGGCGCCGACGTGATGGAAGCGGGCAACGCAATCGAAACCATCGCGCGCACGCATGCGCGCTACGGCACCACGAGCCTGCTCGCGACGACCATGACCGCGCCGCGCGACGAGCTGATGAACGTGGTCGCGGGCCTTGGCGACGTCGCGCGCAAGCGCACGCCAGGCGGCGCGCGCGTGCTGGGCGTGCACCTTGAAGGGCCATACATCAATCCGGGCAAGCTGGGCGCACAGCCCGACGCGGCGGTGTCGGCCGTGCTCGACGAGGTGCTCAAGTACCTGTCGATCGCACCGATCCGCGTGGTCACCGTGGCGCCCGAAATCGCGGGTCATATCGAGATCATCGGCGAGATGGCGGCGCGCGGCGTGCGCGTGCAGATCGGCCATACGCTCGCGACCTATGACGACGCGGTCAACGCGCTCAAGCATGGCGCGTGCGGCTTCACGCACCTCTTCAACGCGATGTCGCCGCTGCATCATCGCAATCCTGGCGTCGTCGGCGCGGCGCTCGCGCACGCCGAATACGCCGAAATCATCCCCGACCTGCTGCATGTGCATCCGGGCGCGATCCGCGCTGCGCTGCGCGCGATTCCGCGCCTTTACGTCGTGACGGACAGCACCTCGGCGACCGGTATGCCCGACGGCGAATATCGCCTCGGCAGCCAGCATGTCACCAAATGCCTCGGCGGCGTGCGTCTCGCGGACGGCACGCTCGCGGGCAGCACGCTCACCATGGACCAGGCGTTGCGCAATCTCGTCTCGCTCGGTTTGCCGATCGCGGACGTGTCCGCACGCCTGTCGCGCTACGCGGCCGATTACCTCGGCATCGAAGACCGGGGCCGCCTCCAGCGCGGCGCCTGGGCCGATGTCAACGTGTTCGACCGCGATCTCGCGCTCACCGCGACCTATGTCGAAGGAGAATCGCTTGTCGAATATGCTTAAAGAAGCGCTGGCCTCGGCCGGCGTCGTCGCCGCGCAGCTCGCGGACACCTCGCGCGTCGAGGCGCTTGCGGGCGCACTCGAAGCCGGCCCGCGCCACGTCGCGCTCACCGTCGCACGCGGCAGCTCGGATCACGCAGCGAGCTATTTCGCTGCGCTCACCATGAGCCGCCTGGGCGTGCCGGTCGCCTCGCTGCCGATGTCGATTGCCACGCTGCAGCAGGCGCCCTTACGTGTAAGCGGCCAGTTCGCCCTGGCTTTCTCCCAATCAGGCAGGAGTCCTGATCTCGTGGCGACGATCAAGGCGCTGCGCGATGCGGGTGCGCTGACCGCCGCGATGGTCAACGTGGCCGACTCGCCGCTGGCCGAAGCCGCGGGCACGGAACTGCCGCTGCTCGCCGGCCCCGAGCTGAGCGTGGCCGCCACCAAGAGCTATATCGCGATGCTTGCGATGTCGGCGCAACTCGTCGCGTTCTGGCAGCGCGACGCCGCGTTCCTCGACGCCGTGCGTGCGCTTCCCGATGCGCTGCATCGCGCGGGCTCGCTCGACTGGTCGACGGCCGTCGACGAATTGCGCGACGTCAAACAGATGATCGTGATTGGCCGTGGCGCAGGTCTTGCCATTGCCCAGGAAGCGGCGCTCAAGCTCAAGGAAACCTCGGGCATCCAGGCCGAAGCCTTCTCCAGCGCCGAAGTGCGTCATGGCCCGATGGAGCTGATCGGCCACGACTATCCGCTGCTGGTGTTCGCGCCGCGCGGGCCGGAGCAGGCGGGTCTCGTCGAGCTGGCGAGCGACATGCGCAAGCGCGGTGCGCGCGTGCTGCTGGCCGCGCCCGAGGGCGTCGAGGGCGCCACGCTGCCGCTCGTCGAGAGCGCCGATGCGGCACTCGATCCGATCGCCGCGATTCTTTCGTTCTACGTGATGGCGGCGGGTCTCGCCGCTGCGCGCGGCCGCAACCCCGACGAGCCGCGCTACCTGAACAAAGTCACCGAAACCCACTAGATTGGAAAGCTGATGGAACGCATCCAGGAGTCCCGCCTGATGAGCCCGGAAAATTCCGCCGATCAGGGCAACCACGGCAACCGTGGCAGCATCGCGCTGGTCGCGCCGCTCACCGGCCCGGTCGTGCCGCTCGCTGCGGTGCCCGATCCGGTGTTCTCGGAAGGCCTGTTCGGCGACGGCATCGGCATCGATCCGCTCGCGGGCAAGCTGCTGTCGCCGTGCGACGGCACGGTCATGCACCTCGCGCGCACCGGCCACGCCGTCACGCTGGAAACCGCCGAGGGCGCCCAGGTGCTCGTGCATATCGGCATCGATACGGTCGAGCTGGGCGGCAAGGGTTTTTCGCCCAAGGTCGAGCAGGGCGCCAAAGTGCGCCGCGGCGACCTGCTGATCGAATTCGATCTCGATGTCGTGGCGTGCGCAGCGCCGAGCCTCGTGTCGGTGGTCGCAGTGGCGAACTCCGATGCGTTCGAAGTGATCCAGCGCGCGGGCGCGGGCAACGTGGAAGCGGGCCAGACGCCGCTGCTGGTGCTGCGCGCGCGCGATGGCGCGGCCAACACGGTGGGTGCGGCCGGCAGCGCGAACCTGGTGATGGACGAAGTGCGCCGCAGCGTGACGCTGACGCACGCGGGCGGCCTGCATGCGCGGCCTGCGGCGCGGGCGCGCGAAGCGGTGCGCGGCATCGAGGCGCGTGTGGAAGTGCGCTTCGGCGAGCGCAAGGCGGCGATTGAAAGCGTGGTCGGCCTGCTGGGACTCGGTGCGGGCGAGGGCGCGACGATCGAGCTCGTCGGCATGGGACGCGAAGCGCAGAAGGCGGTCGATGCGGTCGCCGGCGAACTCCTGCGCGCGGCGCCGGGCGAGACCAGCGAAGCGCCTGCGCGGCAGGTGTCGCCTGCACCGGCTCCTTCGATGGCGCCGGCGGCAACGGGCGCAGCGCCCGGCACGCTCTCGGGCGTCTGCGCGGCGCCAGGCGTGGCGGTTGGCAAACTCGTGCGCTGGGACGACGCGGAACTCGCACCGGCCGAACTCGCGAGCGGCTCTTCGGCGGCGGAAAGCCGCCTGCTCGACAAGTCCGTGGCGGCTGTCGATGCGGAACTCGACGCTTCCGTGCGCGCGGCGTCGCAACGCGGCGCGATCGGCGAAGCGGGCATTTTCCAGATGCATCGCGTGTTGCTCGAAGACCCGACGCTCATCGATGCGGCGCGTGACCTCATCAGTCTCGGCAAGAGCGCGGGCTTTGCGTGGCGCGAGTCGATCCGCGCGCAGATTGCCGTGCTTGGCAAGGTGGACGACCCGCTGCTCGCGGAACGCGCCGCCGATCTGCGCGATCTCGAAAAGCGTGTGCTGCGTTCGCTCGCACTCACGAGCGGTGCAGCCGGCACGCATGTCAACACGGCGCGCGAACTGCCCGACGAAGCCGTGCTGGCCGCCGACGAATTCACGCCGTCCGACCTCGCCACGCTCGACCGCAAGCGCGTCACCGCGCTCGTGATGGCACGTGGCGGCGCGACCTCGCACGCGGCGATCATCGCGCGTCAGGCGGGCATTCCGGCCATCGTTGCGCTCGGCGACACGCTGCACAAGATCGCCGAAGGCACTGAAGTAGTGGTGGACGCGGGCGCGGGGCGCCTGTCGTACGCACCGAACGCGCAGGACATCGAACGCGCGCGCGCCGAAAAGCAGCGCCTCGCGGGCGTGCGTGAAGCAAACCGGCTGACCTCGCAGGCCGCCGCCGCGACGCGCGACGGCCACGCCATCGAAGTCGCGGCGAACATCGCGACGCTCGACGATGCGCGCACGGCGGTCGACAACGGCGCGGACGCCGTCGGCCTGCTGCGCACCGAACTCATGTTCATCCACCGCCAGGCGGCGCCGACGGTCGAGGAACATCGCCAGAGCTATCAGGCGATCGCGGAAGCACTTGCGGGGCGCACGGCAATCATCCGCACGCTCGACGTGGGCGCGGACAAGGAAGTCGATTACCTCACGCTGCCGCCCGAGCCGAATCCCGCGCTGGGTCTGCGCGGTATCCGTCTCGCGCAGGTGCGCCCGGACTTGCTCGACGATCAATTGCGCGGGCTGCTTGCCGTCGAACCGCTGGGCGCCATTCGCATCCTGCTGCCGATGGTCACCGATGTCGGTGAACTGATCCGTCTGCGCGAGCGCATCGACCTGTTCGCGAAGGAAGCGGGCCGCAGCGGCCGTGTCGAAGTGGGCGTGATGATCGAAGTGCCGTCGGCGGCCTTGCTCGCCGATCAACTCGCGCGCCACGCCGATTTTCTGTCGGTGGGCACCAACGACCTCACGCAGTACACGCTCGCGATGGATCGTTGCCAGCCCGACCTCGCGGCGCAGGCCGACGGCCTGCATCCGGCGGTGCTGCGCCTGATTGCCGTAGCGGTTGAAGGCGCGAGCAAGCACGGCAAATGGGTGGGCGTGTGCGGCGCGCTGGCGGGCGATCCACTGGCGGTGCCGCTGCTCGTCGGCCTCGGCATCACCGAGTTGTCGGTCGATCCGGTTTCGGTGCCGTCGATCAAGGCGCGCGTGCGCAATCTCGACTACAACCAGTGTCGCGAACGCGTGTTCGACATTCTTGCGCTCGAATCGGCGCAGGCCGTGCGCGCCGCAAGCCGGGCGCACTGGCCGCTCGATTGAGTCTGGCCGTTGCCAGGTTAGATCAAGTCGGTAGCAATCCTTAGTAAACGTCGTCAACAAGAGTCGTCAATATCCCGGCGCGCGCAGCGATCGTGCGCCGGCTTCTCTCACTTCAATACGTCACGCTAGAGACAGGGACTGGAGGCAGTTCGATGGAAGGCAATCCGTTTCTTAAAATTCAGAGCCTCGGCCGCGCGCTGATGCTCCCGATCGCAGTGCTGCCCGTGGCGGGCATTCTGCTGCGCTTCGGCCAGAGCGACATGCTCAACATCAAGATCATCGCCGATGCGGGCGGCGCGATCTTCGACAACCTGCCGCTGCTGTTCGCGATTGGCATTGCCGTGGGTTTCGCGAAGGACAACAACGGCGTGGCGGCGCTCGCGGGCGCACTCGGCTATCTGGTCGAGATCGCCGTGATGAAGGACATCAACGACAAGCTCAACATGGGCGTGTTGTCCGGGGTGGTGGCCGGTGTCGTCGCGGGCATGCTGTACAACCGCTTCAAGGACATCAAGCTGCCCGAGTTCCTGGCGTTCTTCGGCGGCAAGCGCTTTGTGCCGATCATTACCGGGGTCGTGTGTCTCGTGCTCGGGGTGATATTCGGCTACGCATGGGCGCCGGTGCAGGCCGTGATCGATTCGGCAGGCCACTGGCTCACCACGGCGGGCGCGATCGGCACCTTCGTCTATGGTCTGCTGAACCGCCTGCTGCTCGTGACGGGTCTGCACCACATCCTCAACTCGCTCGTCTGGTTCGTGTTCGGCAGTTTCACGCCGGCCGGCGGCGCGCCGGTGACGGGCGACCTGCACCGCTTCTTCGCGGGCGACCCCACGGCGGGCGGCTTCATGGCCGGTTTCTTCCCGGTGATGATGTTCGGCTTGCCGGCCGCGTGTCTCGCCATGCTCCATGAAGCGCCGAAGGACAAGCGCGCGATGGTCGGCGGCCTGCTGATGTCGATGGCGCTCACCTCGTTCCTCACGGGCGTGACCGAGCCGATCGAATTCACCTTCATGTTCCTCGCGCCGGTGCTCTACGGTATCCACGCGGTGCTGACGGGCCTGTCGCTCGCGATCTGCTCGCTGCTGAACATCAAGCTGGGCTTTACGTTCTCGGCGGGTGCGATCGACTACTTCCTGAACTACGGGCTGTCGACGCATGGCTGGGAGGCAATCCCGCTTGGCATCGTCTATGCGGTCGTGTACTACGGGCTGTTCCGCTTCTTTATCCGCCGTTTCAACCTGCCGACGCCGGGCCGTGAAGCTTCGGCTGGCGACACGGAAATCGCTGCGTCGATGTCGGGCGTGGCGGTGGCGGGCAGCGCGACGGCCACGCGCGCGACGCGTTATATCGATGCACTGGGCGGCGCGGCCAACCTCAAGGTGGTCGATGCCTGCACGACGCGCCTGCGCCTGAACGTGGTGGATCCGGCGCATGTGTCGGAGCCGGCGCTCAAGGCAATTGGCGCGCGTGGCGTGCTCAAGCGCGGCGGCGAAAGCGTGCAGGTCATCATCGGGCCGGAAGCGGACATCATCGCCGATGAAATCCGTCGCGAGATCGCAAGCGGTCGTCCGGCTGCGGCTGCTGCTTCTGCGGTTGCGGTTGCTGCTCCGGCTGCGGCGGTGGCGAGCGCGGCACCCGCGGTTACGGCGAACGAAAGCGGCCCGCTCGACCCGAATCCTTCGCGCTGGCTGTCGGTGTTTGGCGGTGCTGGCAATATCGTGTCGCTCGACGCGGTCGCGGCGACGCGTCTGCGTGTGATCGTGCGCGATCCGGCGGCGGTCGATCGTGCGCGACTCGGCACGCTGGACGTGGTGTGGGTGGCGACGGATACGTTGCATATCGTCGTGGGCAACGCGGCGCAGCGTTACGCCGACGAGCTCTCGCTGCAATCGGCTTGAGCGTTTGCCTCACCATGAAAAAACCGGCGCTTGGCGCCGGTTTTTTTGTGTCCACGTCCAGCGCGGTGATCTGCGCAGTGATCAGTACAGCGAATTGCGCTTGTCCTCGACCGCTTCGACGGTCACCTTGCCGCGCATGATGCGATACGCCCACGTCGTGTAGGCGAGCACGATCGGCAAGAAGATGACGACGGCGACCAGCATGATTTCGAGCGTCATCTTGCTGGAGGTGGAGTCCCACACGGTCAGGCTCGAACGCGGATCGAGCGAGGACGGCATGATGAACGGAAACATCGAGAATCCAGCCGTCAGGATCACGCCGACGATCAACAGCGAGGTGGCGAGAAACGCCGTCTTTTCCAGCCGCGATCCGGCGAGAGCAAATGCAATCACGCCGCCCAGAATGCCCGCGATGGGCGCGACGGCCATCCACGGATAGGTCATGTAGTTGCTGATCCATAACCCGGTGCCCGGTTCGACGCTTTTCAGCAGCGGATTGGCGACCGTGTCGTAGGGGGCGGCGTCGGTGATTACAAAGCCGCCGATCAGCGTCGCGATCAGCGCGCCCGCCACGATGAAGAGCACGACCGCAAGTCCCGACGCGATGCGCAGCGCCTTCGACGCGCGCGCGGCCACGATGCCGTCGCTTTTCATCTTCACGAACGCCGCGCCGTGGGCGGTGAGCATCGTGAGGCTCACGAGCCCGCAGATCAGCGCGAACGGATTGAGCAGCGCCCAGAAGCTGCCGTAATAGGTCACGCGCAGGTCGGAGTCGTACTGGAACGGCACGCCTTGCAGCAGGTTGCCGAACGCCACGCCAAACACGAGCGCAGGCACGAAGCCGCCGATGAACAGCGCCCAGTCCCACGCGCTGCGCCACTTCGGGTTGTCGCGCTTGCCGCGATAGTCGAAACCCACGGGCCGGAAGAACAGCGCGAACAGCACGAGCAGCATCGCGAAGTAAAAGCCCGAAAACGACGCCGCATAGACGAGTGGCCAGGCGGCGAACATCGCGCCACCGGCCGTGATCAGCCAGACCTGGTTGCCTTCCCACGTCGCGCCGACGGTATTGATGACGATGCGGCGTTCCGCGTCGGTCTTGCCGATGAAGGGCAGCAGCACGGCCGCACCCATGTCGAAGCCGTCGGTGAGCGAAAAGCCGATCAACAGCACGCCGATCAGCACCCACCAGATCACTTTGAGCGTTGCGTAATCCATGATGTGGTTCCTTGTGTGGCGTTGTCGTGGGCGTGCGTCACGCGACGCGGTTGCCGCTCGGCACCGTCGACGTCTGCTCGTGGAAATATCGGCCCGTATGCAGCGCGGACGGCCCGAGGCGCGCGTACTTGAACATCAGCGTGATCTCGATGATGAAGAGCGCCGTGTAGAACACCACGAAGCCCGCAAGGCTCAGCCAGACGTCGCCGGGCTGAAGGCTCGACGCTGAAAGATGGGTCGGCAGCACCTCGGCGATCGTCCACGGCTGGCGGCCCAGTTCCGCGACGACCCAGCCGAATTCGGCGGCGAGCCACGGCAGCGGAATCGCCCAGACCACCCAGGTGAGAAACCAGCGGCGACTGTTCTTGAGCAGCGAGCGCTGCGCGCAGAACCAGAACGCCAGCACGAAGGTCGCGAGCATCAGCATGCCGAGTCCCACCATCACGCGGAACGACCAGAACACGGGCGCGACGGGCGGGATCGAGTGCTTCGCGGCGGTCTTGATCTGCGCAGGCGTGGCGTCGATCACATTGGGTGCGAACTGCTTCACCAGCAGGCCGTAGCCGAGGTCGGCCTTGTGCGCATCGAAGACGGCGCGCGTGTCGTCGTCGGCGTCGCCGCGTTTCATCTTTTGCAGCGCGGCGTAGGCGAGCATGCCGTTCTGGATGCGCACTTCGGCGCGGCCCATGAGATCGCGCAGGCCGATCACCGGCTCGTCGATCGAACGCGTCGCGATGATGCCCATGAGGTAGGGAATCCGGATCGCGTAATCGGTGCGTTCTTCCTGCTGGTTCGGAATGCCGAACAGCGTGAACGGCGCGGGCGCGGGCGCGGTGTCCCATTCGGCTTCGATGGCGGCGAGCTTGATCTGCTGAACCTCGCCCGTGCGATAGCCCGATTCGTCGCCCAGCACGATCACGCAGAGCGTCGACGCGAGGCCGAAGCCCGCCGCAATCGCGAATGAGCGCAGCGCGAATTCGGTGTCGCGGCGGCGCAGCAGATACCACGACGAAATGCCCAGCACGAACATCGACGCCGTCACATACCCCGCCGAGACCGTGTGCACGAACTTGACCTGTGCGACCGGATTGAAGATCACCTGGAACAGGCTCGTCAGTTCCATGCGCATGGTCTGGTAGTTGAACGCAGCACCGACGGGGTTTTGCATCCAGCCGTTGGCAATCAGGATCCACAGCGCCGACAGGTTCGAACCGAGCGCGACGAAGAACGTGGTGATCAGATGGCCGCCCTTCGACATGCGGTTCCAGCCGAAGAAAAACAGCCCGACGAACGTCGATTCGAGGAAGAACGCCGCGAGCCCTTCGACGGCGAGCGGCACGCCGAAGATGTCGCCCACGTAATGCGAGTAGTACGACCAGTTGGTGCCGAACTGGAACTCCATGGTGAGGCCGGTGGTGACGCCCATCACGAAGTTGATCGCGAAGAGCTTGCCCCAGAACTGCGTCATGTCCTTGTAGATCTGCTTGCCGGTCATCACGTAGACCGATTCCATGATGACGAGCAGCCACGACAGCCCAAGCGTGAGCGGCACGAACAGGAAGTGGTAGAGCGCGGTGACGCCAAATTGCAGGCGCGAGAGATCGACGGTTTCGCTAATGGGCATGGTGGTCCCCTTGTTCTACGTTCGTCGGAGTACTCGTGGTTTGTGTGGCGCGCGTGGCCGGCGCGGGGACGGACAGGATCGCCTGCGCGACATCGGCGGGGCGCATGGCCATGTTTTCGGCTTGCGGGTGATTGAAGAACGCGTATTTCAGCGCCATCAGCAGCACGAGCTTGAAGGCGAGGACAAGCGCGATGTCGCGGCCGAAAGTCGGGCCGCGCACCCAATGGAGAATGCGAGCGCCGAGCGGGGCATGCGCGCGTCGGGCCTGGCCGGAGGTGGAGAGCATGGCGACGGATGGCTCCTTGCGGTGTCCTGTTCCTGGGGACGCGCGCCCGGATCGCCAGGTCGCACTTGCCCGTTTCTCCCTTTTTTGCCGCGATGTTGGCAGTGCCAACGCATCGGAACCCTAATGTTGTAGGTCAAATTTGCAGGGTCGAATGCCAGGATGTATGTCGCCCTTGCCGGATCAGGGCGGCATCATCTTGAAAATATCTTATGAGGGAACGGGAAACGGTGGCGCGAAGGTGTGCGTGTTGAGTTGCTGCCGCCACAGCGCATAAAAGAAAAAACCCCGCTCTTTGGGAGCGGGGTTTTGCGGTGACAGATCAACCTGTCAGGCGGGCATCATGCGTATTCGGCGAGTGCCGTGCGCATCTTCTTCATCGCGCTAGCCTCGATCTGGCGGATACGTTCCGCCGATACGCCGAATTCGTCAGCCAGTTCGTGCAGCGTCGAGCCGCCCGATCCGTCGTCGGCGACATTCAGCCAGCGCGCTTCGATGATGCGGCGGCTGCGCGCGTCAAGCGCTTCCAGTGCGCTGGCGATACCGTCGGACTGCAGACGGTCGCGCGAACGTGCGGCCAGCACGGCGCTCGGCTCGTTGTGCGAATCGGCCAGCCAGGCGATCGGCGCGAACGATTCTTCGCCGTCGTCGTTCTGGCTTTCGAGTGCAATGTCGGCACCCGACAGACGCGTTTCCATCTCGACGACTTCTTCGCGCTTGACGTTCAGCTCTTGCGCCAGGCCTTCGATCTCTTCCGGCGTGAACGACTGCAAACCTTGCTTATGGCTGCGCAGGTTGAAGAACAGCTTGCGCTGCGCCTTGGTCGTCGCGACCTTCACCATGCGCCAGTTGCGCAGGATGTATTCATGGATCTCAGCCTTGATCCAGTGCATGGCGTACGACACGAGACGTACGTTCTGCTCCGGGTCGAAGCGCTTCACGGCCTTCATCAGGCCGATGTTGCCTTCCTGGATCAGGTCGGCGTGCGGCAGGCCGTAGCCGAGGTAATTGCGCGCAATCGAGACGACGAGACGCAGGTGCGACAGCACCAGGCGGCGCGCGCCTTCAAGATTGTTTTGCTCGCGGAACTCGGTCGCGAACTGGCGCTCCTCTTGCGGCGTCAACATCGGGATCCGGTTCACGGCCTGAATGTAGGCGTCGATGTTGCCCAGCTGGCCGGGCAGCATGGAAGCGTTCGCGAGCGCCAGTACACCCGAACCCCCGGCCTTGGCCGACGAAGGGCTCAGCGTATTCGGAAGGGTCATGGTCATTGCGTTGCTCACGTAGCGAACTCCTCAGGAATCTTGCAAAAGTCAGACTGCGACTCCACGGTGGATGTTAGCACTCTGAATCAGTGAGTGCTAATACTTGGAGTCTGTAGGGGCTTCATGATTCCGGTCGTCCTATCAAAAATTTGTTTCAATAGGTTTCAGCGAATGACCGGCTGGCAAGCTGGGCGGGGCTTGCGGCCCGGAAGAGCCCGCACACACCGGCGGGCCGAGGAAATACTCTAGAACGGAACCGCTTCCTGCACGGAAACGGCGAAGAAAAAGGGCTGGAATAGCGCTGCTTCGAAATGATGCTTGCCACGAAGACTATCGTAGCTGGGCGGTCTTAATCGGGACTTAAATTGGCTTTAAATCTGGCCCGAGTTTTGATGTCTGGATCTGTCCAATAGACATCAGCACTGCACGGGAAATGCGACCCTGCGGCATTGCGGCGCGCTTCTCCCGAACGAATTGCTGCGCGCGTGTGCGCTCGCGAACCTATATGGGGGCGCTCCTTTTGATCGCAAGTATCCTTGCGCGAAATCCTGGTATAAATTTCAGCGGAACGCGTGGGGTAAATCTTCGGTGCGAGTTGGCGGGCGACGCGAACTCGTGCACAAGGGGCTCGAGCAATGGCGGCAAAAGTAATCGATGCGATTCGCGGTCTGGAGCGCGAGCGGTTCCGTGCGATGGTGGACGGCGACGGATCGTCGCTGGAGCAACTGCTTTCGGATAGCGCGACCTTCGTGCACACGAACGGCAAGCGCGAGACCAAACAGCAGTTCATCGACGCGATCACGGCGGGCCGCCGCCGCTATCGGCAGATCGAGATACAGTCGCAGGATGTGCTGCCCGTCGGCCGCGAGACCTGTCTGATCTCGGGCCGCGCGCTGATCGAAATGGAAGCGAACAACGGCGCGTTGCTCTATCCCATTGCCTACACGGCGATCCAGACCCAGGAGGATGGCCACTGGCGTCTGGTTGCGTGGCAGGCGACGCGTTGCGCAATCGAGTGATGACCGGTAAGTCCACCCGCCGATTCCGCTCTTTAAGCGGATCGGGCGCACGCCAGCGGCCCGTTATGCCGCCGGCGCTCAACGGCGCCGCCTCCTTCTTTACTGCTACTGCAAACCCACTCTTGATCGGATAAAGCGTCGATCAGGCCGCCACGCGGCGATCGATTTGCGTCCATGCCGAGCGATTGACCGCGCTGACGACGGCGGCAACGACTGCCTGGGCGGGATCGTCCGCGACGCCTACGCCGTGGCGCAGCGCCTGGCCGCCCACCCGCGCGCCGACGAACACCGCCGTGCCGCCTTGCGCCGTGCGCGTGGTTTCGTACGAGGTGATTTCGATGCTTTCGTCCGCTGCTGCGGCAACTGCGGCGGCGACCGCCTGCGCATGCGCTTCGTCGCTTTGATTTGTTGCGGGAAGCGCGACGTCGCGGCCTTCGAAGCGCACGCGGCCTGCGCCGACTTCCTCAACCGGCCCCTGCGTCTCGAAGTACTCGCTCGCGAACAATGCGCAGACCGCATCTCCCGTGATCTCTTCGCCGGACGTGTCCGTGACCGTCTGCACGGCGTGGCTGAACTCGATCTGCACGCGGCGCGGCGGCGTGAAGCCCATGCCGCGTTCGAGCAGATAGGTTGCGCCGCCCTTGCCCGACTGGCTGTTCACGCGGATCACCGCGTCGTAGCTGCGGCCGAGATCGGCGGGATCGATCGGGAGGTAGGGCACTTCCCACACGGCATCCGGCTGCTGCACCGCGAAACCCTTGCGGATCGCGTCCTGATGCGAGCCAGAGAACGCCGTGAACACGAGGTCGCCCGCGTACGGATGACGCGGATGCACGGGAAGCTGGTTGCAGCGCTCGACCATGCGACGCACCGAGTCGATATCGGAAAAATCGAGGCCCGGATCGATGCCCTGGGTGTAGAGGTTCATCGCGAGCGTGACGAGATCGACATTGCCGGTGCGCTCGCCATTGCCGAACAGGCAGCCTTCGATGCGATCGGCGCCCGCGAGCAGGGCCATTTCGGCGGCGGCCACCGCCGTGCCGCGGTCGTTATGCGGGTGGACGGAGAGCACGATGCTGTCGCGATACGCGAGGTTGCGATCCATCCACTCGATCTGGTCGGCGTAGACGTTGGGCATCGCGGCTTCGACGGTCGCCGGGAGATTCACGATCATCTTGTGATCGCGCGTCGGACGCCACTGCTGCGCGACCGCATCGCAAACCTCACGCGCGAAAGTCAGTTCGGTCATGCTGAACGTTTCAGGAGAATACTGATAGATCCAGTGGGTTTGCGGGTTCTTGTCGGCATGTTCGCGGATGATGCGCGTGCCTTCGACCGCGAGCGCCTTCACTGCATCCTTCGACTGGCCGAACACGATCTTGCGGAATGACGGGCAGATCGCGTTATAGAGGTGGACGATGGCGCGCGGCACGCCCTGGAGCGCTTCGAACGTGCGTGCGATCAGGTCTTCACGCGACTGCACGAGCACTTCGATGGTTACGTCGTCGGGAATGCGCTTTTCTTCGATGAGCTTGCGCACGAAATCGAAGTCGGTCTGCGAAGCGGACGGAAAGCCGACTTCGATTTCCTTGAAGCCGATGGCAACGAGCATTTCGAAGAACTCGGTCTTCTGCTCGATGCTCATGGGTTCGATGAGCGACTGGTTGCCGTCGCGCAGGTCGGTGCTCATCCAGATCGGCGCGCGTTCGACGGTGCGCGTCGGCCATTTGCGGCCGTTCAAGCGGATGGCGGGGAAGGGGCGGTACTTCTCGGCGGGATTACGCAACATGACGAGCCTCGTTCTTCATGGTGTCGTTTGCGATGGCGGTCGGCAGCGGGCGGCTAGCGGGCTGGCGACGGAGCACGATGCGCGAAACTTCATGCGTACGGGCGGCAACCGCGGACGCAAAGAAGACGGCCACGGTGACGGCGGTAGCCGGCGCGGCGAAAGCGGACGTGAACAATGCCCATGCAACGTGCATTTTGACCTCGCGACTCGTCCGAACGATAAGCGGACGAATGCAGACGACAGGTTGTAGAGATACAGCGGATTTGGGGTACTGCGAGAACTGCTTTGGGAGGACCGCGGTGACCGGAGAGGTGGTCGTTGCGGCGCTACACCAGCTTTAGGCTAGGCGTAGCGATAGGGCCGATAGTAGGCCGTGGGCAATGCGGAGGGTGTTCGGGAAGGAACGCATCCGTCCAATGTAAATCAGGGCGGTTGCGCGTGTCAATAACGAATTTGCAGATTTCCGGCGCGAAGATGCCGGAAGTTGGCCGACGAAGCGCGCCGATGCGTTTTGAGCAAGGGTTCGGCGAAGGCGTGCGCGAATCGCGGATCGCCCGTTCCGCGCGGCTTTCGGCGGATCGGGCGGGTTGACTTTGGCGTGACCGCCTAGCGTTTCGCGATGCGCTTGATCGTTTCAATCTGACGCGCGATAGCGTCGGGCACCGGCGCTTCGCCGCGCAGCACCGCTTCGATCCACGCGGACGTCGTGGCTGCGTCTCGAGCCTCGGGAAGATCGACTTCGGGGGCATCGGGCGAAGAGCGCTCGGGCTCGATCAGCGTTTCGCAGATACCGTCGTGCAGCCAGTCGACCTGCACCTGGCGGCGCGTATCGGCGACTGCCTCGCCTTCGGTGCCGCGCGCGAGCAATGCGCCGCCAACTGCCGCGTCCGGATGCGCAGCGAACAGCGCGCTCAGGCTTTCGCGATAGGGCGGGTGCGTGTAGTTCACCAGCCGCAGGCCCGGTTGCGCGAACGGCTGGAGCAGCTTCACGAGCGTATGCGTGGAGTTGCGCACGCCCATGCGCCGGCGCAACGCAAGCAGCCGCGCGACCTGCGGCGCGAGCGTTTCGATCGGCGCGAACGCCACGTTGCGCTCAGCCAGCTGCGCTTCGATTTCCGCGTGATCGTGCACGGCGGGGCGGTTCAGCGCCGCGAAGATTTCAGCGCTCGTCACGCGGCCCGGATCGGTCACGACGCCATGCACCAGAGTCGGCACGCCCTCGCGCGCGAGCAGCAGCGCGAGCAGGGGCACGAGATTCGGCTGCTTGCGCGCGCCGTTGTAGCTCGGGATCGATACCGGACGATATGCGCCTTCGGCGACGACGAGCGGCGCGAACGACGCGTGCGCGGCGGCCAGCATCGCGGCCAGTTCCTCGGCGGTTTCACCCTTCAGGCGATAGGCGAGCAGCACGGCGCCCAGTTCGAGCTCAGGCACGCGGCCGTCGAGCATCGCTGCGTAGAGCGCGTGCGTGTCATCGGGCGACAGCGAGCGTGCACCGTGCGGCCCGCGGCCAATCTCCTTGATGAAGCGGGCGCAGGAGAAGGTCTCGGTGGGAGCGGGGGAACCGGTCGCACCGGTCGATTCGGGGGCGTTCATGGCGGCGTGGTGCGGAGCCGGCGGCGCGCGCCGCTCCGTTCAATTTGGGATATCGGGGATGAGGGGAGTATCGCACGAGCCGCGCGGCGCGACCGGACGCAGTGAGGGCGGAAACGGTCGCAGCAGCGCCATCGGCGTGATGCGTTGTAATGCGCCGCTCCCATCGGGTTGCCATCGCGTGATGACGCCCTTATGCCGCTGCGCGTTACACTCGTACGTTGCGCCTCGCCGCTCGCGCGATTCCCTCGTCGGCGACCTGGCATCATCAAGAAGACGGAGATTTCGATGACTTACGTATTCGATCCGGCGCCGCTCGCCGCCGTGCCGGTCGCTGGCAGCGACGCACGCTTTCCGGTGCGCCGCATCTACTGTGTTGGCCGCAATTACGAGGCACATGCGCGCGAGATGGGCCACGATCCCAACCGCGAGCCGCCGTTCTTCTTCGCCAAGCCCGCCGACGCCGTGCTCTACGTCGCGCCCGGCGTGACGGCCGAATTTCCGTATCCCGACCAGTCGCAGAACGTGCACTTCGAGATGGAACTCGTCGCGGCAATCGGCAAGGGCGGCAAGAACATTCCCGTCGAAAGCGCGCTCGATCACGTGTTCGGCTATGCGCTCGGCCTCGACATGACGCGCCGCGATTTGCAGGCCGAAGCGAAAAAGCTCGGCCGCCCGTGGGATACCGCGAAGGGTTTCGATCATTCGGCGCCGATCGGCCCGATCCATCCGGTCGCGCGAGTCGGCCAGATCGGCAAGGGCGCGATCTGGCTGAACGTGAACGGCGAAGAAAAGCAACGCTCGGATATTTCGCAGCTGATCTGGCCGGTTGCCGACACGATCGCATTCCTTTCGACGCTGTTCGAGCTGAAGGCCGGCGACCTGATCTACACCGGCACGCCTGAAGGCGTGGGGGCGGTGAAGCGCGGCGACGTCATGACGGGCGGCGTGGACGGTCTGGGTGAATTTGCCGTGCGCGTGGCTTAAGTCCAATAACACCCGCTAAAACCATCAGCCAGGAGCGTGAGAGGAGCATGAAGCTTTACAGCTATTTCCGCAGTTCGGCGTCGTATCGCGTGCGTATTGCGCTGAACCTGAAGAACCTGCCCTACGACTACGTGCCAGTGCATCTGGTGCGAGAAGGCGGCGAGCAACTGAAGCCTGAGTATCGCAAGATCAACCCGGACGCGATCGTGCCGACGTTCGTCGACGACGACAACCTCGCGATCCAGCAGTCGCTCGCGATCATCGAGTACCTGGAGGAAACGCATCCCGAGCCGCCGCTGCTGCCGAAGTCGCCCGCCGACCGCGCGCATGTGCGCTCGCTGGCGCTACAGGTCGCGTGCGAAATCCACCCGCTCGACAACCTGCGCGTGCTCAAGTACCTCAAGCACACGCTGGGCGTGGACGATGCGGCCAAGGACGCGTGGTATCGGCACTGGATCGAAAGCGGCTTCGCGACGCTGGAGGAGCGACTCGCGAACGACCCGCGCACGGGCAAGCTTTGCTTCGGCGATACGCCGACCATCGCCGATCTGTGCCTCGTGCCGCAGGTCTACAACGCGAACCGCTTCAAGATCGACACGACGCGCTATCCGACGATCCAGCGCATCTGCGATTACGCCCTGCAACTCGATGCCTTTGCACGCGCAGCGCCGGGCGTGCAGCCGGATACCGAATAAGCGCTGGTTGGCGTGAGTTCGATGTAAAAAGGGCGCCGTTCGCGAGAACGGCGCCCTTTGCATTGGTGCGCTGCGAAGCGGTCGATCAGCCGCCGAGCAGGGCGTCGGCGAATTCCTCGGCGACGAACGGCTGCAGGTCTTCGACCTTCTCGCCCACGCCGATGAAGTACACCGGCACCGGACGCTGACGCGCGATTGCGGCCAGAATGCCGCCCTTCGCCGTGCCGTCGAGCTTCGTGACGATCAGGCCCGTCAGGCCGAGCGCATCGTCGAAAGCCTTGACCTGCGTAAGCGCGTTCTGACCCGTGTTGGCGTCGATCACCAGCAGCACTTCGTGCGGTGCGCCTTCGAAGGCCTTGCCGATCACGCGCTTGACCTTCTTCAACTCGTCCATCAGGTGCAACTGCGTCGGCAGGCGACCGGCCGTATCGGCCATCACGACGTTGATGCCGCGTGCGCGTGCCGCGTTCACAGCGTCGAAGATCACCGCAGCCGGGTCGCCGCTTTCCTGCTGCACGACCGTCACGTTGTTGCGCTCGCCCCAGATCGTGAGCTGCTCGCGCGCGGCGGCGCGGAAAGTGTCGCCGGCGGCCAGCAGCACGCTCTGGTCGAAGCTTTGCAGATGCTTGGCGAGCTTGCCGATGCTGGTGGTCTTGCCCGCGCCATTGACGCCCGCAATCATCATGACGAGCGGCTGCGCGCGGCCCAGCATCAGCGAGCGCTCAAGCGGCTTGAGCAGGTCGATCAGCAGCTGGCGCAGTGCGGTTTTCACCTGCGGCGCTTCGGTCAGGCGTTCGGCGCGCACTTTCTGGCGCAGCGCTTCGAGCAGATATTCGGTCGCGTCCACGCCTGCGTCGGACATCAGCAGCGCCGTTTCGAGCTCTTCGTAGAGATCGTCGTCGATCTTCGCGTTGACGAAGATGCTCTGGATGTTTGAACCCGTCTTGGACAGACCCGAGCGCAGGCGCGACAGCCAGGACTGCTTGGCGCCCGCGTCAGGAGCGGGCGGCGGGACGATCTCGACGGTGTCGAATTCGCTTTCGTCGATGGCGTTGAGTTCGCTGGGTGCGGCAGCTTGCGGCGCGCGCGGCTCGATCGCGGCGGGCGAGGCAGGCGCTTCCTGCGCTACGTCGGCCTCATTGGCCTCGTGGGCTTCGTCGTGCGCGGCTTCGGCTGCGTCGTTCCCGGCGCCCTTCGAGCCCCGGAGTCGTTTGAAGAAACTGAACATGATCTGGTGTGGTGGGGTCGCGTTGCAGGTCTGACCGAGGGACGGTCATCGACGTCGAAGATGCGGGCAACGCTCGGAAAACACAGCATTTTATCAGGCGGCCCCGAGCGCGTCGCCGCTGCAGGCTTCGCGTGTGCGCGGCCGATGAAACGCGCAGTGCGCAAGCCGCGCTGCGGCGTTCGCGCGACCCTGTGGTAACGTTCGCGCAAAGACGCACAAGCGCGTACAACCGTACTCATTCATCCAGTAGAACCAGCATGGCCCGTTCATCTTCCCCGCGCCCACAAGGCGCCCGCCCGGCCCACGGTGCGAAGCCTGCCGCAAAGTCCGCAGCAGGTGGCGCACACACGATCCGCATTATCGGCGGCGACTGGAAGCGCACGCCGCTGCCGGTGCTCAATCTCGACGGCCTGCGTCCCACGCCCGACCGCGTGCGCGAAACCCTCTTCAACTGGCTCGGCCAGAGCCTGGATGGCCTGCGCTGCCTTGATCTGTTCGCAGGCAGCGGCGCGCTCGGCTTCGAGGCGGCGTCGCGCGGCGCGGCGCGCGTCGTGATGGTCGAGCGCAGCGGACGCGCCGTCGCGCAGTTGCGCGCGAACCAGCAGCGCCTGGGCGCACGCATGATCGAGATTGCCGAAGCCGACGCGCTGCGGCTCGCTGCGAACCTGGCGCCAGGCTCCTTCGACGTGGTGTTCCTCGACCCGCCCTTCGGCGACGAGGCGCTGCTTGCGCGCTCGCTCGAACTGGCCGCGCCGCTCGTCGCGGCCGACGGCTGGCTCTACGTCGAATCGGGCGAGCCCGTCGACCCCGCCACGCAGCCCGCGCTGGCGGGCTGGACGGTGGTGCGCGAGGGCAAGGCGGGGGCCGTCCGCTATCATTTGCTGCAACGCGAAAATGAGGAATAATGCGCGTTCGATAACGAAGCGGGCGGGCGTCATCCGGCGCCACGCAGGCACTCGCGCATGCCGTAACCAGGCTTGGCAATGCGCCCCATTTCTGTTGAGAGGAGAAGCCTCATGGTAGTCGCCGTGTACCCCGGTACGTTCGATCCGCTCACGCGCGGTCACGAAGATCTCGTGCGACGCGCATCGAGCATTTTCGACACGCTGGTGGTCGGCGTGGCCGACAGCCGCAACAAAAAGCCGTTCTTCACGCTCGATGAACGGCTCGAAATTGCCCACGAGGTGCTAGGCCATTATCCGAATGTGCAGGTGATGAGTTTCAAGGGCTTGCTGAAGGATTTTGTGCGCAGCAACAATGCGCGCGTGATCGTGCGCGGGCTGCGCGCGGTCTCGGATTTCGAATACGAATTTCAGATGGCAGGCATGAACCGCTACCTGTTGCCGGACGTCGAAACCATGTTCATGACGCCGTCGGATCAGTACCAGTTCATCTCGGGCACGATCGTGCGCGAAATCGCCCAGTTGGGCGGCGATGTCAGCAAGTTCGTGTTTCCCTCGGTGGAAAAGCGCTTGCAGGACAAGGTCACGGCGCTCAACGCGGCCGTCAAGCCTTGATCTTTTCGCGGGTCGGCAAACGCAGGGCCGCGGCGCTATAATGTATTGTTTTTGAAGGGAAAAGCGAGAGAAGTATGGCCCTGATGATTACCGACGAGTGCATCAATTGCGACGTCTGCGAGCCCGAGTGCCCGAACGACGCGATCTCGATGGGCCCGGAAATCTACGTGATCGACCCGAACAAGTGCACGGAGTGCGTCGGCCATTTCGACGAACCGCAGTGCATCCAGGTGTGTCCGGTGGAGTGCATCCCGAAGAATCCCGAGCACCTCGAAACGCAAGAGCAACTGATGCAGAAGTACGAGACGCTGACGGCGGCGAAGAACGCCTGAGGCCCGCCGCGCTGTGTCTTTCAGCGCCGCAAACAAAAACGCGCCCAAGGGGCGCGTTTTTTTATGGCTCGGAGCGAATCAGCCGACGATCGCCTTCAGCGCGGCGACGAGCGTATCGCATTCGGCATCGGTGCCGATGGAGATGCGCAGATGCTGGTTGATGCGCGGCGCGTTGAAGTGGCGCACGAAGATTTCCTGCGCGCGCAGCTTCGCCGAGATTTCGGCCGCGTCGTGGCCCGGATGCTTCGCGAACACGAAGTTCGCCGCCGACGGCACGACCTCGAAGCCGAGCGTCTCCAGCGCCGCGACCAGGCGCGTGCGGCTGTCGATCACGCGCGCGCAGGTGGTTTCGAAATACGCGTGATCGGTGTACGCGGCCGCAGCGGCCGCCTGCGCGAGACGGTCGAGCGGATACGAGTTGAAGCTGTCCTTCACGCGGTTGAGCGCCTGGATCAGGTCGGCATGACCGAACGCGAAGCCCACGCGCATGCCCGCGAGCGAGCGCGACTTCGACGTGGTGTGCACGACCAGCAGGTTCGGGAAACGGTCGATCAACGCGATGGCCGATTGCGCGCCGAAATCCACATACGCTTCATCGACGATCACGACCGAATCCGGATTGCCCGCGACCATGCGCTCGACTTCGGCGAGCGGCAGCACGTGGCCCGTGGGCGCGTTCGGGTTCGGGAAAATCACGCCGCCATTGGGATGGTTCTGCGCGAGGTAGTCGTCGACGCGGATCTCGAAGCGCTCGTCGAGCGGCACCGTGTCGTATTCGACCTCGTACAGGCGCGCGTAGGTCGGATAGAAGCTGTAGCTGATGTCGGGGAACAGGATCGGCTTGTCGTGCTTGAGCAGCGCCTGGAAGGCGTGCGCGAGCACCTCGTCGGAACCGTTGCCGACGAACACCTGTTCCGGGCGCAGACCGTGATGCGCGGCCACGGTGGCGCGCAGGTTCTTCGCGACGGGGTCGGGGTAGCGGCGCAGCGATTCGCCGGATCCGTCCGTGCCTGCGAGTTCGGCGCGGATTGCGTCGAGCACGCGCGGCGAGGGCGGGTAGGGGTTCTCGTTGGTGTTCAGCTTCACCGGGTGCGCGAGCGCCGGCTGCTCGCCGGGCACGTAGGGCACGAGACGGTGGACGATGTCACTCCAGAAACGACTCAAGACGCTCTCCTTGCTTCGATATGACCTGCGGCGCGCGGGGCCGCAGGTCAGCGCCGCGCGCGAATATCAGCCGTTGCGATGCAGCAGCATGACGGCGCGTTCGGTTTCGCCCTTCACGAAGGTGGGCATGATGGCGAGCGAGCGCTCGATCGACGCGTCGATCACATCCTGCTCCTCGCGGCGCGGCGGCTTGAGCACGAAATTCGCCACATCGGGCTTCGCGCCAGCGCGTGCGCCCTCGGGAATCAGGTCGCGCGGATGGCCGATGCCGATGCGCAAACGCCAGTAATTCTGCGTCGACAGATGCGCGGAAATGTCCTTCAGGCCGTTGTGGCCGCCGCTGCCGCCGCCCATCTTCAGCTTGACGGTGCCGGGCGAGAGATCGAGCTCGTCATGCGCGACGAGGATCTCGTCGGGCAGGATCTTGAAGAAGTTCGCGAGCGCGACGACCGACTGCCCCGAGCGGTTCATATACGTCTGCGGTTCGAGCAGATGCACTTCCTCGCCGTAGAGGCGCGCTTTCGCGTAGTGGCCGTGGAAGCGGCGCTCGTCGCGCAGCGTGGTGCCGGCTTCGCGCGCGAGCTGGTCTACGAGCCAGAAGCCCGCGTTGTGGCGCGTCGCCGTGTATTCGGCGCCCGGATTGCCGAGCCCGACGATCAACCTGATCATGTTTGGTGTTCCGCCTGCATGAAACGATGAAGCGATGAATCGCTGGATCGATCCGCAAGTGTACGGAAGAGTAGAAAAGAGTGCGAAAAAAAACCCGCCGGGGCGAACCGCGGCGGGTCACATCGTCCGTTTTATTCAAACGGATCGAGAGGATCAGCTCTTGCCTTCAGCTTACTCAGCTGCGGCTTCGCCTTCAGCAGCGGCTTGCGCGCCAGCCGGAACCGGTGCCGAAGCGACGACCGGGTTTTCGGCTTCAACGTGCTGAACCAGCGTCACGCCTGCGGGCAGGGTGATGTCCTTGGCGTGCAGCGACTGGCCGGCTTCGATGTTCGCGAGGTCGACTTCGAGGAATTCCGGCAGTTGGGCCGGGAGGCACTGGACTTCGATTTCTGCCAGAACGTGCGAGATGATCGCGCCACCCGTCTTCACAGCCGGGTTGGTTTCCTGGTTCATGAAGTGCAGGGGCACCTTCGTGTGGATCTTCTTGCTCGGGTCAACGCGCTGGAAGTCCACGTGCAGCACGAGCTGACGGAACGGGTGGTATTGCACGTCGCGCAGCAGAACCTGTTGCGACTTGCCTGCCACTTCGAGCTCGAGGATCGACGAGTGGAAAGCTTCTTTCTTCAGGGCGTGCCACAGCGCGTTGTGATCGACTTCGATCAGTTGCGGCTCAGCGCCGACACCGTAAACGATGCCAGGGGTCTTGCCAGCGATCCGCAGGCGGCGGCTCGCACCCGTACCTTGCAGGTTACGCTCGAAAGCGATGACTTTCATGGTGTTCTCTTTTCAATGCACTGCCCGCGACCAGGCAGTAAGTAAAACGGGGCCTTTACGGCAAATCACTTGCCAGAAGGCCCCCGACGATACAGCACAGACCTTCGTCCGCCTGCGCTGATTACACGAAGGCGCGGCATCCTTGCGAATGCCGCGCCTTGCGCGCGAATCTCTTTAGCTTTCCGCGAACAGCGACATCACCGAGTCGCCGCGACGGATACGCGAGAACGTTTCTGCCAGCAGGCCGGCGCTCGTGAGCGCGCGGATCTTCGAGCAGGCACGGGCTTCTGCGCCCAGCGGGATCGTGTCGGTCACGACCAGTTCGTCCAGAGCCGAAGCAGCGATACGCTCGCCTGCGCCACCCGAGAGAACCGGGTGCGTAGCGTAAGCGAAGACCTGCTTGGCGCCGCGTTCCTTCAGCACTTGCGCTGCCTTGCAGAGCGTGCCGGCGGTGTCGACCATGTCGTCCATGATCACGCAGGTGCGGCCTTCGACTTCACCGATGATGTTCATCACTTCGGCGACGTTCGCCTTCGGACGACGCTTGTCGATGATCGCGAGATCGCAACCCAGTTGCTTGGCGAGCGCACGGGCGCGCACCACGCCGCCGACGTCCGGCGAAACGACCAGCAGGTTCTCGTAGTTCTGCTTGCGCAGATCGCCGAGCAGCACGGGCGTAGCGTAGATGTTGTCGACGGGAATATCGAAGAAGCCCTGAATCTGGTCAGCGTGCAGATCCATCGTGATGATCCGCTCGACGCCCGCGATTTCCAGCATGTTCGCCACGACCTTCGCCGAGATGGCGACGCGCGCCGAACGGGGGCGGCGGTCTTGACGGGCATAGCCGAAGTAGGGGATGGCTGCAGTGATCCGGCCAGCAGATGCGCGCTTGAGCGCATCGACCATGATCATCAGTTCCATCAGATTGTCGTTGGTCGGTGCGCAAGTCGACTGAAGGACAAAGACGTCCTTACCGCGCACGTTTTCCTGGATTTCGACCTGGATTTCGCCGTCGGAGAAGCGGCTAACCATAGCCTTACCGAGGGGAATACCGAGGATCTTGACGACTTCCTGTGCAAGCGCGGGATTTGCGTTGCCAGTAAAAACCATCAGGCCGTCATGGCTGCTCATCATGCACCTGCTGCGGACTTTGGGGGGCGAGAGGAACTACTTGGGCGAACTACTTTAGAATTTTTGGCAGGGGAGGAAGGACTCGAACCCTCGCATGCCGGAATCAAAATCCGGTGCCTTAACCAACTTGGCGACTCCCCTACACTGAACTGCGAGCCTGACTGACCGGCAGAGCGATCAGCCACGCAAAACTATGACGCGAAAGCGAAGAGTGGATGCTTGTCCAGACTCGAGGTGACTGCGCTTCTCCAGTTCGGCTGTTCCGCAAGCAGTTTGGCCTGAGCCGTTTCTGCTTCGTACCGACTGGCGAATGCTGCGAAGACGCTTGCACCCGATCCGGTCATCCGCGCCGGCGCGACACTGTTTGATACATCATCAAACCATCGCAGTACTTGCGCTACTTCCGCGTATTTTCCTGCGACAACCGCTTGCATATCGTTATGACCGAAACTATCTGGCCATCCCTGCTGCGTTGCTTGCTGTGCAAGAAAGAATGCTATTGTGCAGTGCTGTGTGTCCCGTGTCAACAGCTTTTCCGAAAAAATCTCGGCGGTCGGGACATGAGCCTGCGGTGTCACCACCAGGAAGTGGCGCGCCGGCAATTCTGCGGCTTGCAACGCTTCGCCAACGCCCTCCGCGAACGCGTTTTTGCCGAACACAAAAAAGGGCACATCGGCGCCCAGCTTCAGCGCCAGCGCCTGCAATTCCTCGCGCGGCAGATTGAGCTTCCACAGGCGGTTGAGCGCGAGCAGCGTGGTGGCCGCATCCGAGCTGCCGCCGCCCAGGCCTGCGCCCATCGGCAGACGCTTTTCGATATCGATTTCCACGCCTTGCTGCGTGCCGGTATGTTGCTTGAGCAACGTTGCGGCGCGCACGGTCAGGTCGTGTTCGGCGGGCACGCCGTCGACTTCCGTCGTGCGCGTGATGCGGCCGTCCTGGCGGCGCGTGAAATGCAGCGTATCGCCCCAATCGAGCAGCTGGAAAACCGTCTGCAGATTGTGATAGCCGTCGGGGCGGCGGCCCGTGATGTGGAGGAAGAGATTGAGTTTCGCGGGCGCGAGGCAGTCGCGCAGCGAGTCTTGAGTTTCGGTCATGTTGCCTGGCGCCCGGCGGGGCGTTCGTCGATGTTGATGTCGATGCGTGCGCGCCGGGCGCTATATCTGGATTACTGGTCGAGCACGAGCTTGATCTGCAGCGGCGGATCTTCGCGCGTGAGGTTCACGCGTTTGACGCCGGTGGCCGGCGCGTCCGCGTAAGCGATGTAGTCGATGTCCCAGCCGTCCTGCTCGATTTTCGAGAGACGCTGCGGATTTTGCGGATCGAACGTCGTGCGGGCGCGCGAATCGGGCGCCGCCGACGGCTGCAGCCAGTAGCGCAGGCCCTCGACCGGCAGGGCGAAACCGAGCGCCTGCTGCATCAGCGTGCTGACGTTATCGGCGGTCAGCGGCTGCTTATTGGGCAGTTCGAGCGTGGCTTGTCCCGGTGCCGACGTCACGACAGCAAGCGTCTGCCCAAGCGGATTGAGCAGTTGCAGCGTGACAGTCGAATCGGTCTGGCGCAGATCGAAGTTGCCGTAGGCGTTGCGTTGCTGGCCGTTCTGATCGTTGTACTGGATCGCGAAGCGGCCGTGATACGCGCGGCTCGTCTGCGTGGTCAACGAAGTCGTCGCGCGCGCTGTGGACGGTTCGTGCGGCGCCTGGGTGGCGCAGCCCGCGAGGGCAAGCAGGGCGGCGGCCGCAACGCCCAGCGCCGGGCGCTGGACGAAGCGGTGATGCAAACGGTTCAGCAATTGAAATTCAGCCATCGGAAATCGATCAAAGATCGTTGACCTGGAAACGCTTGAGCGTCTTCAGGAGCGTGTCGTTGTCGGGTTCGAGCTTGCGCGCCTCGCGCCAGGCATCGCGTGCGCCGGTCTGGTCGCCGTTCTTCCACAGCACTTCGCCCAGATGCGCGCCGATTTCGGCGTTCGGCTGCAGGCTGTAGGCCTTGCGCAGCACCTTGATGGCATCGGCGTTGTCGCCCATGCGGTACTTGACCCAGCCCACGCTGTCCATGATGAACGCGTCGTCCGGTGCGAGCGACGAGGCCTTTTCGACCAGCTTGTCCGCTTCCGGCAGACGCTGGTTGCGATCCGCGAGCGAATAGCCGAGTGCGTTGTACGCCTGCGGATTGTCCGGCTGCGTCTTGATCAGCTTGCGCAGCTGCGCTTCCATGATCTCGTAATGGCCGTTCTTTTCGGCGGCCATCGCGTAGTCATAGGTGAGGTCGGGATCGTCCGGGAAGTCGGCGGTGGCCTTGGCCAGACGCGTTTCGGCTTCCGGGTAGCGCTTTGCGTCGAACAGGATCGCGGCGTCCGTGCGGGCGATCAGCGCCTGGTCGCGCGGGTCGTCGCTCTGGATGGCGGCGAGCTGACGGCGCGCGTCGTCGATCTTGCCCTGACGGTCGAGCATCTGCGCGCGCGTGATCTGCGCGGGCACGTACTGCTGGCTGCTCGGGCCGATCTTGTTGAGCCACGCCTGGGCGCCCGCGTCGTCCTTCTGCTCGACGGAGAGCTGCGCGAGGTAAATGTAGGCCTGGCCGGCGTCCGCGCCCGGCGTCTTTTCCGCCTGCTGCGCGTACTGCTGGAGGTACTTCTTCGCGTCGTCGTACTTCTTCTGCTGCACGTCGATCAGCGAGAGCGCCATCAGCGGCATCAGGTCTTTCGAATCGTTCTTGTGCAGCACTTCGAACTGCTTCTGCGCGTCGTCGAGGCGATCGGAAGCCAGATACGTCTGCGCGAGCGCGAGGCGTCCGTCACGCGACTTCGGATTGGCCTGCACGTATTTTTCGATCGCAGCAATACCTTCCTTGCGCTCTTCCGGGCCCATCTGCGCGAGCATCAGCGCGGCGGGCAGGAAGTCGGGCTTGATCGCGAGCGCCTGTTCGAAGGACTTGCGTGCGCCGGGCACGTCGTCGGCCAGCAGTTGCTGACGACCGATCGCAAGCTGTGCTTCCGGGCGGTTCATGTCGTTGGCCAGCAGCGACTTGAGCACGTCGAGGCCGCCCGAACGGTTCGGGCCGCGCGAGAGCAGCAGTTGCAGCGAGAGAATCGCCTGGCCACGGCTGTCGGCGGGCACGCGCGCCAGTTCGCGCGCGAGCAGCGGCTGCGCGTCGGCAGGCTTGCCGCTTAGTACGAGCAGCGATGCGTCCAGTTGCGCCGCGCGCTCCGAATCGGGCGCGTACTGCTGCCACAGCTGCACGGCGGTCAGCGCATCGGTCGGGCTTTGTGCCGCGAGCGCGATTTCGGTCGCACGCTGCGCCATGCGCGGGTCGTGCGTGTCGCGCGCGAGCGCAAGATAGGTCTGATAGGCAGGCGCCGGTTGGTCGCGTTGCAGCGCGACTTCGGCGGCGAGCACCTGGAAGACGATCTGGCTGGAGAGCGCAATGCCCGGCAGGTCCTTCTGCTCGTCCGCCGAAGCAGGGCCGAAGGCGTCCGGCATCGTGACGGACGTGTCGTCCGAGTCGGGGGACGGATCCTGCGCGTACGCGCTCGAAGTGGTCAGTGCCCAGGCCGCGAGTACGGCGACGCCGAGCAGGCGACGGGGCCCGAACGCACGCAGTGCCGAGGTGTTGCGCAGGCGCGGCGCTGCTCCAGGCAGGCGCTTCGCAAACAGCTTTACGAAAGACAGTTCCATGGAATTCCGTCGAATGTTTCGGTCGATTGTAACGCGCTGGCTACAATACGCGCACGACGATGACGCAAGTTGCAGACCAGCCCCGCGCCATCGCCCAATCGTTTCAGTCTGGTCTCGCCAGTCCCCGGTTAGCCGCCATTACCCTCATTTACCGTCAGTCATGCCAGAACTGCCAGAAGTCGAAGTCACCCGCAGAGGCATCGAGCCCTGGGTCGCGGGGCGCCGGGTCGAGCGCGTGGACGTGCGCAATGCGTCGCTGCGCTGGCCGGTGCCTGCGACGCTCGCTCGCACGCTACGCGGTCGCACGATTCGTTCCGTGGGGCGGCGCGGCAAATATCTGCTGTTCGAAATCGATGAAGGCTGGTTCATCGTGCATCTTGGCATGACTGGGACGTTGCGGGTGTTACGGAATTTTCCAAAGCCGCCCGCCGCCGAAAAGCACGATCACGTCGACTGGCTGTTCGACGAATTCACGCTGCGTTATCGCGATCCGCGCCGCTTTGGCGCCGTGCTCTGGCACCCGCGCGAAGACGGCGACGTGCTCGGCCATCCGCTGCTCGCGAGTCTTGGCATCGAGCCGTTCACGCCCGCTTTCGACGGCGCGTTGCTGTTTCGGGAGACGCGCGGGCGCAAGGTCTCGGTGAAACAGGCGCTGCTCGCGGGCGATATCGTCGTGGGCGTCGGCAATATCTACGCGTCGGAGAGTCTCTTTCGCGCGGGCATCCGGCCGACTACGCCGGCGGGCCGCGTCTCGCTCGCGCGCTACGAGCTGCTCGCGGACGCCGTGCGCGCCGTGCTCGCGTCGGCGATCGAAAAGGGCGGCAGCACCTTGCGCGACTTCGTCGGCAGCAATGGGGAAAGCGGCTATTTCCAGCTCGAATATTTTGTCTACGACCGCGCGGGCCAGCCATGCCGCGTTTGCGGCACGCCGATCAGGCAGATCGTGCAGGGCCAGCGCTCCACTTATTTCTGTCCGCGCTGCCAGCGCTGACGGGCAAGCTTCTTCATGTATCTCTCGACCGCATCCAACGACACGCTCACGAGCGCCGCGCGCCAGGCCGCGCTGAAGGCCACTTATCCCGTCGAACTGCTCGCGAGCTTCGCGCCGCGCCTGATCGCCTGGCAGCGCGTGCACGGCCGTCACGATCTGCCGTGGCAGAACACGCGCGATGCGTACCGCATCTGGCTATCGGAAATCATGCTGCAGCAGACGCAGGTTTCCACCGTGATCCCGTATTACGCGCGTTTTCTCGAACGCTTCCCAACGGTCGAAGCGCTTGCGAGCGCACCCGTCGATGACGTGATGGCGCTGTGGGCCGGTCTTGGCTACTACACGCGTGCGCGCAATCTGTATCGCTGCGCGCAGGTGGTGGCTGAGCAGCACGGCGGGCAGTTCCCGCGCACCGTCGAAGGACTCGCGGAATTGCCTGGCATCGGCCGCTCGACGGCGGCGGCGATTGCCTCGTTTGCGTTCGGCGCGCGCGAGACGATTCTCGACGGCAACGTGAAGCGCGTGCTCGCGCGCGTATTCGGGGTGGAAGGCTTTCCGGGCGAAAAACGCGTGGAAAACGGCATGTGGACGCTCGCCGAATCACTGGTGCCGGACGCCAGCGCAACCGACGCCGACGTGAGTTCGTACACGCAAGGCTTGATGGATCTGGGCGCGACGCTCTGCACGCGCGGCAAGCCCGATTGCGAGCGCTGCCCGTTCGCCGACGACTGCGTTGCGAAGACGACGAACCGTCAGCGCCAGTTGCCCGCATCGCGCCCGAAAAAGGCCGTGCCGTTGCGGCAGACGTGGATGCTCGTGCTGATGGACGGCGATTCGGTGATGCTGGAAAAGCGCCCGCCTTCGGGCATCTGGGGCGGCCTGTGGAGCCTGCCCGAAGCGGCCGACGAAGCAGCGCTCGTCACGCGTGCTGAAGGTTTCGGCGCCGATGTGGCCACGGTGTCGCCGCTTGCGCCGCTCACGCATACGTTCACGCACTTCAAGCTCGACATCGAGCCGCGTGTGGCCGAACTCGCGAAGAAGCGCGGCGCGCTCGTCGCGCAGGAAGCCGATACTGCGTGGGTGCCGCTGCGCGAAATCGACGCTTATGGCGTGCCTGCGCCCGTGCGCAAGCTGCTCGACGGGCTGCGCGGTTCGCTGATTTGATCGACTAACGCAGCAGCGTCACAGCAACTGATGCTGCTGCATGTAGTGATGCACGATCTCGATGCGCGCGCCTGCGTCGTTCAGTTCCATGAGCTTTTGACGCGCGCGTAGCGCGATCGGCAAGACTTCGGCGAGACGGTTGGAGACCCAGGACGGATCGTCGAAGCGGAACGGCTCCGCGAACGGCACGCTGGCCGCGTCGCGCTCGCGGATCGTCGCGATGATCCGCTCCAGCACCTCCGCACAAGCACCGAAGCGCGCCTGCTGCTCGCTGCCTTCCAGCGGAATATCGTCGGGCAGCGGCTCGGCCATGCCGACCAGCAGGCCGTCGGGCTGCACGCGATGCGATAGCAGCCTGAAGCGCCGCGTGCCTTGCGCGCGGATCAGCAGCATGCCGAACGTCTCCACATCGCATTGCTCGATTTCGGCGAGGCAGCCGATCGCCTCGGGCACCGAGGGTTCGTCGGGTTGCGCGACTTCGCCGCCGCTCTTGAGCATGCACACGCCGAACGGCGTTTTCTCGCGCAGACATTCGCGCGCCATGTCCAGATAACGCGCTTCGAAGATCTTCAGCGGCAACAGGCCGCCGGGGAAGAGCACCGTATGCAGCGGAAAGAGCGGCAAATCGGCGAGCACGGCAGGAGTCGAGGACATGGCGCAACGCTTTCGGTTAAGGCCGCGCGCACGCGGCCAGTTAGGCGATAAGCCGGGACGATTCTCCGACGTCGAGGGGTGCATCGCGATGACGCACGATCACGTTCGACTCGCCCGCGAAGCGCGTGGCGAGCGTCTGGGCGATAAAGACCGAGCGATGCTGGCCGCCGGTGCAGCCGATCGCGACAGTCAGATAGCTGCGGTTGTCGGCGCGAAAATGCGGCAGCCACTTGGCCACGAACGCATAGACATCGTCGATCATTTCATGCACGGCCGGCTGCGCCTTGAGGAAATCGATCACGGGCTGGTCGAGCCCGGTGAGCGGACGCAGGCGGGCGTCGTAGTGCGGATTGGGCAGCGTGCGCACGTCGAAAACGAGATCCGCGTCGAGCGGCACGCCGCGCTTGAAGCCGAACGATTCGAAGGTGAGCATCAGCGAGCCGCGCTCGCCTTCGACGAACACCTTGACCCACTGGCGCAGCGCGTTGGAACTCAGGTTGCTGGTATCGACCTGATGGCCGAATTCGGCGAGATTGGCGACCAGTTCGCGCTCGTGCTCGATCGCTTCTTCCAGCGACTTCAGCATGCCGACGTTGGCGTCGTGCGCGGCGGAACCGGAAAGAGGGTGGCGGCGACGCGTTTCCGAAAAGCGCTGGATCAGCGACTGCGTGCTGGCGTTGAGAAACAGCACGCGTACGTCGTGTTCGGGCGCGAGACCGCGGATCATCTCCGGTATGTCTTCGAACGAGGAACTCGAGCGCGCATCGATCGCAACCGCGAGACGCTCGTAACCGTCTTCGGAGAGATATTGCGCGAGCTGCGGCAGAAAACGCGGCGGCAGATTGTCGACACAGAAGTAGCCGACGTCTTCGAGCGCGTTGAGCGCCACTGACTTGCCGGAACCCGAGATGCCGGTGATCAGGATGATACGCATGGGAAAGTCGATGAACCCGATTGGGTCATCATAGCATCCGATCTGCGCCCTCGCGATGACAGCCGGGCGCAGGACGGCGTGCCGCCGCGGGCTGCGATTAGATCAGTTTGCCGGGAAACTGGCTGTCCGGGTCCTGCATGGCCAGGCGCTGACGATCCATAAAGTCGCGCAATGTGTCGATGCCGCGCAGTTGCAGGATCGTGTTGCGCACGGCTGCCTCGACCAGCACGGCCAGGTTTCGGCCGGCCGCCACCTGAATCGTGACTTTGCTGATGGGCAGGCCCAGCACGTCGACGGTCTGGCTTTCCAGCGGCAGGCGCTGGAATTCGCCGTCGGGGCGGCGCACCAGTTGCACGATGAGCTTGAGCTTCATCTTCCGGCGCACGGCCGTTTCACCGAAGATCGTCTTGATGTCGAGCAGGCCGAGGCCGCGCACTTCGAGCAGATTTTGCAGGAGCGGCGGGCAGCGGCCTTCGACGAAATCGGGGCCGAGGCGCACGAAGTCCACGGCATCGTCGGCGACCAGACCGTGACCGCGGCTGATCAGCTCCAGACCCAGTTCGCTCTTGCCGAGACCCGAATCGCCCGTGAGCAGCACGCCCATGCCGAGAATGTCGAGAAACACGCCGTGAAGCGTCGCGCGCGGCGCGAGGATGCGCGACATGTAAAGGCGCAGGCTGTCGATGACCGTGGCCGCCGACATCGGCGTGGTGAAGAGCGGCGTCGAGGAGCGTGTGCAGCGCAGAACCAGTTCGGGCGGCGCGGTCATGCCGTCGGCGACCACGAGGAACGGCGGTTCCAGCGCGATCAGCTCGGCCATGTGGCGTGAGCGGTCTTCGTCGGTCTGGCGCTGGTAGTAGTGCACCTCGGCGTCGCCGAGCACCTGAATGCGGTTCGGGTGAATCAGGTTCAAGTGGCCGACGAGGTCGGCGCTGGCCGTGGCCGTGGCCACCGTTTCGGCGGAAAAGCCGCGCTCCCAGCCTTCGTGCCCCGTCAGCCAGCTGAGCTTCAGCGTGGTGGCGTTGTCGTCGAAGATGCTTTGGGCGTTGATGCTGGACGTGTCCATGAACCGGTGACTCCGCAGTGAATCGCTTGACTACTTCTACCGTACTTCCACCGTTTTAACGGATACCGGTGTCGCCCGGTTGCCCGTGTTTTCACCGATGAGGCGCGCGCGCATGCATACGTGCGCACGCCGCGCACCGGGCCGAACGTAGAGGTCCGGCAGGCGCGAGGCAGGCGCACATGCGCAACACGCGCTACATCAAGGTTGCCACTGGGTGAGCAGGCGATGCAATGTCTCGCGATCTTCTTCCGTGTGCAGGCGCTCGCGGGTTTCGCGATCCGACAGCAACTGGGCGATCTCGGACAAAATTTCAAGATGCTGCTGCGTGGCCTGTTCGGGCACGAGCAGGAAGATGAGGAGCGAGACGGGCTGACCGTCCGGCGCTTCGAAGGCGATCGGTTCGGCAAGACGCACGAACGCGGCAAGCGGCTGCTTCAGGCCCTTGATGCGGCCGTGCGGGATCGCCACGCCCTCACCGAGACCGGTGGAGCCAAGGCGCTCGCGCGCGAACAGATTGTCGGTAACCGTGCTGCGGGCAATGCCGTTCTGGTTTTCGAAGATCAGGCCAGCTTGTTCGAAGACGCGTTTCTTGCTGGTGACGGACAGGCCGACGACGACGTTCTCGATGGGAAGTATTTTGGCTAAACGATTCATGTTGGCAGGCGAAAACGTGGCCTGAAATGCTCCTCACCCCGGCAGACGAAGCGGCGGGTGCGCGAGGCATACATGCCTTTGCGCACCTGACGGTGCGTGCGCGGCCGGCGCCTGGATTGGCACAACCTGCGCGGAGCCGGGACCGTGGGGACGTGATACCCCGAAAGCGACCAGACCATTATAGATCAAGCGTACTGGCCGATGGTGCGATGCGCCAGCCATCGGCGCAACCAATGTTGCACGGTTGCACCTGTCAGCACCGTTCGATGCTGAACATGCGAGGCGGGCTTCCATTAAAAAAGCCGCCCGGTTGGGCGGCTGCGCTGGTGCATTGGGTCGGGCATTCAAACTTGCCGTGAATCGGGGCTGTATCGGAACTCAATCCTCGGCCCCTCCAACACTAGTGCACCAACATCTTCATCGCATCATTGCGGCGGTAGTTCGATCTGAACCTGCGGCTGATGCTTGAGCGCTTCGTGCTGATGTCCCTGCACGCGGTCCTTGTGACGCACGACCTGGCGATCGAGCTTGTCGACCACGAGATCGATGGCGGCATACATGTCGCCATTGCAGCTCTCAACGAAGATGTCCTTGCCTTTCAGATGAAGGTTCACTTCGACCTTCTGCCTCTTATCCTTTTCCTTGTGGTTGTCGACCGAGAGGACCACATTGCCATCGATGACCTGATCGAAATGCCTTAGCACCCTGTCCAGTTTGGTGATCACGTATTCGCGCAACGCTGGCGTTACTTCGAGATGGTGTCCACTGATCTTCAGATTCATAGTGCTTCTCCAGGCTGATGGCCGCGTGACGCGTGAAGCGCGGCTGTGCCGGTCGACTGACTCGCCGATGCGTGAGGCTCTCCGAAAGGCCTGCTACGAACGACTAGCGCGGCCGGCCATTTCCGCCAACTGGCGTTGCGGCCGGAAAACGCCTGCTCCGTAAAGGCCGGAACAGGCTCAAAGAGACTTGCGCAAATTGACCGCTGGAATCCGCAGTGCCTCGCGATACTTCGCGACGGTGCGTCGCGCGACCACGAAACCCTGTTCAGCCAGCAGTTCGGCTATGCGGCTGTCCGAAAGAGGGGACTTGGTGTTCTCGGCTCCTATGAGTTGCTTGATGAGCGCGCGGATCGCGGTTGAGGATGCTGCGCCTCCCGTGTCCGTCGATACATGCGATCCGAAGAAGTACTTAAATTCAAGTGTCCCGAATGGAGTCAGCATGTATTTACCGGTTGTCACACGCGAGACAGTTGATTCGTGTAGGCCCAGCGTATCAGCAATCTCCCGCAAAACCAAGGGGCGCATGGCGATCTCGCCGTGCACGAAAAAGTTCTTCTGACGCTCGACGATAGCCTGCGCCACGCGCAGGATGGTTTCGAAGCGCTGCTGGATGTTCTTGATGAGCCAGCGCGCTTCCTGCAACTGCTGGCGCAGCGAGCCGCTGCCGGGGTCGCCGCGGTTGTTGCGCAGGATATTCGCGTACAGATGGTTGATGCGCAGCTTGGGCACTACTTCAGGATTCAGTTCTGCGAACCAGTTCTGTCCCGTCTTCTTCACGATGATGTCCGGCACTACATAGTCCGCTTCGGCCTTGCCGTAGGCCGCGCCCGGGAACGGTTCGAGCGAACGGATCATCGTGTGAGCGTCGCGCAGTTCGTCGTCGCCGGTCTTCAGTTGCTTGCGCAAGCGAGTGAAGTCGCGCGCCGCGAGCAGTTCCAGATGGTTCGACACGATCTCAAGCGCGAGCGTGCGCGTGGGCGACGAATTGACGCGCAGCAATTGCAGCTTCAGGCATTCGGAGGCCGAACGCGCGCCCACGCCCGCCGGGTCGAAGCTGTGCAGCAAGGCCAGTGCCGCGTTGAGTTCGTCGCCGTCGACGTCGAGTTCTTCCGGGATATCGGCAAGAATTTCCTCGCAGGTCGTGGACAGGTAACCGTCTTCGTCGAGCGATTCGATCAGGAACGTAATGAGCGCACGATCGCGCAGGCTTGCGTTGGTTTCGCGCAGCTGCGCCATCAGGTGATCGCGCAGCGTCGTGGTGGATTCGTGGATTTGCAGCGGCGGCAGGTCGTCGTCGTCGGAGGCGCTGCCGGAGCGACCGTAGTCGTCGAGATTCCATTGGCTGGAGTCGCCATTCGCGTCGCCGCCGAGGCCGTTGTAGTCGTCCACGCCGCGCGGTTCGCCGTCGCTGTTGTCGCTATCGCTGCTCGACGAGCTGGAGCTACTGCTTGCGCCCTGCATCGATTCCGGGGCGGAGGACTGCGGCGGCTGCGCGATGAGCGAGCCGTCGGCGGCCACGCGCAGCGGGCTTGCGATCCAGTCGTCGTCGTTCTCGAGCAGCGGATTCTGCGAGATCGCCGTGGCGACTTCCTGTTGCAGTTCGAGCGTCGACAGCTGTAACAGCCGGATGGACTGTTGCAGTTGCGGAGTGAGCGCAAGATGCTGCGAGAGGCGGAGTTGGAGGCTGGCTTTCATGGCAATGTGCGATTCATTGTAAAGAGTTTGCCACGCTCGCGATACCACGCGACATTCGCGAAAACGCGCGTGCCCTGCCTTGGTGCCAGTGGGGCGGCGGGGGCGAATTTGGTGCGCAAACAGTGCGTCCGGCTGCGAGCTCAACGGCGCGTTGAGCCGCGCTGAGCGAGCACGACGCAGCCACACGATAGCGCATCGGGCGCTCGCGACAGGCAATCGCCGGCAGTGCCGACAGCGGCCAGACACAACGGAAAACTCAGGGGGAAGCGGGGGCGCGAGGCAGGCTATGCGCCCAGGAGACAGCGAAAGTACAGCGAAGATGCAGCGAAAGTACAGCGAAGATGCAGCCGGGTTCGGGCAGGCCGGATCCGGGCGCGTGCTGCGCCCGGAGGGCCTGTTACATGCGGAAGTGTTCGCCGAGATAAACGCGGCGCACGCTTTCGTTTTCGATGATTTCACTGGGGGCGCCGGCTGCGAGCACGGAGCCGTCGCTGATGATGTAGGCGTGATCGCAGATGCCGAGCGTTTCACGCACGTTGTGATCGGTGATCAGCACGCCGATGTTGCGCTGCTTCAGGAACTTCACGATCTTCTGGATTTCGAGCACGGCGATCGGGTCAACGCCCGCAAACGGCTCGTCGAGCAGAATGAAGCTCGGGTCGGTGGCCAGCGCACGTGCGATTTCCACGCGGCGGCGCTCGCCGCCCGACAGCGACAGCGCCGGATTCTCGCGCAGGTGCGCGATCTGAAGCTCGTCGAGCAGCGCTTCGGCGCGCGTCGTGATGACGTCCTTCGACAGGCGCTTGCCGTTCTCGTCCACCTGCAGTTCGAGCACTGCGCGGATGTTCTCTTCGACGGTGAGCTTGCGGAACACCGACGCTTCCTGGGGCAGATACGACAGACCCAGCGCCGCGCGTTTGTGGATCGGCAGCAGGCTGATCGACTGGCCGTCGAGATCGATCTCGCCGGCGTCGAGCGGCACGAGTCCCACGATCATGTAGAACGAGGTGGTCTTGCCCGCGCCGTTGGGGCCGAGCAGGCCGACCACTTCGCCGCTTTTCACGTCGAGCGAAACGTCCTTGACCACGGTGCGCGAGCCATAGCGCTTCTTGAGGTTGCGCACTACGAGCGAACTCGTCTTGCCCGCGGACGGGCGCTGATGAATGGGGGAGGCGGTGGCGATGTTCACTGTTGCGGCGCTTCCTGAAGCTTCGTGGAGGGCGCGAGCGTGGCCGAAGCACCCGTGAGCGGCTGCACGCCGCCGTTGCGCGGCGACAGCATGGCGCGCACGCGGCCCTTCGGATTGCCCGGGCCCGCGACGTCCGAGCCGGACTTCGCAGTGTAGAAGTCCTTCTGGCCGTCATAGGTCACGACGCTGCCATGCACCTGGTCCATCACCGTGGACAGGCCTTGCAGGCGGCGCACCGTGGCGCGCGTCGTGAGCGTGGTGAGGTCCTGCTTGCCGTCGTAGTCGATGCGCTCGGCCGTGCCGTCGACGTATTCGTCGATGCCTTCGCGCTTCTGGCGGAAGTAGGCGAGGTTGGCGTCGGGCGTGCCGGGCGCGACCGTGCCGGTGGCGTACTGGTAACCCTGCGGATCCTGGGTGACGACGAGCTTGTCGGCCTTGATCAGGATTGTGCCCTTGGTGGCGACCACGTGACCGGTGAAGATGGTCTGCTGCTTGAGGTCGTCATACGTCATGTTGTCCGCTTCGATGTTAAGCGGCTTGTCCTTGTCGGCGCGTTCGGCGTGTGCGGCCGGAGCGAAGCTCGCGAGCGGGAGCGCAAGGGCGAGCGCGCCCAGCGTGGCGAACGCGGCGCGGCGCCAGCGCTCGGCGCGCGGCAAACCGGACAAGAGACGGGGAAGCGAATCGTTCATGCAATCATGTGCCTTGCGTGGACGGCCCGGGGGATCAGGACGAGCCGCCGGAGTCAGCCGGGGCGATCGCGCCGCGGACGTTGCCGAAGAGCTGGATGACCCGGGTGACGTTGTTGTAGTTCATGCCGTTGGTGGCCGTCATGACCGACAGGCCGCGACGAAGTTTAACCGGCTTTTCGGTCAGGATCACATCGTCGTTCACCAGCACGCGGAAATGCTCGGAATCAGCCTGCATCTCGGGGTCGCCATAACCGGCGGCGCGCAGGATGCGGGCGTCGTCGTACAGGTTGACGATCGAGGCGTCCGAATTCACCGTGCCGCGCTTGCCGGTGGCCGTGACCACCGGCTTGCCGGGCTGGAACGCGCGCACCGCGGGCATCGTGAGGTCGCTGTCCTGATCGTCCTCGTAATGCACCATGTGGGTGGCGGTCAGGCGGTACTGCGTCGCACCCGACTGGTCGAGTTCGGACACCGAGAAATTGTCGGCGAAGTAATCGGGCGAATGCGTGAGCGGACGCGGCGCAGCCTCGTTCTCGTGCGGCTTGACGGCCTGGAACAGCCACCAGGTGAAACCGGCGAGAAATGCCACGCAGACGAGCGGAATCAGCGAGGTGAGGCGGAACTTCGGGTTCATTGGTGCGCCCCGGCGTCCGGAGAATCTGCTGCGCAGGCGGCCGCGAGCATTGCGTCGTAGTGGCCCTGGGCGCGCAGGATCAGGTCGGTGACTTCGCGCACGGCGCCGTGGCCGCCGGTGCGGTCGGTGACCCAATGCGCGCGCGCGAGCACTTCCGTGTGCGCGTTGGCCGGCGCTGCGCCGAAGCCGCACTGGAGCATCACCGCGAGGTCGGGCCAGTCGTCGCCCATGTAGCCGCATTCGTCAGCCGTGACGCCGGTTTCGGCGAGCAGCTGCTTGAATGCGACGCGCTTGTCTTCGACGCCTTGATACAGATGCGTGATGCGCAGTTCCTTCGCGCGCACGGCGACGATCTCGGACTTGCGCCCGGTGATGATGGCCGTGTCGATGCCCGCTTCGCGCAGCAGCTTGGCGCCGTGGCCGTCGAGCGAGTTGAAGTCCTTCATGGTGTCGCCCGCGCCGGTGAACAGCAGGCCGCCGTCGGTGAGCACGCCATCGACGTCGAAAATCATCAGCCGCACGCGCGCCGCGCGTGCCTTTGCATCCAGCTCGGAAGCCGCCATCAGATCACCTTCTTGGAGAACAGGTCGTGCATGTTGAGTGCGCCGATGAAAATCATCAGCCGCACGCGCGCCGCGCGTGCCTTTGCATCCAGCTCGGAAGCCGCCATCAGATCACCTTCTTGGAGAACAGGTCGTGCATGTTGAGTGCGCCGATGAGCGCGCCGTCGGCGTCTACCACCAGCATCTGATTGATGCGATGGCGCTCCATCAGTTCCACGGCTTCGACGGCGAGTTGATCGGGGCCGATCGTGCGGGGGCCGCGGGTCATCACGTCGCCGATAGGCAGATCGCGGAAATCGCCTACGCGTTCGAGCACGCGGCGCAGGTCGCCGTCGGTGAAGATGCCGGCCACGTGGTCGTCGGCGTTGACGATCGCCGTCATGCCCATGCGCTTGGCGGTGAGCTGGAAGAGGGCGTCGCGCACCGAGGCGTCGTCGCGCACCTTCGGGACGGCTTCGCCCGTGCGCATCACGTCGCGCACGTAGGTCAGCAGGCGTCGGCCGAGCGCGCCGCCCGGGTGCGAGCGCGCGAAGTCGTCGGCGCCGAAGCCGCGCGCGTCGAGCACCGCGACCGCGAGCGCGTCGGACAGCGCGAGCGCCGCCGTGGTGCTGGCGGTCGGTGCGAGATTGAGCGGGCAGGCTTCTTTTTCGACGCCGGCGTTCAGGTGCACGTCGCAGAGCTTGCCGAGCGTCGATTGCGGGCGGTCGCCCGTCATGCCGATCATCTTCGCGCCGATGCGCTTGACGAGCGGCAGGATCGCCACGAGTTCTTCGGATTCGCCGGAATTGGACAGGCCGATGAAGACGTCTTCCGCGGTCACCATGCCGAGGTCGCCGTGGCTCGCTTCGGCAGGATGCACGAAGAAGGCCGGCGTGCCCGTGGAGGCCAGCGTGGCCGCGAGCTTGCGGGCAATGTGGCCCGATTTGCCGATGCCGGAAACGACAACGCGTCCACGGCAACTGAGGATGAGATCGACCGCGCTGACGAAGTTGTCGTCGAGCCGGTCGCGAAGCCCGCGCACGGCGTCAGCTTCGATGTCGAGCACGTCGCGAGCGAGCTTCAGCGCCCGGTCGCCATTGATTTTCGCTATCATCCGGGGAGTATAGCAAAGGCGTATGCGCGCCGCGCCTGCGCGCCCAGCGCGCGCGGCGCTTCGCGCGGTGCCTCGGGTGGCCTCTGGGCGGCCGCTTTGTCACCGCTTTACGGCCACTTTGCGGCCCGTCCGGCGGAGCTCGCCGCCCGCCCGGGCTTCCCCCTGTAGTCCCTCGCAGCACTTCCCAATTCGCATCGTTTGCGCCGATCATGGATCCGACCGGCGCGGGCATAGTTTCCACAGCCGGGCTTGTGCATTTCGAGATGCACATCCGGCAACGCATAAGAGAACGAGGACGCTTCTCACGATGATCTCCCCGCTGGAAATGACGTTGTTCCTGCTGCTCGCTTCGGTGGTGGGCGTCGTGCTGTTCCGTTACCTGAACCTGCCGCCGATGCTGGGCTACCTGACGGTCGGCATTCTGGTCGGGCCGCGCTCGCTCGGCATCGTGCCGGACACGCATGGCGCGCAGAACCTGGCGGAATTCGGCGTCGTGTTCCTGATGTTCTCGATCGGGCTGGAGTTTTCGCTTTCCAAGCTGCGCGCGATGCGGCGCGCCGTGTTTGGCCTCGGGCTGTCGCAGGTCGTAGGGACGATCGCGGTGGCGCTGCTGGTCGGCCTCGTGCTCGAACCGTGGGTGCATATCACCTGGCAGGCCTGCGTGGCACTGGGCGGCGCGCTCGCCATGTCGTCGACGGCCATCGTCAGCAAGATGCTGGCGGAGCGGCTGGAGATCGAATCGGAACATGGCCGCAACATCCTGGGCGTGCTGCTGTTCCAGGATCTGGCCGTGGTGCCCCTGTTGATCGTGATTGCGGCGTTCGGCGGCTCGTCGAAGTCGCTGATCGAATCGCTCGGCATGGCCGCCATCAAGATCGTGCTCGCGCTCGGCATCCTGCTGTTCGTCGGGCAGAAGTTCATGACGCGCTGGTTCAACGTGGTCGCGCGGCGCCGCTCGCAGGAACTGTTCGTGCTGAACGTGCTGCTCGTCACGCTGGGCGCGGCGTTCATCACCGATAAATTCGGCCTGTCGCTCGCGCTGGGTGCGTTCATCGCCGGCATGCTGATCGCCGAGACGCCCTACAAGCATCAGGTGGAAGAGGACATCAAGCCGTTTCGTGACGTACTGCTGGGGCTCTTCTTCGTCACCACGGGCATGCTGCTCAACCCGCACGTGATCTGGCAGCACCCGTTCATGGTGGGCGCGTTCTTCATTGCGCCCATCGTGCTCAAGGCCGTGCTCATCACGGCGCTCACGCGGCTCTTTGGCGCGTCGCCGGGCGTGGCGATGCGCACGGGCCTCGGGCTCGCGCAGGCGGGCGAATTCGGTTTCGTGCTGCTGAACCTCATTCTCGACAAGCATCTGGTCGATCCCACGCTGCTTCAGGCGATCCTCGCGGCGATGCTGCTGTCGATGCTGGCCGCGCCGTTCCTGATCCAGAACGCCGACCGCATCGTGATGCGGATTTCCTCGACCGAATGGATGCAACAGTCGCTGATGATGACGCGCATCGCCACGCAGAGCATCAAGCAAAGCGGCCACGTGATCGTGTGCGGCTATGGTCGTGCCGGGCAGAACCTCGCGCGCATGCTCGAATACGAAGGGCTGTCGTACGTCGCGCTCGACCTCGATCCTGACCGTGTGGCGGCAGCGGCGGCGGCGGGCGAATCGGTGGTGTTCGGCGATGCGGCGCGGCGCGAGTCGCTGGTCGCGGCGGGCATTCACCGTGCGGCCGCGGTCGCGATCACCTATGCGAACACGCAATCGGCGTTTCGCGTGCTGCATCACATCCACGAACTGGAGCCGACGCTGCCCGTGATCGTGCGCACCGTCGACGACGCCGATCTCGAACGGCTGCTGGCCGCCGGCGCGACCGAGGTGATTCCGGAAATCGTCGAAGGCAGCCTGATGCTGGCTTCGCACATGCTCGTGCTGATGGGCGTGCCGATGCGCCGCGTGGTGCGCCGGGTCGAGGAACTGCGCGACGAGCGTTACAGCCTGCTGCGCGGCTATTTCCACGGCACCGACGATGCGGGCGAGGACGGTCACGAGCAGGTGCGGCTACAATCCGTACCGGTCGATCCGCGCGCCGACGCCGTGGGCCGCACGCTGGCCGATCTGGGCCTCGTCGACCTCGGCGTGGAGGTCACGGCGATCCGCCGCCACGGCATTCGTGGCGTGGAGCCAGACCCCTCGACCAAGCTGCGCGAAGCCGACATCGTCGTGCTGCGCGGCCTGCCCGAGCAGCTCGCGCTGGCCGAGGAACGCCTGTCGCGTCATCGCAAGGCAGGCGCCGGGGCGGGCGCGACGGCGGCTTGATGCGCCGACGGGGTCTCGCCCCGTTTAACCGGCCGCTGCCATCGACCGTTCCCTAATTTTGCTTCAATTCTTGCTACTACCCGGAGAAATCATGTCCAACGCACCTGCGAACGCGAGCGCCGATCCTGCGCAGTTCGTAAACAGCCTGATCCGCACGGTGCCCGACTGGCCTCAGCCGGGAGTGCAGTTTCGCGATATCACGCCGCTGATCGGCGACCCGAAGGGCCTGCGCGTGCTGATCGACCTGCTGGTCGAGCGTTACGTGGGCATGAAGCTCGACTGCATCGCGGGTCTGGACGCGCGCGGCTTCATCATCGGCCCGATCGTTGCGTATGAGCTGAACGTGGGCTTCGTGCCGATCCGCAAGATCGGCAAGCTGCCGTACAAGACGGTGTCGGAAACCTACAAGCTCGAATACGGCGAATCGACGGTCGAGATCCACGAGGATGCGGTTGGCCAGGGCGACCGCGTCGTGATCGTCGACGACCTGATCGCCACGGGCGGCACCATGCTCGCGGGCAAGCGCCTGCTTGAGCGGCTGGGCGCGACGGTGGTGGAGGGCGCGGCGATCATCGACCTGCCGGAACTGGGCGGCTCGAAGCTGCTCACCGAAGCGGGCCTGCCGCTCTACACCATCACCTCGTTCGGCGGACATTGATTCCACGGAGGCCCTGAGGCCATGCCCAACTTCGCGCTCTTTCTCGCGACTTCGCTCGCCATCACCTTCGCGCCCGGCCCGGACAACCTTCAGGTGCTCGCGCGCGGCATCTCGCAGGGCCGCGCCGCCGGTCTCGTGGCCGCGCTCGGTTTCGCGGCGGGGGTGACGTTCCACACGACGCTGGCCGCGCTGGGCATTGCCGCGCTGCTGCGCTCGTCGCCGCTCGCATTCCAGATCCTCAAGCTCGCGGGCGCCGCGTACCTGATCTGGATTGGCGTGAAGGCATTGCGCAGCCAGGGCCTGGCCGCCGCGGGCGACCGTCCGCGCCAGCCGCTCTCGACGATCTTTCGCCAGAGCGTGCTCGGCAACGTGATGAACCCGAAGGTGACGTTGTTCTTCGTCGTCTTCCTGCCGCAGTTCGTCGATACGCACGGCGCGCAAAGCGGTGGTCAAAGCGTGACGCTGCAGATGCTCGAACTGGGCGCCGTGTTCATGCTGCAGACCGTGGTGGTGTTTTCGGTGTTCGGGCTGTGCGCGGGCACCATCGGCGGCTGGCTCAAGCGCCGGCCGCGCGCGGGCGTGTGGCTCGACCGCCTGGCGGGCCTCACCTTCATCGCCATCGGCATGCGCATCGCGCTGCGCGACTGAAGCCTGACTCACGCCCAACCGACGACGCCTGGAGTTTCACACGATGAGTTTGCCTTGCATCACCGACGCGCGCCGCTTCGACGCGAACGCGCATCTGCCGTTCTATTTCGGTGACGAACGCGTGGGCTGGATTCGCCGCGCCGATGTCGCATTGCTGGCGCGCTGGCCCGACGTCTTCACGATTGTCGATGCCGGGCCCGACGCGCGCGTAACCCTCGCCGCCGAATTCGACAATGTGACGGCGCGCAGCGCGGCACTGGGATCGGTGATCGGCGCGCTCGCCGCCGAGGGCCGCATTCCGGGCTGGCGCAACGAAACCTACGCGATCCGCAACGCCTTCGATGCGCCGCCGCTCGCCTATATCGAGCGCGCCGCTTCGCGCTTCTTCGGCACCATGACCTATGCGGTGCATTTGAACGGCGTCGTAGAATATGCGGCTTCGGCTGCTGGCGCGACTTCGAGCGCGCCGCAGCTCTGGATCGCGCGCCGCAGCGACACCAAGGCCACCGACCCCGGCATGCTCGACAACGTCGTGGCGGGCGGGATCGGCTGGGGACTCGGCATCGAGCCCACGCTCGCCAAGGAGTGCTGGGAAGAGGCGGGCATCGCCGCCGAACTCGCCGCGCGCGCCACGCCGGGGCGCACCGTGCACGTGTTGCAGTCGCTGCCCGAGGGCACCCAGGCCGAGCAGATCTTCGTCTACGACCTCGTGCTGCCCGAAGATTTCGTGCCGCACAACCAGGACGGCGAAGTGGGCGAGCATCGCCTCGCGCGCATCGAGGAAACCGCACGCTGGATCGAGGAAGGCCGCATGACGGTCGACGCGGGCCTCGCGACGCTCGACCTGATGCTGCGCCGCCAATGGATCGACGAAGACGCGTGCGAGGGCATTGCCGCGATCTTCGAACCACCGACGCTGTGAAAGGGCGTTGGGTTTAACTAGCCCTTTTGAATCAGAGAGAAATGACGGGAGTTACCAGGGTCATGTCGACCGATCACAGCTTTATTCTCAACCTGTCGTGCGCCGACCGGCCGGGCATCGTGCATGCCGTGTCGGGTTTTCTGTTTGAGCGCGGCAGCAATATTCTCGACTCGGCCCAGTTCGGCGACAGCCACACCGGCGAGTTCTTCATGCGCGTGCACTTCCAGCAAGTGGGCGGCGACCCGGGGCTCGACGGCCTGCGCGCGGCGTTCGCGCCGCTGGCGAGCGAGTTCAGCATGCGCTGGGAGCTGCAGGACGCGAACGTGAAGCCGCGCGTGGTCATCATGGTGTCGAAGATCGGCCACTGCCTGAACGACCTGCTGTTCCGCTACCGCACCGGCCAGTTGCCGATTGAAATTCCCGCGATCATCTCGAATCACAAGGACTTCTATCAGCTGGCGGCGAGCTACAACATCCCGTTCCATCACTTCCCGCTGCTCGGCGGCACGGCCGCGGACAAGGCCGCGCAGGAAGCGCGCGTGCTCGAAGTGGTGAACAACGAACGCGCCGACCTGGTGGTGCTCGCGCGCTACATGCAGATTCTGTCTCCGCAACTGTGCGATGCGCTGGCGGGCCGTGCCATCAACATTCACCACTCGTTCCTGCCGAGCTTCAAGGGCGCGAAGCCGTACTACCAGGCGTTCGATCGCGGCGTGAAGCTGATCGGCGCCACGGCGCACTACGTGACGTCGGATCTCGACGAAGGCCCGATCATCGAGCAGGAAGTCGAGCGCGTGGACCACAACATGACGCCGGAGCAACTCACGGCGATTGGCCGCGACGTGGAGTGCGTGACGCTCGCGCGCGCGGTGAAGTGGCATGTGGAGCACCGTATCCTGCTCAACGGGCATAAGACGGTGGTGTTCCGCTGATTTGAGCGCACGGTTGTGACGAAAAAAATGGCCCCTTCGGGGCCATTTTTCATCGCGCTATGCGGTTTCAAACTACGCGGCTTCAAACTACGTGGCTTCAAACCAGCCGCAGATAAATCAGCTCGCGCTTGATATACGCGTAGAAAATCGGCGCGGCGATCACGCCCTGGATGCCGAACGCGGCTTCCATCACCAGCATCGCCGTCAGCAGTTCCCACGTGCGCGCCTCGATCTGGCCGCCGACGATACGTGCGTTCAGGAAGTATTCGAGCTTGTGAATCACGATCAGGAACGCCAGCGCCGTCACCGCCGCCGGCAGGCTGACCGTGAGCGCGATCGCCACGATCAGCGTGTTCGAAATCAGGTTGCCGATCACCGGCAGCAGCCCCACCACGAATGTCACCACCACCAGCATCTTCGCGAGCGGCAGCGGCGCGTGAACCACCGGCAGCACCAGCAGCAGGAACAGCCCGGTGAACACCGTGTTGATCGCCGAGATCTTCACCTGTGCGAACACGATGCGGCGGAACGCATCGGCGAAACGCGACACGCGTGCGACAAACGCCGTCGATAGCGGCAGCCGCGTGGCGTTCTTCTGTGCGCCAATCGCGATGATCGCGCCGATGATCATGCCGATCACGATATGCCCGAGGATGCGCGCCGCGTTCTTGCCGCCCTGGCCAAGCTGCGTGGCGTGCTCGTGCATCAGCGCGAGCGCCTTGAGCTTCATCTGCGCGACGTCCACGGGCAGATAGGAGGCGATGGCGTCGGGAATGCGCCCGCGCGCCTGGTCGACGAAGGTCATCATCTGCGCCATGACCTTCTGCACGCTCGGCACGTCGTTTTCGAACTGCTCGATCACGCCCACCGTGAGGCCAGTCAGCACGCCCACGATCACAATCGACACCAGCACGACCGACAGCCAGCGCGCGCGGCTGCTCGACATGCGCCGCTCGATCAGCGGCGAAATCGTGTGCACGAGCTGATAGACCAGCATCCCCGCGAGCAGGGCGCCGAGCAGATTGAGATGCAGCACCGCCCACATGCCGCCGAGCGCGGCCAGATAGCTGCCGATCTCCACCGCCGAAAGCTTCGGCAGGCTCATGTCGCTCGTGAGCCGCACGGGCCTCGGCCGCAGGTCGCGCACCTGCTGCTTGTCGTCCGCCGTGTCGGTCGCTTCGTTGCGCTTGGCCATGTTGCGTCTATTCCGTCCCCAGACCCTGGGGGCTCGCGGCCCCCGTCCCGTTGTGTGCGCAGCTTTATTGGTGCACTGCGCTGCTTGTTGCCCGATTTTTTGCCCGATTCTTTGCCCGATCCCGCGCCCGACTACTTGCCCGAGGCCGTATCGAGCGCCGCGATCTTGCCGTTCGCGCGCTTGAGCAGCGGTGCGAGATAACGCCCGGTGAAGCTGGCCTTCGACTTCGCCACCTGCTCCGGCGTGCCTTGCGCCACGATCTGGCCGCCGCCCGCGCCGCCTTCGGGGCCCATGTCGACGACCCAGTCGGCGGTTTTTATTACATCGAGATTATGCTCGATGATCACGACCGTATTGCCCTGATCTCGAAGTCGATGAATCACTTCGAGCAGCAGCGCGATATCGTGGAAGTGCAGACCGGTGGTCGGCTCGTCGAGGATGTAGAGCGTGCGGCCCGTGTCGCGCTTGGACAGCTCCAGCGACAGCTTCACGCGCTGCGCCTCGCCGCCCGACAGCGTGGTGGCCGACTGGCCCAGGCGGATATAGCCCAGGCCCACGTCCAGCAAGGTCTTGAGCTTGCGCGCGACGACCGGCACCGCCTTGAAGAACTCGTAGGCGGTTTCCACCGTCATGTCGAGCACTTCGCTGATGTTCCGGCCCTTGTACTGGATCTCCAGCGTCTCGCGGTTGTAGCGCTTGCCGTGGCAGACGTCGCAGGGGACGTAGACGTCGGGCAGGAAGTGCATCTCCACCTTCAGCACGCCGTCGCCCTGGCAGCTTTCGCAGCGCCCGCCCTTCACGTTGAACGAGAAACGGCCCGACTCGTAGCCGCGCTCCTTGGCCGCCGGCACGCCCGCGAACAGTTCGCGGATCGGCGTGAACAGGCCGGTGTAGGTGGCCGGGTTCGAGCGCGGTGTGCGGCCGATCGGCGACTGGTCGACGTTGATGACCTTGTCGAAGTGATCGAGGCCCTCGATCGCCTCGAACGGCGCCGGTTCCGCCGACGATCCATACAGATGCTGCGACACGGCGTGATAGAGCGTGTCGTTGATGAGCGTGGACTTGCCCGAGCCCGACACGCCCGTCACGCAGGTCAAAAGGCCGACCGGCAGGTCGAGCGTGACGTGCTTGAGGTTGTTGCCGTAGGCCTCGACGATGCGCAGGCGCCGTTCGTCGGCTTCCTTGCGCTCGTCCGGATAGTCGATGCGACGCGCGCCCGACAGATATTGACCCGTCATCGAAGCCGGATCGTTTTCCACGTGCTTGGGCGTGCCTTCGGAAATCACCATGCCGCCGTGCTCGCCCGCGCCCGGCCCCATGTCGACGACGTAATCGGCCATGCGGATCATGTCCTCGTCGTGCTCCACGACGATCACCGAATTGCCGAGGTCGCGCAGATGCTTGAGCGTGGAAATCAGCCGGTCGTTGTCGCGCTGGTGCAGGCCGATCGACGGTTCGTCGAGCACGTACATCACGCCCGTGAGGCCGGAGCCGATCTGCGACGCCAGCCGGATGCGCTGCGCCTCGCCGCCCGAGAGCGTCTCGGCGCTGCGGTCGAGCGACAGGTAATCGAGCCCGACGTTATTCAGGAACATCAGCCGCGCGACGATTTCCTTGACCACCTTGTCGGCGATCTCGCGCTTGGCGCCTTCCAGACGCAGCGTCTGGAAGTAGCCGAGCGAGTCGCGCAGCGGCCAGCCGCTGACTTCATAGATGGCGCGCGCGTCCTCGTTCATGCCGATGCGCACGAAACGCGCCTCGCGGCGCAGTCGCGTGCCTTCGCAGTGCGGGCAGGCCTGGTTGTTCTGGTATTTCGAGAGTTCTTCGCGTACCGCGGCCGAATCGGTCTCGCGGTAGCGGCGCTCCAGGTTCGGAATGATCCCTTCGAACACGTGCTCGCGCACCGAAGTGCGGCCGCGCTCGTTGATGTACGAAAACGGGATTTCCTGCTTGCCCGAACCGTACAGCAGGATCTTGCGCACTTTCTCCGGCAGGTCTTCGAACGCGGTGTCGATGTCGAAGTCGTAGAACGCCGCCAGGCTTTGCAGCATCTGGAAGTAGAACTGGTTGCGCCGGTCCCAGCCCTTGACGGCGCCCGCCGCGAGCGACAGCGACGGATGCGCGACCACGCGCTTCGGATCGAAGAAGGTGATCTGGCCGAGGCCGTCGCACTCCGGGCACGCACCCATCGGGTTGTTGAACGAGAAGAGGCGCGGCTCCAGCTCCGGCAGCGAGTACGAGCAGATCGGGCAGGCGAACTTCGAGCTGAACAGATGCTCCTTGTTCGTGTCCATTTCGAGCGCGACGGCGCGGCCTTCAGCCAGACGCAGCGCGGTCTCGAACGATTCCGCGAGGCGCTGCTTCATGTCCGGGCGCACCTTCAGGCGATCCACCACCACGTCGATGGTGTGGCGCTCGCTCTTCTTGAGCTTGGGCAGCGACTCGACTTCATAGATCTTCGCCTCGCCTTCGTTGGCGGTGCCGCCGCCCGAGCGCACGCGAAACCGCACGAAACCCTGCGCCTGCATGTCGTCGAACAGCTCGGCGTGCTCGCCCTTACGATCCACGACCACCGGCGCGAGAATCATCAGCCGGGTCTCTTCGGGCAGCGCGAGCGCGGCGTCGACCATCTGCGAAACGCTTTGCGACTCCAGCGCAATCTCGTGATCCGGGCAGTACGGCGTGCCCACACGTGCGTAAAGAAGTCGCAGGTAGTCGTGAATTTCGGTGACCGTGCCGACCGTCGAACGCGGGTTATGCGAGGTGGCTTTCTGCTCGATGGAGATAGCGGGCGACAGACCCTCGATCAGGTCGACATCGGGCTTCTCCATCAGCTGCAGGAACTGGCGCGCGTAGGCCGAGAGGCTTTCCACGTAACGGCGCTGGCCTTCCGCGTAAAGCGTGTCGAAGGCGAGCGAGGACTTGCCTGAACCCGACAACCCGGTGATCACCACGAGCTTGTGGCGCGGGAGGTCCAGATTGACGTTCTTCAGGTTGTGGGTTCGGGCCCCACGGATACGGATTTGTTCCATGAACCTGCGGGAGAAAGGGAGGCTAAACCTGCTACTATAACGACTTTTCCAGACCGCCGTTACGGCTTGCTGACGGTCTTTGAAAGGGTCCTGACGTGCGCCTGACGCATCTCACGCGGGCCCTGCAAGCGAATCGACAGCTCTTGCATGCGACCCAGGCCTGTGCGCCGGGCCACGGTCGGCGCCATCGGCGCGCGCGACCGGCGGGCAGCGGCGGCCTAATCACAAAACGCTCCGATGTCCTCCAACTCACCCGCTACCTCTTCACGCATGAGCGCGCCCGAAGTGCGCGCGACCGTGTCGCTTGCCGCGATCTTCGCGCTGCGCATGCTGGGCCTGTTCATGATCATGCCGGTGTTTTCGGTCTACGCGAAAACTATTCCCGGCGGCGACAACGTGCTGCTCGTCGGCATTGCGCTTGGCGCGTATGGCGTCACGCAATCGCTTCTGTATATCTTCTATGGCTGGATCTCCGACAAGGTCGGGCGCAAGCCCGTGATCGCCGCCGGCCTCGTGATCTTCGCGATCGGCAGCTTTGTCGCGGCAGGCGCGCATGACATGACGTGGATCATCGTCGGCCGGGTGATCCAGGGCATGGGCGCGGTGTCGTCCGCCGTGCTCGCCTTCATCGCCGACCTGACCTCCGAGCAGAACCGCACCAAGGCCATGGCGATGGTGGGCGGCTCGATCGGCCTGTCGTTCGCCGTGGCGATCGTCGGCGCGCCGGTCGTGTTCCACTGGCTCGGCATGAGCGGCCTGTTCACGCTGGTGGGGATTTTCTCGATCGTCGCCGTGGGCGTGGTGCTGTGGGTGGTGCCCGATGCGCCCCGGCCCGTGCATGTGCGCGCGCCGTTCTCCGAAGTCCTGCACAACGTCGAGTTGTTGCGCCTGAACTTCGGCGTGCTGGTGCTGCATGCCACGCAGACGGCGCTGTTCCTCGTGGTGCCGCGCCTGCTCGTCGATGCGGGCCTGCCGGTCGCCGCGCACTGGAAGATTTACCTGCCTGTCATGGGCCTGTCTTTTGTGCTGATGGTGCCTGCCATCATTGCGGCGGAGAAGAAGGGCAAGATGAAGGCGGTAGTGGTATCGGCCATTGGGCTTATCCTGATCGGCCAGCTTCTGCTCGGCTCGCTTGCGCATACCATTGCAATCGTGGCGGCGGTGCTTTTCGTGTACTTCCTCGGTTTCAATATTCTGGAGGCGTCGCAGCCGTCGCTGGTGTCGAAGCTCGCGCCGGGCACCCGCAAGGGCGCGGCTACGGGCGTGTACAACACGACGCAGTCGATCGGGCTTGCGCTTGGCGGCGTGGTGGGCGGCTGGATGCTCAAGCACGACGGCGCAAGCGCGGTGTTCTACACCTGCTCAGCGCTGGTGGCGTGCTGGCTTATAATCGCGGCCAACATGAAGGCCCCGCCCAAGCGGGCTGAGCCGAAACAGGCCTGAGTGCAGACATCAGCCTGGCCGGCCTGAATCCGTAAGAAGCGGCGGTGCGCCATGTGGCGCGCTTTCGTGCACAGACTCAAGGCTCGCAGCCAGGCATCGCAGCTACACATTTCGCGGAGGCGGTCCGCGCCCGTCAGTCGCACAATGACTGCAACGCGTGCGCGAACCGCGCGGCCGCTCCTCGCAACTGAATCAACAGGAGAATTTCATGGCATCCGTGAACAAGGTGATCCTCGTCGGCAACCTCGGCGCCGAACCTGAAGTGCGCTATCTGCCGAGCGGCGACGCCGTGGCGAACATCCGCCTCGCGACGACCGACCGCTACAAGGACAAGGCGTCCGGCGAGTTCAAGGAAATGACCGAATGGCACCGCGTGTCGTTCTTCGGCCGTCTGGCCGAGATCGTCTCGGAATACCTGAAGAAGGGTTCGTCGGTGTATATCGAAGGCCGCATTCGCACGCGCAAGTGGCAGGCGCAAGACGGCACCGACCGTTATTCGACGGAAATCGTCGCCGACCAGATGCAGATGCTGGGCGGCCGCAGCGGCGGCGGTGCATCGGCAGGCTCGGACATGGGTGATGACGGCGGCTACAGCCAGCAATCGTCGGCACCGCGCGGCGGCGGTCGTATGTCGGGCGGCGGCGGCGGTGGCGCTCCGCGTTCGAGCGGTGGCGGCGCAAGCAGCGGCGGCAGCCGTCCGAGCGCGCCGGCTGGCGGCGGCTTCGACGAAATGGACGACGATATTCCGTTCTAAGCGCTCATTCGCGCAGCATCCCTTTTAAGAGCCCTCGCAGCTTGCCGCTGCGAGGGCTTTTTCGTTGGTTTTCGTATTCCTCCGATTCAGACGCGCGAGCGCGATCTCTAAGCTGAATCTCCTTGAAGCGCGGCACGTCGCTGCGCCACACCGGAGTCCAGCCATGAGTCCCAGCCCGCTTATCGACCTCACCCGCCTGCAGCAGATTCCTGCTTCAGCGTCTTCCTCACGCGCCTCGGCGCTCAGTCTTGTCGCCGCTTTCGTCCGACGTTTGCTTGCCAGATAGCAGCTTTTCGAAGTGATTTGACATTTTGTCGTAAACCGTCAAAATGTCACTCATGACGAAGCCAGCCAGACCCGCTGCCAGTGCGCACGAACAGCAGCAACACGAAAACCAGCTCCTCTTGCGCGAGGGCCGCAAGATCGTCGAGGCGCTCGGCCAGACGCTCGCGCCGCTTGTCGAAGTCCTGCTGCACGACCTCACGACGCCCGACCAATCGGTCGTCGCCATCGCCAACAATCTGTCGGGTCGGCAGATTGGCGACGCCGCCACCGAAATGGGTCTCGCGCGGATCGCTGACCCTGGCTTCCCCGATGTCGTCGCCAACTACCCGAATCGCTTCCCGGACGGGCGTCCCGTCAAAAGCACCTCCATCGGCCTGAAGAACAGCGCGGGCGAGTGCGTCGCGGCCATCTGCCTGAACATGGACGTGTCGCTGCTCGGCGCGGTCACGGCGGGCCTCGGCCAGCTGATGCAGACCGGCGCGGCGGCACCGGTCGCCGAAACGCTCGCGCCGCACACGAGCGGCGAGGCGCGCGAAACGATCCGCGCCGCGCTCGAACGCTTTGCCGCCGCGCGCAACACCACGCCCATCGGCATGACGCTCGCGCAGCGCCGCGACGCCGTGCGCGAACTTGCCGAAAGCGGCCACCTGAACCTGCGTCACGCGCTTGCCGAAGTCGCACGCACGCTCGGCGTGGCGCGCCCGACCGTCTATTCCTACCTGCCCAGCGAGCACCGACCATGAGCACCTTGCCGATCACCTTCGAAGACGTCGCCGCCGCGCACGAGCGCATTCGCGGCGTCGCGCATCGCACGCCCGTCATGACCTCGCGCACCGCGAATGCGCTGGCAGGCGCGGAGCTGTTCTTCAAGTGCGAGAACTTCCAGCGCATGGGCGCGTTCAAGTTCCGTGGCGCCTACAACGCCATCGCGCAGTTCACGCCCGAGCAGAAGCAGGGCGGCGTGATCACGTTCTCGTCGGGCAATCATGCGCAGGCGATCGCACTATCGGCGCAACTGCTCGGCGTGAAGGCTGTGATCGTGATGCCGCACGACGCCCCCGCGGTGAAAGTCGAAGCCACGCGCGGTTACGGCGGCGAAGTCGTGTTCTACGACCGCTATACCGAAGACCGCGAAGCGCTCGGCAAGCGCCTGGCCGACGAGCGCGGCCTCACGCTGATTCCGCCGTACGACCACCCGCATGTGATGGCGGGGCAGGGCACGGCGGCCAAGGAACTGTTCGAGGAGGCGGGCGAGCTGGACGTGCTGCTCACGCCGCTGGGCGGCGGCGGGCTGCTGTCGGGCTGCGCGACGGTGGCGCATGCGCTCGCGCCGCGCTGCACGGTGATTGGCGTGGAGCCGGAAGCGGGCAACGACGGCCAGCGCAGTTTCCAGTCGGGCGAGATCGTGCACATCGACACGCCCAAGACGATTGCCGATGGCGCGCAGACGCAGCACCTCGGCCACTACACCTTCGCGGTGATCCGCGAGCGCGTGCAGGAAATCGTCACCGTGAGCGACGCCGAACTCGTCGAGACGATGAAGTTCTTCGCGAGTCGCATGAAGCTTGTCGTCGAGCCGACCGGTTGCCTCGCAGCCGCGGCGGTTCTGCACCGCAAGGTGGATGTGCGCGGCAAGCGCGTCGGCATCGTGATTTCGGGCGGCAATGTCGATTTGCTGCGTTTCGCCGATCTCGTCAAAGCCGCAGGCTGATCTGCGTCGATTCGCGGCTCGCTCAACCGAGCAGGGCCGCGAGTGCCTCGCGTGCATGGCTCACCTGCGCGCTCTCGCCGGGCCGCCCCGGCAGCAGATGAAACTCCGCCGCCGGCAGCGCCGGCAGGCCGAACGAAGCCGGGCAGGCTTGCACGCCCTCGCCAATCGCCGATTCGTTCAGGCACGAAATCCCCAGTCCCGCCTTGAGCGCCAACTGCAGTCCGGCGACGCCCGACGCCGAATGCGAAATCAGATACGGCATGCGTTCGCGTTCGAGCAGCTTCACCACGTAACGCTGCAACTGGCACGTCGAGGGCAGCAGCACGAGCGGCCACGGCGGCGCGAGCGAGGCATGCTCGCGCAGCGTCTCGTGCGCGCCGACCCACAGCAGCTTCTCGCGCCGAATCACGGTGCTCTGGCGCCCGCTTGCGTCATCGGCGCGCGCCGAGGCGCGGCGTGGCAACGCAGCGACGACGCGCAGCGACAGGCCGATGTCGAATACGTTGTCGTGCGCGCTCGCGTCGATCGTCGCGCTCGGCAGCACGGTCACGTGCAGTCGCAGCCGCGGGTGCTGGCTCGCGAAGCGCCGGATGATCGCGGCCACGTCGTGTGGCCGGTAGTAGTCGGTGATCGCGAGACGCAGTTCGCCATCGAGCGAGCGCCCGAGCATGTCGTCGAACGCGGCGTCGCACATGGCGACGATGCGGTGCGCGTGCGCCGCGAGCTTCGCGCCCGCGGGCGTGTGCGCGACGCCATGCTTGCTGCGCACGAATAGCGGCTGGCCGATGCGCTCCTCCAGCTTCTTCAACTGCTCGCTCACCGACGACTGCGAAAGAAAAATCCGCTCAGCGGCGCCCGAAACGCTGCCTGCTTCCGTCACAGCGAGAAAAGTGCGCAACTGCGCGAGATCGAGACCGCGTGCGTTCATGTCGATACTGGCCCTGGCGCTGCTGATGTTTCGGAATTTCCGATGATGTCGATTTAATATTCCCGCTTTTCCGATGGATAGTGCGCCTTTAGCATGGCCGCAGTCAACGTATTTCTGGAGACGGTCATGGAGCACGCGATGGAACAGGCAATGGGGCGTCGGGCGTCGCATCGCTGGAAGGTATTGAGTGTCGGCGTGGTGGCCAATGCGAGTTTTGCGGCGGCGTTTTCGGGGATTCCGGCGACGGCGGTGTCGTTACGCCCCGCTTACGGGATCGGAACGGGGGAGCTCGGAATCGTGCTCGGCATGCTCGGACTCGGCATCGTGCTCAGCGAATTGCCATGGGGACTGCTAACTGACCGATGGGGCGACCGGCGCGTGCTGCTGTTGGGGCTGGCTTCGACGATGGCAGCGCTTGTCGCCATGGCCATCTGGGTTTCGCCCACGGCGGCTTATGTGCCGGGCACGCATGCGCTGGCGGCGGGCTTTCTCGCCGTCGGACTGCTGGGCGGCAGTGTCAACGGATCGAGTGGACGCGCCGTCATGGCCTGGTTTGGGCCAAAGGAGCGTGGCCTTGCCATGAGCATCCGGCAGACGGCGGTGCCTGCGGGCGCGGGCATGGGCGCACTGCTGTTGCCGGCGCTTGCTGCCCATGCGGGGTTCATGTGGGTCTATGGCGCGCTCGCCGCGATGTGCTTTCTATCGGTAATCCTCACGATTATCTGGGTGCGCGAACCCGTGGTCGACGAGCAGCAGCCTGTTGCGAACCCGTCGCCTGACGCCGCAAAGCCTGCGCGTTCGCCATTACTGCGCGGGGAGGTCTGGCGCATGGTCGGCGGCATCGCGGCGCTCTGCATGCCCCAGGTCGCCGTGATCACGTTTGCAAGCGTCTTCTTGCACGATTTCGGCCATGTAAGGAGCGAGGCAACCGGCGCGGTGCTGGCGGCGGTGCAGATCGGTGCGGCAGTCATGCGTGTCTGGAGCGGGCGCTGGACTGACCGGCGCGGCAATCGCAGTGTCTATCTGCGTCTATGCGCGGCGCTTACTGTCGTGTTGTTCGTCGCGCTGGCGGCGTCCACGGCCTGGTGCGCGCACACCGTTCATGCGGCGATGGACTTGCCCTTGCCTGTCTTGATCGGGCTATCCGTGCTGCTGGCGGCGGGTGGCATCGCCGCATCGGCATGGCATGGCGTCGCCTACACCGAGCTCGCGACGCTTGCAGGCGACGGCCGCGTGGGCAGCGCGCTGGCGATGGGCAACACGGGCGCGTTTATCGCCTTCTGGCTAGCGCCCTCTCTCATTCCGATGCTGCTCGCGGCCCAGGGTTGGACTGCTGTGTGGCTTGGCGCAGCGGCGTGCGCGGGCCTCGCGTGGCCAGCATTCGCGCGAGCGGGTTCGAACCGCTCGCATGCGGGTGCCGCGATTGTCGTGGCCGCGCGCAATTCCGATCGCCAGACGAATGGTGGCGCTGCGATTTGATAGGGGAAACAGCGCATTGTCTTAAGCGCGAGATATAAAAATGAGAATTATGCGAATCTCGCGCATTTGATACGTATAACTGATTAAGTAGTTGCGATTGAGAGAGTATTGATGATTAGGATATTTCTTATTCTGGCAATCTTTAATCAATGTTCAGATGAGGCCTTCAGAAAAGTTGCGTGTCGAGCAACGACGAAAATGGTGCGGCCCGCCTGACGGTCCGGGCACGCGTCGGCCGATCCGATACCCCTACACCATCGAGAGAGAGCCACCTTGAAGCTCAGAGTCGTCCTTGCTGACGATCATCCATTTGTATTGCTAGGCGTGCGTTCGGCGCTAGAGACGACTGGCGACATCCAGATCGTCGGCGAGGCAACGGGCCCGCGCGCACTTTTGCGCACGCTTGAAAGAATTCCCTGCGATATCGTGCTCACCGATCTCACGATGCCCGGAGAGCCCGGCGAATCGGAAGACGGACTAAGCCTTGTGCGACGCCTGCGGCGCGACTGGCCGCATTTGCGCATCGTGGTGCTCACGAGCATTGCGAACGTTGCGATCCTGCGCGCGGTGATGAACACGGGCGTGACGGCGCTGATCCGCAAGAGCGAACCCATGGATGAACTGACGGCGGCCGTGCGCGGAGCGGGCAACGGGCTGCGATACGTGAGTCGCTCGATCCTCGAAGAACTCGCGGCGGCGGGCACGGAACGCGCCGACAGCACGCGTGTGCCGCGCCTGTCGCCACGGGAATCCGAAGTCATCCGTCAATTCGTGCACGGCCGCACGATTACCGAAATCGCCCGGACGCTCGACCGCGACGTACGCACGGTGAGCCGCCAGAAACGCGACGCAATGGCGAAGCTTGGCGTGAGCAACGACGCAGGGCTGTTCGCCTTTGTGCGGGCTCACGGTCTGCTATGAACACTACCTCACCCAGCCAGGCCCACGTGTGGCCGTCTCATCTGTCTTCTGTGTCCGCGCGCGAAGGCGTTGAGCGAGGCGCGGCCGAAGCGGTCGAGTCCAGGGCCTCTCAGCAGGCGCAGCCGCTGAGGTTGCTCGTCGCTGACGACCATCCGCTCGTGCTGTTCGCACTCGACAATCTGATCGCCACGCTGCCGAACATGTGTATCGTCGCGCGCGCGCAAACCGTCGCGCAGCTATTCGATGAAGCCGCGCGGCATGCGTTCGATCTCGTCGTGATGGATCTGCACATGCCTGGCGACGGTTACGAAGAGGGCCACAGCGCGATTCGCAGTTTCCAGCGCGAACATGCAGGCAAGCCCGTGGTCGTGCTCACGATGGACGACGACGCCAGGGTGTTGCGCGAGGCGCTAGAGCTCGAAGTCGAGGGCGTGCTCAGCAAGCGCGACCGCATCGACCTGATTCCGGTTGCGATCGCTTCGGCCATGGCGCATGAGCAATATGTGGGGCCGTCAGTGCGCGACCTGCTCGAAAAGGCCGCACGCGAGGAGCGACATGCGCATGTGCATCAGGTGCTGTCGCGGCGCGAGTACGAAGTCATTTCGTACTACGCCACTGGCCTTGGCGTGACCGAGATCGCCAATCTGCTCGGGCGCAGCGTCAAGACCATCAGCGCCCAGAAGTGCTCGGCGATGAAGAAGCTTGAGCTCACGAGCGATATCGAGCTCTACCGGTTCGCGATCGACTGCGGCGTCGTGCACGCTGAAACGCCCGAATGAGTGAGCACGCGCGAGCGAAATGCCTCGCGCGGCTGCTTGTCTCTGTCAGATTCAGTCGCGAATAGTCATCGCGTACTCTTCGCGATTTTCAGAGTAGTCCTATCCGATCAGACAAGCATCGTGAGCATAATTTTTAGCTCGACGCGCGAACTGTCGGCCATCGCGAATTTTCCGATCCCGTTTCTGGTTTCTGACAAGGCCGCCGGCACATGGCGGCGCGCGCAGTAACCGGAAGAGGGCACAGGACGATGAAGCTCGGCGAGCGTTTGGCGGTTGAGGCCGCGGGCACGGCATGGCTCGTGTTCGTGGGCTGCGCGAGCACGGCGCTTAACACGAGCGCGTCTGCGCCGGGCTGGAACGTCTTCGAAATGGCTGCCGCCTTTGGCCTTGCCCAGACTGTCGCGGCTTACGCCTGCGGGCGCGCATCGAGCGCTCACTTCAATCCCGCCGTTACGATCGGCTATGCCATCGCGGGCCGTTTTCCCACTCGCGACGTTGCACCGTATATCGCGGCGCAGACCGCAGGCGCACTCGCGGGTTCGACGCTGCTCGCGGTCGTGGCGAGCGGCCGCCCTGGATTTGCGTTCACGGTTTCCGACTTCGGCAGCAACGGCTATGGCGAGCATTCGCCTGGCGAGTACGCGCTTGCTGCCGTGATTGCCATTGAGCTGGCGATGACGTTTGCCTTCGTCCTTCTTCACATCGTGATGTCGGCTTCGCAGCCACGGCGCCGTGCCGCGCCGGTCGCGCTAGGGGCGTGCCTGACAGCGGCCTACCTGATCGCGATTCCGGTGAGCAACGGCGGCTTGAATCCAGCGCGCTCTACCGGCTCGGCGCTCTTTGTGGGCGACTGGGCGCTCGATCAACTCTGGCTGTTCTGGGCCGTACCCATGCTCGGCGGGCTCGTAGCCGGCGCGTTCCATCGCCTTGCGTTGTGCCGCCGCGCCCGCATCAAGCGTCGCGGCGGGCCGTTCGGCGAAGCCTGAACTGCGACCATGAGCGCGCCGCGACCCGACATGCTGGTTGCTCGCCTGTTCGTCATCCGCGGCGTTGCGCGTGCGCGGGCGGTTGCGGCGGCTTTCGCGCTGATCGCACTTATCGCGTTGATCGCGTGCGCTGCGTGCGCGGGGGCGGCAATGGCGTCACCGGCAGGGCAGAGCGTGCGGGCGAACGATGCGCGCACCCTGCCGTCAACGCTCAGCGTCGGGGTCGTCGCGGGCGGCTGGCCGCCTCTCGAAGTTCTCGACGGCAACACGGTGAACGGCTTCAGCGCCGACTACCTGCGTCTGCTCGTCGGCCCAGGCGTGCGCCTCGTGCCGCACGTCTATCCGAACATGAGCGCGTTGCTCGCGGGCGCGTGCGCTGCCGAAATCGACATTGTCATGAGCGTCGCGCGCTCGCCGCAGCGCGACCGGTGCCTCGCTTTCACCGTGCCGTATTTGAGCGGCAACAGCGCGTTCGTGACGCGCGCGGGCAACGAAGCGCTCGTGACTTCGGCCCAGCGTCTTGCGCGTGCGCGTATCGCCGTCGAGCGCGGCTACGTGCTCGAAGCGGTTCTGCGCCAGCGCTTTGCGCAAGCCGATATCGCCGTGTTTCAGGATACCGGCGCGGCGCTGCATGCGGTCGCCCAGGGGAGCGCCGACGTCTATGTTGGCTTCGCGCCGGTCGTGCGCTATCAGCTTTCACTCGCTGCCTGGCGCGGCTTGCGCATCGCCTACGAAGAAAGCTTCATGGTGCGCGAGCTGCGCTTTGGCGTGCCGCTCGCCAAGTCTGCACTGCGCGACCAGTTGAATGTTGCCGCCGGTGGCGTGCGCCCGGCAGCCGCCGCCGCGCTGCGCATGCGCTGGCTCGGCAACGGCGAGACGCGCGGCGAAGGCCCGCGCGTCTCGCCGCTGGTGCTCGATCCAGGCGAGCGCGAGTGGCTGCGCTCGCTGCCGCCGTTGAAAGTGGGCTTCGATCCGGGCTGGCTGCCGTTCAGCTATGCGAGTCAGCGTGGCCAGGCGACGGGCATGGCGATCGATTACCTCGACTATCTGAGCCGCACGCTGGGCGTCACGTTCGAACGCGTGCCCATCGCCAGCTGGCTGGACGCCGATGCGCAATTCCGGCGCGGTGACCTTGCGATGCTCGCAACGTCGGAAGGCGATGGCGGCCTGGCCGCTGGCACGCTCTACACGCAACCGTTCGAGCACTATCCGCTCGTCATCGTGGGGCGCCGCGACGAGCCGATGACACGCAGCCCCCGCGATCTCGCCGATCGCCGCATCGTGCTGGCGCCGCACGCGCCGTCCGCCCAGCAACTCTTCGGGGAGTCCCAGCCCGTGCGGACTGAGCGGGCCACGACGCTCGAAGCCGGCCTCGCCCAGGTTCGGCGCGGCGACGCCGATCTTCTGGTGGGCGACGCTGCCGCGCTCGACGGGCCGCTCAGCCGGCAATATCTCGAATCGCTCAAGGTGGTGGGCGCGCTAGGCACCGACGAATCGACGGCCTTTGCGGTTCGCGGCGATCTTGCTTCACTCCAGGGCCTGATCGATAAGGCGCTCGATGCGATGTCGCCCGTCGAGCAGCAAGCGATCCGCAATCGCTGGACCGCCGCCGCCGCCATCGAGCGTCGAGGGGGATGGAGCATGAACGCGCTGCGTCTGCTGCCCTTCGTGATTGCCTTTGGCGTGGTGCTGCTCGTGACGCTGCGCGCCTATGTGCTGTTGCAGCGCGAGATGCTGAGGCGACGTCGCGCCGAGCAGGTGCTCGCAAGGCAGGTCGAATTGCAGGACACGATGACGGAGATGATTCCGTATCCACTCGGGGCGCGCGATCTGGAGAACCGCTATCTGGCGGTCAACCGTGCGTACGAAGAGATGACCGGCTTGCAGCGCGGCGAGGTGCTTGGGCGCACCGGTGCGGCAGTGGCCGCATGGGGCGACGAAATCAGCCGTCGTGTCGACGCGCTCTATACGAAGACGGTCGAGGAAGGCGAGAGCCAGCGCGTCGAATTCGTGTTCGACGAAACGTCCAGGCCGGGCCTGTCCGAGGGCGGGCGCAGGCACGGCATTTTCTGGACGCGGTTGTGCCGCGACGCGCGCGACGAGCCGTTCTGCGTGCTCGGCACGATGATCGACATCACCGAAATCCGCCGCGCCGAAATGCGCGCACGCGCGTCCGAGCGGCTGCTGTCAGACGTCACGGGTTCGCTGCCCGCGCTCGTATTCCAGCTACGGCGCAGCCGCGACGGCCAGTACACGTTTGCTTATCTTGGCGGCGATACGCAGCGTCTGCTCGGCGAAGCGGCCACGCAACTCATGCGGAGCAGCGCGCTCGATCTCGCACGCGTACATCGAGCCGACCGCGCGCGGCTCTCGGCCGCGCTCGAACGGTCGGCGCGCCTGCTCTCGCCGCTCAACACCGAGTTCCGCTTTCAAGGCGCAGGCGGACTGCTATGGGTGCGCGCGGAGTTCGTGCCGCGCGGCATGGAAGATGACGCGGTGGTCTGGAGCGGCTATGCGGTGGACGCGAACGTCGAACATACCCGCGCCACCGAACTGTCGCGCGCACGCGATCTGGCGGAAGCCGCGTCGCGTGCGAAGGACGACTTCCTTGCCATGATGAGCCACGAAATCCGTACGCCGATGAATGGCGTGCTCGGTCTCATGGAGGTGCTGGAGCGCACGCCGCTCAATCCGGATCAGACGCAGATGGTCGGGATGGTGCACGAATCGGCGGGCGCGCTGCTCCAGATCCTCGACGATCTGCTCGACTATTCGAAGATCCAGGCGGGGCGGCTTGTGATCGACTCGGAGCCTTTCGATATGCGCGAGCTGGTCGACAACGCAGTGGGGCTGCTCGCGGGGCGCGCGCATGAAAAGGGGCTCAAGCTGCGCGTGGATGTCGGCGCGGGCGTGGCGGCGCAGTTGCGCGGCGACAGCGTGCGGCTGCGGCAGATTCTCTTCAATCTGCTGAGCAACGCCATCAAGTTTACGCCGCATGGCGAGGTTAGCGTGCGCGTGTCGGCGAGTCCGGCAAGCGGCTTTCACGGCGCGCAGCGCCAGCGTGTGTCAATCGCAGTGGCCGATACGGGCATCGGCATCGCGCCGCAGGCACAGGCACAACTCTTCGAGCCCTTCGTACAGGCGGAAACGTCGACGACGCGGCGTTTTGGCGGCACGGGCCTTGGCCTCACGATCTGCCGCAAGCTCGCGGCGCTGATGGATGGCACGCTTGAACTGCGCAGCGAAGTCGATCGGGGCACGTGCCTCACGCTTCACATCGCTTTGCCGGTTGAGGTTCAGGGGGAGACGCCGGCGGCCCATGCGAGCGGGCCGCGCGGCAAGCGCGCGATCGTGCTCTGCGACGACACGCCGGTGGCCGAGGCCTTGATGCACTTTGGCGTGGCGCTCGGCATGGAGATGTCGCGCGCGCAGTCCGCCGCGCGTGGCCAGGCGGGGCGACGCGCATTGGCTGCGCTGCGCAAGCTGGCGCAGCGCGGCGGCGTCGATCTTGTCTTCGCCACCGAGGCGCTGGCCGGTGAGCTCGACGACCTTGCCGTGCCCGTCATTCGCCTGACGGAGAATCCCAAGCCCAGTGGTTATCGGGTCGCGGAGAGCGGCGTACGGGTGAGCGTCAACCCGCTTTCCTGGCATGGGCTCGGCGCGGCCTGCGCAATGGCGATGACCGGCTTGCCCGCGACGCCGGCGCGGCACGCGCCATCCGCTGAAACGGCCCTGGTCGCGCCCGATCGCGAGAAGGAATGCGCGGCGGGCCGCTTGATCCTGGTCGCCGAGGATCATCCCGTGAATCAGGAACTGATCCGCCATCAGCTTGCGTTGCTGGGCTTTGCCTGCGATGTGGTCGACGATGGCGCGCAGGCGCTCGTGGCGCTTGAGCGCACACGTTACGGTTGCCTCATCACTGATTGTCATATGCCGAACGTATCGGGCTACGACCTCGCGCGGCGTGTGCGCGAGATCGAGGCGCTGGGCGTGCGCAAAAAGGCAAAGGGCAACGGCCGGGGCGAAAGCAAGCCGCCGCGCGACGCGGTGCGTCTGCCGATCCTCGGCATCACGGCGAACACCGCACCCGAGAACACACGTCTGTGCCGCGAAGCGGGCATGGACGACTGCCTGATCAAGCCCACGCGCGTCGCGACGTTGCGTGAACACCTCGCGCGCTGGTTCGGCGCGGAGGGCGGCCACCGTGTCGCGCCAGAACGCGTGGTGCTGGATGCAGACCAGGGCCGTGATGGACGCATGGCGGCGGAGGCTGCGCACGGTAATGAGAGAAATAGCGCGGGCAATGGCGAGGTAAATTGCGAGGTAGTTAGTGCGCCAGACGGCGAGCCGCTCGATCTCGCGCACATGATCCAGGTGTGGGGCAGCGAGGCAACGGTGAAAGCGCTGCTGGCCTCATTCGTGAGCGCGATGCGCGACGACCTGAACGCGCTGCCGGCACTGCTTGAGGATGTCGATGTTGCGCGACTGCGCGAATGGCATCATCGGCTCGCGGGGGCCGTGGGCGTACTGCACTATCCGGCGCTGCTCGCCGTGCTCGAAACCTGGCGTAGTCATATGAACTGTCACACGGCGCAGCAGTTGCGCGAGGAAGGGTTCGCGCTGATCGGAACGTGTCACGCCATGCTCGATGGCATCGAACAACAGGCGGCCCTGCTGGCCTGACGCATTGCGCCGGTGGTGCGAATCATTTAGTACGGATCCGAAAATGATCCAGACATGGCGCAAAACTGGCAGCTCTGTCAGAAATGCAAAAAAATCGTGTCGAGGCGCTGAAGCAGGCGAAAAAAAACGCGGCCGAAGCCGCGTTCAAGCTTGGAGACCCTTCGATGAAGAGTCACTTCTCGCAGAAACAAGCATAGTTCGCGAGCCGCCAAAAATCGAGATAAAAACCATCAATTAACTATTACACGATGTGTCGATAATCGGCTGGCGCGTGACTTCGTTTTGCCGAAACCAGTCCACCGTGAAATCGACGAACGAGCGTGTTTTTGCCGGGACGTGACGACGGCCCGGATAGACGAGCGAGAGTTCCTTGTCGGCGTCGCGAATCTCATAGGTGGCGAGCACGCGTACGAGCGTGCCTGCCTCAAGGTCGGTGGCGACCTGGTTCGCTGGCAGGATCGTGATGCCCATGCCCGCGAGCGCCGCCTGACGCAACATCACCGAGTTGTTGACGGCGTAGGACGGATCGATCAGAACCGGCACACGCACGCCGTTGGCATCGTCGAAATGCCATTCGTTGCCGTGGATGTCGGCGGACGGGGCGAGCAGCGTGTGACGCACGAGTTCGGCCGGATGGGCAGGGGCGCAATGCGCGCCCAGATAGGCGGGCGACGCCACGGCGACCGGCGCCACGGTGACGAGCGGGCGACGGATCAGCGTGCCGCCGCTCACCTGGCGCGGTGCGACGATGCCTGCGTCGAAACCTTCTTCGATGAGATCGACCGGGCGATGCAGCAGCGTGAGCGCAACGCGCACCTGCGGGAACGACGCAAGAAACTGCTTGAGCAAGGGCGTGAGGCCGTGCAGCGAGAACGATGCGTGCGCGACGAGCCGCAGCGTGCCCGAGGGCACGGACACGCCGTGCGCGATCTGCGTTTCGATACGTTCGAGATCTTCCAGCACTTGCCGGCACGCCTGCGCGTACGCGCTCCCCGCTTCCGTCAGCGAAATGCTGCGGGTATTGCGATTGATGAGACGCGTATTGAGATGCGACTCGAGCAATGCGACATAGCGCGTGACGACGGCATTCGACATCTTGAGGGTTACGGCGGCGCGGCCAAACGAGCCGTTCTCGGCAACGCTGACGAACACGCGCATCGCCTGAAGCTGATTCATGGTCTTGGGACGCGTCAACATGGGGTGCGAAGGCGCTGAGGCGCTGTCTTTCTGGGGGCGAGGCGCGATGCGGGTCGAGTCGCGAACGTTGCCGGATCGTACCGGCACGCATAGCCCTACGGAATGGGACTGATCCTATTCGCGTCTTTTCCTGCATTGATCGTGTTGCCTCTTGACAACGCTATTTCAGGATACCGAATCACATTGATTTTCCAGCGCGAAATTGAGATTGAGTGGACGCGTTGTCCATCAAGCGATTGCGGCGAAGCACGAAGGGTATTTCGACTTTTTCAAAAAGCCTTTTGTGTTCGTGCGGGATGGCTTCACCAAAAGTGACGCCAATAAACTTCGCTTTGCAAATTGAATGCGGCGCCGTGATTGCGGCGTGAGGGGATAACGAGCCGGCACGCTGTCGGTGAAATCGTCTACCAGTGCAGCAGGGTTTTAAAACGAAGGAATCACCATGAAAAAGAGTCTGGCTATCGCGGCGGCAGTCGCCGCCACTTTTGCATCGGCGTCGTACGCTCAAAGCAGCGTGACGCTCTACGGCATCGTCGATGCGGGTTTCACGTACACGACCAACGTGAACGGCAAGGCAAACTACGCGATGACGAGCGGTAACATCCAGCAAAGCCGTTGGGGCATGCGCGGTGTCGAAGATCTTGGCGGCGGCCTGAAGACGATCTTTACCCTCGAAAGCGGCTTCAATATGATGAACGGCCAGCAGGGTAATTCGCTGAACAACAACAGCCTGTTCAACCGCCAGGCCTATGTGGGTCTGACGCAAGACCAGTACGGCACGGTCACGTTCGGTCGCCAGTACGACTCCGTGGTCGATTACCTCGCACCGCTGACCGCAGTCGGCTCGTGGGGCGGCACTTACTTCGCGCACATGGCTGACAACGACAACGGGAATGCATCGTTCTCGCTGAATAACGCGGTCAAGTACACCAGCCCGAACCTGTCGGGCTTCCAGTTCGGTGGTGCCTACGCTTTCTCGAACCAGGCCAACGGCTTCGCGAACAACCGTGCGTATAGCGCCGGTGCGGGTTACTCGTATGGCGGCCTGCGTGTCGCGGCAGCCTACCTGCAGGCAAACAACGCAGGCAGCCTGACCAATCCGGGCGGCGCGATCACCAACGACCAGTTCGTCTCGGGTCAGCGTCAGCGCGTCTGGGGCGGCGGCGTGAACTACACCTACGGCCCGGCAGTGGGCGGCGTGGCCTTCACGCAGACGCGCCTGAACGGCCTGAGCGACAACCTGTCGGTGCGCTTCAACAACATCGAAGCCAACCTGCGCTACAACCTCACGCCGGCCCTGGGCATTGGCGCGATGTACACGTACACGAACGTGAACGGTTCGCTGCTCAGCTCGGAAGGCGGCGGCAAGACCGCGCACTGGAACCAGTTCGGCCTGCAAGCGGACTACTCGCTCTCGAAGCGCACGGATGTGTACCTCGAAGGCGTGGGTGCATGGGGTTCGGGCGAAGCTGCCGTGGGCAGCACGCAGGTTGGCTTCGTGTCGCCGACGAACTTCTCGTCGTCCAAGAACCAGGGCATCGTCTCGACGGGTATCCGTCACCGCTTCTAATCAGAGCGGATGCAGTAGTTCGAACGATGTCGGCGATCCGGCAGCGCGCCGGGTCGTCAACGCATAAGGGTAGCAAAGTAGAAGGTAGTACTTGGGTTCAGAGCGCCGTTCGCGGCGCTCTTTTTTTTTGCGTGCGATATCTTCGTGTCATGCCGCTTTCGGTAATGACGCTGCGAACGTCATTGGCGGATTTGCTCTAGCATGTGGCTTCGCGGCTGCAGCCTGGGAGGCCTTTCAGTTTTCTCTGGTGCAGCGCGTCACAACAACGGAGAAATCCCATGAAAGCGCTTCGCCCGCTCCAGCTCGCTCTCGCTCTGTGTGTTCTCGCTTCCGGTGCCGCTTTTGCCGATACCGTCGCGCTGAAAGCCGATCTCGAACCTTCCAGTGAAGTGCCGCCTCGCGTGAGTCATGGCCACGGCATGCTCAACGCCACGTTCGACACCTCCACCAAATCGCTGAACTGGAACGTCACTTACGAAGGCCTGTCGACGCCGGTGACGGCCGCGCATTTCCACGGCCCCGCACCCGTTGGCCAGAATGCGGGCGTGCAGGTGCCGATTCCCAAGGGCGAACTCGCCAGCCCGATCAAGGGCAGCGCCACGCTCACCGACAAGCAGGTCACCGACCTGATGGCCGGCCAGTGGTATTTCAACGTGCATACGCAACAGAATCCGTCGGGCGAAATCCGTGGTCAGGTGTTGCCCGCGAACTGACGACGATTCATGAGCCTGCAAAGCCGCTTCATTTGCTGGTGGCTGCGTCGCCGCTTCCTGCCGGTGACGCGCCGTCCTATCGACGTCGCGCGCACGCGCGCCAATACGGATAAGCGCGTGTGGCTGCCGCCGGTGCCCGCAGGCTGGCAACTGCGTGAGCAGTATGGTCATGGCGACATGCCGTTGCGCGGCGAGTGGCTGGTTCGCGAGGGCGGGGCGCCGCGCACGGTGCTCTATCTGCATGGCGGCGGCTATTACTTCTGCTCGCCGAAGACGCACCGCGCGATCACCTATGGTCTCGCGACGCGTGCGCAAGCCGATGTCTTTTCGCTCGACTACCGGCTTGCGCCCGAGCATCCCTTTCCGGCGGCGCTCGACGATGCGCTCGCGGCCTACCGGCGTTTGCTCGCCGATGGCGTGCGCGCGGATTCGCTCGTGATCGCGGGCGATTCCGCGGGCGGCGGCCTGGCGCTGGCGACGCTCGTCGCGTTGCGCGATGCGGGCGACAAACTGCCGGCCGGTGCGCTGCTTTATTCGCCGTGGACGGATCTGGCCGTGACGGGCGCGTCGATCCGCGAAAACGACGGACGCGATCCGATGTTCTGCGGCGACGTATTCGCGCGCGTCGCCGCGCTCTATCTTGGCGAGGCTGGCGTGGCGCGCGCAACCGATCCGTACGTCTCGCCGCTCTACGCCGATTTCCACGGTTTGCCGCCGCTCTTCATGCTGGCGGGCAGCACCGAGACCCTGCTCGACGATACGCGGCGCGTGGCCGACCGCGCGCGCGCCGCGGGCGTGCAGGTGGACTGCAAAATCGCGCGCGGCCTGCCGCATATCTGGCCGATCTACGCGCCCTTCATGCCCGAGGCCCGTCGCTCGCTCGACGATTCGGCGCGCTTCGTGCAACGCGTGACCATGATCGACACGACGGCGCGCGCGCAGAAAACCGCTTCATCCGGCCAGTCGGCTCATTCCAGCGAGAGCTCGATCTCGTCGTAAGCCGCATGCACGGCGGCCTCGCCATAGCGGCGTTCCAGCCGTCGCACGGTGAAGTGGCCGTGCGCGACGTTCTGGAAGTGGTCGATAAACACCGTGTTCACCATCGCGCCGAGCACCGCGCCGATTGCCGGAATCGATTTCGCCGCAACCTGCTCGCTCACCTGCACGGAAAAACGCGCGGCCACGGTCTGCATCAGCTTGAGCAGGGCGGCCGAGCCATGCGCGGCGAAACCCTTGGCCGCCATCTCCGACGACGCCTTCGACACCGCCTGTGCCAGCGCGCCCCGCACGACGAAGTAGCCGAAATCGGCTTCGTCGTCGGAGGCCGAGCGCCCGCCCATGCCGAACACGGTGAGGCACTGGAGCTGGGTGTCGGCGTGCGTGATGTCTTCGCCTTCGCTGCGCGCGATGTCGCAGATCGAGCGGAACATCAGCGTCGTCGTCACGGGCAATTCCACCGGCAGCGCGAACAGGCCAAACGCGCCGCCCGCCGCGCCGGTGGTCGCGACCGCGAACTTGTGAAGCAGGTTGCTGGGCTTTGCGGGCACGGTCGCCGCAAGCGCGCTCTCGCCCTGCTTGCCGAGCGTCTTCAGCGCGAGTTGCAGGCATTTGCGCAGCGCCGCCTGGGTCGCATCGTTGACCTTGTCGTTGGCGACGGCGGGCAGTTTTGCGATCAGCTTTTCGACCGGCGCGCCGACGATGGCGGCCAGCTTCATGCCGAGCGGCGGGGTTTCCAGTTCGTGTTTGGCGCGCTTGAGCGCGGCGAGATCGGCTTCTGAAAAATCGCTGAGTGACGCCATAGGTCTCCCGGAAGACAGTGCGGCAAGCGCCGCTCGACCCCCAGTTTATCGAGGATCGGCCGCGCTACTGCGTGCTACTATATGAATCCTTTGACGTGTCAATCGTTGCGGGATCAAAAAATGGCCGTTCATACCGCCGCCCACCACTCCAGCGGGCAGGTGCTGCCGTTCCGTGAATCGCTGCTGGCGATGCTCGGCGTGTCCTTCGTGACCATGCTGGTTGCGCTCGACCAGACCGTCGTCGGCACCGCGCTGCCGACCATCGTCGCCGAACTGCGCGGCTTCGAGCTCTACGCGTGGGTCGCCACGTCCTATCTGCTCACCTCGGTCATTACCGTCCCCATTTTCGGCAGGCTCGGCGACTACTATGGGCGCAAGCCTTTTGTGATCGCGTCGATTGTCGTGTTCACGCTCGCCTCGGTGCTCTGCGGCGCGTCCAGCAGCATGCTGTTCCTCGTGATCGCGCGCGGACTGCAGGGCATTGGCGGCGGCATGCTGGTCGGCACTGCGTTCGCCTGCATCCCCGATCTCTTTCCCGATTCGGTCGTGCGACTACGCTGGCAGGTGCTGATGAGTTCGGCGTTCGGCATCGCCAATGCGGTCGGGCCGTCGCTGGGCGGCTTTCTCACGCAGTACTACGGCTGGCGTTCGGTGTTCTACGTGAATCTGCCGGTCGGTCTGCTGTCGCTGTTCTTCGTCTGGCGCTACCTGCCGCATCTGCGCCACATCGCGCACAAGGAGCGCATGCGGCTCGACTGGCCGGGCGCACTGCTGATCGCCGTCACGCTCGGCAGCTTGCAGCTCTTTGTCGAGCGTCTGCCGCAGCATGGCGTGACGCTGTCGGCGCTCGGTCTGCTTGCGATTGCCGCCGCGGCAGCCTGGGCGCTGTGGCACTGGGAGCGGCGTTGCCCGCAGGCGATCCTGCCCGTCGATATGTTTCGCAACGCCAGCCTCAACGCGCTCTTCACGCTCGCGGTGCTGGGCGGCTTCACGATGTTCTCGCTGCTGTTCTATGCGCCGCTCCTGTTCCAGGGCGGCTTCGGCATGTCGCCGAACGAGGCGGGCGTGGTCATCACGCCGCTGGTGGTGTTCATCACGATTGGCAGCATTGCGAACGGGCGCATCGTGTCGCGCATCCGTCACCCGAACCGCATGCTCTATATCGGCTTCGCGATGCTCGCGCTCTCGTGCTTTGCGGTGGCGCTCGCGTCGCACAACACGCCGCGCGGGCTGCTGATGGCGTTCATGATCGTCGGCGGCCTGGGGCTGGGTTTCGTGATGCCGAACCTGACCGTGTTCGCGCAGCAGACCGCGGGCCGCGAGCATCTGGGCATCGCCACGGCGCTGCTGCAATCGCTGCGCATGATCGGCGGGATGATTGGCACGGCGCTGACCGGCACGCTCGTCACGCAGCTCTACTCAAGCGGCGTGCACAAGGCGCTCGACGCCGATGGCGCGCTGCACTGGTTCACGCAACTCGCCGATCCGCAAATTCTCATCAACCGCGACGCGCAAGGCGCGCTCGTTGGCGAACTGGCGAAGGCGGGGCACAATGGCGCGCCGCTGCTCGAAGCCGCGCGCGAGGCGCTGGTGGGCGCGATTCATCTGGGGATCGCGCTGGCGGCGGTGGTGGCGCTGGTGTCGTTCTGGCAGACGCGGCGCGTGCCGCTCATCAAGCTGCAACGCAAGGTCGAGCCGATCATTCACGCCGACTGATCCGGGCAGGCGCAGGCGCGCCGCCATCGACACGAACGCAATCAAGCAATCAGGCAGGAAAACACAGCATGGAAGCACAGGATCGCATCGCCATCATGCAGCAATTCGGACGCACGTATCGCGCGTTCATGTCGGCATTCGAGGCGCAGGTGGGCCATCCACTGCCGCGCTGGCGGATCCTGCTGGCGTTGCACGAACAGGACGGCGCGTCGTCGCAGAAGCGTCTGGTCGAGCGTCTGCGTGTCGACCCGGGCGCGCTTACGCGTCAGTTGAAGCCGCTGGAGTCGCTTGGCTGGATCGAGCGCAGCGCCGACGAGCGCGACAACCGCATCACCAACGTCAAGCTGACCGCCCAAGGCCGCGAGGTCGTCGAAGCCGGCCTGCCGCGCCGCAACGAGTTCCTGCGCGTGGCGATGTCGCTGCCCGACGACGCGCTCACGGCGCTGTCGGGCGCGCTGCGCATGATGGAGGAGCGCATCGGCGTGGCGGCGGCGCAGACTGCGCAAGGCAGCCCGGCCGCCGATTGACGACTCGACGGCTTGTCGAGAAAACGGTCAGAAGAACGTTTCGATCACTTCCGTCACGCGATACTCGCTGTCGACCATCAGCACCTGACGCCACTTGTCGAAGGTGAGACACGGGTGCGAGATATCGAAGCCGATCATGTCGCCGACCTTGATGTCCGCATCGGCGGGAATCTGCAGGTAGGCGTGCTGATCCATCATCTGGAACACCTGCCAGCCTTCCTTCGCGTCGATCTCGCGCGGCGCGCCGTGAACCTCGCCGTCACGCGCCGGACGATAGTGGCGCGACGGTTCCGGAAAGCCCGCATCGAATGCCGCGTCGCGCTTGCCGAAGCCGATGATCGCGCGGCCCGGTTCCGGAATCGACTGCACGCACGCCCAGAGTTGCAGCGCGGGCAGCAAGGCCACGCCCATTTCGCGCGCGACCGGATTGCGCGAGAGGATGTCTGACTGCGCCTTCTTGTAGACGCCCACGTCGTGCGTCAGGTAGCAGCCGGGACGCAGGATCACGTCGATGGTGCCAGCCTGCGCGGCTTGGGCGAATTCCTCGGCGACGATGTCGTACCACGCCGATCCCGCGCCCGAAAGCAGCGCCGGCGAGCGCGAGAAGCGGCCCGCTGCGGCGAGTTCCTCTGTCACGTTGAGCGCGTCGCGCAGGAAGGTGCGCACCTCGCTTTCTTCCTTGAGCACGCCTTCGTAGATTTCCACGCCCGCGAGACTGAGCGAATCGGGATAGCGCTCGATCGCTTCGAGCACGGCGCGGCGCGTTTCGGCGTCGCGCACGCCCGTGCGCCCGCGCGGCACGCCCAGTTCCAGCAGCACTTCGAGCTTGCGGTGGGCGGCGCGGAAGAATTCGCCAAGTTGCTCGACGCCTTCCACCGAATCGACCAGGCAGAAGAATTCGAACGTTGAGTCGCTGAGCAGCTCGGCGATGATGGCCATGTTGCGGCGGCCGACGAGCTGGTTCGCCATCAGCACGCGCGAGATGCCGCCGCGATAGGCGGCGCGCGTCTGATGGGCGGTCGCGAGCGTGATGCCCCAGGCGCCTGTCTCGATCTGGCGGCGGAACAGTTGCGGCGCCATCGTCGTCTTGCCATGCGGCGCGAGTTTCACGCCGTAGCGCGTGACGAATTCCTGCATCCACTTGAGGTTGTGCTCGACGCGATCTGCATACAAAACGGCGGCGGGCAGGCTCACGTCCTCGGCGAGCAGGTTCCATTCGAGGCGCCCGGCGTCGCCCAGCGGCACGCTCGCGCCGGGCACGTTGCCGAGGCCCTTGCTGTTCGGGTCGATCGTCGCACTCTGATAGTTTGTAACTTTCATTTCCGTTCGCTCCATATTCTCCGTTACGCCTTATATTACGGTATCGACAGCTTGTGGCGTTGACTCGGTGATAGTACACAAAGTACCATCTCTGCGTGAAATGTTATTTACTAACAGAATCATTTGAAACATCCCCGCAGTCCAATCTGAATCTTGCCCGACTCCCATGAATTCCGCCTCTGAGCCTGGCCGCTTCGATATCGTCGCGCGAATCGCACAATGCGTGCCGGATCTGCGTCCGGCCGAGCGCGACGTCGCCGCGCTCGTCCTCGACGACATCGCCGCCGCCGCACGCGCCAGCATCGGCGAACTGGCGCAGCGCGCGGGCGTAAGCGTCGCGTCCGTCACGCGCTTCGCCAAGACCGTCGGCTGCCAGGATGTGCGCGAACTGAAGCTGCGGCTCGCCCAGGCGGCGGCGGTGGGCGAGCGCTTCCTGCGCGCCGCGCCTGACGAAAAGACGGGCAGGAACGATGCGCCCAAGGGCAAACGCCGCAAACAGCGTGCGGACGATGCCGATGCGGCCGCGGCTGACGGTGCCGCGCTTCCCACGCGCGTCTACGAGGAAATCCACTCGGCGCTCGCTCGCAACCACGAACTGCTGCGCCAGGCGCCGTTCGCCCAGGCCGCGGCTGCGCTCGCGAGCGCGCGCATGATCTACGTGTTCGGCATGGGCGGCGGCTCCAGCGCGCTCGCCGACGAAATGCGCTTTCGCCTCGTGCGTCTTGGGCGTCCGGTCGCGTCATATCAGGACAGCCTGCTGCAGCGCATGGTCGCCAGCACGCTTACGCCCGATTGCGTGGTCGTCGCACTGTCCGTGACCGGTCGCGTGCCTGAGCTGCTCGACGCTTGCCGTATCGCGCGCGACTATGGCGCGAAGCTGGTCGCGCTGACTGCGCCCGCGTCGCCGCTGGCCGCGCTCGCCGACTGGCTCGTGCCGATCGTCGCGAGCGAGACCGATTTCATCTACAAGCCGTCGTCGTCGCGCTACGCGATGATGATGGCGCTCGACGTGCTCGTGACCGAACTCGCGCTCTCGCAGCCCGAGCAAAGCCGCGAATTGCTGCGCCGCATGAAACACACGCTCGACGCGCATCGCGGCACGGCCGGGCGCGGCGGCGAGCGGCAGCCGCTGGGCGACTGAGCCGGCTGCCGAAGCGCAAGTGAAGCAGCGAGCGGGTACGATCGACTCGCTTCATCGACAACATTCGTCTGGGATCGACAGGAGACCCTGATATGCATTCGCATCCCGAAGCCGCCGACACCTTGATCGTCGGCGCCATGCTTTATGACGGCACCGGCGCGCCGCCCGTCGAGCGCGACGTGGCGTTGCGCGACGGGCGCATCGTCGCCATCGGCAACCTGTCGAACTGGCTTGCCGAAGAAGTGATCGAAGCCGAAGGCCGCGCGCTCGCGCCCGGTTTCATCGACGTGCACACGCATGACGACACGCACGTGATCCAGGCGCCGCAGATGCTGCCGAAGATCAGCCAGGGCGTGACCACGGTGATAGTCGGCAATTGCGGCATTAGCGCGTCGCCGGTTTCGCTCAAGGGCGATCCGCCCGATCCGATGAACCTGCTCGGCGCGCGCGAGGCGTTTCAGTACCCGACGTTCGCGGCCTATGTGGACGCCGTGAACGCCGCGAAGCCCGCCGTGAACGTGGGTGCGCTGATCGGCCATACGGCGCTGCGCAACAACCATCTGGACGATCTCAAGCGCGCGGCTACCCGCGAGGAGATCGAGGCGATGCGCGCGCAACTCGAAGAAGCGCTTGTGAACGGCGCTCTGGGGTTGTCGACTGGCCTCGCTTACGGTTCGGCGTACGAGGCGTCGACCGAAGAAGTCGCGACGCTGGCCGAGCCGCTCGCGCTCGCGGGCGCGCTCTACACGACGCACATGCGCACAGAATTCGACGCGATTCTCGACGCCATGGATGAGGCGTATCACATCGGCAAGCACGCGCGCGTGCCGGTCGTGATCTCGCACCTGAAGTGCGCAGGGCCGACGAACTGGGGGCGCAGCGCGGAAGTGCTTGAGTCGCTCGAACGCGTGCGCAAGTATCAGCCGGTGGGCTGCGACTGCTATCCGTATAGCCGCAGTTCGTCGACGCTCGACCTGAAGCAGGTGACGGGCGACATCGACATCACGATCACGTGGTCGACGCCGCATCCCGAACAGGCTGGCAAGCTCATCAAGGACATTGCCGCCGAGTGGGGCGTCTCGCAGCAGGAGGCGGGCAAGCGCCTGCAACCGGCCGGCGCGGTCTATCACAACATGTCCGAGGACGACGTGCGCCGCATTCTCTCGCACCCGGCGACGATGGTCGGTTCCGACGGACTGCCGAACGATCCGTTGCCGCATCCGCGTCTGTGGGGCGCGTTTCCGCGTGTGCTCGGCCACTATGCGCGCGACGCGAAGCTGCTGCCGCTGGAAGAAGCGGTGCGCAAGATGACCGGGCTGTCGGCGCGGCGTTTTGGCCTTGCGCAGCGCGGCGAAGTGCACGTGGGCTGGCATGCCGATCTCGTGCTGTTCGATCCCGCGAAGGTGCGCGACGCCGCGACTTTCGACAAGCCGCAGCAGGTGGCTGAAGGCATCGACGCCGTGTGGGTGAACGGCGTGCTGTCGTACCGCGACGGCCAGCCCACGGGCGAGCGCGCAGGGCACTTTGTCGCGCGCGGGCCGCGTGACGCGCAAGCCGATGCAGCGGCGTTTTAGCGATTGAAACACGATTGAATTTCGACCCTCGGCGCGCGGCGAATCGCGCGCGCCGCACGAACCCAAAGGAGCAAACGATGAAGCGATATGGAGTGGAAGGCGGCAAGGGCCAGGGCGGTCAACACCTGCCGTTCGCACGCGCGGTGGAAGCCGATGGCTGGCTGTTCGTCTCGGGCCAGACGCCGATGGAAAACGGCGAAGTGATCAACGGCGGCATCGTCGAGCAATCGCACAAGACGATCCAGAACGTGTTCGCGATCCTCAAGGAAGCGGGCTATGGCCCGGAGCATGTGGTGCGCTGCGGTGTGTGGCTTGACGATGCGCGCGACTTCCAGTCCTTCAACAAGGTCTTCCGCGAGTACTTTGGCGATCACCCGCCGGCGCGCGCCTGCGTGCAGTCGAGCATGGTCATCGACTGCAAGGTGGAAGTCGATTGCGTCGCGTATAAGGCGCCGGCTGGGAAGTAAGGTTTCTTCCTGCTTTTCCTGCGTAGTGCGAGTTTCAGCAGAGCGGCTGCCCGGTTAGCTATCGGGTGGCCGCTTTTTCATTGCTGTCGTCACCGTGCGGGTCACGAGGCGTGATGCGCAGCTCGATCTTCATGCCTGCCGCCACAGCCATGTTGATGAGCACATCGAGCGAGAACAGTTCGATCTTGCCGCGCACGAGGTCGGACACGCGCGGCTGCGTGACGCCGAACAGCGCGGCGGCCTGCGCCTGCGTCATCTCGTTGCGCTTGATGTGCTCTTCGAGCGCGATCATGAGATCGCAGCGCAGCGTCATGTTCTGCGCGACTTCGGGCGTGTCTTCGAGCGCGTCCCAGACGTTGTCGAAGGTTTGGGTCTTCATCGTTTTGCCTCCTGGGCGTATTGGGCGAGCGCCGCGCGATAGCGCTGCCTGGCGAGTGAAAGGTCGGCAAATGCCGTCTTTTCGCTTTTCTTGCTGAAGCAGTGCAGCACCAGCACGACATCGCGAACTTTCGTCACGTAGAGCACGCGGAACGCACCGCGTTCATCGTGGATACGAATTTCACGCGCGCCGTGCGCGACAGGGTTCATCGGTTTCCAGTCGTGCGGGTCGAGCCCGAGTTGTACGCGACGTAGCTGTCGCCCGGCTTCGTGCCGCGCTTTTTCAGGAAATGTCTTCAGGTCGGCCAGCGCGCCGGTGCAGAACTGCAGTGGCTTCGGTGTGTTGAGGTTATACAAAATTTTATATGTCCTCCAGAGATTCGAGCGATCCCGCCGCGCAGCGGGGATGACATGGCTCAACTCTCTGCAAGGACGGGCGATTGCGCCCTCGATTCCATCAAAGTCGGCTACAGCGTTATCCATCCGGATAAGACCCACCAGGCCGAAAATTCCCAATATATGAACGACCCAATCACATATTGGAGATCTCGGAAAAACCGCCCTACAATCCGATCCATCCGATCCGACGTGCATCGCAGTCCAGAAGAACGCCCGTCGGAACATCGGCCAGACACCTAAAGAAAAGCCCGCAGCCGCGCCCCGATGCGCGCCAGCGGGCAAAACCGGAGACGTTTGCCATGTTCCAGCCCGCGAAGTGCGCGGCCTCGTGCCGTCCGCCGTCCCGCGCCACTGCGCGCCGCCGCACCCCGAACCATGGCCCGCGCGCCGTCGTCTGACGCCGCGCGATCAACTCCCGTCTTCTTCCAGATCGACCTCGCCATGAACAAAGCGATGTCCCAGAATCTCGCCGAGCGCCTTGAAGGCATCGACGCCGTCCAGGCGCCGAAAGCACCGCAAGCGCCATCGCAACCCAAGGCCCACGCGAATGGCGACGAAATCGTCGGCCTGCCCGGCACGCTGCTCGACGGCTCGTCGCAGGCGGGCACGCAGACGCTGCTGCGCGGCCTCGCGATCCTCGAAGCCGCCGCTGCGGGCGTGCGCGATCTGCGCTCGTTCGGCGCGGTGCTCGGCACCACGCGCAGCACCACGCACCGGCTCGTGTCGAGCCTCGTGCAGGCGCGCTATCTGCGCCAGGTGCAGGGCGGCTATCTGCTCGGCCCGAAGCTGATCGAGCTCGGCACCATCGCGCTCGAACAAATGCCGCTCACCGCGGTCGCACGCACCCACCTCGAAGCGCTCGCGAACGCGACGCTCGACACGATTCACCTCGGCGTGCGCGATGGCGACGACGTGCTTTACATCGACAAGATCCCCGGCCAGCGCGCCCTGGAAATGCGCTCGCGTGTCGGGCACCGCATGCCGCTCGCGTCGACGGGCATCGGCAAGGCGATGATGCTCGACCTCACGCCGCAGTCCTGGCGCGACCTGTTCGAAGCGTCGCGGCGCACGCTGGCGGGCGTGAGCTTCCGTCCCGATCACAGCCTCGACCCCGACACGTTCCTCAAGCGCATGGCCACCTACTCGGCGGGCGGTTACACGTTCGATCTTGAGGAAAACGAAATTTCGATCCGTTGTGTGGCCGCGCCGGTGCGCGACGCCTCGGGCGCGATCGTCGCCGCGCTGTCGGTCGCGAGCACGATTCCCTATATGCCGCTCGAACGCATGGACGAGCTGATTCCGGTCGTGCAGCGCGAAGCGCGCGCGATCTCGCAGGAACTCGGCTGGCGCGCGCCGCAGCCCACCACGCGCAGGATCCGCCGATGACCGGCCGCACCACAGAACAGCACATGGAACACGGCAAACAAGGCAAGCACGCGGATGCGGCGCTGATCGCGCTGGACTGGGGCACGACGTCGCTGCGCGCGTATCTCTTCGATGCAGCGGGCAACGTGCTCGACACGCGTGTCTCGACGGCCGGGATCATGAACCTGCCGGTGCCCGCCGAAGAGGGCGGCTTCGACGCGGCCTTCGAGGAAGCGTGCGGCGTATGGCTCGCGCCAGCGCCGTCGCTGCCGGTGCTGGCGGCCGGCATGGTGGGCAGCGCGCAGGGCTGGGTGCAGGCGCCGTACGTGGAAACCCCTGCGGGCGAGGACGCGCTCGTGGCCGGCATCGTCAAGGTGCGTGCGGCGAGCGGCGCAGAGATCGCGGTTGTGCCAGGCGTGCTGGAACCCGGCGCGCTGCCGAACGTGATGCGCGGCGAGGAAACGCAGATCTTCGGCGCGTTGAGCGGTATGAGCGGCCAGGCTGCGCAGGAAACCGCGCTGATCGGCCTGCCGGGCACGCACGCCAAATGGGCCGTGGTGGAAGGTGCGCGCATCGCGCGTTTCTACACCTTCATGACGGGCGAGGTGTACGCCGCGCTCAAGGCGCACACGATCCTCGGCCGCACGATGAAGCTGCCTGCCGCGCCTGATACCGCCGCGTTTCTGCGCGGCGTGACGGTCGCACGCGAACACGGCAGCGCGGGGCTGCTCGCGACCGCGTTCAGCACGCGCACGCTGGGCCTCACCGATCAACTGGCCGCAGACGAGCAGCCCGACTATCTCTCGGGTCTCGTGATCGGGCATGAACTGGCCGGGCTCGAAGCGGTGCTGGCGCGCCGCGACGTGGCGCTCGCGGGCTGTGCGCCGCAGCTGATTGGCGCCGATGCCTTGTGCGAGCGCTATCGGCTTGCGCTTGCGCAGTTTGGCTGCACTGGCGCGCAGGTCGTGCGCGAGGCAACCGAGCGGGGCCTCTGGCGCATCGCAGCGCGCGCGGGCCTCGTGCGCGCCGCAGCCTGAAAACGCTCCGTACACACGAACACCGCAGCGCACTTCCACAGGACACGCACATGCAACCCGAACTGAACCTGCCCGCTCCGTACACGCCTCACGCTGGCTTCGTGGCCGCGTTCGCGGCGTGCCGGATGGTCGCGATCGTGCGCGGCATCAAGCCCGCCGAAGCCGCCGAGCATGGCCGCGCGATCTACGAGGCGGGCTTCCGGATCATCGAGGTGCCGCTCAATTCGCCGTCGCCGCTGGAGAGCATCGCCGCGTTGCGCGCGACGCTGCCCGCCGACGCGATGATCGGCGCGGGCACCGTGCTCACGACCGCGCGCGTGCGCGACGTGAAGGCGGCGGGCGGCGAGCTGATCGTCATGCCGCACGCCGATACCGACGTGATCCTCGCCGCCAAGCTGCAAGGCCTGGCCTGCGTGCCGGGCGTCGCCACGCCGACGGAAGCGTTCGCCGCGCTCAAGCACGGCGCGGACGGCCTCAAGATGTTCCCCGCCGAACAGCTCGGCCCCGAAGTCACGAAGGCCTGGCGCGCCGTGATTCCGTCGATCGTGCCGCTGTTGCCGGTAGGCGGCGTGAAGCCCGACAACATGGGGCCGCAACTCGCGGCGGGCGCGAGCGGCTTCGGCCTGGGGTCGGCGCTTTACAAGCCGGGCCAGGACGTTGCAGCGACCCGCGCCAATGCGCTCGCGTTTATCGCGGGCTGGAACGAAACGGCGCGCGTGCAGGGAGCGAAGGCGTGAATCGCCTGACGGGCAAGGTCGCACTCGTGACCGGCGCGGGACGCGGCATCGGCGCGGCGATCGCGCGCGCGTTCGCCGCCGAGGGCGCGGCGGTCGTGCTCGCCGAACTCGACATCGCCACGGCGCAGGTTACGGCGCGCGAGATCGCAGAAGCCACGGGCGCAAAGGTGCTCGCGGTGCAAACCGACGTCACGCAATCCGCGTCGGTGCAGGCTGCGGTGAGCGAAGCGCAGGAAGCGCTCGGCCCCGTCGATGTGCTCGTGAACAACGCGGGCATCAACGTATTCGCCGATCCGCTGACGATGACCGACGACGACTGGCGGCGCTGCTTTGCCGTCGATCTGGATGGCGTGTGGAACGGCTGCCGCGCCGTGCTGCCAGGCATGGTCGAGCGCCGCGCGGGCAGCATCATCAACATTGCCTCGACGCACGCGTTCCAGATCATTCCGGGCTGCTTTCCGTATCCGGTCGCCAAGCACGGCGTGATTGGCCTTACGCGCGCGCTCGGCATCGAATACGCGCCGAAGAACGTCCGCGTGAACGCGATCGCGCCGGGCTACATCGAAACGCAGCTCACGCACGACTGGTGGAACGCGCAGCCCGATCCCGAGGCGGCACGCAAGGCCACGCTGGCGTTGCCGCCGATGAAGCGCATCGGCAAGCCGGAAGAAGTGGCGATGACCGCCGTGTTCCTCGCCTCGGATGAAGCGCCGTTCATCAACGCGAGCTGCATCACGATCGATGGCGGGCGCACGGCGCTGCATCACGAATAAAAGCAGCACAGCAGCAACGAAGCAAAAAAACAGCAGCACGAAGGCACTACAAGGTAGCAAGACATCGCATCACTTTCGCCGTTGCGCTGGCCGCGCGCGGGCGAAGGCAGAACAAGCGGCCGTTACCCTTCCCGTGACTGAAGAAGACAGGAGACTGACACCATGCAACGCAGGATTTTCCTCACGCTGATCGCCGCCGCGACCACCGCTGTGCTCGCTCATGCGCCCGTCGCGCAAGCCGCCGATCCGGTGAAGATCGGCTTTCTCGTCAAGCAGCCCGAAGAACCGTGGTTCCAGGACGAATGGAAGTTCGCCGAAGCCGCCGCGAAGGAAAAGGGCTTCACGCTGGTGAAGATCGGTGCGCCGTCGGGCGAGAAGGTGATGAGCGCGATCGACAACCTGGCCGCGCAAAAGGCCCAGGGTTTCATCATCTGCACGCCTGACGTCAAGCTCGGGCCGGGCATCGTCGCCAAGGCCAAGGCCGACAACCTGAAGATGATGACGGTCGACGACCGCCTCGTCGACGGCGCGGGCAAGCCGATCGAGGCGGTGCCGCACATGGGCATCTCGGCGTACAACATCGGCAAGCAGGTGGGTGACGGCATCGCCGCCGAAATCAAGAAGCGCGGCTGGGACATGAAGGACGTCGGCGCCATCGACGTGACCTACGAGCAGCTGCCGACGGCGCATGACCGCACCTCGGGCGCAACCGACGCGCTGGTCGCCGCCGGCTTCCCGAAGGCGAACATCGTCCAGGCGCCGCAAGCGAAGACCGACACGGAAAACGCCTTCAACGCCGCCAACATCGCGCTCACGAAGAACCCGCAGTACAAGCACTGGGTGGCTTACGGCCTGAACGACGAAGCCGTGCTCGGCGCCGTGCGCGCAGCGGAAGGCCGCGGCTTCAAGGCCGACAACATGATCGGCATTGGCATCGGCGGTTCGGATTCGGCGCTCAACGAGTTCAAGAAGCCGCAGCCGACGGGCTTCTACGGCACCGTCATCATCAGCCCGAAGCGCCACGGCGAAGAAACGTCCGATCTGATGTACGCATGGATCACGCAAGGCAAGGAACCGCCGAAGCTCACGCTGACGACGGGCATGCTCGCCACGCGCGACAACGTGGAAAGCGTGCGTCAGCAGATGGGTCTCGCGTCGAAGTAAGCGCTGGATAGAGGTTGTTAGGTGTTTCCCGCTGCGGGGCGCCCGCCAGACCGATGGTCTTGACGAGCGTGCCCGCGGCGATCGAATGAGAGGAAACCGAAGTGTCAGCGACACTGCGTTTTGACAATATCGGCAAGGTGTTCCCAGGCGTGCGCGCGCTCGACGGCGTGTCGTTCGACGTGAACGCAGGCGAAGTGCACGGCCTCATGGGCGAAAACGGCGCGGGCAAGTCCACGCTGCTGAAAATCCTGGGCGGCGAATATCAGCCGGACTCGGGCCGCATCCTGATGGACGGCAACGAGGTGAAGTTCGCCGATGCAGCGGCTTCGATCGGCTCGGGCATCGCCGTGATTCACCAGGAACTGCAATACGTACCGGATCTCACCGTCGCGGAAAACCTGCTGCTTGGCGCGTTGCCCAATGCGCTCGGCTGGGTGAAACGCGGCGAGGCGCGCAAGTTCGTGCGCGAACGTCTGGGCGCGATGGGCGTGGATCTCGACCCTGCCGCGAAGCTGCGCAAGCTCTCGATCGCGCAGCGCCAGATGGTGGAAATCTGCAAGGCGCTGTTGCGCAATGCACGCGTCATCGCGCTCGACGAGCCGACCAGCTCGCTCTCGCACCGCGAGACCGAAGTGCTGTTCAAGCTCGTGCGCGAACTGCGTGCGGACAACCGCGCGCTCATCTACATCTCGCACCGCATGGACGAGATTTACGAGCTGTGCAACGCCTGCACGATCTTCCGCGACGGCCGCAAGGTCGCCTCGCACGAGAAGCTCGAAGAGGTGAAGCGCGAAACGCTCGTGCACGAAATGGTGGGCCGTGAGATCAGCGACATCTACAACTACACGCCGCGCGAGCATGGCAACGTGCGCTTCGCGGTGCGTGGCGTCGAAGGCCATCCGTTGAGCGAGGCGGCCAGCTTCGAGGTGAAGTCGGGCGAGATCGTCGGCTTCTTCGGGCTGGTTGGCGCGGGCCGCAGCGAGCTGATGCAACTCATCTACGGCACGCACAAGCGTCGCGCGGGCGAGATCGAACTCGACGGCAAGACGATTCGCGTGAAGAGTGCGAGCGATGCGATCCGTCACGGCATCGTGCTGTGCCCGGAAGACCGCAAGGAGCAGGGCATCGTTGCGATGGCAACGGTTTCGGAGAACATCAACATCAGTTGCCGCCGGCATTTCCTGCGTGCGGGCATGTTCCTCGACCGCAAGAAGGAAGCCGAAACGGCGGATCGCTTCATCAAGCTGCTGAAGATCAAGACGCCGAGCCGCCGCCAGAAAATCCGCTTTCTCTCGGGCGGCAACCAGCAGAAGGCGATCCTGTCGCGCTGGCTCGCCGAACCCGACCTGAAGGTCGTGATCCTGGACGAGCCGACGCGCGGCATCGACGTCGGCGCGAAGCATGAAATCTACAACGTGATCTACCAGCTCGCCGAACGCGGCTGCGCGATCGTGATGGTGTCGTCGGAGTTGCCGGAAGTGCTCGGCGTGTCGGATCGCATCGTCGTGATGCGCGAAGGCCGGATTTCGGGCGAGTTGCCGCGCAGCGCGGCGAGCGAACACACGGTGCTTGACCTGGCGCTGCCCAAGCGCACGCAGGCCAAGGCCGCATGAGTGGACGGGGAGGAGTGACTGAAATGCAAGCAAGAGAAAACCTGGCGGCCGAGTCCGCCAAGAGCGTCGCCGACGCGCTGATTCCGAGTTCCACCGACAAGCAGAAGTGGTGGCAGCAAATCACCGAATACAGCCTGATCGTGATTTTCGCGGTCATGTTCATCGTGATGTCGCTGACCGTCGATCACTTCTTCTCGATCGAGAACATGCTGGGCCTCGCGCTGTCGGTCTCGCAAATCGGCATGGTGGCCTGCACGATGATGTTCTGTCTCGCCTCGCGCGACTTCGACCTGAGCGTCGGCTCGACGGTCGCGTTCGCGGGCGTGCTCTGCGCGATGGTGCTCAACGCGACCGGCAACACGTTCATCGCCATCGTCGCGGCGGTGGCGGCGGGTGCGGCGATCGGCTTCGTGAACGGCGCGGTGATTGCATACCTGCGCATCAATGCGCTGATCACCACGCTCGCCACGATGGAAATCGTGCGCGGCCTCGGCTTCATCGTTTCGCATGGCCAGGCCGTGGGCGTGTCGTCGGACACGTTCATTGCGATGGGTACGGTCGCGTTCTTCGGCGTGCAACTGCCGATCTGGGTGACGCTGTTCTGCTTCATCGCGTTCGGCGTGATGCTCAACCAGACGGTGTACGGGCGCAACACGCTCGCCATCGGCGGCAATCCGGAAGCGTCGCGTCTCGCGGGTATCAAGGTCGAGCGCACGCGCGTGTGGATCTTCCTGATCCAGGGCGCGGTGACGGCGCTGGCGGGCGTGATTCTCGCGGCGCGCATCACCTCGGGCCAGCCGAATGCGGCCGAAGGCTTCGAGCTGAACGTGATTTCGGCGTGCGTGCTGGGCGGCGTGTCGCTGCTGGGCGGCCGCGCGACGATCTCGGGCGTGGTGATCGGCGTGCTGATCATGGGCACGGTCGAGAACGTCATGAACCTGCTCAACATCGACGCGTTCTACCAGTACCTCGTGCGCGGCGCGATCCTGCTGGCGGCGGTGCTGCTCGACCAGTTGAAGAACCGCGGCGCGCGCGACTGATTAACTTCACCAGGAAGCCCGATATGTCGTCTCCGGCCAACGCCAGCGCACATCACGCGCACGAAAGCTACGCGCGCTATCCAAGCCTCACCGATCGCGTCGTCCTCATCACGGGTGGCGCGACCGGCATCGGCGCGTCGTTCGTCGAGCACTTCGCCGCGCAGGGCGCGCGTGTGGCGTTCTTCGACATCGACGCGACGGCGGGCGAAGCGCTTGCCGACGAACTCGGCGATTCGCGTCACAAGCCCCTGTTCGCAGCCGTCGACCTCACCGATATCGCCGCGCTGCGTGCCGCCATCGCCGACGTGAAGGCCGCGCTCGGCCCGATCGAAGTGCTCGTGAACAACGCCGCGAACGACAAGCGTCACACGCTTGCGGACGTCACGCCCGAGTCCTTCGACGCGGGTATTGCCGTGAACGTGCGTCACCAGCTGTTTGCGGCGCAGGCGGTGGCGGAGGACATGAAGGCTGCGAAACGCGGTTCGATCATCAACCTCGGCTCGATCAGCTGGATGCTGAAGAACAGCGAGTATCCGGTCTACGTGATGAGCAAATCGGCCGTGCAGGGTCTCACGCGTGGGCTGGCGAAGGATCTTGGCCGGTACGGCATTCGTGTCAATTCGCTGGTGCCGGGCTGGGTGCTGACCGACAAGCAGCGCCGCCTGTGGCTCACCGACGAAGGCCGCGAGAACATCAGGCGCGGCCAGTGCATCGACGAGGAGCTGCTGCCCGAAGACCTCGCGCGCATGGCGCTGTTCCTCGCTGCCGACGACAGCCGCATGATCACGTCGCAGGACGTCATCGTGGACGGAGGCTGGGCATGAGCGCGGGGCAAGACGCACCCCAGGATGACGTCGCGGAACTGCTGATCCACGCGAAGAACGCGCTCGGCGAAGGCGCGACATGGTGCTCGCGCAGCGCGCGCCTCTACTGGACTGATATCGAAGGCGCGAGCCTTTCGCGTTATGACGGCGCGGACGGCTCGCATCGCACCTGGCCGATGCCGGAGCGCCTCGCGTGCTTTGCGCTCTGCGAAGACCCGAACCGCCTGCTGATTGGCCTCGCGTCGCGCCTCGCGTTCTTCGACCTGGAAACCGGCGAGATCACGCCCATCGTCGATGTCGAGCCGGATCTGCCCACGCGCCTGAACGATGGCCGTTGCGACCGTCAGGGGCGTTTTGTGTTCGGCACCAAGTACGAGCTCAAGCCGTTCGAGAAGATCGGCGGCTTTTATCGGCTGAATCACGATCTCACGCTGGAGAAGCTGCCGCTGCCGGTGGCCGCGATCTCCAACAGCATCGCCTTCAGCCCGGACGGCGCGACCATGTATTACGCCGATTCCTTCACGCGTGAGATCCGCGCCTGTGATTACGGCGCTGATGGAACGATTGCAAACGATCGTCTGTTCGTGCAGGTGCCGAATCACGAAGGCGAGCCGGACGGCTCGACCGTCGACAGCGAAGGCGGCCTCTGGAACGCCCAGTGGGCAGGCGGGTGTGTCGTGCGTTACGGCCCGGACGGCAGGGAAACCGGGCGCGTAAAGATTCCCACGGCGCAGCCAAGCTGCGTTACGCTCGGCGGAGCGCATCTGACAGCGCTTTATGTGACGAGCGCGCGCGTAGGTCTGGACGATGAAGCGCTTGAGCGCGAACCCCATGCTGGCGGGGTGTTCGTGGCGCAGACGGGACGTACGGGCATCGCGGAACCGCTGTTTCAGGGCGTGCCGTCACCGCAATAAGCGACATGGCGAGGCGCTTGATTTCGCGCCTCGCGATCCGCAAACCGGCCATCAACGTTGTAGTCAGGCAACAGTCGATTAGCAGTGCATCTGGTTTTTTCAGTGACTCAAGTACGCATCACAGTAGGTACAGAAGGGCGAAGACAAGAAGCGGCTGCAACATCGCGTCGGACGTGCGTGAAACGAGCGCACCGCGCGAGTGGCAAGCCGCCCGTGCGCCGCCTGCCTGGGCGGCAACATTGAAGCCTCTCGAGGAGCCGCTCATGAGCGTCGCGAATTCCGCTTTGCGTCAAACTGCGCGAACCCGTACTTCTCCCGGCATGGCATCGGCCAGCGCGGCGACGGCTGCCGATGTGGCCGTTGCTGCCGCCGCTGCTGCTGCTGCTGCTGCAACGACTGCAACACCCGCAGCGGGGACGCCTGCGGCCGCACGCCGCGCGCGGCTCGAAGCGGCCACCCATCCCGTCATTGCAGGGCCGAGCACATCGGCGGTCGCGATCGGCGCGGCCGGTGTCAGCGACGTGGCCTGCGTCACGCTCGCCAACGCATACCTCCGTCTCGACGTCGCGCCGCAACTGGGCGGCGGCATCACGCGCTTCGACTGGCGCAGCGAAGGCGCGCTCGAACCCGTGTTCCGCCGCTGCGAACAGGTGAGCGCGCGCATGGATCCTAACCAGCTCGCCTGCTATCCGTTGCTGCCGTACTCGAACCGTATCGGCGCGGGACGCTTCCACTTCGGCGGGCGCGATATCGAAGTGCCGCGCAACCGCGCCGGCGAGCCGCTGCCGATCCACGGCGACGGCTGGCTCGCGCCCTGGAGCGTCGAGCGTGCCGAGCGCGAAAACGTGCGCCTCGTGCTCGACCGCAGCACGGGCGAGCCGTATGCGTACCGCGCGGCGCTCACCTATGCGCTCGATGGCGCGACGCTCACGATGACGCTCGAAGTCGAGAACACGGGCCGCGACGCGATGCCGTTCGGCCTGGGCGTCCATCCGTTCCTCGCGCGCGACGCGAGCACCGAGCTTTCCGCGCCCGCAAGCGGCCTCTGGCTTTCGGGCCAGGACTGGCTGCCGGTGCGCCACGTGCCCGCGCCTCCCGCGTGGCAGTTCGGCGTGGCTTACCCGTTGCCCGAGCAGATGGTGAACCATGCATTCAGCGGCTGGAGCGGACGCGCCGCCGTGGTGTGGGAGCGCCGCCGCATGTCGCTCGCGATCTGCGCGAACACCGATTACTACGTGCTCTATACGCCGCCCGGTGCGGACTTCTTCTGCTTCGAACCCGTCGATCATCCGATCAACGCAGTGAACCTGCGCGGCGGCGGCGACGCCAACGGCATGACCGTGCTTGCGCACGGCGAGCGGCTCGTGCGGCGCTTTTCCTTCAGCGTCGAGCGCATGGATCTGCGCGCGGCGGCCAGCCCGCATCGCGGCGGGGCGCGCGGCAAGGCGGGTGCGCGAGGCGGCAAGGGCGCGCGGGCGCGGGCGTAAAGCTCGCGCAATCCAGCAAGGTTGGGCGCCATTCATCCGATGAATGACGCCCTCTGACCGTGCTGCCGGAAAACGCCGCTTCCCGGGCCGGGTAAAATACGCGCCGTTTCCCTTATCGGCTCACCGCGAGTTTTCTCCATGACTTCCTTTACCCAGACCCTCGGCGCTGCGTGGCAGCGTACCGGCTCGCTGCTGTGCGTGGGCCTCGATCCCGAGCCGACCAGATTCCCGGCCGCGCTCAACGGCCGCAGCGACGCGATTTTCGAGTTCTGCCGCGACATCGTCGACGCTACCGCGCCGTATGCGTCCTCGTTCAAGCCGCAAATCGCCTATTTCGCCGCGCATCGCGCCGAAGACCAGCTTGAAGCGCTGATTGCCCATATCCACGAAAAGCATCCGGGCCTGCCCGTGATCCTCGACGCCAAGCGCGGCGACATCGGCAGCACGGCGGAGCAGTACGCGCGCGAAGCCTTCGAACGCTTCAAGGCCGACGCGGTCACGGTCAATCCCTATATGGGGTTTGATTCGGTCGAGCCGTGGCTTGAGCACAAGGGCAAGGGCGTGATCGTGCTGTGCCGCACCTCGAACCCCGGCGGCTCGGATCTGCAGTTCCTGACGGTCGACGGCAAGCCGCTCTATCAGGTCGTGGCCGATCTCGCCGCGAACAAATGGAACGCGAGCGGCGAACTGGGTCTCGTGGTGGGCGCGACGTTCCCGAAGGAAATCGAGACGGTGCGCGGCATCGTCGGCGATATGCCCTTGCTGATTCCCGGCATCGGTGCGCAGGGCGGCGACGTCGAAGCCACCGTGAAAGCGGGCCGCACGGCCAACGGCACCGGCATGCTCATCAACTCCTCGCGCGCGATCATCTACGCAAGCAAGGGCGAGGATTACGCGCAGGCGGCTGCAATGGCTGCTGAACAGACGCGCGACAAGATCAACGCCTATCGTTGATTTGATTTCGTCCTGGCCGACGCAAATTTGAGCGGTACGTCGGCCAAACGCTAAATCTTCTTAAGATTTTCTTTGTTCGCTAAGGCGATATCTCATACTCGACAGAGAAAATAAGAGTTCTCTGATTCGTCCTGCTTTTCCCCCTCCGTAACATTCGTACCGCAAAGCGGGTGATGTCAACGCACGCCAATTCCTGGCCGACCTGACCGAATGTTCGCAAATGCCAACCGGATTTCCCCAATGCACGCCTTCAGCCGCTGTGTTCGCAGGCTGCGCCGGGTATGGCCGTTGTGTCTGTAAGTCCCGCTCGCTGGGCAGCAGGTGGCGCTTTATCGCGTTAATCGAATTCATCCGATTGGTTTGAAAGTCCGCGAGGCAGACACTAGGTCAAGAGATTCAGGCGCCTGCGCACCCTGCCTCTGAAAACAGCGCGCGGTGTGACTCTCCGCCAGGAACTTTTTGGTAACGAACCGGATATAGCCGGTTTTCACGTGGTTTCAGACGGGATTTAAAGACCCGAGAAATTCTGTACATCTTAACAGTTAATTAAGGATTGCAAATGAATAAGGCTTATCGTTCGGTCTGGAACGACGCGACTGGAACGTGGGTTGCGGTGCAGGAGACGGCGAAATCGAAAACGCGCTCCGCCCAGAATGCTGCCTGTGTGACGGCTGTCGCTCCGACGCAAGAGAACTTTGCGAATTCGGTCAAGCTTGCTATCTTGCCGCTCGGCCTTGCGTTGGGTGGACTGGCCATGCCGGGACTCGCATCGGCTGCGGGCTTTTGCTACACGAACACGACCGGTACCAACTACATCGACAACAATGTCGCTAACATCCAATCCGGCTGCGGGGGGCCGGGGTGGATCGACGGTACCCAGCAAGGAAAGCAGAATGCGGCGCAGATGTACGCAGGTGGCACGCAGATCGACCTGAACGCGAATCTCGCCACCATCACCATGTCGCCGGACGGCACGTCGAAGTTCGTGATGACGGCGGTCGGCAGCAACGTCCTGCTAAACGGTGTTGCCGCCGGTGCGGTGAGTTCGACCAGCGTGCAGGGCATCAACGGTTCCCAGTTGTACGGCCTCGCCAATTCGACGGCGTCGGCGCTGGGTGGCGGTTCGAGCGTGACATCGACGGGTACGGTCAGTGCGCCGAGCTACGCATTGAGCAATGCCAACACGATCGCCGGCACCACGGGCGCGGCGACGGACATCGGCACGGCATTCGGCAAGGTCGATGCTGCGCTTGGCCAGATCAACAGCAGCGGCATCAAGTACTTCCACACTAATTCAACGGGCGCTGACTCGACGGCGAGCGGTACGAACTCGACCGCAATCGGCCCGGTGGCACAGGCTACGAACACGAACGCGATTGCAATCGGCAACGGCGCGACCGCCGGCACGGCGAATTCCGTGGCGCTGGGCAATGGTGCAACGACGGCAGGCGCCAACGCGACATCCGGCGGCACGATTGGCGGCGTTAGCTACACCTACGCGGGCACCACGCCGACGGGGGTAGTGAGCGTAGGAGCAAAGGGCGCAGAACGTCAGGTCACGAACGTGGCGGCTGGCCAGGTGACGGCGACGAGCACGGATGCAATCAACGGCTCCGAACTGTTTGCAACCAATACGCAGGTCACGACCAACGCGACCAACATCTCGACCCTTCAAGGCCAGGTGACGACCCTCCAGGGCAACGTCACGACCCTCCAGGGCAACGTCACGACCCTCCAGGGCAATGTCACCACCCTGCAAGGCAGCGTGTCGACCCTCCAGGGCAATGTCACGACGCTGCAAGGCAACGTGACGACCATCAACGGCCAGATCACGAACCTGCAAGGCCAGATGGCCGATGCAGTGATGTAC
>NZ_BAYA01000005.1 GCF_000685015.1 Paraburkholderia bannensis NBRC 103871 | reverse complement strand
TGCTGCCTTGATAACGAGCGCGCCGAGGTCGGGCGCCGCCACCTTCGCCAGCGAGCCGCCGAACTTACCCACCGCCGTGCGTGCGGCCGAAACGATCACAATGTCAGTCATTTTCCATTCCTGCATTAAAGAAACTTACTGGGGAAGCTGCATCGAAAAAGCTGAAGCGCGTGCGCATGAACGTCACGCTCGCGACACACTAATTAGCGTGTCTGCATACCGTTACACACAGATGACAAAACAGGGAACATACGCGGAGAACCTGCGTCATGACGATGCGACGATGCGCGTTGATTTGGCACGGGCTTTTAAATCGAAGCTGAAATAGGCGCGGCGCAACGCGTGACGATGCGACCGCGCTTTTGTTCCTGAATGTCCTGGAGGACAAATGCAATAACGATTATTTCGCGGCTTGAGTCGTTGCAGCTTCCTGCGTGGCTGGCTGCTGAATCGCTTTAGCAGTGATTGAATCGACTTGATTGCGTGCCGTTTCAATAGTTTGTTGCGTCAGATTACGGAACGTTTCGGCTGCATTGCCAAAAGCCGCAAAGGTCGAATTGAACGCCGAGAAATACGGTGCAGCGCCTGCGGGCGAGTTCTGCGAAACGCGTTCCGCAAAAGCCTTGGCTCGCTCCTGCTGTGCTTCGGCTTGCGCCTGTGCGGCCTGGGTGAAATCTGCCTGAGCGTGCGTCGCGATATCGAAAAGCTGGCGACCGTACGACAGGGCCTTCGCGGCGGCTTGCTGCGAAGCGCTCACATGCTGCGTGAAAAGCTCAACGGGACTGGCGGTTTGCAGCGCGCTCTTGAGGGTCGCTTCGTTTTCGGCCAGCACCGCGCGGGTGGCCTGAAGGTTCAGCGCGACAAGAGCTTCGACGCTCTTGAAGGCGGGTTGCGTCAATGCAAAGAATGCCGCGATGCCGGACTGGTAATGGGCCCGGAGATGATCGGTTGCGAAATCGTTCGTGGACTCGGTCATCGACTATGCCTCATGGTTAGAAATGCTAAATAGATTGACTGGATTCAATCGCGATCCGACGCGACTCACCAGCAGACACACAGCACTCATTCCGACATTGCTCACCACACTCACACTATCGTGGCAAAGCAATTAGAGACTTGATTCTAAGCCATGAATTTAACAATCTTATGCAACGTACAATTAGGTGAAAACCCTGAGTCGCGACAATTCGATTCGGAACGGGTTTATTTCTTGCAGTTGTCAGGCAAGCCAGCTGCACGATAGTGCATTGCGTGGTGCGTATGCGGGGTCGGGAGCGTTACCGCATGCGCAGGCCTCTCGGCTTCAACATGCGTGAATTAGCGCAATGCGAAAGAGCATTGGTTTTTGTGCAGACGAAATATCCGCCGCGACAGGAATATTCGCGAAATCGAATTGAGCTTGAGACTCAATTGATGCGAATTGGGATTGAAACGGCCCACCGTGGATGAAAGATGGGCTGCGCATACCTAAAAGGGCCGCCGGGATACTGTGCGTGCGTGAATCGCTAGCGTGCGTTGACAACGCCATTATCGAATTTCAACGCCTGCCAGTTTCCGCCACCGGGTTGCGTCGAACCGCCATCCGACGAGAAATACGTATTGGCCGCGGGAGCGTACTTATCGACGTGCGAATTAGCACGACCTGCCAGCCAGTTCGAAAAGACATCATTCGCGCCACCAGGTACAGCGGCGCGACGATGATATTTTGTTCAGGCGCCATTCGATACAGAGTCGATCGCGTCGCGCCGCACCTTGTCGATGTATTTCCCCATCGCTGCTGCCGACAACAAACCAACGGCAAACGTAATGGCGAAAGCAGCGAGATGTTCGAGCGGCGAGCTATTGTTCAGCATGGTGTGAGGCTCCGTAGTCTTATGAGCGTGGCTTCGACGGACACAATACGTGCGCGTCGGAAGCCACTCTAAAGGGACGTCCGGACATTCCGTGTCTCAAGCGCTCATCAAACGAATTCCTGCGATCAGGACATGAATTGTCCGGACGCGTCGGCACCATGCGGGCATCGTCACTGCCCACATGGAGAACATGAGCGAATCGAACTCAAGCCGCCGCACACCGGCCGACATGAACGTGCGCGAGCTCGCCAGCCTGCGCCTGCTCAACGACCGCCTCGCGAAAACGGAGCGCTGGATTCTTGAACGCGCGCTTTCACACCTCATGCACTACCGTCGCCGTCGCACGCAAAGCGTGGTGCATACCCGCTTGCAGGATCTTGCGACGAACGAAGACATCGAAGTGCAAGCGCAGATTCTCTGCATCGCCACTCGCCAGGAAGCGACGCAGGAACAGGTGATTGCGCTACTCGACGGTCGCGTCCTGCTTGATCGCCGGCCCGAATACCATCAGGATGCCGAACTAAATAAAGCACCCGTTCCCCATCCTCTTGCCGATCTGCACGCTTGCCGCCTCTTCGACGAACTGCGCCTGAAGCATCTTGCCGACGACTGGAGCCGGATGCTCGCCATCGACGCGATCCGCGTCGAATTCTCCGTCGTGCAACGGCGCGCCGAGCACTGGACGGCATGAGCGCGGCGCGCTTGCCCGCCCAGGCGCCGCAACACGCGAGCCCCTATGCGGTGCGCGATCTCGACGCCGCCATCGCGCACCTGGAAATCGCCGTCAAGGCCGACGCACGCGCGGGCGTCTTCGGTGCGCGTTACTGGCTCGAACGCGTGCGCCAGGCCAGGGCGACCCCAGGCATTGTCATCGCACAGGCACGCAGGCTGGAGCGCCTGCAAAAACAGCTAGGCGAGCGCCTGACAATGTGCGCCAAGACCGTTCACGGACTGCCGAGCACGTGACCATTCACGGTCGTGCCATACATCGAATAAGGCGTGTCGTGATACTTCGCGCGCGTTTGCGCAACCGATCCCGTGTAGCGCGGATCCTGCGGGCGCTCGTGGCTGTCCATGAAGGTCGCGACGTCCCATGCCTCCTGGTCGGTCAACGTCCCACCCAGACCCAGCGGCATGTTCGCCTTGATGAATCCCGCCGCATTCTGGACTTCGTGCATACCCGCGCCCCAGTTGAACGACTGCGCGCCCCATAGCGGCGGGAACACGGTCTGCCCGTTGCTGCGCTGCCCCTGGCCGTTCTCAGCGTGACAGACGGCGCAGTGCTGTGCATAGACCGCGCCGCCGCGCGCGTAATCGGCCTTTTGCGCAGGTGCGGGCAGCTTCGGATAGCCGCGTCCTGCGAGCTTGCCGCCCACCGGCGCACCCGTCGAAAGCCAGTAAGCGTAGCTTTCGAGCGCGACCAATACCGGGTCGCCAAGCGGCGGCGCCTTACCGTTCATGCTGTAGTTGAAGCAGCCTTGCAGGCGCTCCGCGAAAGTATTCACGTGGCCGTTCTTGCTGCGATACGCGGGATAGGAAATATAGGCGCCCCACAGCGGGCCTGCGTCGGCTTTGCGGCCCGCGTCGAGATGGCAGTTTGCGCAGGTCAACGTGTTGCCCACATATCGCGCGGCGAACTGGCCCGTATGCATAAAGATCTGTTCGCCGAGTTTCACCTGTTTGCCGAAATCGCCTTCGGGAAAGCTGTTTTCGGCGGGCGGCTCGAACGGCGCGGCGTACGCATTCACTGCGCAGAATAGCGCGGCGATCGCCGCTGGTTTCAAAGCGTTCAGGACGAAGCGTTTCATTGTGTTCTCCCGCGCTATTTCATTGCCTGCTGCGCGTAGTACTGCGCGACAGCCTGAATATCGGTATCGCTGAGTTTGCTCGCAATCGCCGGCATCAGGGCGAGCGGCCCTGGCGCGCGCTTGCCGTTTTTCCAGGCGTTGAGTTGCGCTTCGATATAAGCGGCCGGCTGCCCCGCCAGCGGCGGAAACGCCGTGCCGACGCCCGCACCGCCTGGCCCATGACATTGCACGCAGGCGGGCAGATCCTGCTGCCAGCGTCCGCGTGTGGCGAGCCACGCCCCCGTGTCGGTGGTGGCGGCGTCGGCGGTGTCGTGCGTGCGGATATCCTTCGGCGCGGGCAGGCTGCTGAAATACTGCGCCACGGCCTCGCGACCTTCGAGCGCCATGGTCTTCGCGAACGGCTGCATGATGCTGTTTTCGCGCGTGCCGTCGGCGAAGGCGGCAAGTTGCGCCGCCAGATACGTCTCGCTCAAGCCTGCCAGGCGTGGAAAGCCCGCCGCCGCGTTGCCTTCGCCATTCGCGCCGTGGCAGCTGATGCAAGCGGGAATGCCTTTGGCGGTGCCTTGCGTCGCAATCGTGCGGCCCAAGGGCGAGATCGACGGCGTCTCCGGCTGCGCGCCCGTCGCTGCGCTCGCGGCCATCGCCAGCATCGCGGCCAGCACGATCGGGCGCGCGAAACGTTTCGCGTCCATGGCGTCTCCTCGTTGGTGTCGTTAATGTCGTTGCAGCCTTGTGGGTGCCTGCATTATCGCTTGCCGCGCGGCGTTACAATTACAAAAGCAATCGCAATTGCCGAAAACAGCCCTGCATTGAAACCGCGCTTAACGTTATCGTGACCGAGCCTCAACCCGGCCTGACGCCGGGCTTCATCCTGACCCGCCACTGGCGCGACACGCCCACGCATACCGAAGTCGACTTCTGGCTCGCGACGCCCGACGGCCCGCGCCAGTTGCGCCTGCGTGCACAAACGTCGGTGGCCTTCGTGCCCGCCGCGCAAGGCGATGCCACGCAGCGTGCGCTCGAACGCGAAAAAGGCGTCGAGCTGCGCCCGCTCGAACTCAAGGATTTTCGTCAGCGTCCCATTGTCGGCCTGTATGCGCCGCAATACCGCCAGCTTTCCGGCGCAGCGAAACGCCTGACGAAGGCGGGCATCGACGTCTATGAAGCCGATATCCAGCCGCCCGAGCGTTACATGATGGAGCGCTTCATCACTGCGCCCGTGCTGTTTCGCGGCACGCCGGATCCAACCGGCCTGCTGGTCGACGGCGAGATGAAGCCCCATGGCGACTACCGTCCGTCGCTGCGGCTGGTATCCCTCGATATCGAAACGAGTGCACAGGGCGAGCTTTATTCGATCGCGCTGGAAGGCTGCGGCCAGCGCCAGGTCTATATGCTCGCGCCGCAAAATGGCGACGCCGTTGCGCTCGATTTCGACCTCGAATACTGCGAGAGCCGCGCGCAGATGCTCGAATGTCTCAACGCGTGGATGGCGCGCCACGATCCCGATGCGATCATCGGCTGGAATCTCGTGCAATTCGATCTGCGCGTGCTGCACGCGCATTCGCAGCAATATGGCGTGCCACTGCGGCTCGGACGCGGCGGCGCGGTCATGGAATGGCGCGAGCACAGCATCAACCAGAATCACTATTTCGCGGCGGCAGCGGGACGGCTCATCATCGACGGCATCGAAGCGTTGCGCTCGGCGACCTGGAGCTTCCCGTCGTTCAGCCTCGAATACGTGTCGCAAACGCTGCTCGGCGAAGGCAAGGCGGTCGACAATCCCTATCAGCGCATGGACGAAATCCAGCGCCGCTTCGACGAGGACAAGCCCGCGCTCGCGCGCTACAACCTCAAGGATTGCGAACTGGTCACGCGCGTCTTCGAGAAAACCGAGTTGATGGCGTTCTTGCTGGAACGCGCTTGCGTCACGGGTTTGCCCGTCGACCGCAGCGGCGGATCGGTGGCGGCGTTCACGCACCTGTATCTGCCGCGCATGCATCGGCTCGGCTATGTTGCGCCCAATCTTGGCGACGTGGTGGGCGAGAACAGCCCCGGCGGCTTCGTGATGGATTCCCGGCCCGGGCTTTACGATTCGGTGCTGGTGCTCGACTACAAGAGCCTGTATCCGTCGATTATCCGCACGTTCCTGATCGATCCGGCCGGATTGATCGAAGGCTTGCGCGCGCCCGACGACGAACATTCAGTGCCTGGTTTTCTGGGCGCGCGTTTCTCGCGCACGATGCACTGCCTGCCGGAAATCGTGCGCCAGGTGTGGGAGGGGCGCGAAGCCGCAAAGCGGCAAAAGAATGCGCCGCTTTCGCAGGCCTTGAAGATCATCATGAACGCGTTCTATGGCGTGCTCGGATCGACCGGTTGCCGCTTTTTCGATCCGCGCCTGGCCTCGTCGATCACCATGCGCGGCCACGACATCATGCGCCGGACACGCACGCTGATCGAGGCGCAAGGCTACGATGTCATTTACGGCGATACCGATTCGACCTTTGTCTGGCTCAAACGCGCGCATTCGGAAGAAGACGCGACGCGCACGGGCCGCGAACTCGTCGCGCATGTGAACGCGTGGTGGAAGGAAGAATTGCAAAAGCAATTCGGACTCCAGAGCGCGCTCGAACTGCAGTTCGAGCGCCATTACACGCGCTTTCTCATGCCCACCGTGCGCGGCGCGGAAGAAGGCAGCAAAAAGCGCTATGCGGGCCTGTCGCTGGCGAAGGACGGCAGCGAAGAAGTCGTATTCAAGGGCCTCGAAACGGTTCGCACCGACTGGACGCCGCTCGCGCAGCAGTTCCAGCGCGAGCTCTACCGCCGCGTATTCATGCGCGAGCCGCATGCGGACTATGTGCGCGACTACGTGCGCCGCACGCTCGCCGGGGAATTCGACGATCAGCTTGTGTTTCGCAAGCGCCTGCGCCGCCCCTTGAGCGACTATCAGCGCAACGTCCCGCCGCACGTGCGCGCCGCGCGCGTCGCCGACGAATACAACCGCGCAAAAGGCCGCCCCTTGCAGTACCAGAACGGCGGCTGGATCAGCTACGTGATGACCGCCGCTGGGCCGGAACCGCTTGAAACGCTGAGCGCGCCACCCGATTACACGTTCTATCTGACGCGCCAGTTGCAGCCGGTCGCCGATGCGATCCTGCCGTTCCTGCGCGAAGCATTCGAGACGCTGGTTTCGGGGCAGGCAAGCCTGTTTTAAAGCGCCTTTAAGCGAGCCTCAAGCTTCTCGCGCACGTCCGGCCATTCATCGTCGATGATGCTAAAGCGCACCGAATTGCGTTTGCGCCCATCGGGCATGATGCGCTCGTGCCGCACAATGCCTTCCTGTTTCGCGCCCAGGCGCAGGATCGCCGCGCGCGACTTCTCGTTCAGTTCATCGGTGGTGAATTGCACGCGTACGCAGTCGAGCGTTTCGAAGGCATAGGTCAGCAGCAGGAACTTCGCCTCGGTGTTGATCGACGAACGTTGCGCCGACGCCGCCAGCCACGTATGGCCGATTTCCAGCTTGCGGTTGGCGCGGTCTACTTTCCAGAAGCGCGTGCTGCCCACCACCCGTCCCGTTGCGCGCGCAACGATCACGAACGGCATGACCGTGCCCGCACGTTCGCCTTCGAGCGCCCTGGCGATATAGGCGGCCACCGCCGCCGGGCCCGGCACCACCGTGACTTTCAGGTTCCAGAGTTCGCCGTCGGCGGCGGCTTCGATCAGTGCCGGTGCATCGGTTTCGCGTAGCGGGCGCAGTTCGACCGTCGTGCCGGTCAGCGTGGGGGTGGTGTTCATCGAATACGAATTGAGGAAGTGTCAGCGGGCGCGCCATCGTCGCGGCGCAGCAGGCGTCCGGCGTTGGCGATCACGACGAGCGTGCCCACGTTATGGAGGATCGCGGTGGCCACCGCGCTCAGCGCGCCGAGCGCCGCGAGCGCGATCACGGCCACCGTCCAGCCCAGGCCAATCGCGGCATTGGTCGTCGCAATGCAGCGGCATGCACGGCCCAGACGGATGCAATCGGGCAGGCGCCGCAGGTCGTCGGCGAGCAGCACGACATCGGCGGAGGCCACGGCGATATCGACGCCGCGCTCGCCCATCGCCACGCTGGTCGAGCCGGCCTTGATCGCCAGCACGTCGTTCAGGCCGTCGCCGACCACGAGCGGATGGTGGCCCGCGTCGATCTCGGCGAGCACATAGTCCAGCTTGTCGTGCGGCAGCGCCTGCGCCACCACCGTCTCGATGCCAACTTCGCCCGCGAGCCGCCGCGCGACGCTTTCGCGGTCGCCCGTCACCAGCGCTTCGCGCGCGATGCCGAGCGCGCGCAGATCGTCGAGCGCGGCGCGCGCCTCGGGGCGCAGCGTATCGGCGAAACCGAACCACGCGAGCAGGCGGCCATCGAGCGCGAGACCCGCGCAAGGGCCGTCGATTTCGGCGGGCGCGGCGGGCAGCACGTTCACATGCTGCGCGAGCAGATCCGCACGGCCGAGCACCGCGACGCCTGCGGATGTCTGCGCAATCACGCCAAGGCCGCGCAATTCGCGCGCTTCGTCCAACGGCGTGGCGTTGACGGCGGCTTCACGCACCAGCGCGCGGCAGACCGGATGCGCGCTGCTCATCGCCAGGCGCGCCGCCAGTTCGCGCGCCTGCGCTTCATCGACGCCCGGCTGCCATATGGCGCGCGTCAGGCGCAATTCACCGTGCGTGAGCGTGCCGGTCTTGTCGATCACGAGCGAATCGATTTCGGCGATCTTGTCGAGAAACGCCGTGTTGCGAAACAGGATGCCGCGCCGCGCGCCCGCCGCGATCCCCGCGATGGCCGTCGAGGGCGCCGCCAGCACCAGCGCGCACGGGCAGGCCGCGACGATCACCGCCAGCATCGCCTGCGCATTGGCGCTCGTGAACCAGACAATCGCCGCGATCAGCAGCACCAGCGCGAGATAGACGTCCATGTAGCGTTCGAGCGCCTGCGTGATGGGCGGCTTGGCGGCCTCCGCGCGCTGCATCAGCTCGATCACCTTGCCGAGCGTCGACGCCTTGCCGACCTGCGTGATCTCGATGCGCAGCGGGCCGTCCAGGTTGATCGCGCCGCCGTAGACGCTCGCGCCCTCGCCCGCGTCCTGCGGCAGCGATTCGCCGGTGATGGGGCCGTTGTCGATGCTGGAGCGTCCCTGGCGCACCACGCCGTCCGCGGGAATGCGCGCGCCCGGCAGCACATCGACGAGATCGCCTTCGCGGATCGAGTCGTAGGCCACCTCCTCGATCGCGCCCGTCGCGCTCACGCGGCGCACCTTGCCCGACGTCAGGCGGCCAAGCGCGCGGATCGCTTCCTGCGAGCCGAGCACGCTGCGCTCTTCCAGCGCGTGGCCGAAGGTCATGACGATGGGCAGCAGCGCCGCCGTCGTCATGTCGCCGACGGCCCACGCGCCCAGCATCGCGAGCGCGATCAGGCGGTCGGTCACGCCGTGCAGGCTCGGCGACTTGAGGCTGTGCCACGCGCCCGCGAACACGGGCGGCGCGACGACCAGCGAGGCCGCCGCCGCGAGCAGTTGCGCGAGCGTCGCGTCGCCACGCGCGCCCGCAGGCGAGAGCCACGGCCACGCGAGCGAGAGCAGCAGCAAGCCGCCCGCGAGCAAGGCAAGCAGCGTGTGGCGCGTGATCGCGCGGCGTTCGGCGGCGGATAGCGCGAGTGCGGAGACATCCTGCTGGTCGGGCGCGTCGTGAGGTGCGCCGTCCAGATCCACGCTATCGACGCGCTGCCCGAGCGGTTCGTACGGTGTCGTCATGGTGCGTGCCCCGGCAGGACGAGACTCGACGCATCGTTCGGATCCAGCGTCGTCACGCGCGCCGCCTTCGCCAGCACGGCCTGCACGCGGTCGCGATAGGCGCGCGCCACCAGCCCCGGATCGTGGTTTTCCGCCAGCGCGGCTTCGAGCTGCGCAATCGTCGAGGTCTCGGACTGCGCCTTCGCCACGCGTTCGGCGGCGCTCGCCTGGGCGTCCTGGACGACGCGGTCGGCGTTCTGCTGCGCGCCCTGGCGCGTCCTTTCGGCGACGGTGCGCGCGCGTGCGACGTCGCGCTCGGCGTTCTGCATCGAGTTCAGGACGGCATTGAACGCATCGATAGCCGAGGCGGGAAACGCGGTCTGCACATCGACGCGCGCCACTTCGATGCCGAGCCCCGCGTGCGCGGCGGCGAGCGCGTCCAGATGGTGCTGGATCGCGCGCGCCAGGTCGCCGCGCAACTGCTCGCGGCGCACGGCCATTTGCTGGTCGGCGGCCACCATTTCCGGGCGCGCGACCAGGATCGCGTCGAGGTCGCGCTGCGCCGCCGTTTCCACCACGGCGGCGGACACCACGCGCTCGATGGCGGCGTCGAGATGTTCGAGCTGCAAGGCGTAGGCGTACGGGTCGCTCACGCGGTAGAACAGCGTCGCGCTCAGTTGCACGACGCCGTTGTCGCCGGTCAGCACGTAGCCGGAACCGGCTTCGGCGTCGCTGTCGAGGCCCAGCGTCGCCGGTGCGCCCGGGTCGCGGTCGAGCGACGTCACGCGATGCTCCACCACGCGCTGGCTGCCCGGCACGAGCTGCACGTCTTCGAACGGGCGCGGCCAGGCGACCAGCAGCCCCGCGCCCTGCTCGCGCACATAGGCGCCGAAGCGCGTCACGACCGCGCTGCTATCGGCGGGAATGCGGCGCACGTTCGAGCACGCCCAGACGAGCGCGGCCACCACCGCCAGCACCGCGACGAACCAGAACGACAGGCGCACCGTCTGCGCGCCCGGGCCGAGCGTGGGCTGAAGTTCGGGCGCGCTCATCGGCTTTGTCCGTGGCTTTGTTCGTGGCTGCGAGCGGGCGGCGCCGGCGTGGCAGCGTTGCCCGCCGGCGCGCCCATGCCCGGCGGCCCCTGCACGAGCGCGCGGAACGGCGCGGCGTCGGTGCGCAGGATCAGGTTGGTGTTCGTGTTGACGACCGTGCCGAGCGTGTCGAGCGAGCGCAGCATCGTATAGAGCTGCGGATCGGCCGCGTAGCTCTTGCCGTAGATGGCCGCCGCGTCCTTGCGCGACTGCGCCTCGATATCGGCGGCTTTCACGTTGGCGTCGGCGATCAGCACGCGCGCGTCGCGGTCGGCGTCCGAGCGGATCTGCGCGGCCTGGCGGTTGCCTTCGGCGGTGCGCTGCGCGGCCACGGTTTCGCGTTCGGCGCGCATGCGCTCGACCGTTGCCGCGAGCGTCACGGCGGGCAGCGTCAGGCGCTCCAGCCCGACCTGCACCACGTGCACGCCATACGCGGCGTAGACCTGGGCGTCGACCTGGCGGCGCAGCGCCTCCTCGAATGCGCCGATGCGCACCTGGCCGGGATCGGTATTGACGAGCGAAGCGAGATCGAAGCCCGCCGAAGTCGTCTGCAACGCCGAGCCGACCAGCGAGCGGATCTGCCGCGCGGCTTCGTCGGGTTCGTTGCGCACCGCGCGCACGAAGCGGCCGATGTCGCTGGCGTTGGCGGGCACGCGCCACGCCACGTAGGCCTGCACGATGATGCGCAGGCCGTCGCGGGTGCCGACGTCCTGCAGGCCGCTCGACGTGGTGTGCAAGCGAAGATCGACAGGCACGGCTGCTTCGATGGGCGCGGGCAGGCGCCACGCGAGCCCCGGTTGCAGCAGCACGCGCACCGGGTCGCCAAAGCGCGTGACCACGGCCGCCTCGCCCTCGCGCACCTGCACGAAGCTCGCGACCACCAGCGCGACGACCACGCACAGGGTCGCGAGCGCCACGCGCAGCGCAAAGCGCGGACGGTTCACCGGCGCGCCGGGCTGGCCGTGCGAATGGCCGTGGTGATGATGGTGGTGGTGGCCATCGTGCCCGTCGTGCCCGTCGTGCTTGCCGCCGTGTGTGTGCATGAAACCCACGTTCAGATCACCTTGCTCAAGATTGATTGCTTTCAATGCCGCGCTCGCGCGTCATCGCTTACCACGCGGGCTGCACGCCTTTGCCCGTCACGGGCGTAAGCGGGCGCAAGTCGAAAGTCGCGCGATTGCCGCTCGCGAGCCGATCGTCGATGACGGTCAGGTTCGCGTTACGCAGGCCCTTTTGCAGCGCATGCAGGTAGTACTCGAAGGCGAACGCGGGGCCGCCCAGGCCCTGCGCGATCACATCGGCGTCGAAACCGGCCTGCTGCACGCGCGCGGCCGCCAGCGAGTCGGCGCCGTTCGCGCTGCCTTGTGCGATGGCCTCGATCGCCTCGCGCTGCGCGCCGCCCACGGTGGCCGCCGCAAAGCCGCGCGCCTCGACCACGCTCGCGTCGGCGCGAATCTGCGCGGCCTGCACACCGTGATAGGCGGCCGCCGCGCCTGCCGGGGGATGCACGCTCTCGATCACCACGGCGACGACTTCGATGCCGCCAATCGCGCGGTCGAGCTCGTGCTGCACGACGCCGCGCAAGGTCGCGGCCATCGCGGTCTGCGGCGTGTCGAGCAGCGCGGGCAGCGTGCGCGAGGCGAGATAGCGCACGACTTCGCGGTTCGCGATCGCGCGCACGGTCTGGTCGAGATCGACAGCGCGATAGAGCGCGGCGCGCGCCGCCGCGTCGGACAGACCGATGCGGTAGTCGAGGCGCACATCGGCGCTGACAATCTGGAAAGCCTGCTGGTCATTGCTCGTGCCCGCGATCACCTGGGTGGTTTCCCACGGATGCGCGACGTCCCAGAGGCGGTCGAGCTGCGGCGGCGTGCGGCCATCGGCGGGAATGGTCGCCGAGGTCGCCGAGGCGGCTGAGGTCGCGATTGCGGGCGCGGCACGCTGGCCCGAAGTGGAATCGCCTCCTGCGCTCCCGGAAACGATCAGTTGATGGATCGCGCCGTTGTCGATCACGCGCGCACGGCCGAACGGCCAGGGCAGGCCCACATGCAGGCCCGGCTGCCAGACCGCCGCCGGTGCGCCGAAGCGCTCGTACACGGCGCGCTGGTCAGGGCCAAGAATCGTCACGCCGCCGAGCAGCCAGCCCGCCAGCACCATCACCCCAAGCGTCAGCGGCAGGAGGCGCGCGAAACTTTGCAGCGCCCAGTTCTGGCGCAGATCGATGCCGTAGCGCGCGCGCAATTGCTCGTCGAGCGCTGCAAGCGGGCGGGCGTGCGGACGCAAGGCCTGCGCAATCGTGCTGGCGAGCGTCCATGTTTCATCGGGCTGCGGCACCGGCGCCGAGAACCACGCCCAGGCGGCGCGAGCGGCCAGTTCGATCGCGACCGCGCCGCTCAATGCGGCGACCAAGCGCACGAGCCACGTCGGGGACATCGCGGCGTAAGCCGTCAGCGCTACCGAGGCCGCCGCGCCCAGCGCCGCGACCAGCAGCACGCGCAGCAACGCCGTCAGAGCCAGCGCCGAAGCCGAACGCTTGCCCTCGTGCGTGTAGATGCGCTCGACGAGCAGCACGCCGAACGCCAGCGCCAATGAGCCAGCGCCCGCCACGAACTGCGGCGCCTGCGCAGGGGAGGCCATGCCCTCGAAGGCAGGACGCAACCACGCAAGCGCCACGAAAGCGAGCGAAGCGAGCGCCAGCAGCGGCACGGCACAAGGCCGCCAGGGCAAGGCGCGCAGGAGCGTGTGAACATCGGCTTGATTGGCTTGCGTGTCTTCAGTGGCTTCGGCTTCCTGCTCTGCGCCTTCACCCTTGCGCTTGCGACCGTCATGCTGAAAAGCCAGCCGGGCCAGTCCAAGCAGCGTTTTCGAAAGCGGTGCGCGTTCGGCAGGAGCCGCTTCGATACGCTCGGCATAAAGCCGCGTGCCGAGCACGGCCATCAGGATATCGAGGTTCGCGCTCGCCAGCACGGCACACCAGCGCCCATCGAAAGGCAGAGCCGGCACCAGCGCCAGTACGCCGAACACCACGGCCAGCCCCAACGCACACGCACCGAGCCGGGTCTCACCCTCGCGTGCGGCGAACCACCCGTGAGCTTCACGATTCTCGCGCGCTGCGTGCTGCACCATCAGGGCTCCTTACAGGGAATTTACGACGATTGCATTTGCATAAAGCGCTTGACGTTGCTTGGCCCAGGCGCGCCCCAATGTATCGCGCTCGATTCGGAAACTCAACCGTGGCGCGCGCGAGCGGCCTGTCCGGCGGGCCTGTCGCGGTCATACGGCACAGCCGCACCTATGCGCCAGGAATCGGCGCACAATACGCCGGATAAGTCGAAAACACCGAATACGTCGAATACTTCGCATACGTTGAATACGCCGATCCATCGTGCGGTTGATGACGACGGAACGGCCACGCGCGGCGGCACACGAATCGCCACCTGCCCACAACGACAACGACGCATAACAGGACGCACGCTACTCATGGACGGCTTGCTGATCGCACCGGCGACACGCAGGCAGGCGCTCATTGCCAGTGCCTGCGCGCTCGCGATACTGCTTACGCTCGCACTGGCCGCGCCGCGCGCGCACGAGGCGCTGCCCGCTGTCGCCCCGTTCATGCCGATGTGCGCGCTCACTGTGTTCACTACGTCGGGTATTGCGGCATTTCTGCTCGGGGCGCGCTTCGCCGCCACGCGCGTGCCGATGCTGGGCGCGCTCGGCGGCGCCTATGCGTTCACGGCGATTGCCGTCGCGCTGCAGTTACTGATGTTTCCTGGCGTTTTTACGCGCAACGGTTTGCTGGGCGCTGGCCCGCACAGCGCTGCCTGGATGTGGATTTTCTGGCACGCGGGCTTCCCGCTGCTGGTGATCGTCGCCGAACTGGTGCGCACGCGCGCGGCCGCCGACGCGGCGCCAACCGTCGCGCCCCGGGCGAGCGCGACGCGCGGCTGGCTGCTGATCGCCGCCCCCGCTGCGGTGGCTGCGCTGCTCGGCGTGCTGGTGACGCAAATCGATCTGGTCGAACCATGGCGCGCATCCACGGCCGCACCGCTGTTGCAGCAGCCGTCCAGCCTGGCCACGCCACTAAGCTCATCTTCAGGCTCATCACCAGGCTCCCCTCTGGGCGCGCACCTGATCGCGAACCTGGCGGGCCTCGCGATCTGCGCGCTCAACGTTGCCGCCATCGCCGTGGTGCTGCTCAAGGGGCGGCTGCGCCTCGTGCTCGATTTGTGGATCGTGGTGGCGCTGCTGGCGTCGTTCGTCGATGCCGCGCTCAATACCTTGAGCATCGAGCGCTTCACGCTCGGCTGGTACGTCGCGCGGATATTCAGCATGCTCGCGCCGGGCGTGCTGGTATGCGTGCTGGTCTGGGAAGTCACGGCGCTCTACCGGCAGCTTGCGGAGGTGCACGCATCGCTCGTGCGTACCTCGGCGCGCGATGCGCTCACGCGCGTCTACAACCGCAGTTACTTCGACACACAGTTCCTGCTGACCTGCGAGCGCGCGGCCCAGAACGCGCAGCCGCTCTCGCTGGTGATGATCGACGTCGATCACTTCAAGCGCTACAACGACGCCTACGGCCATCTGCAAGGCGATGCCTGTCTCGCCGCCGTGGCCGGTGCGCTCGCACGCGCGCTGCGCCCCGGCGACTTCGTCGCGCGCTACGGCGGCGAGGAGTTCACGCTGGTATTGCCGGATACGGATGCGGCGGAAGCAGGCGTCATCGCGGAACGCGCACGCGCGGCCGTCGTCGAGCTGATGATTCCCACGCCTGCGGCCAGCGGCCAGATCACGGTCAGCGCAGGCTGCGCGACGAGCGGCCTGGCGGACATCGAGGTCACGCCGACCGCCTTGATCGAAGCCGCCGACACGGCGCTCTATGCGGCCAAGCGCGCGGGCCGCAATCGCGTCGCCTTCGCTCATGCGAATGGGGCGTCGCTGGCGTCGCCGCTTTCTGGCTGACGACGCCCAGCGCATTTGAGCCTGAAAAGCTCCGCTGGGTTTCGCTGGGCTTTATTGCGCGACCGGGCCCGATCCCGGCGGCAGATGCGCGAGCGGATCGACCGCATGGGTGCCCTCGCGCATTTCGAATTGCAGCAGCGCCTGGCCGCCGCTGCGCGTGCCCATTTCGGCGATGGTCATGCCCTGCGTGACCGCATCGCCTTCGCGCACGAGGATCTTGCGGTTGTTGCCGTAGGCGGTGACGTAGCCGTCGTCGTGCTTGACGATGACCATGAGGCCATAGGACTTGATGCCGCTGCCCGCGTAGACCACGCGCCCTGCCGCGACAGCCTTGATCGGCATGCCCGCGCGTCCGGCGATCTCGATGCCGCGCGAGCCGTCCACGCCAAACTCCTGCACCACCATGCCGCTGACGGGCCAGATAAACGGCGCGGCGTGTGCCGTCGCCTGCGCCTGCGTCTGTGCACCCGACGCAGACGCAGCGCCCGGCGCGTTGCGCTGCAACGCACTCCAGTCCGGCGGCGCCACGCGCAGCAGTCTTGCCACCTGCAAGGTCGCACCGGCTGCGAGACCATTCCAGTGCGCGATGTCCTCCGGCTTGCGCCCGAAGCCATAGGCGACGCTGTTGAGCGTATCGCCGGGTTGCACGCAGTAATAGCCTGCGACCGCGTTGCTGCAACTGGCCGTGAAGAGTGTCGTATCCGCGTCGCCCTGGAACGCCGCGCACCCCGACAGCGCCGCGCTCGCGACGAGCAATCCTCCCCATGCCGCCAGGCCCCATCGCGTACTCGTGCTCGATCTCATTAATTCGTCATCCTGCATGCTTGATTGAGCCGGGCATTATGGAAGAAGCGCGCCAGTTTCTATCCTGGTAACAGGCGCGCTCCTTGATGGCGCGCATGCAAATCACGGCTTGAAGTCGGCGGACTCAAGCGGCTGGGCGCGGTCGGCCACAGAGTCATTGTTGTGCTGCGGCTGGGCTTTCGTGTAGGCGTGGTGAGTGGTGCGAGCGGTGTGGTGATGCTTGCCGCTGTGATGACGATGATGCGTGGGCGCCGAGGTTTCCTGCGCAAACGCAGCCGTGCAGGCGAACAAGGCAAAGCTGGCGAAAAGAATGCGTTTCATAGCGGTTCCTGCCGTTAGAAGGTTGAAGCCGACCCTTCTTCGATGGGCCGACTTCCGCATAAACGCCAGCACGACGTCAGAGTTGACGATGTCACGTCGCCCCTGACAATGCTTTACAACACTGCCTAAAAACCGATCAGAACACGCCGAGCACCAACCCCGCCGCGAGGCCCGCGCCGAGTTCCGCGCAACGCGCAAGATCGTCTGCGCCGATGGTCTTGGGCGCGAGAATGCGCTCGGGCGTCTGTGCATGGGTGCAGACGATCAGGCCATCGGCGACGGACTTCAGCCGCCAGCCCGTGGCGATGCGATCGATCTGGCGCAGGGCGTTCTGGCCGTCGCTGCCCGCGCAGACCATGACCGCGTAAGGACGGCCGTTGACGCGATCGAGTGCCGCGTAATAGCAGCGGTCGAAGAAGTCCTTCATGAGGCCGGAGATGGCCGCGAGGTTTTCGGGCGTGGCGAAGAGATAGCCGTCCGCGACAAGCACGTCGGCGGGTTGTGTTTCGTGGGCGCGTTGCAGCCGGATGGCCAGTTGATGTTCGTCGGCCTGCTCGCGTGCCGCGGCGGCAGCGGCCTCGGCCATCTGCTGCGTGCCTCCGGTCATCGTGTGATAGACGATCAGCAGCGTCTTCATGGTTACAGGCTCATCGATCCGCCAGCAAGCCGGGTTGGCAGGCCGCGCGCAGCGATGATACCGCGCGGCTCGTGCAAGCCGCTTCTGCAAGCCGCTCATGCAAGCCGCTTCTGCAAGCCGCTCATGCAATCGCGTACCATGCGCCCATGCCTACCTATATCGCTCTCTTGCGTGCCGTGAATGTTGGCGGCACCGGCAAACTGCCCATGCCCGAGCTGCGCGCGATGTGCGAGGCGCTCGGCTTCACGAACGTGCGCACCTATATCGCGAGCGGCAACGTGGTGTTCGAAAGCCGGCTCGCGGCGGCAAGCGTTAAAAAGCGGCTCGAACAAAGCCTGGAAGAGTACGCAGGCAAACCTGTGGGCGTACTCCTGCGCAACGCCGATGAAATGGCCGCGGTACTCGCCGATAACCCCTTCGCCGACGCGCCGCCCGAACGCACTGTCGCGATCTTCCTGGACGCCGCACCGCCCGCCGATGCGCTCGACAGGCTCAGCGGCCACGGCACCGAGCAGCTTGCGCTGGGCAAGCGCGAAATCTACGTCTATTACCCCGACGGCATCGGCCGCTCGAAGCTCAAGATTGTCTCGGGCAAGGACGGCACGGCGCGCAACATGAACACCGTGGCCACGCTCGCGCAATGGGCATCGGAATGATGCGGATCCAGGCAGATCGCGGCGGATCGAGGTGGATTCACCCGCGCCGCATCGCACGCAGCATAACTGTCACGCAACGCGCCTACGATGGCTCGTTTCTCTAATGGAGACGTGAAAGATGTCGCTTCCTTACGGCTATGCGAAGGGCAAGATCGTGAGCGCGCCGCAGCTCAAGTCCATGCGGCGGCCTCATGAAGTGCAGTACCACCTGCACTTCGGCGTCTCGGTTGCGGGCGCGCAATGGGACGTCGCGGTGAACGTCGGCACGACCGACGCGGACGACCTGCTCAAATACAAGCTGCTGTTCGACTTCCGCCATGAGGTGCTGGCGACGCTGAAGGAGGCCGCTTCGGGCTCGCAGGATCTGACAGGCCAGAGCGCGCTGCCCGCCATCGATTTCGAGCGCAGCGATTTTCTCGCCAACACCGGCAACTGGCGCGACAGCGACGTGATGGACGGCACCGAAACCGTCGAGCCCGTCGCCACGCTCAAGCGTCTGCTGGAGCGCGCGCAGCAGGCGGGCAACGACGTCTACGTGTTCGGCCGCTTCTATAGCGAGGGCGACGGCGTGCACGACGTCCACATGAACCAGGGGTCGAAGGGCTCGTTCATCCATCGTCCCGGCGACGACAGCAACGATCACAACGACATCTGGCAGGACGGCGCGCTGCTCGTCGATCTGGGCGAGCCGCAATGGGCGCTTTATGTCGCCGCGTTCGACCAGCAATGGGTGCCCACCGACAATCTGGGCAACCCCACGGCGGATTCGAAGCCGATTTCGTAACCGCGCTGCCGAGTCAACGCGCGCTCAGTCGATATTCGCGAGCGCGCGTTTGAGCGCCTGCACGGCGCTCGCGCTCGTCGCGCCCTGGCGTGCCGGGAAAAAACCCAGTTCGACACCTTTGCTGTCATCCGTCGTGAACGCTTCGCGGCACGACGCATGCACCTCGCTCGCGCCAACGGCTTGAACGATGCGCGCAACATTGGCCGCCGATACCCCGCTTCCCGGCATGATGCCGATGCGGGCCGCCGCCTGGCGCTCCAGTGCGACGAGATGCGCGAGGCCGTCTTCCGCGCGTACCGCGCCGCCTGACGTGAGGATGCGCTCGAAGCCCAGCGCGACGGCTGCTTCGAGCGCGGCCGCCGGATCGGGCACGAGGTCGAACACGCGATGCAGCGTCGCGCCAAGTCCCAGTGCGCGCGCCCGCAATGTTCCCAGCAACGTCACGTCGAGCGCGCCATCGGGAAGCGCCGCGCCGAGCACGACGCCCGCGAGGCCCGCAGCGCGCACGGCGTCGATTTCGGCTTGCATCGCCGTAGCGTCGGCGGGCGTCCAGGCAAACGAGCGCGCGTGCGGACGGATCATCGCGTAGACCGGAACCGGCGCGCGCGCGGCTGCCGCGATCAGCCCCGGCGTGGGCGTAAGGCCGCCCAGGTCGAGCGCGGAACACAGTTCGATGCGATCCGCGCCGCCAGCAATCGCGGCTTCGAGACCCTCGGGGCTATCGACGCAGACTTCGAGCAATACAGGCATTTTGATCCTCGTTTTCCAGCGTATTTACGATTGCCGCGCGAGCCACGCCGCGCCGGTCAAGCCGCCCTCGTCGCGATAACGGCCCGGCACGACGAGCGGCTGTTCGCGCCGGATCAGCACGCGCGCGCGTACGGCCAGATCGAGCTTCTCGATCAGCGCGCCCGCCGAAGCAAGCCCGCCGCCCACGGTCACCACGGAAGCGCCCGTGACGTTCACGACCGCCGCGAGCGGGTCTGCAACCAGTTCGCGCCAGACGTCGAGCGTGCGCGTCGCGGCGGCATCGCCTTGCTGCCACGCTTCGAGGATCGCATGACTGCTTTTCGTTGCGCCATGCAGGTGCGCGTGCAGGCGTTCGATGCCGCGTGCGCCGCCGATGGTATCGACGCAGCCGGTTTGCCCGCAGCCGCACGCAAAACGCGGCACCGCCAGCGTTTCGCCGTCGATCGTACATTGCGTGTTCACGATCGGCCCGTGGCCCCACTCGCCCGTCACGCCGCCCGCGCCGCGGATCAAGCGGCCATCCGCGACCAGGCCGCCGCCCACGCCCGTACCCAGCACCGCGCTGAACACCACGCGATGTCCCGCGCCCGCGCCTGAAACGGCTTCGGCGAGCGCGAGGCAATCGGCGTCATTGGCGGCGTACACGGCGCGATCCAGACGCGCTGCCAGTTCGCTCGCCAGCGCGCGGCCCGTGATGCAGGGAAGATTGGCGGAGAACGCCACGCCGTCTAGCGGATCGATCAACCCGGCGATGGACAGCGCAAGCGGCGCGCGCTGGCGCACGGTGTCGAGATGCGCGTGCGCGGCGAGCATCGCGGCCAGCGCATCGGCGAATTGCGGCCAGTCGCGCGCGGGCGTCGGCTGCTTCGCGAGTGGCGTGAGCGAACCGTCGGGCGCACAGGCCGCGAGGCGCATGAAGGAACCGCCAATATCGGCGGCGTAGAGGGGGGCTTCGTTCGAGGAAGTGACGGTGTCGGGCATCGGGCGCTCATCGGTCGCGAAGGACAGCAAAGCGCCCGCGCAAAATGCACGCGCCGCCGGAAGACCTCCAGGCGGCGCGGCAATTTACGCGGGCGCTGACTCGCCCCGTACTCTACGCGTCCTTACGCGGTGGCGCGAGGCGCGCATTGCGCGACCACTGCGCGAATGCAAGCAATCGCGTGATCGACGTCCTGCGCCGTGGTGTAACGGCCCAGGCTGAAGCGCAGCGTGCGGCTGGCCGCTTCGGCGCTCAGGCCGATTGCGCTCAGCACATGCGAAGGCGCGCCCGAAGCCGAGTTACACGCCGAAGTCGACGACACGGCCAGGTCGGCGGCCAGCATGAACGGGAAGAAGCCGTTCGAGTCGAGGGTGAGGCTCAGCGTGTGGGGGATGCGGCGCGCGTTGCGCGCGTTCTGCGTGACGATCTCCAGGTCGCGCACGCCGTCGAGCAACTGCTGCGCAAGCTGCGCGATGCGCTGCGTGTCGGCGTCCATCAGTTCCTTCGCCAGCGCGCAGGCCGTGCCCATGCCGACGATCTGGTGCGTCGCCAGCGTGCCCGAGCGCAGGCCGCGCTCGTGGCCGCCGCCGTGCATCTGCGGCGCGATGCGCGCAGCGGCTTCGCGGCTCACGTAGAGCGCGCCAATGCCCTTGGGCCCATACACCTTGTGCGCCGACATCGACAGCAGGTCGATGCCCATCGCCTTCACGTCGATCGGCGTCTTGCCCAGCGCCTGCGCCGCGTCCACGTGCAGCAGCGCGCCCGCTTCATGCACCAGCGGCGCAATGGCCGCGATATCGGTGAGCGTGCCGATTTCGTTGTTCACCAGCATCAGCGAAACGAGGCCGGTGTCCGGGCGCAGAGCGGCCTTTACGGCAGCGGCGGTGATATTGCCGTCGGCGTCCGGGCGCAGATAGCTCGCCTGCATGCCACGCTGTTCGAGGCTCGCCATGGTGTCGAGAATCGCCTTGTGTTCGAGGCAACTCGTGACGAGATGGCGGCGCGTGGCCGTTTCGGCGAACCCCTTGAGGGCGAGATTGTTCGATTCGGTGGCGCCCGACGTCCAGACGATCTCGTCGGCCGATGCGCCGATCAGCGCCGCGACCTGCGCACGGCCCTGCTCCACGAGCGCGCGCGCCTTCACGCCCGCCGCGTGCGAGCTGGAGGCCGGATTGCCGAACGCGCCGTCCATGCCGAGGCACTCGCACATGGCCGCGATCACGCGCGGGTCGGCCGGCGTCGTCGCCGCGTAGTCGAAGTAATGCAGGTTGTCGCCCATTCTGTTTGCCCGTATTCGTCTGGATTGCGTCTGAATGCGTCTTGAAATTACGTCTGGAATGGGGATCTATGCTACGTGGCACCTTGTAGAAAGTGGTTCCAAATTAGGGGCCGCTTTCGCACTGGCGAAGAATTATTTTCTCTTCGCCACGCTACAGCGAAAAAACGGCTGCTGCGGCGTACCCGTTATGACGTCGCTGCCTGCTGTGCAGCTTCGCCCAGGTGTTCCGTATGCATCGTGTTCAGGCGCGACAGCAGGATGCCGTAGCCGGTCAGGTGGCCCAGATAAACGCTCGTGTAGACGCCCGCCGCAGGCAGGGCTTCGACCAGCGCATGAAGCGACGACATCGGCAGCGGCCGCATCGTCAGGCCGGGGCGCTCGACGCGCAGATCGGCGACTTCCGCAAGCTGGCGATGCGCTTCGACGAGGCGCCCGAGTCCCTGGCGGAAATCCGCTTTCCATTGCGCATTCAAGGTCTCGAATTGCGCGTTGAAGGTATCGAAGGTCTCCAGGAAGTTGACCACCGAATCGAACAGTTCGTGATAGCACCAGAACAGCGGCGTGCGCGCACGATTGCGTTGCAGATGCGGCGAGACCCACGATTGAGCGAGATCGGCCTTGAGCAGGTCGTGCGCTTCTTTCAGGTTGCTGCTCGATTTGCGCAGCGCGGCCGTGGCCGTGCGCAACTGCGAGCGGTCGAGCGTGCCGCTGGCAATCCCGTCGAGCAGCGCGAGCGCGCGCTCATTGCCTTCGTTGACGAGCGTATTGGCCCAGTAGCCGTGATCGGGCGGAAACACGATCTGCTGGATGATGAAGCCGAGCAGCATGCCCAGCACCACGCCGATCAACCGCTGCTCCAGCAGCGGAATATGTTCGCCGGTATAGAGCACGAGCGTCATCGGCACGGTGATGCTGGTCATCTGGAACACCGACGGCCTCACGCGCACGATCGCGAAAATCACGATCGGCAGCAGCAATACGCCGAGCCAGAGATGCGGCGCGGTCAGCCAGATCAGCAATGTGCCGATGGGCATGGCCACCAGGTTCGAGGTGACGCGCTTATAGAAATAGCCGCGCGCGGCGGAAATCGAACTCCCCAGCGCCAGCGTGAGCATGGTCGAACCGGCCAGCGCGACGGCGGCATCGGGATAGCCGTAGTGATAAGGAATCGCGAAACCGATCCACATGCCGAGCGTGAGCTTGGTGTATTTCGCCATTTCGGACAGGGAGAAACGCGCGAGCGCGCGGCGAAATGGCGTGAGCGGTTTATGAACGTAGGAGTTGGGCGTCATGGCGGCAAACGGAGTCATCCGGCACTGGCGTGGCAAGGCCGTGCTTTAAAACCGACATGCTAATCGACCCGCAAACGTTCCTGCGAACTTGCGTGCAGTTTTGCGCAGCCTTAAACGCGATTCATTGTTAGTAAATGGCAAGGTGCGTGTCAGCATTGAAACATCTACTTACTCTTTAAATTGTCAGACGATTCGGTTTAAATTCCTTTTAAATCAGCGTTTTCCCGCATTCGAATAGCTTGCGATTTATTTTCAATTTCTTTCGAGTTTTTATCCCTTACCGTCATGCCAACTGTTTGACGTTCGCAATGCGAACTGCTTTTGCGAACCTTTATCAGGCAATTTTGAGTTGGGGTAGGCCCATGACGATAACAACGCGCGTCTCTATCTGTCTGCCCACGTGCGATCGCCCGGATCTGCTGATCCGCTGCATTGAGTCGTGTCTTGCGCAGACGCATTTGAATATTGAAATCGTGATCGGCGACGATTCGCCCGACACCCACACCGGGCAATTGATCGCCCGGCGCTTCGCGGGCGATGCACGCATTGTGTACCGGCGCAATGTGCCCGCGCTCGGCCAGGCGCGCAATGTCGCGAGCCTGTTCGAGCGCGCGACGGGCGACAAGATCCTGTTGATCCACGACGACGATTTTCTGCTCGACCACTGTATCGAGCGGCTGCTGGCGCAATGGACGCTGCATCCCGGCATCGAAGTCGCGTTCGGCAATCAATATGAAACCGATGCGGATGGCCGCATCGATTACGCGTCGAGCCGGCGCATGAATCACGCGTATCACCGCACGCCGCAAGCCGCTGGCGTGCAGCCGCTCGCGGGACGCACGGGCATCGTGCAGATGTTTCCGAACAACGGCTGGCTTGCGGACGCCGCGCTCGTCAAGCGCGTCGGCTACGGCGACGGCGACAACCAGCAATTCGCGGTGTGCTGCGATTTCGTCTTTGGCGTGCGTCTATGTCTGGCCGCGCGCGGCGTCTGTTTTGTCGACGACTATGTCTCGTGTTATCGCAAGACCGAGTTCTCAGTGTCAGCGGCAACACGTCAGACGCCCAGCGCTTCGTCGCTCGCCGCCTGGCATTTTCTCGAAGCGCTGGCCTTGCCGCCCGAACTCGAACCGGCGCGGCGACTCGCCCTGCGCCGTCTCGCGCCTATCGTGGTTTCGCTGCTCGCGCGCAACCGCCAGGCGCGCGCCGGTCTCAATCTCGCGCTGACGCATCTGTATGCGTACCGGTTCGGCTTGAGCATGCGGCTCTACTATCACCTGCTGATGATCTGGAAAGGCGCATGGCTCGCGCGACGGCCCGCGCCCTTGCCTGTCCCCCTGTTCGACGGCGAGGAACAGGTCGTCGATGTCACGCGCACCCGCATTCCGTGATGCGCTGGCAGTGCTTCGGTTCCGCGACATTCGAGCGTACATTTGATCGAATCACGGTGCGGCATTCAGCTTAAGCGCAGCTTTCGTGCATTCCCGCTAGTATGTCGATCCGATGTCTTGATCGCGGCCGCGTCTGAACCCGGCGCCACCCTGATCGGATCAGGACTAAAACCAGGAGCACGATAAATGTCTTTTCGCATGACGATGTTGGCGGCCGCTGTTATCGCCGCAGGTGTAGCCAGCGCGAGCGCGCAAGCCCAGGTCGCGGGCGCACAACCGCTGAGCGTGACGGTCGAGCAATCGCAGGCGCTGCTCGAAGGCTGGAGCGTGAAGAAGAGCGTGCTCGGCAAGGCCGTCTATAACGACGACAACGCGAAGATCGGCACGGTGCGCGACCTGATCGTCGCGCCGGACGGTTCGGTGTCGGCGGCGATTGTCTCGGCGGGCGGTTTCCTCGGCGTCGGCGTGCATGATGTCGCCGTGCCGATCGCGGCGCTCGACGTACGCAACGGCAATCTGTACCTGCCGGGCGCCACCAAGGAAGCGCTCAAGGCCACGCCGGCGTTCCAGTACGCGAAGATCGATTCGCCGCCCAAGCCCAAGCGCGTCGACAGCAACACGAAGCCCGCGCAGTAAGCCTGCTGTTCATGAAGCGTTGCGCTCGCTCGGGCGCAACGCTTCACTCACTTCACCCCGCTTCACCCCGCATCACATCACGTCACCTCACCCCGCCGCAATTCCCTCCTCGCGCAGTTCGATCCCCGTCCATACGCCCGTCGCGGACAGCTCCTCGATCAGGTCGCAGATCGTGCGCCGCACCGCCAGCGAAGCCGAACTCACTGGCAACGCATTCGGCCAGCAGATGCTCGCCGGCCGCCGGATCACCGGATCGACGATACGCCGCGTTTTAGGCCGTTCCGCGCTCGCGCGCAAAGCTAGCGCCGACGACGGCAGGATCGTGCACGCCGCGCCCGATTGCGCCGCCGACAGCAGCATCGGCAGCGAATCGATATCGGCGATGATGTTCAGCGGCACCTGTTCGCGCGCGAAGGTACGCTCCAGCAGCAGCCGCAAGCCGTTCGACACGCCGGGCGCGACCATCGGCACGTCGGCGAGCGACGCGAGCGTGCAGGTGCGCGCACGCGCAGGCACGCCCGGCTCGCCCATCAAATACAGTTCTTCGTCCAGCACCGGCAACGCCGAGATGCCAGGCGTCGCCGTATCGCGAAACAGAATGGCCAGGTCGAGCCGGCCGTTCGCGAGCAACTCGTTCAGGTAGCCGCTCATGCTTTCGAAGAATTGCAGGCGAATGCCGGGAAAGCGCTCGCGCACGCGCCTGAACACCGGCATGGCGAGCACCGACGCCATCGTCGTCGGCAGCCCGATGGCGACCGTGCCCGATTCCGCGCCCACGCCCTCACGCACTTCCTGGCGCAACTGCTCCATCTGGTGCAGCACGAGCCGCGCGTGGCGATACAACGCCTGCCCGGCCGCCGTAGGCTTCACGCCCTGCGGGCTGCGCACGAGCAGCGGCACGCCCAGGTCGTCCTCCAGTTTGGCGACCTGCTGGCTCAGCGACGGCTGCGCCACGAAGAGCTTTTCCGCGGCCTTGCCAAGGCTGCCGTAGTCGACGATGTTGACGAAATAACGAAGCTGACGAACGTCCATGGGCCCGGCTCTCGATGCGAGGGTCATAGGATACCCTTATGACCGGCACATTCAATCCATATTTCCGCGTGCCGGAGCATTCGCATACAGTCGCCTCATTCAGATTCGAACCATTCGAACTATTCGATGCGCCGCCTCAAGGGCGCAGGAGACGGCTATGCAAACATCCACGACCGAGTCGGCCCTGTCCGTCAGCGACACCATTTCCCCTGCTCCCGCCGCCGCCCTGGCCGCCACGCTCGATTGCAGCAGCGCGCCGGGCAAAGGCGACGCCCTCCCGCCGCTCTGGCACTGGCTCTACTTCTGGTCAACCGCGCCGCAAGCCGATCTTGGCCCCGACGGTCATCCGCAAAAAGGCGGCTTTCTGCCCGACCTGGGCCTGCCGCGCCGCATGGCGGCGGGCGGGCGCATCACGTTCAACGCGCCGCTGACGATCGGTGCACAGGCCGAACGCGTCTCGCGCGTGCTGTCGATCGAGCACAAGGAGGGCCGCAGCGGCCGCCTGGCGTTCGTGACCGTCGAGCACGAAATCAAGGCCGACGGCGTGACCGCGATCCGCGAGGAACAGGACATCGTGTATCGCGAGGCCGCGCAACCTGGCCAGGGCGGCCAGGCCCAGGCGAAGCCCGTACCGGCGCCGGCCGACGCCGACTGGCGCCGCGCGATCACGCCCAGTGAAGTCCTGCTGTTCCGCTATTCGGCGCTGACCTTCAACGGCCATCGCATTCACTACGACCGCGATTACGCGCGCAACGCCGAAGGCTATCCCGACCTGGTCGTGCATGGCCCGCTGATCGCCACCTTGCTGCTCGATTCGCTCGCGCGCGCCCTGCCCGGCGCCGTGGTGCGCGAATACCGCTTCAAGGCCGTGCGGCCGACCTTTCTCGGCCACGGCTTCAGCGTGTGCGGCCGCCGCAGCGACGACGGCAAACACATCGAACTCTGGGCCCAGGATCACGAAGGCTGGCTGACGATGTCGGCGCAAGCCGTGCTGGCCTGAATCCCTCGCAAGTCTTCACCGAATCTTCAAAGCATCTGGACGGAACACCCGCAATGACCGAAACGAACGATCAATACCAGGATATCCGCGACGCCGTGCGCGATCTGTGCAGCCAGTTTCCGGACGAGTATTTCCGCAAGATCGACGAGACGCGCGGCTACCCCGAAGCATTCGTCGACGCGCTCACGCAGGCAGGCTGGCTCGCCGCGCTGATTCCGCAGGAATACGGCGGCTCGGGCCTGGGCCTCACCGAAGCCTCGATCATCATGGAGGAGATCAACCGCAGCGGCGGCAATTCCGGCGCGTGCCACGGCCAGATGTACAACATGGGCACGCTGCTGCGTCACGGTTCGGAGGCGCAGAAGCGCCACTATTTGCCGAAGATCGCGTCGGGCGAGTTGCGCCTGCAGTCGATGGGGGTGACCGAGCCGACCACCGGCACCGACACCACGAAGATCAAGACCACGGCCGTGCGCAAAGGCGACCGCTACGTGATCAACGGCCAGAAGGTGTGGATCTCGCGCGTGCAGCACTCAGACCTGATGATCCTGCTTGCGCGCACCACGCCGCTTTCGGACGTGACGAAGAAAAGCGAAGGCATGTCGATTTTCCTCGTCGACCTGCGCGACGCCATCGGCAAGGGGCTCACGGTTCAGCCGATCCTCAACATGGTCAATCACGAGACCAATGAGCTGTTCTTCGACAACCTCGAAATCCCGGCGGAAAACCTGATCGGCGAGGAAGGCAAGGGCTTCAAATATATTCTCGACGGCCTGAACGCCGAGCGCACGCTGATCGCCGCCGAATGCATCGGCGACGGTTACTGGTTCATCGACCGCGTGACGAAATATGTGAAGGATCGCCAGGTATTTGGCCGCCCGATCGGCCAGAACCAGGGCGTGCAGTTCCCGATCGCGCGCGCGTTCGTCAACATCGAAGCCGCCAACCTGATGCGCTTCGACGCCGCGCGCCGCTTCGACGCCCACGAGGCTTGCGGCGCGCAGGCCAATATGGCGAAGATGCTGGCCGCCGACGCTTCATGGGAAGCCGCGAATGCGTGCCTGCAGTTCCACGGCGGCTTTGGTTTCGCGTGCGAATACGACGTGGAGCGCAAGTTCCGCGAGACGCGTCTTTATCAGGTCGCGCCGATCTCGACCAACCTGATTCTTTCGTACGTCGCCGAACACATGCTCGGCCTGCCGCGTTCGTTCTGACCGTTTCGAGGAGACACTCATGCGCCCTCTCGAAGGCATCAAGGTCATCACGTTCGAACACGCGATCGCGGCGCCGTTCTGCACGCGCCAGCTCGCCGATCTGGGCGCGCGCGTCATCAAGATCGAGCGTCCCGGCGTAGGCGATTTCGCGCGCGGTTACGACGAGCGCGTGCACGGGCTCGCCTCGCATTTCGTCTGGACGAACCGCTCGAAGGAAAGTCTCACGCTCGACGTGAAGCGCGGCGAGGCGCAGGAGATCGTGCACAGCCTGCTCGCCGACGCCGACGTGTTCGTGCAGAACCTCGCGCCTGGCGCGACGCAGCGTCTCGGGCTGGACTACGAGGCACTGCGCGAACGCTATCCGCGCCTGATCGTCTGCGATATTTCGGGCTATGGCAGCGACGGCCCGTATCGCGACAAGAAAGCCTATGACCTGCTGATCCAGAGCGAATCGGGCTTCCTGAGCGTCACCGGCACGCCAGATGAGCCCGCCAAGGCCGGCTGTTCCATCGCCGACATTTCGGCGGGCATGTACGCCTATTCGAGCATTCTTGCGGCGCTGATCGAACGCGGCAAGACCGGTCGCGGCAAGTGCATCGACGTGTCGATGCTCGAAAGCATGGTCGAGTGGATGAGCTTTCCGCTCTACTACGCGTTCGACGGCCAGACGCCGCCGCAACCCAACGGCGCGGCGCACGCGACGATCTATCCATATGGGCCGTTCAAGGCGGGCGACGGCAAGTCGGTGATGCTCGGCCTGCAGAACGAGCGCGAATGGAAGCAGTTCTGCGACACCGTGCTGCGCCAGCCCGAACTGGCCGCCGACGAACGCTTCAGCACCAATAGCCGCCGCGTCGCGCATCGCGAAGCGCTAGGCAAGCTGATCGAGGACGAGTTCGCGCGTCTTACGGCGCATGACGTGGTCGAGCGGCTGGAAGCCGCGAAGATCGCCAACGCGCATATCAACGACATGCAGGCCGTATGGGCGCACGAACAACTCGCGGCGCGGCAGCGCTGGACGCAAGTTGGCACGCCTGCGGGTAAGATTCCGGCGCTGTTGCCACCCGGCATGACGCAAGCCGACGATCCGCGTATGGATCCTGTCCCCGCGCTTGGCGAACACACCGATGCGATCCTCAAGGAACTCGGCTACGACGAGGCGCACATTCGCGCATTGCACGAAGCAGGCGCAGTCTGAACACGCAATAGAAACCGCTGTAAATAGCGCTGCAACCCGCGCTGCAAACCACGCTGCAAACAAGACGTAAAAGAATACGCAACAGAAAGCCGTCATCGCCGAACCCGAGCCGCGCACAGAAGCAAAAACACATTCGCGGCCGCAACGTAGCAGGCACCTGCGCGCTCTTTCCGGGCGCGCAGGCGGCATCACAAAGGAGACACCTTCATGCAGCACTCGGTCAATGCCGCCGGTCGCCTCGACCGGTTACCCATTTCGCGGTTTCATTGGAAGATACTCGGCCTCATTGCGGGCGGCGCGTTTCTCGACGCCTTCGACATCTATCTTGCCAACGGCTCGGTCGCCTCGATGGTCAAGGAAGGCTTCACCGACCTGCATCATGGCGCGATGTTCGTCTCGTCCACCTTTGTCGGCATGATGCTGGGCGCGTTTATCGCGGGCTGGCTCGGCGACCGGCTGGGGCGGCGCTATTCGTATCAGCTCAATCTCGCAGTGTTCGGCCTCGCCTCGATTGCCGCGTGCTTCGCGCCCAATATCGAATGGCTCATCGCGCTGCGCTTCATCATGGGCCTGGGACTGGGCGCCGAACTCGTCGTCGCGGCGGGCACGCTCGCGGAATTCGTGCCGCCCGCCACGCGCGGCAAATGGGTGTCGCTGCTGGCGATCATCACCAATAGCGGCCTCTTTGCGGCGCTCGCGGCGGGCTACTGGATCATTCCGCATCTGGGCTGGCGCTATATGTTCGCGGTAGCGGGCGTGGGCGCGCTCGTGGTGTGGTTCCTGCGCCATCGCATGCCGGAGTCGCCGCGCTGGCTCGAATCGGTCGGCCGCCTGGATGAAGCCGAAGCGACGCTCGCGGCCATCGAGCGCGAAGTAAGCGCACAGGTCGGCGAATTGCCGCCCGTGCAGCGCGCCGTCGACCTCCATAAGGGCAAGGTGCCGATCAGCGCGCTGTTCGTGCGCGGCATGCGCAGCCGCACGTTTGTGGCCGCGATCACGGCCATTGGCGTGAACGTGGGCCTCTATGGCTTTATCGCGTGGCTGCCGACCTTCTTCGTCGCGCAAGGGCTGTCGATCGTGAAGTCGCTGGGCTTTGTGTTCGTGATGTCGGTGGGCTCGCCGGTGGGCGGCTTGATCGGCTATGCGATCGCAGACCGCGTCGGGCGCGCGCGCGGGATCCTGATTGCGTCGGTCGTGAGCGTCGTGCTGGGCTGGATCTACGTGACGCTGCGCGAGCCGGCCGCCATCATGCTGGTGGGCTTCTGCCTCGTGAGTGCGATCTACACGATCTGCACGCTCGGCCTGTTCGGCTATATCCCCGAGCTGTTCCCGACCGAAGTGCGCCTGCGCGGCACGGGCGTAGCGGGCACCTGCGGACGCGCTTCGTCGATCGTCACCCCCTGGCTCGCGCTGATGCTGTATGAGCGCTTTGGCGTGTCGGGCGTGATCGCCATGGTGAGCGTGGTGCTCGCGGCGCTGTGCGTGGCGATTCTCGCGCTGCGGGTGGAAACCAGTCGCGCGGCGCTGGAAGATATCCAGCCCGAAGCCGATGCCGAAGCCTTCGCAAGCGGAGCAACCGGTGTTACGGTCGCCGGTGGAGCGAAGGCGCCTTGAGCGCGTAGCGTGTAGCGCATCGCTCGACGCGCGTGTCCGAAGGAATGCCGCTTCGTTTCGACGAAGCGGCATTTTTCATTTATAGCGCGCTGTTTATAGCGCCTCGCGTGCTCATGCGAGCGTGGGCGGCAGCTTCTGCAACTGCGCCTCCAGCACCTTGACGAAGTGGCCCGCCAGCAGCGACGGCGCACTCTGCGACGACGTCGCAAGACTCACCGTCACACTGACCGCCGGCACGAACGGCTTGATGAGCACCTTTTGGGCGAACGTGCCGGCGACGAACGGCGTGACCACGCCTACGCCGTTGCCGCTCGCCACCATCGCGCAGACCGTGATCGACGACGATGTTTCGATCGCGAAACCCGTTTCGATTCCGTTTGCCTCCAGCAGCGCCTTGAGAGTGAGCGTGATCGCATCGCTGCTTGCCAGCGATATCAGCCGCTCGCCGCGCAGCATCCCGATATCCACGACGGCTTCGTTTGCAAGACGATGGCCATGCGGCAACACGCAGACAGCCGGCAGGGTCTTCATCGCCATGACGTCGAAATCGCCCTCCACGAGCGTGCCGGTCGTGAGAATGAAATCGAACAGCTCCTGACGCAGCAATTCCATCAGGCGCGGCGTTGCGTGCGTATTGATGATGAGGTGCGCGTCGGCAAATCGCTCGCAAAAAACTTCGACGACGTCGGGCAGCACGCCCAGCGCCAGCACCGGCGTGCAGCCGATACGCAACGTCCCCGCTCCCGAGCGACGCAACATCGCAATGACGGTTTCAATCTGCTCAAGCCCTTCGAAATGCTTCTGGATGGTGCGATAAAGGAGCATGCCTTCGCGCGTCGGCCGCAAGCGGCCCTGGTGTTTTTCGAGCAGGTTGAGGCCGGAGAAGTTCTGCAGTTCCGCAAGCCGTCGGCTGATCGACGGCTGGGTCGTGTTCAGCATGGCCGCCGCGCCGATGGTCGTGCCCGTTTGCATGACCGCGCGAAACGCCTGGAGCTGCGGAAAGTTGAGCGGTCTGGTCATAGCGTTGGGACGCCGTCCCCGATGGATGTCTTCCAGAACGAACAGGCGCTGTATATCGGAATTGAATAGCCCATCGACAAAGAAGAATTATGCGAAACCGCCCTGCCTGGCCATGATTCTCGCTCTGACGGATAAAGACGGTTCTTTTCAATGCCTATGGCAATTAGAAGGCTTTGTTACGCGACTCCTCAATTGACGATCCCGATTGGCGCTCCCGTGTTCTCAGCAGTTCATAGCAAAGTCCGCACGGCGCCAGCGGCGAAGCGTTCTTGCCGGCTCTATAGCTTATTAACATTTCTCCGATTGTTTGCAGGATTTCGGCTCGCTAATGTGCCGTCTTGAATGCCTGATTAGAAAAAACTCATCGATCGGCATGCCAGTTTCTCAACTATTTCATTTGCGATTTATTCGCATTCAAATCAGAAAAAACGTAAAGCACATGAATGGTCGGACTATAAAAAAACCATTCTTTCGATTAGCTTCCTGAAAGGCTCGACCCATGGAAATCAACGAATCGAAACCATCGAGGCTTCATCTCGCCACGCGTCTCGATATGAGTGCGTTCGCCGATCGCCCCGCCACGCACATTGGCCTGTTCGAACGTGCCGGGCTGCATGGCGATTTCCTGCGTGACGTGCTCACGAGCGCCGCTTATACCTGCATCGAAATCAGGACTATCGATGAACTCGCAGCGATGCTGCAACGTGGCGCGCTCGACCTGCTCATCGTGACCGGGTTCGAGCGCGACGGCTACGGCATCGAAGCGCTGAACTGGATGCGCGGACACGTCGCGCCTGAACTACCGGTATTGATCGTCGGCGAGCCGGGCGAAGCAGATACCGAATCCATGGCGCTCAACGCCGGCGCTGACGATTTCGTCTTGCGCTCGCGATCGTCCGAGGTGCTGGTCGCGCGCATCGGCTCGCTGTTGCGTCGCTCGCATCGTCCCAGGCCGATCCAGCTTGAACGCTACGGAGCCTACGAGTTCGATGCGGGCCGCGGCGTTGTCACGCTGCATGGCAGTGCGGTCACGCTCACGCAGCGCGAGTTCGACCTGGCCAGGCTGCTGTTTCGCCATCAGGATGCGCCGCTGTCGCGCGCGCAGATTTTCGAATCGGTGTGGCACCAGTCTTTCGGCGTGTCCTCGCGCACCGTGGATACACACATCTGCTGGCTGCGCTCGAAGCTGAAATTGAACCCGGGCAACGGCTACGTCGTCACCTCAGTGCATGGCTACGGTTACCGGCTCGAATGCGTGCTGGACGCGTCATAACGTCGGCACACACGCCCTCACGCCCTCACGCTCTCACGCTCTCACGCCCGCGTACGTAGCGGGCGTGCCCCGCACACTCAAAGGCGGTCGAGCCGATAGCCGCGTCCATGCACTGAAGTCAACCGGTAGCCGCTTTCGGGCACGAGATGGAGCTTCGCGCGCAGGCGGCTGATCTGCGTATCGACGCTACGCATATTGACGTCGAGTTCGCCCTGCCAGATCAGGTCGAGAATATGCTCGCGCGAGAGCGTCGTACCGATGTGCTGATAGAACAGCAGCGCGAGCCTGAACTGGCGCACGGTCAGGTGTATCAACGTGCCATTGCGCGAAACGCTGCACGCAACGGGATCGAACTCGAACGCGTCGGTGCTCGCGTCGGCATGGTCGAGTTGCAGCATGCGGGCACGGCGCAACACCGAAGCCACGCGCGCACACAGCACGACAGCTTCCACCGGACGGTTCAGGCAGGTGTCCGCGCCGGCATTCAAGGCGCTGACTTCGTCGCGTTCGGCGGCAAGCGAGGTCACGTAGAGAACCGGAACCTGCGTGGAGACGATGGCGCGAACCGTGCTGAGCACGCGGATCCCCGTCATGTCCGGCAACGCGTGATCGATCACCAGCAGGTCGAAGGTCTCGCGGCGCAACGCACTCAGCAACGCGCTACCCAGCGCAAAGTGATGGCACACGCAGCCAGCGCGAGGCAAGGTGCGCGAAGCGAGTTCCACGAATTCGGAATCGGCGGTCAGTATGGCAAGTCTCATCAGTCAAGCTCTTCTTTTTTACCTGGAGTCACCTGTTCACTGCTGAAAAAAAAGCCAGTCGGATACGCGCATCCAGACTGGCAAATGAAGTTGGTCATAGGTGAGGGGGAGCACCAGAATCCACGACCAACTTCGGGCTTCGTGAGTCCGCGCGTACGCTCCCGGCAAGCGCAGTGACCTCCAATATTCAGCTGCATTGCAGCCTTGATTTGGACTGCGCACGATTGCTCCAGGAGCCGTCTTATTATTAAGCAAAGCGGCCGGATGGGTTGTTAAATCATGTCACATGGACAGGCCTGGCCGCGCCCCCGCAAGACAGGCGTGACCACGACACATATAAAGGATGACTAATTAATTCAGGAAGGCGTTTTATCGAGGAGGAATCGAGGATGACAAAACGCCTTGTTTTACCAGCGCAACAGGCGCGGGCCGAGCCACGCGCCAATCGCCGCGGGCAATAGCATGCCGATGGCGTACCAGATGCTCCAGAACGCCGGGCTCATCTCCGGGCAATGGACGCAGTACGCGATGGTGGCGAGCGCGCTCGCAAAGAGTCCCGCTGCCGCGCCCGCAAGACGTGGACGCGTGGGCGCCAGTCCCTTCGCTGCCCAGAACACCGCAACGAAGGTCGGCACCGACAGCAGCAGGATATTGAACGGACAGGTGCGCCACGACAGGCCGAGCATCAGTGGCACGCGCTCGGCGGGCGCGGCGGTGTCAAGCGTGGCCCAGCCCGCCAGCCACACGACGACGAAGGGCGCGACCACCAGCGCCCACGCGTAACCGCCCCGCACGCCGGGCCGCCCAAGGCGGCTCACGGTCAGCGCCGCCGCGATCGCCACGGCCAGAGGAAACGCGATCTTGGCCCAGAAAATAGGGGTCTGCGCGACATCCATCAGGTCGCGGCGCACGCCAAACACAATCGCCACCAGGATGAGCGAGCCTGCGAGTCCGAGCGGCAGCGCGCGCGCGAAGCGGCGCAAGGCCGCCTTGCGGTCTACACGCGTGACGCCGGTGGACAGCAGCGTGATGAGATCGTCGGTTTTCATTGCGCCCCCCGGATGCGCGCGGCAAGCGCCTTCAGGCCGCGATGAATGCCCACCTTCACCGCCGATTCGGACAGCCCCGTGAGCTTCGCGGCCTCGACCACCGAGCGCCCCTCCAGCTTGACGTGCACGATCGGCAGGCGCTGCTTGTCGGGCAACTGGTCGAGCAGCTTGCCGATGTCGCGGCGCGCCTGCGCCGGTTCGTCGTCGGCCTGCGCGAACAGGTCGGTGTGATCGTCGAGCGGGTCGTTGAGCGATTCGCGCCGGGAGCGCGAGCGAAAGAAGTCCATCAGCTTGTAGCGGGCAATCGCGTGCACCCAGGCGGTCAGCGGTTCATCGGGACGCCACGTGTGGCGCGCGTTGTGCACGGCGAGCAGGATTTCCTGCACGAGATCCTCCACATCGTCGTGCAACTGCGGGATGCGCCGGCGCAGATACGCGCGCAAATGGCGCGTGAGCTCCTGCAGAAAAGTGCGATACGCGTCGGCATCGCCTTCGAGGCCGCTCACGAACAGCGCTTTGAGACGGATTTCCGCTGGGTACAAAGGGCGTCCTGGGTCGTCGCGACGTTGGGAGGACGCGCCCGCGACGGCGTGCCTGCCGGCGTTCCCGCCGGGTCGGGGCGCGATCGGGTGAGGGTAGCCGAAGCTGTCCTGCGCCGCAATAGCGCTCACGGCGTGACCCTGCGGGCCGGAGTCGTCCGCCTGGGGCCACTGCGCTGCACGATTCGCCCAGTTCACGTTCGAATTCCCCTGTAGTGTGGCAGTGCCGATCACACACGAGACTCATGCGCGACTCATGCACCGCACGGCTTGCCCACTTAATTCGCTCGCGGCGGCCAGCGGGTTACAGGCCGGGCGAAATTCTTTCGTCTGACGATCCGACTGGTGGCTCTACCGAACTCACACTTCGTGGATCTTTCAAGGAGCCACATACCGGGTTACCTTAGTGAATCATCGGCGCAGAGGGCTGCGCCCACGCGACGTCACCGTCACACGACCGGAGCTTGTGAAGCATGGCAGCGAGAACCAACGAACATCAGCAACCCATCGGCGCGGCGCTGGACAGCTGGACGCCCCGCGAGCGCCCCGCGCGCGTGACCATCGAAGGCGAGCGTTGCCGCATCGAGCCCGTCGATGTGGAGCGGCATGCCGCCGATCTCTTCGAAGCCTATAGCGCCGCGCCCGACGGCAGCGACTGGACTTACCTCTTCGTCGGCCCGTTCACCGATTTCGAGTCGTTCCGCGCCTATCTCGCCAGGGCCGCGGCCTCGGAAGACCCGCTGCATTACGCCATCGTCGATCGTGCGAGCGACAAGGCCGTGGGCACCTTCGCGCTGATGCGCATAGAGCCCGCGCACGGCGCGATCGAAGTCGGCAGCGTGACGTTTTCGCCGCTGCTCAAGCGCACGGCGATCTCCACCGAAGCGCAATACCTGCTGATGCGCTACGTCTTCGACGAGCTTGGCTACCGCCGCTACGAGTGGAAGTGCGACAGCCTCAACGCGCCGTCGCGCAAGACCGCGCAGCGCCTGGGCTTCCAGTTCGAAGGCATTTTCCGCCAGGCCGTGGTCTATAAAGGCCGCAGCCGCGACACCGCCTGGTTCGCGATCGTCGACCAGGACTGGCCGCAGGCGAAGCGCGCGTTCGAGACCTGGCTTGCGCCCACCAACTTCGACGCCGAGGGCAACCAGCGCGCCTCGCTCGCGAGCCTGCGCGATGCATGAGCCGTTCGTGATCCGCGACCCCGCGCCCGCCGACCGCGCCGACTGGTTCCGGCTGTGGGCGGGCTACAACGCCTTTTACGCAGCGGGCGTCGCGCCCCAGATCAGCGAGCGCACCTGGCAGCGCATGCTCCACACCGATACCGGCCTGTTCGGCCGGATCGCCGAAGTCGACGGACGGGTGATGGGTTTCGCCCTGGGCGTGCTGCACGAGGGCACGTGGGTCGACGCGCCCATCTGCTATCTGGAAGACCTGTTTGTCGACCCCGACGCTCGCGGCAAGGGCATTGGCCGCGCGCTGATCGCGGATCTGGTCGCGCTGGGCAGGCAGCGCGGCTGGTCGCGGATCTACTGGCACACGCGCCAGGACAACCCGGCGCGCAAGCTCTACGACGAATTCACCCCCGCCGACGACTTCGTGCGCTACCGCCTTTCACTCTGACCCGCGTTTCACCCGTGAAACCGAGGGTTTCACCTAGCTGTCAATCAGAAAAACTGATTGCGAGCATCAATTTAATGCGTTTCCCATAAGCGTTCTGATGCGGCAAAGTGTCATCTCCGCGAATGGAGTGATCTCCTTGAACCAACGCATCGATCCGTCCCTGCTTGCCCCGCCCGACCTGTCGTTCGCGACGCTCGACTCGGGCGTCGTTCTGCCGTACCTCGAACGGGGCACCGGCGAACCGCTGCTGTTCGTCCACGGTTCGCTCTGCGATTACCGCTACTGGGCGCCGCAGCTCGACGGCCTCGAAGACGACTTCCGTTGCATCGCGCCGAGCCTGAGCCACTACTGGCCGGCCGCCGACGCCTGCATCCAGGGCGAGTTCGGCTGGGAAAGCCACCTGCACGAACTGGCCGAATTCATCGTCGCGCTGGGTCTGGAGTCGGTGCACCTCGTGGGTCACTCGCGCGGCGGCAGCATTGCCTATCACCTCGCTCGCCGTTATCCGCGTCTCGTGCGCACGCTCGTCCTTGCCGATCCGGGCGGCCCGCTGCGCCGCCTCGAAGACGACGACGACGTCCTGCCGCCGGCCACCAACGCGCTGCGCGCGCGCGCGGCCGACCTGATCGGCAACGGTCAGCTCGAAGACGGTCTGGAACTGTTTGTGGATTCGGTGAGCATGCCCGGCGCGTGGCGCAAGAGCCCGCACGGGTTCCGCGAAATGGCGATCGCCAACGCGACGACGCTGCCCAAGCAGCTCGACGATCCGCTGCCCGCCTACACGCGCCGCCCGGCCGCCGACATCAAGTGCCGTACGCTGCTGATCGACGGACAGCGCAGCCCGCTGATGTTCCGCAACAACGTCGAAGCGCTCGACGAGTGGATCGACTACGCGCAGCGCGTGACGATGAAGGGTGCGACGCACGGCATGAACGCCACGCACGCCGATCTCTTCAACACGCACGTGCGCAACTTCATCTACGAAGGCCGCTAAAGCCTGCCAGGCGCGCGCGACCTTCCAGCGCGCGCCGTCCCCCGCTTCAAGCGCTTATTTGGCAAACAGCTGCCCGATATCCTTGAACGCCTTGAATTCCAGCGCATTGCCGCACGGGTCGAACAGGAACATCGTCGCCTGCTCGCCTACCTGCCCCTGAAAACGGATATACGGTTCGATCACGAACTGCGTGCCGAACTCGCGCAGGCGCTGCGCCAGCCCCTCCCACCGCGCCCATTCCAGTACCACGCCGAAATGCGGTACCGGCACGTCATGGCCGTCCACGGCATTGGTGTGCGCGGCTTCCTGCGAAGCAGTTTTCGGATGTTCGTGAATCACGAGCTGGTGCCCGAAAAAGTCGAAATCGACCCAATGCGTGCTCGAACGCCCTTCTTCGAGGCCGAATACGCGGCCATAGAAGTCGCGTGCGGCGGCCAGGTCGTAGACCGGAATCGCCAGGTGAAACGGCGAAAGACTCATGGTGTGCTCCTCTTCGTGTGCTGAATGTGCTCGGTGCCGGGCAATCTTAGGGCGCGCGGTTGAAAAATAAAATCAATATATAATTTCTCGATTCATCAAGGATTTTTGTGAATGATCCGCGAACTGAAGACGCTGCTTGCCGTGGCAAGTGAAGGCACATTCGCCGCTGCGGGCAAGCGCATCGGGCTGACCCAGGCCGCCGTGAGCGCGCAGATGCAGCGTCTCGAAGCCGAACTGGGCTTCGCGCTGTTCGAGCGCGAGGGACGCAATGCGCGCCTGAATGCGCGGGGGCACCAACTGCTCGTGCAGGCGCAGGAGGTGTTGCAGCTCTACGGCAATCTCAGCACCGTAACCGTGGATCCTGCTGCCGTTGTGCGCGTGAATATCGGCGCGATTGCGTCAGTGCAACGCGCGTTGTTGCCTGATGCGCTCGCCGCGTTTCATCGGCAGTTTCCGGGCGCGCATACGCGGGTGATTCCGGGGCTGTCGATGGAACTCGTCAATCTCGTCGATGCGGGCGAGCTCGATCTGGCCGCGATCATTCGCCCGCCCTTCGCGCTCCAGAGCGACCTGCGCTGGAGCCCCATCACCAGCGAGCCGTTCCGCCTGATTGTGCCGCGCGCGCTGAAAGGCAGCGACTGGATGACGTTGCTCGCGCAACAACCTTTTATTCGTTACGACCGCGCGTCGTTTGGCGGCAGACAGGTCGACCGTTTTCTGCGGCGCATGCAGATCAGGGGGCAAGAGGTGTGCGAACTCGACGAACTGGAGGCCATCGTAAAGCTCGTTGGCAACGGCGTGGGCGTGGCGCTCGTTCCGCAGACCGCGACGTACCGGCGCTGGCCAACGGACGTGCGCGCCATCGATCTCGGTCACCACACGTTTCATCGCGATATCGGCATCGTGCATCGCGACGCGCTGCAATTGAGCGAGGCGGCGCGGGGGTTGCTGGGGCTGATCGTCGGTCAATCGTCCAGCCAGACGTCTTCGTAGCCCTCGTCGTCGATGATGAAGCGCACGCCCGGTGGCAGCGCAAGGTAGTCGAGCACGCGCGGCAGGCGTGCTGCCAGATGCTCGACATGCAGCGGCTGATAAAAGTCCGGTGCGTCCGAATACTCGCCGCAATGGATAAACCAGCCGATGTTGCCGCCTTCCGGCAGCGGCAGCCGCGTGCCGTACACCGGCATGCGTCCCAGCGAACCGATTGCTAGCGCAACCATCTCTTCAGGCCGTGTCCAGGTCAGTCCGTATTTTTGGCACATCGCCTGCTGGCGTTCGCGCAGGGTGCAACTGGCTTTGTCATTCATGAACAGGTGGCCCCGTCATTGTCTTCGACCGTCGGGCCGTCCCAGCCGTCGAGATACTTGATCAGCGAGTCGCTGACGTTCAGCACGCGATCACGGTAGAACAGATGCATGGTTGGCGTGCGATTCGCGGGTAGCGTGCCGTCGTGCGCGCGTGCGAGCAGGCTGTTCAACACCACCCGCATGCCAAGGCGATTGGTGCCGAATACGGTCTCGCCACATGTCGCGCAGAACGCGCGCGACATACGCTTTGTCGGGTGCTGGAACACCTTCGGCGCGCCGTGCGCCACGACGTTTTCACTTGCCCAAGCCGTGGCGGAAAGCATCGGCGTTGCATAGAAGTCGCGGCAGGTTCCGCAGTGGCAATTCGCACGCGCCGCCGGCTCTCCGATCAGATCGACTTTGATCGCGCCGCACAGGCAGGCAAGTTGGCAGGAATCGGTCATGGTGGGTCTCCGTGGATTGTGTACGCACAGTGCGCGCGATTTGACCACGTTTCACTCAATCGCCCTCCTTTGCGCGCCACGCGCCCATAAAAAAACCACGGCGCGCTTCACAGCGCAACCGTGGTTTTTGCGGTCAAACGCCGCGATGTAGCGGTGTTTCAGCCGCCCAGCGCCGGATCGCTATAGCTCGGATGACCCGTTTCGACGTGACCGGCAATGCGGCGCACAAAGGTCGAATCGCTATCGACCGTAATCGTCAGGTCGTACCAGCCATAAGCATTGCGCAGATCCAGATAGATCTGCTCGGTATCGCCGCCGCGCACCGTGTGCTGGATCTTCGTGCTGGGGTCATACGCGTTGACGATGGTGAACTGGCAACGCGAGCCGCCCACGTTCTCCAGGCGCAGTTGCAGGTTGCCGTTCGCCACGTCGTAGCCTTCGGCCACTTCAGGACGCGCCGTTTCGCCGTGACCGAACCAGCCCGTCGACGTCTGCTTGCCAGCGAAGCGGCGCAGGAAGCCATTCGGCCCATGCACGGTGAAATCGTAGGCACCGGTCGCGCCGATCGTCAGGTGGTCTTCCAGGCGCTTGCCCGCTTCGACCGTGTAGGTCAGCGGCGCATCGCTGCTGCCCGTCGAGTAGACGAGAAACACCGCGCCCGCGCGGCCCGTGTTGATGAAGTGCGCCTTGGCCTTGCCAGTCGAAGCGTTCGCGTTGAAACGCACGAACAGCTCATAAGGCAACGCGCGCGCAGGACGCACCCCGCTCTCCTGCTTCGGCACGCTGCCGACCAGCGGCGGCACCGGCACGTAGTCCGGATGGCGGTTCTTGTCGGGCGGCGCGTAGCCGGTCGTCGACGGCAGCGTCGGCAGCGCGGCGTTGGGCGTGGCGAAGTTGAACGCGGAGGTCAGGTCGCCGCACACCGTGCGACGCCACGGCGTGATGTTCGGCTCGGCGAGATCGTGATGCGCGCCAAAGCGCTTTTCGATGAAGCGGATCACCGACGTGTGATCGAAGGTCTCCGAACACACCCAGCCGCCGCGCGACCACGGCGAGACCACCAGCATCGGCACGCGCGGCCCGAGTCCATACGGGGCCGACGCGTACTTGCTGCTGCCGGGGAAAATCTCGTTGGTCGTATCGACCGTCGACAGGCCATTCGCGCTCGATGCGGGCGGGAACGGCGGCGCAATGTGATCGAAGAAACCGTCGTTCTCGTCGTAGTTCACGAGCAGCACGGTCTTGCTCCACAGATCGGGATTCGACGTGAGGATCTGGAGCACCTGGTCGACGTACCATGCGCCGTAATTCGCGGGCCAGTTCGGATGCTCCGTATAGGCTTCGGGCGCGACGATCCACGACACCTGCGGCAGGGTGTTGTTCGCCACGTCCTGCTTGAGCACGTCGAAATACGTGCCGCCCGCAAGCACGTTGGTGCCGGTGCGGGCGCGGTCATAGAGCGGGTTGCCCGGCTGCGCGTTCTGATATTGATGGAAGTACAGCAGCGAGTTGTCGCCGTAATTGCCGATGTACGGGTTGTCGCCCGTCCAGCCCCACGAGCCCTTCGCGTCCAGGCCTTCGCCGATGTCCTGATAGATCTTCCACGAGATGCCCGCGTTCTGCAGCACTTCGGGGTAGGTCGACCAGCCGTAGCCCGCCTCGGCGTTGTCGACCACCGGGCCGCCGCCGCTGCCGTCGTTGCCCACCCAGCCCGTCCACATGTAGTAGCGGTTCGGATCGGTCGAGGTCAGCGTCGAGCAGTGATACGCATCACAGATCGTGAAGGCGTCGGCGAGCTGGTAGTGGAACGGGATGTCGTCGCGCGTGAGATAGGCCATCGTGGTCGTGCCCTTGGCGGGCACCCACTGGTCGTAGCGGCCGCCGTTCCAGGCAGCATGCGTGGTCGGCCAGTCGTGCGGCAGATCCTGGATGAACTGCAGACCCAGGTTGGCGGCCGTCGGGTGGAACGGCAGCACTTCGCCCACGCCAGCAGCCAGCGGCTGGTTCCACACCGGCTTGCCGGTGGGCAGCGTGATGGCGCGCGTGTCGCCGAATCCGCGCACGCCGCGCAGCGTGCCGAAGTAATGGTCGAACGAACGGTTTTCCTGCATCAGGACGACGATGTGCTCGACGTCACGGATGCTGCCCGTGCGGTTGTTCGCGGGAATCGCGAGCGCGTTGCGGATGCCTTGCGGCAGCATCGTCAGGGCGGTGGCCGAACCGGCGCTCATCGCGGCGGTGCGGAGAAAGTCACGGCGGCTTCTCGAAGTCATGTTGTGGTTTCCATCTTCAGGTTGAGAAAGCACGCGCGACGCCGCGCCGTCACGAACAACGGCAGGCGGCGCGGGGTCGCGCGGCCGGGTGCAGTTCTTTCAATCGGCGGTGTGAATCTCGGGTGGGGCGAGCGGCGCATCGCTGGCTACATGCGCGCCGCTGGTGCTGCTGAAGCTGTCCGCGCCGCTCGCGCTGTCGGGTGCTGCTGCGCGTGCGGGCGAGCGAATGACCTGCGCGGTGATGGCGCTGCCGTTCGCACTGTCCGGGAGATTCGAGGGCGTGGAAAACGCGCCGGCAAGCGGTGCGGCGCCCGGCTGCTGGGCGGACGTTGCGCTCAGTGCGGGCATGGGTTGCGTTTGCGCGAGCTCACGCGCGGCGCTCGTGGTGAGCGCAACGCGTGCGTCGTCGCCGCGATCGCTGCATGCACTGGTTGCGCACGCAACCCATGCAGCGATCGCGCTGACGAGCAGCACGTCGGGCAGGCTCAAACGTTTGCGCGGCGCGTTCCGCAAATGCAGGCGCGCCGGCACGAATTCGACCGTCATCGAAGTCTCCGAACAATAGAGGCACAACAACGGCTCGAGGAGGCGGCCCGAGCGTCGCCTTAACGCTGGGAAAGCAGCGGTAAGGCAGCGATGAAGCATAGCGACTACGCTTTTAAGTTTTATGACGCATGACTGAAAACGCCTTTCAATAACAATGCTTTCAGAACGTAATAAAACTCAAGGCACGCCAATTGCAACCGCTAACGCGCACAATGGAAAAGCATGTCGCGAGTTTGAATACGTCAATGCAAAGGGGACGCCGATGACCAGCCACGCAGTCAGCAAAAAGAAAACTCACCAGGCGGCGAAAAGCGGCAAGCGCGGCAAGAAAGAGAGCGCGCTGATTCTCGATTCGGAAGATGCACAGCCCGCAGCAAAACGTGCAAGGAAACTACCGAAGCCCGACCAGCGCCAGGCCATTCTCACCGAGCAACGCCGCCTGAAAATGGCGCGCTCGCCGCACGCCTACGTGCGAGGCAATACCGAGCAGTTCTACGAATGGATCGTCGAGGCGAACGGCGGATCGCTGCCGCGCGGCCCCGCAATCTGGATTTGCGGCGATTGCCATACCGGCAATCTCGGCCCCATCGCGAATCAGGAAGGCAAGGTCGAAATTCATATCCGCGACCTCGACCAGACCGTGATCGGCAATCCCGCGCACGACCTCATCCGGCTCGGGCTGTCGCTGGCGACGGCGGCGCGCGGTTCGTCGCTGTCGGGGCTGACTATCGTGCACATGATGGAAGCGCTGGCCGCCGGGTATGAATCGGCATTCGAGACGAAACGCAAAAAGCCCGAATTGCCCGAGCGTCCCGAGCCCGTCCATCTGGCGATGAAGCTCGCGGTGCGTCGTTCGTGGCGCCATCTCGCCGAAGAACGCATCGAAGACCTTCGCCCCACCATCCCGCTCGGCAAACGCTTCTGGCCGCTCACGCGCGCGGAGAACAAGGCAATTGCGTCCCTCTTCGCCGATGAGGCCATCGCGAGCCTGCCCACCGGCCTGCGCGGGCGCAACGACGCCGGTGAAGTCGAGGTGCTCGACGCCGCGTATTGGGTGAAGGGTTGCAGTTCGCTCGGGCGCTTGCGCTACGCCGTGCTGCTCGACGTGGACGGCGGCGTGATCGAAGGCGACGACCTCTGCCTCATGGACATCAAGGAAGGCGTGAAGGCCGCCGCGCCGCGATACGAAGAAGCGTCGATGCCGCGCGATAACGCCGAGCGCGTGGTGGAAGGCGCACGCCATCTTTCGCCGTTCCTGGGCGAGCGTATGCGTGCGGCGCGCCTGCTCGATCGCGCGGTGGTGATACGCGAATTGCTGCCACAAGACCTCAAGCTCGAAATCGACGAACTCGACAAGGACGATGCGCGTAAGGTCGCGTTCTATCTCGCCGCCGTGGTCGGCAAGGCGCACGCGCGGCAGATGGATCCGCCCACGCGGCGCGGCTGGCTTGCGGAGCTGCGGCGCAATCGCTCGAAAACCATCGATGCGCCGCTGTGGCTCTGGAACAGCGTGGTGCAACTGGCGAGCAGTCACGAAGCCGGTTACCTGGAACACTGCCGGCGCTACGCCACCGGCGTGAACTAGGCGCGCGCCTTTTAAGCCTCGATGCGCCCGTAACCGCCGCCGCCCGGCGTTTCGACCACGAACACGTCGCCCTCGGCCATCTCCACGCTCGCGATATGGCCGAGCGCCACGACCTCGCCGCCTGCGCGCTCGACCCGGTTGCTGCCCGCACGCCCCGCGTGGCCGCCCGCAGCGCCGAACGGCGCATGGATGCGATTGTTCGAGAGGATGGAAGCGGTCATCGGCGCGAGAAAACGGATGCGTCGCACCGCGCCGTTGCCGCCGCGCCAACGTCCGCCGCCGCCCGATTGCGCGCGGATCAAATGCGATTCGAGCCGCACGGGATAGCGCCATTCGAGCACTTCAGGGTCAGTCAGGCGCGAGTTCGTCATATGCGTCTGCACGGCGTCCACGCCGCCAAACCCTTCGCCCGCACCGCTGCCACCCGCAATCGTTTCGTAATACTGATATTTTGCGTCGCCGAAGGTGAAGTTGTTCATCGTCCCCTGGCTCGACGCCACGATGCCCAGCGCGCCATAGAGCGCATTCGTGATCGCAGACGAGGTCTCCACGTTGCCCGACACCACCGCCGCCGGATAGACGGGATTGAGCATCGAGCGCTCGGGCACCGTCACGGTCAGCGGCTTCAGGCAGCCTGCGTTGAGCGGGATATCGTCGCCGACGAGCGTGCGGAACACATAGAGCACAGCCGCCATGCACACGGCTTTCGGCGCGTTGAAGTTGTTCGGCAATTGCGCCGATGTGCCGCTGAAATCGATCGACGCACTGCGCGTCCTTGCATCGACGCGAATCGCCACTTCGATCACCGCGCCATTGTCCAGTTCGTAGCGGTACGCGCCGTCCTTAAGCGCGTCGATCACGCGGCGCACCGCTTCTTCCGCGTTGTCCTGCACGTGCTGCATGAACGCGAGCACGACGTCGCGGCCGAATTGCGCGACCATGCGGCGCAACTCGTCCACGCCTTTCTGGTTGGCGGCCACCTGGGCGCGCAGGTCGGCCATATTCTGGTCGATATTGCGCGCGGGATAGCGGCCCGACGCCAGCAACACGCGCGTTTCGCGCTCGCGCAGCACGCCCGCCGACACGAGTTGCCAGTTGTCGATCAGCACGCCCTCTTCTTCGATATGCGTCGAGGCCGCGGGCATGGAACCGGGCGTGATGCCGCCGATATCCGCGTGATGGCCGCGCGAACCCACGTAAAACAGGGGCTCTGCGCAACCGTCGGCGAAGACGGGCGTGATGACCGTCACGTCCGGCAGGTGTGTGCCGCCGTGATACGGATCGTTGAGCATGAATACGTCGCCGTCGCGCATCGCACCGCGATTACGGTCGATGACGGTCTTGATGCTCTCGCCCATCGACCCCAAGTGCACGGGCATGTGCGGCGCGTTGGCGATGAGGTTGCCAACGGCGTCGAAGATCGCACACGAAAAGTCGAGACGCTCCTTGATGTTCACCGAATAAGCCGTGTTTTGCAGGCGCAACCCCATTTGCTCGGCAATCGACATGAAGAGGTTGTTGAAGATTTCCAGGCGCACGGGATCGGCCTCGGTGCCCATCGAGCGGCGCGTGGGCAACGCCTCGACGCGCGTCATCACCACATTGCCTTGCTCGGTCAGCGCAGCCTGCCAGCCTGGCTCGACAACGGTCGTGCCGTTCTTTTCCGCGATGATCGCGGGGCCGTCGAGCACGTCGCCTGCCAGCAGCGTATCGCGCTGGTAAAGCGCGGCGTCGTGCCAGCGGCCGCTCGAATAGAAGCGCACGTTTGCCGCCACGGACGGCGCGCGGCCCGCCTCGCGCGACGCGAGCGTGGCCGTGACCGCTTGCGCATCGGCGTGACCGATCGCCTCGACTGACGCCAGCTCGACGACGAGCGGCGTATCGGGCATCAGGAACGCGTAGCGTTGCCGGTAAGCGGCTTCGAAAGCCGCGCGCATCGCATCCACGCTGCCCGCATTCACCGCAAGCGCCGAATCGGTGCCCTGATAACGCAGATGCACGCGGCGCGCCGTGCTGATGCGTGCGGCGTCCACCCCCTGCTCGCGCAACGCGCTCACCGCTTCTTGCGCAAGTCCATCTAGCACGCTTTCCACGTTTGCGAGCGATGCGTCTTCCAGCACGATTTCCAGCGCACGTTCGCGCATCGCGGTCTGGTCGGCAAGTCCCATGCCGAACGCCGACAGCACGCCCGCGAAGGGATGGGCAAACACGCGGCTCATGCCCAAAGCGTCGGCCACGCCGCACGCATGCTGGCCGCCCGCGCCGCCAAAAGTCGTTAGCACGTACTGCGAAACATCATGGCCCCGCTGCACGGAGATCTTCTTGATGGCATTTGCCATGCTGCCAATGGCAATTTCCAGGTAGCCTTCGGCGATTTCTTCCGGCGTGCGCCGCTGGCCGGTCGCAGCGAAGATCGTGTCGGCCAGCGCATTGAAGCGCTCGACAACGGCCTCTCGATCGAGCGCTTCGTTCGCATGCGGGCCGAACACGCGCGGGAACCAGTCGGGCTGAATCTTGCCGAGCATGACGTTGCAGTCGGTGACGGTCAACGGGCCGCCCCGCCGATACGCGCACGGGCCGGGATTCGCGCCCGCGGAATCCGGGCCGACGCGCAGTCGCGCGCCATCGAAGCCCAGCACCGACCCGCCGCCCGCCGCGACCGTGTGAATGCTCATCATCGGCGCACGCATCCGTACGCCCGCCACCTGCGTTTCGAACACACGCTCGAATTCGCCGTTGAAATGCGAGACGTCGGTGGAGGTGCCGCCCATGTCGAAGCCGATCACGTGATCGAAACCCGCCGCCTGCGCCGCGCGCACCATCCCGACGATGCCGCCCGCCGGCCCGGAGAGAATCGCGTCCTTGCCCTGGAAGCAGTCGGCACGCGTCAGGCCGCCGCTGCTCTGCATGAATTGCAGGTTGACGCCGGGCATTTCGCTGGCGACCTGGTCGACGTAACGGCGCAGGATCGGCGAAAGATAGGCGTCGACCACCGTAGTGTCGCCACGCGACACCATCTTCATGAGCGGCGAGACTTCGTGCGAGACCGAAACCTGCGTGAAGCCGATGCGTCGCGCCAGCGCGGCGAGCGCGCTTTCGTGCGCGGTGTGGCGATAGCCGTGAATCAGGACGATCGCGAGCGCACGGATGCCCGCGTCGTAGACTTCGCGCAGCGCCGCTTCGGCGCTGTCTGGATCGAGCGGTTCGACCACTTCGCCTTGTGCGCCCACGCGCTCGTCGATCTCGACGACGCGTTCATAGAGCGCTTCCGGCAACGCGATGTCGAGATCGAACAGGCGCGGCCGGTTCTGGTACGCGATGCGCAGGACATCGCGGAAACCGCGCGTGGTCACGAGCGCAACCGGTTCGCCCTTGCGTTCGAGCAGCGCATTCGTGGCAACGGTCGTGCCCATCTTGACCATCTCGACGTCGCGCGGCGTGATCGGTTCACCGGCGGCCAGACCTAGCAGGTGACGGATGCCAGCCACGGCGGCGTCGCGATACTGCTCGGGATTCTCCGAAAGCAACTTGTGCGTCGTGAGCGTGCCGTCCGGGCGGCGCGCAACGATATCGGTGAACGTGCCTCCGCGGTCGATCCAGAACTGCCAGCGGGAAGGCGTGCATGCGTCAGGGACTTGATCGTGATTCATGGTGCGCTTTCTATAAGGATGACGAAATAATATCGATCGAAAACAGGCCCGCTCGCGGCGAGCCCTGAAATTCAGGCGGTTTCGAGTTCGCGGCCGCGCGTTTCGGGCAACGTGAGCGCTGCGACGATCAGCACGCCGTAGGCGGCGACGGCGAAGATGCCGATGCTCGTGCCCAGACCGAACTGCTTCGACAGCGAGCCGATCAGCACGGGAAACAGCGCCCCGATCGCACGGCCCACGTTGTAGCAGAAGCCCTGCCCCGAGCCGCGCACGCGGGTCGGAAAGAGTTCGGTGAGGAACGCCCCCATGCCCGAGAAAATGCCGGAAGCGAAGAAGCCGAGCGGGAAGCCGAGCCACAGCATCGACGCATTCGTGAGCGGCAGCGAGGTGTAGGCAAAAGCAATCGCCATCGACCCGACCGCGAACAGGATGAAATTAGGCTTGCGGCCAAGACGGTCGGTGAGCCACGCGCTCGACAGATAGCCGACGTAGGAGCCGACAATGATCATCGCGAGATAGCCGCCCGTGCCCATCACCGTGAGATGGCGCTCGGTCTTGAGGAAGGTCGGCAGCCAGGTCGTGATCGCGTAATAGCCGCCTTGCGCACCCGTCGTCAGCAGCGCGGCGCGCAGCGTCGTGGAGAGCAGCTTCGGCGAGAAGATTTCCGTGAAGCGCGGCGCATCGTTCGACGCCTGCTGCGCAAGCTTCGACTGCTCAAATACTTCGGGTTCCTTGACATACCGGCGGATCACCAGGACGAGCAGCGCGGGCACGAGACCGATCAGGAACAGCGCGCGCCACGCGATTTCCGGCGCCATCACCGAGAACAGCACGGCGTAGAGCAGCGCGGCAATGCCCCAGCCGATTGCCCAGCCCGACTGCACGAGGCCCACCGCCTTGCCGCGGTCGCGCGCCCGGATCACTTCGCCGATCAGCACCGCGCCCGCCGTCCACTCGCCGCCGAAGCCGAAGCCCATCAGCGCGCGGGCCGCGAGCAACTGGTGGTAGTTCTGCGCGAGACCGCACAGGCCCGTGAACAGCGCGAACCACAGCACGGTGAGCTGCAGCGTGCGCACCCGGCCGATGCGATCCGAAAGAATGCCCGCGATCCAGCCGCCTAGCGCCGACGAAAGCAGCGTCATGGTGCCGATAAATCCCGCGTCGCCGAGCGAAATGCCCCAGGTCGCGACCAGCGTGGGGATCACGAAGGACAGCATCTGCGTGTCCATGCCGTCGAGCATGTAGCCGACCTTGCAGCTCCAGAATGCGCGACGCGCACGCGGGCCTGCTTCGGCGTACCAGGAAAGCTGCGAGCCGCCGCCGTCTGCGGCCGTCTCGCCCGCGCTCGCTGCGAATGTCTTGCTGTCCATCTGTCGCTCCTGTTGATAGACGCGTGGGGAAAACCTGGCGTTGCGCGGACTAGAACACGGCCAGCGACGCGTTGGTGATGTCGGTCATCAGCATGTGACCGGGGGCGTGCGCAATCGCAAGCGGAAGCTTCGCGGCCATCAGCGCCGTTTGGGGCGTCACGCCGCACGCCCAGTAGACCGGCAGCTCGCCGGGCCGGATCGTCACCGCATCGCCAAATTCAGGCTGCGCGAGATCGGCAATGCCCAGCTCCGCCGCTTCGCCGATATGCACGGGCGCGCCGTGGACGCCGGGAAAGCGGCTGGTGATCTGCACCGCGCGGATCGCGTCGGCGCCACGCAGCGGACGCATCGACACGACCAGCTCGCCACCGAAGACACCCGCGCGGCGGTTCGCGATGTGCGTCCGGTACATCGGCACGTTGCGGCCTTCTTCGACATGACGCAGCCCGATGCCTTCCTTCGCGAGCATCTGCTCGAACGAGAACGAGCAGCCGATGGCGAACACCACGAAATCGTCCTGCCACAGGGCCTCGATCGAGTCGACGCAATCGCTTAGTACTCCGTTACGATAGACGTTGTAGGCCGGAACATCAGTGCGAATGTCGATGTCACGGCCCAGCACCGGCACGCGGAAATCGCCGGGCTCGCCAACGCCCAGCAGCGGGCACGGCTTCGGATTCGCGTGGCAGAAACGCAGGAAATCGTGGGCGAACGCTGCGGGCAGGATCGCCAGATTGGCCTGCGCGTAGTCGCCGCAATGACCAGCGGTCGGGCCTCGGAAATCGCCGTGTCGAACGGCCTGGCGGAATTCATACGGTGTCATGGGTGAGGTCAGCTTTTATCGGGTGGAAGACGATGCGTCATGAGTCGTTTGCTATAAGACACAGCTTAGAAAAGAAGAAAATTTGACGCCAACTAGTTTTTTTAGCCGTCCACGAATAGAATTTCTTAACGAAAACGCGGGTTTTCCCGGATCCCGTCGCCTTTTTTGAAGCGCTTTGTGCGCGCCCCCGTCCATGAACACACGCTTTCTGGAGACCTTCGTCACGCTGGCGAAGCTGCGCAGCTTCCGCACGACGGCCAGCGCGCTGCACGCGACCCCCGCCGCTATTTCGCAGCGGCTGAAGGCGCTCGAAGAGGAGTTGCAGACCGTGCTGGTCGATCGCGACAGCCGCGAGTTCCGGCTCACGCCGAATGGCGAATACCTGCTGGGCTATGCGAAGGCCGTGGTGGAGGCGACTCGCCAGTTGCAGGCCGCCGCGTCCAATGAAGGCGCCATGCGCGGCAAGCTGCGCCTGGGCGTCATCGAAACGGTCGTGCATAGCTGGCTCGCGGACTACATGCGGCGCCTTGCCAACGACTATCCGCAGCTTGAAGTCGAGCTTGCGGTAGACGTGAGCGTCGTGCTGCAACGGCGCTTGATGGCCGGCGAGCTCGACCTGATCGTGCGCGTGGAAGGAAGTGATGAGGAATCCGTAGTATGTGATGCGCTTGCTAACTATCCTGTGCACTGGATCGCGCGCGCGGGGCTGTTGCCGCTCTCGCGCAGCGGACTCGCCAGGCGCGTGTTGCGCCAGCCGATCCTCACTTTCGGGCGCGGAACTGCGCCGCATCGTGCGCTGGAAGATATCGTCGGCAAGCTTGCGCTCGCGAACGGCGTGCCGCTCTCCGAGACGCGGATCACCGGATCGCCGTCGATTTCGGTGATCGTGCAGCTCGTGCGCGACGGCTTCGGCGTGGCGGCGATTCCGCGCCTGTTTGTCGACGACCTGATCGCGCGCGGCGAAGTGGTCGAACTGCCCCTGCATCCCTCGCCGCCATCGATTGTCGTTTCGATGTCGCGGCGCACCGACGCCCCGCTATTCGTCCATGGCGCCGCCAACGCCGCGCGCGCCGCGTGCCACGACTATTGCGAGCACGGAGACCGGCGCTTGATCGAGCGCTTGTGAGGTGAAGCTGGCGACGGGCCAGGCAAGCGCGCTGATAAACTGGCGCGTCCGCGCGTGGAGCACGCGCATCGCCCTCCGTTCGCCGCTTTAAAGACCTTCGCATGATCGACTCGTCCGCCATCGCCCACGCACTCGCCGGAAAAGGGATCGTCGCGGACGACAGCCAGCAGCGGGCGATCGACGCACTGTGCGCCCTGCTTCACGGCAAACGCAGCGAAGCCGTCAAGCGCGAACATCGCGGCGTCTATTGTCACGGCCTGCCCGGACGCGGCAAGAGCCTGATCGTCGACACCATCTTCGCGCTCGCAACCTGCGCGAAGCGGCGCATCCATTTTCATCAGTTCATTCGCGACATCAATCGGCTGGTTGTGCAGGCGCCGCGCAGCGATGACCGGCTGGGCGATGTGTCGCGCGCATGGCTCGATGGCGTCGACCTGCTCTACTTCGACGAATTCCATGTGCACGATATCGCCGATGCATTCTTGATCGGCCGCTTCCTGGAAACCGCGCTAGAGAGCGGCACGCGCATTGTGCTGACCTCGAACTACGCGCCGCGCAACCTCCTGCCCGATCCCGAGTTTCACGAGCGTTTCGAGCCGACCATCGCGCGCATCGAGCATCATTTCGACATCGTCGCCTTTGACGGCCCGCGCGACTACCGCGAAAACCGTGTCGAGTCGACACAACTTCGGTACTTCTCGCCGCTCGACGGGACGCGCGAGGCGCTGTGGACGATCTTCGCCGACTACGAAGCGCAAGCGGCCATTCATCCGGCCGATGTTGAAGTCGCAGGGCGGTCGCTGCCGGTCACGGCGGCGGGCAAGCAAATAGTGTGGGTCGATTTCGATGCGCTGTGCGGCACGGCCCGCTCGCACCTGGACTATCTCGCGCTCGCCGAGCGCTGGCGCGGCGTGATTCTCGACCGGCTGGAGACCTCGATGCTCCAGCGCCGCGACGTGCTGCAACGCTTCGTCTGGCTGATCGACATTCTTTACGATCGCAAGCACGCGCTGTTCATCGCGTCGGATTTGCCGGTGCGCGCAGCACTCGAAGGGCTCGATGGCGCGCACGATGTGTCGCGCACCACTAGCCGGTTAGCAGAAATGCAATCGGGTGGTTACGCGATCGAGCTTGAACGCGCGCATCGGAAATCGCACCTGGCGGACGCGGCGAAGTAATCAGCTTCGCGCTCCGCTGCATTCCCCACGCGCGGGCGCGCCCCGCGCCGTTTTTTCATCTGTTGTACAGTCCCTCGAACTCTGACACGAAGGACTGACAACACGATGGACGCCCTCTCCCGCTTTAAACCTGTCGCGCTCGAACACGCGAGCCGACTCATCAATCACGGCCCGACCGTTCTGATCACGAGTTCGCATGGTGCACGTCACAACGTGATGGCTGCCGCCTGGTCGATGCCCGTCGAATTCACGCCACCGCGCATCGCCGTGGTGATCGACAAGAAAACTTTCACGCGCGAGTTGATTCACGCGAGCGGCACTTTCGGCATCTGCGTGCCTGGCGCTGCGGCGATGGATCTGACTTTCGCAGTTGGGAGCGTCAGCGGACGCGACGCGGACAAATTCAAACAGTTTGAGATCGAGGCGGTACGCGGCCCGGTACTCGGCTTGCCATTGCTTGAGCACGGTATTGCCGCGTGGATGGAATGCAAGCTGATCCCCGAGAAGCACACCGAGGACGCGTACGACACCTGCTTTTGCGAGGTCGTATCGGCGGCAGCGGATCCGCGCGTTTTCAACGGCGGGCACTGGATCTTCGACGACACGAATCGTGACCTGCATACGATCCATCATCTGGGCGCCGGCAATTTTGCGCTCGCGAGCAATGCGGTGAAGGCTGGAACGCTTGGTGGGTAAGGCTTTCGGGCGGATTTGAAGCGGCCGCGGCGGCTTGATGGCCGCTGTGGCTCGGCTGGTCGTTTATTCGATTAACTACAAAATACGTAGTGAAAGATACGAATTGGAGCGCTTTGAACCTGATTGAGGGATCTAGCCTGAGGAGGCTCGGATTTTGGGGCGGGAGAACGTGCCTCAGCGTGAAACATTTGGCAGCGAGGCAATTTTATAGGGCGCAAGACCTTGTTGCATAAGGATTTTACCGTTTTATTCGATTTCAGGCGAATGTTTCACGCCGGGTGGATTCTGGTTTGATTCGGTGCTTGAGATAGCCGGGATTGGGGAGAAATTCACGGGTTCTGAGGGTTGTTGTAGCGCTTCCCGGGTCGTGCGGGCGACGCGAAGCACCTAAAGCGCGTTGAAGGCGTGAAGCGTGGGCCGCCGCGGCGGTCTCAGTCACTATGCGGTTCGTATTCGCTTGGCTGTCCCGGTGCTAGATAGTTTTGAATTCGTGCTCATTTTATCGGTTAGTTGCGTTTATGACGTATTGATGGTTTTCTGCGATCCGGGTTGGGTACAGATGCCGTGCAGGCGTGCTCGGATATCAGCTCCATTCAATTGCGATGCGAACACAATTGCTCCTGTCGGTCAGAGCACGATCCGCCATTAGCAATGCAACTTCGGAGAGGACAGCCGCGCTTGCGCTACGGACGTCTGAGGTTGCCATGCAGGTATTGCCAGGTGCCGCGATTGCCGGCCGTAATCAGGTTCGATGCGAACTCCGGCTTCTGATTGATATACGCGACAGTCCCCAGAGAAGAGACAGGACGGGATGCCCTACTGCTTCAGTGGCGAGTTCGGGCTAAGGATATGCCGCAAGACTCACGTGGCGAGACCGTAGCTGCCTTTGCAAAGTCCAGATGAGGCGTCTCAATACCTCGATGAACCGGCCACGCCTATCAAACTCGCTGCGATAGATTTGCTTCGCAACCGCTCCTTAGCGTTTCCACTGAGGTGTTGCGCGTGCGGCGCCGCAAGGCGCGACCAGGTGGTCAAACGCTGTCCCGCCGAAGTTGTGTCGAGTCGACACACAGCCCGACGCACAATATGGAACGGCGACACTCTCGGAACGCGCTGACGTAGAGCCTGATCGCACTGCCCTACTGGCTACGCGACGTGTTCGTCTGATCAGGGGATGGCGCGATATGGTTGCCCGCGTCGCTGTTGAATCGACACCGACTTCTGCTGACGTCTGGGCAAAAGGCTTGCAGTAGCGACGAGGTAAAGGTTGATGCGCCAATCGCCGCTTGACGAGATCGCCTCTCGCTACGGAATGCAGAGCAGGGTTGAAAATCCTGAAATGTGTCGAGTCGACACATTTCGAAATCCTGGGCTCAGCTAGAGCTGCGCCGATGTCCGACGCGCTTCTCCGCCTTTTGTTGGCGCGAAGATCCCGGCACGGAGCACGCCCGCCGCAGACACTCTCCCCTCTCCTGCGAAGCGGCACAGGCGCTCGCTCGCAGCTAAGCGATCGCAGCAGGCTAGGTGACCGTACAGCCACCCAGCCGCCGCAACCGCAACGCCCTTATCAAACATCGGCTACTTGCGGGCCCTCGTAGATCTCACAGGTCGTTCGCCGTTGCTTATAGCCTGAGAAACTCCCGGGAGACTCAGGCAGGCATCGATCCAATTTCTCGCCATCGCGCTTACGTCTCAGGCATCAGCTAGTTGTCATAGGCTCGACGCCGCTGGACATCTCAATCGCACTTGTTTGCACGTCAGGCCGCCCTCGTCACCTTTGTTGCCAGCGGCGCGCACCTCCTGGCAGGCCCCTACTCCGGGCGATGTCTCTGTGTCGACTCGACACAGAGCACACCTTGTCACTTCAGCGTTCGGCAAGCGATTTTTCAAATTGGGCAACACGGACAGCGCCATGCACTGATCACCTCAAGCCGCCCCCCCTCCTCGCCCGTGACAACGAGATCCACCCGCTTATGGCTGGGAGTTCCAGCGTCGAGGATGCCAAATCGCAACGCTTCGACTTGTAGAAATTCTCGACGCGCACACCAGCCTACCCAGCCACCGATTGATTGCGTGTGTCGACTCGACACACGCAATCAACTTGCTCCACGGAGCCAGCTCGCGATTCTGTATGCGCAGGGGCAGGCAAGCTATGCAGATGGGCTTTAGTCATATCCGAAGAGGCACGCTGCGAAACCAACGGCACCACATCGCGTGGCCACCTTCAGACAGATACGATGGCCTCCATACACTAAACGGCTTCGCGCGCATTGACCGTCGAAAATCTATCGTGTGTCGACTCGACACACGAACGCGTCACTCAATTGAACATCGCCGGTGCTCACCCCCCCTGCCCCAGTGCTGCACGCCCTAATTCATCGTGCATTGCTTCGCACATCATCACGAACTCGACTCGCCGCACCGCAACAACAGTAGCCCCGAATCCCAAGCTGATTGACCGACGATCCACCAGTTGGCCCAAGCAGGAGACGCGCTGTGTCGACTCGACACACAGCGCGTCACATCCGATCCATCGACACGCATGCTCGCGGCCCCACAACCTCCGCACCCCATCGCTCGGCGCAACGATCGCTCACCCCAACGTGTGTCGACTCGACACACGACCTATGGCGAAGCCGTCTGTGTCGCCTGCTTGCTGTGTCGACTCGACCCGCGACGCGTCACACGACCCATCGAGGCGTATGCTCACGGCTCCACACTCAACCTACCCACGCTATCGCTCAGCGCAAAGATTGCCCCACCTCCACCGTGTGTCGACTCGACACACGGCCTATGGCGAAGCATTCTGAGTCTCCTGCTCGCTGTGTCGACTCAACGCACAACGCGTCACACCCGATCGCGGCGTATGCTCACGGCTCCACACTCAATCTACCCACGCCGTCGCTCGACGCAAAAATCGCAGCGCAACCGTGTGTTGACTCGACGCACAGCGCGTCACACGGCCCATCCAAGCGTACGCTCACGACTCCACAGTCAACCTAACCACGCCATCGCTCGGCGCAAAGATCGCCCCACCACCGTGTGTCGACTCGACACACGGCCTAAGGCGAGGCTTCCTGAGTCGTCTGCTCGCCGTGTCGACTCGACGTTCAATACGTCACACGCCCCATCGAAGCTTATGCTCACGGCTCCACATCCAACCTACCCACGCCGTCGCTTGACGCAAAAATCGCAACCCAACCGTGTGTCGACTCGACACACGACTTAAGGCGAAGCCCACTGTATCGCCTGCTCTCTGTGTCGACTCGACGCACAGCGCGTCACACGGCCCATCCAAACGTACGCTCGCGACTCTACAGTCAACCTAACCACGCCATTGCTCGGCGCAACGATCGCCCCACCTCCACCGCGTGTCGACTCGACGTTTAATGCGCCACACGCCCCATCGAAGCATATGCTCACGGCTCCACACCCAACCTTCCCACGCCATCGCTTCTCGCAAAGATCGCCCCCACCATGTGTCGACTCGACACACGACTCAACGCGAAGCCCACTGTGTCACCTGTTTGCCGTGTCCACTCGACACAGCCATCTCGCCCCGCGACCCGACGAAAAAAAAGCCCGCTTTCGCGGGCTTCTCCAAAAATCCAGACCTTCAACAGCGCATCTCAACCAGGCTTCACATTGAACAACTGGCTGATGAGTTCCCGAATCTGCGTCTCCTGCGCATCCGAAAGTACCCCCGTCTTAAGCTTCACCGTGAAGCTATTGGTGTCCTTCGTGATGCTGCCGGCGTGGCTCTTCCCGGAGAAAATCTTCTCGATGCTCCGCTCCGAGACGCTCTGCTCGCTCTCGCTACGGTTCGACTGTGCACCAATCGCCGCCGCCAGTTTTCCCTGATCGAGCGTGCCTGCCACCACCGCGGGCCACAGCTCACGCGCGGCGGCAAGACCAGCCGCGCCATGCTTCTTGATCGCCGAAACGATCTCATCGGCAGCCGACCCACCGAGCAGGCGCGGGTTCAGATCGAGGTCACGCCGAATAAAGTCCGGCAGTTTGTCGAACGAGAGGAAGCGATAAAGGCCCTTGCGCGACATACCCAGCGCCTCGGCCATGCGCGTGCGCGTCGGGAACTCCTGCTCAGCGCGACGCAGCGACTGACCGATTTCATAATCGGTCAGATCCTCACGCCCCACGTTCTCAACCAGCGCAAGCACCGCCATATCCTGGTCGGAGCATTCGATCACCGACGCGCGAATCTCTTCGGCATGCAGAATCACGTGCGCACGCAGACGACGCTCACCTGCAATCAACTGGTAACCATGATCCGCGCGGCGCACCACAACGGGCTCGACCAGCCCGACTTCGCGGATCGACTCCGCAAGTGAGGCCAGCCCCTCGTCACTGAAGATCTTGCGCGGTTGCCACGGATTGGGCTGAATCGCGCTCACCGGCAACAGCAGCTTGTCGCTGTTGGTTTCGAGTTCCTGGATGCGTTGCTGAGCAACGGCGAGCGCACCCAGCATCCCGGGCCCGGTCTTGAACGCGCTGCTGCGACGCGGTTCCGGTGCCGCCGGTGCAGGACGTTCGGTGGTCTGGCGCTCGGATGCAGAGCCGAGTTCGGCGGTCTTGGCCGCCATCTTGTCGCGGAACGAACTCATTTCCCGGCCCTCCATTGTTCAACGTAAAGATCATCGATCCAGCGCACGTAATCGGTGAGCGGCTGCCGGACACGCGCAACCGTCTTGTCCGCGAGATCGCCCTTGCTGATGTCGAATACCGTCGCCATGGCCAGTGCACCGTTGCTCATCGCCGAGCTCGCCGGAACCTCCACCGAACTCACCCAGTCCTTATAGGTGCGCTGCACCCACGAACGCACAACCGGCGCAGACGAGGTCTTGCCGTAGTCGACCTTCGACAGCAGCACCGAGACGAAGTCATAGGTCTTCTCGTCGCCGCGCTCCATGATCGTGTGCGCGAGATCGGAGAAAAGACTCCAGAACGAGACCGAACTGATGAAGTCGAGGCTTTCCGGCACCAGCGGCATGACCATCGCGTCGGCTGCCATCAGCGCGTTGATCGTGAGATACGACAGCGACGGCGCCGTATCCAGGATGATGTAGTCGTAGTGTTGACGCAGCGTCTGCACGCCTTCGCGCAACAGATCCCAGAACTTGAAGCCCGGGTTCTTGATCACCGTACCGGGAATATGAAATTCCGCCGAGAACAGCGTCGGGTGCGCCGGAATGACATCGAGGCCATCCCAATAAGTCGGCTGGACAAAATTCAGCAAGCCGCCTTCCATTTGCGGGTCGTAAATGTACGGCAGGACGGTGCTGTCCTCCGTCACTTCCTTTTCCGCGTAGAGACCGCAGAGCTCCGTCAGCGAGGCCTGCGGGTCAAGGTCGATCAGCAACACGCGGCGCCCGCGCAGCGTGAGACCTTGCGCAAGACACATCGTCGTCGTGGTCTTGGTCGAGCCGCCCTTGAAGTTGGCGACCAGAATGACCTTGCCATCGGCGTCGCGCACGCCCGTATGCAGTGGCGTCTGATAAATATCCGAAACCTGCTGAACCCAGACACGTGCTTCGGGCAAGGTAAACACGCGGCTGCGGCCCGAACCCTGCGCCTCGCCTTGGGGCAAGCCTTCGCGCGTCGCCAGCAGGTTATTGAGTTTGATCCGGTCGATACCGCACATCTCCGCGACCTGCGCCGAGGTAAACGTCGGCGCCATCTTGCGCGGCTTCGGTGCCAGCATCATTTCCCGAAGTTCTTCTGACAGAAGACCCGCCTCTTCCGCGAACTGCGTTACTGCCGAAAGATCAACGCGTCGGTCAATTGATGGAAATTCGATAGTCTTTGCCATTAATACGCTTTTTATCGGAATTTGGATAAAGCGTAGAATACAGGAAAAGCGTATCGAAACACACTGATTGAGACCGCTTTAAGAAAAAAATGACCTTTTTATTCGCGTTTTGACGGCCTCCCGAGGGTTTCTCCAGCCCTTGGCCTATCCCAGATAGCCAAGCCCGCCACGGGCCGTTTAGGTGCCTTTCCGTCGACCTGCCTATTTTTTAGGCAATTCGCTTGTGTATTCTGCGTGCACAAGCGTCGCGCGTCAGAAAAATGACGCCGAACGCCAGCTTCGCATTCACCGCTGGTAGCAGTACAAACCTCCTTGACTACAGAGGTCACGTTTTTTGTGCACTTTTGCTCATTGGTGTAAGCAGCCGCCTACACGATGGAAAGCCGGTAACGGATTTTGTGCCTTGCGCACTTCCGTAAGAACGGCCAGTAGAGATTGGAACACAAAAAACGTTACCCCAATCCTGGCAGCACTCCCCTACTACTGCATTTCTAAAGAAATGCACAAAAACCGTGACCGTCGATTTGTGTTTCTGCAAAAACAAACGGGAAACCGCTCAGACAGATCACTGGATTGCGCTGCGCTCGAAACGAGAGGCCCCGCGTTCGCACAAAAATCGTTACCTCATCGTCCATTCTCGATCCGAGCGCGCCTGAATCGACTAGAAGCACGCCGTGCACAAGAAACGTTACCGAGCCATTCGGCAAAGGCCCCCGCACAAAAACCACTACCGTCGACGCCTGTACACGTGCTCGCACAAAAACCGTTACCCGAGTCGCCCTGACAGCCGAAAAATATCGGCCTCAATCGAGGACAGTGGGTGCTGCACATTAACCGTTACCTTCGATCCAGGCTCATGCACACAAAACGTTGCCTTCTATTTAGCCAATCCTGCTGATCTCTCACCGAGTAAACCCTGACATGCTCAAAAACCAGGCAAATTGGCGTCCTTAGTGCTGGTTTCGTTTCGGGTCACCCCAAATTCCCCCACTCCTGCAAGCCACTCAGCGCAGCTTTTCACGCGAAGCATCTCTTTTTGTGCGGGGTTGGTTTGTTTACTTAAAAACAAAAAACCCACTAACCCACTAACGTAGGCGCTCGAAACCTTTGATTTCAAAGGCTTGGGGCTGAAAAGCAACGGTCTGTGTGCAAGAAGCATTGTTTTATGTGCACCAGAGTGCCGTTTTTTGTGCAGGTGATGCAGAGGTCTATGTGCAGTTCGGCACGTTTTTTGTGCGAGCGATTCTGTGAGGCCTGTTTGAGGTAACGTTTATTGTGTTGACTTGTGTAAACGGAGTGATAGAGTCCCCGCCAATATCGACGGAGAGCACACGAATGTCGGAGGACAGCGGACGCAGGACGACGACCCAGCAAATGTCGCTCGGGTTGTTCGAAGAGATGTCCGGGCAGCCAATCAGCGAAAGCACGCGAGAGATCGGCTTTCAGCGCAACAACGTTTTCGTTGCCATCAACGGGCTTGGCCTGTCGTCGCGGCGTTTCATCGACGCTGCGTACTTCATCGCCGCGCAGGAGCCTGTGCCGCATGAGACCTACGACGTCGACCTCAACTACTTCAAGTGGCTGATGCGCTACGAGAGCCGCAATGTGCGGCATCTCCAGAGCGTCATCAAGGAAGCGCAGCGGGTGCTGATCGAAGTCACGGACACGCCGCCGGAGCGCGCGCCCAGCGAGGACGACCAGTGGATTTCCGAGCAGTTGATGGGCAGCGTGAAGATCGGCAAGGGGCGCATCCAGTTCCGCATTCCGCCGCTGATGCTGCGCCATATCACCGGCCCGGAAAAGCACCATTGGCTGAACCTGTGCATCACGGCGGCGTTCTCGCAGACGTTCGCGCGCGCGATCTACGACTACGTGCAGCCCTACGTCGCCGCCGGCCTGACCGACTGGATCGAGCTCGACGTCATGCGCCGCTGGCCGGGCAAGCTCGGTTCGAGCGCGTCGGAGTTCAAGCACTTCCGGCCGAAGTACCTGGATCCGGCGGTCAAGCAGATCAACGAGCTGTCCGATATCGACGTGAGCTACGAGACGCGCGCCGATTCGGAGACCTCGCGCAAGATCAACAAGATCCGCTTCCGTCTCAAACGCAAGGACACGGTGGCGGCGATGCTAAGCCGTCAGCCCGATGCGCACGACCTCCTGCTCACGCTCAAGGAGGAGTTCGGCCTGAGCAACAAGCAGTTCGACGTGATCGCCGAGCATCGCGTGAACTGGACGGACGAACGCATCCAGCAGGCGATCGAATACACGCGCTTCCGCCTGAACCAGGGCAAGGTGACGAAGAGCCCTGCCGGCTACCTGATGAAGGCCCTGAGCCACAACTGGCAGGTCTCGGAGGCCGAACGCAAGATGGTTGCGATCCAGAGCGAGCTCGCCGCCGCAGTGGACGCCGAGGAAACCGCCAAGGTTGCCGTGACCACCGCCGTGAAGCAGAGCATCGCCGCGCGCGACGAAGAGGCGCGCACGCGTCGCAACGACGAAGTGCAGCGTGGTCGCGAGCACTTCGAATCCGCCGATGAGAAGACCCGCAAGGAACTCGTGCGCCTCTACATCGCCTCGCAGGCCGGCAAGCTCATGCTGCGCCGCCTGAAGCTGGAGGCGGGCGCATTGTCGGACGTGAACATCCTCAACCACTCCGATCTGTCCTGGTACTTCGGGCAGTTCGTGTACGGCAAGCTCAAGCAGACCGGCCTGTGAGCGTGTAGCAAGCGGGTGCGTTCCTGTGCCGGTTTTCACGCCGCGCGCGTGACGGTTTCGTCGCTCGCGCGGCTGCCCGGCAGCTTCAGGCCGCATCGTTTGCAGGCAAAATCACGCTGCCGATGGGCCTGGGTGAATATCGTCGCTGGATCAATGACTTGGGCGTTTCGTCCCTGAGGTTGCCAACATAGTTATCCCCGATTTCTGTGGATAACTTTTACGCTGAATCATCCCGATCTCTACCTGCTGCGCGTGTGCACCAACCCGCCGCAACAAGCCCGCGAATTACCTGGCAATCCTGATGAGTTCACGCGGCAACGACCAGCGTTTCCGTTGCGCCAGCACCCAGCATCGTGCCGCGGCAGCGCTGCGTGCCGCAGCGGCAGGCGTATTCGCGCTGCGCTTCGCTGTCCACCTGCTCGTCGATCTCCAGTGCGTAATCGATGAACAGTTCCTCGCCGGCCGCAATGTCGCGGGTCGTTTCGATAAACACGCGTCCGTCGCCCTCGACGGCCTCGCAGTTCGCCGTGCATGCGTGATTGAGCCAGCGTGCGCCATTGCCGCCGCGTCCTCCGTCGATCACGCGACCGTCCGAAAGCCCGAACAGGAACGTATGCCCCGAGACTTCGCGCCGCTCGTTCCAGCGCGCCGCCTCGCGCCATGTGGTGACCATGCCTTTGTATTCGAAGATGCGCTCTCCTGCCTGTAGCGCACAGAGCGCGAACACGCCTTTGCCATGCACCGGCGATTGCCGGACGGACACACGCTTCATGATCGCAGCACCTGGAACGAAGACGGCGACGGGAGTGGAGTCGATACGGCGCAGCCCTTGCCGCGCCTCACGTTCGCGCCGAGTATAAGTCGAGAAAATAGTCGCGAATATGACGTTTCGAATATGCCGATGCGGCGTCGTGACCGGCTTCGAGATATTCCTGCGTGCCCCTGCGCGGCAAAACTGTTTGACGCGATCGCTCTGACAGCGTTACGATGCACGCACGGTCAAGGGACAGACCCACGACCGCCAATCTCTTGAGGGAGCCTCATGAGCAAGAATACCCAGCATTTCGACGCACTGATTTTCATTGGCCGTTTCCAGCCGCCGCATCTTGGTCACCTCGATGTGCTGCGCCGCGCGCTCAGCCAGGCGACACGCGTGTGCATCCTGATCGGCTCGACTGACCGCCCCCGCACCATCAAGGATCCGTTCTCGTACGAAGAACGCCGCCAGATGATTCTCGCGCTGCTCGATGAAGACGAGCGCAAGCGCATCGTCATCGCGCCGGTGCAGGATTCGACGTACAACGACGGCGACTGGCTGCGCTGGATCCAGGACGCCGTGGCGTCCGAACTGGGCGACACGACGGGCCGCCGCATCGGTTTGATCGGCCATGAGAAGGACGCCAGCTCCTACTATCTGCGCATGTTTCCGCAGTGGGAGTTCGTGGAAACGGAGGCGACCGAGGATATTTCGGCCACCGAGATTCGCGAGCAGTTGTTTGCGGAGCGCAACAACAGCTTCGTCTCGTGGGCCGTACCGGCGCCCGTGCATGACTGGCTCGAAGGCTTTCGTACGCGGCCCGAATTCGCGCAGCTGAAGTCGGAAGCCGAATTCATCGCGGGCTATCAAAAGGCCTGGGCCGCAGCGCCGTATCCCGTGACCTTCGTCACCGTCGATGCGCTCGTGGTGCACTCCGGCCATATCCTGCTCGTGCGTCGCCGCAGCGAGCCGGGCCGCGGCCTGTGGGCGTTGCCGGGCGGCTTCGTCAACCAGGACGAGCGGCTCGAAACCGCCTGCATTCGCGAACTGCGCGAAGAAACCGGTCTCAAGCTGCCTGAGCCCGTACTGCGCGGCTCGATCAAGGATCGCCAGGTCTTCGACCATCCCCAACGCTCGCTGCGCGGGCGCACCATCACGCACGCGTTCCTGTTCCACTTCCCGGTGGGCGAGTTGCCGCGCGTGAAGGGCGGCGACGATGCCGACAAGGCGCGCTGGGTGCCGCTCAACACGTTCGCGCGCATGCGCGACGTGATGTTCGAGGATCACTTCGACATCGCCTATCACTTCCTCGGGAAGCTCTGAGCGCGCGTCCAGTCGCGCTCACGTAACTGTTTTTTCCCCGCTGGGACAGACCCGGCGGGCTCTCAACGGCATAGAGGAGCTCTAGCCATGCAAGCCCAATTCGACTCGTTCGCCTCCCTTCTCTCCAATCCGGTTATTAATACGGACTCCTACAAGGCGTCGCACTTCGTGCAGTATCCGCCTGAAGCGACGGGCATGTTTTCGTACATCGAATCGCGCGGCGGACGCTACGATCGCACCGTGTTTTTCGGCCTCCAGATGCTCGCGAAGGAATATCTGTGCCGGCCCGTCACGGCGCAGATGATCGACGAAGCGAAGTGTTTCTTCGCCGCGCACGGCGAGCCGTTCAACGAGACGGACTGGCGCTATATCGTCGAGCAATATGACGGCTACCTGCCGCTGCGCATCCGTGCCGTACCCGAAGGCTCGGTCGTGCCGACGCACAACGTGCTCATGACCGTCGAATGCGACGATCCCCGGGTGTTCTGGATTGCTTCGTACGTCGAATCAATGCTGCTGCGCCTCTGGTATCCAATCACCGTGGCGACGCAAAGCTGGCACCTGCGCAAGACGATCGGGCGCTACCTGCGCACGACCAGCGACGATCTCTCGCAATTGCCGTTCAAGCTCCACGACTTCGGCGCACGCGGCGTATCCAGCGCGGAAAGCGCCGCAATCGGCGGCGCGGCGCACCTGGTGAGCTTCATGGGCTCCGATACCGTGCTGGGCGTGATCGCCGCAAACCGCTTTTATCACGCGGAAATGGCGGCGTATTCGGTGCCCGCTGCCGAGCACAGCACGATCACGTCATGGGGCCGCGAGCGCGAAGCCGACGCCTATCGCAACATGCTCGCGCAGTTCGGCAAGCCGGGCGCGATCGTGTCGGTGGTGTCCGATTCGTACGACCTGTTCGCGGCGCTCGACATGTGGGGCGGCGAGCTGAAGCAGGCAGTGCTCGACTCGGGCGCGACGCTCGTGATCCGGCCCGACTCGGGCGAGCCCGTCGATATCGTGATGAAGACGGTACGCGCGCTCGATGCGTCGTTCGGCTCGACGCTCAATAGCCGTGGCCGCCGCGTGTTGAATACCGTGCGCGTGATCCAGGGCGACGGCGTGGACGAGGCCTCGATCGAAGCGATCCTTGCCGCGCTCGACGATGCGGGCTATGCCGCCGACAACGTCACCTTCGGCATGGGCGGCGCGCTGCTGCAGCGCGTAGACCGCGATACGCAGCGCTTCGCGATGAAGTGTTCGGCGATCCGCCTGGGCGACACGTGGACGGGCGTGCGCAAGGATCCGGTCACCGACAGCGGCAAGCGATCGAAGATGGGGCGGCTCACGCTGCTGCGCAACCGCCGCACCGGCGACTATCGCACCGCCACGCTGCCGCTCGCATGGGAAGACCGCATGCTCGAACGCGACTGGGAAGACGCGCTCGAAACCGTCTATGAAAACGGCCGCCTGTGCGTGGACGTGACGCTCGATGCGATCCGCGAGCGTGCGCACGCCGACGAAGCCTAAGCATCGACGAGGTGAAGCCTGCGCCCGGAGCCTGGCTCCAGGTGCAGGCGCAGGCGCGAAGCGCTAGGCGTCGTACTGCAAGGTCAGCAGATTGGCGTCTCTCGCGAGTTGCCAGCCTTCGCCGCTGCGCCGGAAGACGGAAAGCGCGCTGCCGCCGCGCCGCATGGCCGAGCCGCCTTCGCGCCCGACGACGCGCACATCCAGCTCGCTGCGGCACCATGCGAGGTCGCCCGACACTTCCAGTTCCTCGACCACGCCCGTCGATTCGATCCGATGCGTGGTCAACACGGCCTTGAGCGCGTGCACGAACGCGTCGCGGCCACGCATTGGCGGCTGCCCCGCCACGAGGAAGAGCACATCCTGCGTCATGAGTGCAGGCAGCGCGTCTACATCGCCTGAGTTGGTGGCGGCGTGCCATTGCGCGATTACGTCGCGGATGCGGATTTCGTCATCGGTCATGGTGCGTCTCCTGTGCATGCCAGGCCACCAGATTACCCTGCCTGCGCGCACAATGCGGTAGATTCACCGCGCGTTACACGATCAGGAGAAGCCGATGCAAGACCCTCAAGCCGATGCCCGCGCGTTGCCGCGGGCATTGCTCGCCGCGCTGGACGGCGATCATCTCGACGAACATGCGGACGAAGCGATCCGGGTTTCGACCGTTGGCGCGGACGGCTGGCCGCATGGCGCGCAACTGAGCGTCGGCGAAGTGCTCGCGCTCGACGCCCACACGCTGCTCGTGGCGATGTGGCCCAACTCGAATACGGCGCAGAACATGCGCCGCGACGGACGTCTCACGCTTTCCCTTGTCCACGATGGCGCACTGCTGGAGATCCGTGCGCGCGCGAGTCTCGTCGCCGAACAGCAGACCGCGCTGGCCCTGAGCGTATTCCGCCTGCAGATCGACAAGGTGGACGTCCATCGCGCGAAATATGCCGAGGTGCTGAGCGGCGTGACGTTCCGCCTGTTTGAGCGCGATAGTGTCATCGCACGCTGGCGCGAGCAGATCGGGATGCTGCGCACGCACGTCTAGCCCGTTGCAAATCCGGTGCTATGCAGCCGTGCAGGATGCACAAATAACGTTACCTTCAGCGCCTTACCCGCCTCGCGCCGCTGCGCATCTGGCGCGTTGAAAACATCACATTACTGCGATGCCCGCAATGCACTAGTGCGTACCTTTGCATTTATCGTAAAGCGCCGGGTCATTATGATTTGCCGGCGTTGTTCAGGCGATGAACAACGCTGGTCTCCAAACCGACTTCGACCTCCGCTTGCGCAAAGGCGGAGGTCTTTTTTTTGCCTGATTCTATATTCCTGGTAATTGACGCAATAGATCGTTGTGCATCTTTGCGCGTTTCAATTTTCCCTATTTCGTAAATAAAGCATTGCGCTGTCAGTGTGTAAACAAATATTTCAATGAATTTATAATCCGCCGGGCGTGCGATTCGGCGCTTTAAAGATTCAAACATTCACGCGCGCCAGAATCAGAAAAACGAAAGAGTGAGGAAATGCGAAAAAGAAGATTGCCTCTCGCCGTTCTCATTGCAGGGGTGTGCCTCGGTTCGACCGCCGCGCGCGCGGATCAATGGGGCGTTCAATTTGCCGGCGGCGTCGCCGACCATGACGTGAAGAAAGCCGATCTGGGTGTCGTCTGGGATCCGGGCTGGCAGTGGTGGAACATCGGCGGCTACCACTTCACGGTGGTGGGCGAAGGCCACATAGCCTACTGGGACATCCGCGAAAAACCGTCCGCTAACGCGAACATCTGGGAGTTCGGCTTCACGCCGGTGTTCCGTTTCATCAAGAACTCGGGCTATATCCGGCCATTCATCGAAGCGGGCGTGGGCGTGCGACTGCTCTCGCATGTGGATGAAACGCCTGACCGGAGCTTCTCTTCGTCGTTCCAGTTCGCGGACATGGTCGGTGTAGGCGCGCAGTTCGGCGAGCACCAGAACTACCAGGCAGGCTTTCGCTTCCAGCACCTGTCGAATGCCGGACTCAAGCATCCGAATCCCGGTATCAATTTCAGCCAGATCTACGTGCAGTACAACTTCTAGGGCCTGGCCGCATCACCTGCGCGCGCCTGCATTCATACGCGGCGCGCGTTTTCTATTTTCTTCGCCATATCGTTGCTTGCGCAACGAGTTATGCGCGCATCCTATTCGTACCCCATTACAGAAAGATTAATCGTTTAAACGATTCCTGCAACGCACAGGGTACGAAAACGAAACAAATAAACTAAAGACGCCATAAGCCCATGATGAGGGCGTGACGAATATACGGGTATTTCCTTTCAAATCCCTTCTTAATTGCCGGAATCGCAACGGTGTTTGTTGTGATCGAATGCCACCGAACGATCCATTCGCCTCTATGATTAGTCGCGACGTTTTACCGCAGCTCAGACATGAGGACAGCATGGATCTAGCACAAATCCGCCGCGAGGCGTTTGCAATGCCGGTACACAATCCCGCGTATCCGCGCCCGCCGTTTCGCTTCGTCAATCGCGAATACTTCATCATCACCTACGAGACCGATCCCGATGCGCTGCGCGCCATCGTGCCGGAGCCGCTCAAGCCCGAAAACAATCTCGTGCATTACGAATTCATCCGTATGCCGGATTCGTCGGGTTTCGGCGACTACACCGAAAGCGGCCAGGTTGTCTCGGTGCGCGATCCGCAGGGGCGTCTGGCGAACTACACGCATTCGATGTATCTCGACGACGAAGGCCCGATCGCAGGCGGCCGCGAGATCTGGGGCTTCCCGAAGAAGCTCGCACGTCCGGTGCTGGGCGTGGACGGCAACGACACGCTGCTTGGCACGCTCGACTACGGCACGCAGCGGATCGCGACGGGCACGATGGGCTACAAGCATCACGTGCTCAATAACGAAGACGAGCGCCGCAAGCTTGCCGACACGCCCAACTATCTGCTCAAGGTGATCCCGCATGTGGACGGCACGGCGCGCATCTGCGAGCTCGTGCGCTTCTATCTGCGCGACGTCACGGTGCTGGGCGCATGGAGCGGCCCGGCGGCAATCGAACTGCATCCCCACGCGCTTGCGCCGGTCGCTGACCTGCCCGTGCGTCGTGTCGTGGGTGCACGTCATGTGATTGCGAATCTCACGCTGGACATCGGCGAAGTCGCATTCGACTACCTGGCGCAAAGCACCGATGACAACGCCAGCGCCGCGACGTCGGCGCGCCAGAGCGACGCAGAACCCGCGCTCGCCTGATTTTTAACCAATACAGTAAGGATTACTTATGTCGTTGAAGGACAAGGTGGCCGTTATTACCGGCGCAGCAAGCGGGATTGGCGAACATTGCGCGCGTACCTTCGCGCAGCAGGGCGCGGCGGTCGTGATCGCCGACCTGAACCTCGCCGCGGCGGGCAAGGTTGCCGACAGCATCAACGCGGCGGGCGGCAAGGCGCTTGCCGTGGCGATGGACGTCACCAACGAAGAAGCTGTGAACGCGGGCATCGAAGAAGCGGCCAACGTATTCGGCGGCATCGACGTGCTGGTCTCGAATGCGGGCATCCAGATCATCGCCCCGGTCGATGAATTCGCCTTCAGCGACTGGAAGAAGATGCTCGCGATCCATCTGGACGGCGCGTTCCTCACCACCAAGGCCGTGCTCAAGCACATGTACGGCAGCGGCAAGGGTGGCTCGATCGTGTATATGGGCTCGGTGCATTCGCATGAAGCCTCGAAGCTCAAGGCCGCGTACGTGACGGCGAAGCATGGCCTGCTGGGTCTTGCGCGCGTGGTGGCGAAGGAAGGCGGCCCGCGCGGCGTGCGCGCCAACGTCGTATGCCCCGGTTTCGTGCGTACGCCGCTGGTCGACAAGCAGATTCCGGAGCAAGCCAAGGCGCTGGGCATTTCGGAAGCGGACGTCATCAAGAACGTGATGCTGCGCGAAACCGTGGACGGCGAATTCACGACGCTCGCGGACGTCGCCAACACGGTGGCCTTCCTCTCGGGCTTCGAGTCCAACGCGCTGACGGGGCAATCGGTGCTCGTCACGCACGGCTGGTCGATGCACTAAGGAGGCGTCCATGCGCAGCAGCAATACAACCGCCCATCAAGAGCGCAAACACCCGCGCAAGCCGTTTGAGCTGCCGCGCTACGACGAAATCGCACTCGTCCTGCAAGGTGGCGGCGCGCTCGGCTCCTATCAGGCTGGCGTGTTCGAAGGGCTCGCCCAGGCCGGCGTCGAGCCGCACTGGATCGCGGGCGTGTCGATCGGCGCGCTCAATACGGCGATCATCGCGGGTAATGCGCCCGATCAGCGTGTCGCCGCGTTGCGTGGATTCTGGGAATCGATCTGCCACCCGCTGGACTGGTTCGGCAATCTCGGCGCGCTCGCGCTGCCGCTGTTCGGCCACAACGACCTCGCGCGCCGCTGGGCCAGCATGTGGGCCGCGGGCCGCGCGCTCACCGAAGGCCAGCCGGGCTTCTTCGCGCCGCGCCGCCCGCTGCCCGTTGCGGGCTGGCAGAAGGCGCAGCCCAGCGCGGTGAGCTACTACGACACCGCTGCGCTCAAGGCGACGCTGCAACGTTTCGCCGATTTCGACCGCATCAACGACGGCCCGACGCGCGTGTCCGTGGGCGCGGTGAACGTGCGCAGCGGCAACCTGGTGTACTTCGACAACACGAAAATGCGCCTGGAACCCGAGCACTTCATGGCTTCGGGCGCGTTGCCGCCGGGCTTCCCGGCTGTCGAGATCGAAGGCGAATACTACTGGGACGGCGGCCTCGTTTCGAACACGCCGCTCACGGAGGTGCTGCGCGATGCCGACCACAAGGACACGCTGGTTTTCCAGGTCGATCTATGGAGCGCCAACGGCAATGTGCCCGCCGACTTCATGGACGTCGCCGAGCGCGCCAAGGACATCCAGTATTCGAGCCGCACGCGCGCCATCACCAACATGCTCGCCGACCGCCAGAAGCACGCTCGCTTCATCAAGGAGCTGCTGGAGCACGTGCCCGCCGAAGCACGCCGTAGCGACCCGCTGTTCCGCCTGGCCGAAACCGTGGCCGACGGCTCTTCGATCAACGTGGTGCATCTGATCTACAAGAACAAACCGTATGAAGGCCACTACAAGGACTACGAGTTCAGCATCGATACGATGGAGGAGCACTGGTCGAGCGGACTGGAGGACATTCGCGCGTCGTTCACGCATCCCGACTGGTTCGCGGTGCCGAGCCGCGAGCAGGGCTTCGTGACGCACGACATCCACCGTCGCGCGGGCGAAGTGCCGGAGTCCGACCGCAACGACCTGCCGACGGCGCACGAGCCGGTGGACGTGAAGCTGCCTGCGTAGGCGGCGCCCGTCCACGCCAGGCCGTTACCTCACGCGGCGAGCGCGTTTTCGCGTTCGCCGCGTTTTTCTTGAGCGCGCAGCAAGCCCTGCTGCATGTCGTAGCCCGACGGATGCTGATAGACGCGCAAACCGAACTCGGGCAGCACGGCGATCAGATGATCGAACAGGTCTGACTGGATCGCTTCGTATTCGACCCACGTGGTGGTGTTGGTGAAGCAATAGAGCTCAAGCGGCACGCCTTCGGCGCTGCTCGGCAACTGGCGCACCATGCAGGTCATCTCGCGATGGATGCGCGGGTGGCGTTGCAGGTATTGCTCCACGTACGCGCGGAACGTGCCCAGGTTCGTGAGCTGGCGACGGTTCGCCGTGCATTCGCCAGCGCTGCCCAACGCGCCGTTGAATTGCGTGAGCGCATCGCGCTTGTGCGCCAGATAGTCCTGCAACAGCGTGAAGCGCTCAAGCCTCGCGAGCTCCTGCGCTTCCAGAAAGCGCACGCTGGTCGCATCGATAAAGAGCGCGCGCTTGATGCGCCGCCCGCCCGCTTCCGTCATGCCGCGCCAGTTCTGGTAGCTCTCCGTGATGAGCTTCCAGGTGGGTATCGTGATGATGGTGTGATCGAAATTCGCGACCTTCACGGTATTGAGCGTGATGTCGATGACGGTGCCGTCCGCGCCCGCGCTGGGCATCGTGATCCAGTCGCCGATGCGCAGCATGTCGTTCGACGATAGCTGCACGCCCGCCACGAGACCGAGGATCGTGTCCTTGAAAATCAGCATCAGCACCGCCGACATTGCGCCAATGCCCGACAGCAGCAGGCCGATCTGCTTGCCCGTGGCGTCGCCGATCACCACCAGCGCTGCGGTGATGAACATGACGAGCTTGACCAGTTGCATCGCGCCCTTGAGCGAAAGGCGCGGCTGATCCTGGCGCGTGGTGCGGTGCGCATGCTCGAACGCAGACAATGTGGCGCTGATCGTCATGGTCACGAGCATGACGATCAGCGCGAAGCTGACCTTGTCGACGGTCTGTGCGATCGCATCGGGTACGCCCGGCACCATGCCGATACCCAGACGGATCACCACGAAGGGCGTGACGCGGCTAAGCCATTTAAACGCGCCGAACTCGAACAGTGCGTCGTCGATGCGGGTCGTGGAGCGCTGTGCGAGGCGCGCGACGACGCGAAACAGCAGGAAGTGGACGGCGGCGCTAAAGACGCCCGCGGCGCCCAGCAAAACGAGCGAGCCAACCAGCGGCTCAAACCAGACTTGATTCACATTCATGGGGTGTTGCGGATTCCTTTTCTCGAAGCCATTTGAAGCGATTTGAAACGGGGTTTAAAGCAGCATTTGAAGCGTACTAAAACGAAACCGGCGCGGATAAAGCGTCGCGCCGGAAATCGTAGGGTACTTGAAAGGGACAGCGCGCGCGAGTCTGGGTTCCGCGCGCATGTGCTTCGGAATGTCGCTGCGTGTCGCCGAGTGTTGCCGAGTGTTGCCGAGTGTCGCCGCGCTTTAAACGAAAGGCGGCTCGCTCTGCCAGTCGAAAAAGTCCGGCATGTCGGTGGAAACGCGATTTGGAAACGCGGCAGGGCGCTTTTCCAGAAATGCGCTGACGCCTTCGGCGGCGTCCGCCGAGCGTCCGCGCGACTGGATCGCGCGGCTGTCGAGCCGGTGCGCTTCCATCGGATGACTCGCGCCCGCCATGCGCCAGATCATCTGGCGCGAGATCGCTGCCGAGACCGGCGCGGTGTTGTCGGCGATCTCGCGCGCGAGCGCCCATGCGGCGGGCAGCAGGTCGTTCGGCGCGTGCACGGAGCGCACGAGGCCGCGTTCGAGCGCTTCGTCGGCGGTAAAGACGCGGCCCGTGTAGCACCATTCGAGCGCCGACGAAATGCCCACCACGCGCGACAGGAACCACGACGATGCCGCTTCCGGCGTAATGCCGCGCCGCCCGAACACGAAGCCGAACTTCGCGTCGCTCGACGCAAGGCGGATGTCCATCGGCAACTGCATCGTCATGCCGATGCCGACCGCCGGCCCGTTGACCGCGGCAATCACGGGCTTGAGGCTGCGGAAGATGCGCAGCGCCACGCGTCCGCCGCCGTCGCGATGCACGGTCTCCACGCTCGTGCCCAGGCGCTTCGCGTAATCGAAGGTCTCGCCGCCCGAGGACAGATCCGCGCCTGCACAGAACGCGCGTCCCGAACCGGTGACGATCACGCAGCGCACGGCATCGTCGGCGTCGGTGGCGTCGAAGGCGGCGATCAGCTCCTGCATCATCGTCGCCGTGAAGGCGTTGAGTTTCTCGGGGCGATGCAGCGTGATAGTGGCGATGCCGTCCTCGACGGCGTAGCGCAGCGTCTCGAACGAGGGCCGGGTAGTGTCGGTCATGATGTCCTCAGTATTGGGGCGGTTCGGATGCCGGGGAAAAAACCGGCGCGCGTTTCTGCAGGTTCGCGGCCACGGCTTCGCGCTGGTTCGCGCCGCCGATCAATGCGGCTTGCTCGATCGATTCGGCCAGCAGCGTCGCGGCCGCATCGCCTTGCGCGGCGACGTGCAGCAGGCGCTTGGCGGCGCGGATCGCATCGGGGCTGCGCTGCGCAATCTCGCGCGCCGTGGCCAGCGCCTGCGCGTGCGGATCGTCGCAAACACGTGTCGCGAGACCCAGTTCGAGCGCTTCGCTCGCGCTCACCACGCGCGCCGAATAGATCAATTCGCGCAGCCGGTCATCGCGCACGAGGCCGCGCGTGAGCACCATGCCGCCCATGTCGGGCACGAGGCCCCACTTCATTTCCATCACCGAAAGCCGCGTATCGGGCGCGACGAAACGCAGGTCGGCGCCCAGTGCGAGTTGCAGGCCACCGCCGAACGCCACGCCATGCAGCGCGGCGACCACGGGCACCGGCAGTTCGCGCCAGAGCATGCAGATGTGCTGCGCGTAGTTCGACAGGCCGTGCGTGCGCACGGCAATCGGCGTCTTGCGGCCCACCTCGTCGAGCGCGGCCATGCTCTCCAGATCGAGGCCCGCGCAGAATGCGTTGCCGTTGCCGGAGAGCACGACGGCGCGCAGATCGGCTGCGCGCGCGAGGCGCTCGCCTGCTGCAAGGATCGCGTCGAACATCGCGGGGCTGAGCGCGTTCATCTTGTGCGCGCGATTGAGGCGCACATCGGCGACGCCGTCTGTGATGTCGATCTCGACGAGTGAGGTCGTATCCTGGGTCATGCCAACTCCTGTTGTGTCGTTTGTGTCGTTTGTTTCGTGTGTTGTCTGCGTGTTCACCACGTATCGACGAAGCGCCTGCCGGAGCGCTCGCGATCCGCAAAACCGTGGCTCGCGTTGAGTCCGCGCATGAGCCAGCGGCGCGTTTCCGCCGGGTCGATCACGCCGTCGATTTCGAGGAAGCTCGCCATGTTGATGGCTTTGCCGTTGCGGTAGGCGTCGGCGACCATGCGCTCGAATTGCGCCTCGCGTTGCGCGGGGTCGTCGATGGCCGCGAGTTCCTTCGCGTAGCCCAGCCGCACCGCGCCTTCCAGCCCCATCGCGCCGAATTCGCCGCTTGGCCAGGCGATCGTGAAGAGCGGCGCGTGAAAGCTGCCCGCCGCCATCGCCTGCGCGCCCAGGCCGTAGCCCTTGCGCAGCACCACGGTGAAGAAGGGCACGCGCAGGCTCGCGCCCGCGACGAACATGCGCGAGACGTGCCGCACGGTGGCCTGTTTCTCCGCCTGCGGGCCGACCATGAAGCCCGGCGTGTCGCACAGCGAGAGCAGCGGCAGGCCGAAAGCATCGCAAAGCTGCATGAAGCGCGCGGCCTTGTCGCCTGCTTGCGCGTCGATTGCGCCACCCAGATGCATCGGATTATTCGCAAGCAATCCGAACGGTTTGCCTTCGATGCGCACCAGCGCCGTGATGAGGCCTGGCGCGAACGCACGGCGCAATTCGAGCACGGAGCCCTGGTCGGCCAGCATCTCGATCACGCTGCGAATGTCGTAGACACGCAGGCGGTTCTCGGGAATCGCGGCGCGCAGCAGGCGTTGATCGGCGCAAGTCCAGTCGGCCACCGGCCCCTGAAAATAGGAGAGATATTGCTTTGCGGCCTGCACGGCGGCGGCTTCGTCGTCCACCAGCACGTCGATCACGCCATTGGGCGACTGCACGCTCGCCGGGCCGACTTCCTCGGGCGTGAACTTGCCCAGGCCGCCGCCTTCGATCATCGCGGGCCCCGCCATGCCGATGCTCGCGTTGCGCGTGGCGATGATGACATCGCAGCAGCCGAGCAGCGCCGCATTGCCCGCGAAGCAGCGGCCCGACACCACGCCCACGAGCGGCACCTGGCCCGAGAGCCGCGCCATGCTCGCAAACGTGCGGCAGTCGAGACCCGCGACGCCCACGTGATCCGTGTCGCCCGGCCGCCCGCCGCCGCCTTCCGCGAACAGGACGAGCGGCAGACGCCATTGCTCGGCCAGTTGCAGCATGCGGTCGGTCTTCTTGTGGCTCATCATGCCCTGCGTGCCCGCGAACACGGTGTAGTCGTAGGCGATGGCCATGCAGCGCGCGGCCTCGCTGCCCACGCGCGCGGCGTTCACCGTGCCGATGCCCGCGATCAGGCCATCGGCGGGACTTTGTGCAATGAGGTCGTCCAGCGCGCGGCGGCCACGTTGCGCGGCCAGCGCGAGCGCACCGTATTCGACGAAGCTGTCCGCGTCGAGCAGATCGTCGAGGTTTTCGCGCGCCGTGCGCTGGCCCGTTTTGCGGCGCTTCGCGACGGCGTGCGGGCGGCGCTCGTCGCGCGTGAGGGCGTGACGCTCCAGCACTTCGGCGAGATCGGCGCGAATGTGCGAGAGATCGTGGCTTTCCTCGGTGTGCACGTGTGCGGCGGCGATGTCGGCGGGCTCGATATACACGAGCGCTGCGCCGTCGAACACGGTGTCGTTCGGCGCGACGGCCAGCGCGCGGACGATGCCGCTTTGCGCGGCCTCGACGACGAACTCCATTTTCATCGCTTCGAGCACGGCAATCTGCTGCCCGACCGCGACCGCGTCGCCGGGCTGCACGTCGAGGCTCACCAGCACGCCCTGGCTCGGCGCGACGAGCGGCACGCAGCCTGGCGGCGCGGCTTGCGATTCCGGTTGCGCTAAAAGCGCGTCACTGGAAACGCCGTCACTTGCAGCATCAGCGCGGAAAAAACGCTCCGGCTGCACGTCGCTTGAGGCCGACAGCAACTCGCCGATATGGCGCTCGATGAAACGCGTATCGACCGCATAGTCCGGCAATTCCGCGCGCCGCAACAGCGCCTGCAAGAAGCCGATATTGTTCGCGACGCCTTCCAGCCGGAACTCGCCCAGGCCGCGCGCGGCCCTGCGCAGCGCGCCCGGAAAATCGTCGGCATGCGCGATCAGCTTGGCGATCAGCGAATCGTAATTCGGGCTGGTGGCGTAACCCGCATACCCGTAGCCATCCACGCGCAGGCCTGCGCCGCTCGGCGGCTCGTAGGCGCCTAGCACGCCGCCTGCGGCACGCGCGCTGCCATCGGCCTGCATCGCCTCCAGATTCACGCGCGCCTGCACGGCGTAACCGCGTACGGGCGGCGGATCGGCAAGCTTGAGATCGACGAGCGTCGCGCCCTGCGCGAGCGATAGTTGCGCGCGCACCAGATCGACGCCGGTGACGGCCTCGGTGACGCAATGCTCGACCTGCACGCGCGGGTTCGCTTCCATGAAGACGAAATCGCCGCGCGCCGTATCGACGAGAAACTCGAACGTGCCAATGCCGCAATAGTTCACCGCCCGCGCGAGCGTGAGCGCGGCGTCGATGATCGCGCGGCGCAGCGTGGCGCTTAAGCCCGGTGCGGGCGCGATTTCGATGACTTTCTGGTGCCGCCGTTGCAGGCTGCAATCGCGTTCCCACAGATGGCTCACCCGCGCACCGTCGCCGACGATCTGCACTTCGACGTGGCGAGCGTGCTCGATCAGGCGCTCGACATAGAGCGCGCCGTCGCCAAAAGCCGCGCGCGCTTCCGATTCGCAGCGTGCGAAGGCGTCGTCGAGGCTGGCGCTGTCGCGCACCGTCCGCATGCCGCGCCCGCCACCGCCCGCGAGCGCCTTGACCATGATCGCGCCATGGGCGGCCAGAAACGCGCGCGCTTCATCGAGCGTGGTCGCGTGGTTCGTGCCTGCCGCGAGCGGCACGCCGCAGCGCGCCGCGAGTTCGCGTGCACGGGCCTTGTCGCCGAACATGCTGAGCACTTCCGGCGACGGGCCGATAAATCGCAGGCCCGCGTCCTCGCAGCGCTGCGCAAAATCGGCGCGCTCGCTCAGGAAGCCGTAGCCCGGATGCACGGCGTCGCAGCCGTGGGCGCGCGCGGCCTCGATCAGCGCATCGATGTCCAGATACGCCGCCGCGCCACGTCCGGCGAGCGGCACGGCAACGTCGGCGCGACGCACGTGCAGTGCGCGCGCGTCGTCCTCGGTATAGACGGCGACGCTGCGCAGTCCCGCTTCGGCGAGCGCGCGCGCGATGCGAATGGCGATTTCGCCGCGATTGGCGATCAGCACCGCCTTGATCGGCGGCTTCAAAGATGTCGTCACAGCAGTTTGTCCAGTTCCTGTTTCCTGACCTTGCCGGTCGCGGTCATCGGCAATGCGTCGATGACGCGGATTTCCGGCACCTTGTAGACGGCCATCGACGCGCGGCACCACGCGGCGAGTTCGCCCGCGTTCGCGCCGCTGCCTGGCTTGAGCACGACGAAGGCAATCGGCTGCTGGCCGCGCGTTGCATCGGGCCGCCCGATCACGGCGCTGCCGAGAATCGCCGGATGCTGGCCAAGCAGCGCCTCCAGTTCGCTCGGGAACACGCTCATGCCGTTGACCTTGAGCATCTCCTTGCGGCGGCCCAGATAGCGGATAAAGCCTTCATCGGTGAAGGTGGCGAGGTCGCCCGTGTGGAGCCAGCCGTCGCGCAGCGCTTCGGCGCTGGCTTGCTCGCGCTGCCAGTAGCCCTTGAACAGCGAGGGCGAACGCACGCACAGTTCGCCTTCGCTGCCCGGCGGCAGCAGCGCCCCACTGGCGAAATCGCAGATCTTGAACTCGGTGCCCGGTACGGGCAGGCCCACGAAAGTGGGTTGCGCGCGCAGATCGGCGTCCTCCTCCTGCATGCCGAGCGTGAAGGTGTCGCAGGTATGCGTCTCGGTCATGCCGTAGCTGAACTCGTAGAGCGTGCAGCCCGTGAGTTCACACCAGCGCTGGCGATAGTCGCGCGTGAGCTTCTTGATGAACGAGATCGCGCCCACCTGGCGCAGCGAGGTGTAATCGAAGTCATGCGCGCGCGGGTGGTCGAGCACTTCGGCGACGCTGTCCACCAGCATGCCGCAGTGGCTCACGCGGTAATGCTGGACGGCGCGCATCCAGGCGAGCGGCTCCCAGCGTGTGAGCAGCACCAGCGCCGCGCCCGCGAACACGGGAAAGAGCAGGCCCGCGTTTTCGCCCGCGATCCAGAACTCCGGCAGGAAATTGAGGAACACGGCGTCGCGCCCGGCGCGCAGCGCGACCGGCATGAAGCTCGCGCAGGTGTAGAGCATGTCGCCGTGCGTGTGGATGCAACCCTTCGGCAGGCCTGTCGTGCCGCCCGTGTAATTGAGCGCGGCGATGTCGTCGAGTTGCGGCTCCCAGGCGGGCGCGGGCTGGCTGACTTCGTCCAGCGCGCCCAGCAGGTCGATGGCGTTGCCGCTCGCGCATTTCGATGCGCGCACAACGTCCGGCAGCGGCACCGGCGCCGCGTCGCCGGCTTGCGCGCCGCGCATTTCGCCCACGCTGGTGGCGATTACCGAACGCAGTCCGCATTCGTCGCGCACCGCTTCGACGACCGGCAGCAGTTGATCGCCGCAAATCACCACCTGCGCGCCGCTGTCCTTGAGCTGGTAGCCGAGTTCGAGCGCCCTCGACAAGGGGCTCACTGGCGCATGCACCGCACCGAGCTTGAGGATGCCATAGAACGCGATGTGCATTTGCGGGCAATTGGGCATGAAGACGGCCACGCGCTCGCCCGGCTTCACCCCCAGTTCAGCGAGCAGCGCGGCGCAGCGGTCGCTGAGCGTGTCGAGTTCGCCGTAGCTCAGCGTGCGGCCGTAAAAGTGCAGGGCGGGGCGTTGCGGATCGCGGCGCGCCCATTCGCGCAGGTACGCGCTCAAGGGCCGCCGCCCCAGCGGATACTGCGGCTCGCGCGGCGTGCCCGCAGGCCATGCGCGCGCCCAGAGCTCGTGCAGATGCGCCAGATAGTCGTGTTCGTTCATCGGAAGCCTCGCGGGTGCGGCACAGTCGGCACAGTCGGCGGAATTGGTGAATTCGGCGGATTCGGCGGATTGCCTCGCGCGGTGATTCGCCGCTCTGCGGGCAATGCGCGCTACAGCAGGGACTTCGGAGCAGACCATCCATGATGTGCACGATTGCCGCTTCACGCGCCTGCGGTTTTTCCCGGTTGACATTAGCGAACGCTCGTGCGATTTATTGCGATACCGCGGACGTCAGCCGCGTTCGTGTATTCCCTCTGCATCACCCGATAACTCGCCCATTCCCGTGTGAGACGAAAGGAGACAACGCATGGAGTCGAAGAACGTTCCCGAAGTGGCCGAACTGCTGGAAGATTCGCCGAAGAACTGGGGCAAGTGGGGCAGCGACGACGAAGTCGGCTCGCTCAACTACCTGACCCAGGCCGAGGTGCTGCGCGGCGTCGCATCGGTGCGCTCGGGCAAGACCTTTACGCTGCAGATCCAGATGGGCCACCCCAAGGGCGACCCGGTCTGGCCGGGACGTTCGCAGGCGCGCCGCATCAACGTGATGGACAAGGGCCATTACATGTGCGGCAAAGGCCCGCTGTTTCCGGGCCTTGCCGAATACGCCGACGACATGATGATCATGTACCTGCAAGGCTCGACGCAGTACGACGCGCTGGGTCACGTCTGGTACGACGACCAGCTCTGGAACGGCTACGACGCGAAATCGACCATTGGCGGTCTCGACAAGGCCAGCGTGCTGCCTATCGCCGAACGCGGCGTAGTGGGGCGCGGCGTGCTGATCGACATGGCGCGCCATCGCGGCAAGGACGTGCTCGATCCGGGTGAAACCTTCACGCACGAAGACCTGCTCGCGGCGGCGAAAGCGCAGGGCGTGAGCATCGAAAAGCGCGACATCCTCGTGATCCGCACGGGCTGGATCGGCTCGTTCTACGAGCGCGACCAGGCGAAGTTCTACGAGAATTTCGTCGAACCCGGACTGACGCACAGCCGCGAACTGGTCGACTGGTTCCACAAGATGGAGATTCCGAACCTGGTGACCGACACCATCGCGAACGAAGTGACCGTCGATCCCGTGTCGGGCGTGGCACTGCCGCTGCATAACGCGCTGATGCGCAACCTGGGCGTGACGCTCACGGAGATTGCGCAGCTCGATCCGCTCGCCGCCGATTGCGCCGAAGACGGCCAATGGTCGTTCCTCTACACGGCTGCACCGCTCAAGGTGGTGGGCGGCAGCGGCGCGCCGGTCAATCCGGTGGTGGTGAAGTAGGCGTAGCATCGCCTGCCTGATGTCGATACGGCGCGCGCTGGCGGCTTTCGCTGACGTGCGCCGCCCTCTCGCGTCGATTCTGCCGGAGCGCTCATGACGCCCTATGCCAGCAAGCCGTGGCTCGCCCATTACGCGAGCGGCCACACGCCGACGATTGCCCAGGACTATCCCGACGCATTGAGCCTGTTTCGCGCCGCCGTCGCGCGTGCGCCGGACAACAAGGCGCTGCTGTATTTCGATGGTGCGCTGACGTATGCCGAACTTGACCGGCAGTCCGATGCGCTTGCATGTGCGTGGCTCGAACGCGGCCTCGTGCGCGGCGACCGGGTCGCGATCTATCTGCAAAACGTGCCGCAATTCGTGATCGCGCTGGTGGCGGCATGGAAGATCGGAGCGATTGCAGTGCCCGTCAACCCGATGAACCGTGCGCGCGAGTTGCGTGTGCTGCTCGCGGATTCGCAGGCGCGCGTGCTGGTGTGCCATGGCGTGCTGTATGAGGAAGTCGTGCGCCCGCTGCTGGCGGAAGAAGCGGATCGCGCCGCGCGTAGCGAAGCGCATGTCGCGCCGCAGGTCATGACCACATCGGCGCTCGACTATCAGACGCGTAACGATGCGCGCCTTTTCGCGGGCATGACGCGCTCCGCCGCGCATGCAGGCGCCGAAGACTTCGCCGCTGCAATCGACGCGCACCTCGGCCAGAAGCCGCCCGCCATCGAACTCAGTGGCGACGATCTCGCCATGCTCGTCTACACCTCGGGCACGACGGGCGTGCCCAAAGGCGCGATGAACACGCACGGCAACGTGGCCTTCAACGCGCAGGTGTATCGCGACTGGGTCGGCCTGCGCGAAGGCGCACCGATCCTTGGCGTCGCGCCGCTCTTTCATATCACCGGGCTGGTCGGCCACGTGGGCGCAGCGTTTATCTGCGCGGCGCCGCTCGTGCTCGCGTTCCGCTTCGAACCGGGCGTGATTCTCGACGCCATCGCCGAACACAAGCCCGAATTCACCATCGGCGCAATCACGGTCTTTATCGCGCTGATGAACGATGCGCGCGCGACGCGCGAGCATTTCGCGTCGATGCGGCGCATCTATTCGGGCGGCGCGCCCATTCCGCCGAGCGTGATCGAGGCCTTTCGCACGCGCTTTGGCCACTACATCCACAACGGCTACGGCCTCACCGAAACGAACTCGCCCACGCACGTCGTGCCGGTCGGCAGCGATGCGCCTGTCGATCCCGCCTCAGGCACGCTGTCGATCGGCGTGCCGGCCTTCAACGTGGAGTCGTATATCGGCGACGAGTCGGGGCAGCCGCTCGCCGTCGGTGAAGTGGGCGAGATCATCTCGCGCGGGCCGATGGTCGTGCCGGGCTACTGGAACAAGCCGCAGGAGAGCGCGAAAGCGATTGTCGATGGCTTCTTTCGCACCGGCGATGTCGGCTTCATGGACGAGCAGGGCTGGTTCTATCTCGTTGATCGCAAGAAGGACATGATCAACGCGGGCGGCTACAAGGTCTGGCCGCGCGAAGTGGAGGACGTGCTGTACACACATCCGGCCGTGCGCGAGGCGGCAGTGGTGGGTGTGCCCGACAGCTATCGCGGCGAGACCGTGAAGGCGGTGGTGAGCCTCAAGCCGCAGGCCAGCGCGACGCCGGAAGAACTGGTCGAGTTCTGCAAGGCGCGCATGGCGGCGTACAAGTATCCGCGCATCGTTGCGATCATCGACGAGTTGCCGAAGACGGTGACGGGCAAGATCTTGCGGCGGGAATTACGGGGCTGAAGCGGCGAGGCTGAAGCGGCGACGCGTGCCAGCCGCAGGCACACCATAGGCACGGGCTATGACCGGCAAAGTTAATCGATAGTTGGTGTTCGAAGCGATCTCACGGTGTAATGCGTCATCGAATTGCGCGCAATGACAGCGTGGAGGAGCAAAAGTGAAAATCGTGGTGCCGGTCAAGCGTGTTGTCGACTACAACGTGAAGGTGCGCGTGAAGTCGGATGGCACGGGCGTGGATGTCGCCAATGTGAAGTTCTCGATGAACCCGTTCGACGAAATCGCCGTGGAAGAGGCGGTGCGCCTGAAGGAAGCGGGCGTGGCGACGGAAGTGATCGCCGTGTCGTGCGGTGTCGCGCAGGCGCAGGAGACGCTGCGCACGGCGCTGGCCATCGGTGCGGATCGCGCGGTCTTGATCGAATCCGATGACGAATTGCAGCCGCTCGCCGTGGCGAAACTGCTGAAAGCGCTGGTCGACCGGGAACAGCCTTCGTTGATCGTGCTTGGCAAACAGGCCATCGACGACGATTCGAACCAGACGGGCCAGATGCTCGCCGCGCTGGCGAACCTGCCGCAAGCCACCTTTGCTTCGAAAATCACGGTTGCCGATGGCCGCGTGACGGTCGAGCGCGAAGTCGATGGCGGTGCGGAAACCCTGGCGCTCTCCTTGCCCGCAGTCGTGACGACCGATCTGCGCCTGAACGAGCCGCGCTACGTCACGCTGCCCAACATCATGAAGGCGAAGAAGAAGCCGCTGGAAACGATCAAGCCCGCGGATCTGGGCGTCGACGTTGCGCCACGTCTGAAGACGCTCAAGGTTGCAGAGCCGCCCAGGCGCAGCGCAGGCGTGAAGGTTGCCGACGTGAATACGCTGGTCGCGAAGCTGAAGACCGAAGCCAGGGTGCTGTGAGGAGGGCGAAATAAAATGACGAATCTGCTGGTAATTGCTGAACACGATAACGCAAGCATCAAGGCCGCAACGCTGAACACGGTCGCTGCGGCACAAAAGATCGGCGGCGACGTGCACGTGCTGATCGCGGGTCACAACGCACAGGCGGCTGCCGATGCGGCTGCGAAGATCGCAGGCGTGTCGAAGGTGCTGCTGGCGGACGCGCCGCAGCTTGCGCAAGGCCTCGCGGAAAATATCGAAGCGACGGTTCTGGGCATCGCGAAGAACTACTCGCACATCCTGGCGCCTGCAACGGCTGCGGGCAAGAATGTCACGCCGCGCATTGCCGCGAAGCTCGACGTCGCGCAGATCAGCGACATCACGGCGGTCAATGCCGTGGATACGTTCGAGCGGCCGATCTACGCGGGCAACGCGATTGCCACCGTGCAATCGGTCGATCCGGTCAAGGTCGTCACCGTGCGTACGACGGCATTCGACGCGGCTCCCGCAGAAGGGGGCAACGCAGTCATCGAAACGATTGACGCAGCCGCCGACAACGGCAAGTCGCAATTCGTGGCGCGCGAAGTCACGAAGCTCGACCGCCCCGAACTGACGAGCGCGAAGATCATCGTCTCGGGTGGCCGGGGCCTCGGCAGCGGCGAGAATTACACGCAAGTGCTGGAGCCGCTCGCCGACAAGCTCAACGCAGCGCTTGGCGCGTCGCGCGCAGCCGTCGATGCGGGCTTCGTGCCGAACGATTATCAGGTCGGTCAAACCGGCAAGATCGTCGCGCCGCAGCTCTATATCGCCGTGGGCATTTCGGGCGCGATCCAGCATCTCGCGGGCATGAAGGACTCGAAGGTGATCGTCGCGATCAACAAGGACGAAGAAGCGCCGATTTTCAGCGTGGCCGATTACGGTCTGGTCGGCGACCTGTTCTCGGTCGTGCCGGAGCTTGGCCATGCCCTCTGAACATCGCGACGAAGCGGCGCTGAGCGCGTTCTCGCCGCAATCGTATCTGTTCGTGCCTGGCAGCCGGCCTGAGCGCTTCGAGCGCGCGCTGGAAAGCGGCGCGGACGCCGTCATCATCGACCTTGAAGATGCGGTGGAGCCCTCGGCCAAGGAGGCGGCGCGCGAGAACATCGCGAACTGGGTCTCGCGCAGGCACCCGGTGCTCGTGCGCATCAATGGCCGTGCGACACCCTGGTTCGAAGCGGACGCGAAGCTGGGCGCGCTCGACGGCGTGGCCGGCATCGTGCTGCCCAAGGCCGAAAGCGCCCAGGACGTCACGGCGACGGTCGCGCTTGCGCGCCGCCGCGTGAACGTCTATCCGCTGATCGAAAGCGCGCTGGGCATGTGGGGCGCGATGGCGATTGCGAAGGCGCCGTGCGTGAAGCGGCTGATGTTCGGCACGCTCGATTTCATGGCCGAAATGGGCATGCCCGACGACGGCGAACCGCTCAATCACTATCGCAGCCAGCTTGCGTTGATTTCACGCGTGGCGGGGATCGACACACCCGTCGATGGCGTGACGCCCGATATCCACGATATCGCGCGTATCGAGCGCGATGCGCTCAATGGCAAGCGACTGGGGTTTGGGGCGAAACTCTGCATTCATCCGAAGCAGGTCGAGGCGGTGCACAGCGTGTTTCGCCCCAGCGAACAGGATCTGGCGTGGGCAGCGCGCGTGGCGGATGCGGCAAACGAAGCGGGCGCCGGTGCGATCACGGTGGACGGCAAGATGGTCGACCGGCCGGTGCTGTTGCGCGCGCAACGGATCCTCGCGCTGGCGGCGGCGCTCAAGGGGAGCGGGGGATAGGCAGGGATGGCGGAGAAGCTCCGCCATTTACTCCGTCGCCTGCGCCCCCTCGCGCGGCAACACAATCCGTATCACCGCTTCGCCATCGGCAAAGCGGCCCGTGAGCGTGCCGTCATGCCCTTTGACGATGGCCTGCGCGATATACAGCCCGAGCCCCAGGCCGCCGCGATTGGCGGGATTGTCGAGCGAGCCGCTCTTGAACGGATCGAGCAGGCGCTCGAACGGAACCGTCGGCTTCTCCAGCAGCCGGTTGCGAATCTCGATGCACGGATCGCCGTTCACGAGCGTCGCCGTCAGCGTGACCGGCGCGCGCGTGTCGCCGTGCTTGCGCGCATTGCCCAACAGGTTCGCGATGGCCTGCGCAAGGCGGTCGGCGTCGATATGCGCGTCGCCCAGGTCGGAGCCCAGTTGCATCTCCAGCGCCATGCCCGGATGCGCAAGACGCGTCTGCTCCGCCACCGACTCCAGCAATTCGCGCAGCCCCACGTCGACGCGCTTCAGGCCCAGCCCCATGCCCGAGCGGATGCGGCTCACGTCGAGGATATAGCCGATCAGCGACTGCATGCGCCGCGTCGAGCCTTCCACGCGCTTGACAGTGTCGTTGCCCGAGGCCAGGCCGCGCCCCATCAGCAGCATCGCCATGTTGATGGTCTGGATCGGGTCGCGCAGATCGTGGCCGAGCGTGGCGAGCAGCGTCGTGCGGGCGCGCTCGGACTCGCGCATCTGCACGAGCGCGATTTCCTGCAGAATCGAGCGCAGTTCGCGCGCGGCCAGCTGATCGAATTCGCTCCAATCGCGGCTGCGGCCCGTGACGGTCTGCTTCCAGACTTCGAAGGAGCCGCGCGGCGTGAGACGCGGGCCGTTCGGCCCTTGCGCCACGACCTTGTCGGGCGGCCCCGCCCAGTGAATCGTTTCGACCAGTTCGTCGCGCAGCCAGACGATGGTGATGCGGCTGTCGCCGAGCATCTGGATCGCAAGGCAGCCCGCCACACGGCCAACGGCCAGCCCTTGCGCAAGTTCGTGCGGCAGGGCTTCGCCCACGCATGCGCTCGCGAATTGATCGACGCGTGTGTTCGCCACGTGCTGTGCGAGTTCGAGCAGCGTTTCGCGGCTGGTTGCCGTGGGCTTGCCGCGCATCACCACGTCGTTGTCCACCACCAGCGCCACGGCCTCGCAATCGACCAGCGCGGCGATTTCGGGCGCGGCGCGCACGAGACCGGCGATCGGCGATTCGGCCTGCGCGAGTTCGCCAGCGATGCGCGTGCGCAGTTCGTGGATGCGGCGATCGGCTTCGGCGCGGTGCTGCGCCTCGATCTGTGCAATCAGGATCGAGACCACCTGGGTCAGCACCGTCGACGAGAGCCGCACGGCGTGCGAGGCGCGATACGGCGACATGTGATGGCACGCGAACAGGCCCCACAACTGCCCGTCGCGCACGATCGACACGCTCATGGACGCGGCCACGCCCATGTTGCGCAGATATTCGAGGTGGATCGGCGAGACGCTGCGCAGCACCGAATAGCTCAGGTCGAACGGCACGCCCGACTGGGGATGCACGGCCGGTTCGATCGCCACGGCTTGCGCGTTGACATCGGCGATCTGGCGGATCGGGTTGAGCACGTAGAGGCGGCGCGCCTGCTGCGGGATGTCGCTGGCGGGATAGCGCTGCTGGAGATAGGGCGTGAGATCGTCGCGTTTGGCCTCGGCGATCACCTCGCCGCTGCCGTCCGCCATGAAGCGGTAGCCCATCACGCGGTCGAAGCCCGTCATCGCGCGGATCGCTTCGGCGGCGGCCTGCAGCAGTTGCGGCACGTCGTCGTGGCGCGCGGCCTGCAAACGCTGGATGGCGCGCTGCGCGAACAGCGCAAACTGCGTGGCGGCCGGCGATTTCAGGCTGATCTGCTCGAATTCGACCACCAGCGTGTCGCCCGACCAGTGCATGATGAGGTCGAAGCGCTCGCCGGTCACGCCCTTGCATTCGACGCTCTCGCTCGTCATCTCGTGATCCGCGAGCGCGGCGCGGATCGTCTGGCGCGACAGCGGACTTAGATGGGCGTCGGTGATCGATTCGCCGATTTCGGGCACCGCGCCGAGCCACGCGAGCGCGTTGACGCTGCGCGCGATGAGGCGGCCATCGGCGTCGAAGCACAGCAACGCACCGTGCGGCTGGATGCGGCCCAATAGATGAATGGGCTCGCTGTCGCAGTTCGCGACGATTTCGTTGATCTCGGGCTTGTCCACTTCGTGATGAGGTTCGCGCTGTGTTCGGGTGGAAGGCCTGCCGTAATGTTCCGCGTATTGTCCGCGAAGCCGCCGCGGTTTGCCAGTTCGATCGCGCACTCAAGGCGAGCCGGCGGGGGCCGGCGCTGCGGGCGTTGGGGCCGCGCTACTGCTCGCCGTTGTCCACGCCGTCGGGCGCGCCCAGCAGGGTGCTGAGCGTCTGCAGCAGCTTGCGCGCGGGATAGGGTTTGTCGAGGAACGCCGCGAACAGCGTCGGATGCGCGCGCGCCGACGCGCCCAGCGCCGCGCTCGACAGGATCACGGGAATATGGGCGAGTGCGGCGTTCGCCTTGAGGGCGTACGCCAGTTCGAGGCCCGACATGGCGGGCATCATGTAATCGGTGATGACCGCGTCGGGCACGACGCGCCCGATGAGGTCGAGGCCTTCCACGCCGTTACGGGCGACATGCACGATATAGCCCGCGTCCTCCAGGAAGAAGGCGAGAAAATCGGTTATCAGGGTTTCGTCGTCGACTACAACGATGGTCGTCATTCCGGCTCACTCTTGTTGCCTGCCGCAAGCCCGTAGGGCTGACTCAATGGCGCGGCGGCGACTGCTCTCAGAGGGAAGGTTTGTCGGAGACCCCAGCGCTGGCGTCCCTGATCAGTACCGAGGCGGCATCTGGAATGATGAGCTTGGTCAGCGCGGGCGCAAACGCGCTGTCCCGAATCTTGATCACCTTCATCCCCTGATACAGCGCGTCGTCAGCCTCTTCGAGCTGCATGCCGATGACGTTGTCGAACAGGCTCAGCGCCTCGGGCGAAGCGGTGTTCATCGTGGTCGCGCTCAACTCCTTGGTCTCCCATGTGCAGACAGTCGTCACGTCCATGACGCGCAGCTGGTTGGTGAGCGCGGCCAGAAACTCGGTGAACCGGTGGCTATCGACGCTCGCCCGCTCGAAACCGGCAAGACCATCGATAACGAGCCGCCGCACTTTGCGTGCCCGCACCGCGTCGAGCAGCTGGTAAGCGAGACTGTCGATGACGTTTTCGGTGAGCGGGTTCCACAGCACGGTCAGCGCGCCCGACGCGACCAGCGCATCCATGTCGATGCCCAGTGCCGCCGCCTTGCTGGCCAGACGCGCAGGCGTCTCGTAGAAACCGAAGTGCAGCGCGGGCTCTTCAGGCGTGGCGAGGCGCAGGAAATTCAGGCCGAAACTGGTCTTGCCGCTGCCGCCCGGGCCCACGACTGCCGTCGCCGAATACGCGGGCAGGCCGCCCTTGATGCGGATATCCAGCTCGTCGACGCCCGACGAGACGCGTTCGCTGGGCGCGTGATCCTGCCCCACGGGGCGGCCATAAAGCGATTCGAGGCGCGCAAACACCGTAATGCCCGCATCGCTGATTTCGTAGTGATGCAGCCCGCCCAGCGACGCGCTGCCGCGCGATTTCGACACGCGCATGCGGCGCACCGTGCGCGAGCCGAACAGTTCTTCTTCGAGCTGCAGCACGCCGTCGACCATGGTGTGCTCGGGGCTGGATTCGTCGATGCGCGCGCTCGTGAGGAACAGCACCGTGCAACCGCTGAATGCCGCGTGGCCCTGCAATTCGGCCACGAAGGCCTTCACGTCGAGCGAGCTGTGCGTGCTTTCGCGCGCGTTGAGCAGGCCGTCGAGAATCAGCATCGTCGTGCCCTGGCGCGCCATTTCCTTGCGCAGCAGGTCGACGAGCGCGCTCAGTCCGTCGACACGCAACGTGCGAAAGAGGCTCAGGTAGGTGACTTCCTTGCCGACGAGTTCCGCGTCATAGAACGCGAGCGCTGAAAGCGACTGGAACAGACGGTCGTGCGATTCGGCGAGCAGCGTGATGTAGAGCACCTTGCCGCCCTGTCTGGCCTGCGCGAAGGCAATCTGGTTGGCAAGAATGGTTTTGCCGGCGCCGGGCCGCCCCTGAAGAATGTACGCGGAGCCGGCGATGAGGCCGCCGCCCAGAATCGGGTCGAGCCCGGGTACATCGCTGTGCAAGCGCGTCAGAGTCTGATGCATCGCGTGAACTGATTCGTCGAAGAGGATGGCCGGACGTCCGGCAGGATCCCGCGCGCGCTCGCGGCGGGATCCTGCATTATGCGGCAAAGGGCCAGCTCATGGCGACTGCATCAGCGCTTGCAAGCCTGTGTGCGGGCTTTAACTGAGCGACCCCATGCTTGATTGCTGGTAGTTCTGCAGGCCGACCTTGTCGATCAGGCCAAGCTGCGTTTCGAGCCAGTCGATGTGATCTTCGGTGTCGTCGAGAATCTCGACAAAAATCTCGCGCGAAACAAAATCGCGCACCGATTCGCAATAGACGACCGCTTCCTTGCACTGCGCCTGCGCAATGTACTCAAGCTTCAGGTCGCATTCGAGCGCTTCTTTCACGTCCTCGCCCACCATCAATTTGCCCAGGTCTTGCAGATTCGGCAGGCCGTCGAGCATGAGAATGCGCTCGATGATCTTGTCGGCGTGCTTCATCTCCTCGATCGATTCGTCATACTCATGTTTTCCGAGCGCATTGAGACCCCAATGTTTGTAGAGCCGTGCGTGCAGAAAATATTGATTGATCGCCGTGAGTTCGTTCTTCAGCTCGGCGTTCAGGAGGGCAATGACTTGAGGATCGGATTGCATGAAGTCTCTCCAGATCGATTTTTCAGATCTTTGGCGTGGGGTCGGTGAGATGCATAGAGAGAGGATAGACATTCAACGCGCTTACTGCATGAACGTGAGTGGCAACGATATGCATTCTCTTTTCCCGCTTCTTCCCCACAGCGCGGCTTCGTATTAATCGGTTCAGTCCCTCAGCGCTGGCGGCGCACCTTGCGAGCGCCTTTCGTGGTTAGGGCTATGATCGTGCGCCTGGACGCAGGTTTTTCTGCCGGGAGAAAACGATGGCTGAACTGGTGACGTGCCTGTGGTTCGACGAAGGCCGTGCGCGCGAAGCGGCGGAGTTTTACGCGGCGACCTTTCCCGATAGCCATATCGACGCGAAGAACGTTTCGCCGATCGAAGGCATCGGGCAGGGCGACGAGTTGACCGTGGAATTCACAGTGCTCGGTAAACGTTTCGTAGGCCTGAACGGTGGCTCGAACTACAAGCCGAACGAGGCGGTCAGCTTCATGGTGCTGACCGATACGCAGCGGGAAACCGACCGTTACTGGAATGCAATCGTCGGTAACGGCGGCGTGGAGGTGGCGTGCGGCTGGTGCAAGGATCGCTGGGGCTTCGCGTGGCAGATCACGCCCAGGCGCCTGCTCGAACTCGTCAACAGCGCCGATAAGGATGAGGGCCGCCGCGCGATGGAAGCGATGATGCAGATGAAGAAAGTCGATATCGCGGGCATCGAGAAAGCGGCGGCGGGGAAATAACGCTCGCTTACATGGTGGCGTAGTTCGGGCCGCCACCGCCTTCCGGCGTGACCCAGACGATGTTCTGCGTCGGATCCTTGATGTCGCAGGTCTTGCAGTGCACGCAGTTCTGCGCGTTGATCTGCAGGCGGTCTGCGTTTGAATCGTCTTTCACGAATTCATAGACCCCGGCTGGGCAAAAGCGTGCTTCCGGGCCGGCGTACTTCGTCAAATTGATGCCGACCGGTACAGTCGCGTCCTTGAGCGTCAAATGCGCGGGCTGGTTCTCTTCGTGATTCGTGTTCGAGATGAACACCGAAGACAGCCGGTCGAACGTGAGCTTGCCGTCAGGTTTTGGATACTCGATCGGCTTGCATTGCGAGGCGGGCTTGAGCATCTCGTTGTCGCGATGCTGGTGATGCAGCGTCCACGGCACGTTGCCGCCCAGCAGTTTCTGCTCGATGCCGACCATCAGCGTGCCCAGGTACAGGCCCTTGCTCATCCACTGCTTGAAGTTGCGCGCCTTGTACAGTTCTTCGTGCAGCCACGACTGCTTGAAACCTTCCGGATACGCCGCGAGTTCGTCGCCCTGACGGCCCGCCTGCACGGCCTCGAAAGCCGCGTCAGCAGCCAGCATGCCGGTCTTGATCGCCGCGTGGCTGCCCTTGATGCGCGAGGCGTTCAGGAAGCCCGCATCGTCGCCGACCAGCGCGCCGCCCGGGAACACGAGCTTGGGCAGTGACATCAGGCCGCCTGCCGTGATCGCGCGTGCGCCGTACGAGACGCGCTTGCCGCCTTCCAGATACTTGCGGATTTCCGGATGCGTCTTGTAGCGCTGGAATTCCTCGAACGGCGAGAGATACGGATTCGTGTACGCGAGACCGACGACAAACCCCACCATCACCTGGTTGTTGTCGATGTGGTACAGGAACGAGCCGCCGTACGTATCGTTCTCCAGCGGCCAGCCTGCGGTGTGGATCACGAGGCCCGGCTTGTGCCTGGCCGGATCGATCTCCCAGAGTTCCTTGATGCCGATGCCGTAGACCTGCGGGTCGGCGTCCTTGCCCAGCTTGAACTTCTCGTTCAATTGACGTCCGAGGTGACCACGCGCGCCTTCGCAGAACAGCGTGTACTTCGCGTGCAGCTCCATGCCGAGCTGAAAATTCTCGGTCGGCTCGCCGTCCTTGCCGATGCCCATGTTGCCGGTCGCGACGCCCTTGACCGAGCCGTCATCGTTGTACAGGACTTCAGCGGCCGGGAAGCCGGGGAAAATCTCGACGCCCAGCGCCTCGGCCTGCTGACCCAGCCAGCGCGTCACGTTCGCGAGGCTGATGACGTAGTTGCCGTGGTTCTTGAAGTTGTCGGGCAGCGCCCAGTTGGGCACGGACTTCGCACCGGTTTCGGAGAGAAACAGGAACTTGTCTTCCGTGACCGGCACGTTCAGTGGCGCGCCTTGCTCTTTCCAGTCGGGGAAGAGTTCGTTGAGCGCGCGCGGATCCATCACGGCGCCCGAGAGGATATGCGCCCCGATTTCAGAGCCTTTTTCCAGCACGCACACGCCGATCTCGGCGCCTTTTTCGGCTGCCAGCTGCTTCAGACGGATTGCCGCCGACAGCCCGGCCGGGCCGCCACCGACGATCACGACGTCGTATTCCATCGACTCGCGTGGGCCGTATTGCTCGATGAGCGCTTGCGTCGTCATCGGCATGCAGCCTCCGGCACCGCATCAAGGGCGATCGACGCTAGCTGTGCGCCAGGGCCGGAAGGCCGCAGCGCCAGTTCTTCGGGACGTCCGCTGATCCAGAGCGCGTGCAGCGGCGGCAGCGTCACGCCGCGCAGCAGCGTGCTTTCGACGCTCCATTGCCCCGCGAGGCTCACCAGCAGATGCGTCGTCGCGGGCGTCACATGCATCGAATGCGCGGCGACGCTTACGCGTGCGCGCGCCACGCCGCGTTTGCACATCACATTGAGCACCTTCACAGGCCGTGCAGGCAGGTTCACCCACACATGCAGGTCGCCCGAAAAATGCACCGGCTGGCCCGCGCGCGCGAGCAACTGGCCGTCCTGCGAACGCAGGTCGATCATGCCGTCGTCGATGGGCAAAAGCGTGCGGTCGTAGCCGTGAAACTGCGAGAACTTCGCTGCGCCATCGAGCGTCGCGATGCTCACGCGCCACGCTGCGGCGCCGCCCTGTTCCGGGCCGCGCGCGAGCGTGCGCGTCACGCCGCCGCCGTTTGCCCACGGCTCGGGCGCAAGGCGTGTGCTGTCGATGAACCGCACCGCGGTCATGGCGTCGGCGGCCTGGGAGGCTTCGGCTGACATCGCTGGCTGGCGGGCGTTCATGCGCGCGACTCCATTGCGCCGACCACGTCGAACAGGTCGCCCACGAGGCCCACGTCGGCGACCGAGAAAATCGGCGCATCGGGATCCTTGTTCACGGCGACGATGAACTTCGAGTCCTTCATGCCCGCGAGATGCTGGATCGCGCCCGAGATGCCGAACGCCACGTACACATCGGGCGCGACGCTGCGACCGGTCTGCCCGACCTGCGCGGCGTTGGGCGCGTAACCGGCATCGACGGCGGCGCGAGAAGCGCCGAGCGCTGCGCCCAGCGAACCGGCGAGACGGCCAAGCCGTGCCATGTTGTCGAGCGAGGCAAGGCCGCGTCCGCCCGCGATCACCACGCGCGCGCTGCCGAGATCCTGGCCGCTTTGTTCGGCGGCGCGACGCTCGATCAGGCGCGTGCGGGCGAACGGTGCGAGCGGCGCGAGCGCGACGACCTCCGCTGTGCCGCCTTCGGCAGCAACGGGCGAGAACGACGTCGTGCGCACCGTGGCGAACGTGCAGGTGGTTGCGCTTGCAACGGTCGCGATCACGCTGCCCGCATAGAGGCCGCGCACGAACTGCGCGCCTTCGCGCAGTGCGATCACATCGGCGAGAAACGCGCCGCCGGTGAGCGCCGCTGCACGCGGCAACGCGGCGCGACCCAGCGCGCGATGCGGCGCGATAATCGTCGAGTATTGCGGTGCGAGCGCCTGCAATTGCGCGGCGACCGTTTCGGGCGCGAGCGTTTGGGCATCGCCTGCCGATGCGCTCAGCACGCGCGTCACGCCGCTCACTCGCGCGGCGGCAGCGGCACTCGCAACATCGAATACGAGCAGGTCGACGGGTTGTCCCAAGGCGCTTGCCGCGCCAATCGCGCGCAAGGTTGCATCGGATACCGAATCAATCGAGGCGGCTTCGCGATCGGCCAGAACCAGCGTTCTCATCGTCATGCTCCTGCGGTTTCAAACACACGTTGACCGGCCAGCGCATCCAGCAGCGCCGCAATGCTTTCCACCTTCACGCCAGGCTCGCGCACGGGCGGATCGTTGAGCGTGAGCACGCTGCTCTGCGCATCGAGCGACGCGCCGCTCGCCGCCGCTTCGCGCGTGGCGAGCGGCTTTTGCTTCGCCTTGACGATGCTCGGCAGCGTTACGCGGCGCGGTTCGGCCAGGCGCAGGTCGGCGCTCACCACGGCGGGGCCGTCGAGCTGCCAGGTGGAGGTGCCCGCATCGTCGCCGCAGCTCACGCGCCAGCCGCCATCGACGGCGTCGAGCGCGCTCGCGTTGAGCGCCTGCGGCCAGTCCAGCAGCGCGGCGAGCATCGCGGCCACGCCGCCGATATCGCCGTCGATGGCCTGCTTGCCGCACAGCACGAGGCCGTAGTCGACCTCGCTCATATGGGCCGCGACCAGTCGCGCCACGGCCAGCGAATCGAGCGTGGTCGTCGCCGCGCCCGTGTCGATCAGCACGGCATCGTCGGCGCCCATCGCGAGCGCGGTGCGCAGCACGTCCTGGTGCGTGGGCAGGCCGCAGGTGAGTACGGTCACGTGCGTCGCGACGCCGGCTTCCTTGAGTTGCAGCGCTTTTTCGAGCGCGCATTCGTCGAACGGATTGAGCGACATCTTCAGCCCGGTCGTGTCGATCGCACCGGCGGCGCTCAGGCGTACGCGCACGTTCGGATCGACCACGCGCTTGACGGGCACGAGAATGCGGATAGTCATGAGTGTTCTCCTGTCTGCCTGGGTGCTGTCAGGACACCGCGCCCAGACCGTACTTGCCGGTCAGGAGCTGGCCGCTGGCGAAGCGCGAGAGCGCATAGGGTTCGAGCGAGACATCGGTGGGCAGGCCCAGTGCATGTTGCGCGAGCAGCTTGCCGATGCCCGGCGAGAGCTTGAAGCCGTGTCCCGAGAAACCGAAGCCCACGGTCAGGCCCTCCACGTCGCCGACGCTGCCGAGCACCGGGTTCCAGTCGGGCGTCACGTCGTACACGCCCGTCCACGACGAGGCAAGACCTGCGGTCTCGTAGGCCGGGAAATGCTCGGCGACCTGCGCGCCGACTTCGGCGACATAGTCGAGCGAGATCTCGCCCTGCTCGGTTTCGGGCGCGTTGAGCGTGTCGCCGACGACGCCTTCGGAGACCAGCATCTGGCTGCCGCCGTAGCTGCGGAAATACAGCATGCCCGCCGAGCCGAGATCCTTGAACGCGGGCATCGCGAAGGTATAGGGCGCGGCGTCGCATTCGAGCGCGAGCACAGTATGGCGCTCGGGCTTGACGGGCAGCGGCACGCCGATCCATTCGGCGAGTTCGGGCGTCCAGATGTTCTGCGTGCTGATGAGCGTGCCGCAGCTGAAATTGCCTGCCGTGGTTTCGACGCCCACGACGCGGCGGCCTTCGCGAACCAAACCGGTCACACGCGTGCCTTCCATGATCTTCACGCCGCGACGGCGCGCGGAGCGGGCGAAGCTCGTCGCCACGAGATAGGCGTCGGCGAAACCGGCTTCGGGTTCGAAGCCGATCAGCGCGGCGTCGTCGAAAGTCGCGATTGGCAGGCGTTCCTGCGCTTGCTGGCGGTCGAGCAACTGCACCTCGATGCCCATGTCCTGCTGCGCGCGCAGCGACGCGGCGAGCGGATCGAGCTTGTCGCCTGCGGGCGCGGCGATCATATAGCCGCACTTGACGAGACCGCACGAGGCCTCATCGTCGCCGAGATAATCCGCGAAATTATTGAACGCCCACCACGACGCGCGGGCGAGTTCGACGTTCTGGCGCACCGAATAGTGCGTACGCAGCAGGCCGGACGATTGCGAAGTGGTGCCGGCGCCGATGGTGCCCTGATCGACGACGAGCACGCTTTTGGCGCCGAGTGCGGCGAGATGGTGGGCGACGGACGTGCCGATCACGCCGGCGCCGATCACGACATAGTCATAGTGGCTCATGGGGCCCCCGTGGGTGGACGATGGAACGGATTCTGGCTCCGCCTTGCGCCACGCTTTTTTGTATTAGGCAAACTTATGGACGACGAGCGCGATTGCTCATCCTCGGCGTGAACGGTGCAGGGCGCGGCATGATGGTGTCCAGCGCGGTGCATGTTTCCGGTCTATTTTTGGAGATGACATGAGACGCACCCAGGCGCCTATCGATTTGAACGCCTTGCAGGCTTTTCTTGCGGTGTGCGAGACCGGCTCGATGACGGGCGCGGCGAAGCAACTGGGCGTGAGCCAGAGCGCGGTGAGCCAGGCGATTGCGGCGCTGGAGCGCGACCAGGGCGTGACGCTGTTCGATCGGGAGAGCCGGCCGCCGCGGCCGAACGTTGCGGGGCGGGCGTTGCTGGAACTGGCGGGGGCGTTGCTGGAGCACGCGCAGATGGTGAGTGCGCGGATTGGCGATGCGTCGAATGCGGGCACCTTGCCGGTGCGGTTGGGGTGTGTCGATTCGTTTGCGGCCACGGTTGGGCCGGAGTTGATTCGGGCTGTCTCTGGGTCGGCGCGGCAGATTGCTTTGTGGTCGGGGTTGACGCCGGGGTTGAGCAAGCAGTTGCACGATCGTGAACTGGATATGGCTGTGTGTACGCAGACCACGCTTAACGATGCGCGCATTGTCGAGGTGCCGATTTTTTCCGAGGCTTTTGTGGTGGTAGTGTCGAAGGCCTGGCTTGCGCAGCGGCGTAATGTCGATTGGCGGACGCTGGCGCTTGAGTTGCCTTTGATTCGGTATACGGCCAGGTCGGTGATTGGGCAGCAGGTTGAGCGGTATGCGCGGCATCTGGGGATCAATAGCCCCAGGCGGTATGAGTTCGATGCTACCGATCCGCTTTTGAGTCTCGTCGCTGCGCGGCTTGGGTTTGCGATTTCTACGCCGCTTTGTTTGTGGCAGGCGCGGCATTATTTGCCGGAGATTGCGGTTTTGCCTTTGCCGGCTGGGCGGCTGGGGCGGCGGGATTTTTTCCTGCTGCATCGGCAGGGGGAGTGGGAAGCGTTTGGGCAGGAAATTGTTACGCTTACCCGGCGGGTGCTTGATGGGACTATCAGACCGGCGCTTTTTAAGGCGTTGCCTGAGTTGGGGGAGGATGCGATTTTGTAGTTTTTTTGTTTTTGCTTTTGTTGTTGGGTTTGTTGGCATTTCCTTGAGTTCGCGTCGGTCTATTAGCGTTGCCCCTGTGCGGGGCGGCACTTACTTTCTTTGCCGCGGCAAAGAAAGGTAAGCAAAGAAAGCCGCTCAAACCGCCAGTGTGACGCAGTCCACCACGCGCCCACCAGGGGAGTGGTGACTGGGCATTGCTCGCATCACTCGCCGTATAACGGATAGGCGGCACCCGCACCTCCGGGGGCGCAAGCGCCCCGTTGGGCATAACAAAAACCCTTGGTTTGCAGGCATTTTCGTTCCCGCCGTCGCAGCAAAAACAGTGGGTTTCCCTTGCAGACCTTGCCGTTGCGAGCGTAGCGAGCAACGGGATGTGCGGGCGTCACCACTTTGTTGTGTGGCGCGAGAACCGAGCGCTGCCCAGTCACCACTCCGTTTATGGGCGAGAGGTGGACTGCGTCACACTGGCGGTGTGAGCGGCTTTCTTTGCCTACTTTCTTTGCCGCGGCAAAGAAAGTAGGTGCCGCCCCGCACAGGGGCAACGCTAATAGACCGACACGATCACAAGGAAATGCCAAAACCCTCACAAAGCGCGCCAACAGAAAACGTTCATAGCAACTCGAAAAACGAGGATCAAACCCAAATGACCGACTTATATTCGCTTGAACGCGGCGCGGCGCCGCTTGTGATTTCGATACCTCATTTAGGCACTCAAATCCCAGCAGCCCTTCGCCACCTCTACACAGAAGAAGCGCTGACCCTAACAGACACAGACTGGCACCTCGACCGCCTATACGCCTTCGCACGAGAGCTAAACGCGACGATTATCGGCGCAAAAATCTCGCGCTACGTGATCGACCTGAACCGCCCTCCGAATGACGAGAGCCTGTACCCAGGCCAGACGACAACAGGCCTGTGCCCAACCGAAACCTTCCGCGACGAGCCCATATACAAACCAGGCTGCGCCCCAGACGAAGCAGAACGCGCGACGCGAGTAGCGCACTACTGGCAGCCCTACCACAACGCATTGCACACCGAACTAACCCGCCTGCGCGAGCACCACAAAAACGTGCTGCTTTGGGAAGCCCATTCAATAGCGAGCCTCTTGCCGCGCCTGTTCGACAACAAGCTTCCGGACTTGAATCTAGGCACACAAGACGGAAAAACCTGCGCAGAAACCGTACAACAAGCCGCCATCGCGGCGATGAAATCGAGCCCCTACACATCCATAGCGAACGGCCGCTTCAAAGGCGGCTACATCACGCGCAGCATCGGCGCGCCATCGACTGGCATCCACGCGATCCAACTGGAGATGTGCCAATCGACCTACATGAACGAAGCAGCGCCATTCAACTACGACACAGCAAAAGCCGAAGCCATCCAGCCCACGCTTCGCAACATGATCACCGCGTCGCTAGACGCCCTGCAGCACCTCGCTCCGACGCTTGCATAAGCGTTCCTGATACTGGAGCGTAAGTGGCCGTCCCGTTTCAGTGCAGGGACGCGCCGCAGAAAGGAATCGCGCGCACCGCGAACAGGCAGGCAACGGTGCAAACAAAGCAGCACCCGCAAGGAACCGAACCCCGAACCACGCGCCAGGTGTTTATCTACAGGAACTTTTGATTCACGCAGATAAACATGGCACGGAGGTTGCATAAGAAAGACGCACGAGCTTCACTCCGCGCTGCCCGGCGGATAAATGAAGATCGACAGGAATTGAATGGGCGTCTTGATGAGCCGCTCGGGGCCGTGAGGAACATCGGCCTGGAAGGTGAGCGTGTCGCCGGGATGCAGGACGTAGGTGTGCTGGCCGTGGCGGTACTCCAGCACGCCCTTGAGCATGTGGATGAACTCGGTGCCGGGATGTTCGAAGGTCGGGAAACGCTCCGCCTCGTCGTCCATGGTGATGAGGAAGGGCTCGAAGGCTTTGCGCGGGCCCTGGTCGTAAGCAAGCAGATGGTAGGTGTGGCCGCGTTTGGTGCCTTTGCGCACCACTTCCATGCCCGCGCCCTTCTTGACGAGCTGTGCGCCGCCCTGCGGCACGTCGAAGCCGCGAAACAGCGTGGACAGCGATACGCCCAGCGTCTGCGCAATGCGGTTCAGGACGTCCAGTCCGGTCGAAGTCTGCGCGTTCTCGATCTTCGAGAGCATGCCGCGGCTGATGCCGGCCTGGTCGGCAACCTGGGCGATAGTCAGGCCGTGGCGCAGACGCAGTTCGCGCAAGGTCGCGCCCAGGTAGCGTTCGAGTGGTGTTTTGCTGTCGTCCCCGGTTTGCATGGTCGGTCTCGGCGCAAGGTGGCAAGTAACAAGTGGCAGGAATAGCGGCCCGGCCCGTCATGGGTTCGCCCATCTGCGCGCCGGAGGTTTAACCGCAGGAAGCATTGTTGCATGACAGTAAAGGTAGTTCCATAAGTTGCGCAGCGCACGCACAACGCAGACGCGGCGCAAGTGCAGCGTCACTGAGCATCGAGGCCGGCGTCCCCGCAATGGCGGTCAGGCCTTCAGCAAGTAATTGCCGTGTGCAAGGCGCACGGTCTCTTTCAACCGCCAATGCAGTAGTTGCAAGGAGTAGCGATGAATCTGAACGATGCGGGCAAGCTGCCGCTCAACGAGCCAGCCGGCGTGCCGCGCTTTGACTCGGCCGAGGACGCGCAAAGCTGGCTGGGCCAGCAGGGCGTGAAATATGTACTGGCGCAATTCGTCGATATTCACGGCGTCGCCAAAGCCAAGTCGGTGCCGCTCGCGCACCTCAAGAGCGTGCTCAAGGCCGGCGCCGGTTTCGCGGGCTTCGCGATCTGGGGCGTCGGCATCGAGCCGAACGGCCCCGACTATATGGCCGTCGGCGATCTCTCGACGCTCACGCCGGTGCCCTGGCAGCCGGGCGTCGCGCGCATCGTCTGCGACGGTCATGTCGATGGCGAAGCCTGGGCCTACGATTCGCGCGTCACGCTCAAGCGCCAGACCGCCCGGCTCGACGCGCGCGGCTGGACATTGTTTACGGGCCTCGAACCGGAGTTCTCGCTGCTGCGCCGCTCGGCATCCGGGACGCTTGAGCCGTGCGACCCGAGCGATACGCTCGCCAAGCCCTGCTACGACTACAAGGGCCTCTCGCGCACGCGCGTGTTCCTTGAGCGCCTGACTGAATCAATGCGCGCGGTCGGCATCGACGTCTATCAGATCGATCACGAAGACGCCAACGGCCAGTTCGAGATCAACTACACGTACACCGATTGCCTGACCTCGTGCGATCACTACGTGTTCTTCAAGATGGCGGCTTCGGAGATCGCCAACGACCTGGGCATGATCTGCTCGTTCATGCCCAAGCCGTTCGCGAACCGTCCGGGCAACGGCATGCATATGCACATGTCGATCGGCGACGGCAAGCGCAATCTGTTCGCCGATCCGGGCGACGCGCTCGGCATGGGGCTGTCGAAGCTCGGCTATCAGTTCACGGCAGGCCTGCTCAAGCATGCCCCGGCGCTCACGGCGCTGTGCAACCCGACGGTCAACTCGTACAAGCGCCTGGTCGTGGGCCGCTCGCTCACCGGCGCAACCTGGGCGCCGGCCTACGTGAGCTATGGCGACAACAACCGCTCGACCATGGTGCGCATGCCCGGCGAGCGCATCGAGTTGCGCCTGCCCGACGGCGCGTGCAATCCCTATCTGGCGACGGCGGCCGTGCTGGCAGCGGGTCTCGACGGCATCGACAACGAACTCGATCCGGGCGCGCCCTCCAACGAGAACCTCTACGAGTGGTCGAGCGACAAGCTCAAGGAGCACGGCATCGCCGTGCTGCCGCAGAACCTCGAACAGGCGCTCGACGCGCTCGAAGCCGACACGCTGATCTGCGAGGCGCTCGGCCCGGTCGCGCAGGAATTCATCAAGCTCAAGCGCATGGAGTGGCTGGAATACATGCGCCACGTTTCCGACTGGGAACTCAAGAGCTACCTCGAATTTTTCTAAGGAGAACACTTATGTGCGGAATCGTAGGCTTGCTGGTGAAGACGCCAGCGCTACGCGAGCGGCTCGGCGAACTGATGGTGCCGATGTTGATTGGCATGACCGAGCGCGGCCCCGATTCGGCGGGTCTCGCCGTGTTCGGCAAGGAACTCGATGCGAGCCAGCGAAAACTGAGCCTGTACTCGGGTTTCACCGACGAGGGTGCGCAGTTCCCCTGGCAGTCGCTGCTCGACAAGCTCAATAGCGCGATGGACGTGACGGCGCGCATCGACGCGAAATCGAATCACGCCGTGCTCACGCTGCAAGGCAGCGCGGAAAAAGTGAAGGCGTGGATCAAGGAAACGTATCCGTTGCTCTACCTGCTTTCGACGGGCCGCTCCATCGATCTCTACAAGGACATCGGCTCGCCCGCCGAAGTCGCGCAGCGTTACGACTTCTCGAAGCTCAAGGGCTCGCACCTGGTCGGCCACACGCGCATGGCGACGGAATCGGCCGTGACGCCCGACCGCGCGCATCCGTTCACGGCAGGCGAGGACTTCTGTCTCGTGCATAACGGCTCGCTGTCGAACCCGTATGGCGTGCGCCGCAAGCTGGAGCCGCTCGGGATCCGCTTCGACACGGACAACGACACGGAAGCCGCGTGCCGCTTCCTGGAATGGCGCCTGCGCGAAGGCGACGCGCTGCCCGATGCGCTGCAAAAGGGCTTCGAGGAACTGGACGGTTTCTACACGTTCCTGATGGGGACGTCGAACGAACTCGCGCTGATTCGCGATCCGTTCGCCTGCAAGCCCGCAGTCGTGGCCGAAAACGACGACTACGTGGCGATCGCGTCCGAGTTCCGCTCGCTCGCGCATCTGCCCGACATTCGCAACGCAAAGGTATTCGAACCCGCACCCGAGGAGATGTACGTATGGAAGGCGTGATTTTCGACCTGGAAAAACAGGGCGTGCGGGAACTGAACCAGTACCTGCACGGCGACGCGGCCGCGCTGAAAGGCCAGCAGATCAGCGTGAGCTCGCCTAACGGCGCACACAACATCGCGGTAGGCGTGGATGCGGACGTGCACGTGCGCGTCGAAGGCCACGCGGGCTATTACGCGGGCGGCATGAACAAGCACGCGACCATCGTGATCGAAGGCAGCGCCGGCACCGGCGTCGGCGAGAACATGATGAGCGGCAAGGTGCACGTGCGCGGCTTTGCGTCGAATGGCGCGGGCGCATCGGCGCACGGCGGCCTGCTCGTGATCGACGGCGATGCGGGCCTGCGCTGCGGCATCTCGCTCAAGGGCGGCAACATCGTGGTGGGCGGCTCGGTCGGCAGCTTCTCGGCGTTCATGGCGCAGGCCGGGCGCATGGTGATCTGCGGCGATGCGGGCGATGCGCTCGGCGATTCGCTCTACGAAGCCGTGCTTTACGTGAAAGGCCAGGTGAAGTCGCTGGGCGCCGACGCGCAATTCGAGCCGATGACCGATGCGGACATTGCCGCTGTGCGCGAACTGCTCGACGCGGCGGGCCTCGACCACGACCCGGCGCAGTTTCGCCGCATCGCCTCGGCCCGCACGCTCTACCACTGGAACGCCGACGCGGACCAGGAATATTGAAGCCTGCAGAAACTAGTAGAACCTAGTTGAACCTCATAGATCGAGAAGGTCCCCATGGAAACCAAACCGGTTCATTTCGCGCGTCTGCAACAGGAAGAGTCCAGCACCTTCGACCGCAAGACCATCGATTACATCCATACCGCCGCGCAGCGCGGCCTGTATGAAATTCGCGGGCTAGGCTCGAAGAAGACGGTGCCGCATTTCGACGACCTGCTGTTTCTTGGCGCGTCGCTGTCGCGTTATCCGCTCGAAGGCTATCGCGAGAAATGCAGCTCGCAGACCGTGCTAGGCACGCGCTTCGCGAAGAAGCCGATTGTGCTCGACACGCCCGTGACGATCGCGGGCATGAGCTTCGGCGCGCTGTCGGCGAACGTGAAGGAAGCGCTTGGCCGCGCCGCCACGGCGGCGGGCACGTCCACCACCACGGGCGACGGCGGCATGACGCAGGAAGAGCGCCAGTCGTCGAAGACGCTGGTCTATCAGTGCCTGCCGTCGCGCTATGGCTTCAATCCGGACGACGTGCGCCGCGCCGACGCCATCGAAGTCGTGATCGGCCAGGGCGCGAAGCCGGGCGGCGGCGGCATGCTGCTTGGGCAGAAGGTGAATCCGCGCGTGGCGTCGATGCGTACGCTGCCGGCGGGCGTCGATCAGCGCTCGGCGAGCCGTCACCCCGACTGGACGGGCCCCGACGATCTGGCGATCAAGATTCAGGAACTGCGCGAGATCACCGACTGGGAAAAGCCGATCTACGTGAAGGTTGCCGCCACGCGCACCTTCAACGACGTGAAGCTGGCGGTGCACGCGGGCGCGGACGTCGTGGTGATCGACGGCATGCAGGGCGGCACGGCGGCCACGCAGAGCTGCTTCATCGACAACGTGGGCATTCCCACGCTGGCGGCGGTGCGCCAGGCCGTCGATGCGCTCGAAGACCTCAACATGAAGGGCAAGGTGCAGCTGATCGTGTCGGGCGGCATCCGTACCGGCGCGGACGTGGCGAAGGCGCTGGCGCTGGGCGCCGACGCGGTGGCGATCGGCCAGGGCGTGCTGATGGCGCTGGGCTGCAATAGCGAGAGCTACTTCCAGAACGGCGCGCTGCATTCGGCCGTGGCGGACTACGCGGCGCTCAACACCGCGCCCGGCTTCTGCCACCACTGCCACACGGGCAAGTGCCCGGTGGGCGTAACGACCCAGGACGCCGTGCTCGAAAAGCGTCTGGAGCCGGAGGAGGGCGCGCGCCGCGTGCGCAACTACCTCAAGACGCTGACGATGGAGCTCACCACCATCGCGCGCGCCTGTGGCAAGCAGAACGTGCACCACCTGGAGCCCGAAGACCTCGTGGCGCTCACGGTGGAAGCGGCGGCGATGGCGCGCGTGCCGCTGGCGGGCACGTCGTGGATTCCGGGCCTCAATCGATAGGCCGCGCGCTCAAACGCAGCGATTTATTTTGAAAAGCAGTCCGTAGTAAATCGGCGTGATAGAAAGGATGCGGCCGCTTTCAAGGCCGCCGCGCGCATCGCCATCGCAGCGAGGCGCGCGACATCCTTCCTGAGAAGTCCACCACACCAGGCCGTCGCGGCGCTGCCGCACGCCTATCTACAGGATCGTGCAATGAAGAGCTTGAGCAAACTACTCGCACTGGTCGGTGCGCTGGCGCTCGCGCTGCCCGCGTGGGCGCAGGGCGCTGCCGCGCCGGTGCCGAACAAGGGCGACACCGCCTGGATGATCGTCGCAACGCTGCTGGTCGTGATGATGGCCGCCCCCGGTCTTGGCCTCTTTTACGGCGGCATGGTGCGCGCGAAAAACATGTTGTCCGTGCTGATGCAGACGCTCGTGATTTTCTGCCTGCTGGGCGTGCTGTGGGCCGTGTATGGCTACAGCGTCGCGTTCACCGAAGGCAACGCGTTCTTCGGCGGCTTTTCCAAGCTGTTCCTCGCGGGCGTGACGCCCGATACCACGGCCTCGACGTTCAGCAAGGGCGTGGTGATTCCCGAATATATCTACGTGTCGTTCCAGCTGACGTTCGCGGCGATCACGCCCGCGCTCATTATCGGCGGCATTGCGGAACGCGCGAAGTTTTCGGCCGTGCTCGCGTTCATGGTGCTGTGGTTCACGTTCTCGTACCTGCCGATCGCTCACATGGTCTGGTACTGGCCCGGCCCGGACGCCTACACGAGCGCCGCCGCCGCGGACAAGGCCAACGCCACGGCAGGCTTCCTGTTCCAGAAGGGCGCGCTCGACTTTGCGGGCGGCACCGTGGTGCATATCAACGCCGGCATTGCCGCGCTCGTGGGCGCCGTCATGATCGGCAAGCGCGTGGGTTATGGCCGCGAGCACATGGCGCCGCATAACCTCACGATGACGATGGTGGGCGGCTCGCTGCTGTGGGTGGGCTGGTTCGGCTTCAACGTGGGCTCGAATCTGGAAGCGAACGGCGCGGCCTCGCTGGCCTTCGTCACGACGCTGCTGGCGACCTGCGCGGCCACGGTTGCGTGGACGTTCGTGGAATGGGCGTTCAAGGGCAAGCCGTCGATGCTGGGCGCGGTGTCGGGTGCGATCGCGGGCCTGGTGGTCATCACGCCCGCGTGCGGCTTTGTCGGGCCGATGGGCGCGATCGTCATGGGCCTCGTTGCGGGCGCGCTGTGCTACTGGGGCGTCAACGGCCTCAAGCGCATGCTGGGCGTGGACGATTCGCTCGACGTGTTCGGCGTGCACTGCATCGGCGGGATCGCGGGGGCGTTGCTCACGGGCGTGTTCGCCTCGCCGCGACTGGGCGGCACGGGCGTCTACGACTACGTCGCCAACAAGGTGGGCGACTACGACATGGCGAGCCAGATGATCGCGCAATGCTGGGGCGTGGGCACCTCGCTGGTGTGGTCGGCGGTGGTGTCGTTCGTGGCGTTCTGGCTGGTCGACAAGGTGTTCGGCCTGCGCGTGGACCAGGAGGGCGAGCGCGAAGGGCTCGACGTCAGCTCGCATGGCGAGACCGCTTACCACGCGTAATTACCGGCTAGACCGCGCGCGTCACTGCATGCGTCAGCGGACGCGGCGCTCGCGCGCCGTTGGGCGGCACGGCGGGAGCAGGCATAATATGGCATGCCATGGGCAGGCGCACGTTACGTGCGTGCGCCGCCGATGGATTTTGCCATGGTTTTTGCCAACCCTTACCAGCCGTCCGCCGTCCATGTCCGACCTCAAAATCGACCGTAATGCCAAGACGCTGCGCGAACTCACGCTCGACAAGTTGCGCGGCGCGATCGTGCAGGGTTACTTCCGTCCCGGCGCGCGCCTTGTCGAGCGCACGCTGTGCGACGAACTCGGCGTGAGCCGCACCGTCGTGCGCGAAGTGCTGCGCCACCTGGAAACCGAAGGCCTCGTCGAGACCGTCGGCCGCCAGGGGCCAGTCGTCGCACGTCTCGACCCGCAACAGGTGGGCGAGATCTACGAACTGCGCGGCCTGCTCGAAGCCCACGCGGCGCGCGCGTGCGCCGAACAATCGACGCCCGAACTCGTGAAGGAGCTGCGCGAATTGCGCGCGGTGATCGAAGCGGCGTTTGTCGAGCAGGATCTGCCGCGCGTGCTCGATTACACCGAACGCTTCTACGACGCGCTGTTCGAAGGCGCGGGCAAGAGCGTGTCGCTGGGCGTCGTGAAGACGCTCAATGCGCGCATCAACCGGCTGCGCGCGCTGACCATCGCCACGCCCGGCCGCAGCAACGAATCGAACCGCGAGATGAACGCGCTGCTCGACGCCATCGAACGCCATGACGGCGACGCGGCGGCGGCCGCTTCGTCGGCGCATATCCGGCGCACGGCGGAACTGGCGATGGCGGCGTTGGCGCGGCTCGATGAGGACGCGGACGCGTCTTAAGGCGCACGATGCGGCGCAGTATGACCCGACACGTTGCGACACGACGCGATCAGGCAGGCTGCTGCGTGTCGGCCAGCGCCGCTTCCAGGAACTCGATCAACGTCCGCACCTTCGCGTTGAGCGCCGAACGCTCGGCGACGCAGGCGTAAATCTCCATCGGCTCGGGCTCGGCGTACGCTTTCTTGCGGCGCCCCGCTTTGGCCTCGAAGAGCGGCAGCAGGTGGCCGCTGTCGATCAGCGGCTGCGCGACGAAACTCGCGAGCCGCGCAATCCCACCGCCATTCACGGCGATCTGCGCGAGCATGTCGATATCGTCGCAAACGAACGCAGCGTTCAGCTGCGCGTCGAAGCGCTCGCCGCCACGCACGAAACCCCACGGCAGAAAGCGCCCATCGGTCGGGTAGCGCAACACCAGACAGGCATGATCTTTCAGCGCTTCCGGCGAATCGGGCACGCCCGCGCGTTCGAGATAAGCGGGCGACGCGCACACCAGAAAGGGCCGCGAGGCGATGCGCCGTGCGATCAGCCGCTCGTCGAGTTGCGCGGCGATACGCAGGCTCACATCGACCCCTTCCAGCCGGTGATCGACACGTCGGTCGGTGCTGATGAGTTCGATATCGATGCGTGGATACGCGGCCTTGAACGCCGGCATCAGCGGCGCGAGCACGTGACGCCCGAACGCCCGCGTGGTCGCGATGCACAGCGCGCCCTGCGGCTCGTTCGGGCCCGTCGCGGCTTGCGACGCGAGTTCGAGATCGTGCGGAATGTGGCGCACTTTCTCGTAGTAGCGCGTGCCGCTGTCGGTGAGCGCCATGCTGCGCGTCGTGCGCGAGAGCAGTCGCACGCCCAGATGCGCTTCGAGCCGCGAAAGATTCTGGCTGACGGCGGCGGGACTCATGCCTTGAGCGCGCGCAGCCGCCGCGATGCTGCCGCTCTCGACTACGCGGATAAAGCTGTTGATCAGACCTAGAACGTTCATCGCCGCCTCGCTGCCTTGATTCGTTGATTTTACTTAAGAATGAATCAAGCGCACGGCGCCTACCGGCGCGTGGGGCGGCTTGATACGCTGGCCGCTCTTTCCACTCCGCCCGTGTTCGAGGCTTGCGTCGATGACCACCAGAACGTCACAAAATGCGCTGCGAATCCGTTTCCCGAGACGTCTCACGCCGTATGTGTTCGCGCTTTATATGGCGACGATCATGGCGTTCCTGATGTGCCTCGTCATCACCTTCGCCGAATTCGGACTCGACGGGCATTACATGGAAAACGTGAAGAATGCCTATCGCGTGGCCATGCCGGCGGCGTTCGTCTGCGTGCTGATCGTGAGGCCGATCGTCGTGCGCCTGGTGGCATTGACGGTGCACGCCGGGGATTGACGCGCCTTAACGGCGGGCGACAGGTGCTTTAAACGCGTGCGCGGCGGTCGCTGCGCAGCAGGCCGTAAAGCGCGCTATCGGTGACTTCGTCGCCGACGATCCAGCGTTCGCGCAGCAAGCCTTCGCGCAGGAAACCCAGTCGCTCCAGCACGCGCGCGGAAGCGACGTTGCGCGGATCGATGTCGGCTTCGATGCGATTGAGCTTGACCGTATCGAAGGCGTGATCGACGACGGCTCCCGCCGCCTCGCTCATATAGCCGTTGCCCCAAAGCCGGCGTTGCAGGCAAAAGCCGATTTCGGCGCGGCGGCATTGCTCGTTGACGTGGAAGAGATCGCAGGTGCCGATCACGTCGCCCGTTTCGGGCAATTCGATCGCGCAGGTGAGGTCGGTGCCTGCGGCCAGCTTCAGGACGCGTTCGATGCGCGCAGACGCTTCGTCGACGTGATGCATCGGCGAGAACGAGAAGTAGCGCATGGCTTCGGCGTCTGACCAGATCGAGAAGAGCGCTGCAGCGTCGCTGTGACGAAGCTCGCGCACGCGCAACCGCGCGGTGGTGAGCGTGACGGATTCGAACATGTTTTATCGTTTTTAATGAGAGGCAAGCGTCAGGAATCAGCCCTGGTCGTCGCGCTTGAACCGCTTGAGGACGAGCACACACAGCGCGGGCAGATGCACGACGCCCATGCCGCCAAAAATCACCACCCACGGCGGCGCAATCGTGCCGGACAACATCGCCGAAAACGTGCCGAACGCCAACCCGACGAGCAGCAACACCGCGTGCGCGATAAAGCGCTGGCGGCGCGTGGCCGCGAAGCGCGGGATGCTCACATGAACGTAAATCATGACGAGCAGGGAAATAGTGGCGATGAGCGGAAACATGGCGATGGAGCAGCTAAGCGTGTGGTGATTTGAGTAATGCACGCGATGTTACGCGAGGCGCGCATTTTCCGAAGCTGACACTGCGCGCATCGCCGGTTTGCCTTCTGCTCCCCGCTGGCCGCAATGGCCAGCGCTGCTTCCCTCGGTTTCCCCTGCGTCACGCCATCCCGCCCCAATATCAACCCTCCTACCTATCATGGTATTCCATAATATTGACGGCCTTTTTGTCCGCTATAACATGGCATACCATAATCTCATGCAAGATGAGTCACTGCCCAGCCAGGCCCATACCGGCGGGAAACCCGGGTGAGCAGCAGGCCGCAACCGCGCCGCCCCAAGGAGTACGAGATGACCAACCCCAGCACCGAACCCTTCGACACGACCGGCTTTCGCCGCGCGCTTGGCGCGTTCGTGACCGGCGTGACCGTCGTGACGACGATCCAGGCCGACGGCACGCCGCGCGGCTTCACCGCGAATTCGTTCACGTCGGTGTCGCTCGATCCGCCGCTCGTGCTGGTGTGCGTCGCCAAAAGCGCGTCGAGTCACGACGTGTTTTCGCAGGCGCCGCAATTCGCCGTGAGCGTGCTGGCCGAGGATCAGAAGGACGTGTCGGGCGTATTCGCCTCAAAGAGCCCCGACAAGTTCGCCCAGGTCGCCTGGCAAACGCGCGCAACCGGTGCGCCCGTGATGCACGGCGCGGCGGCGCATTTCGACTGCGCGACGCATCAGGTAATCGACGCGGGCGACCACATCGTCCTTCTGGGCCGCGTGCTCGATTTCGCGCATACGGGCGTGTCGCCGCTCGGTTATTGCCGCGGCGCCTATGTGAGCTTCTCGCTCTCGCAGGACGCTATCGCCGCTACGGCCGCGAGCGAGCATGCCCAGGTGGGCGCGATCCTCGAAAACTCGGACGGCGTCGTGCTGCTCGAAACGCCCGATGGCCTGCGCCTGCCGCGCGGCACGCGCCTGGAAGCGGCCAACGATCCAGCGAGCCTGCGCGGCGTGCTGGCGAGCCTCGGTCTGGTTGCGCACCTCGACTTCATCTTTGCGGTGTTCGAGTCGGCGCAGGCGCGCCAGCAGGCCGACGACGGCGTGCGCATTTTCTATCGCGGCCGCGTCGTCGCGCAGCGCGGCATGAGCGCGCCCGAGTTGTTCATCGTGCCGCTTGCGCAGATTCCGTGGGACGAACTGAGCGATCCCGCCGAGCGTTCGATGTTGCAGCGCTACGTGAAGGAGCGTCACGAAGACGCCTTCGGCGTGTACGTCGGCGACAGCGAAGCCGGCACCGTGCAGACCCTCGCGCTGACCTGAACGCGGCCTGACGCGGCCTGAACGTGAACTGAGCCCCTCACCCGACGCGGCGCGCGTCGCCATCGCGCCATCGCATCGTTGTCATGCAGTCAACTCGCAGTCATTTCGCAGTCATTTGATCCGTGGAGAAAGTCATGAGCAGCAGATGGACCCTGTACGCCGCGCCGTTGATCGCGGCAAGCGCGATGATGCTGGCGGCCGCGCCCGCCCTGGCCGCCGATCCGATCGTCTTCACCAGCTGGGGCGGCACGACCCAGGCGTCGCAGCAGAAGAACTGGGCGCAGCCGTTCGCGCAGGCTTCGGGCATCAACGTGCTGATGGACGGCCCGACCGACTACGGCAAGTTCAAGGCGATGGTCGAAAGCGGCAACGTCAACTGGGACGTGGTGGACGTCGAAGGCGACTTCGCCTACGCCGCTGCCAAGGACGGGCTGATCGAGCCGATCGACTATTCGGTCGTGAAAAAGGACGAGCTCGACCCGCGCTTCTCGTCGCCGCAGGCGGTGGGCAGCTTCTACTATTCGTTCGTGCTCGGCTACAACAAGACGGCGTTCAAGGGCGCGCAGCCGTCCACGTGGGCCGACCTGTTCGACACGAAGAAATTCCCGGGCAAGCGCACGTTCTACAAGTGGTCGGCGCCGGGCGTGCTGGAAATCGCGCTGCTCGCCGACGGCGTGCCGGCCAGCAAGCTTTATCCGCTCGATCTCGACCGCGCGTTCAAGAAGCTCGACACCATCAAGGGCGACATCGTCTGGTGGAGCGGCGGCGCGCAGTCGCAGCAGTTGCTCGCATCCGGCGAGGCATCGATGGGCATGTTCTGGAACGGCCGTCTGCATGCGTTGCAGGCGACGGGCGTGCCGGTCGGCATCTCGTGGAACCAGAACCTCACGGCCGCCGACATGCTGGTGATCCCGAAGGGCGCCAAGCATCGCGACGCGGCGCTCAAGTTCCTTGCGGCCGCAACGAGTCCGCAGGCGCAGGCGAAGTTCGCGGCCGATACCGGCTACGCGCCGATCAACGTGAAGTCCGCTGCATTGATGACGCCCGCTGTTGCGAAGACATTGCCCGATCAATACACGCAGTCGCAGATCAACCTTGATATGAAGTACTGGGCGGCCAACCGCGATGCAATCGCCAAGCGCTGGTACGCGTGGCAGGCAAAGTAAGCATGCCGAAGCAATCGCCGGGGCAATGCATCGGCAGTCGCCCCGGCAACCTGAGCAATCTGTAGCGCGAATCACGGCGCGCGAGCGCGCGCTGTCCTTACCTAGCGACCTCCATGCAGACCCCGGAGAGATCATGCCTGACGTTCTGAGCACCGTCGCCCACGCGCCGGTCGACGCGCCGCCGAAGCGGCGCAACTGGCGCAACGCGCGGCTGCTTGCGCCCGCGTTAATACTCCTCACGATCTTTTTTGTGCTGCCGGTGCTGTCGCTGCTGCTGCGCAGCGTGATGGAGCCCACGCCCGGCCTGCACAACTACGCGCAGCTGCTCGGGTCGAGCACCTATCTGCGCGTGTTCGGCAATACGTTCCTGGTGGCGGGCGTCGTGACCGTGGTGACGGTGGCGATCGGCTTTCCGACCGCCTGGCTGCTGGCCATCGCGCCGCGCTGGCTGAGCACCACGCTGTTCTCGATCCTGCTGCTGTCGATGTGGACGAACCTGCTCGCGCGCACCTTCGCGTGGATGGTGCTGCTCCAGCAGACCGGCCCGATCAATCGTCTCTTGATGGCGCTCGGCATCATCGACCAGCCGCTCACGCTCGTGAACAACCTGATCGGCGTGACGGTGGGCATGACGTACATCATGCTGCCGTTTCTCGTCATGCCGCTGCACGCGACGCTGCGCGGCATCGATCCCGCCACGCTGCGCGCCGCCGCCGTGTGCGGTGCGAGCCGCTGGCAGGCGTTCTGGCGCATTCTCGTGCCGCTCGCCATGCCGGGGATTGCCTCGGGGGCGCTGATGGTGTTCGTGATGGCGCTCGGCTATTTCGTGACGCCCGCGCTGCTCGGCGGCCCGTCGTACATGATGCTCGCCGAGCTGATCGCCCAGCTCGTACAGGAACTGCTGAACTGGGGCCTCGCTGGTGCCGCAGCGTTCGTGCTGCTGGCGGTGACGCTCGGTCTCTATGCGCTGCAACTGCGCTTCACCGGCGGCGCGCGCCAGGTTCCCGGAGGACGCTGATATGTTGCTCGACTTCGACCGTCTTGGCGCGGTACGCGCGCTGCTCGTCGCCATCGGCGCAGTGGTGGCGTTGTTCCTGCTGCTGCCGATCCTCTTTATCGTCGCGCTGTCGTTCGGCGACTCGCAGTGGCTCGCGTTTCCCGCGCCGGGCTGGACGCTGGAGTGGTATCGCCAGCTCTTCACCGACGCGGGCTGGCTCGACTCGCTCATGACCAGCATGAAGCTGGCCGTGATCGTGACCGTGCTGTCCGTCGCGCTGGGCTTTCTCGCATCGCTTGCGCTCGTGCGCGGCAAGTTTCGCGGCCGCGCGGCCGTGCAGGCCTTCTTCCTCACGCCGATGGTGCTGCCCGTGGTCGTGCTGGCGGTCGCGCTGTACGCGTTCTTTCTGCGCATCGGCCTGGCCGGCACGATGACGGGCTTCGTGATCGGCCACCTCATCATCGCGTTGCCGTTCTCGATCATCGCCATCAGCAATTCGCTGGCGGGTTTCGATACGGCGCTGGAAGACGCCGCGCTGATCTGCGGTGCGTCGCCGCTCGCCGTGAAGTGGCGCGTGACGCTGCCCGCGATCCGGCTGGGGCTGGCGGCCGCCGCGATCTTCTCGTTCCTCGCCTCGTGGGACGAGGTGGTGGTGTCGATCTTCATGGCGAGCCCCACGCTCCAGACGCTGCCCGTGCGCATCTGGGCGACGCTGCGCCAGGACCTCACGCCCGTGGTGGCGGCGGCGTCCTCGCTGCTGGTGGCGCTCACCACCGTGCTGATGCTGGCAAGCGCCTTGCTGCGCCGCGCCCGCCAGGCGATCCAGTAAATTGACCCGGAGACGTAAGCCATGACTGCCGCATTCCTGCAAATCCAGCGCCTGCGCAAGACCTACGACGACGTGGTCGCCATCGACAGCGTGTCCCTCGACGTGCGCAAGGGCGAGTTCATGACCTTCCTCGGGCCGTCCGGCTCGGGCAAGAGCACGACGCTGTATATCGTCGCGGGCTTCCAGGAGCCGACCGAAGGGCGCGTGCTGCTCGACGGCAAGCCGCTGCTGTCGGTCGCGCCGAACAAGCGCAACATCGGCATGGTGTTCCAGCGCTACACGCTGTTTCCGCATTTGACGGTGGGCGAGAACGTCGCGTTTCCGCTGCGCGTGCGCCGTCGTCCGGAATCCGAAGTAAAAGCGAAAGTCGAGAAGATGCTGGCGCTCGTGCACCTTTCCGAATGCCGCGACCGCATGCCCGCGCAACTGTCGGGCGGCCAGCAGCAGCGCGTGGCGATCGCACGCGCGCTCGCCTACGATCCGCCGGTACTGCTGATGGACGAGCCGCTGTCCGCGCTCGATAAAAAACTGCGCGAGGAAATCCAGCTCGAACTGCGCCGCATCCACCAGGAAACGGGCGTGACGATCCTCTACGTGACGCACGACCAGGAAGAAGCGCTGCGTTTGTCGGATCGCATCGCCGTGTTCAACAAAGGGCGCATCGAGCAGGTCGGCACGGGCGAGGAACTCTACGCGAATCCGGCGTCGCGCTTTGTCGCGGGCTTCATCGGCAACTCGAATTTCCTGCCGGTGCGTGTGACCGCAAGCCGCGATGGTCTTGCCAATGGCGTGTTCCCCAACGGCCACGCGCTGGCGTGCGGCAATTTCAATCCGGCGCTCGCGGCGGGCGACGACGGCACGCTGATGATCCGCCCCGAGCAGATGCGCCTCACCGCGCCGCGTGACGGCACGGCGGCGGGCCTGCCCGTGACGGTGCGCGACATCACCTATCTGGGTGACGCGATGCATTACGCCGTGGCGACGCCCTGGGCGCAGGAAATCTCGATCCGCCTGCCTGCCGCGCAACGTCACGACAGCGGCCTGTCGATTGGCGCGCAGGCGGTCGTCGAATGGGACGCACGCGATACGCGTCTGTTCGCGCACGCATGATGAGCGATCTGGGGCACAGGGAATCGCCGCGCGCCGCGCCCGCCACGCTGCGCGTGGAGCGGCCCGCGGCGACGCTGCGCGAACTGACCTTGCAGAAGATGCGCCAGGCGATTCTCGACGCGCATTTCGCGCCGGGCGAGCGCCTGGTCGAGCGCACGCTCTGCGAGGAACTGGGCGTGAGCCGGTCGGTGGTGCGCGAAGTGCTGCGTCACCTCGAAGCGGAAGGCATTGTCGATACGCTGCCCAACCAGGGGCCGATCGTTGCGCGGCTCGACGCGAGTACGGCCGCGCAGATCTATGAGATCCGCGCGCTGGTGGAAGGCGACGCGGCGATGGCCTGCGCGCTGCGCGGCGACGCCGCGACGGTGGAGCGCCTGGCCGCCTGCGTGACACGAATCGAAGGGGCTTTCGCGGCGCACGATCACGCGGCCGTGCGCGAAATCACGGCGCAGTTCTACGAGCAGATGTTTGGCAGCGGCGCGAAGTCGGTGGCGTGGGAAATCGTGCAGAGCCTGAATGCGCGCATCACGCGTTTGCGTGCGCTGACGATTGCCTCCGACGATCGTGGACGTCAGGCCGTGGCGGAGATGAACGAGATCGTCGCGGCGATCCGTGCGCGCGATGGCGAGCGCGCGAGAGAAGCGGCGACGGCGCATGTGCTGCGCGTCGCCGAGATTGCGGCTTCGTTGCTGCCCGCTTGAGGTTTTCGCAAGCGGGCAGCAGTCTCGATTGCTTCGATTGCTTCGATTACTTCGATTACTTCGATTACTTCGATTACTTCGCGACCGGCATCGTGAATTCCGCACCCTTTTCGGTGCTTTCCGGCCAGCGCTGCATGATCGACTTCTGCTTCGTGTAGAAGCGCACGCCTTCTTCGCCATAGGCGTGCATGTCGCCGAACAGGCTGCGCTTCCAGCCGCCAAAGCCGTGCCATGCCATCGGCACCGGAATCGGCACGTTGATGCCCACCATGCCCACTTCGATCTGGCGGCCGAACTCGCGCGCCACGTTGCCGTCACGCGTGAAGCAGGCCACGCCGTTGCCGAACTCGTGATCGTTGATCAGTTGCACGGCTTGCGCGAAATCGTCCACGCGCACGCAGGCCAGCACCGGGCCGAAAATCTCTTCCTTGTAGATGCGCATGTCCGGCGTGACGTTGTCGAACAGCGTGCCGCCCGTGAAGAAGCCTTCCTCGTGGCCCGGCACCTTCAGGCCGCGTCCGTCGACCACCAGCGTCGCGCCTTCTTCGACGCCGCTCGCGATATAGCCTTCGATGCGCTCCAGCGCCTGGCGCGTGACGATCGGGCCCATTTCGGCGTCGGCTTCCATGCCGTTCTTGACGATCAGCGTCTTCGCGCGCTCGGCCAGACGCGGCACGATCTTGTCGGCGACGTCGCCCACCAGCACGGCGACCGAGATCGCCATGCAGCGCTCGCCCGCCGAACCGTAACCCGCGCCGATCAGCGCATCGACGGTCTGCTCGATGTCCGCATCGGGCATCACGACCATGTGGTTCTTCGCGCCGCCCAGCGCCTGCACGCGCTTGCCGTGCTTCGCGCCGGTTTCGTAGATGTAGTTGGCGATCGGCGTGGAGCCGACGAAGCTCACGGCCTTCACGTCGCGGTGCGCGAGCAGCGCATCGACCACGATCTTGTCGCCCTGCACGACGTTGAACACGCCATCGGGCAGGCCGGCTTCCTTGAGCAGACGCGCCATGAACAGCGACGCCGACGGATCGCGCTCGCTCGGCTTGAGGATGAACGTGCAGCCAGCGGCCAGCGCGACCGGGAACATCCAGCACGGCACCATGCAGGGGAAGTTGAACGGCGTGATGCCAGCCACGACGCCCAGCGGCTGGCGCACCGTCCAGTTGTCCATGCCGGTCGAGACCTGCTCCGTGTAGTCGCCCTTGAGCAACTGCGGAATGCCGCAGGCGAATTCGATCACGTCGATGCCGCGCGCGACCTCGCCCTGGGCATCGGCGAAGACCTTGCCGTGCTCGGCGGTGATGATCGCGGCCAGTTCGTCCTTGTGGCGGTTCATCAGTTCGAGAAAGCGCAGCATGACGCGCGCGCGGCGGATCGGCGGCGTGTCGCGCCAGGCCGGGAACGCGGCTTTCGCGCTCGCCACGGCGGCGTCGACGTCCGCGACTTCGCCCAGCACCAGACGGCGCGCGGCGGCGCCCGTGGCCGGGTTGAAGATCGCCTGGGTGCGGTCGCCCGCGCCGCGCTCGGTCTTGCCGCCGATGAAGTGGACTACGTCTGCGCTATCGGTAAAGGCCTGCATGTCATCTCCTCGCCAGTGGGTCAATTCGCCTGAATCAGGGTGATTCATTGGATGACGGCCAGTGTACGAAGCCGGCGCGGCCCTGCAAAGACACGGCGGCTGAATTGATTGTTTTCAGCAGTGAACAATCACCCGTGGAAACCCTGAAAGATGACGAGATGGGGTGCTATCATCGGCGCAGGTCAAGGACGGTGGAACCCGCTATGGATACGCAGAAAGCCGAGTCGCTCTGGATTCACCTGCACTGGCTCAACGTGCTCGCCAGCCAGGGCAGCTACACGGCGGCGGCTGCGCGGTTGGGCGTGAGCAAGGCGGCGATGAGCCAGCGCATCGCGGAACTGGAGCGCGTGGCGGGCGTGGCGCTCGTGCAGCGCACGACGCGCAGCGTGCGCTTCACGGAGGCCGGGCAGCGGCTCGTCGAGGAAACGCGCGGCGAATTCGAGCGCATCGCGGCCAGCTTCGCGGGCGTGCGCGACATGGCCGATGTGGCGCGCGGCACGGTGCGCGTGACCGCGCCCGTGGCGTTCGCGCGCCAGCAACTGGTGCCGCATCTGGCCCAGTTTTCGCGCGCCCATCCCGAAGTGCGTGTGCAACTGGAAATGTCGGATCGCCTGACGTCCATTGCGAGCGAGGGTTTCGACCTGGCGATCCGTCATAGCGCCCAGGTGCCCGAAACGCATGTGGCGTGGAAGCTCTGCGATACGCGTTCGGTGATCGTCGCGACGCGTACGTACCTGAAGCAGCGCGGCACGCCGCAAACGCCCGCCGATCTCGCCCAGCATGATTGCCTGTTTTATCCGCGCGCGTTGGGATCGGGCGCGTGGTCGTTCGAGAAAAGCGGGCGGCGCGCGGAGAACACGCGCGTGAACGTGACGGTGAACGGGCCGTTCTCGGCCAACAACAGCGAAGCGCTGCGCGACGCCGCGCTCGAACATCTGGGCATCGCGCTGCTGCCCGACTTCAGCGCGCAGGCGGCCTTGCAGGCGGGCAAGCTCGTGCTGGTGCTGCCCAACTGGCGACCCGTGGGCGCATTCGCATCGCAACTGCATGTGGTGCGCCCGTACGGCGCGCAGGTGCCGCGCGCGGTGTCGAGTTTCGCGGAGTTCCTGCGGCAGGCGTTCAAGCAGGGTTTTCCGCTGGAATAAGCGGCTTATTCGCGAGGCCGCTCGACCACGAAATGCATCACGTCCGTGCGGCCCTCGTCGAAGGCTGCCTCGCAGTACGTGAAATAGAGCCGCCAGATGCGGATGAACGCATCGTCGAAACCGAGCGCGCGCACCGCATCGAGCCTCGATTCGAAGGCCGCGCGCCACAGGCGCAAGGTCTGCGCGTAGTCGCGGCCAAACGATAAGGTTGCGCGCGCATCGAGTCCGGCACGTTGCGCCGCCGCCCCGAACTGCGCAGGACTCGGCAGCATGCCACCAGGAAAGATCGTCTCGCGGATAAAATCGCTGGACGCGCGATAGTGCTCGAACAGCGCGTCGGCAATCGTGATCGACTGGATCAGCGCGCGGGCGCCCGGCTTCAGGCAGCGCTTGAGCGTGTCGAAATAACCCGGCCAGAATGCTTCGCCCACGGCTTCGAACATTTCGATCGAGACGATCGCGTCGTACTGGCCCACGGCGTCGCGGTAGTCGCATAGCTCGACGCTGACGCGCGCGCCTTGTGCCGCGGCCATCACGCGTTCGACGGCCAATGCGTACTGCGCCTGGGAAATCGTCAGCGCGCGCACGCGTATGCCCTGACGCGCGGCATGCAGGGCAAAACCGCCCCAGCCGCAGCCGATTTCCAGCACTTCCATGCCGGGTTGCAGCCCAAGCGTGTCGATGACGCGTTGATACTTCGCGGCCTGCGCGTCGGCGAGCGGACGTTGGCTATCGCCGTCGAAACAGGCGCTCGAATACGTCCACGTGCGGTCGAGCCAGAGCGCGTAAAACTCGTTGCCCAGGTCGTAGTGCGCATGGATGTTCTGGCGGCTGCCTTCGCGCGTATTGCGGCGCAAGCGGTGCCGCAGCCCGAACCACAGCCGCGCGAACGGGCCGCCGTGCACCGTCGTGGCCACCGCGGCTTCGTTGCGGATCGCGAGCCGCAGCAGCGCGACCAGATCGGGCGAGTCGACCCATTGCTCGCGCAGCGCCTGCGCAAAGCCGATATCGCCCGCATGAAGGATCGCGCCACACGCGCGCCAGTCGTGCAGATGGAGCGTCGCGCCGGGGCCGTCGCGCAGGTCGCCGAATACATAGCAGCTGCCGTCGGGCGTCGTGAGCGTGAGGTGTCCGTGACGGATGCGGCGCAGCAGCCCGAGAAAGACGCGCGAGGACACGCTCGACGCGAGAGGAATCGGCCGGCTGGAAATGCCGGGCAGGCGCAACAGACGCGAAAGGGTCATGGACGGGCCTCGTGTTGGGGATGCGGCGCGCGCGCGCCGGGCGTCTTGCCGAGGAAGGGCACGCGCTTGAGCCAGAGCCGCAGCGCCTGCCAGTGAATGCGAAGCAGCACGCCGATGGCGTTGCCGGGCGAGCGCGCCAGCGCGGCGAATGCGCGCGAAGCGGAGAGCGGCGCGGCATGCATGGCGAGCGCGGTGCGCAACAACAATCCTTCGGCATCCTGATAGTTGATGCGCACGGCCAGCGTATCGTCGCGCTGGATTACGCGAAACGCGTAGTCGCCCTCGACACGGCAAAACGGCGATACGTGCAGCACCTTGCGGCAGACCAGCGTCGTGTGTGCATCGATTGGCGCGTGGCCCGACGCGCTCAGCAGGTAGCCGTGATGTGCGCCGAACGTGTTGCGCACATCGGCGTAAAGCGCGCGCAGGTTGCCCGCGCGGTCGTGGCAATACCAGAAGCTCACCGGATTGAACGCGTGGCCGAACAGGCGCGGCACGGTTTGCAGCCAGATCGGGCCATCGACGGGAATGGCGGCTTCGGCCAGGCGCGCGCGCATCCACGGCGCGAGCGCGCTGCCGTCGCGCGGGCCGTAGTCGCGCGTCGCGAGTGCGAACACGCGCCAGCGGTCGATGCCGAACCACCACGACGCCAGCGCGTCTAGCCGGTCGAGATCGCAACAGACCTGGAACAGCGGATACGCGAATGCGTGGCGCACGGGCCGCAGGCGCTCATGAACCACACGGCCCGTGAGCAGCAGGCCCGCGTGCGCGGTGTCGAGCGCGTTCATGGCGCGGCCCACGCGGGCATGACGCCGAAGTCGCGCGCGACGCGCAGCGCCGATTTCAGGCCGTCCTCGTGAAAGCCATAGCCCGTCCACGCGCCCGCGAACCACGTGCGGCGGCGGCCCTGCAAGTCGGGCAGGCGCTGCTGCGCATCGATGGCGGCAAGGTCGAGCAAGGGATGCTCGTAGACGTAGCGCCCGAGCAGCGTCTGCGGCGCGGGGGGCTCCACGGCGTTGAGCGTGACGACGACGGGCGTGCGAAACGGCAGCGGCTGCAACTGGTTGATGAGGTAGCTCACGCACACGGGCTGCTGGCCTCCGTGCGCGAACGCGCCCCGGCTCAGGTAGTTCCACGCCGACCAGACGCGGCGGCGGCGCGGCAGCAGCGCGGCATCGGTATGCAGCAGGGCGACGTTGCGCTGGTAGCGCACCGCACCCAGTACCGCTCGCTCCTGTGCGTCGGCATCGGCGAGCAGGGCGAGGCTCGTGGGCGCGTGGCTGGCGAGCACCACAGCGTCGAAACGTTCGGCCCCGCCCGTATCGGTGACGACGGTGACGCCTGACGCGTCGGCGGCTTCGTCGCGGCGGATCGCGCGCACGGCTGTCTTCAGCCGCACATCGTCGAGCGCTGCAACCAGACGTCCCACATACTCGCGCGACCCGCCCGCAACGGTCTTCCAGGGCGGCCGCTGGTTCACCTGCAACAACGCGTGATTGATGCAGAAGCGCAGGAAAGTGGCGGCGGGAAAGCGCAGGACGTCGTCGGCGGCGCTCGACCAGATGGCGGCGGCCATCGGCAACAGGTAATGGCGCTGGAACGGCGCGCCGTAGCCGCCCGCCGTCAGCAGCTCGCCGACGGACAGGCGCTCGCGGCGCGCGGTCTCGTAGTTCTGTGTAGCGCTGGCGTTAAAGCGCAGGATGTCGCGCAACATGCCGATAAAGCTCGGCGAAACGAGGTTGCGGCGCTGGGCGAACACCGTGTTCAGGCTCGTGCCCGCCCATTCGAGCGCGCCCCTGTCCACCGATACCGAGAACGACATGTCGCTGCGATGCGTGGCCACGCCCAGTTCGTCGAACAGCGCGACGAGGTTCGGGTAAGTGCGGTCGTTGAACACCAGGAAGCCGGTATCGACGGGATGACGCTGGCCCTCCAGTTCGACGTCCACGGTATGCGCGTGGCCGCCGGGATAGTCGGCGGCTTCGAACAGCGTGACGCGGTGACGCCGCGCGAGCAGCCACGCGCTCGCGAGTCCGGCGATCCCCGCGCCGACTACGGCCACACGCTGGCCGGGCGGCAAGGCGGCGAGTTCTTGCGTGGCGGGCATGTCGAAAGCCTCCCTGATTGTTGCTCTGTCGTTTTTGTGATTCCCCGATGCAGGCATATACGTGCCGCTTCGCTACCCGGATGCAGGCGCCGTCGCGCCTGTCGCGCCTGTCACGTCCGCTTGCGCATCAGCACATGCGCGACGCCCCACTCCTGGCCGCGCGCATAGCCGAACAGCTCCGCGACGGCCATGTAGAACATGCGCCAGCGTTGCAGCGCGACGCGCGCGTCGCCGTTCGCGCCGAGCACGGGCAGCACCTGGTCGCGCGCGCCGTCGAGCGACGCAAGCCAGTGATTCGCGGTGCGCTCGTAGTGACGCCCGTCGAGCCACCATTGGCGCGTCACGCACAGGTCGTCCTGGAAGCGCAGCAGCAGGTTCGCCGAAGGCATCGTGCCGCCGGTAAAGAAGTGGCGCGTCATCCAGTCGCTGCCGTCGCGCGAGACGAAGGCATACGCGAGCTGCCGGTGCGCGAAGTGATGGACGAACAGCTGGCCGTCGTCGGCAAGCCAGCCCGCGATCTTCGCGAGCAGCAGGCCGTAGTGCTTCATGTGCTCGAACATCTCGATCGAGAGCACGCGGTCGAAGCGCGCCGTCTGCGCGGGGAAGTCGGAGCTCGCGACGTCGCCGGTGACGATGCGCAGATTGGTCAGGCCGCGCTCGGCGGCGCGTTGCAGGATGAAGGCGCGCTGGCCATGCGAATTCGACAGGCCGACGATCTGCGCGCGCGGGAAACGCTGCGCGAGCCACAGCGAGAGCGCGCCCCAGCCACAGCCCAGGTCGAGGATGCGCTGGCCGTCCTCCACGCCCGCGCGCAGGGCGTAGAGCGCGAGCATGGCGTCCTGGGCCTCGTCGAGCGTCTCGTCGCCGCGCGGGTAGTAGCCGCACGAGTACTTCAGGTGCGCGCCCAGATGGGCCGCGAAGAAGGCGGCGGGCACTTCGTAGTGCTGGGCGTTGGCGTCCTGGGTGTGCAGCGCGATGGGACTGGCGCGCAACGTGGCGACGAGGGCTTCGAGGTTGCTCGCGCTGCGTTCGGCGTCGTCGGCGTGCTCGTCGGCCAGGCGCTGGCGGATCAGCGTGCGCATGCCCGCGCGGATCAGCCAGTCGGGCAGCCAGCCGCGTTCGCAGCAACGGATCGGCCAGCTTTCCGGGCTGGGCGCAGTGGGCGCGCTGTGCTCCGGCCGGGTCGTCGTTGTCGTTGTCATGGGTGAGGTCTCCTCTCGCTTTGATCGCGGAGTTCGTTGTGGTGTGCGTTGCGATGTTCGCTTTGATGTTCGCTTCGATAGTCGTGGTGCCCGGCGGGGCGCGGCGGCCACGGAATGAACGCGCTCGTCGTGCGCATGTACTCGCGATACCCCACGCGGCTTTGCACGAGGCGCGCTTCGAGCATCGGCACGCCCGAGACCTTGAGCAGCAGCCACGCCATCGCGCACGGCGGCGCGAGCGTGGCCCAGCCCCATGGCAGCGCGATCGACCAGAGCGTGTAGGCGCACCAGTGCAGCGATTCGAAGAAGTAGTTCGGGTGCCGCGAATAGCGCCACCAGCCGCTCGTGCAGACGCGTCCCCGGTTGGCCGGGTCGGCGATGTGGCGGCGCAGCTGACGGTCGGCGGTGGATTCGCCCATCACGGCGGCGAAGCCGGTCACGAGGGCGGCGACCACGAGCGGAATCGGCGGCCTGGCCGCGCTCCACGCGGGCACGAAGAAGGCGATCGACAGCACCATCGACGCGACCGCCTGAACCAGGTAGAAGCCCAGCATGCGCGGTGCGGCGGCGGCGCCCCACGACGCGCGCAGGGCGGCGTAGCGCGGGTCTTCCGGCTGGCCGTGATTGCGTCGCCAGAGATGGAGCGCGAGCCGGGCGCCCCAGGCGCCGCCGCCGAGCGCCACGGCGATGCGGTTGATGCCCGCGCCGGGCCCGACCAGCGCCGCGAACACGGCGACGAGGCCGAGCGTCGCCGCCCAGAGCGGATCGATCATCCCCGCGTTGCGCGTGCGCAGCTGCACGAGCCAGGCGATGAAGAAGGCGACGACGAGCGCGGCGAAGGCCAGGGCGAACGCGGCGGCGAAGGGCATGCGGACTCCGTCAGGAGGTCGATGCCGGAAATACGGACGAGAAGGGCAAACGGATGCAGAAGGTACGCAGAATGTACGCAACGAGGCGTTGCTACACGTGCGAAGTGGGTACTAACTTATTCGTGAGGCCGCGTCATGCCTCACACTGCGCCCTTCATCGGCCCGGTCGCGACAACCGGCCCGGTCGGCTGTCCGGTCGGCGAACCGCCCGGCGGTTCGATCGAGACGGCCAGCACCGCGCGTGCGCTCACGCGGGCGGCAACATCGGCGGTCAGCGTCAGCGTGGCGGGTGCATCGGCGGGGAACACGCCTAGCGGCACCGGCTTTTCGCCGGGCGGGATCAGCCAGAGTTCGGTGGCGCGACCGGCCTCGATGGTCGGCTTGACGGCGGGCACGACCACGATGTCCCGGCGGCGCTGATCGAAGGTCGCCGTCCAGTGCGCAACGCCGTCCGGGCGGGCGAGGGTCGCGACCATGTAGGGGTTCGCGCTTGCCACGACGGTCGTACCCGTCGGCCTTTGCATCCAGACGAGATTGACGGCGGCCAGCGCCAGCGCGGCCACGCTCGCGCCAATCCCGACAAAGCGCCACAGGCGCAGATCGTTCCACCAGCCGGAAGCCGCTGCCGACGCTGCCCGGGCTCCCGCCGCGCCAGGCTGGCGCGCGGGCAGGAAGCCCAGGTCGCGCTCGATGCGCGTCCACACGCGGGCGGGCGCGGCGATGGGCGCGAGATCCTCGGCGAGCGGCGCGAAGCGCTGTTCCCAGCGCGCGAGCGTGGCGGCGAGATCGGCGTCGGCGCGCGCGGCCTGCTCCAGCGCGAGGCGCGCGGCGGCGTCGAGCACGCCCAGCGCGTACTCGGCGCAGTGCAGTTCGGGGTCGTGGTCGGCGGGCGTGCTCATCGTTCCAGACAGGTCTTGAGTTGCATCAGGCTGCGCCGGATCCAGCTTTTCAGCGTACCGAGCGGCACGCTCAGTTGCGCGGCCAGCTCGCTATAGGTCGCCCCGCTGAAGAACGCCTCGCGCACCGCGCGGTGCTGCTGCGGCGCAAGTTGTTCGAGGCATTGTTCGAGGCGGCGGCGTTCCTCGCTCGCTTCGGCGAGGGCGGCGGGGGTGGGGTGATCGTCGGCGAGTTCAAGCTCGCTGTCTTCCTCCAGCGGCGCTTCGTGGTGCTGGCGCAGGCGGTCGATGGTGCGGTTGCGCGCCAGCGTGACGAGCCAGGTCATCGCGCCGCCGCGCGCCGGGTCGAACAGGCCGGCGCGGCGCCATGCGGTCGTGAAGACGTCCTGGAGCAGGTCTTCGGCCTCGGCGCGGTCGTGAACCATGCGCACGATCGTGGCGAACACGCGTGCGGAAGCCAGCCGGTAAAGCTCGGCGAACGCTGCCTGGTCGCCCTGGCCCACCTGGGTGAGCAACTGGTTCAGGTGCGCGCGCCGTGCGGCCTCGCGCGCCGGATCGGGTGCGGACGGGTCGATGCTTTCGGGACTGCCAGCCGTGTCGGTCATGCGCATGAGGGGGCGTGCTGCGCCCGCGCTGAAAGGACGTAAGGGACGGAAGGAACCGACGCAATATAGCATCGCCCGCGCCAGGCGACGCGGCGGCTGGCACAGCGGCGACTTCAGCGGCAGGTTCAGCGGCAAGTCCATCAGCGGCGGGTTCAGCGGATTCATGGCCGGCGGCGCGATCGGGCGTCACGCGTAGCGTGGGATTGACCGATATACGGGCGGCGCGCACGCCCGGACGCAGCGCGGGCGGCGAGTTTTGTACCGCAATGTATCTGCGGCGCGATCTGAAAAACTCGCTTGCAATAAGCCGGGGTTGCGGAAACAAGCGAGATACGTCCGGGGCGTCAAATACATCCAACGCAACGTTGCAGCCCAGGCGAACAAACGCAAGGCAAGCGCAACACAGCGTGCAGCACCCGCCCCGACCTTACTTGTTACTGGAGAAAATCATGAACCTCGTTCGCTCCCTCGTCGCCGCCGCCGTTGTCGTTTCCGCTGCTGTCCCCGCACTCTCGTTCGCCCAGGATCACGTGGTCACCCGCGCCGAAGTGCGCGCCGAACTCGTGCAGCTTCAGCAAGCCGGCTACAACGCGTCCAGCGACAACAACCAGTACCCGACGAACCTGCAAGCCGCGCTCTCGCGCATCGCCGCGAACCAGACCGCGAACCAGACCGCGAACGCCGCGTACGGCGGCAGCGCCAACGCATCGGAAGCGGGCGCACCGGCCGCCGCCGCCTCGCCGATGAAGCATGTCGCGCATGTTTCGGGCGTTTCGCGCGGCGGCCGTGCGAGCGACCCGCAAGACGTGGTCGGTCTTGAACCCATCTACGCCCACTCGTAATGCAGCGCCCCTGCCGTCGCGAACGACGCTTCGCGACGGCCTGAACAACAACAACCCAACAACAACCGTCAATTCCCGGAGTGATTCGATGATCCGCTTTCTTCGCCAGACCCTCGCGAGCGCGATGATGCTCGGTTCCCTGTTCGCGCTGCCTGCCGCTCATGCCGCGCAGACCGCGCCCGCCGCCGACCTGCAAGGCAAGAACGTCGTGCTCGTGCACGGCGCTTTCGCCGATGGGTCGAGCTGGGACAAGGTGATCCCGCTGTTGCAGGCGCGCGGCCTGCATGTGGTCGCGGTGCAGAATCCGCTCAATTCGCTGGCGGGCGACGTGGACGCAACGAAGCGGGTAATCGACGCGCAGCAGGGCCCGGTGGTGCTGGTGGGCCATTCGTGGGCGGGCGTGGTCGTGAGCGAAGCGGGCAACGACGACAAGGTCAAGGCGCTGGTCTATGTGGCCGCTTTCGCGCCCGATGACGGCCAGTCGATCAGCGACATCACCAAGGGCCTGCCGCCGCCCGTGTGGGCCGACCAGTTGCAGAAGGATTCGGCGGGCTACCTGACGCTGTCGACGCAAGGCGTGCTCGACGATTTCGCGCAGGACTTGCCGGTGGCGCAGCGCCGCCTGATTGCCGCGACCCAGGCGCCGTGGTTCTCGGGCTGTATCGACCAGAAAGTGACGAAGGCCGCGTGGCACGACAAGCCGTCGTTCTTCGTGATTCCGCAGCACGATCGCATGATCGATCCGAAGCTGCAGGCGCAGATGGCCGCGCATATCGGCGCACAGGTGACGAAGGTGAACGGCAGCCATGTGGCGCTCGTGAGCCAGCCGCAAGCCGTGGCCGATGCCATCATCGCAGCGGCGCGCAAGGCGGAATAAGCCTTCTGCGAAGGGGTATCCGCTAACGTCGCGCAATACCCACGGCACGTCCCTGGCAAACGTCTGCGGATACATCCGGTTGCAGAACTCACAATCCTTGGGTCAACAGCGCGGCGGGCGGCTGCGTTTTTGCGGATAGACGGCAACCTGCCGTCACCGCAGACCTCAGGGAGAACCACCATGCGCCGCTTGCCCGTTTATCTTGCCGCTCTTGCCACGCTCACGCTTGCCTTCGCAGGCACTGCTTCCGCCACGCCGTATTCGCACTGGGACGCCACGCATCCGCGCCGCGCCGAAGTCAACCATCGTCTGTCGAACCAGGATCGGCGCATCCATCAGGAAGTGCGTGAAGGCGACATGTCCCACCGCGAAGCAGCGCGCCTGCATCGCGACGACCGCCAGATCCGCGGCGAAGAACGCGCGATGGCGAGCCAGGACAACGGCCACATCACGCGCGCCGAAGACCGTGCGCTGAACCAGCAGGAGAATCACGTCAGCCGCCAGATCGGCCAATGATGTTTAAGTGGCGATAACAAAAAAGCGGTCGAACGGATGGCTCCGTTTCGACCGCCTTTTTTAGGGGGCGAAGTGAATTGCTGCCGTCTTATTCCTCGCCTTCGGGCGTCTCGATCGACATGCCCAGTTCGGCTGCCATGCGTTGAACCAGCGTCTGCAGGCGCGCGACTTCATCGGACAGACGTTGCTGTTCGGCGCGCAGGGCTTCGTAGTCGGCGTTAGACACGCCCGATCCCGCCGACGCATTCGCACCCGCATATTCGCCGTCGAAGCTGCCCGCCGCCGGCATGCTCACTTCGCCGCACAGCAGATGCATCCAGCGGCTTTCGCGCTCGCCCGGCGCACGCGGCAGTTTCACGACGAGCGGCGGTTCGCGTTCGGCCAGCTCGTCAAGGAAGGCCTCGACCGACGACACATCCGCGAAACCATGCAGGCGCGCCGAATTCAGGCGCAGTTCAGCCGCCGTCTGCGCGCCGCGCAGCAGCAGCACGGTAAGCAGCGCCACGGCCTGGCCCGGCACGCCGAGTACGCGGTTCAGGTTGTGCTCGAAACGCGGCACGCGGCTGCTGCTGCCTTCGAACACGAGACTCACATGCTTGAGGTCTTCGATCGCGCTCAGCACTTCGGCTTCGCTCACGTTCATCACCGGCGAACGCGCGGTCTTCTGGTTGCAGCCCGAGGCGAGCGCGTTGAGCGACAGCGGATAGGTGTCCGGCACCGTGTGCTGTTTCTCGATCAGCACGCCGACGATGCGGGCCTCCAGCGGCGTGAGCGCGCGCAGTGCGCGGGGCGAGGGAGCGTCGGCAGGGGTATTCATATGCGGGTCAGGCGGAGTTTTTCACGGGATTTCGATGATACCCGCTCGCCGCGCCGCTGCGCAGGGGCCTGGCCGCCGTTCTACCGTGGTTTTCTCCAGAAGTTTTCCAGGGGTTTATTAGTAGCTTTTACCCAATAACCCTTAAAGCGACTAACCGCGACCCGCCATTACCGATAAAGACCAATATGCGGGATATTCCCAACATAAAAAAACTTCTGCATAGAGATTAACGCTTATTGCACTGCAACAAGTCGTTGCCTAAACTGCTGAGGTTGCCAGGCGTTTCGAACCCGCTTCGAAACATTTTCGAAAAGGAGGGCGTGTCGTGAGCGCATCCCAATCGCCAATATTGCATACGGCCCTAAAGCTGCACGTCTTCGAACAGGAAGGCGGCTGGCACTGGGGCATTACCATTCCGCGCGCTGCGGGCGGTGGCTTCAAGGTCATTGCCTATAGCGATACGACGTTCCCCGGCGAGTCCGAAGCTCGTCGCGACGGCGGTCGCGTGCTCGACAACATGCCGGACAGTTCGGCGGCTGCGTTCGCCTGCTGAATTCCGCCAGATTTCCTGAAAAGGCGTGCGGCCTGCCGGCCACACGCCTTTCGCTTTTGCTCTTTGTTGTTTTCGCGTCACGCTATTCTTTCTCTTACTTCCAGGCCCCAGAAGCGGGCCTCGCCCGCGCTTGAATCATTGGCATAGAACTTGTTTTGCCAACTGTCATCGGGGCGTAATCCTGTCCACTCGTGCGGCGACGTCAAATGCGAAGGCCCGCCGATCGTCGTATCGCCCGCTTTGGCGTTTTTGCGTTTTGCGGGCGGCGCCATGTTGTGACGCCACCAGAAGTGATTGAACACGGCAATCGCGTTCACCGCGTAGGCGATTGCGAGATCGCGGTCGTTCTCGATGATGATGAGATTGTCGTCGTTGATCGTCGCTGCCTTAACGCCCGCGTTATGCGAGCCGGTCATGACCACCGGATGATCGCCGAGCGGATCGATCACGATGATCTTGCTATGCACGACGACAATGCCCACGCGCCCGAGGTAATCGAGAATCGGCGCGCCTTTGTCATGTTGCGTGGCGGGCAGCACGATGTCGTAGTTCGACGGCACGGCTTCGGCGCCATGCAGGAAGCCCACGGCGGTAGCGTCGCCCTCATGGGCGTGAATGGTCGGGTCGGTGTTGACCACGCCGCGAATATAGAGGTTTGCATTGGCTTCGGCCTGCTCGCGAATGTCCTGCAACAGGCTGCCTTGCCAGCCCGGATCGAGCATCAGCGTGAGGATGCCGGACTTCGCGTTCTGGATCAGCGAGCGGGCGTAGGCCAGGTCCGGCGCGTTCGCGCCAATCGACTTAGGCAGATGCGGGCTGAAAAACACTGAGGTCGTTTGCTTGCCGTGCTTGAACGTGTTGACCTGGCCATCGGAAGCGGGCGGCGGCGTGCGGAAATCGGCCTCGCGCAGCCGTTGCCATTCGGCGAGATACGCGGCGGCGATGGTCGCGTCATCGACGAGCAGGCCGTTATTCACTTGCGTGTAAAGACCGTGCGGCGTCCAGTTCGTGCTGCCTGTCCAGACCTTTTGCGCTTTGCCTTTTTTCTCGATTGGGCCGCCCGTCACGAACACCGCGAACTTGTTGTGCGCGTAGACGCCCGAGGGCTTGAGAATGCGCCGCGAAAGATCGACCTTGCCGGTCAGCGCGGCGGCGGCGCTGGCGTTCTCGTCGGTGCCTTTTTCATGGGTGCCGTTCGCGAGCACCAGATGGCAGCGCTGGCCCAGTTTGGCGAGGCGCGCGATCAGGTCGCTATCGGAGAGTTCGAACAGCACGAGATAGAGATGCATGTCCTCGGTTTGCAGCGCTTCGTCGAGCAGCGCGTGCATCTGCTTCGCGAGTTCGCCGCCGAGTTCGCTGCCGATGGTGGGCTTCGCTTTGGTGTCTGCTGCGGCGATTGCATCGGCGGGCAAGGGCAGTTGCAGCACGGTTTCCAGCGCCTGCGTGGCGACGTCGGGATCCGTGGCGTCGGTGCTGTCGTCGCTATTGTTCCTGGAATGCGTGGGCGCGAGCGCCGCGCGCAGCGCTGCGAATTGCTCGGGATAAGCCTCCGCGCATTTCGCGAACCAGCGCGCGCCTACAATGCCGACGTTAAAGAACGGCTTGTACTTTTCCGGCTGCGGCGTGGCCGGTTCGAACCACGCCGATTGAATGTTGCTTTGGGTGGGCTGCGATGTTTCGCCTGTCATGGCGACCACGCTGTATTCCACCTTGCCGTGCGCGGGCACTTCGAAATCACTCCACGTGAAGCGCTGATACGGCCACGATGTCGATGGCTGTGCGGCAGCATTCGATTGCACCGCATGCTGCGTCGAGAACCCCACGTAGGCATTCAGCGCAGTCGTGTCCTGGCCGTCCACGCGGCGCAGGACGGCATAGCCGAGGCAACCGTCAATCGCGGTATCGTGCCACCACGCAAGAAAGACGCTGTCGGTGCCGCGATACGCCTGCAATTCGATGTCGCTCATGATGTCGCTCTCCGGTGGAGGATGGTGGCCAGGGCGGCGAGGCAAATCGATCGCACGCCGCGCGCAAGGGGATAGCGCGGCGCAATGGATCGAACGGAATGAAGCGGAATGAAGCTGAAAGGGCGGCCCGCGCAAGGAGGCTGGCGGGCGTGGCTTGAGTGCCTGAAGTTTAGGCGACGCGTTCCGCTTTAATATGATTTTTCGATGACAGGTACGCGTGCGGAATGCGCGGGTGCGCAAGCCCCTTCAACCACGCGGTAGCCCCAGCTTCCCGCCGAGCAACAGAAAGATGAGCAGCCCGCAATCGGCGATCACGCTCTTTACGGCATGCGCCACCACGGTCAACGGTTCGAGCCGCGCATTGAGGCGGCGGTTATGTTCGATCTTCTCCGGCGTGTCCAGGATCAGGTCGAGGCGGCTGCCACAGCAGGTCATGAGATCGGCGCCCGTCCACGTCCCGAGCGTATTGCGATCATGCCGATGGCCGACGACGTTGCTGACCCAGACCGCGTTGAAATCGTCGCTATAGGGGTTCTTGCTCGGCACGAAACCGTATTGCCCCAGCCGGGCAAGTTCCTTGCGCGGCAGCCCGATATCGGTTGGCCGTATCTCCGGGTCATAGCCGATAAACGTCACGGTTAGACGGGAGCCAAAACTGCCGTCATCCTTGATCTGCAGATCGGCGAGATCGGCCTGGGCATACCAGGGCGTATCGGACGGCTTGATCGGAGCCGAGTGCTGCAATGGCGCGAGCGCCGCGCTGAGATTGGTATTGGGCAGCGCAAAGTCGAAATCGGAATACTGCGTGCGTACGAGCAGCCGGTCACCCGTGGCGTTGAGTTTAATCTCGTCGATTGATTCGCTTTGCGTCTTGGGATATTCGGGAAACTCGGGAACCAGATAGCACGCAGCGATAAACAACACCGCGAAAATGGCCAGATTTCGGACGATCTTCATTTTGCTTGTTGGGGTTGCCTGGCTCACAAGCATAAATGCAAATCAGGCCATTCAGGCGCACGCTAGATCAAATACGCAATCAGCATGAAACCCGCGACGATACTCGCCGCGCCCGTGATACGCGGGACAGGCGCGAGCGGCCCACGCGAAGCCGCGATGCGTTCAATGGCAATGGCCGCGCTCACGATGAGTGTCGCTTCACGGTTCATCACGCCGGTTGCGAGCAGTATGGCCATCCAGTTGCCGCAGCAACTCGCACATTGCACGGCGAAGCGCATGCCGGTGCGCAGCGCCTGAAGCGCGTGATCGGGCGGCGCAACGTGGCAATCGCGAACCGGATGGCAGGATTGCAGACGCCTGACTTTCCATGACGTGCATTGAAGAACGCCCGAAGCCATCACTACGAGACCTGCCGATAACGGCGCGGCACGCGCAATCGACGGCACGCGAATGGCCACGAACGCGAGCGCAGCGCCTACGGGAAACAGCAACATGCCCGCAAATAGCCACATCGAGAAATACGCTACGACGCTCAAGATAATTAGCCATCCAGAACGAATCGTGAGCGTCGCACGCTCGCGCCAGAGCATGGGCGCGAGCGCGGGCAACATCATCGCGGGCGTCATGGTGGCCCACATCGACACGAACGACGCAGCGGTCTGCAGCCACGTGCGCCCACACAGTGGCAGCCATACGGCTGAGAGCGTCCAGCCGCCCGGCATGGGCGTGCCGCTCATGGCGGCCATCGACGTAAAGCGCAACGCGGTCGCCGTCGCGCTGGCCGCGAACAACAGCGTGGCCAGCACGGCGAAGATTGCTCGCGCTCTTGCGGCGGGCAACATGACGGCCTCAATCCGGGCGGTATTCATCGTGCCGCTTCCACCAGATGCCCGCTTCATTGCGGCCGAGCGGCGCACGGTCGAGCCATTGATACATGCCCCAGATCGCATCGAGCCCGCGTGCGTATGTCGAATACGTGTGCCAGACGGCATCGTCCTCGCGCACGAAAGCGCTCAGGCCTGGCCGGTCGCGCGCGTAGGTCGCGGCATCGGTGCCGCAGCTTGCCGCGAATTCGGCGACGGGCGCGGGCGGCGGATCGGCGTCCATCGCGTGGCGGCCACGCGCGTAGTTGTATTCGACCTCGCCGTCGCGCTGCTGACCAGCCGTGAACGAGACGTTGAAGTCGAAGTTGAAATCGTTGCCTTGCGACGAGGCCCACGGAAAGTGCCAGCCCATACGTTCGCGATAGGCCAGCAGTTTTGCGAGCGGCGCGCGCGAGACGGTCATCAGCGTGACGTCATGATGGGCGAGATGGGCGACGTTGCCATCGAAACCATCGGCGAGCGCCGAACACGACGGGCAGCCCGCTGCATAGTCGGGGCCGAACATGAAGTGATAGACGAGCAACTGCGAGCGCCCCGCGAAGAGATCGGCGAGCGTGGCGCGGCCCTGTTCGGTATCGAAGACGTAGTCCTTGTCGACGCGCACCCAGGGCAGCGCCTGGCGTTGCTGGGCGAGGGCGTCGCTGCGCCGCGTGAGGTCTTTCTCGGCGGCCAGCAGGTCGAGCCGTGCGGCGAGCCATTGCTCGCGGGTGCCTGTTGCATGCGTGGTCATCGTTTGCTCCTGAAATGGCTGGCGGCGCGCGCCGAAAAGCGAGGCGGCGTGGCCAGCCGGTGCATGGAAAACTGCGCTGTGACTGCCGTGTTAGATTAGGTCGGGACTGCTTGACGAGGGGAGTGACAAGTATGTCGGGATTGGGCCGGGCATGGACTCGCTGATCACTGCCGCGGCGCGCGCGCTGGCCGCTGGTGATCCGCTGGGCGCGCTGAATCGCGTCGCCCTGCGCGACGATGCGCCCGCACTCGCGCTGCGCGGCATTGCGATGGCGCAGCTGGGCGATCTCGAACGCGCGAAGGCCTTATTGCGCAGCGCCGCACGCGGGTTCGGCGCGCGCGAGGCGGTGGCCCGCGCGCGTTGCATCGTCGCCGAGGCCGAAGTCGCGCTGGCCATGCGCGACCTGGGCTGGCCCGCCGCGGCGCTCGATGCGGCGCGGCAGGTGCTCGACGCGCACGGCGACGCGCTCAATGCCGCGCACGCGCGTCACCTGGCGATACGCCGCCTGCTGCTGATCGGACGTCTGGACGAAGCCGCACAAACGCTCGCCGAGTTGAGTCCCGAAGCGCTGCCGCCCGCGCTCAGGGCATCGCATGAGTTGATCGCCGCGGGCATTGCGATGCGGCAGATCCGTCCGCAGGCGGCCCGTACGGCGCTGGCCGAAGCAGCACGGGCCGTGCGCGTGGCGGGCATCGGGCCGCTTGCCGCCGAAGTCGCGCGCGCGGCGCAATCGCTCGAAGCCCCCGCTGCGCGGCTCATCGTGCGCGGCGAGGCGCGTCCGCTGCTGCTAGACGAAGTCGCGGCATGGCTGGATTCGCCCGCGCTGGTCATCGACGCCTGCCGCTACGCCGTGCGCGAAGCGCATAAGGTCGTGCCGCTCGCGCGCCGCCCGATCCTGTTCGTGCTGGCGCGCGCACTGGGTGAAGCATGGCCCGCCGACGTGCCGCGCGACGAGCTGATCGCGCGCGCGTTTCGCATGAAGCACGCGGACGACACGCATCGAGTGCGCCTGCGCGTCGAGATCGGCCGGTTGCGTGCCCTGCTGGCCGATGTCGCGGGCATTCAGGCGACGCCGCGCGGCTTTGCCCTCGCGCCGCGCACCGCAAGCGAAGTCGTCGTGCTGGCGCGTCCCGTCGAGGAGCCGCACGCCGCCGTGCTGGCGCTGCTCGCCGATGGCGAGGCGTGGTCGAGCTCGGCGCTCGCGCTGGCCTTGAGCACGAGCCAGCGCACCGTGCAGCGCGCGCTCGACGCGCTGGCGGCGGCGCGCAAGGTGCAGCCGGTGGGCGTGGGCCGCGCGCGGCGCTGGACGATGCCGCCGCTGCCTGGATTCGCGACGGCCTTGTTACTCCCCGCGCCACTGCCAGGCGAGCAGGATGAGCGCATGAACCGACCGGCAAGGAGCCCACGATGAAGCATTCCACGGCCAGCATCCTGCGCGAATATGGCCCTTTCGAAGGCGTCGAGCAGGTGGGCGGCGTCACCTGGGACGGCAAGAGCGTGTGGTTCGCGGCGGGCGACAAGCTTGCTTCGCTCGATCCGCAAAGCGGCCAGACGCAGCGCGCGATCGACATGCCCGCGCATGCGGGCACGGCCTTCGACGGCCAGCACCTGTTCCAGATCGCCGAGGCGCAGATCCACAAGATCGACCCGCAAAGCGGGCGCGTGCTCGCCACGATTCCCGCGCCGGGCAACGGCGGCGATTCGGGCCTGGCGTGGGCTGAAGGGACGCTCTGGGTCGGCGAATACCGCGCGCGCAAGATTCATCAGGTCGATCCGCAGACCGGCGCGATCCTGCGCACGATCGAATCGAGCCGCTTCGTGACGGGCGTGACGTGGGTGGACGGCGAGCTGTGGCACGGCACGTGGGAGGGCGATGAAAGCGACATCCGCCGCATCGATCCGCAAACGGGCAAGGTGCTGGAGCGGCTGGAAATGCCGCCAGGGACGGCGGTGTCGGGGCTGGAGTCGGATGGCGAGGAGCGCTTTTTCTGCGGCGGCGGCAATAGCGGCAAGATTCGCGCGGTGCGCAGGCCGCGGCATGAGGACGACGCAGGCGATGCGCCTTAGAGGCGCTGCGCCGCCAATACGCGCTCCACGACCGCGTCCCCTTCCAGGCTGACTCGACAAGCGGTCGCGCCGTCGCGCCACGCATAGACGCACTTAATCGAAGTGTCTTCATGCAGCACGGCGGCGTGGTCGTCGATCGCGAGCGAGGGCGGCACGGCTTGAGCCTTTAACGCGGCATGCAGCGTCGTGCGGCGCAACGGATCGCTGCTGTAGTGGACGGCGCAACCGCCGGGCAGCAGCCCGAGACAATCGAGCGGCCGATACCCCTCGCTCCAGAACGAATCGGTCAGGCCCGCTTCGAACCAGCACATCGCGCCCGCGCTCATGCCCGCGAGCAGCACGCCTGCGTCCCAGGCCTCGCGCAGCACGCCATCCAGGCCCCACGCGCGCCAGACCGCAAGCGCCGATTTCGTATTGCCGCCGCCCACATAGATCGCGTCCTGCTGCAACAGGTGCGCGCGAAAATCGGCGACGGGAATCGAGCGCGCATCGGGCTGGCGAAAGAAGGCGAGGTGCGCCGTTTCGCAGCCCAGCGCGCCAAAAGCATGATGAAACTTGTCGAGATGAGCGGGCAGGTCGCCGCTCGGCGTCCCGATGAAGCACACCTTCGGGTGCGCCCGGCCGGTGAGATCGCGCACGAGCGCATCGACGGGCGATGCGCCGTCTTCCATCAGGAAACCACCACCACCGATCGCGAGAATACGCCGCATGATTTGCCTCCGTCACTCGATTGGGGCGCTCAAGCCACCGCGCCCGATACGCGCTCACCGCCGCCGCTTGACGTATCAGCGTCGCGCCCGTGGAGATTTCTTTTTTTCCGCCACGGCCTGTTTGACGTCCAGCGGCACGAACGGCGCTTCAAGATGCTTCACGAGAAAGTCGATGAAGGCGCGTGCGCGGGCGGATTCGTTGCGCTGTCCAGGGTAATAAACGAACAGATCCGCCGACGGCAGGATCACCTCCGGCAGCACCAGCTTGAGCCGGCCGCTCTGGACGTATTTGGCAAGATCCCATTCCGAGCGGATCAGGATGCCGTGGCCGTCCAGCGCCCAGCGCAGCACGATATCGCCGTCATTGCTCGACAGCGAGCCGCTCACCTTGAGCGCCTCCAGCTGGTCGTCCTGCATGAAGCGCCACACGCCGAACGCGTCGTCGTTCTGCGTGTGGATGATGCAGCGATGATTGACCAGGTCTTCCTTGCGCAGTGGTACGTCGTGCCGCTCCAGATATTTCGGCGACGCGCAGAGAAACCGCCGGTTGCTCATCAGGCGGCGCGCCCTCAAGCGTTGATCGGGCAATTCGCCAAAGCGGATCGCCATATCGAACGCGCCTTCGACCAGGTCGACGGGCCGGTCGGTGACGACGAACTGGATATCGACGTGCGGATAGCGCCTGGCGAATTCCGATACCAGCGGCGCAATCGTATCGCGCCCGAAGCCCAGCGTCGCATTGATGCGCAGGCGCCCATGCGGATCGCTGGGCGATCCCGCGATGGCCTCTTCCATCTCCCGCACCTGTTCGAGAATCTGCGCAGCGTAGCGCGCGAAGGTCTCGCCTTCGGGCGTGAGGCTGACGCTACGCGTGGTGCGGTTCACCAGCCGCGTGCCGAAGCGCTCCTCCAGCACGCCCAGCCGCTTGGTCGCGGCGGGCGGCGTGATCCCCATCGAGCGGGCGGCGCCGGACAGGCTCTTGAGTTTCGCCAGCTGCACGAAAAACTCAAAGTCGGACGTGGAATCAGTTCTCACTTTTAGTAAAAAATGAAATGAATTGAGGTGAAGTATAGGCCGGTCGTGCGCCGCTATGCTACGTCTCATTGCAGCCGCATCCCGGCTAACGGGACATCCAGCCAACGCGCCATTCCAGGAGGCCACACCATGAGAATCGTCGAGATTCGCGAGAAAACCGTTCCGATCAGCTCCCCGATCCGCAACGCCTATATCGACTTCAGCAAGATGACGCTGAGCCTTGTGGCCGTCGTCACCGACGTGATGCGCGACGGCAAGCCCGTGGTCGGCTACGGCTTCAATTCGAATGGCCGCTACGGCCAGGGCAAGCTCATGCGCGAGCGTTTCATTCCGCGCATCCTGGAAGCCGATCCTGCTTCGCTCGTCAACGACGCGGGCGACAATCTCGACGCGCACAAGATCTGGGCGACGATGTTCACCAACGAGAAGCCTGGCGGCCATGGCGAGCGCTCGGTCGCCATCGGCACGATCGACATGGCCGTCTGGGACGCGGTCGCGAAGATCGAAGGCAAGCCGCTGTTTCAACTGCTTGCGGATCGTTATGGCGACGGCAAGCCCAACCGCGAAGTCTTCGTCTACGCGGCGGGCGGTTACTACTATCCGGGCCAGGATCACGACAAGCTCAAGGACGAAATGCGCAGCTACATCGACCGCGGTTACACGGTCGTGAAGAAGAAGATTGGCGGCGCGTCGCTCGACGAAGACCTGCGCCGTATCGATTCGATTCTCAGCGTGCTTGGCGACGGCCAGAAGCTGGCGGTCGATGCGAACGGACGCTTCGACCTGGACACCGCAATCCAGTATGCGAAGGCGCTCTCGCAATACGACCTGTTCTGGTACGAAGAAGCGGGCGACCCTCTGGACTTCGAACTGCAAGCCACGCTGCGCAATTACTACGACAAGCCGATGGCGACGGGCGAGAATCTTTTCTCGATGCAGGACGCGCGCAATCTGATCCGCTACGGCGGCATGCGCGCCGACCGCGACTGGCTGCAATTCGACTGCGCATTGAGCTATGGGCTCGTCGAATATCTGCGCACGCTCGACATGCTGCATCAGCATGGCTGGTCGGCCAGCCGCTGCATTCCGCATGGCGGCCACCAGATGTCGCTGAATATCGCAGCGGGCCTGGGGCTGGGCGGCAACGAATCGTATCCCGATCTGTTCCAGCCTTACGGCGGCTTCCCCGATGGCGTGAAGGTCGATAACGGCTTCATCACCCTGCCGGATCTGCCCGGTATCGGCTTCGAAGGCAAGGCCGATCTTTTCGCGGAAATGCAGAAGCTGTCCGCCTGACTGAATCCTTTCACTCACGGCGCGTAAAGCCGCGCCAGGAATATCGATAGCGCCAGATCACCGGGTAATCTGACCACTCTTTGACAGACAGCCCGGCGCAGCCTTTTTGATAATGGACGCCTTGATCCGTCGCCGCGCTCCCACGCGTCGACGCCTGCGGCCCCACAATCAGGCTTCCTATGAACTCTCCCGCATTGGCGCCGTCGGGCGGCGGCGCATCCTGTCCTTTCGTGCGCCTGCATGGCGTGAGCAAGCGCTTCCAGGTCGCGGGCAGCACGCGCGCGATTCTCGCCGATCTCGATTTCGATATTCGCCGCAAGGAGTTCGTCGCCATTCTCGGCGAGAGCGGCTGCGGCAAGTCCACGCTGCTGCGCCTGCTATGCGGGCTCGATAGCGCCTATGACGGGCAGATTCTCGTCGATGGCGTCGCGCCTGAAATCGGCAATGACGAAGCGGGCGTCGTGTTTCAGGATCCGCGTCTGTTCCCGTGGCTCACTGTCGAACAGAACATCGCGCTCGGGCTCGCACGTTTCAGGCTTGCACGCGCCGAAGTCGGGCAGCGCGTCAACGAGCACATCGCGCTGGTGGGCCTGGCAGGCTTCGAGCGCGCGCTGCCGCATCAACTGTCGGGCGGCATGGCGCAGCGTGTGGCGCTCGCGCGCGCCATCGTCGCGCGCCCCGCCTTCCTGCTGCTCGACGAGCCGTTCAGCGCGCTCGATGCGCTCACGCGTTCGCAGATGCACGATCAATTGCTGCGCATTCGCGCTGCCACCGACCTGACGATGCTGCTGGTCACCCACGACGTCGAAGAAGCCGTATACCTGGCCGACCGAGTGGTGGTGATGGCGCCGCGGCCCGGCCCACTTCGCGCGACGGTCGATATCGAACTGGGCTGGCCGCGCAACCGCGCCGACACCGCGTTCCAGCGCAACCGCGAGCGCCTGCACGCGCTGCTGGGACATGGCGCGAACGGCGCCCATGCGATCCATGCCACCCTGTCCACCCATTCTGTTCATTCGCATAGCTGATTGTGTGCTTTGGACTGTCAAGGCACAGACAGATATTCCGGCAGCGTCCCGGTAGCATGGCTGTAACGGTCGTGAACGCACCACGCAAGGCAGCGGCCACGACCTGAATGACGGAAAACCGAATCGCGATCTTCGACTTTCCGTTTTTATTAATAAGGATTCCTTTTCGTCACGGAAAGAAAAAATGTCGAAACTCAACGTAGTGGAAAACGGCGAACTGTCCATTCATCCGGTCACGGGCCGCATCGGCGCGGAGATTCGCGGCGTGCGTCTGTCCGGCGACCTGCAACCGGCGACGCTGGAGGCCATCAACGCGGCGCTGCTGCGCCATAAGGTGATTTTCTTTCGCGACCAGACGCACCTGACAGACCAGGAGCAGGAGTCGTTCGCCAAGCTGCTGGGCGATCCGGTCGCGCATCCGACCGTGCCGGTGCGCGAAGGCACCGAATATCTGCTGGAACTCGATTCGCTGCATGGCGGCCGAGCCAATTCGTGGCACACCGACGTCACCTTCGTCGACGCCTATCCCAAGGCCTCGATCCTGCGCGGCGTGACCAATCCCGAGGTGGGCGGCGACACGGTCTGGGCCAACACCGCCACCGCCTACGATGACCTGCCGGACGCGCTCAAGACGCTGGCCGGGCAGCTCTGGGCGGTGCACAGCAACGACTACGACTACGCGGCGGCCGCGAGCTACGCGCGCAACACGCTCACCGAGCAGGCAAAAGCCGCCTACGAGCGTTATCGCGAAGTGTTCGTTTCCACGCGCTACGAGACCGAGCACCCGCTCGTGCGCGTGCATCCGGAAAGCGGCGAGAAGACCCTCGTGCTGGGCCACTTCTTCAAGCGCTTCGTCGACCTGCCGGGTTCGGCGTCGAACCATCTGTTCGAAGTCTTCCAGGGCTACATCACGCGGCTGGAGAACATCGTGCGCTGGCGCTGGCAGGCCGGCGACGTCGCGATCTGGGACAACCGCGCGACCCAGCACTACGCCGTCAACGATTACGGCGATGCACGCCGCGTGGTGCGCCGCGTGACGCTGGCGGGCGACGTGCCGGTGAGCGTGGACGGGCGCAGGAGCGTCACGCGCACGGTCGAAAAGAATCCGAAGCTTGCCGCTGCGGCCTGACGTAGCGAACCCTGCGCCGCGCTGCCGCGCCTTGAGTGTGGCAGCGCGTGGCGCGGGCATTTGAAGCGCTTTATTTGTGGGGGTTCTCGTGGGACGCCGATTTTTCGCACATTTTCATGGCGCTTGCCTCGTCGCGTTCGCGCTGCTGGCTCTGGTCTCGCCGCATGCACGCGCGCAGAACGTGATCCGCATTGCGGTGCCCGATATCGGCGCTGCGTCGAAGCCGGCGGGCGGCGGCGTGGTCGACGTGCTCTACGCGAACCAGACGCTGGAAAAGGCCTTCCTGAAGGATGGCGTCAAGATCCAATGGACGTTCTTCAAGGGCGCGGGCCCGGCCGTCAATGAAGCCTTCGCGAACCATCAGGTCGACCTGGCATTTCTCGGCGATCTTGCGGGCATCATCGGCCGCGCGAATGGACTCGATACGCGCCTGATTGCAGCGCTGGCGCGCGACGTCAACGGCTATCTTGCGGTGCAGCCGGGGCAGGGCATCAAGGATCTCAAGGATCTCAAGGGCAAGCAGGTCGCGCTCTTTCGCGGCACGGCGCTGCAACTGTCGTTCGATAGCGTGCTGCGCAGCGAAGGCCTGACCGAGCGCGATTTCCGCGTGGTCAACCTTGACCTCAACAGCGCCGCCGCCGCGATTGCCGCGCATCGCATCGACGCGGTGTGGGGGGCGTCCTCGCTCTTCATCCTCAAGGATAAGGGGCTGGTCGATATTCCGGTGAGCACGCGTGGCCGCGACGGCGTCGGCACCTTCAAGGCGGGACTGGTCGCATCGAACGACTTCCTGCGTGCGCATCCCGAGTGGGCGCAGCGCATCGTCGCAAGCGTGCTGGAAGCGTCGAACTGGGTGTCCGACCGCAAGAACCTGGAAGCCTATCTGCAACTTGAACAGACCCGCGCGGGCACGCCCGCTTCGGTCTGGCGCAATGAAATTGGCGACAGCGACCCGGCCAGGTTTTTCTCGCCGCTGCTCGATCCGTACTACGTGGACGCCTTCAAGCGCGATGTCGATACGGCGAAGCAGCTTGGCATGATCCGCCAGAGTTTCGACGTCGAGCGCTGGATCGATCCCACGTACCTGAACCAGGCGCTCGCGCAGACGAAGCTCGCAGGCCGCTGGCAACCCTACCGTACCTTTAGCGATGTCGAAAAGACGGCAAAGTCGGATTAAAAGGCATTTATAACTACATGAAGGATCACCACACCTTTTATCGCCTGACGGCGCTTGCCGCAGCGATGCTCGCTACGACTTCCGCCTGGGCGCAGGACGACGGCAAAACTGAAACGACCCCGGCCGAAGCCTCGCAGAAAAAAGCCGACAACCCGGTACAGCTAAAGGAATTCACCGTCACGGCGCGCCGCCGCTCGGAAAGCGCGCAGAAAGTGCCCGCGCCCATTTCGACCGTGAGCGGCCAGGAGCTGGAGCGCCAGCGTCTCTATCGCATCCAGGACTTGCAGCAGACCTTGCCGAGCCTGAACGTCTCGTTCATCAATCCGCGCCAGTCGAGCATTTCGATTCGCGGCATCGGCAACAACCCGGCCAGCGACAACCTGGAGCCGAGCGTCGGCGTCTATCTCGACAACGTCTATCTGGGCCGCCCCGGCATGGCCGTGTTCGACCTGCTCGACATCCAGCAGGTCGACCTGCTGCGCGGCCCGCAAGGTACGCTCTTCGGCAAGAACAGCACGGCGGGCGTGCTCAATATCTCGACGCGCCCGCCGCAGTTCCATACCGAAGGCTACCTGGAACAGTCGGTCGGCAACGATGGCTATGCGCAGACCAAGGCGCACTTGAGCGGGCCGCTTTCGCAGACGCTGGCGGGCACGCTCGACCTGGAGCACACGCATAGCGACGGCAGCGTGACGAACCTCTACAACGGCAGCCAGTTGAACGGCGTGTCCAATTACGGCGTGCGCGGCCAGTTGTTATGGAAACCTAACAATGACCTGAGCGTGCGCTTCATCGCCGACTACAACACGCAGAACTCGAACACCGGTTCGATGCTGCTGTATGGCGTGCCTGCGGGCGGCACCTACCTGTCGCGCGCGGCGCTGCTGGGCGTGACGCCGGTGGTGAATCCCTCGCAGTTCCAGGTCGACACCGACACCACGCCGCACATGAACGTCCACCAGGGCGGCGTATCGACCGAGGTGAACTACCGGCTGAACTCCGGCTATTCGCTCACGTCGATCACGGCGGCGCGCTTCTGGGACTTCTCGCCGTCCAACGATGGCGACAACCTGCCCGTGCCCGCCATCAGCAACGCGGGCGTGCGCGTGGACGACCACCAGATCTCGCAGGAAGTGCGCCTCGCGTCGCCCACGGGCGGCCCGATCGACTGGGTCGTGGGCGCGTACTACTTCTACGAGCAGACCAACACGAACACCTTCACGGCGTTCGGCCCGGACGCCGATCTGTTCCAGTACGGAGTGAACCGCGGCATCCTGAACGGCGTCACGGCGGTCTCGCCCGCTTCGGTGGAGACCAATAGCGCCGCGCTGTTCGGCCAGGCGACATGGCACGTCAACACGCGCGCCGACCTCACAGCGGGCGTGCGCGGCACCTACGAGGACAAGACCGGTTACGTCAACCGACTTGCGCCCTCGGGCGGCGCGGATCTGTCGGGCGCGCTGCTCGCGCTGCGCAACGCGGCGGTGGGCGCGTATCAATCGGGGCAACTCGGCCAGCACAGCATCAGCCCGTCGATGATGCTCAACTTCAGCTACAAGCTGACGTCCGATGTGCTCGCCTACGCGACGCTCTCGCACGGCGAGAAGTCGGGCGGCATCAACATGGCGGTCGGCTCCGCGCCCACGCTCGGCGCGAATTCGCTGCTGTTCGGCCCGGAGCGCGCCAATGATGCCGAACTCGGCATCAAGAGCGAATGGCTCGACCATCGGCTGGTGGTCAACGCCAACCTGTTCTGGACGCAGATCAACGGCTACCAGGCGACGACCTACGTGACGGTGCCGTCCAGCGGTCTCGTGAGCCAGGTGCTCGCCAACGGCGCGAACGTGCGCTCGCGCGGCGCGGAACTCGACCTGCGCGCGCGCCCGTTGCGCGGCCTGACGCTCGGCCTGAACGCGTCCTATGTGAACGCGACGTACAGCTCGTACACCAACGGGCCGTGCGCCGCCGAAACCACCCTCGCCACTGGCGCGACCACCTGCAACCTCACGGGCAAGCCCGTCTCCGGCGCGCCGCGCTGGATCGCCAACCTGAGCGCGCAATACGAGTTCTCGCTGGGCCACGACATCGACCAGTACGTGAGCGGCGTGTGGTCGCTGCGCTCGAACCAGTACGGCACGCTCGACGATTCGCGCTATGGCCGACTGCCGGGCTACGGCATCTTCAATCTGGCGACGGGCTGGCGCCTGAACAGCGGCGCGCACAAGTGGGACTTCTCCATCTGGGCGCACAACCTCTTTAACCGCCACTACTACCTGGCGTCGTTCGCGAGCGTGCAGAACACCTATACGGCGATGGCGGGCGACCCGCGCATGGTCGGCGCGACGCTGCGCTTCACCTACTGATGACCTGCCGATCTCATTGATCGCAACTTTGCTGCGAGGCCGACATGCTCAACACGGCGAATTCGACGATTCTCGACGAGGCGCAGCGCGCCCCGCGTGCAAGACGCGCGGGGGGCCAGGCGATTTCCTGGTTCGCGCTGCTGCCGTGGGCGTTGCCGGTGTGCGTCTATCTGCTCTGGTGGAAGGCGGCGCAGGCGGGCTGGATGTCGGCGCAGATCCTGCCCGCGCCTGAACTCGTCTGGGAGACCGCGCGCGACCTGCTGCGCGATGGCCTCGTGTCGAACCTGCTCATCAGCCTCACGCGGCTCGCGATTGGCTTCGTGCTGGGCGCGCTGGGCGGCGCGTTGCTCGGGGCGCTGATGGGCGCGAGCGTGGTGGCGGAAGAGGTCGTCGCGCCGCTTTTCTATGCCATCGCGCAGGTGCCGCCGCTCGCGCTGCTGCCGCTCCTGATGGTGGTGCTGGGCATCGGCGAGGCGCTCAAGCTCGTGCTGATCTTCAAGGCGGTGGCGATTCCCGTCGCGATCCACACGCAAGCGGGCGTGCGGGCCATGCCCTGGCGCCTGCGCGAGGTGGCGGGCGTGTTGCGCCTGAGTGCGTGGCAGCGCGTGCGCCTGCTCGTGCTGCCCGCCGCGTTGCCCGCGTTCCTGACCGGCGTGCGCCAGGCGCTCGCGCAGGGCTGGCTCACGCTGATCGCGGTGGAGCTGCTGGCCTCGTCGGAAGGGATCGGCTACCTGATGGTCTATGGGCGGCAGATGTTCCAGCTCGACGTGGTGTTCGTCTGCATCGCGACCATCGGGCTGACCGGCTTCGCCATCGACCAGGGCGTGCAGCGGCTTGAGCGCAGGCTCGTGCGCTGGCCGCATGAAGCGCCGGGTGCGCGCATCGCGACGGCGCAGCGCGGCGTGCAGCGCTACCTGCGCGGCGCGGTCTTGCCGGTGCTGATCTTCGCGCTCTGGGCCGTGGTCGCGAACCGGCATCTCGTCGATGCGAACCTGCTGCCCGCACCGGACGTCGTGCTGCACAGCGCGCTCGACGACCTGCGCAGCGGCGCGTTGCCGGTGCCGCTCGCCCATACGCTTGCCCGCGCGGGCGAAGGGCTGGCCGTCGGCGCGCTCGCGGGTCTCGCGCTCGGCATTGCGCTGGGCGCGCTGACCTGGGTGCGGCGCGCCCTCGGCCCGACGCTCACCGCGTTGCGCCAGGTCGCGATCTTCGCGTGGATCCCGCTGCTGACCGCCTGGGCGGGCCTGGGCGACCTGTCGAAGGTGATCTTCGTCGCGCTCGCAGCGTTCTTTCCCGTCGTGCTGGCGACGAGCCGCGCCGTCGAAGGCCTGCCGCCCGCGCTCGTCGAAGTCGCGCGCACGCTGCGCCTGAATCCGTGGCAGCGGCTGCGCTGGCTGATCGTCCCGGCGATCCTGCCTGGCGTGTTCGCGGGGCTGCGCCTCGCGCTGGTCTATGCGTGGCTTGGCGCGATTGGCGCGGAGTACCTGATGCCCTCGGGCGTGGGGCTCGGCACCTTCATGATCGACGCGCAGCAGCTCTTTCGCACCGACCGCCTGCTGGCCGCCGCCGTCACGATCGGCGCGCTGGGGGCGTTGTTCGGCTGGCTCGGCGGCCGCCTCGAAGCGTCGGCGACGCGCTGGCGCACGCGGCATTGAGCGCTTTTATGTGACACGCACCGATTTTCTCTGGAACTCTCAGAACTCCCTGGACACCTCACCATGACGCAACCCTCCGCCAAACGCCCCAACTTTCTCGTGATCGTCGCCGACGATCTGGGCTTTTCCGATCTCGGCGCATTCGGCGGCGAGATCGCCACGCCCAACCTCGACGCGCTCGCGCACGCGGGCGTGCGTTTCACCGACTTCCATACGGCGTCCGCCTGTTCGCCCACGCGCGCGATGCTGCTGAGCGGCACCGACCATCACGTCGCGGGGATCGGCACGATGGCGGAGGCGCGCCCGCCCCATCTCGCCGATAAACCGGGCTATGAGGGCTACCTGAACGACCGCGTGGCGGCGCTGCCCGAACTGCTGCACGACGCGGGCTATTTCACGGCGATGGCGGGCAAGTGGCACCTTGGGCTGACGCTCGATCGCGCGCCTTCCGCGCGCGGCTTCGAGCGCTCGTTCGCGCTGCTGCCGGGCGCGGCCAATCACTACGGCTTCGAGCCCGTGGGCGAGGACGACGAGCAGCCGCGCCTGATGCGCTCGACGCGCGGCCTGTACGTGGAAGACGGCCACTATGCGGAAAACCTGCCGGAAGACTTTTATTCCTCCGACGCCTTCGCCGACAAGCTGATCCAGTACCTGGGCGAGCGCGAGGACGAAGGCGACGACCGGCCCTTCTTCGCTTACTTGCCGTTTTCGGCGCCGCATTGGCCGCTGCAGGCACCGGCCGATATCGTCGCGCATTACCGTGGCCGCTACGACGCGGGCCCCGACGCGCTGCGCGCCGAACGCCTGGCGAAGCAGAAAGCACTCGGCCTGCTGGACGCCGAAGCGACCGCTCACCCCGTCGTCGCGCCCACGCCCGAATGGGACGCGCTCACGCCCGAGGCACGCGCATTCTCGGCGCGCACGATGGAGGTCTACGCCGCGATGGTCGAGCGGCTGGACTGGAACGTCGGCCGCGTGATCGAGCACCTCAAGCAGACCGGCGAATTCGACAACACCTTCGTGCTGTTCCTCTCCGACAACGGCGCGGAAGGCGCGCTGCTCGAAGCGCTGCCGATCTTCGGGCCCGACCTGCAACGCTTTATCCGCGACTACTACGACAACAGCCTGGACAACGTGGGGCGCGGCAATTCCTATGTCTGGTACGGCCCGCGCTGGGCCCAGGCGGGCACCGCGCCGTCGCGGCTCTACAAAGCGTACACGACGGAGGGCGGCATACGCGTGGTGGCGTTCGCGCATCATGCGGCGCTGGCGCGGCGCGGTGTCGGCGAAGCGTTCGCGACGGTGATGGACGTGGTGCCGACCGTGCTCGAACTCGCGGGCGTCGAGCATCCCGGCACGCACTGGCGCGGCCGCGAGATCGCCGCCGTGAAGGGCCGCTCGCTGCTGCCGTACCTGCGCAACGAGACGCAAGCGGTACACGACGCGAGCCACGTGACCGGCTGGGAACTGTTCGGGCGGCGCGCGGTGCGCCAGGGCGACTGGAAGGCCGTGTTCATCCCCGTGCCCGCTGGCCCGGGCGTCTGGCAGCTCTACGATCTTGCGCGCGACCCCGGCGAGACCCACGATCTTGCCGCCGCCGAACCGCAGCGCCTGCAAACGCTGCTCGCGCACTGGGAAACCTATGTCGAGGAAAACGGCGTGCAGGCGTTCGAGTTCGCGCCGGCTTGACGCAGCGGCGTGCTGGCGGGCATGGCTGGGACGCGCACCGCGTTAGTGCGGCGGCGTAGATATGGATAGCAAAAAATCATGGTTTGGGCGGGCGGGGATCGAATGCTCAAATGGTTCGAACACATCACCCCCGGAGAATGGATCATGGCCGCCATTGCCAGGCATGCGCAGCGCTTTGCTGCGCATGCGCCGCCCCCCGCTTCAGCATCTTCAGCGCCTTTAACGCCTTTAGCGCCTTCCAGCTATGCCAGCCACGACGCGCTGTTCCGGCGCGCGCTCGACCCGCTGACGCGCCAGCGCGTCATCAACGCCTTTCTCACCCATCCGAGCCTGCTGCACTGGTCGGCGGGCGCGGCGGCGACGCTCGTCGATGCGGGCTACGAGAAGACCTGGCTGCAGGGCGAGCTGGTGGTGCCGTACCAGGCCGACTGCAAGGAGATCCTGATCGTGCTGGCGGGCGCGCTGGAGGCGAGCTGGGTGAGCGCGTCGGGCGCACGCGTGATCGGCGAATATATCCAGCCCGATTCGGTCATCAACATCATTCCGGCGCTCGACCGGAAGGGTTCGCTGTGTGACCTGTATGCGCGCGGCACGGTGCGGCTGTACCATATCCCGCGCGAGGCGATGCTCGACCTGTTCGAGCAGCAGCCCGCGTTGATGCGCGGCTTTTTCGAATTGATCTGCTCGCGCAACCGCGAACTGAACGACCGCTTTCGCTTCTCGCGGCTCGCGGATTTCAGCGGCCGGGTGGCCGAGCGGCTGCTCAGCCTTGCGGAGCGTTACGGCCATCCCGTCGATACCGGCGTGGAGATCGGCCTGAAGCTTTCGCAGGACGACCTGGCGGCGCTGCTGGGCGTGTCGCGGCAGAGCATCAACAAGGAACTGCGGGCGTTCGCCGATCGCGGCTGGATCGAGATTCGCTATGGGCAGGTCACGATTGTGGACAGTGCGGCCTTGCTGATGGTGCGCGAGGCCTGCGAGTGAACATGGCGAGCGCGCCGCTCAAATCAAACAGACAGAGGACACAGACATGAGCACGATTTACGACATTCCCGTCAACGCCATCGACGGTGCACAAACCACGCTGCGCCCCTACGCGGGCAAGGTACTGCTGGTGGTGAACGTGGCGTCCAAATGCGGGCTGACGCCGCAATACGAAGGACTCGAAGCGCTGTACGAAGGCAAGCGTGCCGAAGGCCTGGAAGTGCTCGCGTTTCCGGCCAACAACTTCAAGGGCCAGGAGCCGGGCACCGACGCCGAAATCCAGGCGTTCTGCACCGGCACGTTCGGCGTGAAGTTTCCGCTGTTCTCGAAGATTTCCGTGGTGGGCGACGACCAGCATCCGCTCTATCGCTCGCTCACGCAGGCCCAGCCGCAAGCGACGGGCGACGGCCCATTCCGCGCGCGCCTGGAAGGCTACGGCATTGCGCCGAATGCCGCGCCCGACGTGCTGTGGAACTTCGAGAAGTTTCTCGTGAGCCGCGCGGGCGAAGTGGTCGCGCGCTTCGCACCCGATACGGCGGCCGACGATCCGAAGCTCGTCGCCGCCATCGACGCGGAACTGGCGAAGGCATCGTAATCGCCTGCTTCTGAAGCCTCTTCCACGCGCGGAAGATCAGGAGGTTTTCTCCGCCTTCTGCGCGACCAGCACCCGGCTGCCCGCGTTCGCGGGCAGCATCAGACTGTCGATCGTGGCCAGCAGCGCCACGCACGCGATCATCCCGAACGCGAGCTGAAAATCCCCCGGCGTGGCATGGCCCGCAGGCGTGCCGTGCCACGCCTCGGCGATCGACAGCATCAGCGCGCCCACCGCAATTCCCATCCCCGCATTCATCTGCTGCAGCACCGAAAAGAGCGTGGTGGCGTCGCGCATCTGTGGCTGCGGCACATCGGCGAAACCGATCGTGTTGAGCGCCGTGAACTGCATCGAGCGCGTCATGCCCGTGAAAAACAGCAGCGCGCACACGAGCCAGTAGGGCGTGGCCGCGCTCAGTTGCGCGCAGGCCGCGAACCCCGCCGCGACCAGCAGGCCGTTGACCAGCAGCACCGTGCGAAAGCCGAAGCGATGCATGATGCGCGTGGTGCCCGGCTTCATCGCCAGGTTGCCCGCGAACAGCCAGAGCAGCAGCGCGCCCGCCTGCACGGCGCTGTAGCCGAAGCCGATCTGGAACATCAGCGGCAGCAGGAACGGCGCGGTGCCGATGGCGGTGCGAAACAGCGAGCCGCCCAGCGCCGTCACGCGAAACGTGCGGATCGCCAGCGGCGCGAGGCCGAACAGCGGCTGCGGGGTGCGGCGCAGGTGCCACACGCTCAGCGCGAGCAGCACGACGCCGCTGCTCAGCACGCCAAGCGACAGGGCGCGCGCAACATCGGCGCGGCTGACTGCCTCGATGCCCGCCATGAAGAGGCCGAAGCCCAGCCCGCTCAGCACGAAGCCCACGGTATCGAAGCGCTGCGCGAGCGGCGGGCCGTTGCGCACGAGCACGCGCGCGGCCACGAACGCCAGCACGCCCAGCGGCAGGTTCAAGAGGAAGATCCAGTGCCACGTCCAGTGCGTGCTGATCCAGCCGCCCACGGGCGGGCCGAGGATCGGCGCAACCAGCGCGGGCCAGGTGAGCAGGGCGATGGCGCGCACGATGCCTTCCTTGGGCGTTTCGCGCATCACGACGAGCCGCCCGACCGGCACCATCATCGCGCCGCCGATGCCCTGCAGAATGCGCGCGGCGGTGAAGCCCAGCAGGCCCTGGCTCAGCGCGCAGAGCAGCGAGGCGAACGTGAACACGGCAATGGCAAGACTGAACACGCGGCGTGCGCCGAAGCGGTCGGCAGCCCAGCCGCTGACGGGAATGAAGACCGTGAGCGCGACCAGGTACGCCGACACGCCCACCGAAAGATACGCGGGCGCGGTGCCGAAATCGCGCGCCATCGCGGGCAGCGACGTGCCGATCACGGTGGCGTCGAGGTTCTCCATGAAGAACACGCCCGCGACGAGCAGGGCGATGGCAAGGCGTCGCCGGGCGGCGAGAGGGGACGTGTCGTCCATGCGGGGCAATTCCGGTGCGGGTTAAAGCGACTGGCAGATCTTAGACGAGTGCCTGGCCGGACGTGCGCCGCTTCGCATTGCATCGCCAGGCGCGCTTCAATTCGCCTTCATCCACTGGAGCACCTGTTGCCATTGCGCCGCCGTCATCGCGCCGAACCAGTCGTCGTGGTCGGCGCTGCCCAGCATCATCAGGTGAGCATTGCCGTGCGCGTTCGCGAAGTGCTGGGCGTGAACCACCGGGATCAGCGTATCCAGCTGCGCCCCGACGATCACGAGCGGCCCCGTGTAATGCGCCACGGCGGCGACCGAATCGAAGCCGTCGTGCAGCAGCCAGCGCACCGGGAAAATCGGATACTTCTGCGCGGCCACATCGGCGAGCGAATCCCACGGCGTGATGAGCGCGACCCCGGCAATCGAGGCTTCATTGCCTTTGACGACCTGCGAAGCCATGCCCGCGCCCAGCGATTCGCCGACCAGGTAAACCGGGCCGCCCCAGCGCGCGAGCGTCGCGTCGAACGCCTCGCGCGACGCGGCAAGCGCCGCTTTCATGCTGCGCGGCCCCGGCCGATTGCCGTGCCCCGGATATTCGACGATCACGGCGCGATAGCCCGCGCGCAGGAAAATATCGGCGAGCGGCAGCTTGGTTTCGGCGGATTCCTCGTTGCCGTGATAGACGATGAAGGTGCCGCGCGGCGTCTCGCGCGTGGGCGTGACGACGTAGCCTGCGTATTCGTCGTGAATATGCCAGGCCTCGACGGTGTCGCCCTCGTGCGTGACCGAGCGCAGGTCGGGCGCTTCGGGCGTGGCGGGCAGCAGCAGCCGGTCTTGCATCAGGAACAGCACCAGCGCCGCGATCAGCCACGCGGCGACCGCAAAACGTAAGCCATAGGAAAGCAGCCGCATGTGGGGTCTCGCGCGTCGGGATGCGTGGAGGGACTGCGCCAGTATAAGGAGAATCGCCCGAAGGACTGTGTCAGCCAGGCCTGCGCGGCCATGCCGCGTTTTACGGTACATTACGCATCGTTTGCCGCACCGCACCCCATTTTCTGACCCATTGCGCACACGTTCATGCAGGGCACGCCTTTTCCGCTCGATCTTTCCGGTCTCGCACAAAGCCTCTACGCGCAGGGCAGCGAAGAGGCGATCCTGTCGCGCCTGATGGAGCGCATTGCGCCCACCAATCGCTTTTGCGTCGATATCGGCGCGAGCGACGGCCTGCGCAACAGCAATACCGCGCTGCTGCTGCGCGAGCGCGGCTGGCAGGGCGTGCTGGTCGAAGGCAGCGCGTACCGCTACGGGAAACTCGCGGCGAACTATGGCGGCGAGCAGCGCGTGACGCTGCGTCACGAACGCGTGCAGCCCGATACGGTTGCGCAACTGCTCGCCGATGCCAATGCGCCGCAGGACTTCGACCTGCTTTCAATCGATATCGACGGCAACGACTACTGGATCTGGCGCGCGCTGGACGCTTACCAGCCGCGTATCGTGGTGATCGAATACAACCCGTACTACGCGCCGCCCGAGCGCTGGGTCATGTGCTACAACCCGGCGCACGAATGGGACGGCTCGACCTATTACGGCGCGAGCCTCGAATCGCTTTATCACCTTGGCCAACGCATGGGTTATGAACTCGTGTGCTGCGACGACATGGGCAATAACGCGTTCTTCGTGCGGCGCGACCTGTATGCGCTGCTGGGCATCGACAACAACGCGCCTTCGGTGCTGTTTCGACCGGCCATGTACAAGGTGCGTTATGTCGGGAACAACACCTTCTTGAGCGGCCATCCTTATCGTTACGGCCCGGCCGAGGCGATCTGACATGGCGAACTTCGACGCGATCTGTGCGGCCTATGGCATCGCGCATGACGGCGCGCCGCGTCAGGTCAGCGAACGCGTCTGGTACGTGAACGATGGGCGCGACGGGCACGGTGGCGTAGCCGTGAAGCTGTATGCCGATGAACACGTAGCGCGTGCGCAGAAGGAAGCGGCGGTTCTCGCGCATCTGCAAGCGCACGGCGATGCGCGCTTTCGCGTGCAATCGTTGCAGCGCACGCTGGCAGGCGAAGCGCTTTTTGTGGGCCACGATGTGCGCGCGTTGGTGACGCGATGGGTGCCAGGACAGACGCGTACCTACGACACGTTCACGTCCCGCGAATGGGAAGCGCTCGGTGCGAGCCTCGGCGCGCTGCATGTGAGCCTCGACACGTTCGATACGTTCGATATGCTCGATACGTCAAGCCTCCCTGCGTTCGACACGCTCCACGCGCGGCTTGCCGCCATCGACGCCGACGGCGTGCGCCGTGGCCTGACCGAAGCGCTCGGCCGCGACCGCGCGAATCTGCATGACTACGTGGAGACGTCGCTGCGCCTGCTCGACGCGCACTACCCGGGCAGCCTCGCGGCGTTCCCCGCCGACGATCCGCAGCATCCGATTCACAACGACTACAACCAGTTCAACTATTTGTTCGACGGCACGCTGCCGCCGCTGATCCTCGACTGGGAAGCGGCCATCGGCGCGCCGCGCGAATATGAACTCGTGCGCTGCCTCAATCATCTGCCGCTCGAAGCGCCGCACCATGCCGCCACGTTTGTGCGTGCGTATGCACGCGTACGCGCGCCACGCCCGGAAAATATCGCGTGGGCCATCGACGCCGCGTGTCTCCAGCACGCGCTCAAGCTATGGATCGTGCAGGGCTGGCTGAACGATCCGGTGCGTTTCGCGGCGCATCTGCGCGGCGCGACGACGATGGTGGCCGCATTCGACGGTGCGCGCGAGCGATTGATCGACTTCTATTCCCGTTGCCTGGAACCCGGCGACGGCAGGACGCCAACGTGACCACGACGAACGAAACCCGCGCGCGCAAGCATGTCTTTCCGCCGCCGATGGAGCGCCACTATCGCGTGCAGCATGGCCGCGTGCAGACGCGCTCGCTCGAAGCGCACATCGTCGATCACTGCAACCTGACTTGCGCGGAGTGCTGCTCGCTTTCGCCGCTGCTGCCCGAGTGGTACGCCCAGCCAGACGCGCTCGCGAACGACCTGCGCATGGCCGCGAAAGTGCTGCAACCGGGCGTGTTCAAGCTGGTGGGCGGCGAGCCGCTGCTGCATCCCGCCATCGTCGATATCGTCGGCTGTGTGCGCGCGACCGGCATCGCGCCGATGGTGTCCGTGACGACCAACGGGCTGAAGCTGGGCGACATGGCCGACGCGTTCTGGCAGGCCGTCGATGCGCTGACGATCTCGCTTTATCCCAAGCCGCGTCTCGCGCCCGATCTCGTGGCGCATATCGAGTCGCAGGCCGCGCGCTTTGACGTGCGGCTGAACTGGAAGGTGCAGGACACGTTCACGGTGATGAACCGCGCGCAGCCCTCGACCGATCGCGCCGAAGCGCAGCGCATCTACCACGACTGCTGGATTCGCGAACGCTGCCATATGGTGCGCGACGGCATGTTCTACACCTGCACGCGGCCCGCGCATTTTCATACCTTGTTCAAGGGCACCCAGGACTTTCGCGGCGACGGCCTGGCGTTGCGCGAGGACGCGGGCATGCTGGATGCCATGCTCGCGTACCTGCAACGCGAGACGCCGCTCGAAGCCTGCCTGCATTGCCACGGCGGCAGCGCGCCGCAGGCGCCGCATCGCGTGCTCAAACGCATCGAAGTCGAGACCCTGAAGGCGTTTTATCCATGAATTCGAGCACGATTGTCGGCACGCGCGACTATTTTGGTTTCGACCGTCTGCACTATCACCCGCGCCGCGGCGCGTGGGCGGGCACCATCGCCTCGACCTTGCGAGCGGCCGGGCAAAGCGCGGGCGGCGAGCCCGATGCGGCTGCCATCGCCGGTTACCTGAGCGGCGCGCGTCTGGTGGGACGCACCGTGTTGCGCGACGTGCGCGCCGTGCCGCCCGGTTGCGCGCTGGTGCAAACGGCGCAAGCGCTGGACGTGCAGCCTGCCGCCTGCGAAGCGCTGCGCGGCGACCTGCAGGCGCGGTTGCGCGCGTCGCTGCAACGTGCGCTCGACAGCGGCAAGCGTGTCGCGCTGGCGTTGAGCGGCGGACTCGATTCGGCGTTGCTGCTGGGCCTGTTGCGCGAACTGGACGCGCTCGACCAGGTCACCGCCTATATCCTCGCGACCGGCATGCCCGACTATTGCGAGCAGGACGCCGCGCTCGAACTCGCCACGCAGATGCAGGCGCGCGTGAAGATCGTGCACTTCGACGAAGCCGATTTCGTGAACGCGCTGCCGCTCACGACTTACGCGGTCGAGGAGCCGATGTTCAACCTGCATCCCGTCGCCAAGCACCTGCTTGCCGCGTCGATGGCCGCCGACGGCATTGAAATCGCCATCACCGGCGACGGCGCGGATCAGGTCTTGCGGCGCGACCGCTCGGCCAACTATCTGCCGCTGTGCCACGCGATCTTCGACGCACAAGGCGTGGCGCTGCATCCGCCTTTTGTGGACGCGGCGGTGGTCGCCCATCTGCTGGCGGTCGAGCCCGATCCCAACAAGCAATGCCTGCGCGACATCGGCGCACGCCTCGCGTTGCCCGCGCGGCTCGTGCACGGGCCGAAGCGCGGACGTCTAGCACCTGCGATGAATCTCGACGCGCTGCTCGACTGCGAACGCACCCGCACGCTGGCCGCATCGCTCGATCTTCCCGCACCGACGCTCGAAACCGACACCGAGCGCGTGTTGTGGACGACGCTTGCGCTCATCCTCGACCATCTGGGCGCGACCCACACTCCGGCCTGAGACCCCTATGAAACGAATCCTGTTTTGCGTGGTGCCCGAGAAGGGCCACCTCAACCCCTGCATTGGGCCGGCGCAGCGGCTCCAGGCCGCGGGCTTCGAAGTCGGCTTCTATGCGCCTGCCGATATTTCGGCGCAACTCGATGCAGCGGGCGCGTTCGCCTTTCTCGGCCCGCGCGAGCAGGTGCAGGCGCGTCCCGCCGCGCTTGAGGGCGAGCGCCACGAACTGTCGCGCGGCGCGGTTTTCGCCGAGAAAATCCGCGACGCCGCGTGGCTGCGCAACTGGATCCGCACGCTGCTGATCGACGAGACGCCGGGGCAGATCGATGGCATTCGCGCGATCATTCGTGACTGGCAACCGGCTGTCGTGGTCATCGACCCGCTGCACTATGCGTCCGCGCTGGCGGCGCATCTCGAAGACAAACCGTGGGTCTCGCTGTCGAACTCGTTGAATCCGGTCTTGACCGACGATATGGATTCCGAACTGTTGAGCACCGTGCGCTGGATTGCGCCCGAACGCGACAGGCTCTTCGCATCGTATGGCTTGCAGCCGCGCTTTCGTGGCTGCGACGTGCTTTCGCCGCACCTGACGATGGCGCTGACGACCGAGGCGCTGGTGGGCGAGCCGCCGCAAGGCGTGGCGCTGGTCGGCCCTGCCATGCCCGCCGGGCCGCGCGGCGACGAGGCGGATTTCCCGTGGCATCGGCTGGATAGCAGCCTGTCGCTGGTGTATATGTCGCTCGGCAGCCAGCTTTACTACCACCCGGACGTCTTCGCCAGGGTGATCGACGCCGCGCGCGCACTGCCCGTGCAACTGGTGCTGTCCGTGGGCGAGCTCGTCGAGACGGACTTGCTGCCGCGAAGCGACGAACGCGTGATTGCCGTGCGCTACGCGCCGCAACTCGCCGTGCTGGAGCGTGCCGACGTGTTCATCAACCACGGCGGCGCGAACTCGGTGATGGAGTCGCTCGCGTGCGGCGTACCGATGCTGCTCTCGCCGTTCTGTAACGACCAGTTTCATTCGGCGCATTTCGTCGAGCGGGCGGGCGCGGGCTTGCGCCTCGATCTGCAGACGGCGTCGGTGGACGGGATCGCCACTGCACTGGCGACGTTGCTGCGCCCCGGCGCGCTGCGCGAGCGCGCGGCGCAGATCCAGGCAAGCTACGCGCGCGACGGCTCGGCCGAAGCCGCGCGCCTCATTGGCGCACTCGCTTCAGAAAGCCGCCCGGTGACAGCGTCATGAGCACGCGGTCTTCGATATCGCCATCGACTTCGAATCGATCGTCGCGTGCTAGAAAAGCCTGCGCGGCGGTCGCAGGATTGTTGCCGCGGCCATAGGGCTTGCCGTCGAACATGGACTCGGGCAGGTATTCCATGATGGTGTCCATCACGATGACGTAGCTGCCTGGCGTGACGAGTGCCGCGTAACATTCGAGTTCGCGCAGCACGTGGTCGTGCGTGTGCGTGAGATCGAGAATCGCGAGCACGGGCCCCTGCGTGCCGACCTGTTCGCGTACTGCATCGAGCGTGGAGGTCGCGCACGACTCGCCTTCGATCAGCGTCATGCGATGGGCAAGGCGGTGGGACTGCAGGCGCTGCTTGACCTCGGCGCGCAGGCGCGGCTCGATGGCGATGAGGTGGCCTTCGCCGCCCACGAGTTCGAGCATCGACGCGGAAAACACCGCGCCGCCGCCTGCCGCGATGCCGGTCTGCACGATGTAACGCGGACGCACCTGCCAGATCAGTTCCTGGATCGCGAGCATGTCGCCGGGCAAGTGGAAAAAGCGCTCGCCCAGCCAGCGCGTATGAAAGAGATGATCGAATTCGGCCGCGCGCGTGAGCCATTCGATATTGACGTCCCGCATGCGGGACGAGATGCGTTCAGACATAGTCGATGCAGGGAGAGTGAGAGTCGTGGAAACGCCGCGTGAGCTGGAAACGCTGCTTTTACAGCACTGGAACGTGCGCGCCGCGCAGCTTGAGGCGTTGTCGTCGGGCCATACTAACAAAACGTATCGCGTGCAGGAGGTTGCGCGCGCAGCGATTCTGCGTGTTTCGTGGCCCGGCAAAACGGCCACGCAGGTTCAGCGCGAGGAGGCCATGCTGCGTCATTTGAGCGACCGTGGCCATACGCCTTCATTGCCGCGACTGCTGCCGACGCTATCGGGCGAATCCTGCGTGCACGCGGCAGACGGTTGCTGGCTGCATCTGTTCGAATCGATCGACGGCGCGCCGGGCATGCCGCGCGATGCGCTTCAGGGTGCGACCGACGCCATGTGCGCGCTCGCGCATCTGCATGCAGGCATGGCGACGCTGGACGCCCACGAAGCGAGTCAGCTTGCGTGGTTGCAACTGCGCCATGCACGCGTGGCGGCGCGCGAAGCGCCGCGCCTGAGCGTCGATCTATCGCCGCACTATCCCCTGCTGATCGACAGCATGGGCGCGCTGCTCGCGCTGGCGCACGCGTGGATCGACGGCCCCGCGCAGTGGCTGCATGGCGATTATCACGCGGGCAATCTGCTATTCAGCGGGCAGGCTTTGACGGGCGTGATCGACTTCGACGATGTCGGGCTGGGATCACGCTGGCTCGAAGCGGCGTTCGCGCTGTTCGCCTTGTCGCGCGACGCGACGCTAGAAGAACGTTTTGTCTTCGATGCGAGCGTGTGGAGCAGGGGGCTTGCCGCGTATGCGGAAGCTTGCGGGCAAGCGGCGCCGGACTGGATGCACCCGGAATCCCCTGCATTAATGCACCTGTTCTGCACGGATCAACTGTTGATCCATCTGGAAGCCGCGCAACGCGGACTTTGGATTCCGGGGCCCGGCATGGGCTTTCTTGCGTGCTGGCGCGAGCTATTGCGCGCCGCGCCAGTCGGCATGGCCTAGAAGCAGGCGCACGGCTTCGACGGTGGCGGGCCGCGTGTCGCGGCGCGGGGAGCTATCGTGCAGACAAATCACCGCATCGTGCCCCGATGCAGTCTGAGCCGCGACGTGACTGAACATTGCCCCGGCAAGCGTCTGCGCGTCCGGTGCGGGCCGCCGCCAGTCATCGACGATCAAAGTCCACCCGGCGTGCGGCCGCGCAAGACGGTCGAGCACGATACGGCGCGGATCGTCGGCCTGCAGGCCGTAGGGCAGGCGCAGCGCAATCGCATGCGGCGCGCTGAAGCCCGCTTGCCGGTGCGCGGCCCGGATCAGGGCATCGGTAGCTTCGACTTCTTCGATCAAATCGTCTGCGCCCAGCTCGCCGGGGCGTGCGTGCGTCCATGTGTGATTGCCGAGCGTATGTCCCTCGCGCAGCATGCGCACCGCAAGATCCTGCGCCGCAGCGAGATGCTTGCCGAGCACAAAAAACGTGGCCTTGAATGAGGCGTCTTTCAGTACGTCCAGCAATAAAGGCGTGGAAGGGCCGGGGCCGTCGTCGAAGGTCAGTCGCAGGGAAGGGGGCATGGCGCGGCAGGGGCGATCAAAATTCGATCGTGAGATTCAGGGGCCAGGGCACACTCTAGCAGCAAGCCGGGAGCAAACCCTGTCGAGTGCAAGAGTGCAACCGAGTGCAATCCCCGGCCCCGACGACGCTTACCCTTACTTGAAGTCGTTCGTTTCGAGTTCGACCGATTGACCGCCGTTCTTCGCCAGCGCATTGCGCGCGGCCTTTTCGATCTGCGGGCGGTTTGCCTCGAATGCGCTCAGCAGCGCGTGCGACGAGGTGCCGTCGTTGGCGAAGCGGTTATTGAGCGCGTCCAGCGACACGCTGCACCAGACGGGCCGATCGTCCACCTGGGCTTCGAATGCAATGCGCGAAGCCGCCACGGCGTGACGGCGATTCGTGAATTCAATCCTCATCGGATTCCTCCTTGCTTGAGTTGCAGGGCCGCCGCGCAACGGCTGCGCGGTGTCTTCGGATCAGCAAGTCGCAGTCCCACCTGAAGCAGGCGCGCCGATTGCGCATTGACTCCGCGCTTCAGGCGCGCTGCAATAGCCTTCCTTTCCCGATGAATCTGGAGAACTGCAATGGCCACCCGTTCTTCCCTGATGATAGTCGCTGTGAGCGCGGTTTCCTTCATGCTGATGGCAGCGCAGGCCGGTGCGCAAACGGCGCCGGGCGACGATAGTGCCGCGAGCGCCGGCATGAACATGAGCGCGAGTCCGGGCACGAGCGCGAGTTCCACCAAGGCGCAGCGCAAAGCACAGCGCAAGGCGGCGCGCGCACGCAAGAACGCCGAACTGAAGCAGCTTGAGAAGAACGGCTATAGCCCGTCGAGAAATAACCTCAATTATCCAGACGATATCCAGAAGGCCGAGAAAAAGGCGGGTGCTGCTGGCGCGGCGAGCCAGTAACCCGGCTGGATTGGCCGGCCTGGAGACGCGGTGATTTTCGGCGCGCTTGCTCAAATCGCAACCACCGCGACGAGGCAGGCGCGCAACAAAGCACCGGCACGGCGATTGCTGTCCTGCGTTTGCAGGACTCTTAACGAACGACAATCCGCCGATGCGCGCTGTTTATCGCGCCTTCTTTCAAAGGCGAGGGCGCTCGCGCCTCGCACTCCTGGTCGACCGGACATGGACAAGTCAGCAGCGAATTCAGCCGGCCATTTCCGGCCCGAGGATTACGAGGTGGTATGCGGACAGAAGGTGAACGCACTCGGCCGATACATCGGCTATCTGCGCATCCGCAGGAAGCCCGACGGCAAGCTCATTTATCCCTTCGACGGTTGCCAGGTGCCGGGGCCGTTTGCGACCGGCGAGGAAGCGCGCCGCGCGGCCTGCGAAATGGCGGATGAGCTGGTGCGGCTCGATATCGCGAGTCCGGAGAGTTGAGCGCGGACTTTACGCCGCCGCGCCCTCGACCTTGAATGCCGCCACCAGCGTATTGAGCGAGTTGGCGTGATCGGCCAGCGACGACGCGGCTGCCGCGCTTTGCTCGACGAGCGCCGCGTTCTGTTGCGTGACCTCGTCCATCTGCGTGACCGCCAGGCCGACCTGCTCGATGCCGTCGCTCTGCTCGCGCGACGCGGACGCGATTTCGTGGATCAGCGTGGCGACGCGCGTGGTCGAGGTCTGGATCGCTTCCATCGCGCCGCTCGCCTCGGTCACGAGCGTCGCGCCGTCGGCCACGCGTCCCGTCGATCCCGCGATCAGCGTGCCGATCTCCTTGGCCGCCGCCGAGGCGCGCTGCGCCAGGCTGCGCACTTCGCCCGCGACCACCGCGAAGCCCCGTCCTTCCTCGCCCGCCCGCGCGGCTTCGACCGCTGCGTTGAGCGCGAGGATATTGGTCTGGAATGCGATGCTTTCGATGGTGCCGATGATGTCGGTCATCTTCGACGAACTCGCGTGAATCTCGTGCATGGTCTGCTCCATGCGCGCGACGGCGTCGTGGCCGCGACCGGCCACGTCGGCGGCGCTGAGCGCGAGATCGCGCGCCTGTTGTGCGTTGAGCGCGTTGGCCTGCACCGTGCCGATCAACTGCTGCATCGCCGACGCGGTTTGCGCGAGTGACGAAGCCTGTTCCTCGGTGCGCTGCGACAGGTCGAGATTGCCGCTGGCGATCTGCTGGGTCGCCGTCGCCATGGCGTTCGCGCCCAGGCGCACCTGTTCCATGGTTTCGCGCAGCCGCGTTTGCATCGCCGCGAGGCCGTCGAGCAGCGCGCCCATCTCGTCATCGCGATGCGCGCTGACATGCGTGGTCAGGTCGCCTGCGGCGATGGCTTCGAAATGCGCCATTGCCGCGCGCAGCGGCTCCATCACCGCGCGACGCAAGCCGCGCCAGCTCAGGAACGCAATCAGCAAGGCCAGTGCGATGCTCGCGCCGCAGATCACGCCGAGCGTGTGAAAGCGCGCGCTCGAATCGGCGTCGGCCTGACGCGCGGCATCGTCCAGGTAGCGTTCGAGCGCGCCCTGGCTCGCGTTCATGGCCGTGTAGAGGCCGATCAGTTCGGCGGCGCGGTGCTCGTCCATCCAGCTCGTGTCGCCCGCGCGGATCGCCACGACCAGGCGGTCGATGGCGTCGCGGCGCACGGCGCTGCGTTTGGCGTCGAGATCGTCGGTAAGCGTCTGCAGCTCGGGCGTCTTGGGCAGTGCGCGAAACTGCTGCCACCAGCGATCCGACTCGCCGAGCAGCGCCTGCGCGCGATCCAGTTGCGGGCCAAGCTGCGGGGAATGCGGGTTCGCCATCGCCCAGTCGAGGCCGAAGCGCGCGCGTGACATCGCCGTCCCCGATTTGCCGAGCGCCACCGCCGAAGCGAAATGCATCGTGTACGCGTCGTGCTGCGCGCGGTTGGTCATGTCCATGCCGAACAGACTGACAACGCCCATGGCGATGACCAGTGCCCCGAGCGTCACCACCGTCAGCGCGAGGCGAAGATTGATCGTCAAGCTTTTCATTATTGTTCCATATGCGAAACGATACACCGTATATGAAAAGTATAACGGCAGCCTGGGGCGAGAAATTAATCGTGTTGCGGTGGGTGTTTACCCTCGTTGCCGCAAGCGGCGCGAGTGAGTTTGCGATTCGCGGCAACCGCTTTGAGACGGTCGCGCCCGGCACCAACAAAAAAGCCCGTCCTGAAAGGACGGGCGCAAAGGACGTAGTGTGCGATAGATCTGCGCATCGCTATTGCGTTGAATTGCATAGCGATCCTGAATATATCCCGCACTCCATCCGGAGAAGAACCACTCACATCGCAAGGGGCGCGGCACATCCACGCCGGGCCCCTTCTACAGCATCAATACAGCGCTTACAGGAACGCTTAGAAGCGCGTCAGCATGCCGACTGCACCCATCACCTGGTTGCCCGTCGACGAAGCGCCGCCCGAGTTGTACATGTTCGCGACGTTCTTGTTGCCGGTCGCGTGCTGGTACATGGCTTCTGCGTAGACTTCGGTGCGCTTGGACAGCGAGTAGCGCGCGATCGCGTTCACCTGGTTCCACTTCGGATCGGCGCCGTAGGCGGTCGCGCCGTTCAGGTGGCCGTCGGTGTACGTGTACGACAGGCCGGCCTTGAATGCGGGCGTGAAGTTGTACATGCCGTTGACTTCATAGTTGTCGAAGCGCACCGAGCCGTTGCTCAGGCCGAAGGCGCTCGTGCCCTGGTACTGGCTGTGCGAATAGACAAAGCCCACGACAGCCGGGCCGAACGCGTAGTTGATGCCTGCAGCGGCAGTGCGCTGCACGTCGGACGTGAGGCTGCCCTTGACTTCGGCCTGGTCGACTGCGCCTGCGGTGTTGGTGAACGCCGTGCCCGTCTTCGAGCCCGAACCGTTCGTCTGCAGGTAGCCTGCGGCAGCCGTCAACGGGCCGTACGTGTAGCTTGCAGCGGCGCTGTAGGCGCGGCTCACGGCGAATTCGGTGCTGTTGCTGAACGCGTACATGCCGCCGAACTTGAAGCCGCCGTAGTTCAGGCTCGTGTACTTGACCGAGTTGTTGAAGCGCACGCTGTGCTGAAGGTTGTCGTTGTCGTACGGGTGCGCGAAGCCCGAGTCGCCGAAGGTGCCGGCGGTGGCCGACAGCGGCGAAACGAAGTCGACGACGTCGTCGTACTGGCGGCCCATCGTCAGCGTACCGAAGGCGTTGCTGCTCAGGCCGACATAAGCCTGGCGGCCGAACATGCGGCTGTTCTGGCCGAGCTGGCCGTTGTTGACGCTAAAACCGTTTTCCAGCAAGAAGATCGCTTTCAGGCCGCCACCGAGATCCTCGGCGCCCTTCAGGCCGAAGCGGCTGCCGCTGATGTTGCCGCTCGCGAGCGCCACGCGGCCGCTGCCGCCGACATTGTTCGTGTAAGCGATGCCGGCATCGACGAGACCGTACAGGGTGACCGAGCTTTGAGCGTGGGCGGATGCGGCGGCGAATGCGCTCAGGCACGCGACGGCGATCGAGATTTTTTTCACTGTGTGACTCCAGTTCTATAGGGATGCTGGGTTGAGACGACGGCGAGTATAGAAAAGGCATTTGACGGAAATGCGCCTTGGCTGCCGCACGGTCTCTTCCTGAAACTGGAGCAATCGATTCAAAAAACTGAAATAAATCCCGGCAAGGCAGATGTAATAACGCTCGCAAGGTCTTGCCGCGCCGCGCGTGCGCAATTTGGCGCGTTTTGCAGTCGCGTTTGCGCAACATCGCCGCGCGGAATAATCGGCGGCGATTTTCTGGTGGCGTCGGGTCGCGCTCAGGATTTGGTTTGTTTTAAGCGGAAAACGCAAAAGCTCAAGATGGCCAGCAGGCTCACTGCTGTCGCCCCATAAAGCATGAGTCCGCCAAAGCCGTGAATCAGCGCGTTGCGGCTAATCGATTCGAAACGTTCCGCGCTCATGATCGCGGCCGATTCCGCGGGCACGAGGTCGCCTGCCGCGACGCGGCTCGCCAGGGCATTCCACTGCACGTCAGCGGAAACCGCGCCCAGCGCCGCCTGTAATTTCGCGCCCACGCCCTGCACCAGCAACAGGCCCATCAACGCGATATTGATGGCGAGCGTAATCATGCGCGCGCTCATGTCGATGCCGGACGCCATGCCCGCGCGCTCGGCGCTGACCGAGCCGGTCGTCGTGTTCGTAACCGGCGTGTTGGTCAGCCCCAGGCCCGCGCCCGCGAGCAGGCAGCCGGGCAGCACGGCCAGGCCGCTGGCGTCGCCGATCCGGCTGCCCACCCACATCAGGAAGAAGCCCAGGCCAATGGTGAGCAGCCCGGCGGGAATGACCGTCGCCGCGCGGTAACGCAGCGCGAGGCGCTCGCCGATGGGCGGAAACACGAGCGTGGGCAGCGTATAGGCGAGCAGCGATAGCCCCGCCGCGACCGGCCCTTCGCCGAGGGCGCGCTGGAAATAGATCGGCAGGTAAATGATGAAGGCCCAGAAGCTGAAGTTCATGCCGACCGAACCCAGCAGCGCGCCCGAGAAGTTGCGCACCTTGAACACCGAGAAGTCGAACATCGGATGCGCGATGCGCGTTTCCACCGCGTAGAACACGGCGAGGCTCGCGGCGCTCGCCGCCAGGATCGCGAGGCCCGATGCGCTCGTGAAGCCGCTGTCGCCGCCCTGCGTGATGAACCATACGAAGCCCAGGATCGCCGCCGAAAGCGTGGCCATGCCCCACACATCCAGCCTGCGCGCCTGCGGGTCGCGCGATTCCTGCACACCGGCCACGGCCAGCGCGAGCGTCGCCACGGCAAGACCCACGTGGATCCAGAACACCCATTTCCAGTTGGCGAGCGCGACGATCGCGCCGCCCACGATCGGCCCGAATCCCAGCCCGATGCCGAGCACAATGCCCCACACGCTGAAGGCCCGCGCACGCGCCGCGCCCTGCGGGAACTGATGCGACAGCACGGCCACGAGGCAAATGAGCATCGCGCCGCCGCTTGCGCCCTGCACAGCGCGGCTCGCGATCAGCACGGCCGAGTTCCACGCGAGGCCGCACAGCCATGACGCAATGCCGAACAACAGAATCGCGCCGATAAAGATGCGCTTGCGGCCGAAGCGATCCGCAAGCGTGCCGGTCGCCATGAGCACCGTCGTGCAGGCGATGGTGTAGGCGTTCATGATCCATTGAATCTGCTTGAAGTCGCCGTGCAGCACGACTTCGAGTGTCGGCAGGATGACCGGCACGCTGGAGATTTCCAGCGAGAACATCATCGCCGCGAGACAGACGGCGATCAGTGCGATGGTGTTTCGTTGCGGACGCAACGGTATGGGCGGCTCTATGGGTGACTTGGCGGCAGTCGAGGTGACCTCGACTGCGTCCCGTTCGATTTCATTGATCTGCATGTCGGACTCCGGAAAGGGAGAGGGATGTTGCAGAGCAGTCTAGAGGAATATAATTCCCTTATTGACGTGTTTCGTTCCCACGATAGGTTCCTGAATGGAACCAATAACCGGCGCAGGCAATGACGGACAATCTCGACGGCGTGGCCACCTTCGTGCAGGTGGTGGAGGCGGGCAGCTTTGCCCTTGCGGCCGAGCGCATGAACCTCACACGCTCGGCGGTCGGCAAGGCGATTGCCCGGCTGGAAACGCGGCTTGGCGCGCGGCTCATCCATCGCAGCACGCGCAGCCAGTCGCTCACGGCGGAAGGCCAGGCGTATTACGAAGGCTGCGTGCGCGCGCTCGCCGAACTCGACAATGCGCAGGCGGCGCTCGACCATAGCGGCATCGAACCTACTGGCCGCCTGCGCGTGAGCGTGCCGGAAGCCTTCGGGCACCTGTGCGTCGCGCCGGTGCTGCTCGACCTGGCGCGGCAGTACCCGAAACTCCAGATCGACCTGTCTTTTACGGATCGCATGACCGATCTAGTCGAAGAAGGCATCGACCTGGCCGTGCGTATCGGCGAGTTGCGCGACAGCACCACGCTGGCGGCAAGGCGTCTGGGCACGCAGCATGTGGTGATCGGTGCGTCGCCTGCGTACCTCGCGCAATACGGCACGCCAGCGAGCCTCGACGATCTTGCCGGTCACATCGGCATTGCGTATTCGAGCGGCGGCAATGTCGCGCCGTGGTGGGGCGCGCAGGGGCCGATGGGCACCGACGGCGTCGTGAAGCCAGCTCCGCCCCTGCGCTCGCAGATCAGCATGGACGATATCCAGGCGATTGCCGCGGCGGCGATCGACGGCTATGGGCTGGCGTGGCTGCCGTGCTGGCTGCTCACGCGCTTCGCGCAGAGCGGGGCGCTCGTGCCGGTGCTCGACAGCTATCGCGTGCGTTCGCAGGAGATCTACGCGGTCTGGCCAAAAGAGCGCCATCTGCGCGCCAAGACGCGCGTGGCGATCGATGCGTTGAAGGCGCGCATTCCAGCGATGATCGGCGAGTAGTGCGGCGGCGCTCAGGCTGAGGGCCTGGTCTTGCGCTTGCGCACGAAAGCCAGCACTTCATCCACCATCGGATGGTGACGTTCAGGATTCCAGAGCAATGCCGCCGTCACCACCATGACTTTTTCCTTCAGGGGCCGCACGACGACGTTTTCCGGCGCGAGCCGTCGCATCGACGCGGGCACCAGCGCCACGCCCTGCCCGCAGCCCACATAGGCGATCTGCGAAGTGACCGAACGCACCTCGTGCGTGACGCGCGGCGTCAGCCCGTGCGAGCGGCACACGGCGGTGAGCATGTCGAAATAGACCGGGCTGACCTGGCGCGACGACATCACCAGTTGTTCTTCGGCCAGCGACTGCAGCCGCACGCGCGGCAACGCCGCGAGCGCATGATCGCGCGGCAGCGCCACGGCGAGGCGATCCTCGGCGAGCGGCAGCGTCGCGATTGCGCCGCCTACTTCGCCGTCCACCCGCACGAAGGCGAGATCCAGCTCTCCCGCCTCCAGTTGCGGCACGGCGTCCACACTGTCGATTTCCTTCACGAACACGCTCAGATCCGGATGCGCGCGCTTGAGCGCGTCGAGCACGGGCGGCACCGTCTCCAGCATCGCGGACGTGATCGCCCCCACATGCAGCACGCCGGTCTGCCCGGCCGCCACCTCGCGCACCACGCGCTCCAGCCGCTCCACCTGGCCCGCGAACTGCCGCACGGCGGGCAGGATCGCGGCGCCCGCGGGGCTGAGCTGCGTGCCCTGGCGCGAGCGAATGAACAGTTGCAGCTTGAGCGACTGTTCGAGCACCTTGATCTGCTCGGTGAGCGGCGGCTGGGACATGTTCAGCCGCTGTGCGGCGCGTCCGAAGTGCTGTTCCTCCGCGACGGCGAGAAACATCCAGAGCTGGCGGATCAGCCGGAAATCGATGGTCTGGTTCATGGTCGTCTGCCTGGCGAGCGGAGAAAGCGCCTGTTCCGGATTTCGTATCACGCAGATACGAAGTGCGAAATTTACATATCAGGGGCGCAAGGCGAGGATTGTCGCACTTTTCAACGGAAATCCACGGAAACAAGCGCGATGAACTCGACCCCCTTGCTCGATCGCCTCGCGGCGCTGGACACGAACACCGTGTCCGATGCCCTCGACTTTCTCGGCCTCGCTGGCGCGACGTTCGGCCTGCGGCCGCTGTGGGACTGCCCGAAGATCGTGGGCCGCGCGAGCACCATCCTGCTCGGCCCCAAGAGCGACGCGCAGCCCACCGTCCACCTGATTTCGCCGGTCATCGACGCCGTCACCACGGACGACCGCGTGCTGGTGATCGCGGGCGGCGCGCAGGGTATTTCGTGCTGGGGCGACATTCTCGCCAACGCGGCCACGGCAAGGCGCATTCGCGGCTCGGTGATCGACGGCATGAGCCGCGATATCGAGGGCAGCGAAGCGGTGGGCTATCCCGTCTATGGGCGCGGCGTGACGATGATCAGCGCGCGCAACCGCGTGATCCAGCTCGACTCGGGCTGCGCGGTCGAGGTCGCGGGCGTCACCGTGCATGAGGACGACTACGTGATCGCCGACCGCTGCGGCACGGTCTTCGTGCCTGCCGCGCGCATCGAAGCCGTGCTCGACCTGGGCGAACGCATCGCGCGGCGTCAGGACGGCATGGTCGCGGCCGTGCGGGCCGGGCGCTCTGTCGCCGAAGTCATGCACGACAAGGAATTCGAGGCCATCGCGGCCCCGCAGGCTCAACGTTCTTGATGGAGTGAGCGCGCTCATGCAACCGCTTATGCAACCGCCCAAACAAAGCGCCGAAGACCAGCACCTGGTCGCGCTGTTCGACGGACTCGACACGCCAGGCGTCTCCGACGCGCTGGACAAGCTCGGCCTGCACGGCCAGGCGCTGGACATCATGCCGCTCGCCGACGATACGCGCGTGGTCGTCGGCCCGGCCTTCACGGTGAAGTACGTACCGGCTAGCACGCCGCCGGGCACAGTTGGCGATTTCATCGACGAGGTCGCGCCGGGCGACGTCGTCGTGATCGACAACGACGGCCGCACCGATTGCACGGTCTGGGGCGACATCATGACCCAGTACGCGGGCCTGCGCGGTATCGCGGGCACGGTGATCGACGGCGTCTGCCGCGACGTGACGAAGGCGCTGGGCGAGCGCTATCCGCTCTTTACCAGAGGGCGATTCATGCGCACTGGCAAGGATCGCGTGCAGGTGGAAGCGGTCAACGCCACGGTCGGGATAGGCACGGTGCGCGTGGCCGCGCGTGACATCGTGGTGGCCGACGCGAACGGCGTCGTGATCGTGCCGCGAGCACGGGCCGAGGAGGTCGCGCAGACCGCCCGCGCGATCGAGGCCACCGAGGCGCGCATTCGCGATGCCATCGCACAGGGCAGCACGTTGGGCGAGGCACGCGCCGCGCTCGGTTATCACCATTTGCAGAGAAAAGCCTGATGGCTACGATTCGACACTATGACGCGGCGCTATTGGAGCAGGCGTGCAGGCTCGGCACTTCGACGCTGCATGAATCATGCGGAATCCTGACGAGTTCCGTCGATCCGGCAATCCGCTCCATCTGGCCGGGCGCGAGCGTGGCGGGCCCCGCATATCCGCTTGAATGTTCGCCGGGCGACAACCTCGCAATCCACGTTGCGATGGAGCAAGCGCCGCGCGGCAGCGTGCTCGTGGTATCGACGGGCGGCTTCGTCGCCGGGTACTGGGGCGAAGTGCTGACCGTGGCCGCCGAAGCGGCGGGCGTCGCGGGCCTCGTGATCGACGGCGGCGTGCGCGATATCGCGGCGCTCACGGCGCGGCGCTTTCCGGTGTTCACGCGCGGCGTGTCGATGCGCGGCACGATCAAGGCCAGCGCGCCGTCGGTGGGGCAGCCGCTGAGTTTCACCGGCACGCCGGTCGCGGCAGGCGACCTGGTCGTGGCTGACGACGACGGCGTACTCGTCATCCCCGCAGCGCTCGTGCAGGCGACGCTCAGCCGTGGGCAGGCGCGCGCGGACAAGGAGGCGGGCATCATGGAGCGCCTGCGCGAAGGCAAGACCACGCTGGATCTGCTCGGCCTTTCGCAGTGGAGGGCCGCGTGATGGAGCGCGTCATGAGTGCAAGCCAACCGGCGCTGAACCGATTTCTCGCCGCCGCGAAGCCTTCCGCCACCTACAAGGTGATCGACCGGGTCGCGGCGCGCCGCGCAAGCGGCGAACCGGTGATCTCGCTGAGCGCGGGCGAACCCGATTTCGATACGCCAGCGCATATCGGCGAAGCGGGCATTGCCGCGATTCGCGCGGGTCACACGCGTTATACGCAGGTTGCCGGGTTGCGCGCGCTGCGCGAGGCCATCGCCGCAAAATTCCGCCGCGAGAACGGCCTGGAGGTCGACTGGCGCGACACGCTGGTATGCAGCGGCGGCAAACAGGTGATCTTCAACGCGCTGGCCGCCACGCTGAACGTGGGCGACGAAGTGATCGTGCCCGCGCCCTACTGGGTCAGCTACCCGGAGATCGTGCAGCTATGCGGCGCGCAGGCCGTCATCGTGCCGTGCGATGCGGCAAGCGGCTTCAAGCTCACGCCCGCCGCGTTGCAGGCCGCCATTACGCCGCGTACCCGCTGGCTGATCCTCAATTCGCCTTCCAACCCTACGGGCGCGGTATACAGCCGCGCGGAACTCCAGGAGCTGGCCGAAGTATTGTTCGCGCATCCCGACGTGCTGGTGTTGTCGGACGATATCTACGAGCACCTGATTTTCGATGGCGTGGCTTTCTTCACGCTCGCGCAGGTGGAGCCGCGTCTGCGCGAACGCGTCCTGACGATGAACGGCGTCTCCAAGGCCTACGCGATGACGGGCTGGCGCATCGGTTTCGCGACTGGGCCGCGCTGGCTTATCGACGCAATGGAAAAGTTGCAGGGACAACAAACCTCGGGGGCGTCGAGCATTTCGCAACATGCCGCGCTGGCCGCGCTCGACGGGCCGCAGGACTTCATCGCGCAGTCGCGCGCGGTGTTCCAGCGCCGCCGCGATCTCGTGGTCGCGCAGTTGAACGCAGCGGGCCTGCATTGCGATGTGCCGCAAGGCGCGTTCTATGCGTTTGCGTCATGCGCAGCGTTGCTCGGCAAGACGACGCGCGGCGGCGTACGTCTGGCCAGCGACGAGGACGTGGTCAATGCCTTGCTCGACGAAGCGGGCGTGGCGACCGTGCATGGCAGCGCGTTCGGACTCGGCCCCTATGTCCGCATCGCCTACGCGCTGGACGACGCTGCGCTTCTACGCGCGTGCGCGGCGATCCAGCAATTCTGCGGCACGCTCGAAGCCTGAAGGAGGGCAATCATGGTTCAGCAGTTCAAGGACGCGCGCATTGCGCTGACGATTGACGGCACGGCGCTGGAGGTGAGCGCGATCCATCGCGACGGCGACAAAGCGCCGATCGTGTTCCTGCACGGCTTCGGCTCCACCAAGGAGGACTACGCCGATATCGTGCGCCACGCGCAATTCGACGGGCATGCGTTTCTGGCCTGCGACGCACCGGGTTGCGGCGCAACGCATTGCGCCGATCTCGCGCGCATCGACATTGCGTTTCTGGTGGAGACGGCGCTGGCGATGATCGACCATGCGGGCTTCGAACGCTTTCATCTGGTCGGCCATTCGATGGGCGGCCTGACGGCGTTGATGCTGGCGCACCGGCATCCGCAGCGCGTGCTCAGCTTTGTCGATATCGAAGGCAACATTGCGCCCGAGGACTGCTTTCTCAGCCGCCAGATCGTCGATCATGCGCGTGCAAGCGACGAACACTTCTTCGACGATTTCATCGCGCGCACGCGTCACGCGCCGGCGTACGCCAGCGCGCTCTACGCAGCCAGCCTGCGCCACAAGGTGCGCGCGCAAGCCGTGGGGCCGATCTTCCGCTCGATGGTCGAGCTGTCCGATCATGGCGATTTGATGGGCAAGTTCCTGGGTCTGCCGTGTCCGCGTCTGTTCATGTATGGCGCGCAGAACGCCACGCTGTCCTATCTGGATTCGTTGCGCGCGCAAGGTGTTGCGCTGGCGCAGATCGAGGACTGCGGCCATTTCCCGATGTACTCGAATCCCGTGGCGATGTGGCAGGCCATCGCGGCGTTCTTCACGGCGTCGGCGTCGCGCATTCGAAGTTCGACGCGCGGTTGATGTTGCCCTTGCCCAGGTAGCGCGGGAACGCGGGATAGCGGCACAGCGGGCGCGTGCGCCCGTTGGTCGGTTGCGCGATATCGGTGGCGACCAGGGTTTGCGGCGCGACGCCGTGCGAAACCCAGCCATCGAGCGCACCGAGCAGGTCGACCGACGGAATGAACACGCCATTGCCGTGCTGGAAGCCCGGCACCATGTAGAGGCGCATGAAGTCGTCCACGCGCTCGTCGCCGTAACGCGCAATCAGGCCGTTGTAATAGGCGATGGTCTGGTTCGGGCTGATGACTTCATCGGCGAGACCTTGCAGCGTGATGAGCTTGCCGCCGCGCGCGAGAAAACGCGAGATATCGGGGTTCATCGCGCCGATCGTCGTGGAAAGCGTGTACAGGCGCTGCTGATAGCGGCCCGGACGCGTCACGTCGAAGCTGCTCGCGTCGAAGGTCGGGTCGTGCGTGACGAAGTACTTGATGTACGCATCGCCCTGTGCGAACAGATAGCCGTTGGCGACGAAGGCAGGCTGCGGCAGGCGCTCGGGCGAATGCGCAAGGCCGAGCAGGCTCGTGAAGCGCACGCCCTGGAACACGTTGTAGCCGCGATAGCGGTCTGCGTTCCAGGCGAGCGGATAGGGCAGGCGCAGGCCGTCGCGCAGGCGTTCGAGCGTCGCAAGCTGCGCGGGCGTCACGCATTCGTCGGCGGCGACGACGCCGCCTGCTTCGTGCGCGGGGCAGCGCAGCGATTCGACGATCTCGGCTTCCCTGGCGCGGCAGCCTTCGACGTCGCTGATGATGCCGTCGGCGGCGCCGTCGAGCGCGTCGCACACCTGCATCGTGCGCTCGTAGACGTGCTCCAGCAGTTGCGGCGACAGGTAGCCGCCCGGTGTGCGGTATTCGCTTTGGCCCACCATCACGCCCAGCAGGCGCACGCCGGAAAAATTCAGGGCGGGCGCATTGGCGACCACGCCGTCGTAATCGTCGGGATAGCGCTGGATCACGGTGTAGCCCTCGCGCCCGCCCGTCGATCCGCCCGCGAAATACATGTGCTCCGGCGCGCGGCCGTAGCCTTGCTCGATCAGCGCGAGCGCCACGTCATGCACTTTCTTCAGGTGCAGGTAGCCGAAGTTGGTCACGGCCTCGTCGAGCAGGCCGAAGTTGGCCTGCGAGGAATCGCCGCGATGGCCCGAGTCGTCGCCGAAGGTGGCGTAGCCGCGCGCGAGCGGGGCGCGGTCGGGCGAGAACGGCGTCGGCCCGGTGCCGGTGACGACCACGCCGTTGTAGCCGCCGCCGCCGAACTGCACCGCGCGGCCGTTCCAGCGGCTCGGCAGGTTCAGCTCGAAATGGATGTCGGGCGTGCCCGAGGTCTGCGGGCGGATCACGCCGGTCAGGCGGCAAAAGTCGCCGTCCTGGTTGCCGATGGCGGTCGCCGCGATCATGACGGCGCTCTGCACGAGCGCGCCGCCCGTGGGCACGGCGATGGCCTCGGGCGGCAGCAGCAGGCCCGCCAGGTCAGTGCAGTGGAGCGGCAAGGCGGGCGTGCGCTGGGCGTGAACCGGCGCGCTCAGGACGAACGCCAGAAGGCACGTCGCGTAACGGCCCGATTTCCAGCAGGCAAAGCTGCGCGCGAGGCCCCGGCTCATCCGTACCCAGCGCCGTTGACGGCGGCGCGCGCTTTCTGCCGGTTGGTCACGCCGCGCCAGGTGCGCGCGAGCATCAGCGTGGCGGCAATCGCCACGATGTCGCCCGCGAGCCCTGCCGCGAAGGCCGCCGCGCCGTGCAGCGCGTGGGGTGTCGCGGTATCGACGGCCACCGAAATCAGCGTGCCGCCGACGAAGCACACGAGGCCCGTGCGCCCGACCGTGACCACCGACGGCAGCCACGCGGCGAGGCGCGCGACCGTGCCGCGATGCACGAAATACGCCGCCACCATCGCGATCACGATGAAGTTGACGACGCGGGCGAACGCCAGATGCTGTTTCATGGCTCCAGGCAAGGGTTGAGTCAGGACGAGCAGTTTAACCGCTGCGAACGCCGCTACGGCCGCAAAGGCGAGCCGCACGAGCCAGCGCGCGGCCTGCGACGCCTTGAAGTCGGCGGGCAGGGGGTGCAGGCGGCACAACATGCCGAACACGAACATCAACTGCCACGCGAACGGATTGAACGACCAGTCGGCGACATGGTTCGCGCTGAAGAGCGCGGCAAGCTGCGGCGCGAACACCCAGACCAGCAGGCTTGCGGCCAGCGTCGGCAGGGGCGCGCGGCGTGCGAGCGGCACGGTCGCCGGCACGCACAACGCGAATATGACATACATCGGCAACACGCTCGACAGGTAGGGCTGGCGCGCGAGCGTGAGCACATTGAGCGTCTCCCGGAACGGATGCAGTGCGAACGGCGCCCAGCCGCTCAGGTCGGCAGCGAGCGGATTGAGGTGGAGCACAGCAAGCAGCGCGCCCGTCAGCAGCGTGAGCACGGCGGTCAGCAGGTACGCGCGATAGATCTCCCAGCTGCGCCGTAAAAACCGCTGCTTTGCGGCGCTGACGCCGCGATGTGCATGCACGGCCATGAAAGCCGCCGCCGATGCATAGCCGCCCAGAAACACAAACACTTCGGCGGAATCGCACAGCGCATAGGCGTGCAACATGACGTGCGAAAGCGCGCTGCCGGGAATGTGATCGAGCACGATCACGATGAGCACGATACCGCGGAAAAAATCGACTTCGATGGAACGTCCCTGACGCGCTTGCATGTGTCCCTCGCCAGCATCGCGATCGCACTTTGCAAGTTGGACGATCGCTCGATGAAAGGTATGGAGCGCGACGTGCGCCACGCCGCCCATGCCCCTACGAGCGATTCAGGCCAGCAACGTTCCCTGCGAAATCCGCTGGAAAAGCATAAAGACGCGTAGATGACGGGCGCGCCATGTCGAGGCCAGTGACGCGCCAGTTTCGACGCGCGAAGCTGCGCCAACGCGCAATCAGGCGCTGCGTTCGACGAGTGCGGCGATGGCTTGTTCGAGGGTGACGCGACCTTTGAGCGTATCGGCGGGCGACTCGAATTCGATCCAGCCTTCGTTGAAGCCGTCGAGCATCTGCATGCGCGGCGCAGGGTGGTTCATGCCCTGTGCGCGGAACAGCGCTTCCCATTGTTCGCGCGGCACGGCGCGTGCCTGCACAGGCCGATGAAGCGCCAGGGCAAACGCGGCGGCGATGTCGTGGGGCGTCACGCGGCGCGGGCCTTCCAGCTCCACCACGCGCACGCCTGACCATGTCTCCTGCAACAGGCGCGCTGCAAGCTGGCCGATATCGACGGTCGAGACCATCGGCACCGGTTTGTCGAGCGGCTGCAAATAGCTTTCTATCGTGCCCTGGTCGCGCGCCGACGCCACGTCCCACGCGGCGTTCTCGAAGAACCACGCCGCGCGCAGGAACGCGACGGGCATGGGCAGCGTGCCTAGCGCCTGCTCCATGAGGCCAAGCTGGTTGAGCAGGTTCGGCTGGCTCGCCTGTGCGCCGATGGTGGAAAGCACGACCACGCGTTGCGGCTGCGCTTGCGCGAGCGCGTAGCGCAACGCGGCGATGTTGCGCTTCGATTCGGCGAAATCGGGTGAGGGATCGAACACGGGCGGCAGCAGCACGAACACGCCCTGCGTGCCTTCGAAAGCACGGCGCAGCGCCGTGCTGTCACTCATTTCCGCGACGGCGATCTCGCAGCCGCGCGCCGCCCACGTGGACGCTTTTTGTGCATTGCGCACCACGGCGCGCACTGCCTGTCGCTGTTCGATGAGCGCTTGCGCGAGTGCGCCGCCCACTTGACCTGTCATGCCGGTGATTGCAAACATCTGCCTGCTCCGCTACGAGGATTGAAGAAAAGGTATCGACGCAACGGATTCTGGGCGTTGCCAGCACGGCAATCCATGACATGAATGGCATTTGATTCATGACACAATGGCATGACCGGAACGCTGGCCAGTGCACGAGGACATCATCATGGCTTTCGACGAACGCATTCTCAACGGCATGGGCGTGCTGACGGCCATCGCCGATAGCGGCAGTTTCGCGGGCGCAGCCGAGCGCCTCGATATGTCGCAATCGGGCGTGAGCCGGGCGGTGGCGCGGCTGGAGGCGAGGCTGGGCATCCGGCTGTTCGACCGCACGACGCACACCGTCACGCTCACGGACGAAGGGCGGCGGCTCTACGAACAGGTGGTGCCGCTGCTCGAAGGACTGGAGCAGGCGGCGGCATCGGCGGCAGGCGGCGCGAGCGCCGTGCGCGGGCGCTTGCGTGTGAACGTCGACCCGTTCTTCTCGAAGATCGTGCTGAGCCCGCGTATCGGCCAGTTTGTCGAGCGCTACCCCGATCTCGACCTCGATCTCATCACGCGCGACGACCTGGGCGACATGGTTGCCGACGGCTTCGACCTGGCCGTGCGTTTCGGCGAGCCGCGCCCGTCGACGCTGGTGGCGCGCAAGCTGCTGGACACGCGCATCGTGACCGCCGCCTCGCCATGCTACCTGAAGAAGCACGGCAGGCCGCTCAAGCCTGCCGATCTCGAATGCGCGCCGCACGAGTGCATCCAGTTTCGCGAGCCGCTAACGGGGCGGCCGTTCGTGTGGGAGTTTCACCGGCCGCGCAGGAAGGTCGTGATTGCCGCGCGCGGGCGGCTCACGGTGAACGACGTATCGACGATGCACGGCGCGTGTCTCGCGGGACATGGCATCGCGCAGATCATGGCGCTGGGCACGCAGCCGCTCGTCGAAAGCGGCAAGCTCGTCGATCTCTTTCCCGACTGGCCCGACGAACGCTTTCCGCTCTATGCGCTGTATCCGTCGCGGCGGCACCCGTCGGCGAAAGTGACGGCGTTCCTGGCGTTCATCGTGAAGATCACGGGCGCGCAGGTGACGGACGTGCCGTGGTACTGAGGGCGCGGGCCCACGCTAGCTGCCCCGGTTGTCCCGGATCACCTTGTCCGCCGCTGCTTGCGCTTCGCTTGCCAGGCCGTCGTGCACGCGTGTGGCGAGCGCGGCAAGCGGCGTGTCCGAATCGAGCATGTGGCCGTCGCGTTCATGCGTATCGACCCGCACCCGCATCGACAGACCGATACGCAGGGGATGCGCGGCAAGGTCGTCCGGCTCGATGGCGATGACGACGGGCACGCGTTGCACGACCTTGATCCAGTTGCCCGCGGCGTTCTGCGGCGGCAGCATCGAAAACGCACTGCCCGTGCCCGCCGAGAACCCTTCCACGCGCCCGCGATAATTCACCTTCGATCCGTAGATATCCGAATTAATAGTTACGGGCTGGCCCACGCGCATGTTGCGGATCTGGCCTTCCTTGAAGTTCGCTTCGACCCACAGGCCATGCAGCTGCACGACCGACATCAGCGTGAGGCCCGGCCCGACCTGCTGCCCGACCTGCACGGTGCGTTGGCCGACCACGCCGTCGATGGGCGCGACGATGGTGGTGCGCTTGAGATTGCGCCACGCAAGCTTGAATTGCGCGACCGCCTGAATCACGCCCGGATTGTCCTCCACGGCGAGGCGGCTGCCGAGTGCACGCGCCGAGTCGAGTTGCGCCTGCGCCGCGCCTAGCTGCGCCTGCGCACCCGCCACGGCGGCGCGCGCGCGGGCCAGTTCCTCGGGCGACACGACTTCGACCGGCGCATGGTCGCGCGCGGCCAGCGCATGTTGCGCGAGGTCGAGATCGGCTTGCCGCGCCTTGACCGCTTCGGCGTACATGGTTGCCGAATAGCGTGCGTTGGCGGCCTGGCGCACCGCCTGCGCGAGCTGCGCCCTGGCCTGCGCGAGCGCCACCGACGCCTCGGCGTCGTCGAGCTGCACGAGCGCCTGGCCCGCGCGCACGCGCTGCGTATCGGCGGCGACGACGTCGATCACGGTGCCCGCCGTCTGTGCGGCGATCTGCACGACGTTGCCGGCGACGTAAGCGTCGTCGGTGTCCTCGCGAAAGCGCGCGGCGGTGTACCAGTAAGCGGCCGCGGCGAGCGCGGTGACGGCGGCCACCGTGCCGAAGATCGCAAAGCGCCGCCGCCGCGTCGCGCGCTTGCGCTCCAGCAGGGCGGCGTTCGCGGCGAGCGTGGCCGGATCGGGGTGCAGGTTGGCGTGGTCGTGGTGCATTAGTTGGAACGCGCTGTGGTGAGTCGATCGGTGAGTCGATCGTGTGAAGGGAACGCGACATCGAAACGCGAAATCGCCGGCCCCGGCAGCGTGCGCTCGTCGAAGCCGCCACCCAGCGCGCCGATCAGCGCCACGCGCAGCGTGCGTTGCTGCGCCTGCAGGTCGATCAGCTGCGCGCGCTCGTCGTAGAGCGTGAGCTTGGCCGTGTTGACGTCCTTTTGCATCAGCAGGCCGCGCCGGTGCCGCTCCTCGGCGATCGAGACATAGCGCTGCGCGGCATCGGCGGCGTCGCGCTCGCCGCTCACGAGGCGATCCACGGTCGAGAGCGAGACGAGCGTGCGCGCAACGTCGCCCAGCGCCGCATCGATGGTCTTGTTGTAGAGGCCGATGGCGACGTCGGCGCTGGCGGCGTCGCCCGACAGCTTCGCCTTGAGGCGGCCCCGATCGAAGATCGGCAGCGACACAGCGGGGCCGACCGATCCCGCCAGCGCCTGGCGCGAGAACATCGCACCGGGCGTGAGCGCGAGCAGGCCCGCGAAGCCCACGAGGTTCACGTCGGGATAGAACTCCGCGCGCGTGCCGTCGATGGCCGCATACGCGGCTTCCACCCGCAGGCGCGCGGCCACGATATCGGGGCGGCGCCCAAGCAGGTCGGCGGACAGGCGCGCGGGCAGCGGCTGGTCGGCGAGGCTCGACAGATTGGCGGGACGCGGGCGCGCGAGCGTGAGGCCGCGCTCGGGGCCGCCGCCCGAGAGCACGCCCAGTTGCAGTTGCGCGAGGCGGACGCGCTCGTCGGCCAGTTCGATCTGCGCGATGAGCTTGTTGCGGCGCACGGCTGCGTCGTCGGCGTCGTAGCCGTTGTCGATGCCGCGCGCGGCGCGCTCGCGCAGCACGGCGGTGATCTGGTCGCTCGCGTCGCGTTTCTCGATCAGGAGGTCGTGCAGCGCATAAGCCTGGTCGAGATCGCAATAGAGCGAGACGATGGCGACGGCAAGCGTGAGACGCGCCTGCTCCGCATCGACGCGCGCGGCGTCGCGCAGCGACAGCAGCCCGCGCGTGGCCGCCGCGTTGCGGCCCCAGAGATCGAGTTGATAGTCGAGCCCGAGGAAGATCGACGACGGCGACTGAACAGGATTGCCAAACAGTTGAACCGGCACCTCATAGCCGTTGGCCGAGACGTTGGCGACGCCATCCGATTGCGGCATGCGCGCCTTGTTGACGCTCGCACCGGCCGTGGCCGTGAGGCCCGTGAGCGACGAGAACTGCTGCAACTGCGACTGCGCTATGCCGATGCGCGCTTTCGCGACCTGCAGGTCGGGGTTGTGCGCGTAGGCTTCGGCGACCAGCTGGTCGAGCTGCGGATCGCCGAACTGGCGCACCCAGTCGGGCGCAGGCCACGCGTTGGCGCTGGCGGATTGGGGCGTATCGGCGAGCGTGCGCGAGAGCGCGTTCGCATCGGGTGCGTGCGGCTGCAAGGCTGGCGCGATGGTCGGCGCACAGCCGCAGGCGAGCAACGTCGCGGCGCAGAGCGCAAGAACGCGGAGAATGCGGCTGAGGCGAGCGATCGTGAGCGTGCTCATCCGCGCCGCTCCTGCGCGCTCACGCGCGTGGCCCAGCGTGGGTGGTCGGCGTCGATGGGCCCAAGGCGCCCCAGCAAGCCGTCGAACAGACCGTAAAGAATGCCCTTGAGCTTGGCGCGCTTGTCCTGTTCACCGACGACGACCTGGACGATCTGCCAGAGCGTCAGCAGGTTCGGCACCAGCGCGACCGGAAAGCGCGGGCCATAGAGGATCGCGATTTGCATGGCGTTGCGCGCGCTGTAATAGCGGCGCGTCCACGGATGATTCATGGTCGACATGTCGAGTGGGCCGATGCGTCGCCGTGCCTTCGCGCCGATGCGATGGCGCAACACCAGCGTAGGCACCAGGTAGAGCGGCACGTTGCGCGCGAGCGCGCGAAAACAGTATTCGGTATCGACATGATCGATGAAGAGCGCCTCGTCGAAGCGGCCGAGCGTCGCGTAGGCCTCGCGCGATACGAAGCTGCCCGACGAAATCAGGAACGCACAGCGCACCGGCGGCGAGGCGGCCGCCGCGCTCATGTTCACTTCCAGGCGGCGCACGCCGATGCCATTGGTCGCGAGTTCGGGCAGGAAGCGTCCGTCGTTCTCGTCGAAGATGCGCGGCCCGGCGATAAAGGCGCGCCCGGCCAGACGCGCGCCGAATGCGCGCATCGCCGGGAAATAGGCGTGCGGCACGACCGAGTCCTGATCGAACAGAGCGACCGCGTCGATCCTGGGGGACAACGCGAACAGATGCGCGAGCCCCGCGTTATACGCGCCTGCAATGCCGCCGCGATTGCCATGATGTATCAGCGTGTAGCCGTCGCGTCGGGCGGCTTCGAGGGCGTCGGCATCGGCGCGTGGGGTGTTATCCACGACAACGAGCGCGTCGCAGGCATCGCGCAAGGCGGCCAGCCGCGCGAGCTGCTCGCTGCTCGGGTAATAGAGAATGACAAGGGCTGCTGGCCGCATCGCGTGGTTTCCTCTCTTGTCGTTATGGCGTCAATGTCCGGGCGTCATGGCGGCGCCGCGTCTGGGACGCGTGAGCCACATCAGCGCGGCAAGCACGACGCAGGTGACGCACGCCATGAAGAACATGTCGCTCGTCGCCATCATGTAGGCCTGCTGCATCGTCACCTGATGCAGCGCGCCGAGTTCGCGCACGCCGCTCACGCCCATCGCGTGCAGCGTGGTCACGACCTGCTGCGTGCCGCCTGATTCCTTCGTCACCGATTGCGCGAGCGTGGCGTAGTGGAACGTCGCGCGATGCTCCCAGAGCGTCACGCTCATCGCGGTGCCGAATGCGGCGGCGAGCGTGCGCAGGAAATTGGACAGGCTCGATGCCGCTGCAAGCTGGTGGTCGGGCACGCGCGACAGCGTGGCCGCCGTGAGCGGAATGAAAAAGCAGGGCAGGCCGATGCCCTGAACCAGGCCGGGCGTGACGATCTGCGTGAACGTCATCGTCAGCGTGAAATGCGTGTCCCACCAGAGCACGGCGGCGAACACGAGAAAGCCGAAGGTTGCGAGCACGCGCGCGTCGAAACGATGCGCGTAGAGGCCCACGAGGATCGAGAACACCAGCGCGAGTATGCCGAGCGGCGCGGTCGCGAGTCCCGCGTGAAAGGCGTCGTAGCCCATCACGGCCTGGAGCCAGAGCGGAAACACCACGCCCACCACCGAAAAACTCGCCATGCCAAGCGAGATGATGAGCACGCAGAACGAGAACGTGCGGTCGCGAAAGAGGCTCAGGTCGATGACGGGCTGCGCTTCGCCCGCTTCCCAGAGCAGCAGCGAGACGAGCGCGAGCACGGCGACGATGGCGAGCGTGACGATCAACGTGGAGTCGAACCAGCCCGCGTCGTGGCCTAGGTCGAGCATCGCCTGCAATGCGCCCACGCCGACCACGAGCAGCGCGATGCCGATGATATCGACGGGGATGCGTTCGCCGTGTTGTTTCCGGGGCGCCTCCATGCGCAGCATGGTTGCGCAGACAACGAATGAAAAGAGACCGATCGGCAGGTTGATGAGGAAGATCCATTCCCACGAGAACGCATCGATCAGGTAGCCGCCCACGACAGGGCCGAAGATCGGCGCGAGCAGGACGGTCATGCCCCATAGCGCGAGCGCAAGCGTGCGCCTCGTGGGCGGGAACGAGCGCAGCAGGATGGTCTGCGAGAGCGGCACCATCGGGCCGGAGCAAAGTCCTTGCAGCGCGCGGCAGGCGACGAGCACATGGAGATCGGCGGCGAGCGCGCACATCAGTGAAGTGAGCGTGAACAGCAGCACCGCGCCCACGAATAGCCGCGTTTCGCCAAGGCTGCGCGCGAGCCAGCCCGTGAGCGGCACGGCAATCGCGGCGGCTACCGAGTACGAGCTGATGACCCACGTGCCCTGGCTGTTCGCCACGCCCAGGCTGCCGGAGATCGCGGGCACGGCTACGTTCGTGACGGTGGAGTCGAGCACTTCGATGAAGGTCGCGAGCGACAGCGCGAAGGTGAGCAGCGCGAGGCGCGCGCCTTTGGGCGCCGTCGTGGCGTGTGCGTCGGGCAGCGTGAACGGCGAGGCGGCGCTCATGCCGTCACCGCCTTCGTTGGTTGTGCGTGCACGGCGCTCGACGTGGCGGGCGGTATGAAGCGCTCGATGAAGCTGGCTGCGTCGGCGCATCCGTCGCGCGAGGCGGCGAGCCTGGCGCGCACCTGCGCGCAACGGGTGGCGATGCGCGGATCGTGCAGCACGCGCGCAAGGGCGTGGGCCAGTGTGGCATCCTTGATCGGCGCGTCGAGGCGCACGCCGCAACCGGCGTCGGCCACGCGCTGCGCGTTGTCGAACTGGTCGTGCGCGAACGGCGTGACGAGTTGCGGAATGCCCGCTTCGAACGCCAGCGACGCCGTGCCGATGCCGCCGTGATGCACCAGCGCGCGGCAGCGCGGCAGCAGGGCGCGCATCGGCACGTAGCGGCGTTGCAGCAGGCGTTGGCGAGGCATGTCGCGGCCGCGTTGCGCGTCGTTGGATGCTGCGTCGGAACCCAATAGCAGGCCGCGCGCGCCGGTCGCGCGCAATGCGTGCAACACGGCGCGCGCATAGTGTCCACTGTCCACGAGCGTCGATCCCGCGGTGAAGACCACGGGTGGCTCGCCGGCTGCAAGGAAGGCTTCGAGTTCGGCGTCAGGCTGGCCGTCGTCGAGATCGTTGAAGAGCGGAAAGCCGCTTTGCCGGAGTTGTGCGGGCCAGTCGGGCTGCGGGGCCGCGAACCAGTCGGGGAACAGGCACAGCACGCCGTCGGTGGAGTGCAGCCAGCGGCCGAGGATGCGCGTGGCGGGCGGCAGCGCGAGGGCCGCGCGCAACGCGTTCAGGTGCGGCCCGCACACGGCGTCGAGCACGGCGCGCTCGATCAGCGTCATGAGCGCGCTCTTGAGCGGCAACGGCAGACCGCGCGGAATCGTAAGGCGCTTGTGCGCGGGCGGCGCATGCGCGGAGAGCAAGGTCGACGGCGAGACCTGCACGGACACATAGGGCGTGCCGTGGCGTTCCTGCATCAGGCGCGCGGAAAACGCCCAGAGCGTGCCGACGAGCACCGTGTCCGGGCCGCGCAGCGCGTCGAGCGCTTCGTAGTGCGGTTGCAGCACGGGCGCGATCAGGGCCCACAGCGTCTTGAACGAGGTGCGGGGATGCCAGAGCGCCGGATTGGCGAGCGCCGCCGCGTAGTCTTCGGCGCGACCGATCGGGACGAAGGCGAAGCCCTCGCGCTGCACGGCCGCGTCGAACGGCGGGTGCGTGCAGAACACGATGCGATGGCCGCGCGCGGCAAGCGTGCGGCCCACGCCGAGCAGCGGGTGCACGTCGCCCGCCGAGCCGATCGCCGTAATGATGATCTGTGCCATCGCTGCGCCGCGCGGATCAGTAAATGCCCGGAATCAGCGCGGCGACTTCGCGTCGATAGCGCGCATAGGCATCGCCAAAATGGCCCGTGAGCCAGCTTTCCTCGACGCGCACCTTGAAGGCCAGCGACGCGAAGATCAGCACGACGCCCACTGCGCCGCGCCACGTTTCGCCGATCAGCGCCGATCCCACCAGCGCAACCAGGCAACCGGTATAGATAGGATGGCGAACGAGTGCATAAGGGCCGCTGCGGATCAGTTCATGGCCTTCCTTGAGCGTGACCGACACGCTCCAGTTCGCGCCCAGGTGCACGCGCGCCCACACCGAGAACAGCAGGCCCGCGACCACGGTCGCGAAGCCGGCGAACTGCACCGGCCCAAGGCGGGCCAGGTCGGGCAGCAGCGCGGCGAGGGTGGGATCGGGCAGGATCACGAGCGCGCCGCCCGCAATCAGCGGCAGCGACTGCCATGTGCGGGCGCTGCGTGCTTCCTTGCGGGCGGTGTTCTTGACGGCTTGCGCCGTGGCGATCCAGTAGGCGAGCCACAGGAGCCACGGCACGACGATGCCGATGCTTTGGACGATATTCATGAAGAGGTCTCGACGGTCGAGGTAAAAGGACGCTGGCGCTGCCCGCGCTTCACGACAGCGCGGGCACCTGGAACGGCAGGCGCTGCGGCGTGCTCGAATTCGCGATCGACGCATGGGGCGTGTAGGTCTCGCGCTCGCCGCAAAAGAAGTCGCACAGCACCGTGCGCATCTGCTCCTGCTGCACGCGTCCTTCGAGGTCGAGGAAGTGGCCCGCGCCGCGGATCGTCGCGAATTCGGCGCGGCGCACGTATTCGCCCAGACGACGCACATCGGCGGCCGTGGTGTATTCGTCGAGATCGCCATTGACGAATTTCACGTCGCAGCCGATGCGGCGGAATTCGTTGAGAAAGCGCTCGGGCTGCATCGCGAGAATCTGGTCGACGTGAAACGCCACCTGGTCCTGCTCGTCGCGCGGCAGGCGCGTGAGGTAGCGATAGTTATAGAGCTTCATGATGCGCGGGAGATGGCGGCCGACGGTGTCGTTGAGCAACTGGGCCGCCTGGAGATTCTGGCCCGCCGCGATATGGTCGCGCGCACGCGTGACGTAATCGGTCATCGCCGCGTTGAGGAACGGCGAGAACGAGGCGATGGCGGCGCGCTTCACGCTCGCGCAGCCGCGCGCCAGCGCGAATAGCGACGCTACGCCGCCCCACGATACGGAGAGCAGGTACGCAGGACGGAAGCGCTCGGCGAGGTGCATGAGGATATCGATTTCATCGTCCTTGGTGAGCGCGTAGTCGCACACGTTGTGCTGGCGCGACTGGCCCGCATAAGGAAGATCGAAACAGATGGCGTTGAGGCGCTCGCCCAGATAACGGATGGTCTGGCCGAACGACGCCGTGGTCGCCAGCGCGCCATTGACCAGCAGCACGGTTTCGAACGATGGGTCGAAGCAATGATGCTCGACATAGACCTTCAGGCCACCCGGCAGTGGCAATACCTGCTTCTCGACTGACATGAGACTTTCCCCCGCGTGTAAAGCCAAAAGACGAACGCACCCGCAGCCGCCGATGGAGCCAGAGGACTGCTGCACCTGATTTCGCCAGGGCCGCGCCGCGCACCGATGCGCTGCGTCGCCTGCTATGTATCGGCCTGTGGCGTCACTGTTGTCCCCTCCAGGCCAGTGGGTCGGGCGCGGCCGTGAGAGGCGGCCGCTTTGCGTCTTGTGCCAACGCATGTGCCCGATTTGCTGCACTGCTTCTAATGCAACAGGTGTGCCATTCGACTGACGATTTCGTGGCGGGCGTGGGGCGTGTTGCGCCGTAATCGTTGTGGGGCGGGCTTCTTGCGGGGCTTTGCGAAACTGCTGCCGGCGGCGCGGTCAGGGCCGATGTACGCGCAACGAACGTAACGATGCGCGCGACATTGGGCGTAACGTAATGGCTTATGGGGCGCGTTACGGAACACCCCGTAACGTCGGCCATCGCTGTAATGCAAATCGAAATTCAAAATGAATTTTCTCAATGGCCGCGAGAGGCGATGAACGCGCATTGGCGGCATTGCGCATCAGCGCTGCGCTTCATGTTTTTTGACGTGCGTAATTGACGCGCACAAGCCAGGGCGAATGGCTTTTATGACCTGCTAGTTTGGATAGGTTGCGCGGCTGCGAAGTTGCGTTCATCCTGTCGGGCCAATGTGGCGGGCGTGTTCGCAATCGATTTATTCAAATAATCAGCTATCCTTTTTATATCGGCGAGCGTGAAGGTTATCTTTCGAGGCTCATTCCGGTTTCCTTGCTTCTTATCCCTGCTTATCGCCGGCTTTCTTTCATAGCGCTTGATTCGTTGCGTACGCAGCTTTTCAGCGCACCTATGTCACGTTACGCAATTTCGTAACGCCGGTCTTTTTCCCTGTTACGTCCAGCCGTTTTGCATGGCCTGTGGGCCGAGGCGTGCCCTGGAGGCCGCGTCGTTGCGTGGTGGCAGGTGTTTTTCCTGAGTTGGCACGGTCTCTGCAGTGTCAGGTTCCGCAGCCGGGGCGCTGCGATAACCAACCTAAAGAGAGAGCTAGCGATGGGGAACAACGTGAAGACTCGAATCACCACCATGGCGTTGTGCACCGCGGCGGTTTTCGCCGCCGTGGCCAGCAGTGCGGCACGGGCGGATTCGACGCAGCCGGGGGACGGCGTGGCAGCAGGGCCGACGACGATAGCAGGCGATCCGCCGACGACGGGCGGTAGCTCCGCGCCGGGGACGATTGTGGTGGGCGGCGGCATCGCTGGCGTGGCGACGCTCAATAACGTCACGGTCGCGGTGGGCGGTGCGGTTGGACTGGCGATCAACTATGGCGGTGAACCGCTCGCGCAACTCGGCGGGGTGGTGGGGGCGTTGCAGGGCGCGGCGGGGAGTAATCCGCTTGCGCCTGTGACGGGGGCGGTGAATACGATTACTGGTGCGTTGTCAGGGGCTTCGGGTGGTGATCCGCTTGCGCCTGTGACGGGTGCGGTGAACACGATTACCGGTGCGTTGTCGGGTGCTTCGGGTGGTGATCCGCTTGCGCCTGTGACGGGTGCGGTGAATACGATTACCGGCGCGTTGTCGGGTGCTTCGGGTGGTGATCCGCTTGCGCCTGTGACGGGGGCGGTGAATACGATCACCGGCGCGTTGTCGGGTGCTTCGGGTACTGATCCGCTTGCGCCTGTGACGGGTGCGGTGAATACGATTACTGGTGCGTTGTCGGGCGCTTCGGGTGGTGATCCGCTTGCGCCTGTGACGGGCGCGGTGAATACGATTACTGGTGCGTTGTCGGGTGCTTCGGGTGGTGACCCGCTCGCGCCTGTGACGGGTGCGGTGAACACGATTACCGGCGCGCTTTCGGGTGCTTCGGGCGGTGATCCGCTTGCACCTGTGACCGGTGCGGTGAATACGATTACCGGCGCGTTGTCGGGCGCTTCGGGTGGTGATCCGCTTGCGCCTGTGACGGGCGCAGTGAACACGATTACCGGGGCGCTTTCGGGTGCTTCGGGCGGTGATCCGCTCGCACCTGTGACGGGTGCGGTGAATACGATTACCGGCGCGTTGTCTGGGGCTTCGGGCGGTGATCCGCTCGCGCCTGTGACGGGTGCAGTGAACACGATTACTGGCGCGCTTTCGGGCGCTTCGGGTACTGATCCGCTTGCGCCTGTGACGGGCGCTGTGAACACGATTACCGGTGCGCTTTCGGGTGCTTCGGGTGGTGATCCGCTCGCGCCTGTGACGGGTGCGGTGAATACGATTACTGGTGCGCTTTCGGGCGCTTCGGGTGGTGATCCGCTTGCGCCTGTGACGGGTGCGGTGAATACGATTACTGGTGCGTTGTCGGGCTCTTCGGGTGGTGATCCGCTCGCACCTGTGACGGGTGCGGTGAATACGATTACTGGCGCGTTGTCTGGTGCTTCGGGTACTGATCCGCTCGCACCTGTGACGGGCGCAGTGAACACAATTACCGGCGCGTTGTCGGGCGCTTCGGGTACTGATCCGCTTGCGCCTGTGACGGGTGCTGTGAATACGATTACTGGCGCGTTGTCGGGTGCTTCGGGTACTGATCCGCTTGCGCCTGTGACGGGTGCGGTGAACACGATTACTGGCGCGTTGTCTGGTGCTTCGGGTACTGATCCGCTTGCGCCTGTGACGGGTGCAGTGAATACGATTACCGGCGCGTTGTCGGGTGCTTCGGGCAGCAACCCGCTCGCGCCTGTGACTAACATCGCGAACGCCGCAACCGGCACGCTCACCAGCGCTGCCAACGCGACCACGGATAACCTCGCGAACACGGTCAATGCCGCGACCGGCACACTCGCGAATGCGGTCAACACTGAAGTCGCGGCGCTAAGCACGGCATCGGGTTCGACGACGGCGAATGTGGTGAACACGGTCGATTCGACGACTGGCATCGTCGCCAACGCGTTGAACTCGGGAACGGGCACGCTGGCCAGCACGCTCAACTCGCTAACTGCGGCGGCAACGAGTGCAGGCGGCAGCGATCCGCTGGCTCCGGTCACGAACGCCGTGAACACGGTAACCAGCACGCTGGCGGGTGCAGCAGGCAGCGACCCGCTCGCTCCGGTCACGAGTGCCGTGAACACCGTCACGGGCACACTGGCTAACGCAGCAGGCAGCAACCCGCTGGCTCCGGTCACGAGCGCTGTGAACACCGTCACGGGCACGCTGGCTAACGCAGCAGGCAGCGACCCGCTGGCTCCGGTCACGAGCGCTGTGAACACTGTCACGGGAACGCTAGCCAACGCAGCAGGCAGCAATCCGCTGGCTCCGGTCACGAGCGTGGTGAACGATGTCACCGGCACGCTGGCAGGCGCAGCAGGCAGCAACCCGCTGGCTCCGGTCACGAGCGCTGTGAACACCGTCACGGGCACGCTGGCTAGCGCAGCAGGCAGCAACCCGCTTGCCCCGGTCACGAGCGCAGTGAACACCGTCACGGGCACGCTGGCTAGCGCAGCAGGTAGCAACCCGCTTGCCCCGGTCACGAACGTGGTGAACGACGTCACCAGCACGCTGGCAGGCGCAGCAGGCAGCAGCCCGCTCACGCCGATCACAAGCACCGTGAACACGGTCACCAGCACGCTGGCAGGCGCCGCTGGCAGCAACCCGCTCGCACCGGTCACGACCGCACTCAGCGGTGCAAGCGCGCCGCTGACCAGCGCCGTCAACACCGTCACCAGCACGCTGGCCAGCGCCAACCCGATCACGCCGATCACTGGCGCGCTCGGCGCGGTCACTGGATCCGCTGGCACCGTGACGGGCGCGCTCGGCAACATCGCGAAGACCAACCCGGTCGTGCCGCTCGTGAGCGCGGCGACGGGCGCACTTGGCTCGACGCTGGCTTCGGCGGGCACCGTGACGGCTTCGGTGACGGGCGCGCTCGGCGCTGGCGTGAGCGTGTCCAGCGCGGCGACGAATTCGGGCGCATCGACGGCCGGGCAAACGGCGAGCACGACCGCATCGACGGCCACCGGCGCGCTGGCTCCGGTCACCGGCCTCGTTGCTGCGATTGGCTCGACGGCGACGCATTCGGCTGGCGCAAGCTCGGCGCTTTCGCCGGTCACGAACCTGCTCAGTTCGGTCACCGGCGCGCTGCCGAAGTAACGCAAGCCGTGACGCAACCAATACGTTAGTCGAGGAGAAACGGGCGCACCAAAAACACACATCCATGCGCCCACCGTAGTACCTGGAAGCCGGCCTCGCGCCGGCTTCTTCTCATTCAGCGCCAATCTCCCGCCTGAGCTATGATCCGGCGACGATCCAGCGGCTTCTGGAGACCATCAAGACACACACACGGCAATGAGCAGATTACGTTTGCATCTCTGGTCGGTTCTGGGCACGGTCGTGGTCTACCTGCTGACGCTCTGGGTCGATGAACGGCTCTTTCTCCACAGCGGCTTTCCGCGCTTCGTCGAATGGATTTACCTGCCCACCGGCATCCGTTTGTTGAGCACGCTGCTGCTGGGCATGGACGGTGCGATCGGCCTGCTGATAGCGGCGCTGCTGGTCGACTTCTTCCATTATTTTCCGCACGACCCGGTGCGGGCAGTTGCGGGCGCAATCATCAGTTCGGTGGGGCCATACGCGGTCTATCGTCTCGCGCTGGAGCGCTATGGCCTGAAGGCTTCGCTCGCGAACCTCACGCCGCGCCGCCTGCTCGTGCTGGCTTTGGCGGTCGCTTTTACGAATTCCACCTTGCATCACATCTGGTTCGCGCTGGCGGGCACGACGCCGAACCTGCTGGAGAGCTACAGCATGATGTTCGGCGGCGACCTGCTCGGCGCGCTGATCCTGCTCTATGTCGTCAAGGGGCTGCTCACGCTGCTGCCCGCGCAGCCAGGGCAATCGCGCATGAGCGACGGGCTGTTTCGCGTGCGCCTCGCGCTGGATACGGCCTATAACAACCAGTTGGGACTACGCGCGAAATCCAGCGCATAGCGCGCAGCCCATTCAATCGATATTCAGCCGCCCGCAATGAGCTTGCGTCGCGCCGCCTTCACGCGCGCGAGATGCGCCTCGTCCCACTCGTAAAAGCCCGCACCGCTGCGCACGCCCACGCGCCCGGCGTCGACCTGTTCGCGCAGCAGGTCGATCACGTCCTCGTCCTTCGCGAGTTCGGGCATCAAGTGCGATGAAATATCGACGAAGGTATCCAGCCCGCCCATGTCCGCGCTTTCGAGCGGCCCGACGATACTCCAGCGGCGGCCCAGCGACGCCTTCATCACGCGGTCGACCACCTCGGGGCTGGCCGCGCCTGAACGCACGATATTGAGCGCCTCGCGCAGCACCGCGAATTGCAGGCGGTTGCCAACGAAACCCGCAATTGCCTTCGCCAGGACGACCGGCTCCATGCCGATCCCGCTCATCAGCGCTTCGGTGCGCGCGGTGACCTCGGGCGCGGTGGCGCTGCCCGGCACCACTTCGACGAGCGGAATCATATGCGGCGGATTCCAGAAGTGCGCGATCACGAAGCGTTGCGGCGCGTGCAGTGCCTGAGCGAGCCTGTCCGGCTCGAAGCCGCTCGTGTTGCTCGCGAGAACCGCGTCGGATGCGAGCACGTCGTTCAGTTGCGCGTAAAGCCGATGCTTGAGTTCGAGCACTTCGGGCACGGCCTCGAAGACGAATTGCGCCTGCGCCATGACGTCGAGCTGCGTGCTCGTTTCGATGCGCGCGAGCGCGGCGTCACGCGCCGCCGCGTCGATGCGGCCGGCGTCGATCAATTCGTCGAGCACGGCCTGCGCCTTCGCGTTGACACTGGCAAGGCGCGCGGCATCGACGTCGTGGACGATGGTGCGCAGACCGTGCAGCGCGCATTGCGTCGCGATTCCCACGCCCATCAGTCCGGTGCCGATCACGCCGGCCACTGTCACTTTGCTGTCCATGCCCACTTCCCTCCTTGACCACGCGATGAAAACGACGAAAACAACGAAAACGTAAGCGAGCCGCAAGCATAGCGCGTCGCGCCACGCAACGCAGCGCCGCCGCGTGTGTGGACTAGACTGAAACGGTCACGCTGTTTGCCGTCTGGTTTGTCGTCTGTACACCGAGAGGGGAAAGATCCGATGACTACGCAACCTTCCACGCATCCGATGATGTGTCCGTGTTGCAGTGCGGGCTGGCCGCGTCGCCGCTTTCTGGCGGCCGCCGCAGCGTGGGCCGCGCTGCCGGAAATGGCGTTTGCACAAGGCGCTCAGGACACTAGCCCGAACGTGCCGACCATCGCCTATGAATCCGTGCCCGACCCCGTGCGCCTGCCGGTCGACGAATATTTTGGCGAATGCTCGGGCGTGGCCGTGAATTCGCATGGACATATTTTCGTACTGTCGCGCGGCAATACCAGCGGGCCGGCCTATGGCGCAGCAGCGGCACAGCTATTCGAGTTCGCGCCCGATGGCCGCTTCGTGCGCGAAATCGGCAAGCATCTGTACGCGTGGTCGTTCGCGCACACGGTGAAGATCGACCGTCACGACAATATCTGGGTCACCGACAAGGGCTCGGACATGGTCATCAAGTTCACGCCGCAAGGGCGTGTGGCCATGGTGTTCGGCCGCAAGCAGGAAGCCGCCGACGAGGAAACCGCGCCGCTCAAGCATCCCAACCCGCCGTTGCCCGCGGAGCCGGGCCGCTTCAGGCAGGTCACCGACGTGGCGTGGGACAGCAACGACAACGCCTATATCAGCGACGGCTATATCAATTCACGCGTGGCGAAGGTGGACAAGGACGGCAACTGGCTGAAATCATGGGGCGACCGCGGCAAGGGGCCGGGACAGTTTCATACGCCGCACAGCATCGCGGTCGATGCGCAGAACCGCATTTACGTTGCCGATCGCAGCAACCGGCGCATTCAGGTCTTCGATACGGAGGGTACGTTCCTGCGCCAGTTCACCATCGACGTGCCGGTGCCTGCGGGGGCGCGCCCCGCGATTGGCAATATTCCCGACGAAGCCGCGCTGGCAGCGGGCACGTTTGCGCCTGGCTCGCCGTGGGCAATCTGCATATCGCCGGGGCCGAACCCGGTGCTCTACAGTTCCGATGCATGGCCCGGCCGTATCTACAAGCTCACGCTTGACGGACAATTGTTAGGAATGCTGGGCGAATCGGGCAAGCAGCCGAAGCAGTTCGGCTGGATCCACCAGATGGCGTGTCCCGCTGAGAACACCCTGTTCGTGGCCGAATTGTTGAACTGGCGCGTGCAGAAACTGGTTCTGCACGCGTAGCCGCTCAATCGGTCAATCGCTGCTTCGCTTACGAGAAGCGCGCCATGATATGGCGCGCGCAGGTGTACTCCTCCAGCGCGAACATCGACATGTCCTTGCCGTAGCCCGAGCGCTTCATGCCGCCGTGCGGCATTTCGCTGACCAGCGTGAAGTGCGTGTTGATCCACGTGCAGCCGTATTGCAGTTCGGCGGCCACCTTGAAGGCCTTGTTGACGTCACGCGTCCACACCGAACTCGCAAGGCCGAAGTCCGAATCGTTGGCCCAGTCGATGGCCTGCTCCGTACCTTCGAAACGCGTCACCGACACGACCGGCCCGAACACTTCGCGGCGCACGATTTCGTCATCCTGGCGTGCGCCCGCGATGACGGTCGGCTCGTAGAAGAAGCCGCGCGTATCCGCGATCTTGCCGCCCGTGGTGATTTCGATGTGCTTCTGGCTGGCGGCGCGCTCGACGAAACTCGCGACGCGTCCGCGCTGGCGCTCGGAAATCAGCGGGCCCATTTCCACGCCTTCCATATGTTGCTCGCCGTAGCGGATCGAGCCGACCGCGCTCGACAGGTCGGCGACCAGCTTGTCGTAGATCTTGCCTTCCGCATAGACGCGACAGGCGGCCGTGCAATCCTGGCCCGCGTTATAGAAGCCAAACGTGCGCAGGCCCGCGACCACTTCGTCGAGATCCGCGTCGTCGAAGACGATCACGGGCGCCTTGCCGCCCAGTTCCAGATGCGTGCGCTTGACCGAGCGCGAGGCGGCTTCCAGGATGCGCTGGCCCGTCGACACATCGCCGGTAATCGAGATCATGCGCACCTGCGGCTGCGTGATGAGCGGTGCGCCCACGGTGTCGCCGCGCCCCGTCACGACGTTGATGACGCCCGCCGGGAAGATCGATGCGATGAGTTCCGCGAGCTTGAGCGTGGTGAGCGGCGTCTGTTCGGAGGGCTTGAGCACGACGGTATTGCCCGCGGCCACGGCGGGCGCGAGCTTCCACGCGGCCATCATCAGCGGATAGTTCCAGGGCGCGATGGAGGCGACCACGCCGATGGGGTCGCGCCGGATCATGCTCGTATGGCCTTCGAGATATTCGCCTGCAATCGGGCCGTGCTGCGTGCGGCACGCGCCTGCAAAGAAGCGGAATACATCGGCGACGGCGGGGATTTCGTCGTTGAGCGCACCCAGATACGGCTTGCCGCAATTGAGCGATTCGAGCCGCGCGAATTCGGTGGCGCGCGCTTCGATGGCATCGGCGAGCTTGAGCAGCAGCGTGGCGCGCTCCTTTGGCGTGCTGCGCGCCCACGCGGGCCACGCGCGGCTGGCGGCGGCGGTGGCGGCCTGCACCTGTTCGAGCGAGGCTTCGGCGACGAGCGCGATGACTTCGCCGGTCGACGGATTGAGGATGTTTTCCTTGCTGCCCTGGCCCGGCACGAATTCGCCGCCGATCAGGAGGCTGGTTTGCAACGATTTTTCCATGTGATTTCTCGTCGATAGGTCGGGGGTTGTAGCGGCTTGTCTCGGGTTGTCTCGGGGTGTCTCGGGGTGTCTTTCGGCTAGCGGCTGCTGCCCGCCGTGCTTTCGGTGTCGCGCGTGAGATACCACGCGCCAAGGATCGGCACCATCGTGACCGCCATGACCATCAGCGCGACCACGTTGGTGATGGGCACGTCGCGCGGGCGCGAGAGCTGGTTGAGCAGCCAGATCGGCAGCGTGCGCTCCTGGCCCGCCGTGAAGGTCGTGACGATGATCTCGTCGAAGCTCAACGCAAACGCGAGAATCGCGCCCGCGAGCAGCGCCGTCGCGATCTGCGGCAGCACGATCTGGCGGAAAGTCTGCCAGCCGTCCGCGCCCAGGTCCATCGACGCCTCGATCAGGCTCGCGGGCATGCGGCGCAGCCGCGCGATCACGTTGTTGTAGACCATCACCACGCAGAACGTGCCATGGCCGACGGCGATCGTCCAGAAGCCCAGGTCGAGATTCGCGGTCTTGAACGCGGACAGCAGCGCAATGCCGGTGATGATGCCGGGCAGCGCGATCGGCAGGATCAGCGCGAAGGCGATGGCGTCCTTGCCGAAGAAATTGCGCCGGTACAGCGCGAGCGCCGCCGCCGTGCCAAGCATCACGGCCAGCAGCGTGGCAAGCAGCGCGACCTTCACGGACAGCCACGCAGCGTCGAGCATGTCGCCGCGTGCGAAGGCGTCGGCGAACCAGTGCAGCGTGAAGCCCTTGAGCGGGAAGCTGAACGCGCTGGTTTCGGTGTTGAACGCGTAGAGCGCGACCACGAGGATCGGCAGGTGCAGGAACGCGAGGCCGCCCCAGGCGGCGCAGCGCAACAGGCGCGAAGGTTGGGCGTCAGAGTGCATCGAAGGCTCCGAGGCGTCGGGCGACGACGAGATACACGCCGATCAGCAGCATCGGCACGACCGTGAAAGCGGCGGCCATCGGCACGTTGCCGATCGAGCCTTGCATCGTGTAGACCATGGTGCCGATGAAGAGGCCGCTTGGGCCGACCAGCTGCGGAATGATGTAATCGCCGAGCGTGAGTGAGAACGTGAAGATCGAACCGGCCGCCACGCCCGGAAACGCGAGCGGCAGGATCACGGTGCGAAAGGTCTGGGCCGGATGTGCGCCGAGGTCGGCGCTGGCTTGCAGCAGGTTCGCGGGAATGCGTTCGATGGCGGCCTGGATCGGCAGGATCATGAACGGCAGCCAGATATAGGTGAAGACGAGAAAGCGGCCGATATTCGAAGTCGAAAGCGAATCGCCGCCAATCACGGGCACGCGCAGCAGCGCATCGAGCGCGCCGCGCAGGTGCAGCGTATCGATGACCCAGTAGAGCACGCCGCCTTGCGCGAGGATCACCGTCCAGGCGTAGACCTTGACGATATAGCTCGCCCACATCGGCAGCATCACGGCGACGTAGAAAAGCCCCTTTTTCCAGCCCTTTGCGTAGCGCGCCATGTAGTAGGCCACGGGAAACGCGAGCAGGGCGCTGGCGAGCGTCACGCAGCAGGCCATCGCCGTCGTGCGCAGCACCACGTCCAGGTTCGCCGCGTCGCGAACCAGCGCCGCGTAGTTCGCGAGCGTGAAGTCCGGGCTGACGGCCATGGTGAAGTCGTCGAAGCGCCAGACGCTTTGCAGCAGCAGCGCGAACAGCGACCCCAGATACACGACGCCGAACCACAGCAGCGGCGGCAACAGCAACAACAGCAGCGTGAGGTTTGCGTGTCGGTGCAGGAAACCGCAGGCACGGCGCACGAAGCCGTCGCGCGCTTCAGGCGCGCGCGGCACGGCTGAATTCGAGGTCGTCGCCATGCTCATCCCCGTTGCTCCAGCACGACCATGGAACGGCGTGGCCACGCAAGCGTGACGCTTTCGCCGACTGCGGGCAGGCCCTCGCCCGCATCGTCCCGGTTCGCGACCGTGACGGCGAGCATCTGGCCGGCTTCGGAGCGCACTTCGAAACGACTGATTGCGCCGTAGTACTGAATGTCGACGAGCTTGCCCGCAAGCTGAGCGTCGTCGCTGCCCGTATTTGCACCGTTGCTGAAGCGGATATGCTCGGCCGGATCGAGAACGGCTGTGCGCTGCCCACGCGTTGCAGCGAAGCGGCATCGGCGATCACATTGGACGTGCCGACGAAATCCGCCACGAAGGGCGTGGCCGGACGCGTATAGAGGTTGCGCGGCGTGTCCACCTGCTCGATGCGCCCCTTGTTGAACACGGCCACGCGATCCGACATCGACAGCGCCTCGCCCTGGTCGTGCGTCACGTAGACGAAGGTGACGCCAAGCTTGCGTTGCAGCGCCTTGAGTTCGGTCTGCATCTGTTCGCGCAGCTTGAGGTCGAGCGCGCCAAGCGGCTCGTCGAGCAGCAGGATGCGCGGACGCCGCACGAGCGCGCGCGCCAGCGCCACGCGCTGACGCTGGCCGCCCGAAAGCTGGCCGGGACGGCGCGCCCCATAGCCGCCCAGCGCGACAAGCTCCAGTGCTTCTTCCGCCTGGCGATGACGCGTGCGCTTATCGACGCCGCTCACCAGCAGCCCATACGCGACGTTGTCCCGGATGTTCATGTGCGGGAACAAAGCGTAGTCCTGGAACACGGTGTTGACGTCGCGCTGATAGGGCGGCAGGCCGGTGGCGTCGCGTCCATGCAGCACCACGCGTCCTGAAGTGGGCTGCTCGAAGCCCGCGATGAGGCGCAGACAGGTGGTCTTGCCCGAGCCGGACGGCCCGAGCATCGAGAAGAACTCGCCGTCCTCGACCACGAGCGAGACGTCGTCCACGGCGCGCACGCCGTCGTAGTGGCGCGAGACCTTCGAAAATTCGACTGCGCTGTTCATAGCGGTTCCTGCGGGATGCGTGATTAAAGGCGTGTCACCGGATAGTTCGCAATCCTATCGTCCGCCCATGATCGAGATGAAGTCCTGCGTCCAGCGGCTGTACGGCACGCATTGACCTTGCGAGCAGCTCGCCACCGGCGTCTTCCAGAAGTGGATCTGGTCGAAGCGGTCATAGCCGTTCGCCGAGCAGAAGTTCGTGCCGCCCACGGCCTTCTGGCTGCAGCCGCCCGCAATCACCGGATTGGAGCCGAACCATTCGGCAAGATCCGCTTGCAGCTTGCGGTTGAGTGACCAGTTCATCCACTTGTAGGCGCATACCGGATGCGGCGCGTCGGCGTGCATCATCGTCGTGTCGGCCCAGCCCGTTGCGCCTTCCTGCGGGATCGTCGCGGCGATCGGGAATTTTTCGGCTTGCAGCGAATTGACTGCATAGCCCCAGGCGCTCGACGCCGCAATGCCTTCGTTCTTGAAGTCGTTCATCTGCACCGTGACGTCGTGCCAGTAGCGGTGCACGAGCGGCTTTTGCGCGCGCAGCACCTTGAGCACCTCGGCGTATTGCGCTTCGTTCAGTTCATACGGATCCTTGATGCCCAGCGCCGGATTCTTGTGCATCAGGTAGACGGCGGCGTCGGCCACGTAAATCGCGCCGTTATAGGCCTGCACGCGGCCCTTGTTGCTTTTGCCGTCGGGCAGCATCTGCTGCTCGAACACCACCGACCACGAGGTGGGCGCCTTCGGGAAGATCTTCGTGTTGTAGGCGAGGAAGTTCGCCCCCCACTGATACGGCACGCCGTAATGCACGCCGTTGACGGTGTGCCACGGCGCGTTTTGCAGGCGCGGCTCGATGGTGCTCCACGCGGGGATCAGCGCGGTATTGATCGGCTGCACTTTCTTGCCGTAGACGAGGCGCAGGCTCGCATCACCCGATGCCGTCACGAGGTCGTAGCCGCCCTGATTCATCAGCGAGACCATTTCGTCCGAGGTCGCGGCCGTCTTCACGTTGACCTTGCAACCGCTTTCTTTTTCGAAGCCGGTGACCCAGTCGTATTTCTTGTCGGTGTCGCCGCGTTCGATATAGCCAGGCCACGCAATGATGTTGACCTGTCCTTCGGGCTTGCCGAGCTGCTTGAGCGGTTCCAGCGGCGCGGCGGCGCTGGCAAGGCCGGTGTTGACGAGCGCGGCAAGGGCGATGGCGGCGGCGAGTTTTGCGTTGTGCGGCATGCTCCGGATCCTCGTAGGTGGTGTTCTTTGACGGCGCCGCGCAGGCAGGGCGGGCGGCGTGTGAGGCGATGCGCTGAAGGTCGGAGCTATTCTAGGAGCCGGATTTTTTTGTCAGCCAGACCGAAACCCAGATATGAGCTATCGGCAAAACAGAATGCAGCGGGCGCGCGAGCGGCGGAAAATGCGCTGTTGAAGCCCGAGGGAAGGGGCGCTCCGTGAAAACCCGAACGCCGATATCGCGTGAATCACGGGAATTCGCTATTTACGAATGCAATCCGCCACGTATCGAATAATCAGATTGAATTCTTGTTGTGGGTGCGCGAATACTCGCGCGCGACCACCAGGAAGTGCTGCACCATCTCCGGCAGCGCGAGGCTGCGCCGCCAGGCAATGCCGATATCGACGGTGGGCAGGTCGCCCAGAATCTTGCGCACTTCAAGCCGGTCGCCGTCGAGCGACCAGGGCCGGTAGAGCACGTCGGGCAGGATCGACAGGCCCGCGCCCGTGGCGACCAGGCTGCGCACCGCTTCCACCGACGCCGTGCGCATGACCGTGTCGGGCCGCAGCCCGGCGGCGCGCCAGAAGGCCGTGGTGTTGTCCTCAAGCTCGTCGACCTTCAGCATGATCATGCCTTCGTTGGCGATCTCCTGAAGCGAGATGCTGCCAAGGCCGCGCAACGCATGATTGGCGGGCAGCCACAGACGCCAGGCCGCCTTGATGAGCGCCTCGGTTTCGATCGCCTGGCTGTTTTCGACGTTCGAGACGATCAGCACGGCGACATCGAGTTCGCCGTTCACCAGCAGATGCTCGATGTAATCGCGCTGGTCTTCGATCACCTGCACTTCGACCTTCGGATAGACGCGCTTGTAGTGGTCGAGCAGGTAGGGCAGGAAGTAGCCCGTCATGAGGCTCGTGACGCCCACGTTCAGGCGGCCGGTTTTCGCATCGGGCCGCGCGGAGAGCGCCTGCTGCGCATTGCGCACGGCCGCGAGGATCTGATGCGCGTGACGCAGGAACTGGTGGCCCGCATGGGTGAGCACCATGCCGCGTGCGTGGCGCACGAACAGTTGCGCGCCCAGTTCGCTTTCGAGTCCCTTGATGGCTTCGGTGATGACCGACTGCGAGATGTTGAGCGTTTGCGTCGCGCCGGTGACCGATTCGGCTTCGGCGACGGCGATGAAATAGCGCACGCTCTTGACGGAAAGGCTCATGCGAGGCGAACGGGTGGCGGGTTTTTGGGATGAGGAAGTATAGCCCGCGTGCCGTGATTCACCAGGGCACCAAAGCGGCAGAGGCGCTTTGCTCGCGTTGGTTCAGGTTGGGTCAGGTTCGTTTGGCCCGCGCTTTGGAAGCAGCGGCCTGTACACGATGGATCGCACGCAGTTCCGGATTGAATAGCCGCGCGATCCAGTATTGCGCGCGAATGCGCTGCACGTCGTCGAGGTGGGGCAGGAGAAAGCGTATGCCAGTGGAGCGCTCGATTTTGCGCAGTTCAAGCAAGCCGATGACGACGTGCATGCCGTATCCGAGCAGCAGGACGGGAATGCCGATTGTGCTGAGCGTCGCCACCGCCGTTTGCACATGCTCCTTGCCGAGGAACACGCCCGCGATGGTCATGGCCGCAATGCCTGCGCCGACAAACAGCGATACCCGCGCGGGAGCGGCTGCACGCGACTTGCCACGCCAGGCGATGCGGTTATCGGTTGCGTCGAGAAATCGATTCTGGCGTTGAGCCTGAAAGTCCCGCCAGTCCTTGCGGTATTGGCGGAAATAGAAGAAGCAGAACCATCCGGCGAGCCAGAGTAGCCCGGCAATGATGGGCAATATGCCGCCCGATCCGCGCAGGCCTGAATATTCCTCGCCCAACAGCACACAGGCAAGCAGCACGAATGCGATGCCCGCACCTGCGCCGAAGAGCAGGATTCCGCCCAGAAAATACACGTACGATCGACTGACGAATGCCGCCCTGAATGCCCAATAAAAACATGCGACGCATACCGCGAGCAGCGGCCATCCCAGCAGTGGATATTTGAACGCCGCGATGGCGGCGATAAACGCCCACAAGGCAGGCGTTGCGAATATCTGTCGAAAATTGATGGGCGAAGTGAAGGAGTTCATTGAGCTTTTGGGTGATAGCCGCGCCATGCGTCGATGCGGTCGCCAATTGCCATAATGGATCGAGATTGTATTTATAATCCATTTTGTATCTAGTGGGGATATTATTCGGTGCGCATAAAAATTCCATTGGACAAGTATTGAAGTTGCGTTTTGATTTGGGGTTACTTTATGGAATCCGTATTCGATAAAGAGTCGTGGGAGAAATACGTCAAGGGACGTACGATCTCCGATTGTGCAATTGGGCGGGAAAAGGGGTATGCGTTTGTGCTGGTGGAGCAGCGCCCGGATCGCAATACGCAGCCTCAAACCACGTTCATCAATATGGCTGTCGACCGCCCGATGGGATCTCGCTTCGCGGTGTACTCGGTGGGTAATTTCAGCTTTACAACTGTAGCGAGCAGCATAAATCCCCCCGAATACGTTGCCGTAGACATGGGCAACCTTGTGTACTCGGCCAATGCGAAATGGAAGGGCGTCGAAAAGGACATCGACAAAGTCACGGACATGAGCGCACCACGCGGGGGCAATATTGTCATCCTCAAGGTTGTGCGTGTCGCTGGGCAAATCTATGCGCTGGGCACGTACCGGAAGATCTATCGTCGCCTCGGCCAGGACCAGTGGACGGAGATGAAGTCGGAGGGCCACGCCGTGCCGCTACCTAACGATATAAAAAACGGTGAATATACGACGTCTTCGTTTGGCTTCAAGGATATGTGCGGATTTAACGAACACGACATGTATGCCGTTGGCGGCGAAGGCGACGTGTGGCGCTTCGATGGAAAGCAGTGGCATTATTGCCCGTTCCCGACGAATACGATTCTGGAAACGGTCGCGTGCGGTGAGGATGGCAAGGTGTACATCAGCGATATGAAGGGCTGCGTTTGGGCAGGCCGGGAGAATCGCTGGACGCAGGTTGCAGAGGCGGATTTCGGATGGGGCAGCCAGCCGCTCGACTCGGCGTGGTTCAAGGGTCGTCTATATCTGGGCTCGCAGGACGGTCTTTATACGTTGGGTGAGAACAAGAATGTCGTCGCATTGGAAAGCGTCGATTCAGACGCGCCTGGCATGGGCAACTGTGGCCGTGTCGATGTGAGCCCCGATGGGCAGTTCCTGCTGACGGCAGGATCGTTCGGCGCGACGCTCTATGACGGTACGACGTGGACGCGGCTCTTCAGTGGCTACGATTTCATGTGAACGCGCCTTTACCGAAACGCGAAACGCAATGAACATGCGGCCAGTCGCAGGCAATGGATCGGAGCGACGTGCTCCTCTACGCGGCTGGATCCATTTGTCGGGAGCGTATCCGATGCTCTCGTCAACCACTTTGATGGTGTCGTGTGGAATCCATATTTGATAGAGCGTCGTGGGAGAAGTACTTAAAAGGCTTTACGATCTATGACTGCGCTATCGTGCGCCAGCATGGATTTTGCCTTGTTCTCGTTGAGCAGAAAGAAAACCGCGATATCTTGCCGCGCACACGATTCCTGACCGTCATATATGACAAGCCGATTACTGTTGGATCACTTCCGATGGTTGAAGCAGGTTCGTTCTCGTATACAACTATCGCCTCTGGATTGAATCCCCCCGAATACGTTGCCGTAGACATGGGCAATCTTGTGTACTCGGCCAACGCCAAATGGAAGGGCGTCGAAAAGGACATCGACAAAGTCACGGACATGAGCGCACCACGCGGGGGCAATATTGTCATCCTCAAGGTTGTGCGTGTCGCTGGGCAAATCTATGCGCTGGGCACGTACCGGAAGATCTATCGTCGCCTCGGCCAGGACCAGTGGACGGAGATGAAGTCGGAGGGCCACGCCGTGCCGCTACCTGACGATATAAAAAACGGTGAATATACGACGTCTTCGTTTGGCTTCAAGGATATGTGCGGATTTAACGAACACGACATGTATGCCGTTGGCGGCGAAGGCGACGTGTGGCGCTTCGATGGAAAGCAGTGGCATTATTGCCCGTTCCCGACGAATACGATTCTGGAAACGGTCGCGTGCGGAGAGGATGGCAAGGTGTACATCAGCGATATGAAGGGCTGCGTTTGGGCAGGCCGTGAGAATCGCTGGACACAGGTTGCAGAGGCGGATTTCGGATGGGGCAGCCAGCCGCTCGACTCGGCGTGGTTCAAGGGCCGTCTGTATCTGGGCTCGCAGGACGGTCTTTATACGCTGGGCGAGAACAAGAACGTCGTCGCGTTGGAAAACGTCGATTCAGAAGCGCCTGGCATGGGCAACTGTGGCCGTGTCGATGTGAGCCCCGATGGGCAGTTCCTGCTGACGGCAGGATCGTTCGGCGCAACGCTCTATGACGGAACGACCTGGACGCGGCTCTTCAGCGGCTACGATTTCATGTAAACGCGCCTTCCCCCATTGATACCAACAGAGACAAATCCGTGACTCATTCGCTTACCCGCCGCAAATTGATGCTTGCGTTGCCCGTGCTCGCAGGCGCGGCACTCGCGCCCTCAGCTTTCGCGCAAACTGCCTCGCCACTCGCCGATATCGAACGCCGTAACAGCGGGCGCCTGGGTTTCTACGCCATCGACACGGGCTCGGGCCGCACGCTCGAACATCGCGCCGACGAGCGCTTCCTCATGTGCAGCACGTTCAAAGGCATGCTGGCGGCGCAAATACTCGCGCGCATCGACGCGGGCAAGGAGCAGATGGATCGGCTGGTGCACTACACCGGGCAAGACCTGATCTTCACGTCGCCGGTGACCAAGGCCAACGTGGCGCTGGGCGCATTACCCGTTCATACGCTCTGCCAGGCAATCGTCGAACAGAGCGACAACACCGCCGCGGTTCTCTTGATGCGCAGCGTGGGCGGCCCTGCCGCGCTCACGCAGTTCATGCGCGAGATCGGCGACGACGTCACGCGCTCGGATCGCTACGAGCCGGATTCGAACCGCTACAGCGGCGTGCTCGACACCACGACGCCGCAAGCCATCGCCACCGCCGCGCGCAAGGTTTTGCTGGGCGACGTCCTGAGCCCGCAATCGCGCGCGCAACTGGAGCGCTGGATGATCGACTGCAAGCCGGGCCTGAACCGCCTGCGCGCGGTGCTGCCCGCGCAGTGGCAGGCGGCGGATCGCCCAGGCACGAGCATCGAGGAGCAAACCAACGACTACGCGCTGGTGCGCCCGCCGGGCCGCGCGCCGTTGCTGGTCGCTGCGTACTACGACGCGCCGGGCGTGAGCATGGAGGCGCGCGAAGCGGTGCTGCGCGAAGCGGGTAAGGTCTTCGTGCAATGGGCCACCGCGTCCGCGTGACGGGCGGGCGTCACGCGCCGGTGGCCGCGCTTCAACGCCACGGCGCTTCCCTTAGCACGTCGGCCTGATAGAACGAGGCGAAGCGTTCGAGCTGGCGCTCGGCTTCGTCGCGCTCGACGCCTTCCTGGAGCACCGCGCTGCTGAATCCGGTTCGCTCCATTTGCAGCAACTGATCCGCGAGCACTTCGCCGGTCGCGCGCAGGTCGCCCTTGAAGCCCAAACGCCGCCGCACGAGCCACGCCTGGCTGAAGGCGCGCCCATCGGTGAACGCCGGGAAATGGAGTTCGACACGCGCCGCCGCTGCAATCTCCAGTGCATGCGCGAGCGGATCGGCGTCGTTGGGCAGAGCGAAAACAGCGTCCACTGCGTCGATGGTATCGAGAGTATCGGCCGCATGATCGCGGGCGCTCAAAAGGCGGATGCGTTGCTTCGTCATGCTGTTGCCTCTGCCGTGGCGCGCACGCTGTCCGCCGCCGCCTTGAAGGCGTCCACGCCCACGCGCCGCAGCGTTTCGATAAAGGTCTCGTTGCGCGCGCCGCACGGTTCGCGCAACGCAAGATAGCGCGCGATCAGCGCTTCGACGGCGTCGCACACTTCATGGGCCGCAAACGATGGCCCGATCACCTTGCCAGGCCGCGCGTCGCCGCTGCGGGTCGAACCGTCCGCGCCGCCGAGCGTGATCTGATACCACTCCGCGCCATCCTTGTCGACGCCGAGAATGCCGATATGCCCGCTATGATGATGGCCGCACGAGTTGATGCAGCCGCTGATATGCAGGTCGATTTCGCCGATGTCGTTCAGTTCGTCGAGATCCTGGTAGCGCTCCATGATTCGCTGCGCGATGGGCAGCGAACGTGCGTTGGCGAGCGCGCAAAAGTCGCCGCCGGGGCAGGCGATCATGTCGGTGAGCAGATGCACGTTGGCGCTCGCGAGCTGTTCGTCCACTGCCGCGTGCCAGAGCGCGAGCAGGTCGTCGGCGTGAACCCACGGCAGCACGATGTTCTGCGTATGCGTGACGCGCGCTTCGCCTGCGGAAAACCGCTCGGCAAGATCGGCAAGCCGTTCGAGTTGCACGGCCGACGCGTCGCCTGGCGCTTGCATGAGCCGCTTGAACGACAGCGTGACGATGCGCAGCGACGGCTCCCGGTGCGCCGCGACGTTACGTTCGAGCCAGCGCGCGAATTGCGGCGAGCGCGCCGCCTGCGCTTCACGCGCGGCGGTTGCTGCGGGGTCGGCGGGACGTTGCGCGAAGGCCTGCTCGGGCACCTGAAAAAAAGCGCTCACGCGTTCAAGCTCGGATTCGGGCAGGGTATGCGGGCCGCCGTCGCATTCGACGATCTGGCGGAACTCTTCCTCGACTTCGTCGATAAAGCGCTGTCCCTCGGTTTTCACGAGGATCTTGATGCGCGCCTTGTATTTGTTGTCGCGCCGGCCGAACTGGTTGTACACGCGCACGACGGCTTCGATGTAATTCATGATCTGCCGCCACGGCAGGAATTCGCGCAGCACCACGCCAATCAGCGGCGTACGGCCCATGCCGCCGCCCACCGCGACGCGAAAGCCCAGCTCGCCCTGCGCGTCGCGCACGAGACGCAAACCCACATCGTGCCAGTCGGTGGCGGCGCGATCCTCGGCGGCCCCGCTAATCGCGATCTTGAACTTGCGCGGCAGGTACGCGAATTCCGGATGCAGGGTCGTCCACTGGCGCATGATTTCCGCGAACGGACGCGGATCGGCGATCTCATCGGGCGCAATGCCCGCGCGCTCGTCGCAGGAGATATTGCGGATACAGTTGCCGCTTGTCTGGATGCCGTGCATATCGACCGTGGCCAGCAAGTCCATCACGTCGGCGGCTTTCTCAAGCGGAATCCAATTGAACTGAACATTGGTGCGCGTCGTGAAGTGCGCGTGATGCGTGGGCAGGTGCGTCGTGCCGAGCTTGCGCTGCGCGTCGAGTGCGCTGCGGTAGACGTCGGCGTGCGGGGCGTCGTATTCGCGAGCGATACGTGCGAGCACACGCAATTGCGCGCTCGATAGCTCGCCATACGGGACGGCGACGCGCAGCATGGGCGCATGGCGCTGCACGTACCAGCCGTTTTGCAGGCGCAAGGGGCGGAAGGCGACCTCGCTGAGCGTGCCGCGCTGCCAGCGCCCGATCTGGTCGCGAAACTGCGCGGCGCGGCTGGCCACGAAGGCCTTGTCGAATTCGTTGTAGCGATACATGGTGACTGCTTGAATGGCGGCGCAACCGGCCGGGAGGGATCGCCAACGGTATCGCGGGGCAGGCACGCTTCCAAGCAGCAGTTGATGCGAAAACGGGCGCAGCAGGGCGGATTTTTGACGGCGCTTGAGGGATTCCTGATGGGTTTGGCGTCACTCAGCGCGCCCGAACAGCGATATCTTCACGTCATCAACCCACCAGAAAACAACCCGGAGACGCCATGAAGCCGCATCGGCACTATCGCGAGGAAGATTGCTCGCTGCAGGATTTCATCGACCTGCTGGAGCGCGACCGCGATGCGGTGCAGACCCCGCACGCGCATAGCGTCCAGCAAGACGTGCCGATGTACGACTGCACGAACCTGAATCGCCTGCTGGACGACGCCGTGCGCCGCATGGCCGTGCAGGAGGAATGGGCCGATGTGCTGGAACACGGCGCGGGCGTGTTCGTGCTCAAGCGCGCTTACGCCGATACCGAAGTGATCGACGCAGCAAGCGCCGTGTTCGAAGCGATCATCCACGACGAACGCGCGGCGGGCGGCGCGGCCGCCGATCACTTCGCGAAGGCGGGGGCCAACGACCGCATCTGGAATGCGCAGCAAAAGCTCTGCTTGCGCGCGCCGGAAATCTTTGCGCGTTATTACGCGAATCCAGTGCTCGTGTCCGCGTCCGAAGCGTGGCTCGGCCCGTGTTATCAGATGACCGCGCAGGTCAATGTCGTGCGGCCGGGCGGCGCGGCGCAGCAGGCGCATCGCGACTATCACCTGGGTTTCCAGACGGTCGAGCAGGCGCAGCGCTATCCCGCGCAGGTGCATGCGATGTCGCCGTTCCTCACGCTGCAGGGCGCGGTGGCGCACAGCGACATGCCCGTCGAAAGCGGGCCGACGAAACTGCTGCCGTTTTCGCAGCGCTACGCGCCGGGTTATCTCGCGTGGCGGCGTCAGGACTTTCGCGATTATTTCGAGGCGCATCAACGGCAACTGCCGCTGGAAAAAGGCGACGTGATTTTCTTCAATCCCGCGCTCTTTCATGCGGCGGGCGAGAACCGCACGGCGCACGTGCAGCGGATGGCGAACCTGTTGCAGGTGTCGTCGGCGTATGGCCGGGCGATGGAGTCGCTCGATCGTGCGGCGATGTGCGAAGCGTTGTATCCGGTGCTGCTGGAGAAGGCCGCAAGCGAAGCTTTGACGGCAACGGAGATCGACGCCGCAATCGCCTCTTGTGCCGAGGGCTATCCGTTTCCCACCAATCTCGACAGTGACCCGCCGCTGGGCGGCCTGGCGCCCGCAAGCCAGCAAATGCTGTTTGGCCGCGCGCTCAAGGAAGCCTGGCGGCTGGAGGATTTCGTCGCGGCGATTCGCGCCCAGGAGCAGCGGCGGCTCGCCTGATATAAATACAGTCTATATGTACAGTTTAACTGTACATATGCTATGGTTCGGGAATGAACCGCCCATCGTCTTCCGAACCTGTCGATCTTGCTGCGCTCGCAGGCGAACTGCGCGTGAGCGTCGGCAAGCTGCTGCGCCGCGTGCGCGAGCATTCCCAATCCGATGACCTCACGTCCGCGCAAAAGTCCGTGCTCCTGCAACTGGAGCGCGGCGGCCCGGCGACCGTGTCGGCGCTGGCGCGCGCGGAGGGCGTCAAGCCGCAGTCCATGCGCATCACCGTCGCGGCGCTGGAAGCGCAAGGCGCGGTCAAAGGCAAAGCCGATCCCGATGACGGCCGCAAGACGCTCATCGACGTGACACCCAGGTTTCGCAAGGCGCTGCAAGCGAGCCGCGCGGCCAAGGAGGACTGGCTCGTACGCGCCTTGCAGGCGCAGCTGTCCGCTCGCGAACAGGCGCAACTCGCGGCCACCGTGGGCTTGTTGCAGCGCCTCGCGGACTTTTGACCATCCGATTCTGTTCCAGAAAAAGGGAGCACCTTTGATGCCCTGGTTGCACGCTATTGCGTATTTTTTCGGCGGTGCCTTGCTCACTAACGCCGTGCCCCATTTCGTGCGCGGCGTATCGGGCGCGCCGTTCCAAAGCCCGTTCGCGACGCCGCCCGGTAAAGGACTGTCGTCGTCCACGGTCAATGTGGTGTGGGGCTTCGCGAACCTCGTTTTCGCGTGGCTGCTGCTTGGCCACGTGGGCGATTTCGCGCTCAAGGAAACGGCGGACGCTTTGCCTTGCGGCGTTGGCATGCTAGCGATGGGCCTGTTCATGGCCCGGCATTTTGGCAGCCTGCACGGCGGGAACGCGCCGTAATAGCGTCAGCGAAGCCCGCATTACCCGTCGATTACGCGTTCTGCTTGAGCCGTCCCGCGAGTCGCGCGACGCGTTCGCCCAGATGCGCAGCGGTCTGCAGGTCGCTCGCGATGGGCGACAGTTCGGGCGAGACATCGTCCGATTGCGCCATCGCGCCGAGCCAGCCGCCAAGGCGGTTCATCTCGTCCGCGCTGCGGCCAGGCATCATGTCGACGCCCGCCCAGATCATGCCGTGCTGCGCGGCGAACAACGCCATCGCGATCAGCGAGCCAAGCTTGTCGCCGCTTTGCGCGCCCGAATTCGTGAAGCCCGCGGCGACCTTGTCGCGCCATGCCAGCGGCAACCATGCCGGGCGCGTACTGTCTTCCATGAACTTTTTCAGGCGCGAGCTGAGCGAGCCGTTATACGTCGGCGACCCGAAGATGATGGCGTCGCTGCCTGCGAGCGTTTCCCACGGCGTGTCGCCCTCGGCGACCTTGATGAGCAGCGCTTGCGCACCGGCGACGCGGCGCACGCCTTCGGCCACCGCTTCGGCTTGTTTGGCGGTGTGGCCGTAGCCGCTGTCGTAGACAATTGCAATTTTCATCTCTAACCTCTGTGCGTTTTCGGTGCTGGCATTGTCTGTATTTGCAACGCCGCCCAGAAGTTGCGCAACGGTTGAATCGCCATGAACTCAAGGTTGATAATCGCCGCAGCGTGTAGTGTTCCTGTCTGTTCCTGAGTGTTCCCGAGTATTCCCGATTGGAGGTTGGATGGATTCGTCCCAGCGTGTGCGGGCCATCATGTCGTTCGTCCAGGCAGCCGATGCCGGCAGCTTCGCGGCAGCCGGACGTATCCTGGGCGTGACGTCGGCGGCCGTCAGCAAGAACGTCGGCGGCCTTGAGCGGGCGCTGGGCGTCAGGCTGATGAACCGCACGACCCGCGCGCTCCAGTTGACCGAAGAAGGCGCGGCCTTTCTTAAGCAGGCGCGCATTGCGCTGGAGGCGCTGGACGCGGCCGTCGACACGATCGCGGCAAAGCGCAGCGGCCCTAACGGACGTATCCGCATTTCGACGAGTTCGGCCTTCGGGCGCGATCATCTGATGCCGGTGCTGCCGGGCCTGCTTGCCCGCTATCCGGGCTTGTCGGTCGAAGTGGATTTCGACGACCGGGTCGTCGATTTCGTGCGCGACGGTTATGACATTGCGATTCGCGGCGGGGCGATTCCCGACTCCAGTCTCGTTTCGCGGCCCATTTTCAAAATCAATCTCGCGCTGGTCGCTTCACCCGTTTACCTCGCCAATAAGGGCATTCCGCAGGCGCCGGACGACTTGACGCGTCATGCACTGATTGCGCGGCGCTTTCTGGGCGGGCGGGTGACGGTGTGGCATTTCAAGGGCGAGAACGACACCATCGTGTCGGTCGATCCATCGGAATCGGCGGTGTTGACGCTCTCCGCACCGGAGGCCGTGGTGCAGGCCGCAGTCGATGGCGTCGGGATCGCGCAGATCGGCGTGCATCTGGCGTGGCGGCATCTGCGCTCCGGCGCGCTCAAGATCGTCCTGGATCCCTGGCATCACCCGGGCGCATACGAAATGGCGTTGCAGTATCCGCATCGCGCGTTGATCGCGCCGCGCGTGCGCGCGACGATCGACTACCTCACGCAGGCGTTTGCCGAGGATCCGGCGCTGCACCGGCCGCTGGACGCGCTCGGCGATTTCGCGCTGTAAAGCGGTGCAATTGCACCACCTGAGGTTGAAGCACCTTCGACTTGCTCCCACGTTCTAAAGGAAATTCGCGGCATAGATAATCCGGCGGTATTCAACGAGCGAGGGCATGTCCATGACCGAATCGAATCTACCGACGCGGCGCGTCGACTTTACGGAAGTCGCTGCGGTTGCGCCCGCATTGGCCGAATACACCCGGCAATACGTTATCGGCGACCTGTGGGCGCGGCCGGGTCTTTCGAAGCGTGATCGGAGTCTTGCAACCGTCGCGGCGCTCGTCGCGCGTGGGCAGGAAGTGGGCTACAGCCATTACATCGAAGGCGCGCTGGATAACGGCGTGACGCCCGGCGAACTTGCCGAATTGCTGCTGCATCTGGCGTTCTACTCAGGCTGGCCGAATGCGCTTTCCGCGATTCAGGCAATGCGGGCGGCGTTTGTCGAGCGGGGTATCGACGCGAGCACGCTGCCGCCGGTTTGACGCCGGACGCTTGAGCCCTTAATCGTCGGACGAAATCCGTCCCCGCATTCCACCGTCTACCTCGTTCGTCTCCGGGAACACTATTCGCTTCGGGTTCGGCTAGACTCGACCGACCGGGTCATGCCGTCAACGACGAGTAGACAAAGGTGGATCATTCTTCCGATCTGATCATCGCCCGTCCCGAGGGCCTGTATTGCCCGCCAGGCGGCTTTTATATCGACCCGTGGCGGCCCGTCGAGCGAGCCGTCATTACCCACGCGCACGCCGATCACGCCCGCTTTGGCCACACGCGTTATCTGTGCGCTCAGGCGGGCCTGGGCGTGCTGCTGTCGCGCCTGCCGGGCATCGACGTGCAAGGCCTGCCCTACGGCGAAGCCGTCGATATCGAGGGCGTGCGTGTGTCGTTGCATCCCGCCGGGCATGTACTCGGGTCGTCCCAGGTGCGCGTCGAACATGGCGGGCGCGTGTGGGTGGCCTCGGGCGACTACAAAGTCGAACCCGATCCCACCTGCGCGCCGTTCGAGCCCGTGCGCTGCGATACCTTCATCACCGAATCGACTTTCGGACTGCCAATCTATCGCTGGGAGCCGTCGCAAACGATCTTCGACGGCATCGACGCCTGGTGGCAGCACAACGCCGCCGCTGGCCGCGCTTCCGTGCTGTTCTGCTATGCGTTCGGCAAGGCGCAGCGCGTGCTGGCGGGTGTGAATCGCGCCATCGGGCCGATCTTCTGCCACGGCGCGGTCGAGCCTTTGAATCGCGCGTATCGCGACGCCGGTGTCGACCTGCCGCCCACGCAACTCGTCAGCGACATTCCCGCGCGCGACAAGAGCGTGTTTGGCCAGGCGCTCGTGATTGCGCCGCCGTCCGCGCAGGGCAGCGCGTGGATGCGCCGCTTTGGCGACTACAGCGATGCGTTCGCGTCGGGCTGGATGCGTCTGCGCGGCACGCGGCGCAGACGCGGTGTGGATCGCGGCTTCGTGCTTTCGGATCATGCGGATTGGCCCGGGCTGCAATACGCCATCGGCGCGAGCGGGGCGCAGCGGGTGATCGTCACGCACGGCCAGATCGAGCCGATAGTGCGATGGCTCACCGAACAGGGGCTCGACGCTGGAGCCTTCGCGACCGAATACGGCGACGAGACCGCCGAAGCCGAAAATAGCAACCCGGACGCCGCGCAATGAAACGCTTCGCCGCGCTCTATGCCGCGCTGGACGCGACGACCTCGACCAACGACAAGCTTGAGGCGCTGGTCGCCTATTTCGCGAGCGCGCAGCCCGAGGACGCCGCGTGGGCCGCGTATTTTCTGGCAGGCGGCAAGCCGCGCCAGTCCGTGCCCACGCGGGTGCTGGTCGAATGTGCGCGCGAACGCGCGGGCCTGCCAGCGTGGCTGTTCGAGGAGTCGTACCAGGCGGTCGGCGACCTGGCCGAAACCATCGCGCACGTCCTGCCGCCCGCGACGCGCGAAACGGAACTGGGCCTCGCGCAATGGATCGAGGAGCGCGTGCTGACCTTGCGCGGCATCGACGCCGATGCGCTGCGCGAGCGCCTGCGCGGCTACTGGGACGAGCTGAACTGGAGCGAGCGCTTTTTGCTGACCAAGCTGATTGGCGGCGGCTTTCGCGTGGGCGTGTCGCGGCAACTGGTCGTGCGCGCACTCGCCCGCGTGGCCGGCGTCGATCACAAGCGCATCGCGCAGCGCATGGTCGGCTGGACGGATTCGCGACAGGCGCCGCGTGCTGCCCGCTATCTGCGGCTGATTGCGCCCGAGTCCGAAAGCGACGACGTCGATGCGCCGCATGAGAGCGATATCGGCCTGCCGTATCCGTTCTTTCTTGCGCATCCCTTGCAGGCCGATCCCGCGACGCTTGGCGCGGTGGCGGACTGGATCGTCGAATGGAAATGGGACGGCATTCGCGCGCAACTGGTCAAGCGTGCGGGGCGCACGTGGATCTGGTCGCGCGGCGAGGATCTCGTCACCGAGCGCTTTCCGGAACTGCTCGCGCTCGCCGAGAGCTTGCCCGACGGCACCGTGATCGACGGGGAAATTCTTGCGTGGGAGCCGGATGCGCTGGCGCCGCTGCCGTTCGCGCGTCTGCAGCCGCGCATCACGCGCAAGTCGCTCACGAAGAAAGTGCTCAGCGAATCGCCGGCGGCGTTGCTCGCTTATGACCTGCTCGAAGCGCAGGGGCAGGATCTGCGCATGGCGCCGCTTGCGCAGCGGCGCGCGCGGCTCGAAGCGCTTGCGCAGGCGTTGCCTGCGTTGCGCGTGTCGCCGCTCGTCAGCGCGTCGAGCTGGGGCGAACTGGCGGCGCTGCGCGAGCAAAGCCGTTCGCGCGGCGTCGAAGGGCTCATGCTCAAGGAGCGCGCGTCGATGTACGGCGTGGGCCGCACCAAGGAATCCGGCACCTGGTGGAAGTGGAAGATCGACCCGTACGCCATCGACGCGGTGCTGCTGTACGCGCAGCGCGGCCATGGGCGGCGCGCGAGCCTCTATACGGATTTCACGTTCGCGCTCTGGGACGAAGCCGATGGCGTGCGCACGCTGGTGCCCTTCGCCAAGGCCTATTCGGGCCTCACCGACGAGGAAATGCGCAAGGTTGACGCGGTCGTTCGCAAGACGACGATCGAGAAGTTCGGCCCGGTGCGCAGCGTGACGCCCACGCTCGTGTTCGAGATCGGCTTTGAAGGGATACAGGCAAGCCCGCGCCATAAGTCGGGGATTGCCGTGCGCTTCCCGCGCATGTTGCGCTGGCGAACCGACAAGTCCATCGAGGACGCCGATACGCTCGCCATGCTCAAGGGCTTTCTCGACGAGGCGCAAGCATGAATGCGCCGCGCCCGCGCCGCATTCCGCGCACGCGGGACGCACAGGCGAAGCTCGACGCCGCGGCGGCAGAGCAGTTCCATCCCGACCCGTTCGAATACGACGCCGAATTCGCTGCCACGCAGGCGCAGACGCCCATCGAGCAACGCATCGCGCAGTGGTTTGACGCACGCGGCTGGCAGCCTTTCGAGTTCCAGCGGGAAATATGGCGTGAGATCGCGCGGGGCGCGAGCGGGCTATTGCACGCGAGTACCGGGGCGGGGAAGACGTGGGCCGTGTGGATCGGCGCTCTGGCGGCTTACGCTGCCTCACCTGTCTCACGTGTCTCAGCTGCATCGTCGGGGCGCAATGCGTTGCCCGCGCCGCTCACGGTGCTGTGGATCACGCCGATGCGCGCGCTCGCAGCCGATAGCGCCCGCGCGCTGCAAAGCGCGGTGCAAGGCGTGGGCGTGCCCTGGACGGTCGGGCTGCGTACGGGCGACACCTCGTCCACCGAACGCGCGCGGCAGAACCGCCGCATGCCGTCCGCGCTCGTCACCACGCCCGAAAGCCTCACGCTGATGCTCACGCGTGCGGACGCGCAGGCAACGCTTGCGAATGTGCGTCTCGTGGTCGTCGACGAATGGCATGAGCTGCTGGGCAACAAGCGCGGCACGCAGGTGCAACTGGCGCTCGCGCGTCTTGCCCATTGGCGGCCCGCGCTCCAGGTGTGGGGACTATCTGCGACGCTGGGCAACCTTGCGCTTGCGCACGATGCGCTGCTGCATTCGGTGCGCACGCCGCGCGTGGTCGTGCGCGGCGCGCAGCCCAAGACGCTGATCGTCGACACGCTGATCCCGGCAACGATCGAGCGCTTTCCGTGGGGCGGCCACCTCGGCACGCGCCAGGTCGAAGCCGTCGCCGAGGGGATCGACGCCGCGCGAAGCTCGCTCGTATTCACGAACACGCGCTCGCAGGCCGAGATCTGGTATCGCGCGCTGCTGGAGCAGCGGCCCGACTGGGCAGGCGTGATCGCGCTGCATCATGGCTCGCTCGACAAGGAGGTGCGCGACTGGGTCGAATCGGGCCTGAAAAACGGCGTGCTGAAAGCCGTCGTGTGCACGTCGAGCCTCGACCTGGGTGTGGACTTTCTGCCCGTGGAGCGGGTGTTCCAGATCGGCTCGCCCAAGGGCGTCGCGCGCCTGATGCAGCGCGCAGGCCGCTCCGGCCACGCGCCGGGGCGCACCTCGCGTGTCACGCTCGTGCCGACCCATGCGCTCGAACTGGTCGAGGCGGCGGCAGCGCGCTGGGCGATCGAAGGCGGCCGCATCGAGGGCCGCGATATGCCGCTCAAGCCGCTGGACGTGCTCGTGCAGCATCTCGTGACCGTGGCCATCGGCGGCGGCTTCACGCGCGCGGCGATCTACGACGAAGTGCGTACGGCCTACGCCTATCGCGATCTCACAGCGGACGAGTTCGACTGGGCGCTGGCCTTCGTGGAGCGCGGCGGCACGTCGCTCGCCGCGTATCCGGACTTCCACCGCGTGCAGGCCGACGCCGATGGCGTCTATCGCGTCGTGCGCGACGACCTGGTGAAACGTCATCGCAACAATGTTGGGACTATCGTTGCTAACGCAACAATCAATGTTGCGTACCTGAGCGGCGGGCGCATAGGCGCAATGGAGGAATCGTTCATCTCGCGCCTGAAGCCCGGCGACGTATTCACGTTCGGCGGCCGCTCGCTCGAACTCGTGCGGGTGCGCGACATGACCGCGTACGTCAGGCGCGCAAGCTCGTCGCGGGGCGCCATGCCGCAGTGGGCGGGCAGCAAAATGCCCTTGTCGTCGGAGCTGGCGGACGCCGCGCTCGTGATGCTCGCGCGTGCAAACGACCAGATCTATGACGAGCCGGAAATGCGTGCAATCAAGCCGCTGCTCGACATCCAGGCGGCCTGGTCGGCGCTGCCCGGCCCAGGCGTTCTGGTCGCCGAACAGGTGCGTACGCGCGAGGGCCATCACTTCTTCTGCTATCCGTTTGCGGGACGCATGGCGCATATCGGGCTGGGATCGCTGATCGCCTGGCGCGTCGCACGCGAACAGCCGAGCACGTTTTCGATCTCGATGAACGACTATGGATTCGAGTTGTTGTCGGCGCAACCATTCGACTGGGAGGCGCTGATCGAAGTGGGGCTGCTCTCGCCGGACAATCTCGAACACGACATTCTCGCGAGCCTCAACGCGTCCGAGCTTTCCGCGCGCCGGTTCCGGGAGATCGCGCGGGTTGCGGGGCTGGTCTTTCAGGGGCATCCGGGCCAGCAAAAAAGCGCGCGCCAGTTGCAGGCGTCCAGCAGCCTCTTTTACGAGGTCTTTCGCAAGCACGACAGCACCAACCTGTTGCTCGAACAGGCCGACCGCGAAGTCATGTTGCAGGAACTCGAATTGCAGCGCATTCGCGCGGCGCTCGTGCGCATGAGCGAGAGCCGGCTGGTGCTCACGCACCCGAAGAAGCCCACGCCGTTTGCGTTTCCCTTGATCGTCGGGCGCCTGCGCGAGAAGGTCACGACCGAGAAACTGGCCGATCGCGTGGCGCGCATGCTCGCCGAACTCGAAAAGGCCGCGCCGTCCCCGTCAAACGAGGATCGTCATGAGCGCTGAAACGCTGACGATCGACGTGGGCGGTCGCATGCTGACGCTTTCGGCGTGGCGCGCGGCGTTCGATCCGGTGCTCAAGAGCCTGTTCGTTGCCGACGTGCATCTGGGCAAGGACGCCGTGTTCCGCGCGCGTGGCGTGCCGGTGCCGGTCGGATCCACGCTCGAAACGCTCGGGCGGCTGGACAACCTGATTGCCGAACATCGGCCCGAATCGATTTTCTTTCTCGGCGATTTATTGCATGCACGGGAATCGCACGCCGAGGAAATGCTCACTGCGTTGCGCGATTGGCGCTTGCGCCATAGCGGTGTGCGTCTCGTGCTGGTGGAAGGCAATCACGATAGGCACGCGGGCGCGCTGGCGGACGAATTCGGCGTGGAAACCGTGAGCGAGCCGTACCGGCTTGGGCCGTGGGCGCTCTGCCATCACGCGCGGACGGTAGACGGTGCCTATGTGCTCGCAGGCCATGAGCATCCGGTGATTCGCCTGGCGACGGGTTTCGATCGCGTGCGCCTGCCGTGTTTTCGCTTTGGGGCGCGCGTCGGTGTGCTGCCGGCGTTCGGCGCGTTTACCGGTGGCTTCGAGGTGCGCGCGGACGCAGCGGGCGACGAAGTCTATGCGGTGGCCGGCGAGCGGGTGGTGCGGGTGCGCAATAGATAAACCGGCGCAGGCTGCACCACCCGCTGCGGTGTTTCAACGCCAGCGCAGGCCCTTGAACGGATTCCAGTCGTTGTCGCCTTTTATCTGCTTCAGGTAATAGGAGTAATTCACGCTCATGGCATAAAGCATCCCCAGCGCGCAGTTGATGCCGATATCCACGCCGACCGGCACATCGATATTGGTCAGCATTTCGAACAGCAGTTCGATGACGATGCTCGCGAGCATCACGCCCCACAGCGACAGCGCCCTGCGCCACATGCCCAGATAGAGAAAATAGAGCGGGCCAAAGAAAAAGCCGGCATAGCTTGTATTGATCAGCCGTTTCTTGCCGCGCGGCAAGGCCTTGAATGCGTCGCGCGATCCGGGCGACGACAAGGGGCCATACGTTTCAAAGAACGCGAATCGCTCGCGCCACTTGGGTTTCGTCGCAGGGTCGTTCATCACCGCCGTATAGCGATCTTCGCTGGTCGCAATCGTGTTCAACGCATGGCTCCTCGTGATCGTATGTCGTACGCATACAGCAGCGAATCGATCCGCGCTGTGCATCATTATTCCTGCCGGCGTGATGATAGCGCCAGTCGCGATGTTCTTTTGTGACGGTGTGTCGGTTGTCTCCCGCGCTTTCATCCAGGAAGCGAAGCGACGGCGGTGGCGAGAATTGCGAGTTCGTTCTTTTTCCATCAGCTTTCTTTATCGTGCCGTTGCGCGGCGTATGCGCCGTGCGTGATCGCAATGCCTCCCTTACTCGTCATTACACAGGGGACGTCCCGCGTTTTCTTCATGCCGACGCGCGCGAGGACGGTGTGGTGCTCGTCGGCAAAGTCCGCATCTTGATGGTTTACCCACCCTTTGAGGCCGCGATGGCTTCCCGATATCGTTGCGCCGCAACTGCAGCCCGATGACGTTGTGTGCGCTGCCTGGTTGGCAATCCACTGGCTTTCATTATCGATAGGAATGCTGATCGAAAAAATCGCCGAAGCAATCCCACGAGAAAACCCCAAGAGCAAAGTTAACCGCCTGGTCAATGACAAGCATTCACGGAGACGAAGCATGAGATCACTACACCAGGAGCACCTGGTTCATCGCACACAGTTGCATGCATCCGCACGCGCGCGCATCGCGTCGTGGCTAACGTGGTTCGCTATCGCGCTGGTTGGCGGCCTGATGGCGGCGTGCGGCAGCGGGGGCGGCGGCAATGTGAACAGCACCGCTGCGGCCAGCGTGCCCCTGGCGGTGGTGACGCCGGTCACGGACTGTTCGAAACTTGCTGCCGTGGACATCACGGATATCGGCGGCGCGGGCAGTGCGATCAGTTCGGCGAGTGTGACGACGGCCACTATCAACGGCGCATCGGTAAGCTTTTGCACCGTGAAAGGCACGCTCGCGCCGTCCAATACCTTCGAAGTCGCGCTGCCGGTCAGCACCTGGACGCAACGCTTTGCGGAGCTGGGTTGCGGCGGCCTGTGCGGCACGCTGAGCGACCCTACGCAGCAGAGCTCGTTCAGCTTCAGCTACACCTGTCCGCTCGTGCAGCAGGGCGGTTTTGTGACCGCCGCCACCGACATGGGACATACGGGTTCAAGCAGCGACTGGACGAAGAACGACCAGCAGCGTGCGGACTTCGCTTATCGCGGCCAGCACATCACGACGCTCGCGGCCGAAAGACTCATCAAGGCGTACTACGGGCAGACCCAGAAGTACGCGTACTTCATTGGCTGTTCGGATGGCGGGCGCGAAGGCTTGATGGCGGCGCAGCGCTATCCCAACGATTACAACGGCATCGTCGCGGGCGCGCCCGCCGCGCATTTCCAGATCCAGAATTCGCTGTATCACGGCTGGAGCGTGGAATCGCAAAGCACGACCGGCGACAGCACCGGCAACGCGACGCTTTATGCCGACAAGGCGCTCGTGCTGCACAAGGCGGTCGTGGCGGCATGTGGCGGCCAGGCGGGCGTGGCCGACGGGCTGTTGGCCGACCCGCGCACCTGCAACTTCGATCCTGCCTCGATCGAGTGCGCGAAGGGCGCCACCAGCACGAGCAACTGCCTGACCGCCGCCGAAGTCGCGACGGCCAGCAAAATCTACGGTGGCCCGGTCGATGCAACGACCGGCGAGCGCATGCTGGCAGGCTCGCCGCAATTCGGATCGGAGGCGAACTGGATCGGCGTGGAAGTGCCCACCACGAATTCGACGGATGCGCCGGTGCCGGTGACGAGTCTCTTCAGCTACATGATCGTGTCGGGCGCGTACAACCTGATCTTCACCGGCACGCCGACGATGCCGACCGTCGACACCTTCGGCTTTACCGACGCAAGCTTCTATGCGAACTATCTGCAGGCGAACCACGCGCTCAACGATGCGACGAACCCGGATCTTTCCGCATTCCACAAGGCGGGCGGCAAGCTGATCCTGTGGCATGGCTGGGCCGACCAGCACATCTCGCCGCTCTTCACGATCCAGTATTACGAAGCGATGCAGAACACCATGGGCTCGACGGCGGTGAGCGATTTCGCACGCCTTTATCTGGTGCCGGGCGTGGGTCATTGCGGCGGCGGCGAAGGCTTCCCGAATATCGACCTGGTCTCGCAGATCACGGCCTGGAGCGAGCACGGCACCGCGCCGAACGCCGTCATGACGTACCAGACCGACACGTCGAACAACGTGACGGCGAGCCGTCCTGTCTATCCGTATCCGGCTGTGGCGCAATACACCGGCAGCGGCGACTGGCATAGCGGCGCAAGCTGGACGCAAGGCCCGGCGCTCTACAACGAGCCGACGCATACGTGGGCAGGCGCGAGCTTCTACACCCCGTACACGGCGACCTCGCTGGGCGTTGCCGCGCCTTGATCGACCTTAATCTGTCTTGACGGGCGAGGGCGGACGCGCAGCGCTTGACGGCTGCGCGTGCGCTTATCAAAGCCCCAGACAAACCGCGCCGGCCGCGACGACCACGCACGCGAGCCAGCGCGTCTGGCTGACCTGCTCGCGCAACACCGTCCGGCCGATCAACACGGCGAACACCACGCTGGTCTCGCGCAACGCCGACACCGCACCCATCGCGCCCGACTGGAGCGCCCAGATCACGATGCCATAGGCGGCAATCGACACGAGGCCGCCTGCGAGCGACGAGACGATGGAAAGCGGCTCGTCGCGCAACGGCTTCCAGAGCGGCGCGAAGCCGCGCATGGCGACGAACAGCACCGGCATGAGCCAATAAAACAGGAACATCCACGCTGTATACGCGATCGACTGCCCGTCGGACAGACGCACGCCCATGCCGTCGATGACGGTGTAAAGCGCGATGGTCGCGCCGGTCGTCAAGGCGGCCAGCAATCCACCGCGCGACACATGGCGTCCCAGCAGCGCGATCGCGATGATGCCGCCCGAGATCATGGCGATGCCCAGCACGTGCAGAGGGCCGATGGCCTCATGCGCGAACAGCGCTGCGCCGAGCGTGACGAGCAGCGGCGACGACCCTCGCGCGATGGGGTACGCGAGCGCCAGGTCGTTGCGCCGATACGAGCGCACCAGGCTCACGTTGTAGAAAATATGGATGAAGCCCGATGCGACGATGTAGGGCCACGCGGCGCTGGCAGGTAGCGGATTGTTCAGGATGACGAAAGAGGCGACCACGGCGATGGCAATACTCATCCACGTCATCGAAAGGAAGCGGTCGCGGTTGCCATGGAGCATCGCGTTCCAGCTTGCGTGAAGCATGGCGGCCAGGAGGACAACGCCGCCGGTGTAACTGAGCATGGAGAGAGTGGCCGAAAAGTAAGGGGTAGCATCGAATAGCGGTCTATCTGGGAGAATAACTATCTTGTAGTGACCCGACAAACCAGATAAATTGCCATTTCGCATCAGACAAACTATTTCGAATGAAGCCCGTATTGCCCCCGCTCAATGCCCTGCGCGCCTTCGAGGCAGCGGGGCGGCTTGGCAGCTTCAAGGAAGCCGCTGCCGAACTGCACGTCACGCCAGGCGCGGTGAGCCAGCAGGTGCGCCTGCTGGAGGAGTGGCTGGGCGCGGCGCTGTTCGAGCGGCACAACCGCCAGGTGGTGCTGACGCCGGCGGCCAGGGTCTATCTGGAAGAAATCGGCCCGCTATTCGAGCGCATTTCGCAGGCGAGCGCGCGATACGGCGTACCGCGAGCCGTTTCGCGCACGCTTTCGGTCAGCGCGCTTGCAACCTTCACGCTGCGCTGGCTGGTGCCGAGGCTCGCCCGGTTCCGCGCTGAGCATCCTGACGTCGAAGTCAAACTCGACACGTCGAACGAGCCGCTGGAAAGCCTGAAGGCCGATTACGACGTCATTATCCGGGGCGGCCCGGACACGTTCTACGGCTATTCGATGCAACCGTTCCTGTCCGACGAGCGCTTGCCGGTCTGCAGCCCGTCGCTGTTGCAGCGCGTGCCGCTGCGGTCGCCGGACGATTTGCAGCATCACACCTTGCTGCACACGTCGAGCCTGCCGCGCCTTTGGCCCGACTGGCTGGCGAGCGCGCAAGTCCCAGCGCTCAGGCCTGCCGCGACGCTCACCTTCGATCACTTCTTCCTGACCTTGCAGGCCGCCATCGACGGAATCGGTATCGCGATGGGGCCGACCGCGCTGGTCTGCGACGACCTTGCCGCTGGGCGTCTGGTCGCGCCATTCGATGGCCCGCGTTTGCCGTCGCGCAGCTACTGCGCGTATGTGCCGAATGAGAAAGCCGATGATGAACTCGTCGTGCTGTTTCTGGCGTGGCTCGAACGCGAAGGACGCAACGCGTAAGACGTCAGGCATAACGTGTAACGCATCGATGGGTGCTGGTTTACCCCGTCCGGAAGGCGTTCAAAAAATGCCATTCAATCTAAGTTTTATCCATGGCCCGTTGCCTTGCGCAACATTAACCTTGTCACATGATTCTTCGCTGCATTCTGCCGGGATGCGGGCGCGGATGATTGTATTTGCCAGATTATTAGCTATGCAGATCAAATTGCAATGATAAAAGCATCGGCGCTCCGATGCGGATAATGATGGAGATGCCGTTTGAAGAAATTGATTACTCTCGCATCAGGCGCAGTGCTGTCCAGCGCACCCGCTTTTCCCGTTCTTGCGCAATCGTCGGTCACGCTGTATGGCGTGATCGACAATGGCGTTGTCTATCAAAGTTCAAGCGGCGGCAATTCAGCGGTTCGTGCGGTGCCTGGCGGGCTGTTCGCGACACGCTTCGGTTTTAAGGGCAGCGAGGATATTGGCGACGGCGTACACGTCAATTTTCAGCTTGAACAGGCGTTTTCCGGGCAGTCAGGCGTGGCGACCAATCCCGCCGATGCCTTCAATCGCCTCGCCTACGTGGGACTGTCCGGCGGCTTCGGCGAAGTCCGCTTCGGCCTGCAAAACTCGCCGCAATACGATGTGCTCCAGGCGGCGATGGATCCTTCATGGGTAAAGAGCATCGCGTCGCCCATGAACAATTTCAACGGCCTGATTATTCGCGCGAACAACGGGATTTCGTATTACACGCCTACGTTTGGCGGCCTGAATGCGAAACTCATGGTGGCGTTGCGCGATTCGAGCGGCGGCGCGGGCAACGGCATCGGTTTCTATAACCTTGTCGTCCAGTACATCAACGGGCCGTTGAATGTGGCCGCGGGTTACGAGCGCGGAGACGAACCCAGCGTTGGCGCGGGCGGCAGCTATACGCTGACGGGCGGCGGCGCTGCGGGGCCTGGCGCGGTGTTCAACGTATTCAACGCGGGGGCGTCGTACACGATCGGATCCAACCGCATCTGGCTGGCCTATCACACGGAAAACCTGACCAACACGCCCAAATACATGCAGCACGATGTCTACCAGATATCGGACTCGTATCAGTTCACGCCTGCGTTCCTGGGCTCGGTGATGTATGGCTATGCGCACGACCGCACGGGCCAGGGCAATAACGCCCAGGAGCTAGGCGTATTGCTCGAATACGCGCTTTCCAAGGCCACCGAGCTTTACACCGCCGCCGGGTTCATCCAGAACAGGAACAAGGCCGCTTATACGCTGGCGGGGACGGCGTATTCGGGACTGACGATCACGCCGGGCTCCGATACACGCGGCATCGGCGTCGGTCTTGTACACAAGTTCTGAAGCGCGACGAACTTGAGCGATCGCATCAGGGACGCGCCAGCGCGTCTTTGCTCATGAGCCGTTCGCGAATCTGCTTGAGCACCCACGTCGCGCGTGAGGACAGCGGCCACTGCGCCCGATGGACGAGCCACAAGGTATCGACGACCGGCGTCGCGCATTCGATCACGCGGATCGCGTGCTGATCGGCGAATGCCTCGCGTGCATGGCGCGGGATCACCGTGAAGCCGAGCCCGCGCGCGACTGGCGCGAGAATCAGCGAAATCTGGTTGCTGAAGCCGCGCAGCGGCAGCGCGCTCACGCCCGGGCTTCCGGCGAAATGACGCGACAGCAGGCGCGTGGCCATTGCGCGTCCATCGGGATGGTCGATAAAGCCGAGCCGTTCGAGGTCGCTCCAGCCATCGACTTCTTCCCCGGCGGGCACGACGAGTTCCAGCGGCTCTTCAGCGAACGGTTCCGCTGCCAGGCGCGCATCGTCGGGACGCAGCGTCACAAGGCCCAGTTCGTAGCGCTTGTCGAGCACGGCGGCGAGCGTTTCCGGATCAGGCGCGAAGCGATGGCGGATCACGAGCCCCGGATGCGCCTGCTGCAAGTCCAGCAAGAGCGGGTAGAGCGCCAGGCCGACGCTGCCCGGCGTGACGAGGCTGACTTCGCCGCTGTCGAAGGTCGTGTCCGCCAGTTGCAACTGCAGACGCTTGTGCGCCTGCTCGATTTCACCGCAGTAAGCGAGCAGCGCGACGCCGGACGGCATGAGTTCGAGTTGCCGCCCGCGCCGGATCAGCAGCGGGCCCAGTTCGGCTTCGAGGTGCTGCACATGCTGGCTCACCGCCGCCTGGGTCAGGCCCAACTGGTTGGCCGCGCGCGTGAAGCCGCCCAGTTCCGCGACAGCCGCGAACGAGCGTAGCCATTGAGGGTTGAGCATAACGAATTCTTATCGAAGGGATAAGGAAGCATTAGAGCATGTTTGGGTTGAGCGGCGCTACGCTTGGGATATCGACTTTTTTGGAGTATCTGGCGTGTCGCAATCCGCTTCTCAATCTGTCTCGCGACCCTATCCGCGCAGCTTTTCCCACATCGGCCTGTCCGTGACCGACCTCGACGCCGCCGTGCGCTTTTACAGCGACGTGATGGGCTGGTACCTGATCATGCCGCCGACCACCATCACCGAGGACGACAGCGCCATCGGCGTCATGTGCACGGACGTGTTCGGCGCGGGCTGGGGTTCGTTCCGCATCGCCCATCTGTCGACGGGCGACCGCATCGGCGTGGAGATCTTCGAGTTCCGCAACGCGCAGAAGCCCGACAACAACTTCGAGTACTGGAAAACCGGCGTCTTCCACTTCTGCGTGCAGGATCCGGACGTCGAAGGCCTGGCGGCGAAGATCGTCGCGGCGGGCGGCAAGCAGCGCATGCCCGTGCGCGAATACTTCCCGGGCGAGAAGCCTTACCGCATGGTCTACATGGAAGACCCGTTCGGCAATATCGTCGAGATTTACAGCCACAGCTACGAGCTGACCTATTCGGCGGGGGCGTATCAATCGTGATGACGCCTGCCACTTCAACGCCGGATGCGACCCAGCAGGCCGCGCCGCGCGCGGAGCACCGCGCCTGGACGTGGCACGGCAGCGCCGCGCCGCTCGACCTGAAACTCCGGTACGTGCCCATGCCGTCGCCCGCAGCGGGCCAGGTGCTGGTGCGTAACGCCGCGATTGGCTTGAACCCGGTCGACTGGAAGGTGCTGGGCGGCGCGCTGGTGGACTGGCGCGCGGGCCATGTGCCAGGCGTCGATGGCGCGGGCGAAGTGGTGGCGCTCGGCGACGGCGTATCGGCAGACTGGCTGGGCCGCCGCGTGGCGTGGCACACGAGCCTGCATCGCGACGGCAGCTTTGCCGAGCACACCGTCGTGGACGCGCGTGCGCTGCTGCGCCTGCCCGATGCGCTCGATTTCGAAACGGCCGCGAGCTTCCCCTGTCCGGCGCTGACCGCCTGGCTCGCAATCGAGAAGGTGCCGGTCAAGCCGGGCCAGCCGCTGCTCATCAGCGGGGCGGGCGGCGCGGTCGGGCAGTACCTCGTGCAACTGGCGGCGGCGCGCGGCTTTGTGGTGACCGCAATGGCCAATGCGCGCCATCGCGACCGGCTGCTGGCGCTGGGTGCCGCTGATTGCATCGATGGGCCGCTGCCCGACGGCGGCGGCGCGTGGACAGGCGGGCGCGGCTATTTCGCGGTCATCGACGCCGTGAGCGGCGACCACGCCGCGCGCATGGCCGATGCGCTGCGCGCGAATGGCCATCTCGTCTGCGTCCAGGATCGTGTCGCGCAGTGGCCGTGCGACCCGTTTGGCTTGACCCTGTCGATGCACGAAGTGGCGCTGGGCGCGCTGCACCAGCACGGCGGCGACGAGGCGTGGACGCAGTTGCGCACGGCGGGCGAGCAGATGCTGGCGGCGCTCGCGCATGCGAGACTGCAGCCGCAAGAGCGCGTCGTGCGTCCGTTCGAGGCGCTGGCGCAACTGCTCGACGATTTGCGCTTGCGCAGTTTCAGCGGGAAGCCGGTGGTGCGGGTTCGATAAGGCGGTTTGGAGTTTGACCACGCGACGTCGTTGTCCGTGTCGCGTGTCAGCTCAACCCGCATCACTCGATGAAAACGAGGGCATTGCCACACGTTCGCGAGGCAAGGGGAAACAAGGCCGGCTAGCGCGCCTCGTGCTTTGCCGGATCTGCGTCGTAGTTCACCGGAATCCAGCGGTATCCGTTGCCGTCGGGGCTTACGTGCCCGAGACCGGGAAACGCAATATGCGCGGCGCCGACAACATAGTGCTGCCTGGCGGCCAGGGCCAGCATGTCACGCCGGGTTTGCTGGGCCACGTACGCGTTCGAGTCGTACTCGACGGTGGCGTCCGGATCGCGCAGCTGTATGGATGCGACGTGGATGATGTCGCCCCATACGAGCATTGTCTGATTTCCGTTGTGCACGACGTAGGCTGTGTGGCCGGGTGTATGGCCGGGTGCCGCCAGGGCACGGATGCCTGGCGCGAGCACGGCGTCGCCATCGAAAGGCTGAAAGCGCCCCGTGGCGACGTACGGAGCGACGGATTGAGCCGCCGCATCGAAGAATGAACTGAGGAAGGGCGGCGCAGTGCTCTTGTTGTGTGCGTCGAGCCAGTAGTCAGCCTCCGGGCGTGACGCGCGTACGATGGCGTTGGGGAAGGCGGCTTTTCCGTCCAGGTTGACACCGCCCACATGATCTTTGTGCATATGCGTGAGCAGCACCAGATCCACCTGCTCCGGCCGATATCCGGCGGCGCGAAGGTTGGCGAGCAGGCGGCCACAACAGTCTCCGTAAAGCACGCCCGCACCCGTGTCGATCAGAATCAGCTGGTTGCCCGTATTGACGAGAAACGCATTGATCGAACCCTGCACTGGCAGCGAGAGATCGTCGATTGCAAGGTCATGATCGATCTGGTCGCGCGTCACGTTCGTCATGACGGTGTCGACGGGAAAGTCGTGCGTCCCGTCGAGAAGGGCGGTGATTTCATACGAACCCAGCATCATCCGGTAGAAACCCGGGCCCTGGGTGCGGACTTGAGGCGCGGCCGCATGAGTGCACTGGACGAACATGAACAGCAGACACAGGGCCCTCGTGAGGTAGGCCGCACACGCCACGACTGCGCGGGGGCGTGCAAGGCGTCGCACTGCTGGATCGTGGAGCTCGATGATGTCCATGGCCTTCGGATGAGTTGAGAGTAGAGGGACGGGATGTTGCTCACATCGATTGTCATCGCCAGCCTGAAAAGCTGGAACTGAAGTGTTCTGAATATTCTTTAAAGCTCAGCGCGTCCCTTGAATCGTGGATTCAGATCGAATAAGCAGCGGCGCTTGCCGCGTTCGGATCGCATGATACGAACAGGCGTGCGGGCAACCTGCCCCCCGATCGTTCAACCGGCTCAAGTCACCGAGTCCCGCTCCCGCGGTGCAATCATGCCGCCGATCAACGAATAGCTGACGGGACTGCGTTGCGGCCTGGCATAAACGTGTCTCGGTGTCGTGCACGTTTATGCACGTTTACATTCTCGTTTATGCACGTTATGATGGGTCATGACTGATGACATTCCCATCGCCCGCCGTGAACTGATCGCCTCGCGTCTTGCCGCGGGGCAAGCGGTGGTTGCGGCCACGCTCGCCGCCGAATTCGACGTATCCGAAGACGCAATCCGCCGCGACCTGCGCGCGCTGGCCGCCGAAGGGCGCTGCCGGCGCGTCTACGGCGGCGCGCTGCCGCTGTCCGCCGCGTCCGCGCCAATGGCCGCGCGCATGGACGAGGCGCGCGAGCGCAAGGCGGCGCTGGCGGCCGCCGCCGTCGCGCAGGTGCAGCGCGGCGAGCTGTTGTTCCTCGACAGCGGCAGCACTCATCTCGCGCTGGTCGAACTGCTCCCCGACGATTACGAACTAAGCGTCGCGACCAACTCCATCGACATCGCCGCTGCGTTGCTCAGGCGCGCCGATATCCGCCTCATCCTGGTGGGCGGCGAGGTCAATCCCGTGGTGGGCGGCAGCGTCGACGCCGCCGCTGTCGCAAGCGTGCTGAATCTGCATATCGACCGCTGCTTCCTGGGCGCATGCGCGGTGTCGCCGCAGGAGGGCGTGAGCGCCTACGAATTCGCCGATGCCACTTTCAAGCGTGCGGTGCTGTCGTGCAGCCGTCACGCGATTGTCCTCAGTACGACTGACAAACTTGATGGGCGCGCATCGCATCGTGTCGCCGCGCTCGACGCCATCGCCTGCGTGGTGCTGGAGCATGATGCGCCGCGCGCGCAGGTTGCCGCGCTCAAGAAAGCGGGCACCACGGTGCTGCAAGCGCAGCGTCCAGCCAGCGCCGCCAGCGCGTCCAACTACAGTTGAGCGCGACCGTTTCTCCGGCGCTCGCACCCTAACCAGCCGAGGACGCGTCATGCGTGTTGCACATGTTGCCTTGTGGACCCGAAACATCGCTGGCGCAGCGAGTTTCTGGAAGCAGTATTTCGACGCCGAGGTCGGCGCGCTATACCGCAGCTCTCGTCGGCCGGGCTTCGAATCGTGCTTTGTTCGACTTCCCGGCGGCGGCGTACAGATTGAGCTGATGGCAGCGCCGTGGGCCGAAGAGAAGGGCGGGGACGAGTGCCTCGGCTGGGACCACGTCGCCATCTCCCTGGGGAGCAAGGAGGCCGTCGATGCGTTGGCTGCACGCTGTGACGGCGACGGCCGTCTCTTGTCTGGGCCGCGGACAACGGGAGACGGCTTCTACGAGGCAGTGCTTCTTGCACCTGACGGCACTCGCGTCGAAATCACCGGCTGAATTCAGCACGCCCACGAAGCAAACCCACACAGGACTACAACCGATGACGTCCGCTCTCGGCACTCTCCGTTCGCCCGCAACCATCTGGCATCAGCATGCAACACGAGCTGCATTCTTCGCGGCGGGCCTTGCGGTCGCAGCCTGGGCACCGCTTGTCCCTTTCGTAAAGAGTCGGCTCGGGATTAACGACGCGACGCTTGGCGCGCTACTGCTCTGTCTGGGCGTCGGTTCAATCCTCGCAATGATTGGCTCTGGAAACATCGTGTCGAGGTTCGGCTGCAGGCGTGTCATCAACGTCTCCCTGGCTGGGGTTGCCGCCATGCTCGCGCTGCTCGGTTCCGTTGATGGTCTGTATGCGACGGGAGTCGTGCTGGCGATTTTCGGTGCTGCGATCGGAACGCTGGACGTGGCGATGAACATCCACGCTATCTCGGTTGAGCAGCGTTCGAAGCGGCAAATGATGTCGGGCTTCCATGCGCTCTTTAGCATCGGCGGCCTCGCGGGCGCTGGCGGTGCCGCGGCAGCGCTCTCGTCGGGTATGTCGCCCGCGGCTACTGCCATCTCAGCGGCGCTATTGCTTCTGGTTGCGCTTTTCCTGTTCGGGCGACACTTCTTGAACGACAGAAGCCAGGCTCACTCCCCGTCGCTTGCGCTGCCGCGAGGCAGAGTCCTTGTACTGGGTTGCATGTGCCTGATGATGTTTCTCGTCGAAGGCGCCATGCTCGACTGGAGCGCGCTGCTGCTCGCGGGATCCAAGTCAATGCCGGAGACACAGGCAGGGATCGGATATGCGGCCTTTGCTGCAGCGATGACCACCATGAGACTAGCCGGTGACTGGATTGCAGCCAGACTTGGGTCTCGTCGGGTGGTGCGACTGGGCAGTGCTCTGGGCGCTGCGGGCACTGCCCTGGCCGTGCTGGCACCTTCCCCATACCTCGCGATTTTCGGCTTTGCGCTGATGGGCGTGGGCTGTGCAAATATCGTCCCGATTCTGTATTCGACCGCGGGTGCCGACACGTCCACGTCCAAGGAGCACGCCATTGCGGCGACCGCTACGCTTGGATATGCAGGAACCCTAGCGGGTCCCGCCGCAATCGGATTCATTGCACATGGCATCGGACTTCCATCTGCTTTCGGACTTCTGGCGGCTCTCCTCGTGGTCGTGTGTCTCTCGACGGGAATCGTGCCAAAGCGCGCACATTCGAATACCTGCGATTGAACGCAAATGCTTGAGCGCGGAGCAAATCTGTGCGCCTTCCTCGGTGGGGGTGAACCGCCGCGCTGTGATTGCGATGTCTACGAGGGATTCCCCTGGGCCGGATGTTTTGGCGTTCCTCTCGCCTTGTAAGCGGCCGTGTCGCGCCTTCCCGAAGCGGTTCTTACTCGCGTACACAGATTATTCGCATTTCGCGAATGTCGCGTTCGCGGGTTCTTCCATACCGGATAAGTCAGCCTTCCACCTATCTTTCTGCCGTCGGCCGGATAAATCCGCAATGCCTCGCATAGATGGAACGTCCGGCGATTCCTCGCGATTGACTTCGCACACAAGAGCATCGGCATTGGCCACGGCGTAGCCGCTCCCGGCGCACGCGCTGCGAACCCATGTCCACGGAGACGGAAATGAAAGCAAACGAGTGGGATACCTCCTACGAATGGAAAGCGGTGACGCTACTGGCGCTTGGCTTCGGGCTGGTTGGGCTGGATCGCTGGCTCATCGCGCCACTGTTCCCTTCAATCATGAAGGATCTCAACCTGACTGCGCAGGACGTCGGCAACTGCATCGGCGTGCTGGGTCTGTCGTGGGGGATCTTCGCGGCCCTGATGGGCGGCATCTCCGACAAGGTTGGGCGCAGGAAGGTTCTCATTCCGGCAATCCTCGCCTTTTCGCTGCTTTCTGGCTTTTCTGGGCTCGCCGGCGGCCTCTTTGGCTTGATTGCGATTCGCGGCCTGATGGGGGTCGCAGAAGGCTCGTTCTGCCCGACGAGCTTCGCGGCGACCGCCGACGCGTCCCACCCGCGCCGCCGCGGCCTGAATCTCGGCCTGCAGCAGAGTGGCTTCGCGTTGTTCGGGCTGGCGTTATCGCCCATCATCGCCACCCAGTTGCTCAATTTCGTGACGTGGCGTTGGGTGTTCGCTCTCGTGGCCATCCCTGGCCTGATTCTCGGCGCGATTATGTTCGTCGTCATCCGTGAACCGAAAGTGGTAAAGGAAGTCGCTTCAGAACACGCGCCGGCCTCGCTCGGCCATGTGCTTAGGAGTCGGAACATCATCGTCGCCATGGCTGCGTTGTGCTGCGCGATGACTGGTGTATTCGTTCTCGGAGCACTGCTGCCGCTGTACCTCACGGGCTACCTGTCGCTCGATACGCAGAAAATGGGCCTGGTGGTCTCGGCAATCGGCTTCGGCGGGTTTTTGGGGCAATTCGGGTTGCCTGGCCTCTCAGATATCGTTGGCCGCCGCCTGGCGAGCATCGTGGGCTTCGCGGGCACTGCAGTCATGCTCTACATCTTCCGGGGCCTCGGGCCGCAACCGCTTGTTCTGTTCGTTGTCCTCTTCGTGGCAGCGTTCTTCACGCTTGGCCTGGTTTCGCTGCTCTCTGGGCCCGTGGCGACTGAGGCTGCGCCCATCGGACTCGTCTCCACGTCAATTGGTGCAGTCGTTGGCGTAGGCGAAATCTTCGGTGGCGGTATTGCACCGGCAATGGGCGGCTACGTCGCTGCTCATTTTGGTATCCAGAATATCCTGTGGCTGCCGATGTGCGCCGTCGTTCTCGGCATCGTGGTCAGCATGCTTCTGAAGGAGACTGCGCCAGCCGTGCTGCAACGTCGTGTGAACCTGCAACCGGAACTCGCCGCAGGAGAGCAGCCGCGGTGAGTTTGACGTCAACCCGGCGGCGACTACCGCACGCCGCCGTGGGTGCATTGCGCTTGTCGACCCGTTTGTCGAAGGGATGGATGCTGACGCTCGGCTTCAGCCCAATCTTCGCAAACGGGTCATTTGCGTTGAAGGCAACAAGCGTGGAGGCAATAGGGGAAATCCGCAGGACAGCCGCGAGCCATCGTGCCGAGCGTGAGATTGACAACAATTTGGTGACAGTGTGACGGCCTTCGCGTGACGCCGTAAGCAGTCTGGCCCATATAAACTGGCATTTTGCAGAAAGGCGCCGTATGGACCGATTTCTGAGCATTGAAGCATTCGTGAGGGTAGCGGAGGCTAGCAGCTTCGCCGAGGCGGCAAGGCAGCTTGGCGTGACGAGCTCAGTGGTGACAAACCGCATTCAGCAGCTTGAGAAGTTCGTCAACGCGCCGCTTTTTCATCGCAGCACACGCCACGTGCGGCTATCAGAGGTGGGAGAGGCCTTCTATCGCGAATGTGCGGAGGTCGTAGGTCGCGTCAACGAACTGACCGACCAGATGCGTGAATTGCGCGCGACACCAACAGGGCGTCTGCGTATCCAGATGCTTCCAGGTTTTGCGCTAGGGCACTTCGCGAAGCCGCTGGCCGAGTTTAACCAGCGGTATCCGGGAATCCAGCTCGATATCATCGTGAATGACCGTGTTGTCGACCCCGTTGAAGAAGGGTTCGATATCGCGTTCCAGATTTTCCCCCCTATTTCCGAATCGCTCATTGAGCGTCGACTATTTACTGTTCGCCGTCTGTTCTGTGCGTCGCCACGCTACGTTGAGGAGCATGGTGCACCACAGCATCCGCGCGAATTGTTGCAGCACACCACTGCGCTTTATTCCGGATATCCCTCGCGTAATCGCTGGACAATGAGGCGTGGGGACGAGGTTGTCGAAATGGAGTTGCCGGGCATGATTCGCTCCAATTCCGTGCATCTTCTCCGGGAATATGCGCTGACGGGCGGCGGCGTTGTGTGTCTACCGACGCTGGTCGCAAGCGACGCGCTAGTGAATGGCACATTGGTGCCTATCTTGACTGACTATGACCTCTCGTCATTGAGCTTTGCTGCCGTTTATCCCGCAACGCAGCGGCAGGCGCTGAAGGTAAAGGCACTCGTTGAGTTCCTCGCTGAATATCTAGGAAACGAGCCATCGTGGGATGTGCCGTTGCTAGAGCGCGGCTGGGTGCGGTAAGCAGCGAATCTGGCAGCGGATTATTCGGGAATCGCAAATGCCGTAGTCGCTGTCCTGCAGGTTGTTGCTGTCGGGCCTAGCCCCTAGAGTTGAACCAGACAAAGCAGTTCAACACAGGAGACAGCAATGACCGACACGGCATTCCATACCGTCTTTGGCTCGCTTGAGGGTTACAGGAAGGGCGAGATTGAAATTACGAGCGGAAGTGCTCACCACTACGCCTTCTCGAATGTGTTCGAGGTGGCCTCCATATCGGCGCCCTACGAAAAGGTTGTCGCCGGCAAAAATCTCGAATACGTCATTGAAGTGCTCCGGACTGAAGGCGTGTCGCCGTGGTTCGCATGTGCACACGACGAATTCACCATCCAGATGGATGGCGAAGTTCAAATCGAATTCATCAAGCTCGACAGCCCGCTGAAGCCGGGCCGCGGCACCGTCAGTGCCGGCGCGCAACCCGTCGGCCGCAAGATGGGCCATGTCGTCCTGCGCAAGGGGCATCAGGCGCTGCTCCCTGCAGGCTGCGCCTACCGCTTCGTCGCAAGCAAGCCGGGCGTCGCGCTCGTGCAGACCACGCTCGGTGAACTGTCCGTGGAGAAGTGGGCCGATATCTGCCTGCACTAACCGCTCGACAGCCGACATTCGAATATCCCAGGAGACAAGTTATGGCCACCCTCGATACCCTCGACCATCCCGCAGGCTTTGCAGCTGACATGGTGCGCTCCACGGCGCCCGATGCTGTTACCGGCTACCGTCGCTTCCAGCTCGGCGAATTCGAGTTTCAGCGCGACGAGTATTTTGTGAAGATCAGCTGGCCGGCAAAAGGCCAGACGCGTACGCATGCCGTGCCGGCCGACGCATTCCTGCGCGCGATGATGCGGGACGTGGCTTGGGGCTTCTTCTACGGCTGGGTCAACTTCGACCACGTCTTCGGCACGCGCAATCACTACGGCAAGGTCGACGTGTACGCGGGGACGTTCAACGGCATCCTGAAGGACGCGGGCGTCGACTACACCGAAACGTTCGAGACGCCGACCATCATGGCGACCTTCAAGGCCATGCTCCACGACTGGACGAACGAAGGATTCGACCCGTTCGCTGCTCCGGAGGAAACGGGCACAGCTTTCGGCCGCAAGCACGGCGAAAACGACGCGGCTATCGAACGCACGCGTATCGCGACGCGCCGTATGCCGGGCCTGGAAGGCGACTCGCCGCTGCGTGACGACCTGCCGGTCAACCGGGCATTTCTCGACGTCGTGCAGGACGAGCCGGAAGTGCACGCCGAACCGGGCTTCGAAGGTGAGCTTCACGCTTTCAATCTCTTCAAGTACCTGTCGCGTTCGGACGTGACCTGGAATCCGTCGGTGACGTCTGTGTGCGGGCGCAGTCTGTTCTGCCCGACGACCGAAGAATTCATCCTGCCTGTGTTCCACGGCAATGACCGTGTCGAATGGTTCCTGCAGCTCTCCGACGAAATCGTCTGGGACATTGGCGACAAGAACACGGGTGCACCGCGTGCTCGAATCACCATGCGCGCAGGCGATATCTGTGCGATGCCTGCGGACATTCGCCATCAGGGCTACTCGACAAAGCGCTCGATGCTGCTGGTTTGGGAGAACGCCACGCCCAACCTCCCGCAGCGCTATGAGAGCGGCGAACTCGCTCCGTATCCCATCGAGTTCTAAGCAGCAAGCCAGCAACACATCGAGGAAGATTCATGCAAACCCAACTCTTCATTGACGGGCGCTTCGTTGACGCCGTTGACCGCGGCACCATCGACGTGCTCAACCCTCACGACGGCTCGCTCATCACGAAAATCGCTGCGGCGACCGCAGCAGATGTCGACCTCGCCGTTGAAGCCGCAACCCGCGCGTTTCCGAAATGGTCGGCGATGGCTGCGGCTGAGCGTGGCCGGCTCCTGCTTCGTCTTGCTGACGCCATCGAAGCGAATGCTGAGGAGCTGGCGCAGCTGGAATCCCTCGACACCGGTCACCCGATTCGTGATTCGCGCTCGCTCGACGTACCGCGTACTGCTGCGTGCTTCCGCTACTTCGGTGGCATGGCAGACAAGCTGCAGGGCTCAGTGATTCCCGTGGAAACGGGTTTCCTGAACTACGTGCAGCGCGCACCTATCGGTGTGGTGGGCCAGATTGTTCCGTGGAACTTTCCGCTGATGTTCACGAGCTGGAAGATGGGCCCGGCCCTGGCCGCGGGCAACACGGTGGTGCTCAAGCCTTCGGAAATTACGCCTCTCTCGACGTTGCGTATCGTCGAACTGATGGCCGAGGTGGGATTCCCTGCGGGCGTGGTGAATATCGTCCCCGGCTATGGCCACACCGCCGGTCAGCGTCTCGCCGAACATCCTGGCGTGGGAAAAATCGCATTCACGGGCTCGACCGCGACCGGCCGACGGATTGTCGAAGCCTCGCAGGGCAACCTGAAGCGCGTGCAACTGGAACTTGGCGGCAAGGGCGCGAATATCGTGTTCGACGACGCGAATCTCGATGCCGCCATCAACGGTGCCGCGTGGGCCATCTTCCACAACCAGGGGCAGGCATGTATCGCAGGTTCGCGTCTTGTCCTGCACGAACGCATCGCGGACGAGTTTCTCGAACGTTTCGTTTCGCTGGCATCGTCCATTCGCGTCGGCAATCCGCTCGACCCCGATACCGAAATGGGGCCGCTGACTTCCAGGCAGCACCTGGATCGCGTCCTGACGTTCGTCGACGTCGCGCGCGAAGAGGGCGGACGTGTCCTCACTGGCGGGAGTGCCCCGCAGGATAGCGCGCTGGCCAATGGTTATTACGTGCGCCCGACCATCATCGAGGCAAAGCACGCATCCGACCGTATTGCTCAGGAAGAGGTGTTCGGCCCATTCGTCACCGTGCTGCGTTTTGGCAGTGACGAAGAAGCGCTCGCCATCGCGAATGCAACGGAATATGGCCTGGGCAGCGGCCTCTGGACACGAGACCTCTCGCGCGCACACAAGACCGCGGCGCAAATCAACGCCGGTATGTGCTGGATTAACTGCTACAAGCGCGTGAATCCCGGTAGCCCGTTCGGCGGTGTCGGCAAGTCGGGTTACGGCCGCGAGATGGGCTTCGAGGCCATGCACGATTACACCGAGGCACGGTCGGTGTGGGTCAACGTCGACGGTAACGTGCCGCCGCATTTCAAGCGTTGAGGTCTCCATGGAGCGCTTTGTCTATCAGGGAACCCCTTCGCGTGTTGTTTTCGAATGGGGTGCGCTCGCGACGCTGCCGGACGAGTTGACGAAGCTTGGTGCCCGGCGGGCGCTCATCCTTTCGACGCCTGAGCAGCGTCACCTCGCTGACCAGGTGAAGGACATACTTGGCGAGCGCGCCGCGGGAGTCTGCGCCGAAGCGGTCATGCATGTTCCGGTCGAGGTTGCCCGTGCGGCGCGCGAGACGGCCCGCGAGCTCGGCGCAGACTGTTGCATCGCGATTGGGGGCGGCTCCACCATCGGTCTGGGCAAGGCGATTGCACTGGAGTCGTCCCTGCCCATCCTCGCGGTGCCGACGACCTACGCAGGCTCGGAGATGACGCCGATTTACGGTCTCACCGAAGGCCGTCTGAAGCGCACCGGTCGCGACGCACGCGTGTTGCCGCGCACCGTGCTCTATGACCCGTCCCTGACGCTGTCGCTGCCAGTTGGTATCTCTGCGGCGTCTGGCGTCAACGCTCTGGCGCACGCGGTCGAGGCGCTCTATGCCGAGGACGCGAACCCGGTCATCAGCCTGATGGCCGAGGAATCGATCCGTGCACTAGGCGAGGCGTTGCCGGTCATTGTGAGCGCGCCGGACGACCGCGAGATGCGTAGTCGTGCATTGTATGGCGCCTGGCTTGCGGGAACGTGTCTTGGTGCGGTCAGCATGGCGATACACCACAAGCTGTGCCATACCCTGGGCGGCACGTTTAACCTGCCGCACGCGCAGACGCATGCGGCGATGTTGCCGCACACGGTGCACTACAACCATGCTGCTGCGCCTGACGCACTGCGCCGGGTCGCACGCGCACTGGGCGGCAGCCGTGCTGCTGAGGCCGGGCCTCTGCTGTTCAAGCTGAACGAAAAGCTCGGTCTTGCGGCGGCGCTAGAGGACATCGGCATGCCGCACGACGGGCTCGATGAGGCAGCAGATATGGCGTGCAAGAACCCCTATGCAAACCCGCGGCCGATAGAGCGCGCGGCGATTCGCGAGCTTTTGCAGGACGCATGGGAAGGACGCGTACCGCATTAGGCAGCCGAAGGCATGAATGGAGACAGAAGTGACCACAGAACACCTCGATTCAGGCGCTGTCTTCGGCGTGAAGCCTTCGTTGATGGTCGAATATCTTGACAGGCCAGCCGACGGAGAACGGGCTAGTCGCTTCGGAGTGACGGGGCCGTACCGCGAAGCACGCTACGATTTTGTGCTGGGCCGGAGTTAACAATGCGCCGCTATTACGCAGTCTTTGCTACCGATAAACCTGGCATGACAGAAGTGCGCGAGCGCGTTCGGGCGAGCCACCGGACGTATTTGCGAAGTGCCTTCCAGCATGGAGTTTTTGTGCGTCTTGGCGGCCCAACCTTGGGGCCGCAGTGCAACGCGATGAACGGCACCTTGCTGGTCGTGGAGGCCGAAGATATCGATGCCGTAATGCAGTTTGTTGACAACGATCCCTATGTGAAAGAAGGGCTGTTTTCGCAAATTGAAGTGCGACCGTGGGACTGGAGTCTCGGCAATCCTGAGCTACGGGTGTAAGCGATGAATGCGACGAAGCTATGTCAATTTGTGGACGTGCCGGATGGCGGGGCAAAAGTAATCGACGAAGCGTGCGCTGGTCGTCCTGTCATTGTCGTCAGGCGTGGTGAGCAGGTGTGGGCGTACGTCAATCGGTGTCCTCATTTTTCAGTACCGCTTGATTTCGAACCGGGTAACGTTTCGTGCTATCGCTCTCAGGTGCTGATGTGCGCGCATCACAGCGCACTTTTCAGGTTCGACGACGGAGTGTGCATAGACGGGCCTTGCACCGGTGCATCGCTGGAAGCTGTACCTGTCAAAGTCGATGCAGGTGCTTGGGTTGTCGCTGCAGGCGTGTGAAGTCGCTCGACGGCGCTGATGTCAGTGAGGCGCAATTCATGCCCGGTTGCATTGCCGCGAGCCCGCATTTCATAAAGAAAACGGATAAACAATGAAGCTTCGGTTTGGAGCAGTGGCTATTTGGGTGATGACACAAGGCGCCTGGGCGCAGAGTAGCGTCACGATGTTCGGTCTTGTCGATGCTGGCGTCACGTATGTCAGCAATGAAGGTGGGTCAAAGAACGTCAAGTTCGATGACGGCATCTATGCCCCGAATCTGTTTGGTTTCCGTGGCGCAGAAGACCTCGGTGGTGGATACCGGGCGATTTTCGCGCTCGTGAATCAATTCTCAATGGCCAATGGAAGTATTGTCGGAGGCGGGCTGTTCGCGCGCAACGCATACGTTGGGCTGGAGAGTTCTCAATACGGCAGCATTACGTTGGGGAATCAGTACGAGTTTATGGTGGACTCGCTTTTTTCCAGGGGAAGTACGATATCCAATGACCTGTCTGGGCTTTATGGGTTCAGAAATGGCCCGTTCCAGCGCCTTGCGCTGCCGGACAACCCGACGGGTGCGTTTGATTGGGACAGAACCGCCGGCAGTAAGCCTATCGCCAATTCGGTCAAATACACCTCCCCCACGGTTGGCGGTTTTTCGGGTGGCGTACTGTACTCTTTTGGCGGCGTGGCCGGCTCAGTAGGCGCAGACAACGCAGTAAGCGCGGGCTTGAATTATGAGGTGGGCGCTTTCGGAGCCGGTGCTGCGTACACGAATGAGAAGTATGGCCCGGCTGCAGGCGTGCCATCGACTAGTGTGCGCAATTGGGGGGCAGGGATGCATTATTCGCTGGGCAATGTGACCGCAAAAGCGCTCGTTACCACAGTTCATAACTCTTTTAACGGCGCTGGCGTGTGGATGGCTGAAGCGGGCGCAGAATGGAAGGTTCGTCCTGCTATCTTGTTTGGTGCGAAGTATATGTATATGAAGGGTAACGAGGCGGTGAGCAACAACCATGCGCATCAGTTCACGGCATCGGTTGAGTATTTCCTGTCGAAGCGGACTGCGGTGTATGTATCGGCAGATTATCAACGTGCCAATAGTGGCGCAAACGCTCAGATAAATGGCATCCTGGATGCGAACGGTGCATCGAGTTCGGCAAACCAGCTTGCCGCGCGCATTGGGATGCATACCGTGTTCTGATTGCTGCGTTAGTGTTACGTCGCTGCAATCTGTCCGTTTGACGAGCCTGCGCTCCTCGTTACTTCGAGCAGACCATCTACTATGAAGCTTTGGTTCGAGGCTAGGGTTAAAGCCACGGGGTTGTGTCTGCCTGGCGTGCAGCAGCTAGCCCGTGGCAGGGGTTTTCGTGAAACAAGCCGCATTCGGAAAAGAAAAAGCCCGCATGTAGCGGGCTGAATCCAATCCAGGGTGGATATGGAGGAGACGCTTCAACTCTACTCCGGTCTCTGGTGCGCCGCAACATAAAACGACGCTTTTTGCGAGAGTAAGCGTTCGATTCAAAGCCTGCGTGTTTGAGCAGTAAGCGTTTCTGGCGTGGTTTGTGCTATTCGTTTGAAAAGCGGCATTTCAAGAGACTACGCATGGCCTCTCCTCGCGAAGCGGCATCGCCACCGTTATCCCGCTACAAGAAAAAGCGGGATTTCGCCGTCACGCCTGAGCCCGCGCCCAATAGTTCGGACGCAGCCACCCAGACCGGGATGCGCTTCGTTGTGCAGAAACATTGGGCGAGCCGCCTGCACTACGATTTTCGCCTTGAACTCGACGGCGTACTGCTCTCGTGGGCTGTACCGAGGGGCCCTTGCTACGACCCGAAGGCGAAGCGCATGGCCGTGCACGTCGAGGATCACCCTGCAGACTACGCCAGCTTCGAAGGAACGATTCCGGCGAAGCAATACGGCGCGGGGGACGTGATTGTCTGGGATCGAGGAACCTGGGAGCCAGTGGGAGATGGCGCAAGCGGCATGCAGGCCGGCAAGCTGGTATTCCGGCTTCACGGCGAAAAGCTCGCCGGGCTGTGGGAGCTGGTGCGCATCTCGAAGCCCGCCGACAGGCAAGACCAGTGGATACTGTTCAAGAAGCGTGATGAGTGGGCGCGGCCGCTCGCTGAGTACGACGTCATCAAGGCGCTGCCAGACAGCGTCGTGTCTCATCCGCTCGGCCTGATTGAGGTGCGTGAACCGAGGTTCGCGCAGGTGGCGCGTGGAGCGGCTCCGGAAGAAGCCGAAATCGACCTGTCCGCGGCGAGGCGCATGCCGATGCCGACCGCGCTCGTGCCTCAACTCGCCACGCTCGCGACTTCACTGCCGACTGGCAGCGACTGGATAACGGAGGCAAAGCTCGACGGCTATCGACTGCTGGCCCGCGTAGAGAAGGGGGATGTTCGTTTCATCACGCGCAACGGCAACGACTGGACGGCGAAGTTTCCCGCGCTTGCGAAAGAGGTCGAAGCGCTGCGTCTCAAGAGCGCCTGGCTCGACGGCGAAATAGCCGTGCTAGAGGACGGGATACCAAGCTTCTCCGCGCTGCAGGACGCGATAGATGGGCGCGCCAATCAGGACATCGTCTATTTCCTGTTTGACATCACGTATCTCAACGGGCTGGATCTTCGAAGGGTACCGTTGTGGGCGCGTCGTGCGCGGCTGGCCCAACTCATCGAGGATGCCGGTGAACATGTGCGGTTCAGCCAGGATTTCGAGGCGCCGCCTGCCCAGGTATTCGAGGCTGCTTCGGAACTGGGACTCGAAGGGCTGATGCTCAAGCGGCGCGATGCGCCTTACGAATCAGGGCGCACCCAGACGTGGCTGAAAGCGAAATCCCGGCTTCGCCAGGAACTGGTCATCTGTGGCTTCACAGCACGCGGTGGCAGGAGCGGAGAGGTGGGCAGCCTGCTGCTCGGCTACTACGCCAATGGCGAACTGCGCGACGCAGGCAGCGTTGGTACCGGCTGGGATTCACGAACTGCGCAGGATCTCTGGAAACGTCTCGCACAGCTGGAGATTGACGAGGCGCCATTCGACGTGGCCAACACGAAGCCGCGTCGTTGGGCGCGCCGCGCCGCTGGCAGCGAGCGCTGGGTTGAGCCGACCTTGGTTGCGGAGGTCGAGTTTGCGGAATGGACCGCAGACGGGGTCATCCGGCAGGCATCGTTCAAGGGGCTGCGCCTCGACAAGCCGGCAGAAGGCGTCGTGCGGGAAGGCGGCAGGACGCAGGTTCCGGCGGCGCTTCCCCAACTGAAAATCACCCATCCTGAGCGTGTCATCGACGCAACGGGCGGCATCACGAAGGCCGACCTCGTTCGCTACTACGCGAGCGTCGCCGAGCGGATGCTGCCGCACCTGGAAAGCCGGCCCGTGGCGCTCCTGCGCGCGCCGTCCGGAATTGCAGGCGAACTGTTCTTCCAGAAGCACGTGGAACGCACCGCGATGCCTGGTCTGACGATTCACGATCGCGAACTATGGCCCAATCATCCTTCGCTGCTTTCTGTCGATACGGCCGACGCCTTGCTGTCGGCTGCGCAGATGAACGCTATCGAGTTCCACACATGGAATTCGACAGTGAGGCGCCTGGACAAGCCAGACAGGGTCATCTTCGACCTCGACCCCGGCGACGGCGTGAAATGGGGGCATGTACAGGAGGCGGCGTTGCTGGTTCAAGCCCTGCTGTCGGAACTGAAGCTGAACGCCTGGCTGAAGACGAGCGGCGGGAAGGGGCTACATGTCGTCGTTCCGCTGGCACCGAGGCTCGGCTACGAGCCGGTGAAAGCGTTCTCGCAGGCGTTCGTCCGGCACATTGCGAAGACGATTCCCGAACGCTTCACTGCAACGTCCGGCCCGTCGAACCGCATCGGCAAGGTCTATGTCGACTATTTGCGAAACGGCATGGGGCAGACCACCGCGGCGGCGTTCTCGGCGCGTGCGCGGCCCGGCATGGGCGTCTCGATGCCAGTGTCGTGGGAGCAGTTGCGTGACCTGAAAAGCGGGGCGCAATGGACGGTGCAAACGGCGCGCGAATATCTCAGCTTCCAGACCCAGGATCCCTGGGCCGAATACGGGTCGGCGCGCCAGTCGTTGGCAGCCGCGATAAAGCTCCTAAAATGAATTGACCGTGATGCCAGGCCGCGAGGGCACGCACCTTGCGCTGCGCAATGCTAACGCTCACCCGCGAGGAGATGGTCATGCCGGCCCGTTCAATCGCTTCCCTGTCGCTCTCCTTCGGGCTGGTTTCAATCCCGGTGAAGCTCTACACGGCCACGGAGAGTTCGTCCGATGTCCGCTTCCATATGCTTGCGCCGGATGGTTCACGCGTGAAGCAGCAATATGTCTCGGAGAAGTCCGGCGCCGTGGTCGAGCGATCGAGCATGAACAAGGGCTACGAATTCGAGAAAGACCGGTTCGTCGTGTTTACCTCCGACGAACTCAAGGCACTGGAAGACGGTGCGAGTCATGTCGTTGAAATCATGGCATTCATTCCTGAAAAGGCCATCAATCCAGTTTTCTATGACAAGGCTTATTTTATTGCGCCGGACAAGCGCGGCGGCAAGCCATACAGCCTGCTGCAGAAGGCACTCGCTGAGAGCGGGCGATGCGCGCTGGCCAAATGGGCATCCAAGGGGAGAACCCGCATCGTGCAGGTGCGCCCGGAAGAGGACGGTCTTGTGTTCCAGCAATTGCTCTATGCTGACGAAGTCCGCTCCTTGAGCGACCTGCATATCGAACGCGTTGAGGTCTCCGCATCGGAACTGAAGCTCGCGCTTCAAATAATCGAGCAGGGCGCCGAGGACGACTATGACCCGGCAGCGTATGAGGACGAAGAGAAGAAGCGCATCCTTGCGGCCATCGACGAAAAGATTGAAGGCAAGCAGGTTGTCACGCACGAACAGGCGGAGGACACCGCCGGTGGTGGGCAGGTCATCGATCTCATGGATGCGCTGCGTGCGAGTCTGAAGGGCACGGCAAAAGCGAAAACAGCGGCGGCCCCTGCGCCGAAGCGCAAGGCAGCAGAGCCCGTCACCGACATCTCGGCCGCGGCGCCACGCACACGCAAGCCAGCGGCACGCGCGGCGAAGCCCGCAGCCGAAACTCCTGCCAGGGTTCGGGCGCGCAAGTGATGCCGAAAGCAGTTCCGAGGGAGATTTCGACGCGCGAGTTGCAGTCCATGCTCGGCGTTTCGCGCCATGTTGTTGCAGGGCTCGTTGCAGCAGGATTCGTGACGCCCTCGCGTGGTCCGCGCCGGCAATATCGGTTCACCTTCCAGGACGTTGTCCTGCTACGTACAGCGCTGAGGTTGCGTGCTGCGCGCGTTCCTCCTCGCAAGGTCACGCAGGCGCTCTCCCGACTCAGGGAGGAACTGCCGGATGAGCTGCCGCTGAGCGGCATTCGAGTTTCGGCCGTCGGCAACGACGTGGCGGTGAGGACAGGGCCGTCGCAGTGGGATGCGATTACCGGCCAGCTGCTGCTCGACTTCGAGGTTGCCGAAATCAAGGGCGATGTCGTGTTTCTCGACACGGCGCCAGCGCCGCAAGACCTCGCTCACCAGGCCGAAGAATGGTACGACCTTGGCGAGCAGCTCAGGAAGACCGACCTCGATGGAGCTGAGCGGGCCTACAGGAAAGCCATCGCGCTATCGCCGCAGCCGTTCTATGCCGCCTACGTCGACCTCGGCGCGCTCCTGTGTGAACGGGAGCATCGCTGCGCAGATGCACTTCAGGTGTTCGATGACGCGCTGATGCATTTCCCAGCGGACGCTGCGCTTCATTTCAACCGCGCGATAGCCTATGAAGACCTCGGCCGTCTCGACGACGCAGAAGAGAGTTACATGCGCTGCCTGGAGCTTGAACCGACGTACGCGGATGCGCACCACAACCTGGCGATGTTGTTGGAGAAGCGTGGGGACCAGCAGGGTCTTCTGCGGCATTTCAATGCTTATCGCCGGTTGACTACATGAGACTGCAGGCGGCCACAGCGCTTGCAGTGCCTGGCTGCCGGGGATTCCGGCACATCAACGGAGAAGGGCTATGAGCAAAGGAACGGGTGGCGGCAAGAGTGCGCCGAGCGGCAACAAGGGCGGTGGCTCAAAGGGCGCGAGCGGAGGACAGGCTGGCAACAGTGGAGGCCGGTCAGGCAATGGGCCTCCAGGCGGCAACTGGCCGAGTACGACAGGGAATGCTTCTGGTGGAGGCCGGGGCAACGCACCGCCGCGAGGAAGCCGGTGAGTGACAGGGGGCGTTGCGCCCCCTTGAAGATGTACGCCAGCTCGCTACGACCACTAACGTCCCTTCGACGCGATGCCAAGGGATGCGGTGCGCGCCGTGCGAAACCGCTATCGAGCTCGAAACGCATAGCGGCGCCACTCACGAACATTTGATTGCAGGCGTTGCCTTTCATGGAAGCCTGCTGTTCCGCGCTCTCCCAGGCTGGCCGGTAGACGCGCGGTGTCGAAGCGCAGCGGCAGTTATACCGGCTGGATGTTCGCGGCCTGCTTTCCCTTCGGCCCCTGTTTCACTTCAAACGTCACCTTCTGTCCTTCCTGAAGCGACTTGAATCCCTTTCCTTGCACTTCGGAGAAGTGAGCGAAGAGGTCTTCGCCGCCGTCATCCGGAGAGATGAAGCCAAAGCCCTTTGCGTCGTTGAACCACTTCACGGTACCCGTTGCCATTTTCTGCATGCTCCTGGAGTTTGAGACCATCGGCGAGGCAATCGCCAATGCGTATTGATGTTGCATACAGCAATTTAGCGAATAGACGGCTTGGGAGCAACCTCGCATGCCCTATGCAACCTGTCAGTCGCCCGAATATTCACTCATTCTCTTGAATGCGCGCACGCAATGTGGAAAACGTCTGTGAGTTACCCCACACTCCGGGTGCATCGCCGCGTGGTGCGGCCCGAATTTCTTGTACGATACGGCTCGCTCTAAAGCGCGTGCAATGCGTGTTGCATCAGTTGGCTGTGGGATAAAAGGCAATGCCGGTTCATTGCACATTCCCACTCAACAAGAAGACGACCCCGGCACGGGTCTGTTCCGGCTTCGGCGCTGCGGCACTTTTGTCGATTGTCGCTATAGCTGGCAAACGAAGAAAATTCCCATTACGTCCAATGGATTTCATCAAACAACGTCGAGAGCGCTTCGTCACCGAGCCGTATTTCAAATGGTTCACCGGCTTCCAGGTCGAGTCTATCGACCTGTGGTCCCGGACTTTGCCGGCCAATGGTACCGCCGAGGAGAAACAAGCGACGGCTGCGTTTCTTCGAGCGGATGCACGCTTCGAACTGCTCCTGCTGCGATACTCCGCTGGCGAGTCCATCGAGCCCATGCGCGCAGAGATGGATGAAATAGTTGCCGACTATGAGCAGGCAGCGAAGTGGCAGCGCCAGGTATTCGGCCGCCCCGACTGGCCGGCCTTTCGGCTGGGCGAACTGGCAGAGTATGAGCGCGCGATGCAGCTTATTGGACTGTGCTTTCTGCTGCACCGCAAGGATTTGCTTGCGCGCATCGCCGCGCTACACGACCCAGCTTATCGCGGGCAGGATACGCTTTACGAAGACCTGCTGGATTACGCTTTGGACGGACGCCTGGACGTCGACGAGTGGTTCCATGAGTCATACATAGATTGCATCAACAGTATGTATGGCGATTCAGACGAGGAGAGCGTCGCAGACCTCGATACCTATCTGGAGCAATGGTATTCGTCCATGAGCGATGTCAGCTGGTACGACAGCCATCTCAACCTGTCAGAAGGCTGGGGGCTCTATTTCGGATACTGGGCCATCGAAGCAGCGGCCATCGCGTTTATTTTGGAGCTCGACGACACGACTTTGCGCAGGCACAGCGTTTATCCCAAGGATCTCGTCGACTTCGCGCGCAGTTTTAAGCCGGATCGTGCTGTGCTGCGCGACGCTGGTGACGCCCGCGCCGGGACGCCAGACGGGTCTGGCGCGGGATAGAAGCGTATTTAAATCGGCTTTAAAAACAGATTCAAAGCGATTTAAGCCGCGTCGGTGAGTGCGTGGCGCAGTTCCTGGTAGCTGCGCAGTCCCGCAAGCCCCAGTTCACGACCGATGCCGCTCAGACCCAGCCCGCCCCAGCAGACCTGCGGGAAGATCAGTTGCGGCGTGTTGATCCACACGAGGCCTGCGCGCAGTTGCGTCTTGTAGCGGCGCGCGGCGTCCTGGTCGGCGGTCACCACGGTGGCCACGAGTCCGTAGCGCGTGTCGTTGGCGAGCGCGATGGCTTCCTCGTCGGTGCGGAACGACTTCACGCATGCGACCGGGCCGAAGACCTCGTCAGTCCAGAGCACGTTGTCGACGGCGGGCTCCGCCACCACGACGGGCGCCATGAAGAAGCCGTCGCCGCAGGCCGGATCGAGCTGGCCCGAGAACGCCACCGACGCGCCCGCTTCCACGCCTTGTGCGAGCAGCGCCTGCACGCGCTCGCGCTGGGCTGCCGAGACTAGCGGCCCCATGACAACGTCTTCGGCAGGCGGGGCGACCTGGATCGCGCGCACAGCGGTTTCGAACGCGGCCATGAATTTGCGGTAGACGTCGTCGTGCACGAGGATGCGTGCGGTCGCGGAGCACATCTGGCCTGCGTTCGTGAATGCGCCGCCTACGGCGAGTGACACCGCGCGTTCGATATCGGCGTCGGCGCGCACGATCAGCGCGGACTTGCCGCCAAGCTCAAGCGTGACGCGCTTCATGTCCTGCGCGGCGGCCTGCATCACTTTCCTGCCCGATGCGGTGCTGCCCGTGAACGAAATCTTGTCGATGAGCGGGTGAGCGGTCAGTTGTGCGCCTACTGCGCCGCCGCCGTTGACCAGGTTCACGACGCCGTCGGGCACGCCTGCTTCGGCGATGATCTGGGCGAGCATGTGTTCGACGGGCGAGGTGAATTCCGATGGCTTGAGGACGACCGTGCAGCCTGCCGCGAGTGCGGGCGCGATCTTCCATGCCGTTGTCACCATCGGGAAGTTCCACGGCACGATCAGGGCGGCTACGCCTACGGCTTCGTAGAAGCGCTCGCCGGTGACGGTGTCGTCGGGGAGCTTGAGGGTTTCTGGGGTGAAGGCGGCTGCTTCCGCGCATAGGCCCGCGTAGTAGTCGAAGGTCGCGGCGGCGTCGCTGACGTCGAGGTTCGCTTCGAAGGGGGGCTTGCCGCTTACCTGCATTTGCATCGCTGCCAGGCGGGCGCGGTCGGCTTCGATCAGTTCTGCGATCTTTTTCAGGAGCTTTGCGCGGGTCGCTGGCGATGTCGTGCGCCACGATGGCAGCGCTTTGTGCGCTTCGCGGACGGCTTTGTCGATCTGGTCGGCGGTCGCCTGTTCTTGCCAGCCGATCAGGGCGCCTGTTGCTGCGTTGTGGATCGGGGTCGAGGTTGCTGTTGTGGCGCTGCGGTGCGCGTGGCCCGAAATTGTCGCCGCTGGCAGGGTGATCGTCGTCGTTTCCATTTGATTGTCTCTGGGTGCTTGTTTCTTGCAGTTTCGCGACTCTCGCGTTTGCGCGTTTCCTTGCTTTCACGTCGGTCTGCCAGCGTTGCCCCTGTGCGGGGCGGCACCTACTTTTCTTTGCAGCGGCAAAGAAAAGTAGGCAAAAGAAAGCCGCTCAAACCGCTAGTGTGACGCAGTCCACCACTCGCCTTTTAACAGAGTGGTGACTGGGCATTGCTCGCATCTCTCGCCGTATAACGGATAGGCCGCACCCGCACATCCGGGGGCGCAAGCGCCCCGTTGGGCATAACAAAACCCCTTGTTTTGCAAGCGTTTTTGTTCTCTCTGCCGCGATCAGAACCATTGGTTTCCCCTGCATACCGTGCCGTTGCGAGCGTAGCGAGCAACGGGATGTGCGGGCGTCACCACTCTGTTGTGTGGTGCGAGAACCGAGCGCTGCCCAGTCACCACTCCGATCATGGGCGAGAGGTGGACTGCGTCACACTGGCGGTGTGAGCGGCTTTCTTTGCTTACCTTTCTTTGCCGCGGCAAAGAAAGTAAGTGCCGCCCCGCACAGGGGCAACGCTAATAGGCCGACACGCTACCAAGGAAATGCCAACAAAAGGGAATTACCGATAATTAACACCGGGCATAACACAAAGCATTTCAAACGCGAGATTAGCGCCAACAAGCGCGGTAGTCCCGGCTTGATCGTAGGGCGGCGACACTTCAACAAGATCGGCGCCGACAACATTAAGCCCCTTCATGCCGCGAATGATTTCAAGCCCTTGCTGCACGGTAAGCCCCCCGACCTCAGGCGTCCCAGTCCCAGGAGCAAAAGCAGGATCGAGCCCATCGATATCGAAGCTAAGATAAACAGGCGTATCCCCGACCCGCTCCCGAACTTGAGCCATCAGCGGCGCGAGCGACTTATTCCAGCACTCTTCGGCTTGAACGACAGTAAAACCCTGCTCCCGACACCAATCAAAATCATCAGCGTGATAACCGGTGCCACGCAGACCGATCTGCGTGACCTTGTCACACTGAAGCAGACCATCTTCAACAGCACGCCGAAAAGGCGTCCCATGCGCGATTTTTTCGCCGAACATGGTGTCGTTCACATCGGCATGCGCATCGATATGCACGACTGCCACCTTGCCGTATTTCTTGTGCAGGGCACGCAAAATAGGCCAAGCAATCGTATGGTCGCCGCCGAGCGTAATCGGCCTGCAGCCATTGGCCACGATCGCGTCATAAGCCTCTTCGATCAGCCGGATCGAGTCCTTCAGGTCGTACGGATTGGTTGCGACATCACCAATATCCGCCACTTGCAGCGAATCAAAAGGCGCGGCGCGCGTCGCCATGTTGTACGGCCTGAGCAACACCGATTCCGAACGGATCTGGCGCGGCCCAAAGCGCGCACCCGAACGGTTCGAGGTGCCAAGGTCGAGCGGCACGCCCACGAAACAGGCGTCGAGTCCTTCGGTGGTGTCGGCCTGCGGCAGGCGCATCATCGTGGCAATGCCGCCAAAGCGCGGCATGTCGTTGCCGCCGAGCGGCTGGTTGAGTTCGCGTTGCATGTGGGCTGTCTCCGATCGTTGAGTGCTGTCGAGTGATGCAGTTAAAGCGATCGGGCGATGGTAGGCGAGCCAGGTGCAGCGCGAATCACGAAGTTGAGATGTTCACATCGACAGCAATCGATGCAAGAGGCGGGTTTACAACGCTGCCAGTCGTGGGGAAGCATGTCCCCAGCCAATCAGCTCGCGCTTGGTGCGCACGCCAAGCTTCGCGAACGCGCGCTTGACATAGGACTCCGCCGTGGCGGTGCGCACGCCCAGAATCTGCGCGGCCTCGGGCACGGTCTTGCCGGTAATGAGGTGCGCACAGATTTCGTATTCGCGCTTGGACAGCTTCACGCCGTCCGCCGCAATGCGCGCGTCGAACTGCGCAAGCGGATGCAGATACGAGGTCGGATGCGCGACGCGCCGCGCCACGCTGGTGGAAGCGTGCAATTCGAGCAGCGGAAACAGGAAGTCGCTCACATGCCGAAAGCGGTTCATTTCCGCGAGCGAAAACGGCGGCGCATGCAGCGCACGTTCGAGCGCAATGGAGTGCTGTGCGTGACGCGTGCCGCGCGCGAGCACGCATTCGTGCGCAATGAGCGCTTCGTCGAACAGGCGTTGACGGAACTCGCCGGGCGGAATCGCGCCGATGTCGCGCACCACCAGCATGGTGCCGAGCTTGCCGCGAATGCCCGCGAACAGCGGATCGCTTTCGTAGAAGCGATCGTAGTAGAGCGTCATGACTTCCGAAATCGTGCCGGAGTCCATGCCCACGCCGCCGCTGCCGACCCACTCGCAGCGAAAGCCGTTGGGCATGTTGCTGTCCGCGCGCGAGCGTTCGATATGGACGACGTTCAGCGGCACGACTTCGTTGAGCAGCAGCGTGAGACGCGGCACGAAATCGGGCGTGCCGACGGCTTCGATGACATTGCCGAGGGTCTTGAACGACAGCGGGAAATTAGTTTGTTCTTGCGGGGGTACGGGAATCAGCATGGCGTGCCCCTGTTTTGAAGGCCAAACGATTATAGCCGATGGGCTGCATGGCCCGTTAGACGGGGTTTTCGGGGTTTTTAAGCCATCAATGCGCAGATTGCGCGCGCCTGCCGATATTCACGCTTAAAAGCGTCAGATCGAATCGCCAGAATCACGCGAAACGCATCTTGCCCCCCCCGAGGGGGGGCATACCGGGGCAGCGCGACCCGGCAACATGGCCGCACCGATTCAATGAACACGTCGGCAACGACGTCCGATACAGGAACAACCATGAGCAAGCTGATTCAGGACATCAAGGAACTGGGCGCAGGTCTGGGCGAATACACCAAGCTGGACTACGGCATGGACGAAGGCGACTGGCGCGCCGCAGAAGGCAAGAGCGGCAGCCATGTGATCGGCTGGTGGGAAGGCAAGGTCGGTTCGGTCGAGTTCCCCGAAACGGGCGCCGACGAAGCCTGCTGGCTCGTCGAAGGCAAGGTCGCGCTGACCGACGTGAACGGCGCGCGCAAGGAATTCTCGGCAGGCCAGGGCTACCTGCTGCCGAAGGGCTTTGCAGGCAAGTGGGAAACGATCGAGGACGCCAAGAAGTTCTACGTCCTGCTCGAACCGCAACAGTAATACGTCAATACGTCCTTAAGCGATTCTCCATCGCAAGCCGCGCCTCACGCATCGTGCGTATGGCGCGGCGCCGTCCCCCGCTTTAAGCAGTGAAGCCATCATGAGCGACAGCGCGCAACTCTACGAAGCCGGCATGGGTGCCTCCGCACCGGCCGCCAAACGCGAAGCAACGCGTCATCCCGCTGCCTTGGGCGTCGAAGAAGCGCTTTCGCGTACCAGGCTTTCTCCGTACTGGCTCGACAATCCGGCACAGCCGCCCGCCGAGCCGAAACTCACGCAGGACACCCGCGCCGATCTGCTGATCGTGGGCGGCGGCTTCACGGGCCTCTGGGCCGCCGTGCAAGCGAAAGAACAAATGCCCGAACTCGACGTCGTGGTGATCGAAGCCGGGCGGGTCGCGCACGGTGCTTCGGGCCGCGCGGGCGGCATCATTTCGACTTCGGTGATGCACGGCCTGCCCAATGCGGTGCGCGTGTTCCCGAACGACATCGCGCAACTGGAAGAATTCGGCCATCGCAACCTGGATGGTTTCGAAGAGACGCTCAAGCGCTACAACATCGACGCCGATATCGAATGGAACGGCGAGATGACGGTGGCGGTCGACCCGGATCACGTCGAGCATCTGCAGGCCGACTACGACCTGCACACGGAATACGGCCACAACGTCGAGCTGCTCGACGCACAGGCGACGCGCGAACAACTGGATTCGCCGCTGTTCGCAGGCGCGCTCTGGTCGCGCAACCGCAGCGGCATCGTGCATCCGGCCAAGCTTGCGTGGGGCCTCAAGCGCGCGGCGCTGTCGCTCGGCGTGCGGCTCTATGAACACAGCCCGCTCGTCACCGTGACCGACGAAGGCCAGACGGTGTTCGTCAAGACGCCTGAAGGCAGCGTGCGTGCGCCGCGCGTGCTGTTCGGCAGCGGCACGGCAAAGGTCGGTATCGCCGACATCAATCGCCGCGTATTGCAGGTGCGCGATCACGTGCTGGCCACCGAGCCGCTCACCGACGAACAACTCGCGCGCATCGGCTGGAAGAACCGCCAGGGCATTTACGACACGCGCACGCAGCTCAATTATTTCCGCCTCACGAAGAACAACAACATCATCTTCGGCGGACTGGTGAGCTATCACTTCGACGGCGACCCGAATCCGGCGCAGGACGAGCAGCGCGAAACCTATTACCGTCTCGCGCAGGCGTTCTACAAGACTTTCCCGCAGCTCAGCGACGTGCGCTTCTCGCACGCGTGGGGCGGCCCGATCGATTACTGCTCGCGCGGTTCGGTGTTCGCGAAGCGTTATCTCGGCGACAAGGCCGTGTTCGTCGCCGGTTATACGGGCTTTGGCGTGGCCGCGAGCCGGTTCGGCGCCTTCATGGGCCTGAACCTGCTGTTCGACCGCGAGAGCCCGGAGCGCGAGCTCGATATCGCCAAACTCAGCCCGACCTATATTCCGCCCGAGCCGGTGCGCTGGCTGGCGGCCAAGGTCACCTTCCACGCGTTCGACGGCGCGGACGATGAAGGCGGCTGGAAGCGGGCCTGGATCAAGGGCATCAAGGCCCTGGGCTTTCCGATGTGATGTGAGCGCAGCGCGGCGCTTCGCCTCCACGAAGCGCCGCCGAAGTTGATACGAAGCGGCATGTTCTCCAATACCTCCGACCTCGACCTTCGCCTCGTGCGGGTCTTCCTCGCCGTGGTGGACGCGCGCGGCATCACCGCCGCCGAAGCGACGCTCGGCGTGCGCCAGTCCACCATCAGCTCGCAGCTTTCCGCGCTGGAAGCACGCGTGGGCTTCACGCTGTGCGAGCGCGGGCGCGGCGGCTTTCGCCTGACGTCGAAGGGCGAGCGCTTCGTCAGCTCGGCGCGCGCGCTGGTGGCGGCGACGTCGCAGTTCGTCGCCCAGGTGCGCGATATCGACCGCAAGCTCGTCGGCACGCTGTCGATCGGGCTGATCGGGCAGGCTTCGCATGTGGAGAACGTGCGGCTCGCGGAGGCCATCGGCGCCTTTCGCAAGCGCGACCAGGCCGTGCGTTTCGCCATGCGCGTGGCGCCGCCTCAGGAGCTTGAGGAATGCCTCGTGAACCAGCAGCTCGACCTGGCGATCGGCTATTTCTGGCATCGCGTGGCGGGGCTCAGTTACACGGAGCTTTTCAGCGAGCGCCAGGTGATCTGCTGCGGGCGCGGCCATCCGCTCTTTCACGAAGGGCCGCACGTGACGCTCGACGACCTGCGCACGCACGACTGGATCTGGCGCAGCTATCCCGTGCCCGAGGAACTGGCGAGCATCGGCGAACGCCAGGTCACGGCGATTGCGGACAGCATCGATGCAGCTACCGTGCTGATTCTTTCCGGAAGCCATATCGGCTATTTGCCCGAACATCACGCGCAGCCGTTCGAGCAGCGCGGCTTGATCCGCGTGCTGGGGCGCACGGCTTTCGGCTTTGACGTGCCGCTGCATCTGGCCACCAAACGCGGCGCTGGCGACAAACCCATCGTGCACGCCTTCTGCGACGACCTGCTCAACGTCTACGGCGCGCAAAGCGTGGAGGAGGAGCGCGCCTGCGCCTGAAACATAGAAACGAATTACCGATTTAGATGCGCGCGCAACAAAAAATACCGAAGCGAATAAACATTGGCCGCGCATGAAGTGAACGTTTGAAATACGCAATATGGCGCGCATTCGAGTGCTTTAGAGTGACCGCCAGAGATGAGGACAGTGCGCGGACATGACCGCGCGAAGGGAAAACGGCAAGGCGAACGACCTACCCGCCACGCCCATGCCCCAAGGAGTGAGACACCATGGCAGACAACACCAGCATCACGCAGATCGAGACATTCGGTTTCGAGCGCATCCCCGATAAATCGCGTTATGCGCGACCCATCGATCTTTTCCGGCTGCTGTTCGGCGGCTGCAATACTTTTTCTACTTCCGTGCTGGGCGCCTTTCCGGTGCTCGTTGGCCTGTCGTTCAAGGCGAGCCTGTGGTCGATCGTGATTGGCGTGCTCGCCGGCACCTTCATCCTCGCGCCGATGAGCTCGTTCGGCCCGCGCAACGGCACAAGCGACCCGGTTTCGTCGGGCGCGCACTTCGGCATTCATGGCCGGATCGTCGGTTCGTTCCTCGCGATCCTGACTTCCGTGGCGTTCTTCTCGCTCGCGGTGTGGAGCTCCGGTGACGCGCTCGTGGGCGGCGCGCACAACATGGTCGGCCTGCCGCAGAACGGCTGGACGCTTGGCTTCGCGTACATGGTGTTCGCCGTGCTCGTGCTGGTCGTCTGCATCTACGGCTTTCGCTTCATGCTGTGGGTCAACAAGATCGCCGTGTGGGCCGCGAGCCTGATGTTCGTGGTTGGCGCGTTCGCGTTCGCCAAAACCTTCGACGTTCACTACGCAGGCACGCTGCAACAAGGCAGCGCGGGCTTCTGGGCCGCCTTCATCGGCGCGGTGCTGGTGGCGCTGAGCAACCCGGTCTCGTTCGCTTCGACGCTGGGCGACTGGGCGCGCTACATTCCGCAGACCACGCCGCGCTATCGCGTCATGGGCGCCGTGTACGCCGCGCAGATCGCGACCTTCGTGCCGTTCTTCTTCGGCCTCGCGACGGCGACCATCATCGCCACGCACGCCCCCAGCTTCATCGCCTCGAACGACTACGTGGGCGGCCTGCTGGCGGTGTCGCCGCGCTGGTTCCTGCTGCCGATGTGCCTGATCGCGATTATCGGCGGGATGTCGACGGGCACGACCGCGCTCTATGGCACGGGCCTCGACATGTCGAGCATGTTCCCCAAGTACCTGAACCGCGTGGGCGCGACGCTGCTGATCGGCTCGCTGGCGATCGCGTTCATCTTCATTGGCCGCTTTGCGTTCAACCTCGTGGAGAGCGTGTCGACGTTCTCGACGCTGATCTGCACGTTCAGCTGCCCGTGGATGGCGATCATGGTGATCGGCTACATGCAGCGCCGCGGCTTCTACCTGGCCGACGACCTGCAGGTGTTCAACCGCGGCGGCCGCGGCGGCCACTACTGGTTCACGCATGGCTGGAACCTGCGCGCGATGGGGGCATGGCTGCCGGCGGCGTTCCTCGGCCTGTCGTTCGTGAACCTGCCGGGCCAGTTCGTCGGGCCGCTGGGCAACCTGGCGGGCGGTTGCGACCTGAGCGTGCCGGTGTCGTTCATCGTCGGCGGCGTGCTGTACCTGGTGCTGCTGTCAATGTTCCCGGAACCCGATGGCGTGTACGGCCCGCAAGGTCGCCGCTTCGTGCGCGGCGGCCGGGCGGCGGCGGCTGCGACGCCTACGCCGGTGACGGCGCGGGTGGCCGCCAAGCCTGCCCGCAAGCGTGAGGAGCAGGACGCGGTGGGCATGCGGTCGGTGCAGGGCGTGCGCGAATACGCTGAGTAAGCTTCGCCTGATTCGCTGGAAAAGAACGGCCGACGCGCGTAGCGTCGGCCGTTTTCGCTTGTCCGGCGTTCTTGCCCCTTTCACGAATTGACCCGAAACATGCTGAAACACAGCTCGCGACGCACGAAAACGACCCTTGAACGCCCGGTTTTCGCCGAAAACCATTGAAATGGTTCGGGAAAAGTGCGAAAGGCTTTAAAATCTCCCGTTCCTTGCCGGAGCGCCGTGCCGATCCCGGCCTTTTTTCGCCGCCTGTGTGGGCGTGGAAGGCCTGATGGGGACGTATCGATGCGGTCGCTGGAACGGCCGCGCGCGGGGCTTATCGCCATCGCAGCGCCGCCGCAACGCCGGAGGGCAGGGCGCGATCGGCTAAACTAGATGGCTTGCGCGACCGGCTTCGGCGGCCCCCACGGGCAGTCCGACACGGCTGCGACCTCGCGGCCCGACCACTTTCACACCCGTTGCAGCACTAGCGGCGGCGGGTCAATGCATAGACTGGATGAACAACCATGAGCACGATTCTCGAATCTCTTCCGACCGGCCAGAAAGTCGGCATCGCGTTTTCCGGCGGCCTTGACACCAGCGCCGCGCTGGTCTGGATGCGCAAGAAGGGCGCCGTGCCCTACGCCTACACCGCCAACCTCGGCCAGCCCGACGAAGAAGATTACGACGCGATCCCGCGCCGCGCGACCGAATACGGCGCAGAAGGCGCGCGCCTGATCGACTGCCGCACGCAGCTCGTCGCCGAAGGCATCGCCGCGCTGCAAAGCGGTGCGTTCCACGTCTCGACCGCCGGCGTCACATACTTCAACACGACGCCGCTGGGCCGCGCCGTGACGGGCACGATGCTCGTCGCCGCGATGAAGGACGACGGCGTGAACATCTGGGGCGACGGTTCGACCTACAAGGGCAACGACATCGAGCGCTTCTACCGCTATGGCCTGCTCGTCAATCCGGATCTGAAGATCTACAAGCCGTGGCTCGACCAGACCTTCATCGACGAACTCGGCGGCCGTTCGGAAATGTCGGAGTTCATGAACCAGCAAGGCTTCGCGTACAAGATGTCGGCTGAAAAGGCCTACTCGACGGACTCGAACCTGCTGGGCGCAACCCACGAAGCGAAGGACCTGGAAAGCCTGGAATCGGGCATCAAGATCGTCAACCCGATCATGGGCGTGGCGTTCTGGCGCGACGACGTCAAGGTCGACCGCGAAGAAGTCACGATCCGCTTCGAAGAAGGCCAGCCGGTCGCGCTGAACGGCAAGACCTTCCCGAACGCTGTCGAACTGCTGCTCGAAGCCAACCGCATCGGCGGCCGTCACGGCCTGGGCATGAGCGACCAGATCGAAAACCGCATCATCGAAGCGAAGTCGCGTGGCATCTACGAGGCTCCGGGTCTGGCGCTGCTGTACATCGCTTACGAGCGTCTCGTGACGGGCATCCATAACGAAGACACCATCGAGCAGTACCGCGAGAACGGCCGCAAGCTGGGCCGCCTGCTGTATCAAGGCCGCTGGTTCGATCCGCAGGCCATCATGCTGCGCGAATCGGCGCAACGCTGGGTCGCGCGCGCGATCACGGGCGAAGTGACGATCGAACTGCGCCGCGGCAACGACTACTCGCTGCTGAGCACGAAGTCGCCGAACCTGACGTACCAGCCGGAACGTCTGTCGATGGAGAAGGTCGCTTCGACGTTCTCGCCGCGCGACCGTATTGGCCAACTGACGATGCGTAACCTCGACATCACGGATACGCGCGACAAGCTGCGTGTGTACTCGCAGGTCGGCCTGCTCAAGGGCGGCGATGATTCGGCGCTGCCGCTGCTGAAGACCGATAAGGAATAAGTCGTCGGTTTAGGCTGTAGGTAAAAAGCCCGCTTCGGTTTGCGCCGGGGCGGGCTTTTTTGCGTTTCGTGTTCTGGTGCGGCTTTCTGCTATGACCGTGGCACCAGGCGGAAGCCTAAGGCTACGGGTCTTCCCGAGCCACGCATCCGGCGGTGCGCGTATGATCCGGCTTCGGGGCGTGTACTGGAAACCCAGCAGTTCCCAGATGCGCCGAATGATCCCCATTCACTCGACTCGATCAACAGTAAATCACCATGGCCGAAATCAAGCCGATCCCCTCCGACGTCAACAACGAGATCGCCGAACTCGCTGCCATCGCACTCACCTTGCTGAAGCTGGACGCCGCGAGCAAGCCCGAAGACATCGTCGCCGCGATCACCGGGTTCGTGCGCGAATGCAAGGAAAAGAAATCGAATATTCCGGATGACGAAGTATTTGCGCTGGGCGCGCTGCTCGGCTGCCAGTATGTTCGCGGCTTGCAGTGGCATTGGGGATCGGTGGTGTGGGACTTCGACGAAAAGAACGGCGCGATTGGCGTGCTCAATCACGACAACTCGCTGTTCACCAATCCCATTGGATGGATCGACGACGTCCTGAAGTCCGATGGCGGCGTCCCCTTCATGTTGAGCTACAACATGATCGCGGCCAACCAGACGCCGGTGTTCGAGCCGGACAGCGCAACGGGCCTGTATTGAGCCGCTTTTAAAGCAGGTCTGCGCGCAGGTCGCGCACGCCGCGCCCAAGCCGCTGGCGCAGCAGCGTGCGCAAGGTGGCGCCATCGGCGTAACCGACTTCGGACGCGATGGCCTCGATGTCCAGGCCGCTGCCATGCAGCAACGACTGCGCGCGCTCGACGCGCAGATCCTGGAAGTACGCCAGCGGCGACTTGCCCAGCACGTCCTGGCAGCGCCGCTGCAACGAGCGCGGACTCGTTGCCAGCGCATCGGCGGCGTCCTGAAGCGAAAAGCCGTTGCGCAACTGCTTGCGCGCCCATTGCTCGAAGCGCTGGATCAGCGGATCGTGCTGCGCGAGATGATTGGGGATGATGTAGGGCGCCTGCGAGCTGCGAATATCCGCGAGCAGGTAACGCGAGACGAGCGTGGCCAGCTCCGGGCTCGCCTGGCGGATCAGCCAGAGCGCGAGATCGAGGTGGCCCAGCGCGGCGCCCGCCGTCACGCCGATATCGCTCGCCACCAGCATGCGCGTTTCGTCGAGCTTCACAAGCGGATAGCGCTGGCGGAACAGCGGTGCGAGCGACCACGTGCTGGTTGCTTCGCGGCCATCGAGCAAACCGGCTTCGGCCAGCAAGAACGTGCCGATACACGAGGCGGCGATACGCGCACCCCGCGCGCGCCATGCCTGCAATTGCGCCTTGGCGTCGGCCACATCGGGCCGCGCGAGCGCCGGAAGCAGCAACTCCGGCGTGGTGGCGTTGAGCGCCGGCACGATGACCCAGTCCGGCTTGAGCGCAGGCGTGATGGGCTGCACCGGAATCGTGAAGCCGTGGCCCGAACGAACCCTTTTACGCACACCCACCACCGTCACGTCGAAACGCGGAGAGCCGCCGAGCGCGCGCACCGCGAGCCCATTGGCCGCCCGCAGCGAATCGAGCGTGACGGCGAGGCCCGTGTCGAACAATCCTTCCAGCGCGAGTACGCAGATTCGCATGGCGTAAATGACCATAAAGTTGTCATTTACGACGATACCCGTTTGGCGGGCAGAAAGCTACATTTCTCCACGTTGCATGCCGCAACGCCCTTGAATCTACGGAGAAAACCCATGAAAGTCTTCGCAATCGGCTCGATCACCAACCCGCCCTCGCCGGAACAGCAGCCGCAGGTCATGGCGAAGGAAGTCCCGGCCACGCTTCAGCTTTACCTCGACGGGAAAATCGAACAGTTCTGGTTTCGCCAGGATCGTCCCGGCGTGTTCTTTCTGATGGACGCGCAAAGCGTCGAAGAGGCGCGCGCCGCGGTGCAGGCACTGCCGCTGGCGGCGGGCGGTTTCATGACGTTCGAGCTCACGCCCGTGGGCCCGCTCGCGCCGCTCGGACGCCTGATCCAGAAGCAAGCCGCGTAGTGCGTGTTTAAGGGCCGCCATTCAGGCGGCCTTTATCGACTAACCAGGCGCGTCGCTACAACGCAGCACCATACGGAACTTGACGTCGCCCGATTTCATGCGCTGGAACGCCTCGTTGGCGCGTTCCAGCGGCAGGGTTTCGATCATCGGGCGCACTTCGGTCAGCACGCTGAAATCCAGCGTCTTTTCGTTCTCGACCGGCGTGCCGGTGATCGATCCCAGCAAGCTGCGCTCTCCCACCACGAACGCGCCCATCGCGACCGCGAGCGGATCCTTACCGGCGCCTAGCAGTACCGCCTTGCCGTGCGGCGCGAGCGCGCCCAGCAACGCCGAGACGGTTGGCGCATGGCCGATCGTCGCGATCAGCGCCTGGACGCCGCCCATCGCCTTGAGGCGCACGACGACATCGTCGCGTGTGGTGTCGAGGTACGCGTGCGCGCCCAGTGCGAGCGCATCGTCGGCGATGTCCGCTCCGCGTCCCACCGCGACGACGCGAAACCCCATGCGCCGGGCGTATTGCAGCGCCAGGTGGCCGAGACCGCCCATGCCCAGCACCGCCACGGTGTCGCCTGCCTGCGCGCCCGATTTGCGCAACGCGTTGAACGTGGCGAGACCTGCGCAAAGCAGCGGCGCGGCTTCGACCGAATCGAGCGCGTCCGGAATCGCCACAAGGCCGGTTGCGCGCGCAACCATCATGTCGGCGTAGCCGCCGTCGCAGGTCGCACCGACGAATGGCTGGTGCTCGCATAGCTGGAACTGTCCGCGGCGGCAGGGCGCGCACGCGTTGCAATGGCCGCCCAGACGGCCCACGCCCACGCGCTGGCCGAGCTTCCACAGCGCGGGTGTGCGCGCGCCAAGCGCGAGAATGCGGCCCACGACTTCATGACCCGGCACGCGAGGCGGTTGCTGCGCCGGATCGGCGTTGTCGATGTCGGCGGCATCGGCGCCGCAGATTCCGCAGGCTTCGACCTGAATCAGCACTTCGTGGTCGCCGGGTTCCGGCACGGGGCGCTCGACGAGTTCAAGCACGCCGGGCTGCGCAATCTGCATCGCGCGATAAGTGGCTTTCATGGCGAAGTCTCCGTGAACAGGGCGTCGATGGCGGTTTGCGTTGCGTCGATGGCGCCAGCCAGATAGCCCGGATAGCGCAGCGACCACTCACTGCCGGAACCGACAAGGTGTCCTTGCCAAACGCCGCTTGTGGCTGCGTTGTCCGGCGCGCTCCAGTGATGCGGCGTCGCGAGTCGATCGGCTGCCGTCGCCGTGAGGCGGGTTGCGGCCCAGTCCTTGATCGTCTCGAAGCGAACGTCGGAGGCTTCCTTGCCGAACAGGCGCACAAGCTGCGCGCGGCAGGCGGCTAGCAGCGCGGCTTCGCCAATATGCGCGCGCACATCGGCGGGAATACCGATAAAGCCGAACAGCGCGGCCTCGCCGTCAGCGTCGCCTTCCCCGTCGCGCGTCGAGGCATCGTGAATTTCCGCGAGCGGGCCACTCCCGCTGCGCGCCTCGCCGCTCAGGCCGTGCTCGCGCCAGAACGCGCGCGGGTACACGGCAAGATACTTGGCGTGCGGGGCCATCCATGTCGGCGTTGCGCGCCATGCATCTGCGAGCGCATCGGGCAGCGCAGGCTGGAATTCGATCGTCGTTGCGGCAAGGCGAGGCGGCAACGCGAGCAGCACGCGAGCGACGCGCCACGTTGTCACGCGTTGCTGCGCGTCTTGCGCATGAACGTCGATACCGTCGGCCAGCGCGTCGATGCGCGTGACACGTTGATCGCAGTGCAGCCGTTGTGGCGCGATCCGCGAGCGTAGCGCATCGATCAGCGCCGACATGCCGCCCGCGAGCCGCATGGCCGCAGGGGCGCCCGCGTAGCCGCGCACGCGGGCAGGCGGCGAGCCGGGTGAGCGCTCGATCATGGTGTCGCCACGCTCATGCTGCGCGAAGCGCTCAAGCCCGAGTTCATGCACGAGCCGGTCGAGTTCGGGCTGGATTTCAGGCCAGAACCACGTCGGGCCGAGATCGAAACGCGCGCCGCCCGTCTGCGCCGAGACCGTTTCGATGCGGCCGCCGAACCGCGCGCCCGCTTCCAGCAGCACGAAATCGTCGCAGCCGCGTTCCTGCAGGCGCCATGCCGCGAAAAGCCCCGCGAGTCCACCGCCGATAATGGCGATCCGTGCGTTCATCGCGCGACTCCTTCGGGCAGGCCTCGAAACGCGCCGGTCTTGAGGTACAGCGTTACGCCGCGCGCTCCCGCCTTCACGTCGCGATGCATGCCTGCGGGCAGGCGCAGCCAGCCGCCTTGCAGCAAACGCGTGCCGTCTGCCAGCAATTCGCCGTCCAGCACGAGCATTTCTGCGCCCGCCACCGCGTCGACAAACACGTATTCATGCGCCGCAAGCCGGGCGAGCATTACCTCTTCGTCATCATCGGAAAAGAGCTGGCAAATCTCGCGCCCCTCGTCGTGTATCCATGCGTTGGGCGCATGCGTGTCGATGCGCAGCGTTCGCGTGTCGGCGCGCGACATCTGCCGGAGCTTGACGAAGATAACGGCGCCATGTTCGCTGGCGGGCTGATGGGAAGAACCCGGCGGATTGCGCAGATACCAGCCAGCGGGATAGTGCCGGTCGCCTTCGGAAAGACAGCCGGACAGCACGAGAATCTCCTCGCCGCCGTCGTGCGTGTGGCGCGGGAAATGCGAACCGGCTGCGTAGCGCACGATGCTGGTGGCGCGCGCCTTTTCGTGGCCGTCCGCCGCGCTGACGCGATCGAGCATCACGCGCTCGACGCCGTATTGCGGCGAGCGCACCCATTCGTAACGATCTGCCGCGATGGCGGCGCGGCGCGAGAAGTCGGCGTTGACAAGCATGAGCGTAGTCCAGGATGCCAGGGCACGGCGCCGGCAGCGAGTGCCGGCGCCCGATGCCGTTCAGGTGGTGGGCAGCGCGGCATGCGCATCGAGCACGCGCGCGGAGTAGGTGAGCGCAGCGCCCGCATTCAGCGCGATGGCCACGCCCAGCGCTTCGGAGATTTCTTCAAGCGTCGCGCCATGTTCGACGGCCTTTTTCGTGTGCACGGCGATGCAGCCGTCGCAACGCGTGGTCACGGCCACGGCCAGCGCGATCAATTCGTGGATCTTCGGTTCGAGCTTCGCGGTCTTCGCGGCGGCGCCGTCGATGGTCATCAGGCCGCGCACCACGTCCGGCGTGATCTTCGCGTAGTCGCCGACGCGTTCGAGCAGTGCGTCGCGGTAGCTGTTCCAGTCTTGCATCATGATGTTCGAGTTCCTAAAGGTTGGTTGCAGCGAGAGAGCGGCGAGAGAACGGCGTGAGAAAAGCGGATCAGGCGTGACGCCCGGCCATCACGCCGCCATCGACGGGCAGCACGGTGCCCGTGATCCACGAGGCCTGCGGCGAAGCGAGGAACAGGATCGCCTCGGCGACATCGGCGGGCTGGCCGTTGCGCCCGAGCGGGTGAAACGCGTTGAAGGCGGGCAGCGTCGCCTTCACTTCGTCGTCGCTCATGAAGGTGTTGTAGACCGGCGTTTCCACCACGCCCGGCGCAACGGTGTTGATGCGAATGTTCGACGCCGCCAGTTCGATCGCCAGGTTGCGCGTGAGCGCATGCACGCCTGCGTTCGCAGCGGAATACGCCGCCGATGGCGTCGCGCCGATCGCCTGCATGGCCCACAGCGAACCGGTCTGCACGATCGCGCCGCCGCCGCGCAGCTGCATGGCCTTCGCGGCGGCTTGCGCCATGAAGAACTTGCCCTTGAGGATGGTGTCGAGGAAGCCGTCGTACTCGGACTCGGTCACGTCGAGAAAGGCCTTGGGGCGGAAAATCCCCGCGTTATTGACGAGAATGTCGACGCCGCCGAACGCCTCGGTAGCGAGCGCGACCAGCGCGCTGGCCGTGGCGGGCAGGGCGATATCGCCCGCCAGATAGCGCACGTGCGCGCCGCTCGGGTCGATCTGCGCGGCGGCCTGGGCGAGCTTGGCTTCGTCGCGCCCGCCGATCACCACGTTTGCGCCTGCCTTGACGAGGCGCGCCGCGACTTCCTTGCCAATGCCCGAACCGCCACCGGTCACAATGGCGACCTTGTTAGAAAAACTGTTGCTCATGACAGACTCCTAAGATTATTTCAGGGGACAGAGAAGCAAGGCTTGATCTCTGTATTGAGCGTATTCTGGGCGCGTGCCATGAGGGCTTCAAATCAGATATTCTGTGCATATCTGATAGAAAAACTTTCAGCGATGACGACACCGGTTTATCTCAATGCGCTGCGCGCCTTCGAGGCGAGCGCGCGCCACCAGAGCTTTTCTGCGGCGGCGGTGGAGCTCAATGTCACGCCCGCGGCGGTCGGGCAGCTCGTGCGCAGCCTGGAGGAGTGGCTCGGCACGCCGCTATTCGCGCGTGGCACGGGCGGCCGCGCGCGGCTGGTCGCCACCGAGGTCGCCGAGCGGGCGCTGCCCGATATCCGCGCGGGCTTCGACCGCTTGACGCTAGGGATCGAGCGCCTCAAGGAAGGCGCGGCGAATGGCGTGCTGACGGTGACCGTGAGTCCCGCGTTCGCGGCGAAATGGCTGCTGCCGCGCATCGAGGGCTTTCACTCGCAATGCCCCGATACGGACTTGCGGCTCGATACCAGCCTGAAGCTGATGGATTTCACGGCGCAGGGCATCGATATCGGCGTGCGTTACGGGGCCGGGTCATGGCCCGGGCTCACGGCGCAAAAGCTGATGGACGAGGAGATCTATCCCGTCTGCTCGCCGGCGCTGGCTAAACAGGGCAAGTGGCGCACGCCGCGCGATCTGGCGCGCGAGACGCTGATTCACGACCTTTCGGTGGACAGCCACGCGGGCTTTGCGACATGGGACGCGTGGTTCGACGCCGCTGGCGTGCAGGAAGCGGCGGTGCGGCGCGGCATGAAGATCAACAACTCGGCGGCGGTGCTGCAGGCCGCCGTCGACGGGCAGGGCATTGCGCTCGCGCGCAGCGTCATGGCGCGCGACGACCTGGCCGCTGGCAGGCTGGTGCGGCTCTTTCCGGAGATTGCGTATCGTTCGGCGCTTGCTTATTACGTGGTGTATCGGCCCGAGTGCGCGAGCCTGCCGCGCCTTGTCGTGTTTCGCGACTGGTTGATGAGCGAGGCGCAAAAGCAGCAGAAACCACAGAACCCGCCGCGAAACGCAGATGCACCATCAGCGGATAAGCGCGCCGCTGGCCGTCGCGCCCGCTCACGGGCGTAGCGTTTTCCGATCCGATTCCGTGCGCTGCTCGATCGCGCGCACGACCGCCACCATGTCCTGCTGACCCAGGCCCAGCGCTTCGGTTTCGCCGTAAAGCGCGTGGCAGATATCGAGCAGCGGCGACGCGATGTTCGCGCTGCGTGCGGCTTCGGCGACCAGGCGTGCGTTTTTCAGCACATCGGTGATGGCCGCCTGCACCGAGAAGTTCTGTGCCGCGAGCTTGTCGATCTTCACGCGCGAGACGTCGCTTGCCATCGGGCCCGCATTGAGCACGTTCGCAAACAATGCAAGATCGATGCCGTGGCTCTGCGCGAAATGCGTGGCTTCGCTCAGGCCCGTGACCATCGTGATGAGGTAGAGGTTGACCGCGAGCTTCATTGTCAGCGCGGCGGGCACGCTGCCGCATACGAAGCTTTCGCGGCACAGGGGCCTGACCAGCGCGCGTACGGCTTCGACATCGTCGGGCGCGCCCGCTAGCATCACGACGAGCTGGCCCGCTTCAGCGGGTTTGCGCGAGCCGGAAACCGGCGCTTCGACGTAGCGTCCGCCCGCGGCGTCGATATCGTCGGCCAGCGCGCGCGAGTAGTCCGCCGAATTCGTCCCCATGTTCACGATCACGTGGCCGCGCACGCGCGCACCGAACGCGGGCGTGCCGCGGCCCAGCACCGCATCGATGGCGTGATCATTGGCCAGCATGAGGATGACCGTGGTGCAACTCGCGAACACGGCGTCGGCGTGCTCGACCGTGCGCGCGCCTGCCTCGCGCAGCGCGTCGTAGCGCTCCTTCGAGCGGCTCCAGACGGCAAGCGGCGTGCCGGCGCGCACGAGATTGAGCGCCATCGGCGTGCCCATCACCCCCAGCCCGATAAACCCGGTTTCCATTTGCATCGCCTGGCTCCTCGACAAGGAAAGTGGCGCGCGTGGCGCAGCGCGACCAGTCGGCGCATAGGATACCGGGCGCACGAAAATGCGCGCGCGACCGTGTCCGGTGCGGGTAGGATGATGTGCAGCCGCGTTTGCCCCCCTTTTCACCACGCTCCGGAACAATCCCGCATGCCGCTGTCCAGGATCGACCTGAATCTCTTCATCGTTTTCGAAGCGGTCTATCGCACGCGCAATCTCACGCGCGCGGCAGAGCTGCTGTTCATCACGCAGCCCGCCGTGAGCAATGCGCTTGGGCGCATGCGTAAAACCTTCGACGACCCGCTGTTCGTGAGCACGCCTGCGGGCATGGTGCCCACGCCGGTGTCGGAGAACATCATCGGGCGCGTGCGCGAAGCGCTGCAATTGCTCGATTCGAGCACGCACGCGGGCGAGCGCTTCGATCCGGCGACTTCGCAGCGCACGTTCCGGCTCAGCATGAACGATCTCACCGAGGCGATGCTGCTGCCCGCGCTCGAAGAAGTGTTGCAGCGTCTTGCGCCCGGCATCCGCATCGAGAGCTATTTCACGACGCGCCGTGAAGTGCCCGAAGCGCTGGCGAGCGGCGAGGTTCAACTGGCGATCGACGCCCCGCTGATCGACGATCCGCAACTGGAGCAGGCGCCGCTTGGCAGCGACCGCTACGCGTGCCTGGTGCGCCAGGATCACCCGTTCGCGAAGAAAAAGCTCACGCTCGACGACTACCTGGGCCTTGGCCATATTCATATCTCCAGCCGCCGCCAGGGGCCGGGACTGGTGGATACGGAACTCAACCGGCTCGGGCTGCGGCGCAACATTCTCACGCGCGTGCAGCATTACCTGGTCGCACCGCTGATCGCGATGCGCACCGACCTGGCGCTGACCGCGCCACTCACGCTGCTGCGCCGCTACGACGCGCGCATTCTCAAGCTGCCGTTCGATTTGCCGGGACTCGAATCGCATGGCTACTGGCACCGCAGCGTGGCGGGCGATCCTGCTCATCGCTGGCTGCGCGAACAGATCGCACGGCTGATGCGCAAGCCTGATCTTCAGCCCTTCGACCATCACCGTTAGTTATGGCGGCATATAAATAGAATAAACTTCCTGAATGCCTTGGGGCCCGCTATCGTTGCAGCAATCTTCACGTGAGGGCGGCATGGCGGATCTCTACTTGATACGGCACGGGCAGGCGTCGCTAGGGGCGCAGAATTACGATGCGTTGTCGCCTTCCGGGCGCATCCAGTCGACGTGGCTCGGCGAATATTTCGCGCAGGCGGACATGCAGTTCGACCGCATCGTGACCGGCACGATGCGCCGTCACGAACAGACCGCCGAAGCGCTGCTCGAAGGCATGCGCGCGCCGAAGGTCGAGGTCGTGCAGGACGCCGATCTCAACGAATACGATTTTCATGCGTTGTTCGATGCGCTTCAGGCCAGCGGCCTCATGCCGCCCGCTCCCGCCGACGGCAACGTCAAGCATTTCTACAAAGCGCTCAAGCAGGCGCTGACGCTCTGGTCGGAAGACCGCCTGCCGGGCGACCTGCCGGAAACATGGCAACAGTTCCAGGCGCGCGTGGCGCGTGCGCGCGAAGCGATCCAGCGCATGGGCGGCAAGCGCGTGCTGGCGGTGAGTTCGGGCGGCGCCATCGCGGTCTTCACGCAGCAGATACTGGAGGCGCCTGCATCCGCCGCCATCGCGCTGAACATGCAGATCCGCAACAGCAGCGTGAGCCAGTACGTTTTCAACGAAAGCGCAATGTCGCTGGTCGGCTTCAATGCGCTACCCCATCTCGAACGCGCCGAGCGACGCAAGCTCGTCACCTACGGTTGATCCGCACTTACGCACCACGAATGCCGCATGAATAACCCACTTCAATTCGACGTCGATACGCTCACGCGCTATCTCGCTGCACATGTGCCCGGTTTTCAGGGGCCAGTGAGCTTCGAGAAGTTTGCCGGGGGGCAATCCAACCCCACCTTTTTGCTGACGACACCGGGCGGGCGCTACGTCTTGCGGCGGCAGCCGCCGGGCGCGCTGCTCAAGTCCGCGCATGCCGTAGACCGCGAGTTCCGCGTGCTGACGGCGCTGCGTGAGACGCCGGTGCCGGTCGCGAAGGCGCTGCATCTGTGCGAAGACCGCGACGTGATCGGCAGCCTGTTCTATGTGATGAGTTTCGAGGACGGCGAGACCTTCTGGGATCCGGCCTTGCCCGAACTGTCAGTCGAGCGCCGCGGCGCGTACTACGACGCCCTGCTCGCCACCATGGCGGCACTGCATGACGTGGACGTCGAAGCGGCGGGCCTGGCCGATTATGGACGTGCGGGCAATTACTTCGCACGCCAGATTGATATCTGGACGACGCAATACCGCGCGGCGCAGACCGGCGAACTCGACGCGATGGAAGCGCTGATCGCCTGGTTGCCGACGCACTGTCCCACCGAATCCGGCAAGCCGACGCTCGTGCATGGCGACTTCCGCATCGATAACTTCATCTTCGAGCGAGGCGTGCCGCGCGTGCGCGCGGTGCTCGACTGGGAGCTGTCCACACTGGGCAATCCGCTTGCCGATCTTGCGTATTTTTGCATGTGCCTGCGCCTGCCGCGCCACGGGCACATCGCCGGTCTCGCGGGGCTGGATCGCCGCGAGCAGGGCGTGCCGGACGAAGAGGCGATTGTCGCGCAGTACTGCCGCCTGCGCGGCATCGACGCGATCGAGAACTGGAACTTTTACCTGGCGTTCAGCTTCTTCCGGCTCGCCTCGATCGCGCAGGGCGTGAAAAAACGCGCACTGGGCGGCAATGCGTCGAACGACAAGGCGCGCCAGGTAGGCGAAATGGCGGGCGCGCTCGCGCAAATGGGCGTCGCCCTGATCTGAATTCAGCACTGTCCAGTGCTGCCCAAGTAAAACAGGCTACATACGGAATATCGAGGTTATTTAAGATGACTAATCTGTTTGATCTGAAATCGAAGATTGCGCTGGTCACGGGCGCGAGCCGCGGCATTGGCGAAGAGATCGCCAGGCTGCTGGCGGAACAGGGCGCGCACGTCATCGTATCGAGCCGCAAGATCGAAGATTGCGAGGCGGTTGCGCGCGGCATCCGTGAAGCGGGTGGCAGCGCCGAAGCCTTCGCGTGCCACGTGGGCCGCATCGAGGACATTCACGCGATCTTCGGCCATATTCGCGAGCGTCACGGCCGGCTCGACATTCTGGTCAATAACGCCGCCGCGAACCCGTATTTCGGCCACATCCTGGACACCGATCTCGCGTCGTTCGAGAAGACCGTCGAAGTCAACCTGCGCGGCTACTTCTTCATGTCGGTGGAAGCGGGCAAGCTGATGCGCGAGCATGGCGGCGGCGCGATCGTCAACACGGCCTCTGTCAATGCACTGCAACCAGGCGACCGGCAAGGCATCTATTCGATCACCAAGGCGGGTGTCGTGAACATGACGCGCGCGTTTGCGAAGGAATGCGGCCCGTTGGGTATTCGTGTCAACGCGCTGCTGCCGGGCCTGACCAAGACGCGCTTCGCGGGCGCGCTGTTCGCGGACCAGGCGCTTTACGAGCATGCCATCGGCAAGATCCCGATGCGCCGTCACGCCGAGCCGCGCGAAATGGCCGGCACGGTGCTGTATCTCGTCTCCGACGCGTCGAGCTATACCAACGGCGAGTGCATCGTCGTGGATGGCGGCCTGACGATCTGAGCGGCGCCAATCAACCCGATAAAGGAGAGCAGGATGGACTTCGCCTATAGCCCGAAAGTCGAGGCGCTGCGCGCGCAGTTGAACGCGTTCATGGACACGCATATCGTGCCGCGCATTCACCAGTGGCACGAGGAAGTGAATGCGGGCCAGTATCCCGTGTCCTTCATGGAAGCGCTCAAGGACAAGGCGCGCTCGGAAGGTTTGTGGAATCTTTTCCTGCCGCATCTGCACGACGACGAGCCGGGCACGCGGCTGAGCAACCTCGAATACGCGCCGCTTGCCGAAATCATGGGGCGCATTCCCTGGGCCTCCGAAGTATTCAATTGCAATGCGCCCGACACCGGCAATATGGAACTGCTCCATATGTTCGCCACGCCTGCGCAGCGCAAGCAATGGCTCGAACCGCTGCTTGACGGCAAGATCCGTTCGGCGTTCGCGATGACGGAGCCGGCGGTGGCGTCGTCGGATGCGACCAATATCACCACGCGGATTCGCCGCGATGGCGACGATTACGTGATCGACGGGCGCAAATGGTTCATCACCAACGCGGCGCATCCGAACTGCCAGATTTTCATTGTGATGGGCAAGACCGATCCCGATGCGCCGAGCCACAGTCAGCAAAGCATGATTCTTGTGCCGCGCGACACGCCGGGCGTGAAGATCATCCGCAATATCACGGTCGTCAATCACATGGCGCCCGAGGGCCATTGCGAAATCGAATTCAAGGGCGTGCGCGTGCCGAAGGAGAACCTGCTGGGCGCGGAGGGTAGTGGCTTCGCGCTGGCACAGGCGCGGCTCGGGCCGGGGCGCATTCACCACTGCATGCGCTCGATCGGCGCGGCTGAGCTGGCGCTGGAACTGATGATCGAGCGCGCGCAGGCGCGCACCGCGTTTGGCAAGCGCCTGCACGAGCATGGCTCGGTGGCGGAATGGATCGCGAAATCGCGTATCGAAATCGACCAGGCCCGCCTGTTCGTGCTCAAGGCCGCTTGGATGATCGACACCGTGGGCGCGAAAGCTGCGCGCAAGGAAATTTCGATGATCAAGGCGCTGGTGCCGACCGTGCATACGGCCGTGTGCGAGCGCGCGATGCAGGTGTTCGGCGCGATGGGGCTGAGCCCGGACACGCCGCTGGCGGACAGCTGGACGTGGGGCCGCGCGCTGCGCTTTGCTGACGGCCCGGACGAGGTGCACCTGCAAAGCATCGCGCGCATGGAGATCCAGGCGCGGCCGTTCGAGGCGGGCCAGGTCAGCCCGTATCTGGCCAGGGCGGAGTAATCGCGAGGCGTGCGCCCGACGGGTGGCCCGCGGTCACCGGGAGGCGCGCGCCTTTTCCCGCAGATAATCGACATCGTCGAATGTCGCCATGAATCGCCCACTGCACTTCGACGTCGATACGCAGACGCAGACGCACACGCACACGCGCTAACCCGCTGCGCGTGTGCCCGGCTTTCAGGAGGCGCTGAATTTCGAGAAGTTTGACGGGGAACAACTCAATCTCACCTTTATTTTGATGGCACCGGGCAAGTGCTACTTTTTGCGGCGGCAGCGGCCGGGCGCGCGAAATGGCAAGCACAGTGCTGTATCTCATCTCCGATGCGCGAGCCATACCCACGGCGAGTGCATGGTCGTGGATGGCGGCCTGACGATCCGGGCGACGCCAATCAACCCGATAAAGGAGATCGAAATGGACTTTGCCTATAGCCCGAAGGTCGAGGCGCTTCGTGCGCGATTAAGCGCGTTCATGGACACGCATATCGTGCCGCGCATTCATCAATGGCAGCAGGAAGTGAATGCAGGCCAGTTTCCCGTGTCTTTCATGGAAGGACTCAGGGACAAGGCGCGCTCGGAAGGCCTGTGGAACCTCTTTCTGCCGCCACTGCACGGCGCCGAACCGGGCACGCGGCTGAGCAACCTGGAATACGCGCCGCTTGCCGAAATCCTGGGGCGCGTTCCCTGGGCCTCCGAAGTATTCAACTGCCAAGCGCCCGACAGTGGCAACATGGAGCTGCTTGAGTTGTTCGCCACGCCTGCGCAACGCAAGCAATGGCTCGAACCGCTGCTCGACGGCAAGATCCGTTCTGCGTTCGCGATGACGGAGCCCGCGGTGGCGTCGTCCGATGCGACCAATATCACCACGCGCATTCGCCGCGATGGCGACGACTACGTGATCGACGGCCGCAAATGGTTCATCACCAACGCGGCGCATCCCAACTGCCAGTTCCTCATCGTGATGGGCAAGACCGATCTCGACGCACCGAGCCACAGTCAGCAAAGCATGATTCTCGTGCCGCGCGACACGCCGGGCTTGAAGATCATCCGCAACATCACGGTGATCAATCACGTGGCGCCCGAGGGCCATTGCGAAATTGACTTCAAGGGCGTGCGGGTGCCGAAGGAGAACCTGCTGGGCGTAGAAGGCAGTGGCTTCGCGCTGGCCCAGGCGCGGCTCGGGCCGGCGCGCATTCATCACTGCATGCGCTCGATCGGCGCGGCTGAACTGGCACTGGAACTGATGATCGAGCGCGCGCAGGCGCGTACCGCGTTTGGCAAGCGCCTGCACGAGCACGGCGTGGTCGCGGAATGGATCGCGAAATCGCGGATCGAAATCGATCAGGCGCGCCTGCTCGTGCTCAAGACGGCGTGGATGATCGACACCGTGGGCGGCAAGGCCGCGCGCAAGGAAGTATCGATGATTAAAGTGCTGGTGCTGAACGTGCATACGGCTGTGTGCGAGCGCGCGATCCAGGTGTTCGGCGCGATGGGGCTAAGCCCGGACACGCCGCTGGCGGATAGCTGGACGTGGGGCCGCGCGCTGCGGATCGCCGACGGCCCCGACGAGGTGCACCTGCAAGGCATCGCGCGCATGGAGATCCAGGCGCGGCCGTTCGAGGTGGGCCAGGTCAGCCCGTACCTGGCCAGGCCGCAGTAATCTCGGGGCGCGCGCCCGGCGGATGGCCAGCGGTCACCGGAAAGCGCGCGCTTTCTCCAGCAGATAATCGACATCCTCGAACGTCGTCGAAAAAGCCGTCACGAAGCGCACGACGCCCTGGCCCCAGCGGTCGTGATAAAAACGCACGCCTGCATCGAGCAGTGCGTCGATCAGCGGCTGCGGCAGGCGGCAGAACACGATATTCGCCGTGGGTGCGCCCAGGATCTCCGCGCCGTCCAGCGCGGCAAGCCCTTGCGTGAGCCGCAACGCCGCTGCGTTCGCCTGACGCGCATTGCGCAGCCACAGATCGTCGCTCAAATAGGCATCGATCTGCGCGGCCAGGAAGCGCATCTTCGAGAACAAATGCCCCGCGCGCTTGCGACGGTAAGCGAGTTCAGTCGCCAGCGATCGATCGAACAGCAAGATGGCTTCCGCCGCGAGCACGCCGTTCTTTGTCGCGCCCAGTGAAAGCGCGTGCACGCCCGCCTTCCATGTCATCTCCGCAGGCGTGCAGCCCTGCGAAACCAGCGCATTGGCGAAGCGCGAGCCGTCCATATGCAGGCGGATATTCGCGGCCTTGCAGACATCGCCGATAGCCTCGATTTCGCCGCGCGTGTAGACGCTGCCTTCTTCGGTCGCCTGCGTGATGCTCGCGCAGGCGGGCTGCGTCGAATGCACGTCGCCGACTTTCGTGCGCGCCGCTTCCAGCAGCTTCGCGGGGTCGATCTTCGCGGCAGGGCCGTCCACGGTCACGAGCTTCGCGCCACTGGTATAGAACGCGGGCGCGCCGCACTCGTCGTTGTTGATGTGGCTGGATGCGTGGCAATAGATGTTGCCCCAGGGCGGCGTCATCGCGCTCAGGCACAGCGCGTTGGCGGCGGTGCCGGTGGGCACCAGCAGCACGTCGACCTCGCGCTCGAAGATCTCGCACAGGCGGCGCTCGACGCTCGCGGTGTACGGATCCGCGCCGTAGGGGTTGGCTTGACCCGCGCTTGCAGCGACCAGCGCCTCGATGACTTCAGGCGATGCGCCCGCGATGTTGTCGCTCGTGAAACCCAGGGCCGGCGCCCTGTTGCTGCTCGTCATGGTCGTTTCCTCAACTCGGCTGGGGCGTTTGCCCCGGATGCGGGCATCGTATGTCGAGCGAGGGGCGCGGCGCTTGTAAAAAATTGACGGTGTGGCGGGTTGCGGCGGGGTGTGGCGGGTTTTGCCTGGGCCTGCCTGAAACTCAGGCGCGAAAGCGTGACGGCGCAACGCCATAAGCCTGGCGGAACGCGCGATTGAAATGGCTCTGGTCGTAGAAGCCGACGGCCTGCGCGACCGCGGCAATGGCCTGCGAGCCTTGCAGCAGCAGTTCGCAGGCGCGCTCCAGCCGCAGGCGTAGCAGCCACGCATGCGGCGTCATGCCGATGCTCAGCTTGAACTGCTTGAGGAACTGGAAGCGGCCGAGCCCACATAGGCCGGCCAGCTCTTCGAGCGTGATTTTCTCTGCGAGACGGCTGAAACAATAGTCGCGCACGCGCGTCCATTGGCCCGGCGAGAGCGCACCCGGCACGCGTTCGGGCACGATGGCGCGCGACTGGCGCAGCAGGTTTTCGAGCAGCGTGAGCCACTGCGTCTGCGCGGCGAGGCTGCTTGCGCCGCCGTCGTGGCACATCGCGTCATGCAGGCGCACGAGGCTGTGCGCGAGCAGCGGATCGTCGAGCACGGCGCTCTTGAGTTCGGGCGCGTGGGCACGGCCGCTGATTTCTTCAGCCACGCCCGCGATCAGTTGCTGCGAAAGCCGGAAAGTCTTGAGCGTGTACTCGCCGCCGTCCTGGGCCATGCCGTCGTGGATCTCGCCGGGCGGCATCAGCGCGACGCGGCCGGGGCCGAGCAGCACCGTCTTGCCCTGGCTGCCCTGGCGCTGGATCCCCTCGCTCACGAGCCCCACGTGAAAGTCGAGGTGAAAGTGGCGATCAAAGCTGTATTCAGCGAAGCGCGCGGTACTCAGCACGAGGCCGGGCACCTCGGACACCTGCTGGTAGTGGACGTACTCGCTCATGAAACAGGGTGCGATGGCAGGAATGGACGGGCTGGGCGGAGTATACCGCCGCGCCCTGCACGCGGGCCTCAGTGACCTCGGTTGCCTCAGGTGCTTTCACGCATGACCAGTTCGCAGGCCAGCGCCCTGGGCCGCCGCAAGGCACTTGCCGCTTGCTTGCCCGATTGCTGCGCGTCGAGCTGCGCGAAGATCAGTTCCGCCGCGAGCACGCCCATCTGGCGCGCGGGCGGGCGGATCGTGGTCAGGCCTGGCGTAAGCATCTCCGAAAACGGAAAGTCGCCGAAACCCATCAACGCCACGCGCTGCGGCACCGCAATGCCCGCGCGCTGTGCAGCGAGCAGGGCGCCTGAAGCCAGGTTGTCGTTGGCGAACACGATCGCGTCGGCGGGCTCGGGGCCGTCGATCAGCGCGAAAAGCGCCTCGCGCCCGGCATGCGCGGGCTGGACTTCCTGCGGCACGTAAAAGCGCGGCTCGCAGCCCTGCTCGCGCATCACCTGCGCAAAACCGTCGCGCCGCTCCAGCGCGCTGAAGTCGCCTGCCGCGCTGTTCTGCACGAATGCGACACGGCGATAGCCGCGCTCCAGCAAGTGGCGCGCGGCCATGCGGCCCACTTCCGGATGCGAGAAACCCACTTGCCACGGCTTGCGGCGCGGCTGGTAATCCCACGTTTCGATCACCGGGACGGTGGTGCGCGCGAGCATGGCTTCGGTCGCCTGGGTGTGGAAATGCGAGGTCAGCACCAGCGCGGCGGGCGACCAGCCCAGCAGCCCACGCACGGCGTTTTCTTCCTGTTCGCTCGAAAAATAGCTGGACGCCAGCAGCAGCTGATAGCCGTGCGCGGTGACCGCGTCGCTGAAGCTCTGGATCGTCGCCGCGAAGATCGGCCCGGAGATATTGGGTATCACCATGCCGATCACCCGGCTATGCGCGGAAGCGAGCCCGCCCGCGACCAGGTTCGGTACGTAGCCCAGTTGCGCGACGGCCTGTGCAATGCGCTCGCGCAGCGGCGCCGAGATTCGTTCGGGATCCTGAAAGTAGCGCGAGACGCTGATCTGCGAGATGCCCAGGTGGCCGGCCACGTCGCGCAGCGTGACGCGTCCCGAGTTGCGCCGCAGCCGCGTAGGGGTTTCTTCTTCCGGCGCCTGTTTAGCGGGATTGCGCATATGTTCTGCTGATTTCGTTATTTGACGCATACGCGCCGGCCAAAGGAAACTGCCGCCCATGTTAGCGCTAACCAGCGAATTCGCCTAGCGTGATGAACGGGTCTGCGCGATGCGCAAAACCGCTGTTTTAACGGATGAAATCGAACGCGGGTGCGGCCCGCGTGGCAGCTGTCGAATTAATGAGGAGTTCGATGAAACGTGAGATGCATCTGGGCGCGTTCCTGATGGAGACGGGCCACCACCTGGCGGCGTGGCGACTCGCGGACGCACAGGCCGACGCGGGGCTCGATATCCGCGCGTGGATACGCCTCGCGCAGCTTGCCGAGTCGGCGTGCTTCGACGCGCTGTTCGTCGCGGACAGCGTGGCGGCCAACATCGGCCCGGGGGCCGACCGCGTGGCGCGCGCCGACCGGCTCGACCCGCTCACGCTGCTGCCCGCACTGGCGGTCTCGACCCAGCGCATCGGCCTGATCGGCACGGCCACCACCAGCTACAACGAGCCGTATCACATCGCACGCAAGTTCGCCTCGCTCGACCACATCAGTGACGGACGCGCGGGCTGGAACCTCGTGACCACCGACAATGCCGCCGAAGCGGGCAACTTCGGCCGCGCCGAGCATTACAGCCACGTCGACCGCTATGCGCGCGCCGAGGAGTTTCATCGTGTCGTGACGGCGCTCTGGGACAGCTGGGGCGAGGCAAGCTTCGTGCGCGACAAGCGCAGTGGCCGCTATTGCGACGCGGCGACGCTACGCGTGCCGCTGCATCGCGGCGAACACTTCAGCGTCGACGGGCCGTTGAACGTCGCGCGCACGCCGCAGGGCTGGCCGGTGATCGTGCAGGCCGGATCGTCGGAACGCGGCCGTGAACTGGCGGCGCGCACGGCGGAAGTGGTGTTCACGGCGCAGCGCGATTTCGGAACGGCGCAGGCGTTCTATCGCGATCTCAAGCAGCGCGTCGTGGCGGCGGGGCGCGCAAGCGATGCGCTGAAGATCATGCCGGGCCTGTCGGTAATCGTTGCGCCCACGCTTGAAGAGGCTCGCGAGCGCGAAGCGCAACTCCAGGCGCTGGTGCATCCCGAAGCGGGCCTGGCGCTGCTCGGACGCATGATCGGCAATTTCCATCTGGGTGGCGTCGATCTGGATGCGCCGCTGCCGGAGCTGCCGCTCACCGATAGCGGCCAGCGCAGCCGCCAGCAACTGCTCACGGGCATCGCGGGGAGCGAGCGGCTCACGGTGCGCCAGCTGTATCTGCGCATTGCTGGCGGACGCGGGCATTTCTCGCTGGTCGGCACGCCGCAGAGCGTGGCCGACGCCATGCAGCACTGGTTCGAAAACGGCGCGGCGGACGGCTTCAACATCATGGCCGCCGACCTGCCCGGCGGGCTCGAACGTTTCTGCGCGCTCGTCGTGCCCGAGTTGCAGCGGCGCGGACTGTTCCGGACTACGTATCAGGGAAGGACGCTGCGCGACCACCTGGGCTTGCAGCGGCCCACGCGCGAGCAGTAGATCGCACGCGAGACATAACAACATGCAGCGACACAGAACAACAACACTCTTCGACGACAACAACAACCACATGATCCAGAACCGCACGGAGCGCCCGCAGTCCGGACGCACTTTTCGCCATCGTTCTTCGCGTACCCGCGTGCCGCTCACGCGCCAGAAGCTCATCGTGAGCGCCCTTTGCGCGGCGAGCGTTGCCGCAGCACACGCGGCGGACAACATGAACAGCGCGAATAGCGCCGCACCCGCCGTAGCGGCGTCGTCGGCGGATGCGACCCGACGCACTGAATTGCCGACGGTCACCGTCACGGCCACGCGCCGCAACGAATCGGCGCAGAAGGTGCCTATTGCGCTCACCGTGGTCAGCGGCGCGGAGATGGAGCGCGCGGGCAACAACACCGTGCAGTCGCTCGTGACCGCCGTGCCCGAACTCACGTTCAAGCCGTCGCTGTCGAGCAAGGACACCACGCTGACGATCCGCGGCGTGGGCACCAATTCGACCTCGCCGGGCGTGGAGCCTTCGGTGTCCACCGTCATCGACGGGGTGGTCTACGCGCGCCCCGGCCAGGCGACGCTCGACCTGCTCGACGTCGATCATGTGGAAGTGCTGCGCGGGCCGCAAGGCACGCTGTTCGGCAAGAACGCGACGGCGGGCGTCATCAACATCGTGACGCGCGACCCCGCGAAGCAGCCGAGCGGCTATATCGACACGCAGTTCTACCAGGGCGGCGAACAACGCGTGCGCGCGGGCGTGGAAGGCACCCTGCTGCCGGGACTGCTGACGGGATCGTTCACCGCGCTTTATGGCCGCTACGACGGCAACGTCAAGAACGTCTACAACGGCGAGGAGATCAACGGATACAACCACAAGGGCTTCCGCTCGAAATTCGTCTTTACGCCGTCCAGCAATGTGAAGGCCACCGTCATCGCCGACTACATGTACGCGCATGACTCGTACGCGGCGGGCGTGATCGGCAAGGCGACGAATTCGATCTACGCAGCGGCGCTCTCGCCCGTGGTGCCGAGCCTGCAGAACCGCGAAGTGAACTACCCGTATGGGCCCTCGGTGGAAGACACCAACTGGGGCGTCTCCGCGCAGGTGGACTGGAAGCTGGGCGGCGGCTACACGCTGTCGTCGATCTCGGCGTACCGGCAGTGGCTCAACCGCCAGCGCACCGACGAAGCCTGGGTGCCGCAGGTCTATCAGCAGATTCCCAGTTCGAACGATCGCGGCGACCTGGGCTTCACGCAACTGTCGCAGGAATTGCGGCTCGCTTCGCCGAAAGGCGGTTTCTTCGATTACGTCGCCGGTGTCTATGCGCTGCATACGCAGGACAACGAGCACTACAACCGCGCGGTGACGACCTGCACGAACTCGACGTCGGCGAGCATCGTGAGCGGCCTCACGCCCTGCTACGCGGGATCGTCGACGCTCACGCACACGACCGGCGACGCGGTGTTCGGCACGCTCACCAACAGCTTCGCGGCCTACGGCGAAGGCACGTTTCACCTGACTGACCGCCTGCGCGCGATCACCGGGCTGCGCGTGACGCACGACGAAGTGGGCTATGACTTCGAGCGCACGTCGACGTCGGCGGCGGCGGTATCGGGAATCAACCCGTCATTTGCGTCGTCGGGCTGGACGAGCGCGAACGGACTGTCGGGCCGCGCGGGACTCGAATTCGACCTCACGCGCGACGTCATGCTGTACGCGATGTACTCGCATGGCTACAAGGGGCCGGCCTTCAACGTCTTCTTCAACATGCAGCAGCGCGATACGCCCGCGCTGCGTCCGGAACAGTCGAACTCGTACGAAATCGGCGCGAAGATGCAGACGCCCGATCATCGCTATACGGCCAATATCGCGCTGTACGACACGCATTATCAGAACTACCAGGCAAATTACTACGACACGGTGGCGGGGCAGGTCGTCACGCGCCTCATCAACGCGGGCACGGTCTCGACGCGCGGCGTCGAACTCGACCTGGGCGCGCGCCCGTTGCGCGGCTTGAGCCTCACTGGCGGCCTTGCCTTCACCGATGCGCATATCGACGAGTTCAATTGCCCCGTCGGCGCGCAGGCGAGCTGCAACGTGAATGGCAAGACGCTGCCGTTCTCGCCGACCTTCAAGGCCAATATTTCCGCCGATTATCGCCATCCTTTGCCGATTGGCCCGGAGCTGGAGCTGTATGCCAATTACTTCTGGCAAAGCCGCGTGCAATACGACCTGGCCCAGTCGCCGAACACGATTCAAGGCGCCTACGGCATCCTCAACGCAAGCGTGGCGCTGAATTTCGACAACGGCTGGCGTGTGGCGCTGATCGGCAAGAACCTGCTCGACAAGTCCTATGTGAGCGTGATGGCGACGGGTTCTGGCTACGTGACGATAGGCGTGCCGCGTGACGCCGACCGCTACTTCGGCATTCAGTTGCGCAAGGACTTTTTCTGATTTTCATTGGGAGGGCAGCGTTCATGCAGTCGTTCATCAAGACGTTTTCCCGCGCCCGGGTCGCGGCCTTTTTTGTCGCGCTGATGGTCTCGGCCGGACTGGTTGCGCCCGCAACGGCATCGACGCAGGCGGTGCTGAATATCGGTTACCAGAAGGGCACGCCGCTGACGCTGCTCAAGGCGCGCGGCACGCTCGACAGCGCGCTCGCGGCGAAGGGCTACGCGGTGCGCTGGACGGAGTTTCCAGCCGGGCCGCCCTTGCTGGAAGCGATGAACGCGGGCTCGATCGACATCGGCTATACGGGCGCGCCGCCGCCGATCTTCGCGCAGGCCGCGGGCAGCCGCATCGTTTATCTCGCGGCGGAACCGGCGGGGCCGCACAACGAGGCGCTGATCGTGCGCAGCGGCTCGCCGCTCAAGCGCGTGGCCGATCTCAAGGGGCATACGGTGGCGCTCGCGCGCGGCTCCAGTTCGCACTACCTGCTGGTGGCCGCGCTCGCGCAGGCGGGGCTGCGCTATGAGGACGTCAAGCCGGTGTTTCTCTCGCCTGCCGATGCGCGCGCGGCGTTCGATAGCGGTCACGTCGATGCGTGGGCCATCTGGGATCCGTACCTTGCCGTGGTGCAGGCGGCGGAGCCGACGCGCACGCTCGCCGACTATGCCTCGGGCATCGCGCAGCCGTACAGCTTCTTTCTGGGCGCGCCGGATTTCGTGCACGCGCACCGCGATATCGTCGAGACGGTGTTGCGCGCGGTGGCGGACGGCGATGCGTGGGTCGGCGCGCATCGCGACGAGACCGCGCAATTGATCGGGCGCGAAACCGGCGTGCCGCCCGCCATCGTGACGAGCTTTCTCGCGCGCTCGCGTTTTGGCATCCTGCCGCTCGATGCGCCAGTTCTTGCGAGCCAGCAGCGCATCGCCGATGTGTTCGCGACGCAGCATCTGATTCCGCATGCCGTGACGGTGAATGCGATTGCCGCGCCGGTGAAAATCGGCGCGCGGTAGCGCGCGCTACAGAAGCGCTATAGCACCGGCAGCACCGCGCGGATATGTTCCGCAAACGCCGCCGCCAGTTGCGACGGCCTCTTGCGGCTGAACTTCACGGTGATGCCGACAGCGGGCAACGGCGGCAACGCCGGATCGCCGTTGAGCGTCGCGAGATCGGACGGCACGGCCGTTTGCGTCATCACCGCGAACGCCTGCCCCGCGCGCACCAGCGCGATCATCCCCGACAGGCTGCTGCTTGCGCAGGCGATGCGCCACGCGCGGCCCGCACCTTGCAGCGCTGCGCAGGCGGCGATGTGGTCGAGCGTGTCCGCATCGGAAAGGGCCAGCGGCAGCGGATCGAAGTGCGTTGGGTCGAGGCCCGGATAGCCGATCCACACCAGTTGCTCGCGGCGAATCAGGTCTTCGCCGGGCGCCGCGTCGGGCAGGGAGATCATGGCGAGATCGACAGCGCGCTTGTCGAGCAGGTCGATCAGCCGGGGCGTGGGCGCGCACACCACCTCCACGAGCGCGTGAGGATGCTGGCTCGAAAACTGGCGCAGCAGGGCGGGCAGAAAAACGGTGGCGTAATCGTCCGGGCAGCCGAAGCGCAGGCTGCCGCTCAGCCCCGTGCCGCTCAGGTCGGCCATCGCCTCGTCATGCAGCCGCAGCATGCGCTGTGCGTGCACGAGCAGGCGTTCGCCCGGATGCGTGAGCACCACGCCGCGCCCGGTGCGCTGGAACAGCGGCTGGTCGACGATCGATTCGAGCCGCTTCATCTGCTGGCTCAGCGCGGACTGCGTGCGGCCGATGCGCTCGGCGGCGCGGCTGAGCGCGCGCACTTCGGCAATCACGGCAAACGAACGCAGCAGGTCGATTTCGAGTACGCGGCTCACAGGCGGCTCCAGGTATTAGCGTTGCTTCTAGCTCCCATTAATACTATTCGATTTTGTAAATGCAGAGCGCGTCCTAGACTGCCAGACATGCCGCCATTCACGAGGAGAAGGCCGTGTCCCGCAACGACGACGCAACGTTCTGGCGCAACGCCAGGCAACACCTGATCCGCTACGGCGGCACTTTCGAGCCCATGATCATCGAGCGAGCGCAGGGCAGTTTTGTCTACGACGCCGACGATCGCGCGATTCTCGATTTCACCTCGGGCCAGATGAGCGCCGTGCTGGGCCACAGCCATCCGGAGATCGTCGAGGTGATCCGCGAGTACGCCGGGCGGCTCGACCACCTGTTCAGCGGCATGCTTTCGCGGCCCGTGGTCGAGCTGGCCACGCGCCTCGCCGACATCACGCCGCCGGGCCTCGACCGCGCGCTGCTGTTGAGCACGGGCGCGGAATCGAACGAGGCCGCGATCCGCATGGCGAAGCTCGTCACCGGCAAATATGAAATCGTGGGCTTCGCGCAGTCGTGGCACGGCATGACGGGCGCGGCGGCGTCGGCGACCTACAGCGCGGGGCGCAAGGGCGTGGGCCCCGCGGCGGTGGGTTCGTTCGCGATCCCCGCGCCGTTTACCTACCGGCCGCGTTTCGAGCGCGGCGGCGCTTACGACTATCTCGCCGAACTCGACTACGCCTTCGACCTGATCGACCGGCAGTCGAGCGGCAATCTCGCGGCCTTTATCGCCGAGCCGATCCTGAGTTCGGGCGGCATCATCGATTTGCCGCCCGGCTATCTGGCGGCACTCAAGCGCAAGTGCGAAGAGCGCGGCATGCTGCTGATCCTCGACGAGGCGCAAACGGGCGTGGGCCGCACGGGCACGATGTTCGCCTTCGAGCGCGATGGCGTGACGCCCGACATCCTCACGCTCTCCAAGACGCTGGGCGCGGGGCTGCCACTCGCGGCGGTCGTGACGTCGGCGCAGATCGAGGAGCAGGCTCACGAGCGCGGCTATCTGTTCTACACGACGCACGTGTCCGATCCGCTGCCCGCTGCCGTGGGGCTGCGCGTGCTCGATGTGGTGGCGCGCGAAGGGCTGGTCGCCCGCGCGAACGTGATGGGCGAGCGCCTGCGGCGCGGCCTGCTCGACCTGATGGAGCGCTATGAGTGCGTTGGCGACGTGCGCGGGCGCGGCTTGTTGCTCGGCATGGAAGTCGTGAAGGACAGGCGCTCGAAAGCGCCCGCCGATGGCCTTGGCGCGAAGATCACGCGCGAGTGCATGAACCTGGGCCTGAGCATGAACATCGTGCAGTTGCCGGGCATGGGCGGCGTGTTCCGCATCGCGCCGCCGCTGACGGTGAGCGAGGCGGAAATCGACCTCGGCCTGTCGCTGCTCGACGAGGCAATCAAGCGCTCGCTTTAAAGCGACTTTGAACCCGCTTTAAAGCGGCGGCTTTAAAACTTCGGGTTGCACTGGAAGCGCAGTACGGAATCCTGTTCCGCGAGGGCTTCCACGCCTTGCCGGCTCTCTGCGGCGAAGCTCGTCTGCATTCCGCGCGCCGCGCAGTAGTCGGTGGCTTCGGCCTGGGCGCGGCGGTGCGCGCGCGCCCATGCGAGGCTGCCGCCCGCTGCGGAAGCGGTGACCATATAGACGCCGTCCTTGCCGGTGGCGGTGACGTCGCCCGCCGACGCACAGGCGGACAAGACCGAAGCGGTGGCGAACAGGGAAGCGAACAGACGGAAAAGCGAACGGGGGGACATCGACAACGGTGTATTCGACAGCATTTTTTAACTTCGTATTGGGGATAAACAGACAGGCCGGGCGGTCACGTAGCCGCCCGGCATTATTTTATGAGTAGAGGCCGGTGGCGATGCGGCGATTGCCGCTCGTCTTGTTGCGGGCTTCCTGGAGCGCGCGCAGCTTCACGTGATCGACGATCTTCTGGCTGGTGATGCGGCCGGCCAGGCTGCGGAACTTGCGGCCCGCACGTGCAAGCCGGCGATCGTCCCGACGGCGATGCGCCCAGGCGCGCGCCGCAAACCAGCCGACGATCGTCCAGCCCAGCAGGATGTTGACCAGCGTGATGGCCAGCGCGTCGCTGTGGTTGCGTGCGTCGGCTTCGATTGACGGAATCAGATAAAGGCTCAGAGCGGCAATGGCTGCGGCGCCTTCGAGGATCTGCAACATGACTACACCTCCGGATTAAGCAGCAATCTCGCGAAGCACCTGTCTTGAGGGCGTCGCAATTGCGATTGAGGGAGTGTAGAACGTTGCTATCGAAAAACAATGCTAATAGAACGAAATCAGAGTTGCGCTGGGAAAAACAATCGCGATCGGCGCTGACCGTTTCGATAAACGAAAGGGGCGAATTGAAATGGATTCAATCCGCCCCTTAAATCGATTTAAAGCACTTCAAGACGCGCTTTAACGCCAGGGCGACATTGCCTGGAACACGCCGTCGCGTCGCACGAGCGCATGAAACAGCGCCGCCGCCAGATGCACGACGATCAGTGCGAAGAAACACAGCGCGAGGAAGCGGTGCGCGTTCCACAGCATCGAGTGCAATTCGTTGCTATGGGGCAGGATCGCGGGCAGCCGGATGCCCGCCGCCACGACCGGATAGTCCGCCGCCGACAGCATGCCCCAGCCGATCAGCGGAAGCGCGATCATCAGCACGTAGAAGGCCAGATGCGAGAGCCGGGCGGCCAGTTTCATCGGCTCCGGCATGTCGGCGGGCAGCGGCGGCGCGCCCTTGACGAGCCGCGTGACGAGGCGGATCAGCGCGAGCACCAGGATGACGACGCCAAGCGGTTTGTGGATCGACACCAGCGTGAGGTAATCGGGCCGGATGGTCGAGACCATGCCCACGCCGATAAACAGCATCGACAGGATGCAGATGGCCATGATCCAGTGCAGGGCGCGCTGCAGCGGGGAAAAGCGCGCTTCAGGGGCTTCAGGGGCGTGGCTCGGCGTCATGGCTTCGCTCCTTCGGGGGGCGTGTGCGGATAGTCCTTGTCCTCCGCGGTGCGGCGGTTGAACGAGACCGAATAGGCGGCGGAGCGTGCAGCGGGGAACGGATCGTCGGAGACGTGGATGCCCGCGGGCAGCACGGTCGGGTCGAAGTTCAGGTCGCGGCACGGGCCGTCCGGCTCCGGCTCGATGGCGCTGACCACCAGCGTGCCCGCTTCCACCTTGCGGCGCTCGTCGGGCCAGGCTTTGCTGGGGTCGGCGGTGGGGTCGCCCGGGTCGGCCACGGTCACCACCATCGTCCAGCGTTGCGGCCCGGCGTGCACGCGATCCGTAATGTCGGTGGCGAGGAAGTCGTCGCCGCGCTGCTTGAGCGAATCAGGCGAGACGGGCTCCGGTTGCTGCGCGGGCACGAATGACCAGCGCACGACGTGGTCTTCGCCCTGGGCATTGGTGAACACGAAGCTGTTGAGGCTGTTGTAGCGCTCCTGCGCATAGGACGCCGTCCACGGCGCGCTGCCCGCCCATGCGCCGAAGGCCGCGAATTCCGGATGCGCGCCGATGAATTGCTTCATCGCGTCGGGGTCTTTCTTGTTGCCCGCAGCCTGGAGCAGTGCGTAGAACGCCTGGGGCGTGGCGACCGGGAAGAACGGCGCGTCGATCATCGCCGTGCGCCAGTCGCTGCCGTCGGGCGCGACGATGCGCAGGCTCATGCCGCGCACGCGCACGGTGGCGTCGGCGGCTTTGGCGTCGGCGGTGGCCAGGTTGAAGCGGCCCGTCACGGGATACGAACCGGCGGCGAACATCGGCGCTTTGGAGAGCGCGGCGGCGGCGCCGTTGGCTTCGAAGGTGCCCGTGAAGCAGATGCCCTTGGCGTGGTTGCGCCGGAAGCCGAGCGCGGGGCCGCCCGGCGGCGCGAGGCCGTTGACCACCTTGGCGGGCGTGATGCGCCCCGGCGTGAGCCAGCCGGCGGTATAGGCGAAAGCGACGACGAGAACCGCCACGATGGCGGCGATCAGCGCCAGCGAACGCGCGTTGTTGCCCGCTGACGAACCATTGGAATCCTTGGAACCGTTTCGGTCTGACATGGAAACCTCGTGGGGCGATGCTTTATTGCGTTATTGGATTCTGCTGCATGGGCTCTGCTGGGGACTTTGCGAAAGCATAAAGAATTTCTGCCGCGAGGGTGACGAGGGCGTTCCGCGACCGCTCAGGCCAGTGACGGCGATGCGGTCTTGCTCCGGGCGGCCCACCTGACCAGGCCAACGGCGCCGGCCGAAAGCGCTATTCCCGCGAGAATGTCCACAAGATAGTGAGCGCCGTCGTGAAGCGCGGCCACGGTCATCAAAGTGTTCACCGCGACAGACACGAAAAAGAGCGCTTTGATATGACGTATGGCGTAGACGAATAACACGGCGGCCGCCGCGTGCAGGGAGGGGAACGACACGAGTCCCTGACTGAACGACAGATCGACGCTTCGCAGTGTCCCGTCTCTCAGTGGATAAAACTGCGACCAGGGCGTCGTGCCGTATGGATCGGCGATCCTGTAATGGAAGTACGGATTCGATGCGGGAAAAAATGCCGAAATGGCAATCGATGCAATCGTGACCAGCGAAAATAGAAAAATGAATTCGGCCAGATCGAGATTTCTATTCGTTATCGATAGAATCACTAACGTGAAAATGATCTGCGGGGCCCAGAAAAGATACAGGTATTCCGAAATAGCCTTGATGTCGTGATGCCGTTCGTACCAGGCCGCCAGGTGATCCCAGTGGAACCCGATGCGATGGTCAAAGCTGATGAGCGCGTTGTCGACGAGCGGGGCGTTGAAGGCAACGGCAAGGGATTGCAGCGTCATCGATGCTGCCAGGAAAACTTGCATGAAGGCGATGCCGAGCAGCGCGACAATCCAGCGTCGTAGCCGGATTGCTTTCCATAGCGCAGCATATCGTTTGACTTGACTGATTGCGCATAGAAAACCGACGTATTCGAGGTTAATGGCAATCAGCTTCCATTGTCCCGCCACGACGATGTTAAAGCCGCTGAGCTTTAAGGCAGCGACGTCGAATGCGATGAGTACAGCGATGAGCGTGACCGATGCGCAGACCCAGTGCAGGCCGGGCCAGGCGTATAGATAGCGCGAAGCAAACTTGTCATGGGCCTCATAACGTGGTCTCAACGTATTCATTGGGAATATTTTGCATCAAGCGTTTTCGTGCCATTGGCTGGCGTCCCCGGAAATCGTTCGCAGACTTGATTTGAAATGTGTTGGTCTGGACGGCTATTTTTTATAATCGTTCAAACGATAGCATCAAGATATTGCCTTTGTAAGGTATGGCGGATTTGACGTGCCGATTCGATGCCGATTCGATGCCGGCGCATTGCCGGCCCGTCGCCAGGTTCGACACCAGGCGAAGCTTCAGGCGCAGACGATCATTCCCGGTTTCAAACGCAGCCCTTATGAGCCTCATGAAAATCGCCGCCGTTTCAGATGTCCACGGCAACCTGGCCGCGCTCGACGCCGTGCTGGACGATGCGCGCAGCCAGGCCGTCGATATGATCGTCAATCTTGGCGACATTCTTTCCGGCGCGCTCTATCCGTCGCAAACGGCCGACCGGCTCATGGCGCTCGGCCTGCCGACGATCAAGGGCAATCACGAACGGCAACTGCTGGCTGGCGATCCCGCTCGCATGGGGCCGTCCGACCGTTTTGCCCATCACGCCTTGAGCGCCGCTCAAATGGCCTGGCTACGCGACCTGCCCGTGACGTTGCGCCCTGTCGACGGCGTGCTGCTCGTGCATGGCACGCCCTCAAGCGACCTCGATTATTTCCTTGAAACGGTGACGCAAAGCGGTTGCCGCATCGCGACGCGCGCCGAAGTCGAAAGCCGCGCGGGCGATGCACGGGCCGCACTGATCCTGTGCGGACACACGCATCTGCAACGATCGGTGCAACTGGATGACGGGCGGCTGATTGTCAATCCCGGCAGTGTCGGCTTGCCCGCCTACGAGGACGCGCATCCATTCCCGCATCGCATGGAAGCGGGCTCTCCGCATGCTCGCTACGCGATCGTCACGAAGCGAGGGGCACAGTGGGACGTCGAGTTTAGAGCCGTCGAGTACGACTGGAACGAGGCCGCAAACGTGGCCGCGTCGAATCAGCGGCCCGACTGGGAAAAGGCGTTGCGAACAGGGTATTGCTGAAAGCGCAGGCGCTGCCTGCTGGCCGCTGATGGCCCGCGGGTCAATGCACGATCAACGCATTCGACTGCGCATTGCCTGCGCCGGCAGCGATATTGATGCCGATATTGCCGCTCGCGCCGGCGAGTGCGCCCGCACCGAGTTGGGCGCTCGCGCTGCCGCTGAGCATCTTCACGACCGCATGCACGTTTTGCTGCGTGACGATTTCCGCTTGCGACGTGGTGGCCACCACAAGCTGGTTGGCCTGCGCGTTGAGCGCCCCGGCCGCCAGGTTCACGCCCACGTTGCCGCTCGCCCCGCGCAGCACGTCCGCGCCCACGGATGCCGTCGGCGCGGTGGTTGCGTCGAGCTTCGCGCTGCCGCCAATGTCCTGAAGCGAGGTCAGTTTCACCGACGAGAACACCGTGCTGCTGTCGTCATCGGACAAAGCGCCCGACGTTCCCGCGAACGCCGACGCAGCGCCCGCACAGGTTGCAGCGCAAACGACAGAGGCAATTAACAGGCGGACTTTCATCGGTGGCTCCCGGCGTGTGCGAATCACACGGATACCCGCGATATCGACCGGCGTCGGGAAGAGGTGGAGTGAGGGTTTTCCCTAGGGTTCCACGGTTCGCCTGCGCGTCACGCACCGTTCCCCTTTTTCGTCCTCACTTCGCCACGCTCGCCCTCAAGCCGCCTGAATCGTCACCTCGTTCACGGCCTCGTCCGACACGGCGCTCGCCTCCTGCGCGCCCGCTGCGACCGCAGCAACGGCTTCCACCACCGCGCGTGCCGCTTTCCGGGTCTTGCCCGCGCGCGACGGCGGCTGGCACGCGCCGCACACCACGCCCTTCTGCAAGTCGTGCTTGTGCGCGATGAATTTGCCCGTGCAGCGGCAGCAAGGCGTCAGTTGCAGCATTTCGGCTTCGAAAAAGCGCACGAGCGTCCAGGCGCGCGTCAGGTCGAGTACGGGCATGGCTTCGGTGCGTGTGCAGTGCTCCAGATACAGCCGGTAGCCTTTGGTCAGCGCATCGAGATGCGAGCAGCTCGCTTCTTTCCTGAGGAACAGATACGTATTGAAGAAAAGCGACGCGTGAATGTTGGGCAGCCACGGCATGTACCAGTCGGCGGAGAAGGGCAGCATGCCCTTGGGCGGCGACACGCCGCGCAACTCGCGGTAAAGGCGAATCAACCGGTCGCGCGACAGCGACAATTCGCTTTCGAGCACCTGCATGCGCGCGCCGAGTTCGATCAGTGCAATTGCGCGAAAGACTTCCTGCGCATCTTCGGTGACGCTCTTGCGGGTCATTGTGTTCATGACGTATCGCGCCTAGACGAGGAGTTCGACAGGGTGGCCCGCCATCAGGATGGCGGCGTGAGTCGATGCGATTTCAACGTGTTTGGCCGGCTGCGTGAGCGCGGACAGCAGCATCTGGTCGTTGAACCGGAATGCGCAGAGCAGATGATCGGAGGAGGCTAGCTTGATGACCTGCGCGAGCGACAGGCCCATGAGAATGTCGGCGATTTCAGCGGCCAGCCCGAGGCGGAACATACCGATGGCCCGGTCTTCGCGCAACATGCGCTGTGCCAGCATCAGATACGACAGGTTCACTTCGCGAATGCTTTCCTGAGAGTCGAGAGAGTTCATGGTTTTTAGCCTCGATCGCTGGACACCAACGACTACGCTAAACGCATATCCCACAGCGGAGCCCACTTCAGCGGTTCACACTTTGCTTGATGCGGGCCGGATGAAGGCCAATGGAACAAGCGCTTAGTAGAAGTTTGCCAATTCAGGGTAGTCCGCTCACGTCCTCCTGGTCAATATTCATACGAATTGATTTCTTTAATCGATCATTAGCCTTGCTTTAAAGGTCGTTATCGGAATTTTTTATCGGGTCGGAGGCGAGCGGTCATGTCTTCCGATAGCGGATTTCAAGTGATGTTTGAACCTTAGTCATTCTGAATAGCGAAGGAATTAGCAATGCCTCGCCAATGGCAATGATCAATGCCACTTAGCCGATATTCGTAATGCCGGATTGAGCGATTGTGAATCCGGTTGTGTTACGCGCCTGCGCATCAGTCGCGCTTGCGCAGCGGCGCGAGCAGGTCGCGCAAGCCGTTGTGATCCATCTCCTGCATCAAGGCGAGCAGGCGGCCGATCTCGCCGGGCGGGAAGCCTTCGCGCGCGAACCAGTTGAGGTAATGCCCGGGCAGGTCGGCGATCAGCCGCCCTTTGTATTTGCCGAAGGGCATGGCGAGGGTGACGAGGCGTTCGAGGTCTGCGGTTTGCATGGGGCTGTATTGTGCACGGTTTTCCGCATGTGTTGCGTCCACGCCTTCAGGCGCGCTTCAGATAGTCGCGCGGCGCCGTGCCGACGATGCGCCTGAACATGGCAGAAAACGCGCTGGGGCTGTCGAATCCCAGTTCCCCGGCAATCCGGTTGATGGGCTTGCCTGCCTCCAGCATGATCAGCGCGTGCGCGAGGCGCACCTGCTGTGTCCACTGCCGGTACGTGATGCCGGTCTCCTTGATGAAAAGGCGTATCAGCGTGCGCGAACTCGCCCCGGCTACCTTCGACCATTGCTCGATGGTCTGCGCATCGGCGGGCGCCTCGATAATCCGTTCGCAGATCGAAACAAGACGGCGATCGCGCGGCCACGGTATCTCAATCGGCACGGAGCGCGAATGCTGGAGCTTGTGAAGAATGAGCGCAACGATGCTCCTGTTCGCGACGTTCTGCGGATAGAGCATCGGTTGCTCCATCAAGGCCAGGATCAGTTCGCGCAATAGCGTGTCGATTTCGATGACCTTCACGCGCGAGCCGAATTGCCGTGCCTGCTTCGGCGAAACATAGATCGTGCGGATCCATGTTTCGGTGAGCATCGCCTGGTCGTGCACGATGCCCGCCGGAATCCATAAGCCGCGCTGCGGCGGGATAAACCAGATGCCGTTGTCGCTGGACACCTTCATCAGCCCCTTGCTGGCGTAAAGGAGCTGGCCTCGCGGGTGGCTGTGCGGGACGTTGTAGCTGCCCGCTGCATGGTCGCGTGCGAACGCCGTGATGACCCGGGGCACGTCCTGATAGTCGTGGTAATCCTCGCTGCGCCCGGCGGATTTCGATGTGTCACTTTGGCGACGAATTCTGGCATTCATGCAAAACCTTGCTGGGCGATGTCGATATTAGTATGGGGCATCGGATTCACGGCGGATTCACGTCGGATTCAAGTCGGATTCAAGCGTGCGGGATGAACCATGGAGCGTCAGATGTCAGCCAATGTGCAACAGAGATCGAAATCCATCGAATGGGCCGCTGCTGCGGGCTTATTCATTATGTCATTGTCATTGCGGCCAGGCATTGTGTCGATTGGGCCGCTGATTCATTCGATTCAGGCCGAATTCCACCTGCGCCATGCACAAGGTGCGTCGCTGACCGCGATACCCGATATTTGCATGGGACTCTTTGCTATTTTCGTGCCGCGGATCGCGCGTCGTTTCGGCAGCGACCGCGTCGTGCTCTTTTCGCTGGCATTGCTGGGCGTGGCGTTGCTGGCGCGCGCGCTGGCGGGGTCGACCGCGAGCCTGCTGCTGTCGACGCTGTTCGTCGGCATGGGCGTGGCGATTTCGGGGCCGCTGATCGGTGGATGGATCAAGAGCCACTTCGCGGATCGCGCTGCGTTTTTCATGGGGATTTACGCGGCGGGCCTGGGCATCGGCGCAACGATGGCGGCCGTCGGCAGCGAGTATCTCGCGCAACGGCAAGGCGACTGGCGTCTCGCAGCGGGCATCTGGTCGGCGGTCTGCTTGCTAGCGATCGTGAGCTGGCGGCGACTGAGCGCCGCCTATCCGGCGACAGCCTCAGGCGCTCATGCCGTGGAGCGCGAAGCCGGGCAGTCGCCCTTGCGCAGTGCGCGAGCCTGGCTGATCGCGGCTTACTTCGGCATCAGCCAGTTCATCTGCTACGCGTGCTTTGCGTGGGTAGGCGAAAGCAGCCGCGAAATGCAGATCAACGGCTTGAGCTCCGGCGTCAATCTGGGGCTGTTCGCGGCCATGATCGCGCTCAGCAGTTTCGCGTCGGGGTTCCTCACGCAACATACGCAAGACCGTCGCGGCTGGCTCGCGGCCGCCGCCGTGCTGTCGATGGCGGGCGCGGCAATGCTCTGGCTCTGGCCCGGCGTGTCCGGCGCGGTGCCGGTGATTGCGATTGCGCTCGGGCAGGGCACCTGCTTCGCGCTGGCCATGACGCTGCCGCTGGACAATACGCACAACCATCGCGAAGCCAGTAGCTGGAGCGCGTTCATGCTGTTCATCGGCTACCTGGTGGCCGCGTTGGGGCCGTTTGCGTTTGGCTTCCTGCGCGACAAGACGGGCACCTTTAACGCCTCCTGGGGATTGCTGGTGGCCGCGTCGCTGGCGTTGCTGGTGCTCACGCCCATGCTCAAGAGCCGCTTGAAGTCTTCATAAAGCACTCTTGAAGCGCCCTTAAAGCCCCCGTATCCCTGCCGTTATCGTCTATTAGCCCGAATGCGCCACGATAATGCTTGCGCAAGGCATTCGGGAGAGTGGAGGCCTGGCACGGCTGGCTGGCCGTCAATACGGGCACGCCGGTTCGCGGATCAACCATGCAGCGCGAGCCCTTTCACGGCCTTGTCCACGGCTTTTTTCGCGCCGTGCAGCGCCAGGCCGACGAAATCCAGGTTGGCCGCGTCCTGGGCGCGAAACGCCTCGCGGTTCGCACTGTCGTGTCCGGTCGAGAACATGGCGTGCACATACGGCACGATGTCGAGCTCGCGCGTGAGCGCCTGCCGATGCGCGGCTTGCAGGCCCGCCAGATCGGCGGCGAACACGAGCATCGGCTGGCCCAGCATGCGGCCGTACTGCCGGCCGCTGGCGTCTTCGTAGGGCTCGCCCAGGGCGTGCGGTATCGCCGCTGCCACGCCGGTCGCGAGAAATGCGACGACATTGAGTTTTTGCCAGACGGCCAGGTCGTCTCGCACGATCAGCGCTACTTTGGTGTCGAACATGAGTGTTCCTCCTTGAACGCTCATGGTGCGCGATCCGCGGCGATCAGTCTGGAACGTTTGTGCACATCTGCCGGTAGGCGGCGGGCGTCATGCGGTAAGCGCGCAAAAACCAGCGGCCCAGATGACTCTGGTCGGCGAAACCGACCATCGCCGCCACCTGCGCGGGCCGGTGGCCGCCCGCCAGCAATCGACGCGCAGCGCGCAGGCGCAGGCGCACCAGGTACGCGTGCGGCGAGGTGCCGAAGCTGCGCTTGAAAAGACGCGTCAGCCGGAACCGGTCGACGCCGGCGGCGCTGGCCAGTTCATCGAGGCCGATATTGCCTTCCATCTGGGCGTGCAGGAGATCGCGCACGCGCAGGGCGGCGAGCGGCGCTGCCAGGCGGTCGGGCGTCGACGCATCGCGCAACTGGCCGCTCAATTTCGTCAGCAGGTGATCGAGCGCCTGATCGCGCGCGAGCCGTCCTTCGTCGTGGTGAATGGCGAAAAAAGCCGCCTGGATCGCATCGACGAGGACGCGGTCGTCCACCAGCGTATGGCTGAACGATGCCTCGACGCCGCGCATGCCGGGCAGGTTCAGCTCGCGCGTGGCGTGCTCGACCCACGCTTGCGGCAGGTACAACATCGCGTAAGTGAAGCCGCCTTCCTGCGGCGCATGGCCGTCGTGCAGCGCGCCCGGCTCGATCAGGATTGCGCGGCCCGGCACGCTCGTGTGCAGGGAGTGGTGACACTGGAAGCGTTGCACGCCTTGCTCGGTGTAGCCGATCAACATGTCGTCGTGATCGTGCGGATCGTAGGCATGGCCGCTGAAATGCGCGCGCAGCGCTTCGATTCCGGTCTGCGCATCGCGGCGGGCGACGAGCCAGTGATCGGCCCGTTCGTTGACCACGGTTGCGCTTGTCATGACTGAATCAGGCCGGGCACAGGAAATCACGGGCGCTTGATGTTCGGTTTGGCGGGAGCGCGTAGATTACACCGCCTCGCACCGCTCACGCATGCTTGAGTGCAACGATAGCCAGCGTGCGAAGCTCGTCGAACTGGGTCACGAGTTCAAGGCACAGCACAAAAGCCAGCATCGCCGATGGGCCCGGGAAGCGTTCGATCCAGCGCAGCACCGCCGATGCATAACACGCGCGGATCGCGTCGCGCGTCATGATCCAGGCGATGACCATGCCGACGGCGGCGCCCACGAGCAGATCGGTCGGGTAGTGATAGCCCAGAAAAGCCCGCGGAATGCAGATAAACACCACGGTATAGAGCATCGCCAGTACGCCGACGCTGCGCCACGCGAAGAATATTCCGGTGGCGACCGCCATCCATAGCATCGCGTGATCGCTTGGGAACGAACTCCAGCTGGTCAGGAGTGCGTCTTTGATATTGCTGCCGGCGAAATGCAGATGAAGTTCGGCGCTATAGATCGGGCGAACCCTGAACGGCAACCAGTGTGTCAGCAGTCGTCCCACGCAGAGCGCCGCGAGCCCGCTGAAAAGCGTGGCAATCGTCATTTCCCGCCGCCACGTGCGGCGCTCGTCCTGCTGGAACCACATCCACCACAGCAGCGGAATGAGCACGAGGCCCTTGAAGGTGTAAAGGTCGGCGACGCCTTCGATGGCGCCCGTCGTCAGGGGGCCTGAATACAGGCTGGAAAACCACGTCTCGATTGAAGAATCGAAGCTATTGATCATCTGCGGAAACTTGCGCTATTCACGTCGGGGCCTAGGATAGCCGACGAAAAGTACCGCGTTCCGCGTGCTTACTTTCACTGACAACTGTTACCGCACAGGCCTTTCGTCGCATGAATCGCGCGTTCGCTCAGTCCTCGCGCGCGGGCAACATGCCGCGAACCTGCTCCATATCGACCGGCTTGGCCAGGTGCGCATCGAATCCCGCATCGAGCGCCGCTCGTTGCTCCTGCTCCGATACGCGCCCCGTCAACGCGACCAGCTTGAAGCCCGCGCGAGAAGGGTGCGTGCGCAACCTTTGCGCCAGTTCCAGCCCGTCCATGCCGGGCATGCCCAGATCGACGAGTGCCAGATCGGGCGTCCAGCTTTCGAAGATTCTCAATGCGCTTTCGCCGCTATTTGCCGTCTTGACGTAGTGCCCGTCCATGTCGAGCAGCGTGGCGAGAGCAAAGCGCGCGTCCTCGCTGTCGTCGACGATCAGGATCTGTGCGGGGGCCGCCGTCGCGCAGCGCGCCACGGGCAGCGCCGCCGCCTCGGCGGTTTGCAGGGGCAGCGACAGGCGCGCCGTCGTCCCTTTGCCCGCGCCTTCGCTCGTCACCGTCAACGTCCCGCCGTGAAGCTCGGCCAGCTTGCGCGAGATGCTGAGCCCGATGCCGAAGCCGCCCTCCTGACGCGGCCGCGCGCTGGAGAACTGCGAAAACGGCTCGAACAGGCGGGGCAGCGACGCCGCATCGATGCCGATACCGTTGTCGCGCACCGCGATTTCCAGCCGCGTGCGGGCCTCATGCTGCGCACGCGCAATGGACAGTTCGACGCGGCCGCCGTCGGGCGTATAGCGCACCGCATTCGACAGGAGATTGGCCACCACCTGCACCAGCCTGACCTGGTCGCCGACGAAGCGAATGTCGCCGCTCAGTCCGCTCACCGTGAGCGTATGACGATGCGCCTTCACGCGCTCCTGAACCGAGGCGAGCGCGTCCGCGATCACGTCGTCGAGCCGCACCTCGGACAGGTTCAACCCGAGCTTGTCGTGATCGAGGCGCGCGGCGTCCTGCAACTCGTCCATCAGGCGCTTCAGGTGCAGCACCTGGCGCTGCGCCACGTTGAGCAATGGCCATTGCGCGGACTGCTCGGAGGTGAGGCGGCGCAGCCCGTCGATGGCGTTTTCCAGCGGCCCCAGCGGATTGCGAAACTCATGGGCCAACACCGCAATGACTTCGGAATAGCGCTGCGTTTCGCGGCGGCTGAAATCGCGCGCGCCCGCCATTTCCAGTGACGCGCCGGCAACCTGCGCGAGTTCGAGCAGCACCCGTTCGTCTTCCGGCCCGAACCGGCAGGTGTCGTCCATCGAGGCGACCCACAGAGCCGCAACGTTGTGGCCGTCGCGGATGACCGGCACGATGAGCGCCTCCTGTACGCCCGCGCACGAGGGGGCCAGCGCCGGAAAATCGTCGAGCAGCGACGTGAACAGCAGCGGCTTGCCGCCATTGAGCGTGAAGGCGCACGGACAATCGTCGGCGGGCACGGCCTGACCTTGCAGCGCCGCAAGCCGTCCCGCGATCGCGTGCCAGCGGAACACCGGGCTGCCGCTGGCGACTTCGGGGAGGCTGATGCCCGCAGATGCGGCGCAGCACAGGCTCAGGGCGGCATCGGCCACGCCTGCAAGCAGAGCCTCGCGCGATTCCGGCTGCAACGCGGCCAGCCCGAGCAGGGCGCGCGACTGCGCACGCCAGTCCGGCTCGCGGGCGGGGCGGGTATGGATATCGGTCAGCGAATACTTGGCAGGGGCAGGCAACATGGACGGGTCGCGCGAGACCGGGTCATGCCGTGTTCAACCGGCGGAAATTGGGCCTGCATATCAAGCGCACGCTCATGCAGGTTTCGACGGCGAGTATGGGTGCCGAGGGTGACTTGAGAGTCCACTCGTCCGCCCGTTTTCGGCAGCTTGCTGGCATCCTGTTGGCACCCTTATAAATGCCTTCCAGGTGCCGCTGGATTCAAACCGTACTCAAACCATCGTTCGCAATTTTAGCCGATCGCACCCGCGCGGACAGCGCTGGCACTTGATGCAGTGCATCAGGCGGGAATCCGCCAGGTTTCGCGCGGCGGGACTACAATCCTCAGCAGATTGAATCTTCCGGTTGAATCTCCTGGTTGAATTTCCCGCTTGCCCTTGCAGTTGCCTCTTTTCTAACGGCAGTGCCCTGCCGGCGCATCATGACACGTGTACTGCTCGTTGACGACGATTCCGCATTATTGAGCGCGCTGACCGTGGCGCTTTCGGATGAGTTCGAGATTCTTGCTGCTGCGGACGGCCTGGCGGCCTGGGCCATGCTGAACGATGGCGCGGTGGATGCGGTGATTACGGATCTGCGCATGCCCGGCATGTCGGGCGGCACGTTATGCGAAAGGATTCGCGATCGGGCCAGCATCGCGTCGCTGCCCGTGATTCTCGTGTCCGGCGAATACAGCCCGCCGGCCTTTGTGCGCTACGACTGCTATTTGCGCAAGCCGCTCGACGTGGAGCAACTCCGGGAAACGACGCGACGCCTGCTGCGCGCCGATCCGTTTCGCGCGATCGGCAATCCCGTCGGCCGCTCGCACTAGCGGTTGCAGGACTCGCTCTGCAACCGCCCGGCGACGTAACGGCTTATACGGCCTTGGCGCGACGCATCTGCGTCGTTGCGCCAAACAATTTGCAGGCGGCGTAATAGACCGCCGACGTCAGCACGAGACCCACGATCCACGAAAGATCCGCGCCATTGAGCATCTTCGCAACAGGGCCGGTATACATGTCCGTGGCGACGAACGGCAACTGCACCGCGATCCCGAACACGTAAGCGAAAATCGCCTTGCCGTTGAAGCGGCCATACACGCCGCCGTCTGCGCGGAAAAACGAATCGACGTCATATTCGCCGTGACAGACGAGGTAATAATCGATCAGGTTCACTGCCGTCCAGGGCACCAGCACATAAAGCAGCAGCAAAATGAAGTTGGTGTATTCGACCAGGAAGTTGCTCTGGCCAAACAAGGCGATCAGCAGCGAAATGCTAAAGAGAATGACGGCCGTAATCGCGCGTGCCCGTGCCTTTGCCTGCCAGTTCGGGAACAGCGTCTGGAAGATCGTGATGGTCGACAACGTGCCGCAATAAAGATTCATCGCATTGGTCGCGGCAATGCCGACCGACAGCACGATCACGACGAGCGGCGCAATGCCGTGCGTGACCTTCGTGAGGCCGTTGACGACGTCGCCGTCGCTGACGAGCAACCCCACCATCGCGCCCAGCACCATCGGGAAAATGGAGCCCAGCGAGCAGCCCCAGTAGCTCGACCAGAATGCGGTGCGTGCGCCGGTTTCTTCGGGCATATAGCGCGAATAATCGGAGACGTACGGCGCATACGCAATCTGCCAGAGCGCCGCCACCGAAATCGTGCCGAGAAAGCCCGTGAGATTGGCCGTGTTCTTCGCAAAGAAGTCGGCAGGCAGACCGTGCACGAAAATGATCCAGGCAAACGTCAGCACGAGCACGAGGCCGGAGGCCCACGTCATGAGCCGCGTATAGGCGTGAATCAGGTTGTAGCCGAAGATGGTGGCGACAAGACTCAACGCACCGACCACCAGCACGCCGTTATTGACCGTGACGGCGGGCGTCAGGCTGGCGAGCGCCTGGCCGCCCAGCACGAGATTCGACGCGAAGAATCCCAGGTACATGATGACGACGAGCGCGACCACGAGCAGCGAGCCGAGCGAGCCGAACTGGCCGCGCGTCTGCACCATTTGCGGCACGCCAAGCTGCGGGCCCTGGGCCGAATGCAGCGCCATGAAAACGGCCCCGACCAGCGTGCCGATGACGATGCCCAGCACGCCCCACCAGAACGGCTGCTTGAACACGGTCACGGCCAGTGCGCCGGTCACGATCGTGAGCATCATGATGTTCGAGCCGAACCAGATCGTAAACAGGTCGCTCGCCTTGCCGTGGCGCTCTGAACGCGGTATGCGCTGGATGGTGCTTTGCTCCAGGCGAGCAAGAGTATCTTCAGCCATGGGGTCTCCTTCTGAGTGGCGCTGTTCGATAACACCGACACTGTTCAGCAACAAAAAGGATGACGAAAGAACGAAATAGCTTGCCCTTGCATAGCTTTTTTCTGGCTTGGCAATATGGTGCATAGCCGCACCGCGACCGGGCATGCGGCCGGCCGGATTCCACGCGCAATCCAGCGCGTTCTAGCGATTTTCTCGGGAAAAGAACAGACTTTAGGCGACGCTGGACGTTGCCATTCGCGTTCGCTGCGGGCGCAGCGATCCGTCATGCACCAGAAAGGCGCGGCTTGCATTGGCAATGCTTTGCAAGCTGCGCCTGCGCGATCTAGCCGGTTTAGCCGATCGCGCCTTGCGTTGCCGCGTCGTGGGCACGCTCGCCATGCAGGATCATGTCGGCGGCGCGCTCGCCGATCATGATGCACGGCGCGTTGGTATTGCCGCTAATCAGCGTAGGCATGATGGACGCGTCCGCGACGCGCAGGCCTTCGATCCCTTGCACCTTCAGGCTCGTGGGGCTCACAACGCTCATGGCGTCCACGCCCATCTTGCAGGTGCCCACCGGATGGAACACCGTGGCCGCATAGTCGCGGATATAGGCCCAGAGCTGTTCGTCGGTTTGCACCGCCTTGCCGGGCAGCATTTCCTTGCCGCGAATCTCGTCGAATACGGGATCGGCCAGGATCTTGCGCGCCAGCTTCAGGCCTTCCACGAGCACGCGTCCATCCTCGGGATTCGACAGGAAATTGAAATCGATCACGAGCTGGCCGCTGGCATTGAGCTTTAACTCGCCGATGCTTTTAGGGCGCAGCACGCAGGTATGGACGGCGTAACCGTGGCCCCATTCGAACAGCCTGCCGCGATGGCTGCGATAACCAGGCACGAAGTGGAACTGCACGTCGGGCAGGTCGGGCGAGAGCGGCGTGCGCGCGAAGCCGCCCGCTTCCACGTAATTGGTTGTGAGCCAGCCCTTCTGGCCGAACACGTAACGCAGCGGCGCGGCGATCACGCTGGGCAGCGACGCGAGCGAAAACCCCAGCGTTTTAGGGCTTTTCGAGCGCACGGTCACGAGTCCGTCGAGGTGATCCTGCAAGTTCTTGCCCACGCCCGGCAGATCGTGGCGAACCTCGACGCCTGCCTGTTCGAGCGCGTCCTTCGGCCCGATGCCCGACGCCAGCAGAAGCTGCGGCGTGCCCAGCGCACCGGCGCTGAGGATGACTTCACGGCGCGCGACGATGGACTTCGCCGCGCCGCCCACGATTACCTTCACGCCCTTGGCGACCTTGTTTTCGAGGATGACCGATTGCACCGCGCAATCGGTCACGACCGTGAGATTCGCCCGCTCCCTGACCGGTGCAACGAACGCGCGGTAGCTGGACAGGCGCTTCGCGTCCTTTTGCGTGACGTTGTAGATGCCGCAGCCTTCGAACTGCCGCCCGTTGAAATCGTTGTTGCGCTTGATGCCGACGCGCTCGGCGGCCTTCACGAAGAGGTTCGACACGGGATTGGGGTCGCGCGGCGCATCGACGTAAAGCTCGCCGGTCACGCCATGCAAGCCGGGATCCTGCGCGAGGCGGTTGTTCTCGGACTTGCGGAAATACGGCAGCACGTCCTTCCAGCCCCAACCCTCGCAGCCCGCTGCTTCCCACTTGTCGTAGTCGCTCGCGTGGCCGCGAATATAGATCATGCTGTTCATCGAGCTTGAACCGCCCAGCGCCCTGCCACGCGGCGTATGCAGGCTGCGGCCGTTGAGGTTCTTCTGGGGCGCCGAGAAGAAATTCCAGCTGTACTTCTTGCTCTTGTAGAGCGTGATGGTGCCGGCGGGCGTCTGGATCCGCACATTGCGGTCGTGGCTGCCCGCCTCGATCAGGCACACGCTCACGTTGGGATCCGCGCTCAGGCGGTTCGCCAGCACGCAGCCTGACGAGCCCGCGCCCACGATCACATAGTCGAAGGCGCTCGTACTATCGATAGCCGTGTTTTCACCTGACATGCTTTTTCCTCTGTTTTTCGGGGCTTGTTCCGCCGTTGCACCGCAGCGCCGGAATCGGCCGTTGCTGTATCGCGGATTTTCTTCAGCACAAAAAAATCGCGAAACGATGTTTTTTGTGGTTGGTAATGAGGAAAAAACTGGTTCGAGGGGAGGGGGCGTACGGTGCGTACGCTTTGAACGTCGCCTCCATGCTGCTTCGCGCTACTATCGGCGCAGATCTCATTGCGTGCTGCCCAAATGATTCCGTCCGCCCGGTACGTTCTGGCGTTCACCGTCAACGTGGCGCTGCCCATGCTGGCGTATCGGCTGGCGTTGCCTCGCTGGGGGCTGGAGGGTGCGCTGATCGCGTCGGCGCTGCCGTTGCTGGCCTGGATCGGCTTCGATTTCGTGCGCTGGCGGCACTTCGATGCGCTAAGCGCCATCGTGCTGGCGGGCCTGGCGATGTCGCTGCTCCTGCTGGCGTCGCCCGCCGGGCTCTGGTTGCGCGAAACGCGTGAGCCGTTGATCGGCGGCTTGATCGGCGTGCTGTTTTTGCTGTCCCTGGCGCTCCATCGCCCGCTGGTGTTTTACCTCGCGCGCTCGACGCTGGCGCGCGAGCGGCAAGGTCGCGAACGGGAATTCGACGAGATGTGGCAGACGCGTCCGGCGCTCGTGAACTCGATCCGCCTCATGACCGCTGTGTGGGGCCTGGGCCTGGTGGGGGAGAACGCGATCCGGGCGTGGTTGGTGGGCGCGATGATCGACAGTCCGGGGCGTGACGACGCCCTGGTCAGATATGGCGTCTATGGTGCGCTAACGATCTGGACGATCCTGTACCGGCACGCGTATCTGAAGCGGCAGACCTGAGCGCGCCAAGCCCACGCCGCTACATAAAATTACGCGTGTGCATCAACGCGAGTTCGCGCGCATGGGCGTGGTCGAACCCGAGTCGCACCAGCCGCGTATAGCGGCCATCGGCCATGTCCCGCATCAGCGCCTGCACGAGCGCATAGCCTCGCGCCACCGCCGATGGCGTCAGTTCGCCCGCCGCGACGAGAATCAGCGCATCGAACACTTCTTCGTTGAGACCGCCCGTGCCTTCCAGCGCACCGTGACGCTGCTCGATCGCGCGTCCCAGGCGCACGCGCAGATCGGGCTCGCTCCTGAGCCGGTAGAGCAGGTGGGACATGCCCAGCGCAACATGCCGGGCCTCGTCGCGCGCGGCAAGACGCGCGATCTGCCGCGTCAGCGGATCGGGGCCGTGCGCCTGGAGGAACTGCAACAACGTGACGAACGTGCCTTCGCCCATTACCGAGAGCAGAAAACTCGCGACCGAAAAATCGGCTTCGTCGAGCAGCGTCTTGAGCGACGCCTGGCCGCCCGCCGTCGACAAGGCCGGTTCGCGGTGCCTGTGGCGAATGCGTCGGGTGAACACGTCGATATGCCGCGCTTCGTCGGCCACCTGGATTGCCAGCGCCGCCTGGAGTTCGCGATAGTGAGGATGCAACTGGCCGAGAAAGCGGGCGGGCACCACGAGCGCGGCGTTCTCGTTTTCGACCATGTAGGTCATGATCTGCACGACTGCGGCTTCCACGGGCTCAGGAAGTTCGAACTCGACCGACCAGTCGATTGCCTCGTCGGGATTCCATTGCGCGGCGACGGCCTGCGCGTAGAGATCGCCCGCATTGTCCGTCCACACCTCCTGCTTGCTGTCGAGCCGGAACGCGAACGCGGGCGAACCCGCTTCCACCTGCGCGCCGCGCGCCGCCAGTCCCCACGTGGACAGGGCGCGAGGAGCGACGGCGTCTGCCGCACGCGGGTCGCTGCGGCCAGTCTGTTGTGCGTCGCGCCAGCGCCCGTAGCGGCCGTCGCGGCAGACCATCGCCACACGCCGCCCGTCGTCGTCCGTGTGCCACTGCAACAGATGACCCTGCGCCCGGCACCAGTGCCCGAGCATGACGTCCCAGCCCGGCGCGCAACCCACGACGCGCAGGTGTTCGCCTGGCGCGAGCGCGTCCAGCGCGTGCCTGACGAGCAGGTGCGCGCCGGCGTCGAAGCCGAGCGACTCAATATCGATAAGCGGGCTCGACGATGCGGCCTTGCTCGTCATAGAAGGACTCCTCCGTCACCGCCCGGTCGAGCAGCGCGTAGCCGCTCGTGCGGCCCGGCAGCCAGCGCCGCAGCCCTTCGAGTTCGAGCAGCGGGCGCACCTTCGCGTCGTTCCAGTCCATCGACAGCAGCAGTTCGCCAAAGCGGCGCGCATCGTCCTGCGCCACGCCGGGGCTGACCGTCATGTTGCAGTGGTCGAATGCGCTGGTGGTGGCGACGACGCGCGTGGCGCCCGCGGGCAGTGTGCCTTCGTCGGCAAAGGCCTTGTAGTTGCCTGCGATCATCCACGCGGCGTCGATCTCGCCGCTCACCAGCGCCGTGGCCGCATCGCGTTCGCCGCCAATATGGTCGCCGTGCTTGCCGCCCAGCACGTCGAAACGGCGCGCCTGGAAATCGCGCCCCGCGACGAGGCCGCCCTCATGACGCAGATGATCGAGCGGAATCAGCGTGGCCTGGGGCGAGTCGATCGCGCCGAAGCCGATGGTCGTGCCGTTCAGGTCGGCGAGCGTCCTGACGCCGCTTTCGCTGCGCGCGACCAGCACCGAGTGCAAATCGATATCGGTGTCGCGCATCACGAGCGACTGGACGGTTTCGCCGCGCGCATCGGCAATGCGCTTTGCCCTGATCCAGGCGAGCGGCGAATTCCAGGCGAAGGCAATGTCGCCGGCGAATTGCGCCTCGACCTGCGTTTCGTAGTTCGAATAAAGCAGATAGTCGATGGCGAGGCCGTGCGAGGCGAACCAGGACTTGAAGCCTTCCCAGATCGTGACGACCTTCGGCGCGTAGGCCACCGCGCCGAGCATCAGGGGTGCGTTTTGCGACATGGCGTCGTTCCTCTTCGTCAGGCGAGCGGCAGGCCGCACAGCGCGCGGCCGATGAAGTCGTACAGGACGTCCGACGTCGGCCCCATGATCGAGGCGGCGCGGGCGTCGCGGAACAGGCGCTCGATGCCCGCTTCCTTGCGGAAGGCCGCGCCGCCGCACATACGCATCGCCGTATCGGTCACGTCGAGCGCGGCCTCGGCGGCGGCGGCCTTGACTTCGAGCACGCGCAGCATCGCGTCGGCGCGGCCCGTGGCGAGCGCGGCGAGCGTGTCGTCGCGCAGCGTGCGCGCCTGGTCGGCGCGAAGCTGCGCGCGGGCGAGGTAGGCGCGGATCGTCGGCAGGTCGCAGAGCGCCTCGCCGCTTTCCGCAAAACGGCTGGCCGTGATGTGCTGCGTCGCGCGTTGCAGCGTGCCGTCGGCGATGCCGATGGCGGTCGACGCGACCAGGTTTGCAAACACCGGCAACGCGTCGCCGTTCATGATGTCGCCACCGGCGCCGTCCGCGCCGAGCATGGCGCTGGCGGGCACGCGCACGGCTTCGGCGCGAACCGGCGCGGAGGCGTTGCCGCGCAGGCCAAGGCCGTCGAAGGCGGCCGGACACTGCAAGCCCTGCGCGCGGCTGTCCACGAGCCAGAGCGTGCTGGCGCCCTGCGGCGTGTGCGCGGGGCGGGACGACCACACATAGGAATCGGCGTGATCCGCCGACGTCACCATGCTCTTGTTGCCGTTGAGCACGAAATCGTCGCCGTCGGGGCGCGCCGTGCCGACCGGGGCCCAGAAATGACTGCGCGAACCGGTCTCCGACCATGCCAGCGTGGTGAGGTGCTCGCCGCGCGCGATGGCGCTCCTGATTTCGGCTGGGCCGTACTTTTCGATCAGCGCCGCGCCCGCGTAGTGCATCGTGACGACCATCGCCGTGGACGGGCAATCGCGCGCGATGCGCTCGACCACCTGGCAGGCCTGCTCCAGTCCCAGCCCCATGCCGCCGACTTCCCCGGCGCTGATCAGTCCGAGCAGGCCCGCCTCGCCGAGCGCGTCGAGCGCGGCGCGCGGAAAGCGGGCGAGTTGGTCGGTCTGCGGGGCTTCGGGGGCGATCAGGCTGCGAACAAGCGGCTCCAGCACTTCGAGGTAGGACATGGGGACGTCTCCCGGGCGGTTAGCGGAAACGGTTGTCCGGTCTGTGCTGGGGCGGCGCGCGACGCGCGCAGCGCGAAAGGGCGCGCCCGTGGGGCGTCCCCGTGCATCTGTCGCATGCAGACCTGCAACAACGACTCTCGCACTTGAAGGAACCCGCTGCGCTCACGCGCGGTTGCGGGTGCACGCATTATTGCACTTGCCGATCGGGGCGGGACGCTGGCTGCGCAGGCGCCGGGAGGCGGGCAGCGATACGCCGTGAGACGTTCTCCAACGTTGCGCCAGTGCGCGTAAAACGGTCAGAGGAATTTGAGCGCGAGCATCACCACGCTCACCACGGTGCCGATCGCGGCGATGCCCTTGCCAAGGCCGAATGCCTTGTTGTCCGTCGGCTGCGGCTTGGTGGGGTCGGGCAGGCCGAGCACGCCGTAAGTCACCGACTTGAGCGACGAAGCCGTATCGGTCGTGCTCGCGGAACCGGTCGAATCCGTTGCATCCGTTGCGTCGCTCTGGGCGCTTTTCTGCAACCCCTCATCCGATAGCGTGACCTTCGTGCTGGACTCCGGTTGCCTGCTCGCGTTGTTGTCCGGCTGCTTGCCTGCACTGGCGGTGACGGGCGTGCTTGCCGGCATGGCCGCAGTGGAAGTGGACGATGTAACCTGCATTGTTGACGATCCCCGCATATTTCGCGCCGCCGTGAAGCCTTTTATCGTTTGCGCTTCACGTTGCGATGACAATGACTTTCATTCATTGTTTATAACGACCGTGAATTTGAATTCTTTAGTTTTACTTTCATTGTGAATGTATGGAAATTAAAATAATTCAATTGCTTCCAATATATTTCATGCAGGTAAGAATTGGCGTTCTTTCGATGAATAGATGATGCGAAAAAAATAGCGATATGAACCGCGGCCCATATCGCCCACCCATGCGTCAGTGGCAAGCTCCGGCAGGTGGAGTTGCCGGATGCAATTACCCCATGCGGTTACTCGACTTCCAGCCCGATAAACACACTGTCGCCTTCGGTCTTGACCGGATGCGTCGCAAGATTCACGCACACGGGCGCACCTTGCGCCTTGCCGCTCGGAATATCGAAACGGCCCATGTGCATGGGACATTCGATGATCTCGCCGAATACGAAACCGTCCGCCAGGCGCGCTGTCTCGTGCGTGCAGGTGCCCGCCGTCGCATAGAAACCCGATGCCGTGTGATAGACCGCGTAGAGCTTGCCTTCGTGCGCGAACTCGATGACGTCTTCTTCGTCGATATCATCGGTGGTGCAGACGTGGTGCCATTGCAGGATATTCATCGTGATGTCCCGTTCGAATGATCTGGAGTGATTCGCCTGATTCAGCGTATTCACGCGACCGCGTCGCCCTGGCGGCCAGGCGGCAATTCGCGCACGACGACATAATCGGGATCGCGTTGCTGCTTTGCGAAGATCGCGAGAATCTCGCGCCACGCGGGCCACAAACCGGCGTAGGGCGTGGGCATTTGCGCTGCAACGGCGGCATGGAACTGCGGCAGCGCATGGAACGGCACGCTTGGAAACATGTGATGCTCGATGTGGTAGTTCATGTTCCAGTAGAGAAAGCGCACAGCGGGATTGAGCATCACGGTGCGGCTCGATACGCGATGATCGAGCACGTTCTCCTTGAGGCCCGTGTGCTGCGTGAGCGCGCACAGCTCGTGCAGCCAGGTGCCGTAAGCGCGTGAGACGAACAGAAACAGAATGGGCAGCCAGCTATGCGCCAGGATCGCCCACGCCAATACGCCGATATAACAGGCCAGCAGCACGCGCGAGTTATTGCGCATCTTGCGGTACTCGCTTTCGGGCACGACTTCCTTCGCGCCTTTCGTGACGATGCCAAAGCTGTGCAGCACGATCGCGCCCAGGAACTGGACGCCGTGCGAGATGCGCACGAAATCCGTCACCAGCTTGAGATAACTGAGCGGGCGCTTGAACGCCAGTTCGGGATCCTTATAAGGCGCGGCGGTCAGGTGCGTGCAGGTGTGATGCTTCGCGTGCAGCCAGCGGCTGTAGACCTGCTCGCGCCACGACATGAAACAGATGACCCAATAGACGGACTCGTTGAGCCAGCGCGTCTTGAACGCCGTGCCGTGGCCCAGTTCGTGCGCGGCGGCCTCGCTGAAGGCGAACACCGTGCCGTAAAGCAGGAACGCAGGAATCGCCCACACGGTTCCCAGCGACCACCATGCGAGCGCACCCGTGGCGACCACCAGCGCGAAGAAGCCGCCCGCCTGCACGAGTCCTGGCGCATCCGAGCGCGCGGAAAGCTCCTTGAGCGCCTTGCGGTCGATGTCCACGCGGTACCAGGACTGCATGTCGATATTCATTGCTTGACTCCGTCGCAAGAAGGAGGCGCGCCGCGCGCGCCGTTTCAGGCTGGAAATAAAGAGGTTATCGATAAGAACCGGCGTACTGCTGCACCACCGCGAGGTTCTCGCGCGTGACGAAGCTCGGCCCCGAACTCACGCTCGAACCGGTATACACGGGCTTGAGTCCGTACTTGTCGAGCCGCGCGGCGACTTTCTTGTCGGTCTTGAGCGCGGCGACGATATGCGCGGGATCGCGGCTCTTGTCGCGCACGGCAATCGCCATTGCGGCCACCGACAAATAACCCTGCAAATACGGCTGCTGGTCGATTGCGAAGGCAATCTGCCCCGACTGGATCGCCTTGAGAATGTCCGGCGAGAGATCGAAGGTCGCGAGATAGATCTTGCCGGCCTTGCCCGCGTCGTTCACGCCGCGCAGCACGCCCATCGCCTGGTCGGGGCCCAGCGCGAGAATCGCCTGCGTATCGGGATGCGAGCGCAGGTAGGCGGCCACCTTGCTCTGGATGATGGTGGGGTCTTCGCCGCTGTCCATGGTGGACTTCCTGTAGTCCGCGCCGATCGCGTCCGCGAAACCCTTGCAGCGATCCCACAGCGCCTGGATATCGGCGCCGTGATTGACGCACAGGAAGCTGTGAATGCCCGCAGCCTTCGCGCGCTCGCCCGCGGCCTTGCCAGCTTCGTATTCGGGCTGGCCAACGTGCAGTATCGCGCCCAGTTTCATGCCGTCGGCGGGGCCGCCATTGATCGTCATGAGCGGAATCTGCTTGGCCTTCACGCCACCCAGGCCCTTCTGGATCATCTCGAAGTTGGGCACCGTGGTGATGACGCCCGCGTAGTTGCGCGCGGCGGCCTGTTCGAGAATGCGCACCATGTCGCCGGTGTCACCCGTAGGCGGATTGCGATAATCGACCGGTACGTTGAAGTCCTCGCTCGCATCGCGCATGCCGTTCTTGACGGTGTTCCACCAGACATTCGAATCCGAGCCGTGACTGACCATCACGAAGCGCTCCTGCGCCGCCGCATTGCTTGCACCGAATGCGCCGGTTGTTCCGATTGCGCCGAACGCCGTGACCAGCGCGACCCCGGCAAGCGCCGTAAGCGCGGCGAGCGAGCGCCGGGCGCGGCCTGAACCGTTCCTCTGCATGATGCTGTCTCCTGTGATTTGTCGTGTGCCGTCATCGCGGTTTCAGCGTTTTTGCGGGCTGCGTCGGGGCGCGAATGACGAATAGAATGTAGTTGATGGAATTCCGGCTCTCAAACGGAATGTTGAGGACTTTTCCTCAATCTCGTCGACCGCGCTTCAACCTTGAGGTCTGCATGACGGCACGAAGAAAGCCCACCATGGAGGACGTCGCCCAGGCGGCGGGCGTGAGCTACGCGACCGTGGAGCGCGTGCTCAACGGACGCGGCGGCGTCTCGCGCGCGAAGGAGGCGAGCGTGCTGGAGGCGGCGCGCGCCCTCAAGATCGACCGCGCGCTGCATGAGGTGTCGGTGCGCTGGCTGCGCATCGCCATCGTCACGCAGGATCCGGCCACGGCCTCGCCTTATTACGCGGCGCTGCAACAGGGTTTCGAACTCGCGCAGAAGTCGTTCGAGACGTATCGCGTGCTATGCAGCGTGACCTTCTTCGAAGACCTCGAAGCGCATTCGCTCGCGCGCGTGATCGAGCGCGCCGCGCAAAAGGCCGATGCGATGATCGTCGTCGCTTACGAGCATCCCCTCGTGGTCGATGCGGTCTCGCGCGTGGCGAAGAAAATGCCGGTGGTGACGGTCGCGAGCGACCTGCCCGATAGCGGACGCCTGGCATACGTGGGGCTCGATAACCGCTGCGCGGGGCGCATGGCGGGCGAGCTGATGGGGCGTTTCGTGGGCCGCGAAGGCGGGCCGATCATCGTGATCGCGGGCTTGCGTACGTATCTGGGCCACGAGGAGCGCGACGGCGCGTTTCGCTCGGTGCTACGCAGGCGTTTTCCGGCGTGCGAGGTGGTGGCGACGGTAGAGAGCCGCGAGGATGCGCGCTCGACTGAACGCCTCACGCGCGATGCGTTCGCGAAGTATCCCGGCCTGCGCGGCATCTATAACATTTCCGTGGGCGACGAAGGCGTGGCGCGCGCGCTCAAGGCGCTAAAGCGCGAACACGAGACGGTGCTGATCGGCCATGAACTCACGCCGGTGAGCCGCGCCTTGCTGATCGAAGGCGTGATGGATGCGGTGCTCGACCAGAGCCCGTTCGTGGAGGCCGTGCGCGCGGTCGAAGTCATACTCGGCCACTACAATCGCGGCACGCCTTCCGGGCTGCCGTTGCAGACGCCGATTTCGATTTATATGCAGGAGAACCTGCCGGCGCAGTTTTAATCGTCGATCAACCGAAAGGGAATGCCGCGATGAAACGCTTGTATGGCGCGCTGGCCGCGAGCCTGATGATGGCGCAGCTGCACGCGGCGCATGCCGACCCGCTCGCACAGGGCGATCTCGCCACCTTCGCCACGCGCGAAGGCGTCACGCAGAGTCTCTTCATCGCGACACCCGCCCAGCCGCCTGCCTGGGTGATCGTACTGTTCGGCGGCACGCCGGGCGCGCTGCATCTCGGCCCGGGCGGCGCGACGACGCTCAAGGGCAACTTCCTCGTTCGCTCGGCGCAACACTGGATCGACGATGGCGAAGCGGTCGTGCTGGTGGATACGCCGTCTGATCATCCGGAAGGCGTGGACGACGATTTCCGCCATGGCAAGGACTCGTTCGTGGACACCCAGGCGATCGTGGCGAAGGTGCGTGAGCGCTTTCCGGGCGCGAAGATCGCGCTGGTCGGCACGAGCGCGGGCACGGTGTCGGTGGGCAATGCGCTGGAACGCGACGCAAAAATCGCGGACGCTTTCGTGTTGACATCGCCCGTGACGCTCTCGCGCAGGCATGAGGCGACGATTGCCGATCTCGATGTCGATGGCACGCAGGCGCGCGTCCTGGTGCTCTCCAATGCGGGCGACACGTGCCCGTCGTCGCCCGCCGATGTCGCGAAGCGGCTCGCGCAAGATCGCCGCTACGACTACATCGAAGTGAATTCGAGCGATGGCGACAGTAGCGCCGCAGGACGTTGCGGTGGCCATGCTCCGCACGGCTTTCTCGGCATCGAAACCGACGTGATCGGGAAGATCCAGGCGTGGCTCAAGGCGCAGTCGCAGAACGCCTCTTCGGCACGTTGAGATCGCGCGCGAGTTTTACGTGCGTCACGCGCGGGAAAGATCGAAACGATAGCAGGCGTTCAGCCTTCGGCGTGCCAGGGCGTGAGCTTGCGTTGCAGCGCACGCAGCCCGAGTTCGAGCACGAGCGCGATCGCGCCAATCAGCAGGATGCCGGCGATCACGACATCGGTGACGAGAAAGCGCGACGCCGAATACACCATGAATCCGAGGCCTCGCGTGGCGGCGATCAGTTCGGCGGCCACCAGCGTCGACCAGCCTGCGCCGAGCGCAATGCGCACGCCGGTGAGAATTTCGGGCAGCGCGCTGGGCAGCACCACATGCACGAGCACCTGCAGGCGTGTCGCGCCCAGCGATTGCGCGGCGAGCAGGCGGGTCTTTGCCACGCGGTTCGCGCCCGCTGCGGTCGCGATGGCCAGCGGCGCGAAGATCGTGAAGTAGATCAGCAGCACCTTCGACAGTTCGCCGATACCGAACCAGATCACCATGAGCGGCAGATAAGCGAGCGGCGGTACCGGGCGATAGAACTCGATGATGGGATCGAGCACGCCGCGCGCGATGCGGCTCGTGGCGATGGCAATGCCCGCCGGAATCGCCGTGACGACTGCGAGCGCGAAGGCCAGCGCGATGCGCGACAGGCTGGCGGCGAGATGCTGCGTGAGCGTGGCGTCGTCGAAGCCCTCGGTATACAGGCGCCCTAGCTTGCGCAGCACGGCCTCGGGCGTGGGCAGCAGCACGGGCGGCAGCCATTGCAGGTGGCTCGCGAGCCACCAGAGCGCCAGCAGCGAGCCGAGCGTCGCCGCCGTGGCGGCGTGGCCCGCATGGAAGCGCGGTGCGCGTGCAGGCGTATTGGCTTCGCGAGGGGCGTGCGCGAGCGTCAGCGTCGCGCTGGAGGAATCGTTGAGCGCCATATCAGGCTCCTTCGGTTTCGCGCATCAACTGGTCGAGCAGTTCCAGATGAATCGCGGTGAATGCCGGGTCGCTGCGGATCGAGCGCAGCGATTCGCCCTGCGCATAGCGCCGTGCGAAGTCGAGCCGATGGCGCGCAACCACGCGGCCCGGTCGCGGCGAAAGAATCAGCAGTTCGGTCGACAGCAGGACGGCTTCTTCGATGCTGTGCGTGATGAGGAAAATGCCCTTGCTGGTCTGCTTCCAGACATCGAGCAGCAGGCTTTGCATGCGCTCGCGCGTGAGCGCATCGAGTGCGCCCAGCGGCTCGTCCATCAGCAGAAAGGCGGGGTCGGCGGCGAGCGCGCGTGCGAGGCCCACGCGCTGGCGCATGCCGCCCGAAATCTCGCCGATGCGGTGCTGCTCGAAGCCGCCCAGCTTGACGAGGTCGAGCACCTGCGCCGCACGGCGCTCGCGCTGCGCGCGGCTCGCACCTTGCATGCGCAGGCCAAACGAGACGTTGTCGATCACGTTGAGCCACGGCATCAGTGCGTCGTCCTGGAAGACCACGCCGCGACTCGCATGCGGCCCGCTCACGGGCACGCCGTCGAGCGTCACCGTGCCTGAAGTGGGTGGCTGGAAGCCGGCGAGCAGCGACAGCAAGGTGCTCTTGCCGCAACCCGATGCGCCCAGCGCCACCACGATCTCGCCGCTGTTGATCGACACCGACACGTCCTGCAAAGCGGTGAGCGTGCCACGCGCGCTTTCGTAAATGACGCTGACGCGCTCTGCTTTCAGCTCCGCCATGTTCGACTCCTTCGACTCCTGGACGCGCACGAGGCGCGTCCCTTATATATTGCTTCGGATTGCCTGGCGATTATTTCGCCGCCGCGACATAGCGCGGCGTGACCGCGGCGCTGTAATCGGGCAGCGCCTGGTCGATCTTCTTCTGCTCTTCCAGGAAGCGCGCCGTCGCGGCCACGGCCTTTGCGGTGCCGCCGCCGAGCAGGGCGGGCGAGCGCTGCTCCGCTGCATCGGGATACACATTGCCCGCGAGCAGCTGCGGCACGTCGGCGGGGCTTGCGCCGGAGAGCTTCGCGATGGCGGCGACCTGCGACGAAGCGGGCGTCCACGTCTTGCCGTTGGCGCGATAGTCGGAAATCGCGCCGAGCGTCACGCCCACGAACTTCTGCACGAACTCAGGATGCGCCTGTGCGAAGTCCTTGCGCACGGCCCACAGGTCGAACGTCGGCGAGCCCCACTTGCCCACCTGCGCCGAATCCACCAGCACATGGCCGCTTTCGCGCGCCTTGCTGAGCGCCGGATCCCACGTATAGGCCGCATCGATCTCGCCGCGCGACCACGCGGCGACCGTTTCCGTCGGCCCCAGATTGACGATATGCACCTGGTCGGGCTTGATGCCCCAGTGCTTGAGCGCGGCAAGCAGGCTGTAATGCGCGGTCGACACGAACGGCGTGGCGATGGTCTTGCCGATCAGGTCTTGCGGCTTGTCGATATGCGCGCTGTTGCGCACGACGAGCGCTTCGGAGCCGCCCGTCAGCGCGTTGAGCACCACGGCCTCGACCGGCACGCCGCGGCTGACGGCGGCGGCAAACGGGCTCGACCCGACGTCGCCGATCTGGATGTCGCCCGAAGCCAGTGCGGCGACGATATCGGCGCCGGTGTCGAAGCGTCGCCAGTTGATCGTCCAGCCCGTGGCTTTTTCATAGGCCGCGCCCGCCTGCGCGAGCTTGGCCGGATCGGCGCCGTATTGATAGGCGATGTTGACGGTTTCCGCGCGTGCGGCCGTGCCGTGTGCGATGAGCAGCGCGAGTGCGGCAGGAGCGGCGATAGCCTGAATGCGTCGTTTGAATGTCATGGCGGGGTTCCCGGTGTTGCCGACGATGTGGTTGGATAGAAGCTGTGGAGAGCTTAGCGTCGGCGTTGCGAGGCGGGAACGAAGCAAACGTGCATTGCATATGCGCTGGCGCGTGTGAACGCAGTGTCTTCGCGCGAAGAAGCGGTGCATAGAAGCGGTGCGAGGAAGACGCGCGTTATCCGTGTTTTTGCGCGCGTCAAACCTCAGGCGAAGCGTTCAGGCTCAAGCCGCATCCCAGCGTGCATCGGCGACAACGAGTTTCTTCGGGATCAGCTTCAGGTCGGTGAAGGTGTCGGCGATCTGTTGCTGGTAGGCGAAGGTGGCCGGATCGAGCGCACGCACGCCGAAGGTCGTGCGCCTGAGTGCGACTTCGAGCGTGGCGGCGTCGAGTCCCACGAGCGGCGAGAGTTGCGACGCCACGGCCGCAATATTGGCGCGCGCGTAAGTGTCGACAGCGGCGATTTCTTCGAGCAGTGCATGCACGACCGGCGCATGGGCGGCGGCGAACTTGCGGCTCGCCAGGTAGTACTGCGTGTTGTTCACGAGACCCTCGCCGGTAGCGATCACGCGTGCGTTCGCCTGGCGCTCGATCGCGGCGAAGTAGGGATCCCAGATCGCCCATGCGTCCACGCTGTGGCTCGTGAAGGCCGCGCGCGCATCGGCAGGCGCGAGATACACGGGCTGGATATCGTCGTAGCGCAGGTTGGCCTTCTTGAGCGCTTCCACCAGCAGGTAATGCACATTCGAGCCGCGATTGAGCGCGACGCGCTTGCCGCGCAGATCGGCCACGCTGCGGATCGGCGAATCGTTCTGCACGACGATGGCCTCCGCGCGCGGCGCGGGCGGTTCGCTGCCGATATAGACGAAATCGACGCCGCCTGCCTGCGCGAAAATCGGCGGCGTCTCGCCCACGGTGCCCACGTCGACCGCGCCAGCATTCAGGCCTTCGAGCAATTGCGGGCCGCCCGGAAATTCCAGCCATTGCACCGTGACGCCGGAGGCCGCAAGACGCTTCTCCAGCGTCTTCTGCGCCTTTAGGACGACGAAGTTTCCATATTTCTGGTAGCCGACGCGCAACACCTTGTTGTCGTCCGCGCGCGCCGCGCTGCTGCCGAGAGCAGCGACGAGCGCGCCTGCCGTTGCGGCGACGCCGCGCAAAGCGCCCGCTGCGCCGGCTTTGAGGAGCAGACGGCGCGTGTCATTCGCGCCCTGGCGGTCGTGCAAAGGATTCGACATCGTAGTGTGGCCCTGAAGGATTGACTCAAGCGTGCATGCACGGCGAACGCGCATGATGCGTGGCGAGTCGCGCGCCGGTCAACGAAACGCTTCGAAGATTTTCTGCTACGTATTTCGCGTGGGGGAAATAGGGGGCGCGCTTGCCAGCACCCGGCGATTTGCCCGTCGTCCCGCGATTCGTCATATCAAACACGCCTCCCGAGGCATGCCGACGCCCCGTTTCTTATGGCGCCTGTACAGTGCGACTTGCCCAATCCGGCATAAAGGGAACGCCATGGTCAGCCTTGCCAGGTTCGTATCGGTGCTCAGTCGCAGGACATTCCGGGCGGAAGGCCATGTCTTTGCCATCACGCCCGAGCGCGTAGGCATTGCAGAAGGCGTGCGCGCGGCGCTGGCGATGGCGCCGCTGCTGGTCGTGGCCATACTGCTCGCGCGGCCCGAGATCGCGCTGGGCGCGGTGGCGGCGTTCTGGAACTGCCTGTGCGATCCGCAGGGCAGCAGGATCGCGCGGCTCAAGGCCATGGGCACCTTCACGGTCATGGGGGCGATCGTCCTGCCGGTTGCGTCCTGGGTCGCGCATTGGGGCTATGTGGCAAGCCTCGTCATTCTGTTCGCGCTCGTCTTCCTGTGTGGACTCACGCGCAGTTACAAGGCCGCGTTCGGCCCCATGCCCGCGCAGGCAGGCTTCATCGCCACGCTGGCGGTGGTCATCGGCATCGCGTCCGCGCGACCCTTGACGGGCGCGCTCGAACTGGGTGGCTATTTTTTGCTTGGCTCGCTCTGGACGATGCTGTTCTGCGTGTTCCTCGTGCCGATTCCGTTTCGCCAGTCCGGCAATCTCATGCTGGCGGCGATCTTCGCCAGGCTGGAAAGCATGGCCGGTTTTATCGATGAACTGGATGCGCAACCCGAAGCGGATATCGCGGGCTGGCAGACCTTCGACCTCGTTCACCGGCGGGGCGTGCGCCTGTCGATCGAGCGAGGCAGGGCGCTGGCGGCGCTCGATAGCTGCAATGGATTGCGGCTTGGCGCGTATATCGATGCGGCTGGCCGGATCTTTTCCGCGCTGATCGCCATTGGGCACGCCCAGCGGAAGTCGCCGCAACAGGCGAGCGGCCGGTCGCGTCACCTGCTGCGCGCGTTGCAGCAATGCCTGCAGGCGCTTGCCGATGAAGCCCTGCTGGATGGCCCGCTTCCCGATGCACTGATCGCGCAGGCGAAGGCGCTTTTACAGGAGGTGGAGAACCAGCACGACGTCATCGCGCGTTGCGTGAAATTCGCGGCCAGCGCCATTGTTCGTCTTGCCGAGCAAGGCGTCGTGCCCGCCGCAGGCAGCGGGCAGGTTCCGCTTGCAGCGGCGTCCGCCACGCGCGGCATCGATACGATGGTGTGGCGTCACGCGCTGAGAGTTGCGCTCGCAACGGTCGTGGCTTTCGCGATCGGCACCTGGCTGAACGTGACGCTGGCGTATTGGGGCGCGCTTGCGGCCATCGTCGTGACGCAGCCTGTCGCGGCCAACACTTGGCTGCGCATCCTGGAGCGGGCATGCGGCAGCGTGCTGGGCGGATCGATTGCCGCCGCATTGCTGGCGACGCTGCCAGGCCCCGGCGCAATGGTGCTCGCGATCCTGCCGCTTGCCGCCGTGGCGATTGCGTGCAGGCTGGTGAGCTATGGCCTCTTTGTGGTTTTTCTCTGCCCCATGTTCATGCTGTTATCGGACTTTATTCATCCAGCGGGCGGTTTGATCGCGGCGCGTTTTGCCAATGAGGTCATCGGCGCCTGCGTGGGCGTGGCCGTGAGTTTCCTGCTGTGGCCAGGCCGTAACGAAGACGTGCTGGACGCCGCAATTGGCGGGGCGATTTCCGCCAACATGGACTTCGCGTCGGCAGCGCTGCGCTTGGACGGCGATGCGGCCGCGGAGCTGGATCGTCTGCAACGGGAAGCGGGTCTTGCCAGTACGCGGCTTGAGACGGCGCGCGAGCGGATGCTGCTGGAAGGACGCTGGCGTTCCGCAGGTCTCGAACGCCTGCGCGAGGTCATCGTGGCGCTGCGATTCGTCTGCGGCGCGGCAGCGGTCATCGAAGTCCTGCGAGAAGGCGAGCCAAACGAAGCGGCCCGCCAGAGGGCGCAGGCCTACGATGCGATGGCGGGGCAGATGCGGCAGGCGCTGGCGTCGAAAGCGGGCGGGCAGATCAGCGCTGCAAAACCGGCAACGCATGCCGACGACGATCTGGGCGAAGCGATCGATCATCTCGCGGGCGCGTTGAATGCCTACGTGGCGTCGCCAACCTGAATCGAGGGAAAGGAACGGTAATGCGCGATGGAAGACCAGGCGTGGGAGTCGCTGGGGATTCATGGGAAAATGCGCGCGATATTTGAATGGTTCGCGTAAGGCATTTTCAATGAGTTCCGGCTTCAAGATCGACCGCATGGCGCGCATGACGATTGCCGCCTGCGCGCTGGCCAGCATGGTTTTGCTCCAGGGGTGTGCAACGACGCTGGGTAATATCGCGCTAGGCGCCGGCGTTGGCGTGACGGCCACGGTCTCGGCCATCTATTGCGCGTTGGCGTGCCACTGAGCGCCCTTGCGCTCACGGGGCGCGAACAGGGAAGAAAGACGCGGAAATAATCAGTAAGCCTGTGTGACGTTGTTTGTCGCATCATCTGACTTTCGATTGTCTTTGAGCCTGCTTGCTTCATGCAATATTGCGCGCCTATGCAAAAGTCCGACCTCCACGTCCTGCATGTCGACGACGACGAAATCGCTTGCCAGCTATTAGGCAGTTTCTTTGCGTCGCGCGGCGTGCGATTCACGGCGGTTCATAGCGCCGAGCATCTGGACAGCGCGATCGAGAACCTGCGTCCTTCTATTGTCGTGCTCGATCTCATGCTGCCGCGCGTGGACGGCCTCACGGCTTTGCGCCGCCTGCGCGAGCACGACAAGAACACGCCCGTCATCATGCTCACCGCGCTCGCCGATGAAACCGAGCGCATCATCGGCCTTGAAATGGGCGCGGACGATTACGTCGGCAAACCGTTCTTGCCGCGCGAATTGCTGGCGCGCATTCACGCGGTGCTGCGCTTTGGCGGCGCGCAGAGCACACGCCCGGTCGGGCCCGCGCTCGACCGTATCCAGTTTGGGCGTTTCGAACTCACGCTTTCGCGCCAAAGCCTGCTGAAAGATGGCGCGCCCGTGAAAATCGGCGAGAGCGAGATCCTGATACTCGCGCACCTGGCTTCCCGTCCCATGCAGGTCATCAGCCGCGAGGCGCTGGTGCGCCTGCTCGAATCGCGTAGCGGCAGCTCGTGTACGCGCAGCATCTATGTTGCGATCCTGCGGCTGCGGCGTATTGTCGAAGTCAATCCCGAACAGCCACGCGTGATTCAAACCGTGCGCACGCGCGGATATATGTTCGTGCCGGAAGCGGATGCGGGCGACAGCGAGATCGAATAACCGATCCTTATTTCCTGCTTCAAGAAATCATTTTCCGGCAATGCCCTTGCGGGCATGCCGCTCAATTGTCGAACGTACCTTGATATTGTTGCGCGGCGTCGCGGCGCGTATTCATTTCGAACATCACGCCGCCTGGCGCACGACAGAAAAAGCGCGAGCCGCGTCCGTTATTGAATATCTCCGTTTCCATTTGTACGCCTTCGGCCTTGAAGCGCACATAAAGCGCCTGCACGGCTTCGAGATCCGGCAATTCAAAGCCCAGGTGAAAGTTTGTCGGCCACTCGGGCGCGTCCGGGCCCGCGTAATCGATCACGACGTCATAGCCGGGACGCTTGAGAATATACGAGCGCTCCCATGTGCCTGCGATGGTGAAACCCAGGTAGTGCTCGAAGAAAGCCGCGGTGGCTTCGGTATCGGCCGACGGGAAACTCAGATGATTGAGTTTCATGGCCTGAATGATCGGTTGCGTTGCGTCGCTCATTGTTCTGTCCCATGTGCAGTGGCAGCGGCACCATGCCGTGCCTTCAGTGAGAACAGAATAAGAGTTGCGCGCGCATTCGAATACTCGCATTGCGGCGTGCTGTGTAGCACTCGCAATGCGCCGACTGGCGGGCGTTTGCGGGCGATGAAGGCGTGAGGGGGAAATCGGTGCTCGCGTTTGCGAGGAGGCGGGTGGTGAATTCCAGCCCGAGCGGCGTCGGGCCGGAATTTGAAAACAACGCGAAAACTACGACTCAGCGTTACGCAGCCAGCTTGAGCGCCTGCGCGAAGTCCGCGATCAGGTCGTCGATATCTTCAATGCCTGCCGACAGACGCAGCATCCCGTCGGAAATGCCCATTGCCTTGCGGGTTTCCGCGCCCGCTTCGTAGAAGATCGTCGGTGCGACGGGAATGATGAGCGTGCGCGTATCGCCAAGGCCGGTTGCCTTGATCGGCAATTGCAGCGCGTTGACGACGTCGATCATGCGTTCGGTTTTGAGCAGTTCGAACGACAGCAGCCACGACGCGCCCTTGAACAGCTTCTGTGCGACCTCGTATTGCGGGTGGCTCTTCAAACCGGGATAAAACACCTTGCCGATGGCCTCGTGCCCTTCCAGGAACTGCGCGAGCGCGAGCGCATTGTCGCTGCTCTGCTTCACGCGCAATGCGAGGGTTTCCGCGCCCAGCGCAATCGAGTGCGCCTGCTCGGACGACAGCGCCGCGCCCATATCGCGCAGGCCCTTCTTGCGGATCTGCAGCAGGCCCTGATCTTTCGCCGCGGAACGGCGATAGTCGTCGGCGATGTTCGGGTAAGCGCTCCAGTCGAACAGGCCGGTGTCGCTGACCGCGCCGCCCAGCGCCGCGCCGTGCCCGGCGATCGTCTTGGTCAGCGAATTGACGACGAGGCTGGCGCCGACCGCCTTCGGCTTGAACAGCGCCGCGGAAGTGATCGTGTTGTCCACCACATAGGCGATGCCGTGTTCGCGGCAGATGTCGCCAATGCCTTGCAGGTCGGGAACCTGCGTGCCCGGATTCGCGATGGTTTCGACGAACACCATGCGCGTGTTCGGGCGAATCGCGTTCTTTACGTTTTCGGCATCGCAGGCGTCCACGGTCGTGACTTCGACGCCGAGCGTGCGCAGCGTGCCAAACAGGCTGTTCGTGTTGCCGAACACGTAACGGCTCGACACCAGATGGTCGCCCGCGCGCAGCAGCGTGAGGAACGTCGCCGTGATGGCGGCCATGCCGGTGCTGAAGCAGATCGAGCCGACGCCTTCTTCCAGGCTCGTGATCTTGCGTTCCAGCGCGGCCGTCGTGGGCGTGCCCTGGCGCGCGTAGTTGAAGCCGCCTTTTTTCGTGCCCTGAAACACGCCGATCAGATCTTCGACGCGCTCGAAACCATATTGCACCGACGTATGGATCGGCTGGCGCACGCCGCCGTGCTCGCTGCCCGAGATCCTGTCGCCGTGAACGATGCTGGTGGTGAAGCCTTGCTTGCTCATTCCTTCTCCGCTGTTCAAGTCCGCATTTGAATCGATTGCCTGGCGTCGATTATCGCCTGTAAGCGGTGACGCGCGAAGCCTTACGCGGCGCATTGCGCGCGATGTGTGCATACAGATTGAATTGGCGTGGCATAGGCGGGTGACATTCGCCAGGCGATATTTTGCTTACGTTGTGCTTTCCGCGTGGGCCTGTTCCGTGTTGTATTGCAACTAACCGCCAGTCCCGGCCACCCACTTTCAACCACGCACTCCTAACCCGAGTGCGTGGCAAACCCCTGTTTTACAAGCGGAAAGCGTCAGCGTGACGTTGCTTGCCCGATCCGCATGGGCAGTTTCAATGTCGAGGCGAGGCACAAGCCGTGCAGCAGCGCGAGCACGATGAATGCGGCCAGATAGGGATGGGCGTGCGGGCTCGATGCGTGTGCCGTCGTCATGGCAAGGGCCATTGAAACCAGCGTCGTCGCGAAGGGGCCGCCAATGCGCTGCGCGATATTGAGCGCGGTATTGGCCACGGGCAGTTTCGCCTTCGGCAGCGAAGCATAGGCCGCAGCGATCGACGGAACGCTGATCGTGCCTTGCCCCAGGCCCGCTGCAAAGAGGCTCGCGGCGGCCAGAACGGGCGAATACGCGCCCAGCGTCATCCACACGAACGCCAGCGTGCCCAGCAGCGCCAGCATTGCGCCGCCTGCTGCAACCGGGCGGCAGCCAAAGCGATCGGTCAAAAAGCCAAGGAATGCGAACGAAATCATCATGCCGACACCGATGATTGCGACGAGCCCGCCCGCGTGTGCCGCGCTCAATCCGCATCCGGCGATCAGGAAAAGCGGCACAGCAAGCTGCCGGCCGAACAGGATGCCGTTGGCGAAGCATTGCGCGAGGGCGGCGACGCGCAAGCTGCGCTCCTGAAAGATCCGCACGTCGATCAACGCGCTTTCGCCTTTGTTGCGGGCGTGAAGCACGAAAGCCGCAAGCAGCGCGACACCTGCGCAAAAGCACAGGACGCTGCTCTGCAAACCATAGACCAGCGCGACAAGGCCCGGCGAAATCAAGGCGAAACCCAGCAGGTCGAATGGCCGTGCGTGCGCGGGCGCGGCATCGCGCGGCAATATCCGCGCCGCAAGCACCAAGCCGAGTGCGCCGATGGGAAGGTTCACAAAAAAGAGCCACGGCCACGTTGCGTGTGCAAGGATCGATCCGGCCAGCACCGGCCCGACAATCGGCCCGAGCAGGATGGGCAAGGTCGCATAGCCCATCACGCGCTGCATGTTCTGGCCGCCCACGCGACCGATCATCATTTGCGCCATGGGCGCCAGCACGCCGGCCACGAGCCCCTGCAACAGCCGGGCGGCGGTCAGCGCCTCGATGCTGCGTGCCGTGCCGCACAGCACCGAAGCGCAGGTGAACGCGGCGAAACAAAACAGATAGAGGCGCTTCGCGCCCACGCGATCCACGAGCCAGCCGTTGAGCGGCAGCATCAGCGCCATCGCGAGCAGGTAGCCGCTCACGATCCACTGCGTCGTCGCAATGGGCGCGCCGAGCGCGTGGCCGATCGTCGAAAGCGACACGTTCACGAGCGTCGAATCCATCTGCGCCATGAACGAGCCGATCGCGACAACGCCGACGACCTTCCAGATGCGCGCGTCGATGCGTGTGTTCGCTTGTTGGGATTGATGCTCGTGCATGGGCTTGCTGGTCATGTGCTGCGTGCGCGTTTTCGTGAATATCCGCGAAAACACGAATATAACCGCTGCAACGTGCCACGCCATGGAATATCGATCTGCCAATCGCTCGTTTGGCGCGCGTCGGGTTCATTGCTAGATTGTCCGCACCTACCTTATTGCGGAGAAAAGTCATGGCAGAGACCGGTGAGCAGGGACAGCGCGCGGGCGCAGGAGTGAGCGTGCGCGTGATCGCAAACGATGACGAGGCCATCGCCGTCGCCCGCGAGCTTGCCGCGCGTCTCGCCGAAGGCGCGGCGGAACGCGATCGCGAGCGGCGTCTGCCGCGCGAGGAGATCGAATGGTTCTCGCAATCGGGGCTGTGGGGCATCACGGTGCCGAAGGCCTATGGCGGCGCGGGCGCGTCGTTCGTGACGCTTACCGAGGTCGTCAAGCTGATCTCCGCCGCCGATCCGTCGCTTGGCCAACTGCCGCAGAACCACTTCGGCCTGGTCGACGTGATCGCGCTCACGGGCACGGAACAGCAGAAGCGCTTCTTCTTCTCCGAGGTGCTGGCAGGCAAGCGTTTTGGCAATGGCTTTTCGGAAAAGGGCACGAAAAACGTGCTCGACCTGAAAACGCGCGTGCGCCAGGAGGGCGACGATTACGTGGTGGACGGCACCAAGTTCTATTCGACGGGCGCGCTGTTCGCGCACTATGTGCCGGTGCTCGGGCTCGACGAGACGCGCCGCGGCTGGCTCGCTTATATTCCGCAAGGCACGCAGGGCCTGACGATCACCGACGACTGGTCAGGCTTCGGCCAGCGCACCACGGCGAGCGGCACGGTCACGCTGGACAACGTGCGCGTGAGCGCATCGCATGTGCTGCCCGCGTATCAGGTTTCGGATCAGCCCACGCTCAACGGCCCGGTTTCGCAGATCATCCAGGCGGCTATCGACGCGGGGATTGCCAAAGCGGCCATCGACGATACGCTCGCTTTCGTGCGCGAGCGCGCGCGGCCCTGGGTCGATAGCGGCGTCGAGCGTGCGAGCGAAGATCCGTTGACGGTGCGGGAAATCGGCCGGCTGGTCATCCAGTTGCATGCCGCCGAGGCGCTGCTTGAACGCTCGGCGAAGGTGCTCGACGAGATCGCCGCGCAGGATGTGGTCAGCGAGGACGACGTCGCGCGCGCGTCCGTGGCCGTGGGCGAAGCGAAGGTGCTGACGACCGAAGCGGCGCTGCTGGCAGGCGAGAAACTCTTCGAGCTGGCGGGCACGCAATCGACGCTTGCCACGCACAACCTCGACCGCCACTGGCGCAACGCGCGCACGCATACGCTGCATGATCCGGTGCGCTGGAAGTATCACCTCGTAGGCAATTACTATCTGAACGGCGCGAAGCCTGCACGGCACGCGTGGAACTGAACGCGATTGAAAAGAGCCGGTAAAAGCAGAAGCGGGGCGGGTGCCAAAGCACTCGCCCCGCTTTATTCATGATTCACGCGGGCTACTTGCGATCCGCGTAAATCTGGTCGAAGGTGCCGCCATCGGCGAAATGCGCAGCCTGCGCTTTCTGCCAACTGCCAAAAACCTGTTCGACCGTGAAGGTCTTGAGCGGCTTGAATTCGTCGGCGTGCTTTGCGAGCACTGCCTTGTCGCGGGGACGCAGGTGGTGCTGCGCGATGATCTCCTGCGCGGCGGGCGTATACAGATACGTGAGGTAGGCCTGCGCTTCCTTGCGCGTGCCGCGCTTGTCCACGACCTTGTCGACGACCGCGACCGGCGGTTCGGCCAGCAGGCTCACCGACGGATAAACCGCTTCGAAATCCTGAGCATTCGCACCCGCTTCGATCAGCCCGACCTCGTTTTCGAACGTGACGAGCACGTCGCCGATGCCGCGTTGCGTGAACGTGGTGGTCGCGCCGCGACCGCCTGCGTCGAGCACCGGCACGTTCTTGAGCAGCGCGCGCTCGAAATCGAGTGCCTGCGCGTCGCTTGCGCCTTGCAGCTTGCGATAGCCCCATGCGGCCAGATACGCATAGCGGCCATTGCCCGAGGTCTTCGGGTTCGCGATCACGACCTGCACGCCGGGTTTGGCCAGGTCGTCCCAGTCCTTGATGTGCTTCGGATTGCCCTTGCGCACGAGAAATACCATCGTCGTCGTGTAGGGCGCGCTCGCATCGGGCAGGCGCGCGCGCCAGTCGGCGGGCACGAGCTGGCCGCGTTCGGCGAGCAGGTCGATATCGTTGGGCTGGTTCATGGTCACGACGTCGGCCTGCAAGCCTTGCAGCACCGACAGTGCCTGGGCGCTCGACGCGCCGTGCGACTGGCGGATCGCCACTGTTTCGCCGCTCTTTTGCTTGTAATCGGCGATAAAGCTCGCGTCGATGTCCTTATAGAGTTCGCGCGTGACGTCGTACGAAACGTTGAGCAGCGAAACATCCGCATGAGCGAGCGGCGCGGCCATAGCCGAGCCGACGACGATACCCGCGCCGATAAGGCGCACGGCGCGCCCGGTTGCTGTCATGGTGATCCCCGATTGAATGGTCTGTTCGATGAAATGGCGGCAGCGCCGCGCTGGCGTTCCATTCTATCGAGCGCTCGCGCGCGCCTTATATCGATCGCTGCGTTGCTTTTCAGGAATGGCGATATAGGGCGGCTAAGCGCCTCGTGGCGGGCTTGCGCGCCTGCCGGTCATATCGATCTGCCGATTCGTTATTGGAGCCGCGCGTGGCGCGTTCTTATACTGCGTCGAAGCGTGTTCGTGAATGCTCACGAAAGTTCTGGATAGCCGAGCGCGCGGGCTTCATCGGCAAAGTGTTCGATGCTGGCGTAATCGGCGGGCGTGAGGCGCACGAAGCCACGCAGGCACAGCGTGCGGGCGCGCTGGGTATCGGCGGCACAGGCCTTATCTAGCGCATCGCGCAGCCACGCCGCCTGTTGCTCCGGCAACGTGCGAGAGGCGATGAAGGGCAGGCCAGGAGCGGCTGCGCTCATGCCGATCGTGTGCAGGCCGTGCAGCCATTCGGGCCGCGCATCGCGCACATAGGCGAGCGTCACGCAATCGATGGCCGCCACCTCCGCTTCGCCCGCGCCCAGCGCGCGCAACGCGTTGAGATGCGAGCCGACCCACGCGACCGACGAGAAAAAGCGGCCCGCTTGTGCATGGGGCGCTACGGCATGGCGCAACGCGTTCATGCCGCTATGCGAATCGGGGCCGTTGCAGGCGGCGCGCAAGCCACGGCACGCGGCAATCGACACGGCGCCGGCGTCCCAGGCGCGTGCCGATACCACCAGCGCGCTGCGATAGAACGCGCCTTCGCAACCCTCGGCGTCGAAGGCGGGCGTGGCGAGCAGTTGCACGCGATGCGCGATGCCCAGCATGCGATACGGGAAGCCGCAGGTCTGCGAAAGCAGCAGGTCAGGGCGGCGCCAGAGTTCGAGCAGGTTGTCGGGAGGCGTGTCGGGCACATCCACCGCGCGCGTGCCGCCTGCCTGCGCGTAGATGTCGAGCGTATCGCGCAGCAACGCACGCCACAGCGCGTCGTGCTGTGGCGTGACGTTGTACATCGGCAGGGTGGCGATCCAGCGGTTCATCGTGACAGTGTAGACAAACGCAGGCAATCAAGGGCAATTGCAGCTGAATTAGCCCGCGCAGGGAACCATGGCTGAATATTTCGATGCCGAACACGCGCGCGATGTCGCCGCGCTGGAAGCGAGCTTCAAGGCCCGCACGGAATGGCCCACGTGGCTGTTGATCGCCGCTGTCTATGGCGGCTGGGGCGCGACCATCGGGTTGCTGCACAGCCATGTGATTTCGCTGGCGGGCGCGACGCCGCTTTTCGTGCTGCTCTGCACGTGGCATATGTCGGTGCAGCACGAATTGCTGCATGGCCACCCGACACGCCTGGCATGGCTAAATAAATGCCTGGGTTATGCGCCGCTTGCGATCTGGTTTCCTTATACGCTCTATCGCGACACGCATCTCGAACATCATCGCGATGAAGCGCTCACGCTGCCCGGACTCGACCCCGAAAGCAATTATGTGCCTGCCGGACGCTGGCAGCGCTGGCCAGCGTGGCGACGTGCGTTGTGGCAGGCGCGCAAGCGTTTCGTCGGCCGCATGATCGTGGGGCCGCCGATGAGCGCCGCCGCTGTGCTGGGCGCGGCGTGGCACGCGCTGCGCAATCGCGATCGCCGCTATGCGCCGATGTGGATTGCGCACGCGATCAGCGTGGCCGCGCTCCTGTACGTGCTGGACGCCTGGGCTGGCGTGCCCTGGTGGTATTACCTGCTGGCCGTCACATGGCCCGCGCTGTCGCTCGCGACGATCCGCTCGTTGTACGAGCATCGCGCCGCGCCCGAGCCGAAGGCGCGTATCGTCATCAACGAAGCGGGTTTCCTCATGCGCCTGCTGTTCCTCAACAATAACTATCACCTCGTCCACCACGATCTGCCCGCGTTGCCGTGGTATTGCCTGCCGCGCGCCTGGCGTCTGCGGCGCGAGGCATATGCCCATAAATGCGGGCATTTTGTGATTCGCGGCGGCTATGGCGAACTGCTGCGCCGGTTTGCGTGGCGGGCGACCGACGCCGTCGTGCACCCCTTCGACGCAGCGAATGAGGTGCGCGAGGCATGTGTCGATCGAGACGAAACGCGTATCGCCGCGTGAAGCGGTGAATCGGTGAAGCGCTACGCGGCAGAAGCGGCTTGACCCACGGGCGCGGCGTTGGCGCGTTGCGTTGCGCCATCGTCCGAGAGTTCGGCTTCGATGTCTTGCAGCCGGTGCGGTGCAACGATGCGCAGTGCGACGAACCACGCGAAGCCCGCAGCCAGCAGCGCCGCGAACACATAGGGGAGCACGGCATAGGCGCCTGGCGCGGCAGGATAAATGCTGCCGACAAACGGAATGCCGATCAGCACGACGGCAATCACGCTGATCGCAATGTGCAGGGGCTTGAGTTCGCCACGGCGGCGCAGGAAGACCGGCGCGGCAATCGCGACGATCACGTACGTCAACAGGAAGCCGAACGTCGCAATCGTGCTCAGATAGCCGTAAGCATCGAACAGCGACGTGCCGCGTAGTTGAAACACCACGCCCACCACCAGCGAAAGCACGGCGATCAGCGTGACGGCTACGTGCGGCGTGGCGTTGCCCGCGTGCGCACGGCCCGTTGCCGAGTGCAGCAAGCCCTGACGCGCGAAGGTGTAAAGCAGCCGCGCGGCCGCGTTGATCGAGGAGAAGAACGCAGCAAAGAAGCTCAGCGCCACGCCCGCATCGATAAGCACGCCAAGTGCGCCAAGATGGATGCCGTGCGCCACGGCCGAAAGCGGGGCATTGGCCTGGTCGAGCGGCGTGGCCGCACCCTGGAACAACGCGACCAGCCCGTACGAGGCCGCGAGAAAGAGCGCTGCAGGCCCGAGAATGCTGACGATGACGGCGCGCGGAATCAGGCGGAACGGCTCGCGCGCTTCGACGCCCAGCGCGGTGACGCTTTCAAAGCCCGTGAAGCTGAAGAACGCGAGCACCATGCCCAGGCGCAACTGGTCGGGCTTGACGGCGGCCAGCGCAAGCTGCTGCGGATCGACCCAGCGATGGTGCAGGAACAGCGCCGCGCCGATCACGAACAGGATCAGCACGACGGTGCTCAGCTCGATCCAGAGCGTGGTGCGCGTGGACAGGCGAATGTCGCGCCAGGTAATGAACCATGCGCCAATCGTAACGGCCACGGTGATCGAAACTGACGCGATGACGCCAGTGCCCGCCGCGCCCACGCCGATGTCCTTGAACAACACGACCACTTCATTGACGGTGCCTTGCAGGATGCCCGCTGCGCCGACGCCATAGGCGATCAGCAACGACCAGCCCGCAATCACGCCCCAGATGGGGCCCAGGCCGCGGGCGGCATAGGTATAGAGCGCGCCCGGCGATGCAGTGCGTTTGGCGAACTGCGTGATGCTCCACGAGGCGAACAACAGGCCGATGGTGGCGAGCAGATAGGCGAGCCAGGTGCCGTTGCCAGCGGTGGCGAAGACCGCTGGAATCAGCAGCCCTGCGCCACCGGCGGCGCCGACAAGTCCAATAGACTGAGCAATTAATTCGGATAGCGAAAGATAGCCGCGCCGCAGGGCGCCGCCGTCTCCCGCCTGGGCGGCGAGGTCGGTCATGATGGGTGTCCGGGAATGAAGTAACGGGAAGACGATTCCCGCGCCGGTTGGGCGGCGCGGGTGGGTACGGTCAGGCGGTCTCTACCGGTTCGGTGGTTTCCGCGGCTTGCGTGGCTTGGGCGGCTTCGCGTTTCACGCGTTCGATGTCGCGGTAGTGTGCGGCCGGGTGGTTCTCGGGCAGTGTTGGGCCGTTGCCGAAGAGCTTTTCTCGCAGGGTGCCGGGTGCGTACTCGCGCGCATAGACGCCGCGGCGCTGCAATTCGGGCACAAGATGTTCGACGACGTCTTCGAAGGTCTCGTGCGCGATCGCATAGGCCAGATTGAAGCCGTCGACGTCGGTATGCTCGACCCACTGTTGCAGGATGTCGGCGACCGTCGCGGGCGAGCCCACGAAAACCGGCCCCAGGCCGCCTACGCCGCCCCAGCGCGCGAGTTCTTCGATAGTCCACGCCTTGTCGCCGCCTGCAAGGTGCTCGACGGCGGAGACGATCGCATTGGTTTGCACGCGGCGCACCGTGTCGGTCGGCAGGTACTGGCCGAAGTCGATGCCAGTCCAGCCCGACATGAAGACGAGCGAGCCGTCATAGGACACGTAGCGCTGGTACTCCTCGAACTTCGCCTGGGCCTTTTCGTCGGTTTCGTCGACGATCACCGTCACCAGGTTGTAGATCAGCAGCTTGCGCGGATCGCGGCCCGCGAGCGCGGCCTGGCGGCGCACCTCGGCCACGTAGTCGCGCAGCAGCGTCTGCGTGGGCGCGGCGACGAACACGCATTCCGCGTGCTGCGCCGCGAAGGTCTTGCCGGGCCCCGATGCGCCCGCCTGGAACAGCACCGGCGTGCGTTGCGGCGAAGGTTCGCACAGGTGATAACCTGGGACGTCGAAGTATTTGCCCTTGTGGCCGATCTCATGCACCTTTTCCGGGTGCGTGAACACGCCTTTCTCACGGTCGCGCACGACCGCGCCGTCTTCCCAGCTGCCTTCGAAGAGCTTGTAGAGCACTTCCACGTACTCGGCGGCGACTTCGTAGCGGTTGTTGTGGTCGGCCAGGCCGCCCTGGCCGACGTTCTTCGCGCCGCTTTCCAGATAGGACGTCACCACGTTCCACGCGAGCCGCCCCTTGGTGTGATGATCGGCGGTGGAGAGGCGGCGCGCGAAGGTGTACGGATGCTCGAAGCTCGTCGACGCCGTGATGCCAATGCCCAGGTGCTCGGTCGCCAGCGCGAGCGGCGCGGCAAGCTGGAGCGGATCGTTCACGGGAATCTGCGCGGCCTGATGCAGCGCGTGATAATTGCCGCCCTTGTAGACATCGTAATAACCGATCACGTCGGCGATGAAGATGGCGTCGAAGATGCCCCGTTCGAGAATCTTCGCCAGATCCGTCCAGTATTCGAGATCCTTGTACTGCCACGAACGATCGCGCGGATGGCGCCACAAGCCGGGCGACTGATGGCCCACGCAATTCATTTCGAAGGCGTTAAAACGAATGGTCTTGCTCATGGCGCTCACTTGCTCCCACGGCCGGGGCCGTTGCCGATCTGCCAGACGAATGGCGGCTCGGTGCCGTTGATGGCCCAGTCGCCGACGATGCGCGCCTTGTAGACGAGCGGATTGTGCGACGAGACGGTGCGTGCGTTGCGCCAGTGGCGGTCGAGCCCGAGGCGCTTGCTGATGGCCGACGCGCCCAGCGCATCGAATAGATGCGTCGCCGCGCGCAGGGCGAGTTCCGAGGCAACGAGCTGGCTTTGCGCCGAGGCGATTTCCGCGTCGACGTTGGCGGCGTGTTCGACCGCGTCATTGCCGCCGAAGCGGGCCACGTAGGCGCGTTGCGCGGGTTCAGCGGATTGCAGCGCGACCGCTTCGGCGGCATAGGCCCACGAGGCGATTTCGCCCACTACCTGCTGGATCTGCGCGTCCTCGCTTACGTGGGGCGCGTTGCCGTGGCTATAGACGCGCGTGCGGTTGCGCACCAGCGTGGCGGCGTCGCGCTTCACGGCTTCGGCAATGCCCGCGAGCGTGGCGACGTGAAAGAGTTGATAGAACGCGGTCTGGTATTTGAAGCGGCGCGAAAAGTCGATGATGTTGCGCGCTTCGACCACGGCGTCGTTGAACACGGTGGTGCCGCTGCCGGTGGTGGTCTGCCCGAAGCCGTCCCAGTCGTCCTCGCGCACGACGCCGCTTTGCTGCGTGCTGACGGCGGCGATCACGTCGCTGCCGTCTTCCGCGCGCTGCGCGTAGACGTCGATCCACTCGGCGTAGATCGTGCCGGTACTGTAGTACTTCGAACCATTGACGACAAAGCGGCCGTCGCGCTGCGCCACTTTGGTCTTTGTCTGGCCGACTGCCACGTCGCCCACTTCCGACCATGCGCTGCCCACGATCTGGCCGCTCGCGAAGCGGTCGAACCAGGCGCGCTGGTCGGCGTCGGGCGGTGCGTTGAGCCAGTCTTCCACAAATGCGAAATGCGCGCGCAACGCTTGCGGGAGGTTCGAATCGGCGGCGGCCAGTTCGATCAGCAGGCGGAACAGTTGCGGAATCGACGCCCCCGCGCCGCCATATTGAACGGGAATGCGCACCGCGCCGAAACCGGCGGCCTTGAGCGCAGCGATGGCGTCGTGCGGCAGGATGCGTTCGCGGTCGCGTTGCGCCGCGCCGCTGGCGATCTGCGCGAAGATCGGCCGGAAGCGGGCCGCGAGGGTCTCGTAATCGGTGCCCGTGGATAGTGCGATGTCGTCGGGTCGGGTTGCAGTCATGCTGTCTTCCTCTCTGCGTGCTTCGTCGATGGAGACGGAGTGGTGGCCAGAATCGCGGCCAGGGTCGCGGCCAAATTCGCGGCCACAAGCGGCCTCCGATGGCGTGAGCGACGAGTATAGAAAGGCGTGCCGCAGCGTTCCAATAACGGATTCTCGAAACGTTATCGGCGCTATCGATTAGCGGACTTGAAGCGCCGTGAATGTCTGCGCGCTGTACTTACGCTCTGGTCGAATATCGCTTTCCCTGCTTTCCATGTGAGCGAATCTTGGTTCTGTTCGAGCGCGGATTTTTCTAAGCTCGGAGATTGCGCGGTCATGCCGCCCAATACGCTACGCATAACAAAAGGAAAACAGATGGAAAACCAAACGACCAAACCGGCGCTATGGCGTCGAATCGCCGCGTTCGCGTTGCTGATCGCGCCTGCTGTTTCCGCGTGGGCCGCGGGCGCCGCGCCTGCGGAAATCAAGCTCGACTACGCCTACTATTCGCCGGAAAGCCTCGTCATCAAGCGCAATGGCTGGCTCGAACAAGCATTTGCGCCGGAGCATACGCAGGTGCGCTGGGTGCTGAGCCTGGGCAGCAACCGCGCGCTGGAGTACCTGAATAGCGGTGCAATCGATATCGGTTCGACGGCAGGGCTTGCAGCGGTGCTGGCCAAGGCCAATGGCAATCCCATCAAGACGGTCTATATCTTCTCGCGTCCTGAATGGACTGCGCTGGTCGTGCGCAAGGACTCGCCGATCAAGACGCTGGCCGATCTCAAGGGCAAGAAAATCGCGGCGACCAAGGGCACCGACCCTTATCTCTTCACGCTGCGCGCGCTGCATACGGCGGGGCTGTCGCGCGACGACGTGGAGATCGTCAATCTCCAGCATCCCGATGGCCGTACGGCGCTCGTCAACGGGCAAGTCGATGCGTGGGCAGGGCTCGACCCGCACATGGCTGCCGCGCAGATCGACAACGGCGCGCGCCTGCTCTATCGCAACGTCGATTTCAATACCTGGGGATTCCTGAACGTTCGCGAAGATTTCCTGAGGCAATATCCCGACGCGGTGACGCGCGTGCTGAAGGTGTATGAGCGTGCGCGTGCCTGGATCGGGGCGCATCCGGACGAGGCGGCACAGATTGTCTCGGAGGATTCGAAGGTGTCGCTCGCGGTGGCGAAGCTGCAATTGAGCCGCAACGATTTCAGCCAGCCGGAGCCCGGCGAAACGCAGATCAAGGCGCTTGAAGCCGCTGCACCGATTCTTGCGCAGGAACAGCTCGTGAAACCTGGCACCGACCTGAACCGGGTGATCGAGTCGCTGATCGATGTGCAATCCGCACAATCGGCGCTGGCTGCAGCGCAGCGTCAGTAAAGGAGCGGGGCGATGGGAGCCGATGAAACCGCCGTGCGGGCGCTACGGCCTGCATTGGACGCAAACGCCGATTCGCGCGCAGTGCGGGAAGTGGTGCGGGAAGTTGCGCAGGAAGGCGTGCGCGAACCGGTTGCGAGGGCGTCGTCATCCTTGCCGCGCGGCTGGCGCATCGCCGGCGCCTTGCTGCCCGTCGCTTTTCTGCTGGCTATAGAAGTACTGGTGCGCGCGCAGGTGTTGCCCGCCAACCTCGTGCCTGCACCGTCTTCGATATTCGAAGCGCTCTGGCAATTGGGCAGCGCGCATTTGATGCGCCATATAGCGGCCAGCACGGCGCGCGTGGCAGTGGGCTTTGGCTGCGGCGCGGCGCTGGCCATCGCAATCGGCGCGGCAATGGGCTTGAGCCGTCGCCTCGACGCATTGCTCGACCCCAGTTTTCAGGCGCTGCGCGCGATCCCCTCGCTCGCATGGGTGCCGGTGCTGCTGCTGTGGATGGGCATTGACGAAGCACCCAAGATCACGCTCGTCGCCATCGGGGCATTCTTTCCCGTGCATCTGAGCGTGGTGTCCGGCATTCGCAACGTCGACCGCAAGCTCGTGGAACTGGGGGCAATCTATCGTCTGCCGCCGTGGCGGTTATTTCTGCGCATTCTGTTGCCCGCTGCGTTGCCGCAGATATTCACGGGCTTGCGCACGGGCCTCGCGGTGTCATGGATGTTTGTCGTCGCCGCTGAACTGATTGCCGCCACGCGCGGACTCGGCTATCTGCTTAGCGATGGACGCGAAACGGGGCGGCCGGATATCGTATTCGGCGCCATTATTCTGCTGGGCCTGCTCGGCAAGCTGACGGATAGCGCGATGCGTGCGCTCGAAGCGCGCGTGCTGGCCTGGCGCGACACCGCTGGGGAAGGAGAACGCGCATGACGCAGGCGGCATTACTCGAACTCGATATTCGCGCCAAGCACTATGGCGAGCGCACGATTCTGGACAACCTGCGCCTTGCGCTCGCGCCGGGGCAGATCACGGCGTTGCTGGGCCCGAGCGGTTGCGGCAAGAGCACGCTGCTGCGCATCGCGGCGGGACTGGATCGCGATTTTATGGGGCGCGTTGCGATCGACGGCGTCGTGCAGCATGGGCCTTCGCCGCTGGCAGGCGTGATTTTTCAGGAGCCGCGTCTGCTGCCGTGGCTGCGCGTGGCGGACAACATTACGTTTCCCCAGCGTGCGAGCGGCGCGGCGCTTGCGCGCGCCCAGACGCTGCTCGACGAGGTGGGCCTGCGTGCCGACGATGGCGCGCGCTGGCCCAAGCATCTATCGGGCGGCATGGCGCAGCGCGTGGCGATTGCGCGAGGACTGTTTGCGCAGCCGCGCCTGCTGCTGCTCGATGAGCCGTTCAGCGCCGTGGATGCGATGACGCGCATGCGCTTGCAGCAATTGCTGCTCACGCTTGTCGAGGCGCATCGCATGGCGGCGCTCGTCGTCACGCACGATATCGACGAAGCGCTCTTTCTGGCCGACCGCATTGTGTTGCTGGAGCCCGCGAATGACGCTGCGCGGCAGCCGGTGAGCCATGTATTCGAAGTCGGCGCGGCGCATCCGAGGCGGCGCGATGACCTGACCGGCCACCCGTTGCGTGCGGTCTTGCTCGACCGGCTGGAGGCATCAGTGGCGGGTTGATAGCCCAACACCTGTTCCAGCTTGTATCGAAAAAATCAGTAATCGCGACCAAAACCGCTACACATTCTGGCGTTTTCAGAAGGGAATCGTCCGCGCGATATCCCGTAATTGGGGGTTACCAAAGACCGCCCGTGGGTGGTCAGCGCTTTCTCCACGAAGGGCGTTACCTCCACAGGCGACAGGCCGACGCGTGTTGGCGGCGCGTGTCTTTCGCCATTTACGGTTACCTTTCAAACAACGGAAACGCTCCATGAAACTCATCACTGCATTGATCGCGGCTGCGCTGGCTGTGCCCGCTGTCGCCGCTTTTGCCGCCCAGCCCGACCATTTTCCCAACCTCGTGCACGCGCAACAATTGATCGACCAGAGCAACGGCCTCATCGAGACGGCACGTCGAGACAATCACGATGATTTCGGCGGTCACGCAACGCGCGCCGAAGAACTGCTGCGCCAGGCAAAAGCCGAACTCGATCAGGCGGCGCGGTATCGCGAGCATCATTAAGGTTCGTACGCCGCGTTCCGGTTCGCAGGCGGAACGTGGCGGACAATGGCTTTAAACCCTTATCCCGAGGGCGTCAGCGGCGAAATATGAAACAAAACGCATATTTCATTGACCAAATGCTACGCAAAACGATATCGTCATATCTTTGACACTTTTTGCAATACCTTGGCTTCCGCAGAATATGAAACCACGCATCCCTTGCGTGTGGAACTGGATGGCGTGAGCTACGCCGGTTCTTATCGAGTGATGACCGGCAGCGTCATCGTCTATTTCGGCAACGAAATCAAGTTCGCCACCTATGGCAAGAACCGGCCTGAGCAAATCGCGCGCTGGCTGCTCACCGATCTATGTCGAAAGGCGGAATCGCGCAAGCGCAAAAGCACCGGGAAATAATTAGCTAGTTGGTTTTATCGAGGCGCCGATCGGCGCACACGTTCCGCCGAGCGCTCCAGCACCGTTTCACCCAGCTTTTCCACGAGAAAATCGGCAAATACCGCGACCGCAGGCGGTACGGGTGGACGGCTCGTATAAACAAGTTGCAAGCCGAGATCCGCGCTCGAACGCTGATAGGTCGGCAAGACCCGCACGAGTTTTCCCTCTTCGATCAGCGGCTCCGCCAGTAGCTGCGGCAGCAGCGCAATGCCCAGTCCGGCTGCGCAGGCCTGCACCAGCACGCGCATGTCGTTGACCGTGAACCGGCTGTTGATGACCACTTCCTGGCTGCTGCGCGGCCCTTGTAGCAACCATTTATTGCGCGCCTGGCCGCTGGAAATCGTCAGGCATTCATGATCGGCGAGTTCGCTCAGCGTGCGCGGCGCGGTGCGCTGTTTCAGGTACGCGGGACTTGCCGCAAGAATCATCGAATTCGGCGCGAGCCGGCGCACGCGAAAACCGCTGCCGGTGTCGATGCCGATGCGCAAGGCCAGATCGATGCGATCGGCGATCAAGTCGGACGGCGCATCGTCCAGCACGAACTCGATGCTGATGTGCGGATAACGTGCATAGAATTCGGCCAGCCATTCCAGATGAAAGACTTCGAATAACCCGGCCAGCGCGGTCACGCGCACCGACCCGGAAGGTGTTTGCTCGTCCGCATGCAGCCGCCCGAGTTCGAGAATCTGGTCGATGGCGGGGGCATAGCGCTCGAAGATCGTCTGGCCCTCCGTGCTGGGCGCCAGCTTGCGCGTGGAGCGATGCAGCAGGCGCGTACCCAGTTGCACTTCGAGCTGGTCGATGCGGCGGCTCAACGTATTGGCCGGCATGCGCAGGCGGCGCGCCGCTTCGGAGAAACTGCCCGCGCGCACGACTTGCACGAACATCGCCAGGTCATTGAGGTCGAGCATGTCATTGCTCCATTAATGGACGAATTCAATCCGATTCTACCATCTAGTGCGAGATGTCTTTCCTCGCCATACTGGGCCTCACATTCTGCAGTTACCCAGTCCGGAGAAAAGATCATGAAGCTCTTGCACATCGATTCCAGCATTCTTGGTGAAGGTTCCGTTAGCCGCGAGTTGTCGGCGAACGTCGTGGCGACGCTGCGTAGCAGCCATCCCCAGCTTGCGATTACGCGTCTCGACCTGGCCGCCACGCCGATTGGCCACCTGAGCGCCGCCCATCTGGCGGCTGCGCAGGGCGCGCCGATCGACGACGAGGCCCTGAAACAGGACGTGGCGCTGGGCCAGGCCGCGCTCGAAGCGTTTCTTGCCGCCGATATCGTGGTCATCGGCGCGCCGATGTACAACCTTGGCGTGCCTTCGCAACTGAAGGCGTGGATCGATCGCATCTCGGTTGCAGGCGTCACCTTCCGTTATACCGAACAAGGGCCGGTCGGGCTGTGCGGCGGCAAGAAGCTGGTCATCGCTTCTTCGCGTGGCGGCGTCTACAGCGAGGGCTCGCCCGCTGCGCCGTTCGATCATCAGGAAACCTATCTAAAGGTCGCGTTCGGCTTGCTCGGCGTCACGGACATCACGTTCATTCGCGCGGAAGGCGTGGCGATGGGGGCTGACGCACGCAACGGCGCACTCGATTCGGCCCGCAAGGAAACTGCCGCGCTCGTGGCCTAAGCGAACATCAGGAGAGCGATGATGAATGCCGTCACTTCAAGCCCGGCCACCGCCGGGGTGGAGCCGCGCCGCCACGTGGTTTTTCGCACGCGCGGTCACGCCCATGGGCCGATCGTGCGCATGGTCAGCCCGGGCGACGTGGGCCAGCTGATCAAACCGTTCGTGTTTCTCGATCTCGTCGATTCGCGCCAGGCGTCGGGCGAGCATAACTTTGGCTGGCATCCTCATTCGGGCATTGCCACCTTGACGCTCGCGATGCAGGGCACCAGCCATTACGCCGAATCCACCGGTCACGAAGGCACGATGGCGGCGGGCGATATCGAATGGATGAGCGCCGGTCGCGGAGTCTGGCACACGGGCAGCGTCGAGCCGCCTATCAAGGCGTTCCAGCTCTGGGTGGCGCTGCCGCCCGAGCGCGAACTGGCGCCCGCGTTCAGCCAGCACCTGCCGGGTGAGGCGATCCCGTCGGACGGCCCTGCGCGCGTGCTGCTGGGCCGCAGCGGCGACGCGGTCAGCCCGGTCGATGCGCCTTCAGGCATCAACTACTTCGAAGTGACGTTGAAGGCCGGGCAACGGTGGCGTTATCAGCCGCCGCCGGGCTATCGCGTGGGCTGGATCGCGGTGATGGACGGCAGCGTGCGCGTGCCCGACACGGTCGACACGTCCGACACAGTCGAGCAGGGCGAACTGGTGGTATTCGATCCGTCCGATGCAGCGCTGGAATTCGAGGCGCATGGCGACGCGCGCTTCGTGCTGGGCTCGGCCATTCCTCATCCGCACGACCTTCATCTCGGCAATTACTCGGTGCATACCAGCAAGGCTGCGCTGATCGAAGGCGAGCGCGAGATTGGCCGCATCGGCCACGCGTTGCGCGCACAAGGCGTGCTGCGCCGGTTCAATGCCGAATGAGCGTGGATCGAGCAGCGCTTCAATGAAGCCAGGCCCAATGGAACCCGCGCAATCGGGCGTATCATGACCGTCATTTCCAGGATCTCACGAAGCGATGAAAGCCGCACGGGCCGGGGCAGTGACATGACACATGGCATTGACGAACGCCAACGCTGGATCGCGCTGATCGTGCTCTGCCTTGGCGTGCTGATGATCGTGCTGGATACGACCATCGTGAACGTCGCGTTGCCGTCTATCCGTGCGGATCTGCACTTCACCGAAACCTCGCTCGTGTGGGTGGTCAACGCCTATATGCTCACCTTCGGCGGCTGCCTGCTGCTGGGTGGGTGGCTGGGCGACCTGTTTGGCCATCGGCGGCTGTTTTTGCTGGGGATCACGGGGTTCACGCTTGCGTCCGTAGCGTGCGGCCTCGCCCAATCGCAAGGAATCCTGATTGCCGCGCGCGCGATCCAGGGCGTGGGCGGCGCGGTGGTGTCGGCGGTATCGCTTTCGCTCATCATGAATCTCTTCACGTCGCCCGCCGATCGTGCGAAGGCGATGGGCGTGTACGGTTTCGTGGGCGGGGGCGGCGGCAGCATCGGCGTGCTGCTGGGCGGCCTGCTCACCAGCGCGTTGAGCTGGCACTGGATCTTCCTCGTCAACCTGCCCATCGGCGTGGCCGTCTACGCCGGATGCGTGGCGCTGCTGCCTGCGGGCAAACCCGCTGCTGAGCGCGCGAAACTCGACGTGGCGGGCGCCATAACCGTGACCGCGTCGCTGATGCTCGCGGTATATGCCGTCGTGCACGGCAACGAAGCCGGATGGACGTCGGTGCCGACGCTGCTGCAACTGGGTCTGGCCGTCGCGCTTCTCATCGCGTTCCTCGTGATCGAATCGCGCGTCTCGCATCCGCTGATGCCGCTGCATATGTTCGCGCTGCGCAACGTGGCGACGGCCAACGTGGTGGGGGTGCTGTGGGCCGCTGCGCTGTTTGCGTGGTTCTTTATCTCCGCGCTCTACCTGCAGCGCCTGTTGAACTACAGCGCGATGCAGGTGGGACTCGCGTTCCTGCCCGCCAACATCATCATGGCCGCGTTTTCGCTGGGGCTGTCGGCGAAACTGGTGATGCGCTTCGGCATCCGCGCGCCGCTGGCGGTCGGCTTGCTGCTCGCGGCAATCGGGCTGCTGCTGTTTGCGCGTGCGCCTGTTGGCGGCAGCTATTGGGTCGACGTATTGCCGGGCATGGTGCTGATGGGGCTGGGCGCGGGCGTGGCGTTCAATCCCGTGCTGCTGGCTGCGATGAGCGACGTCGCGCCCGATGAATCGGGCCTGGCGTCGGGCGTGGTCAATACATCGTTCATGATGGGCGGCGCGCTGGGCCTCGCCATTCTTGCGAGCCTTGCGGCCGCGCGCACCGATGGCCTCGCGGCGGCGGGCGCCGACGCCGCGACCGCGCTCAACAGCGGCTATCACCTTGCGTTCCTGCTTGGCGCGATTGCGGCGCTGATCGCGTTCGCGCTAGGGGCGGCGTTCGTGCGCACGCGCTCCGCGTCGCACGATCAGAAGCAGCATGACGAGGCGCTGCAATAGTGGCGATGATGTTGCTGCGCCGTTATGCCGTTATGCCGTTATGCCGCCCCAGTCGCGAGCCGGTCGATCTCCGCAGGTTTGAGCACCGCGTGCGGCACGCCTTTGCGCACGGCATTGAGCATCGCATCGCCCATGATCCGGGTCGTCAGCACGCTCTGGGGCGAGACGAGCCGGATCAGCGAAAGCAGCGGCTTGAGCACGGCATACATCCATCGATAAGAGGCGGTGCGCGACTGGATGCCGGCTTCGGGGATGATCGCCGAGGGACGGAAAATGGCGACTTGCCGGAAGGGCAGGCGCTGCAAGGCGTTCTCGGTCTGCCCGCGCACGCGCGCCCACATGCTCTTGCCCTGTTCGCTGCTGTCCGCGCCCGCACCGGATACATACACCATCGTCATCGCCGGACTCGCGTGCAGCAACGCCTGGGCGACGTGCAACGTGAGGTCGTAGGTGATCGCGCGATAAGCGGCTTCCGACATGCCGAACGACGACACGCCGACGCAGAAGAAGCACGCGTCGACGCCAGAAAACACCGCATCCGACGCGTCGAAACGCGCGAGATCCGGCACGGTGACGGTCGTGATGCGCGGATCGTCGTCGGCCGGCGCGCGCCGGCCGACGACGATGATTTCCGCGACATCCTGCGCGGCAAGGCAGGCGCGCAATACGCCCTGGCCGACCATGCCGGTTGCTCCGATCAGTACGACGCGCATTGTCTCGCTCCGTTTCATTCGGGAATGAAGCCGCGCTTGCCCTCGAACATCACCGAGCTGGCGAGTTCCTTCTGCGCCCGCAGCGCGTCGAGGTTGCGCGTATAGCTGGCTTCCAGCACCGCGTAGGCGTCGCCGCCGAGGGCCGTGCGCAGCGGCGGCTCCGGCAACTGGCTGACCGTATAGATGGCGCTGGCCATTTTCAATGGATCGCCGGAAATAAACTCTTCGCCGAAATTCCTGACCTGCTCGCGCAACTTGCCGACGACGCCATCCTTGTAGGCGTCCAGTTGCTCAGTCCAGCGGATATTCGCCACGAAGCCCGTCGCGATGGAACCCGGCTCGATGATAAGCGTCTTGATGCCAAACCCGGCCAGTTCCTGGCTGACCGATTCGGCGAAACCTTCGAGCCCGAACTTCGCGGCGTGATACATCGAGCCGCCCGCGAACGCGGCACGCCCGCCAAGGCTGCTCAGGTGAATGAACATGCCGTGCTGCCTGGCGCGCATCGCACCGAGAAACGCGCGCGTGACATGGATCGGCGCCAGCAGGTTCAGCGCGAGCTGCTGCTGGATATCGGCTTCGGTCATCTCTTCCATCGCGCCGATCACTGCGCCGCCCGCGTTATTGACGACCACGTCGACATCGGTGTGGCGGGCGGCGGCGGCGCGCACCTGCTCGGGGAGGGTCACGTCGACCGATTCCACTTCGAGCTGTTCTGGCCAGGCCGCTTTGAGCGCTTGCAGCGCTTCGGTACGGCGCACCGCGGCGACGACACGATGGCCTTCGGCCAGCAGCTTTTCGGCGAGTGCCAGTCCGAGACCGCTGGACGCGCCCGTGATGAACCACTTTTGATTCGACATGATGACTTTCCTTCTATATGAGTGAGTACGCGCTCAATAATGAGCTAAAAAAACCACGGCGTGAGTTACGGCGTGATCGCACGCCAGGCGGCATGAAACCCAAGCTGGCAATGACGTTGCGCGTCGTCGGGATGGCTTTCGACGAATTCGATGGTGGTGTCGGCAATGCGTTCGATGATGGCGTAAAGGAAGGCGATCGGCGCGTTCAGCAGCACGCCGCTTTGCACCGCGTCTTCCATCATGCGCGACACCGCCTGGAACCGTTCCGTGGCGCGCGCGCGGGTGGCGTCCTGCAGCAGCCCGGACGCCGAAAGCCGCGAAATGGCGAGGCGTTTGGCCGTGTTGGCGAGGCCCCAGCTCACATAGCGCTGGAAGATGTGCTCGACGCGCAGCCGGAACTCCAATTCATAAGGATACCCAGGCATGATGGTCTCTCCCAGGTCTTCCTTGAGATGCAGGTACAGCGCCTGAAACAGTTCGTCCTTGCTCTCGAAGTAGGTGAACAGCGTCCCTTCGGCGACGCCCGCGCCACGGGCGATGCTCGCGGTGCTGGCCTGGACGCCTTGTTCGGCGACAGCCTGCGTGGCGGCGGCCAGCAACGCGCTGCGCTTTTCCGGACTTAAGGGACGAGCCATCTTGTGCAAGCTATTTAAGAGTGAGTACGCGCTCAACTATAGACGAAGTTTTTGGCGAGGGCAACCGCAAACGGCGCGTTGAAATCGGGGCAGAACGGGTGGGCCTGGATCCGCTCTCGACAAGACTTAAGCCTTTGTTAACGCGTGTTGAAGTAATGTGTGCGCCAATGTCATCAGAATTTTCATCACATTCACGCGTCTGGGTACGGGTGATGCTGTCAGATTTAGTCCGTCAGACGAATAAGAAGGTTTGTAATCGGTGGTAACATACGCACCCGCGAAGGAACCTCACCGCACCCGCCAGCCATCGGCCAGCCAACTCGAGCCGTCCTTCCTTACAGTGATTACAAAGAGGGCGCCATTGGCCGCCCATCTGGCGTTTCCTTGCACTTCTCGCATCGGCCCGCAAAAGAACGGGGCCCTGAACAAACATGAAAGTCCGTAATGCCCTTCATTGGGCGCCCCGAGGTCCGCGACGCTGGGGCTACGCCGCTGTCGCGCTCGCCATTGCGAGCGTCGTGCGTCTCGCACTGCATCCGTTGCTTGGGCCGATGATGCCGGGCACGGCGTTCTGTATCGCCGCTTCGCTGGTCGAGTATTACTTCGGGCTTGCGCCGGCGCTCACGGTCATGGTGCTGGGTCTGGGCATTGCCGATTACCTGTTCGTGCCGCCTTACGCCGATATTTCCGTGCTCGATTTCCACGACGCCGTGCTGCTGGTCTCGTACCCGCTCGTCACGCTGATCGTGATTACGCTGATCGAGCGTCTGCGCCGCGAGCAGTTTCGTGCGCAGCTGATCGCTTCGGTCGCGCAGTCGCGCTATGAAATGCTGCTGCGCCACGACAACGAGCGCGTGCTCGCGCGCCGCGCCGAGGACGAAACGCATCGCCTGTTGCGCCATCTCGCGCAGCATCACGAGGGCTTCATCCTCATCAAGGCGCTGGAGCGCAATGCGGCGCAGCGAGCGAGCGTGGGCCAGAGCACGTCGGCGCTGCCGGCCGCCACCGAAGTGGCGCCGGGGCCGCTGTTCGACGCCGTGCATCCGGAGGACGTCCAGCGCCTCACCAATACGCTGTGGCCGGGCGCGCATCGCGTGCGCCTGCGCCGCGCGGCGAACGAGCGCGAATTCCGCCTGACCAACTGCCATTGCGAGCGCTTCACCACGCATGCGGGCGACTTCCTCGTTTTGAGCACGGAGGCCTGACGTGGCGACTGTCGAGATGGAACCGGCCGTGCGCGAAACGCCCGCCCTGCAACCGCAACGCATTTTCAGCGAAGGCGACGGTCACGCCGTCCTGCTGCTGCACGGCCTGTCGAGCTCGCCGATCGAGCTGCGCTACCTCGCCCGTTATCTGCAGAACGAAGGCTTCACGGTCTGCGCACCGCTGATCGAAGGCTATAGCGCAGGCTCCAGCGAACAGACGATGGAGCAATGGGTCGAGTCCGCGGCGCGCGAGTTCGACGCGCTTGCCGCGCGCTACGAGCGCGTGTCGATCATCGGCCTGTCGATTGGCGGCGCGCTGGCGATGCGGCTGATCCGCGAGCGGCCCAGCGCGCAGTCGCTCGTGCTGCTTTCGCTCACGCTGGCTTACGACGGCTGGGCGATCCCGTGGTATCGCTTCCTGCTGGACTGGGCCTATTACACGCCGATGCGCCACACCTACCGGTATCGCGAGTCGGAACCGTTCGGCGTGCGAAACGAAGCGCTGCGCAAGAAGATCGCGCGCGCGATGCAGCGCAATTCGTTCAGCGAAGTCGGGCCGTCGACGATCTCGCTGCCCGCGCTGCACCAGGCGTTGCGTCTCGCCCGCGCGGCGCGCAAGGACGTGGCGGCGATCGAAAACGATACGCTCGTGATTCATGCCATCGACGACGAAACGTCGAGCCCGCGCAACCCGCGCTACGTGATCGACAACATCGGCGCGAATTTCCTGCGTACGCTCTGGCTCGACGACTCGTATCACATGATCACCTCGGACAACGAACGCGAAATCGTTGCGCGCGAAACCACGCTGTTCCTTCGCGAGAGCGAAGTGGCGCATGGCGCGCGCGATACGCAAAACCAGCCGGTCGTGTCGAAGGCGCTCGCGCGCCGTCTGCGCCAACTGGCGGCAGTGGGAAGGAAGAAGGCGTGAAGCAGTCCACAACGATGAAGGCGCTCGCGTGCGCCGCCGTGCTCGCATTCGCGCAGCAGGCCTGGGCCGACGATACGGCGACGCAACCGGCTCAACCCGCTCAAGCCACGGGCGCGACGACGCCCGACGAGTCGCCCTGGAAGATCGCGATCGGGCCGGGCGCGTATTTCGCGCCGCAGTATCCCGGCTCGCGCCACATGAAGGTCTACCCGTTTCCGGCGCTCGACATCTCGTACCGCGACCGTATCTTCTCGCAGGGCCCGGACGTGCTGGGCGTCAACGTGCTGACCTCGGAGAACTATCACCTGGGCGCGTCGCTGAGCTTCGACTTCCAGTCGCGTACGGCCTCCGACGATCCGCACCTGCGGGGTCTCGGCAATGTCGACGACGGCCCCAAGCTGCGCATTTTCGGCGACTACACGATCTGGGCGTTTACGGGCGCCGTGGCCGTCTATCAGGACATTTCCGGCAACGGCCAGGGCACGACGGCAAGCGCGGATCTCTACGCGTCGCTGCCGCTCAAAGGCTGGCTCTTTTCGGTCGGGCCGGGCCTGACGTGGGCCAATGCCGTGTACACGCGCACGCTGTTCGGGATTTCGCAGGCGCAGAGCGTGGCCTCGGGGCTGCCGCAATACGGGACGGGTTCCGGCATTCGCGACGTGCACATGACGTTCTACGCCACGCACGACTTCTCGAAGCACTGGGTCGGCTCCGTGAATGCGACGCTCGGCCGTCTCGAACACTACGCAGGCGGCAGTCCAATCACCGAACGCCGCTGCGAGATCACGACCTTCGCCGCCCTCGATTACCGCTTTTAAATTACCGCTTCTAAAGCGGCGTTTCAGGCGTTCAAACGAACGTCTGCGGATACACGAAGCGCGCCACGTCGACGCGCTCTTTCACCAGCCCCAGCGCGTGGAAGGTATCGACGATATCCTGCTGCTCCTTCACGATATCGGGCGTCACGGCCACGGTCGTATAGTTGCGCCGCCCGGTTGCCAGCCTGAGCACATCGGGCCGCACGCCTAGCTGCGGCGCGAGCAGGTTCGCGGTTTCCTGCGGATGGCTTTGCGTCCACGCATTCGCTTTCGCCAGTTCCTGGAACAGCACGCGGATCACCTGTGGGTTCGCCTTGATGAACTCGGGGCGCGCCAGATGGAAGGTGCGGTTGTTCGACAGGCCGGTGCCGTCGCGCAGCACGCGCGGAGCGCTCGCCAGTTGCTGGCCCGCGAGGAACGGATCCCACAGACCGGCCGCGTCGACATTGCCCGAGAGAAACGTCGCGCTCACGTCCGCTGCGCTTGTCAGGTAGACGGGCTGGATATCGCCGTATTCGAGCCCCGCCTCGCGCAGCGCGCGCACCAGCAGATACTGCACGTTCCAGCCGCGCCCGATCGCCACTTTCTTGCCCTTCAGTTCGCGGATCGAATGGATCGGCGAGTCCGCCGCCACGAAGATGCCGATTCCCTTCGGATAGGGCTGTTCCGCGCCCAGATAGACGGCATTCACGCCCGCCGCGTTGGCGAAAGCGGACGGCGTATCGGCGGCATGGCCGAAGTCGAGGGCCTCGGCGTTGAGCGCTTCCGTGAGTTGCGGCCCCGCGGCGAACTCGGCCCAATGTACATTCCAGCCAAGCGGCTGCAAGGCGCGCTCCAGGCTGCCCGTGCCCTTGAGGATATTGAGCGTGTTGAACTTCTGGTAGCCGACGCGCAGCGTGCGCGTCTCGGCGGCCTGCGCGCGGGTCATCAGCGATGGGAGCGCACTGGCGCCCAGCGCAGTGACGCCCAGCGTGGTGACGGAAAACTGGCGGATAAAGCGGCGTCTGCTGTGCTGCATGCTGTTGGGAAGATAAAAGAAAGAGTGGTCGAAAATTCATTCGTATCGCTGAATAAATAATCGGGATCTGTCCAGCGACGATGGCCCGATTCTAGGGACGGTCGATGCGCAGCAGAACCAAGCGTTTCGCATAACCATATCCATCGAATCGCAAAGCGGGCCCGCAAAGCACAGGGCGCGCCTTAGCAAAAGCGCGCGCATGGATATGAGCATCGCTTCGTTGGGAGCGCGCGGACGGCTCGCTACGATGGACGCCATCTAGCCACCGTCTGTCTGGAGCCGCCGCGCCATGTCCGCCCCTGTATTCACCGCCCGTGCAATCGCGAAGCGCTTCGGCGCGACCGTGGCGCTCGCGCGGCTCGACCTGTCGATTGGCGCGGGCGAAGTCGTTGCCCTGATGGGGGCGAACGGCGCGGGCAAGTCCACCTTCGTGAAGATCGTGAGCGGCGTACACGCTGCCGACGAAGGCGCGATGACGCTGGACGGCCACGCCTACACGCCCGGCTCGCCGCTGGCCGCGCAGCGCCAGGGCGTCGCGACGGTGCATCAGTCCATCGCCGATGTGGTCGTGCCCACGCTGTCCATCGCGGACAACTTGCTGCTCGACGAACTCTGCGGCGGCATCGCGGCAATCTGGACGCCACGCAAGCGGCGTCATGCACGAGCGCGCGAACTGGCGGCGCGCGTGGGCCTGGAGGGCGTCGATCTCGACGCGCCGCTGGGCACGCTGTCGCTGGCGGCGCAGCAGCGCGTCGTGCTGGCGCGCGCGCTGGCCACGCGTGCGCGACTGCTGATTCTCGACGAGCCCACGGCCAGTCTTTCCGCCGCTGAAGCCGAACGTCTCTATACCTTGATCGACGGCCTGCGCGCCGAAGGCGTGGCCGTGCTGCTGGTCTCGCACCGGCTGGCCGACCTGCGCCGGCTGGCGTCGCGCGTGGTGGTCGTGCGCGATGGCCGCATCGTCGCCGCGCAGGACGCGCCTATCGATTTCGACGCGGCGCTGGAAACGATGATCGGCCGCAGATTGCCCGCTGCCAGCGACGCTAAAAGCGAAATCGCGCAACACACCCCAGCCGCCCAGGCGGCCCAAGCCGCGCTCGAACTACGCGGCCTGCAACTGGGGCCCCATTCGGAGCCCTTCGACCTCGACGTGCGCGACGGCGAAATCGTCGCCGTCGTCGGGCCCGTCGGCGCGGGCAAGACGCGCCTTGCGCAGGCAATCTTCGGCGCGACGCGTATAAGCGCGGGCGCGATGCGGCTTTACGGCGAAGCGTGGCGGCCGCGCTCGCCACGCGAGGCGATCCGCGCGGGCGTCTTCCTGGCCGGAGAGGATCGCTGGCGCAGTTCGCTCTTTCCGGATGCCGTGCCGTTTGCCTCCGTGGCGGGCACCATCGGCTTCCCGTTCCTGCCGCGCTGGAGCCGCGCGGGCGTGGTGCCACGCGAGCGCGAGCGCGACGTCGCGCGCGAAGCCATCGACACCTTCGGCATACGCTGCAGCGGGCCCGACGACCGCGTCGCGCGCCTTTCGGGCGGCAACCAGCAGAAGGTGCTGCTCGCGCGCTGGCACGCCGAACCCGCCCGTGTGCTGCTGCTCGACGAGCCGTTCCAGGGCGTCGATGCCGGTGCGCGCGCCGATATCGCCGCCACCTTGCGCCGCCGCGCCGCCGGGCGCGCGACGCTCGTGTTCGTGAGCGACCTGGAAGAAGCGCACGAGGTGGCCGACCGCATCGTCCACTTCGATCGCGGCACCGTCGAGCGCGCCGCTCCGATTCCCACTTGAGACTCCAAACGTGAAATCCGCTACAACGCCGCTCGTCACCGACTCCGCCCACACGACCCAGGCCCACGCTATCGCGCCCTCGCGCCGCCGCGCCGCGCTTGCGTGGCTCGAACGCTTGAGCCTGCTGGCCGTGCTCGCCGCCATGAGCGTCCTGTTCGCGGTGCGCGAACCGGCCTTCGTGAGCGTCGACAACCTCTTCAGCATCCTGCAGGCTGTGTCGATCGTGGCGCTGCTCGGCATTGGCGTGACGATCACGCTCGCGGCGGGCGGCTTCGACCTGTCGGTGGGCAGCGTGGCGGCCACCGCGCAGATGGCCGCGAGCTACGTGCTGGTGGTCTGGCACGGCAACGCGTGGGAAGCGGCGGCGGCCTGCCTCGTGCTCGGCGTTGCGGCGGGGCTCTTCAATGGCCTGCTCATCACGCGCCTGCACGTGCCCGACCAGCTCGCGACACTCGGCACGCTGTTCCTGCTCGCAGGCCTGCAACTGATTCCCACGGGCGGACGCTCGCTCGCCACCGGCACGATCCTGCCCGACGGCAGCGAAGCCAGCGGCGCATTTCCTGCCGCGTTCCTCGCGTTGGGCCGCGCGCGGCTGTTCGAAGTCGTGCCTGCGCCAGTGCTGGTGTTGCTGGTGCTGACGCTGGTGGTCTCGGCGGTCATGGCGCTCACGCGCTGGGGCCGCGTGATCTACGCGATCGGCGGCAACGAAACCGCTGCGCGTCTGGCCGGTGCGCCCGCTGCGCGCTATCGCGTGGCGGCGTACGTTGCATCCGGTGCGATTGCCTCGCTCGGCGGCCTGCTGATCGCGGCGCGCGTGGGACGCGGCGACGTGAGCGCGGGGCATTCGCTGCTGCTCGACGCCGTGGCGGCCGCGCTGGTGGGCTACGCGGTGTGGGGCGTGAAGCGGCCCAACGTGCCGGGCACGGTGATCGGCGCGGTGTTCGTGGGCGTGCTGCTCAACGGCCTGACCATGCTCAACGCACCTTACTACCTCCAGGACTTCATCAAGGGCGCGCTGCTGGTGGTGGCGCTGGCATTCACCTTCAGCATCGGGCATCGCGGCGGGGCGCGCGCTTAACAAGACCCGCTGTCGATGTTCCAGGTTTCAAACCAATAACCACGAAACAGCCACGAAATAACCAGGCAATCCTGACGATATGGAGAGGGGAAACATGAATACCGCAAAGCACGCTTCGCAGACCCGCAAGGCGCTGACCCGCGCCTTCGGCACGCTCACGCTCTGCGCGGCGGCGCTGCTGGGCGCTGGCGTCGCGCACGCCGGCGGGGCTGGCTCCGCGCTCAAAGGCGCGCCCGCGCCGTTCGACAAGGGCGGCGTGAAGGTCGCGCTGGTCAATTACCTGTCCGAAGGCGACTTCTTCCAGGCCTACGAATCGGGCGCGCAAAAGCAGGCGAAGGCGCTGGGCATCGACCTGCGCATCTACGAAGGCCGCCAGGACGCCGCGCAGCAGCGCGACCAGATCCAGCAGGCCATCAACCTGGGCGTCGCGGCGATCATCGTCAATCACGGCCTGCCCGAATCGCTCAAGGACGTGGTGCAGCAGGCGCTCGACAAGGGCATCAAGGTGGTGGCCTTCGACGTCGATCTCGCCAATCCGCGCGTGCCGCAGATCGAGCAGAGCGACCATGACCTGGCGTCGCTGCTGCTGCAACAGGCGGTGAAGGACAACGGCGATGCGTTTTCGGCGGGCTATGTCTATGTGGCGGGCTTTGCGCCGCTCGACCGCCGCGACGCGGTCTGGCAGGCCTTCAAGAAGGCAAACCCGAAGGTGCGCGAGCAGGCGCGCTGGGGCACCGTGGACAACCCGATTGCGCAGTCGGTGGCGAACCAGGCGTCGGCGGCGTATCGCGCGCATCCGGATATCCGCGTCGTGATTGCGCCTTATGACGAGTTCGCGCGCGGCGCGAGTCTCGCGGCGGGCGAGGCGAATCTCTCGAACAAGCTGCGCATTTACAGCGCCGATATTTCGACCGCCGATATCGAGGCGATCCGCGCGCCGAACAGCGCCTGGGTCGCGACGGCGGCGACCAATCCCGCCGTGGTGGGCGCCGTGTCGGTGCGTGCGGCGGCGCTGGAAGTGGCGGGGCAGCCACTCGATCATCACATCACGGTCAAGCCCACGCTGGTCACGCGCGACGATCTCGTGAAGAACGATATCCATACCATCGCGGAACTGGGCGCGAAGTTTCCGGCGTTTCGCGTGAGCACGGCGGCGACGGCGGGGTGGATTCCGGTGGAGTGACTTGACGCATCGTTTCAGCGCGCAGTATCAGCGTTCACCGGCGATAAAAAATCCCTGTGCCTTGCGGTACAGGGATTTTTCATTTCCAGGCTGCGTTCAGCCTTTGAACTCGACCGAAACAAACACCTTCTTGCAACGCTCGACGACTTCCCATGTGCCCTTGAACCCGGCCGGAATCAGGAAACGGTCGCCCGCCCGCACGGTGCGCTCCGCGCCTTCCTCGTCGCGCAGCACCGAAACGCCTTCCAGAATTTCGCAATACTCGTTCTCGGTGAAATTCACTGTCCATTTCCCGCATTCGCTTTCCCAGATGCCAGTCGAAAGCTGGCCGCACGCGCTCGTGAAGTGCATGTGCGCGGCCTGGCGCGGCACGCCGGAAATGACCGCCTCGGGTTTGGGCTCCCATTCGAGCGTCTCTTTGGCGGGTTGCGAGTAATCGACGATGTCCAGAATGCGCATGATGATCGGAGTAGTGGAGGGACTAGCTTGATATCCCGACAAAATGCGGCTGGCAAGCCAGGTTCGTTCCTTAGCGATTCTTTAAATGATAAAAACTAATCGGTCGATGAAATCAGACCATTTTTATTCATGGCGGTGCTTTCCTGAGATCACGGCCACTGTCCTCGCGCGCTCCCGCGCCGCATGCCGCCTGCTCAACTGATAGAGTCTGTCGATGTTCATATGAGCGGGAACTGGTGCGTTATGCCGGAAGAATATCGATTCGATGTGTTTGGCCGCCGGATGGCGATTGCCAGAAGCGGCGGCGCATGGGTCGCATATCTCCTTGGCGCTGAAGGCAAGCGCAGGCGCGCTTCGTTTGAAATCCCCGATTTCGTGAGCGCCGACGAACTCGCGCAATATCTCGACGATCTGTTCCATGAGGATGCGAGCCTGGAAAGGCCGAGTGTCGTGTCGCTTGGAGCGAGTGAGCGATGAACCCGACAAGATTGTGCTCGCGGCACGGAGAACGTCGTTTCGAGCGTGCGTCGCCACGTATTGCGCAGTGGATTCGTGATCGTGGTGCGTTTGGCGCGGGCGAACCCGTCAAGGTCTCGCTGGATCGGGCCAAATGCACGGTGGCGGCGTGGATGACGTGGACGGAACTGCACGAGCACGAGGCCGTCACGACGATGGTCGAGGGTGTGGCTCACGTGCACGCATTGCCGATGATCGCCAGGTTGCGAGGATCGTGGGAACCGGTGTGCCCCGATTGCCGCGACGAACTCCTCGTGCGCTCCGGCGCGCAGCCGGACTATCCCACCCCTGTCGAGCGTGCGTTCGATATGTCGCCCATTGCCGACAATGCCGAATCGCGCAAGCCGCTGTTCGCGTGCAGCAAGCATGGAATTCAGCGCCAGCGCCTGGCGTCGCCCGCGATCGTGAAGGCGGTCAGTCGCGGGGCGGCCTCACTGGGCGGGCGCTCGATCAAGGTGATTGTCCAGAACACGCATGGCGAACAGGTGTTGTGGTTCGACCAGGCTTTGCTGCGCTATGCGCTAGGCGACCAGATCGACGTTTCGAGTGGTGTATACCGGATCGATAACGGGAGCGAAGCCCAGTTGCTGCGCGAGCTGGGCTGGCCGGTTTGCGGACAGTGCCTGGAGGCGTGGGTGGAGGGCGATCCTAGCTCCCCAGCAAGCTGAGATAGCTGGACGTTACGGGTTCGTAGCTGGCGGCATCCAGCCATGCCCGGCCGCCCGTCGAACTTGCCGCGCCATAACCCCACGCAGCTACGCGCTTTGCGGTGCGTGCCTCATTCGCCATACCGGCCAGCATGCCGATTTCGGCGAGATCATCGTCTTTGAGCAACAGTCTTTCGAGCCAGCGTTCGAGATGGGGCCGTGCTGCTAGCGTCGCTGACTTGCTGCGGTTGCAGGTCGGATGAGCGAGAACCAGGTTGTGAACCTGATCTCGCGGGTAAAGCGAGAACGGAACGAAGTGATCGACGTCGGCGCTGACGATCGCGCATTGGCAATAGAAGCATTTTGCGCCATCGAGTTTGCGCAAGTGTGTGTCGACAATCGCCAACGACTGTCGCGAGAATGCGAACAGGAAATCTTCCAGATCGCCCGCATCGCCAAGAATGCGGTGATTCTGGCGATTGGATTTGATGTGTTCGATCCAGTGTGCCCGCGATAGCTGCTGCACCAGCGTATAAAAGCGGCGCAAACAATAGGCGATACCTGGTCGCAACGTAATGCGGCCGCGTGCGGATCTCACATAGAGAAACTCGTCGGTGAGGCCACCGAAATTCTGCAGGTAATTGAGTGGCTGAGCAGAGACCACGCTGGATACTTTCGCGAGCATCGCCGCGTAAGTGGGTGCCCTGCGGGCTTGCTGAACCGTTATGCCCGGCGCGCTCGCCCTGAAGTCGCCAATTGCGTTCAATATGGCGGCTTGAGCGCCAAGGTTCTGGACGAGGACACCCGCTTCTGTCCCGACCCGGCCTGTGCCGTACGGCATTGCCTGCTGCCAGTAGAGCCGCACGAAACGCTCAGCAATCTGTCTGATGGTGAGGGGCAACTCAGCGCCGTCATTCGTACCGGCCTCCACTGCGAGATCCGCAAGCGAAATCAACAAAGCGAACTTATATGTGGCGGTGAAATCGCCCTCGGCAAATAGCCGTTGAAGCCTGGAGAGAAAGTCGAGTTGCGCTTCGGGCGACGGGGGCGGGGACATGGCGCTCAATCTCTTGCGCTCCAATAGTCCGCCTTCGCAGGTATGATCCATCGCACACCGCCGCGCGGATCCTCAATATCTCCCTGATAGCGCGGTATCAAATGAATGTGCAAATGAGGCACCGTCTGACCCGCTGCTGCTCCGTCGTTTATGCCAATGTTGTAGGCATCGGGGCGAAATTGCTCGTCGAGTGCGAGCTTTGCGCGATCGACGAGGATAAAAAGTTGTTCACGTTCGGTTAGGGACAAGTCGAACAACGAACCCACATGCCGCTTCGAAACAATCAGCGTGTGACCCGGCGAAACTGGAAAACCGTCGCGTAAGACCGCTCCTGTGTCGTTTTGATCGACGATCCTGTCAGCCGGAATCGCGCAGAACGGACATTGAGAATGCATGATGGATCAGTGCAAGTGGGAATGACGCATTTTCTCACGTCACAAAGCCTTCTCCGCCGAAACGCCAAACACCCGCCCATGCCAGGCTTCCGTCGCATCATCGGCGGGAAACATGCATTCAAGCCTTAGTTCCTGCGCGGCCACGCTTTGCGGCGTACCCACGCTCGTGACCATCGAAAAGTAACTCCGCACCTCGCCATCGCACTCGAAACCCAACGGAATCACCGGCAAAGCCGCCGTCGAAACCGCAGCATGATGTGTGCGCCAATCCCCCGGTACATCGGGATAGTCCAGCAACGCGTCGATCAACGATTGTGTCGTCCCGTCGATCACATGCCCCACGGCTTCGCGATGCACGCGCTGCAAAAGACTGCGCGCGACATTCTGCCAATCGTGCACGTAAGGCCGCATCCCTTGCGGGTCGAACATCAGGTGCAGCATATTGCGAGGCTGGGTGCGCGCGCTCATGTCGATGAAATGGCCAAAGAAACGCGGCGCGGCGGCATTGGTCATCAGCACGTTCCAGTGCCGATCCATCACGATCGCCGGATACGGTTCATGCTGCCGCACGACGCGCTCCAGCGCACGAATGACGCCCTGCATTTCCTGCGCGTTCCAGGGCGCTTCCGAATACATCGGCGCATAACCGGCCGCGAGCAACAGCGCATTGCGCTCGCGCAGCGGCACATCAAGTGTCTGCGCGAGCGTGAGGATGGTGTCGCGGCCGGGCACGCTGCGGCCGCTTTCGATGAAGCTGATCTGCCGCTGCGAAACGCCAGCCTCCAGCGACAGGTCGAGCTGACTGACGCCGCGCACGTCGCGCCAATAGCGCAGCAATTTACCGAACCCGGCGTCTTTCATCGGCGTCTCCCTGTCGAGGCCCGTGATTGAATATATCGGAGTCAGCGCGCCCCCGCACGCCACGCGAACGCTTCGAACGGCGCTTCGAGTGGCGGTTGCGTCACGCTGCCGGTGTAGTTCGTGATGGTCGAGGCTGCGACCACGGCGATGACTTCCAGGATCTGTTCGGCACTAAAACCCGCGGCGATAAAACGTTCCTGTTCCATGTCGCCGATACGGCCACGCGTTTCGATCAGCGCGCGTGCGAGCATGGAAAGCGCCGCGTCCTGCGCGCCGAGCGGCACGCCGCCCGCGCGGATCGCATCGACATCGGCAGGCTCGACGCCTTGCTGCAATGCGAGCGCGCTATGAAAAGCGACCGCCCAATCGCTCGCGTTGGTGACGGCATTGGTGAGCAGCAGAACCTGAATCTGCGCTTCGCTCAGGCTGCTCGTGTGCACACGCTGGAACAGCCCGATGAAACCGTTGATAAGCACCGGCGACGCAGCCATTTTTGCAGCAATGTTCGGAACGATTCCAAATGCCTGCTGAAGCTGCTGCAAAACAGGCTTCGATTGTTCCGGCGCGGTGTCGAGGGCGTAAAGAGGAAAGCGGGACATGATGGCTCCTTGCCGTGGAGCGCGGCCGGTCTGGCCGCGCGACAGGCAAAGAGTAGGCGCGCCCGCGCGGCGCGCCAATTACATCGCATGTAATCAATACGAGAACGTCGCGCCAAAAAACACGCCCTTTGCGCGATCGTCGCCAGCCACGCGCACGCGATACTGCACCGATACATCGACGAACGAGCGCGGCGCGTCATACGGGCCGCCACGGAACCAGAAACGCGCCGCGACGCCCGCGCCGATACCGACCGGCACACTATGGTCGATTGCCGAATCGTAGTCCGCGCCCGCTACCAGATGCGGGAAGATCGTCAGGCGCGGATCGATCGCATCGAGCCGGAACGTGCGGCCCAGCCGCACATTGGCGGTCGCGTAGGTCGATGGATGCTCGATGTAGTGACCGACTTCGCCATACGCCACGCCCGTCCACCAGCTCGGCACGTCCTGTCGCAAGGTCGTGCCGAAGCCATCCGACCACGCCGCGCGCGCGAGCCAGTCGCCGCGCACGCTGGAGCCGATCGGCAGGATGCGCTCGAAGGCGAAGATCGCGTTGGTCGAGGTGAACGGCTTCACGCGCGCGCCCAGCGCCGCCTGCAAGGTCTGCACGCCCGAAGGCGAATCGCCCTTCACGCCGAAGTTCTCGTAGCCGCGCGCGTAAAGTTCGAAGGCGCGTTCGCCCAGGCTGCCGAAAGGACGCCAGTAGGCTTCGGTGCCCGCTTGCCAGTTGTTGGCGATGCCGGGTGTCGGGTTGGTGACGAGGCCGTTCTGGATGCCGCCGCCGCGATAGTTGAGCGAGGCGTTGAAGCCCCAGTTGCGGGTGGCGTCGGCGTGGGCGCTGCGGGCGTCGGCGAGCGCCTGCGGGGTCATCGGCGTTGCGTCGTCCGTGGCTTGCGTGCCGTGGTCGATGGCGCGTTCGAGCCACTTCGCCCCTTGCGCGTTGTGGTGCGTCTGCAAGGCGGCGTAGCCCGCGTCGCCGGTGGCGGAGGGCGGCAGCGCGCCCTGGGCGTCGGCCTGGGCAAACGCCGTGTAGGCGCGTTGCGTGTCGCCTGCACGCTGCGCGAGGTATGCGACCTGCAGCGGATCCATGCCGTCGATCGCGCCGCTTGCGAGCGCATCGCGTGCGGCGGCACGCGCCGCATGGTCGTCTCCGTTCGCGACGAGTGCGTCGATCAGTTCCAGCCGGTGCTGCGGGTCGTCGGGCGCGGCGGCCACCGCGGAACGCATGGCGGTGACGGCAGCGGCATGATCGCCGCGCGCCGTGGCTTCGCGCGCGGTGCGCACGTCCGCGAAGGCGGGATCGGCGGCGTAGAGATCGCACGATGCACCAAAGCGGTCGTCGTGACAGTCGAAGATCGGGCGCGCCAGCGGATCGATGTCCGCCATGTGGCCTGCATCACGGGCGGCCAGCATGCGATGCGCGCGCTGGCGGCGCAGGTCGATGACGGCGTCAGTGTCGTCGTGGGCCACGCCCAGCGGCGCGAGCACATCCAGCGCCTGCTGCGGGCGATGCTGCGCGAGCCGCACGTCGGCGATGATCGCACGCGCGGTGCGGGCGTCGCGTAAGGCTCGCTTCGCGTCGTCGCTTGCGTTTGCCATTGCCTGGTTATCCGAATCATTCGACGACAGCGCGATGGCATGCGAGAAGTCATCGTCAGCGCCGTTTTCATGCTGCGCCGCGCGTGCATAGCCGCGCAGCGTCCAGGCGAGCGGATTCGTGCGGTCTGCTTCGATGGCCGCGCTGGCGGCGGCTTGCGCACCCGCCATGTCGCCGCGCGCAAACAGCACGTCGAGCAGCTGCATCCGCAATGCGGCGCGATCCGGCGCATAAGCCACCGCCTGTTGCGCGAGCTTTTGCGCCGTCTCCAGGTCGCCGCGCTCACGCGCGTCATAAGCGGCGATCGACGCCTGCGGTGCGAGCTTTGCGCCGATGAACGTGCGGCGCGTGCGTAGCTCCGTTGTGTCGCCGGTTTGTGCCGTTGCGTCCTGCACGGCCACCCATGCTTCATCGTCGTGACCGGCTGCGGCAAGCGCGTCGATCAGCAGGTAGCGCAGCCGCTCGACATTGGGCGCCAGCGCAATCGCTTGCCGGGCATGGTCGATGGCGCCGTCATAGTCCTTGTGTGCGTACGCGCTATAGGCCGCGCGTGCCTCCACGCCTGCATGGCCGGGCAAGTCGCTTGCGCCGCCCGCCCCCGCAGCCGCAATCTGCGCGCGCCGCGCGACCAGCACCTCAATTGGCCCAAGTTCGCGAATCGCATCGCTCAAGGTTTGTTCGGCTTCTTTCGGATGCCCGCCCGCCGCCAGCGCATTGGCGCGCAGCACGCGCAGGTCGGCCACATCGGGCCGCTGGCGGATCGCCTCGCTAGCAAGCGTCGCGCTCTCGTCGTAGCGATGCTCGCCGTAAGCCGCATAGGCGTCGTGCGCGACACGGTACGCCGCGCCTGATAGTTCAAGCGGCAGCACCTGATCGGCATGAGCTTGAGGCGCATGGAGCACGGTGAGCGCAGCCAGCAGCCACGCGGCGGCGGCTGCACGCGGCGCGCGGTGTGAAATGGTGTTGTTGAGTACGGCGCGCGTCATCGGCCTCCCGTTTGCGCGTCGCGCAGTTGCTGTTGTGCGGCAATGGCGCTTTGCAGTGCCTCGCGCGAGATGATGTGGCGCGCCACCATGAAGTCGCCGATGCGGCCGTCGCGCTCGGGGCGATAGTCCTGCAACGCAGCGTCGAATCTAGCCCTTGAAACAAGGCCCATTTCGATCAGCAGGTCGCCCAGCAGCGGCACGCCGCGCGTCGCGCCCAGGTCGGCGGGCGACATCACGGCGACTTCGCCGTGCGCGCCGGTGAGCAAGGGTTCTTCCGCGCGGCGCAGGATGCGCAGGCCCGCCGTCACTTCGCTTTCGCGCACGATATGCAGCGACACCGTGCGCTGCGTGAGCGCATGCAGGTCGTCGATGGCGGCGTCCGATAGCAGGCTGGCCGCGACGAACACGGCATGGCCGTTCTCGTCGAGTCCCTGTGGCAGCGTGCGCAGGCGCACGAGCACGTCGATGGGCACCTGGTTGTCGGGGTCGTCGAGCTTCGCGGGCACGAAGTTGCCGCGCGGCAAGTCGGTCTGGAACGCCACGGCTTCGGCGAGCGTTTCTTCGTCGAGCCAGCCGTTGGCCATCAGCACGCGCCCAAGCGGCGCTTCGCGCGCGTGTTCTTCGTGCAGCGCGCGTTCGAGCGTCGCCGGGTCGATGGCCTGCCACGACACCAGCAATTCGCCGAGCGTCTGGCGCGTGTTGCGCAAGCCGCCCGCACTCGGGAAGTCGTGCATCGTCTTGTCCCACGTGAGGCGCTTGCCCGTGACCAGGTGGATCAGGAACAGCCTCCACGCGCGCAGCGCCGCCAGAAAATTGATGAAGTTGCTGATGACGAGGCGCGGCACGGCCAGCACGCCATGCTCCCAGCCATACAGGCGCGTCGTGAAGATCACGCGCTGCACGACGCGCAGCAACAGCGCGATGAAGTTCGCGGTGAGCAGCGTGTTCATCCACGGCGAATCGATGAACGGCGAGGGGAACAGGTCGGGCGTGAGGCCCAGCAGCGACGCCAGCGCGAACAGCATGAACTGGATCACCAGCAGGTAGCCCACCATGCCGACGAACGACGTCACCACGCCTTTGCGGTCGCGCAGCAGCAGGTAGCGGTTGGCGATCGAGCCCGTCCAGCCCGTGAGCGCCCAGCCTTGCAGGCCGATGCCCAGCGTCCAGCGCGCGCGCTGACGATAAGCGGTACGAAGCGTATCGGGGAAGTACTCGCGCACGCACAGCGGCATGGTCGTGGTGACTTCGCGCTCGGGGCCAAGGCCGAACCAGCTCGTGCGATGCGTGACGAACTGCACCGGGAAGCGCGCGAAAATCGATTGCAGCCCCATCCTGCCGATACGCTCGCCGATGTCGTAGTCCTCAGTGAGGCTTTCGGTGTTGAAGGGCTGCGCCTCGGTGTCGGCGATCAGTGCGAGCATCGCGCGGCGCGAGAAACAGGTGCCCACGCCCGCCGACGGCACCGCGCCCACCAGGCTCTCGCGCACCACCAGATCCTTCGCGTGCCATTCCGCGAATTCGTCCATATAGGTGCCCGCCACCAGCTCGCACCATTCGCGTTCAAGCGACGCCACCGGCAACTGGATCATGTCCTTGCGCGGCAGGAGGTAATTGAAGAACTTCAGTTCGAGCGGATGCAGCACGTCCTCGCTGTCGTGCATCACCACGCCCGCGAATTCGGTGCCCGCCTCGAACTCGTAGCGGAACACCGCCTGCACGATCCAGTTCAGGCAATCGGCCTTGCAGGTCGGGCCGTCGTGCGGCACCTCCACGCGATGCAGGTGCTTGTAACGATGGCGCATGCGCTCCACTTCGGCGATGGTCGCGGCATCGTTCTGGTAAGTGCCGACGAACACGCGATACGCACGGTAATCGAGCACCCGCACGAGGTCTTCGATCATCGCGGCAATCACGTCGTGCTCGTGCCAGGCGGGCACGATGATCGCGAGCGGCTGCTCGGTGCGCTGGTGCAACTGTGCGACGGTAAGCGGCTTGTACTGCCGCTTGATCGTGAAATGGCGCACCGTTTCGCGAATCCAGTACCAGAGGTCGATGAACAGGTCGTCAAGGCTCGACAGCAAAATGATGGCCGAGATGAACACGGCCGCGTGCTCCAGCCACTGGTAATACTGCGCGAGGGCGATGCGCCCATAGAAGCCGAGCGTCGCGAGCATCATGGCTTGTCTCGCGGCGGGGCGTCCTTGCTGCCGTTGTTACTGCCATTGCCATTCGCGCTGGCGGGCGGCTGTTGCGCGGCGGCGCGGCGTTCTTCGCTCGTCTGCGCGGTGCGGCGCTTGCGGGCGATCTGCGCAATGATGATCAACGCGAGCAGCAGCAACATCAGCACGAACGGAATGCCCCAGCGCGCCCAATGGTGCGTGACCCATGCGGTGCTGTCCGCGCCGGTGGCGGTGAGATCATCGGGATTCACGGTGTCGAAGCGCTTGAGCACGCCCGTCGCGTCCACCACGGCGATGTTGCCGCGCGAGAGCTGGAGCTTGTCGGTCAGCACGGGCGCGGCGCCCGTCGAGCGATAGACGATGCCGTGCGCGTCGCCCGATGTGCCCACGCTCAGCACCGCGAGGCGCGAGAGGCCGGAGACGTCGATCAGCTTGTCGCCCTTGCTGGAGCTCAGTTGCAGACGGTCGGGCGAGAACGCGACGGGATCGCTCTCGTCGGCGAGCGCGACGTCGGTGGCGAGGAACGGCCCCGACGGATGTGCGGACTGCCCCTTGCCGATCACCTCAAAACGCGCGGGCAAGGGCGCGACACCGGCTGCGCCGGTGAGCACGGCGAGGCGCGGCACGCTATGCAGCGCGTCGTCCAGGTACGCCTGCGGGACGATCACGGTCGCCGACGACGCATAACGTGCGGCCATGCCGACGAAGTCCGCACCGGGCGTGCCGTCCGCGAGCTTCAGATAGCTGCTGGGCAGCACGGCGACGGGATAGGCCTGGCGCGCCTGGCAGCCCGCATCGGGTTGTCGGCGGAACGTCACGCGCAGGTCGTTGGTGCGCGCAAGCGCATAGCGCGGGATCTTCAAACGCAGGCGTTCGCGGTGGCCGTCCACGTCGAGCAGCTTCGCGCCGATCATCACGTCGTTGAAATAGACCGTGGCGGTGGCCGCGCCGTTTGAGAGCGTGGGCGAGGCCGCGAGATCGAGCACGACTTCATCGGGCAGTTTCTTTTCGCCGGACGCGGCGGCCAGGTCGAAGCTCGCTTCCCACGAGTCGATCGAATGGACGTCGACGCTGCGCGGTTCGCCGCCAAGGTCGGACAGCAGGATGCTGTCGCCGTGCAGGCGAGCGCCCGGATCGATGTGATGCACCACCACGCGCTGCGCGACGTCGATGGGGCGCCAGCTATGTGCGAGCACGCTCGCGCCCGCGTTGTCGCCCACGACGATCACGGCGCGCCCGCCATAGTGGGCCACGCGGGCTTCGCCGGCGGCCAGCGGCGCGACGATCTGCGCCGCAGTGTTCGCGCGCCATGCGTCGAAGCCGGGCAACTCGCCGGGTGCGCTCGCCGCGACCTGCGCGCGCAAGGCGTCAAGCGCTGCATTGAAGCGCGTGCGCAAGGCGGCGTCCGCAAGCAGCACGTCGGGGCTGAAGGCGTTGCGCGGCGCGAGCGCGAGCAGCGCGCCCAGTTCGGCCTCGCTGGCGATGACGTGCTGGCTTGCGTCGGGGGCGCTCGCGGCCGTTGCGAGCGCATCGAAGGCGGGGATCGCGCGCAGCGGTGCAGGCACGGACGTCACGTCCAGGCCGCGCAGGTCGGCGGGTTGACCCACGGCGGGCACGGCCTGCATCGTGGGCCGCTTGCCGTCGCGCTGGAGCAGGGCGTCGGTGCGCCAGGCCGTGTCGAGCGAGGCCGCATCCAGTTGCGCGCCCGCGACCGTGAGCACCGGTGCGTAGGGCAGCGCGCTCCACGCGGTGCGCAGGTCGCGCACATCGGCAGGGTCGAAGCGGTAACTCAGGCGCGTGGAGGGATCGACGCGCAGCACGTTGCCAATCGCGGTCTGGTCGGTGCAGACGTTGTCATTGATGACCGAAGCGTAGCCCAGGCCCAGCCGCACGAAACCCACGGAGCGCGCCGCGCCGTCGACGCCCAGGTTCACGCTCACGCCGCCCTCGGACTTGTCGAGCGCGCGCGACGCCACCGGCGATCCGTCTAGCGACAGCAGCATGGTCGTGCGGCCGCCGTCGCCGCGCACGTAGCCGCCGTCGAATTGCAGCGTGGCGTCGCTGATCGGCACATCGGCGGGAACGGGCAGGAAAAACTCGCGGCGGGTATCGGGCGCGGTCAGCGTCACTGCGCTGAGCAGGCCGAGTTCGCGCAGCGTCACGACGCGCGTGACGGGCACGCTGCGGTTGAGCTGGGCGAAGCCGTCGGCATTGGCGTCGGCGGCAAGGGCCGGAACATTGATTAGTACGCCGAAACAGGCGGCAGAAAGCATGAGTGCGCGCGGCGCGCGATGCGTGCAGGAGATCAAGTGCAGTTCTCTCGGGACGAGTTGGGCCGGCGACGGACGATCCGTCCGGCGCATGGAGCGAAGCGTGGCGTCAGTGCGCCTGCGCTTCTGGCAATGAGTGAGTCAGGTCAGCGCGACCTGCCAGATCGGTCGGGCGGTGCGTGTGCACGCGTGCCGGTTGAAGCGACCGGTGCAGCGGCGTTGTGTAAATCGAGAAATAGGGAAGTGCATTGCTGACGAACAGCAACACGTTTTTGCGCGCGTGCACGCGTGTACGAGGCCCCGGCAATCACGCCCCATCGTCCTGCTGAAATCGACCGCGTCTTGAAGTTCATTTCGCCGCCTGTCTTTTATTCGTATTGGGTCAGATATTAATCGGTGACGAATGAGTGAAGCGGTACGAACATGTAAAAAAGTTTTTCAGCGGGAACGAAATAATCCGGGCTAGATAGTGATTCGGAAAATCTTGCGATAAAAAATAGGCAAGAAGTTAGCGTGCTATCGAACACCCAGAAAAAGATGCCGCTGGTTTTAAAAGTGGTAAAGGGAAGGCATGTATAGAGCGCTAAACAATATGAGGAATGGCGTGGTGTGAGTGCGTGCAAGCGACGCTGGCAAGCGCTTTCGACCCGACGGTGTGCTGGACGCCAGAAATGTCGATCGGCGCCGACTTTAGCGTGGCGATTTAAACCCGCCGGCTTTGGAAGGCTAAGTAAGTTGAAAGCTTGCTGGCGGTGTTGTGTCATTGTCCAGGCTCTGATCTTCTTTATTGCTAAATCGAAAAATAAGCCGACGCTTTCGCGTCCGGAATTAATTGAGTTGATTTAGCAAAAAGCGATCCCGGCCCAAAGCGCACAGCCAAAACAAAACGGCGCGAGGTTCGAAAGAACCTCGCGCCGCGCGGTACTGCATATATTCAACTGTTTTCTATCAGGCTACGTGCGGCACCCCTTCGGCAGACACGCTGAAGCCGTCGTCCACGCTGCCTTCTTCCAGCGACACGTTGCGCGTCTCGCGACCCATCATCCACCACGCTGCCGCTGCGATCGGGCCAGGCAAGGCGAGCAGCAGCAGTCCAATCAGTGCCGCCGAGGGCGTGCCTGACGCCGCGTACACATTGGTCAGCATCAGCGGGGCGATGACGGCGCCCAGTCGGCCCACCGCGACGGAGATGCCCAGACCCGTGGCGCGAATGCGCGTGGGCAGGATTTCCGACGACACCACATAGCCCGAGATGTACGCCCACGTCACGCCGAACTGGATCAGGCAATAGCCGATTACCATGCCGGGCAGCGTGTGCATCGCGTAGATCACCACAATGGCGAGCGTCGTGAAGGTGTAGCTCACGAACAGCGAGGCGCGGCGTCCCCAGGCCTCGACCAGCACGGCGGCGGTCAGGCCGCCCGCGAGCGCGGCGGCGTTGCCGTAGACGTAGTAGATCGGCATGTCGGCGGCGGAGACCTTCATATAAGGCAGGATCACGAGCGCCATCAGCGAGAGCACGCCATAGACCACAGCGGCTTGCGAGAAGTTGAGCGCGCTGGCCAGGCCGCAACGCATGCGGTACGCGCCGAACAGCTCGCGCAGGTTGCGCAGGAAGGTGGGATGCACCGGCACGAGCGCGGTTTTCGGATAGCGCTGCACGGCCTGTGCGCGTTCCTGCTGCGTGAGCTTGCTGTGCGCGGCGCTGGAGGCGATTTTTTCGACGATCGCTTCGGCTTCGGCGACGCGGCCTTGTTGCAGGAGCCAGCGCGGCGATTCGGGAATCACGCGGCGAATCCAGAAGAACAGCAGCGCCATGGTGGTGCCGAAGCCAAAACCCACGCGCCAGGAGATCGCGCCGGGCAGATGGTTGAGCACGAGGTACGAAATCGCCGCCGAAAGCAGTGCGCCTACCGGGAAGCCCGAGAGAATCAGCGAATCGGTGCGACCGCGGTGGCGGCGCGGGATGAACTCGCCCATCGTCGCCGTGACCGCCGAGTATTCGCCGCCCACTGCGAGCGCGGTCATGGCGCGGAAGAACAGGAACGACTCGTAGTTCCACGAGAACACCGTGGCGACGCTGAAGAATGCGTACCACAGCAGCGTGGCGAGAAAGAGTTTCTTGCGGCCGTAGCGATCGGCAAGATAGCCAAAGCCGATTGCACCCACCAGCATCCCGAACACCCAGATGCTGACGGCGAGCGATCCCTGGGCGGAGCTCAGGTGCCATTGAGTCTTCAGGACACCGAATACACTGCCGATGATGTTGGTCTCGAACGAGTCGAGCGCCCAGCCGACGCCAAGGGCGACCAGCATCAGCGTATGAAAGCGCGTCCACGGCATGTTGTCGAGGCGCGCGAGCGCGTCGGTTTCGACGGCGCGCGGTGCAGGGGTTTGCATAGTCACGCTGGATTCTCCTGAGCGGTGAATATCGATGAGTTCAGTTGAGCGACGTTTCAGTTTCAGTGCACCGCGGCGGCGGGCGCTTGCGGGGCGAAGTCGATGTGCGGAAAGTTCGCGCGCTGGCCGATGAAGTTGCGCCCGCGCGCACCGTCGAAGGCGTGATCGACGATGGTTTCCCATTGCTGCGCGTCCACGCCGTATGCCGAGGGATGGCTCGATACGCCCAGCTTGTCGAGCAGCGCGGCGAGGCGTGCAGGCGCCTCGTCGATATCGCCGAAGATCTCGCCCAGTGCCGCGTCGCAATCGGCGTCCACACCCAGCGCCGCTTCCATCACGGCGGGCAGGCAGAACGAGCACGCGATGCCGTGCGCCACGCCGCGCGAGAGCGTGATGGCGTACGAGATGTTGTGAGCGAGTGCGGTGCGCGTATTGGAGAATGCGAGACCGGCGCGCAGCGCGCCGAGCGCCATCGCACCGCGTGCTTCCAGATCCTGGGGATTGGCGCTCACGCGTTGCAGGCCGGAAATCAGCTCGCGCGCCGCGTGAATCGCGAGGCCGCGCGTGACGGGATTCGCGTGGACGTTCCAGATGCTCTCCAGTGCGTGCGAAAGCGCATCGAGGCCGCTGGCGATGGTCGGCTGCATCGGCAGACCGACCATCAGGCTCGGATCGACGATCACGGCTTCCGCATAGAGGTCTTCGCGCGAGAGCGAGAGCTTGCGGTCGTTCTGCGGATCCCACACCGTGGCCCAGCAGGTCACTTCGCTGCCGGTGCCCGCCGTGGTGGGAATCGCGATGATTGGCAGCGCGCGGCGGCCCGTCGCTTCGGCGCCTTCGAGGTAGGCGAGCACGGGTTCGAATGCGCCGTGCTCGGCGGCCAGCACTTTCGCGCTGTCCATCACGGAGCCGCCGCCCAGCGCGATCAGCACTTCGGGTGCGTCTTCGAGCGCGGCCAGTTGTTCGCACGCGCGGCGCAGCATCGGCACCGAGGGATTCGCTTCGACCGAATCGATGCGTCCGAGTGCGGGGCCGTTGCGCGCTTCGATACGATCCGCGAGATCGGCGAACAGGGCATCGGGGTAAGTCACGATGACATAGCGGCGGCCTGCAATGGCTTCGCCGATTTCATCGAGCGAGCCCGCGCCAAAGCGCACGCGCACCGGGTTGTGAAAATTCCACGTATGCAGGTTGCCGCTCATGCTGCTTCTCCTGCGGCCAGTGCGCATTCGATGGCGTCGATCACGCCGGGCAGTTCCGCGATGCTATCGATCAGGAAATGCGCGCCGGTGCGAGCGAGTTTGTCGCGCGCGGGGGCCAGCAGCGCTTCGCGCGCATCGGCGTCGAGCGCCTGCCATTGCGCGAGCGAGAGGCCCACTTCGTTGCCGGTCGCCACGATGCCCACCGTCCACATGCCGGCGGCAAGGCCCGCTTCCAGGCCAGTGGGGCTGTCGTCCACCACCACGCAGCTTTGCACGTGCGCCGCGCCCAGTGCGAGCGCGTTGGCAAGGCACATGTCGGGCCACGGACGGCCGCGCGCCACGTCGCTCACGGTGCAGCAGAAGTCGGGCGCGTAACCGTGCGCGGCGGCAATCGGCTGAAGGTTCTTCATCACCTCGCGCGGATAGCCCGTGGTGCTGCCGATGGCGATGCCGCGTGCGCGCAGCGCCGCGATCGTTTCCAGGGCGCCCGGAATCAGTGCGCTGTATTTGGCGACGTTGATTTCGTCGATGCGCAGGAACGAGGCGTAGAGCGCGTCGATATCGCCTTCATTGGAAGCGCGGCCAAACTGCGCCTGCCAGCGCGCCTGCACGTTGGCGTCGCGCAGGATCATGGCGATGTGCTCGCGCTTGGCGGCGCCCATCGGCGCACGCGCTTCTTCCACGCTGATCGGCAGTTCGGCGAGCGCGAACGCTTCGCAGAAGGCCTCGACCGGCGCAATGCAGCCAAAGTCCAGCACCGTGCCGGCCCAGTCGAAGATCGCGGTGGTGACCGGGCCGCGATACGGCGTCGCGCGGCGCGGATTGCGTGCGCGCGCATCGAGTGCCTGATTAAGGGAGTGAACGTCGAGGGCAGGGGTAGTCGTCATGCTCGCACCGAAAAAGCCAGGGGGTCGGGGTGGGGACTTCACATCAGACGAATCCGGCGATTCGCGATGTATTCCGTCCGGGTGTGAGCAGCAGAATAGTTTTGACACATGACGCCGCTATGATCGAAATACCCGTTGAAATTCGGTGCATTCACCGAAAAACTCGATCGATCGAACATCGGTCATTAAGATGACGTGCCTATGACATTGACCCAGATCCGCGCCTTTATCGCAGTGGTGCATCACGGCGGCTTCACGGCGGCCGCGCGCGCGCTGAACATGAGCCAGACCACCGTGACCTCGCAGATTCAGGCGCTGGAGCAGGAACACGGCGTTCAGCTGTTTCATCGGCGCGGGCGGCGCGTCGAGCTTTCCGATGTCGGGCTCGATCTGTTGCCGATTGCACGCCAGATCGGAGGGCTGGAGAACGATGCGATCTCGCTGCTGCGTGACAGCGGCGCGCTCACGCATGGCTCGCTCAAGATCGGCGCGGTCGGGCCGTTTCATGTGACGGAAATGATCGAGGCCTATAACGCGCGCCATCCGCAGATGCACCTGTCCGTCACGCTCGGCAATTCGGAGCATGTGATGCGCGAACTCGACGCCTACACCTGCGATGTGGGCGTGGTTGCGCGCGCATCCGACGACGAGCGCTATCACATGCAGCTCTACGCGCGCTATCCCGTGGTGGTGTTCGTGCATGCGGCGCACGCATTCGCGCGGCGGCGCTCGATCAGGCTGGCCGAACTGGCGGACGAGCGGCTGCTGATGCGCGAGGCCGGTTCGACCACGCGGCTGGCGCTGGAAGAAGCGCTGGCCGGTATTGGCGCGGCGCCACGTGTCGCGATGGAGATTGGCAGCCGCGAGGCGTTACGTGAAGCGGTGGCGCGCGGGCTGGGCGTGGGGACGGTGTCGGAGTCCGAATACGTGGCCGACGAGCGGCTGCGCAAGGTGCGCATCGAGGGCGACCCGATCTCGACGCACATTCATGTGTGTTGCCTGAAGGAGCGCCGCGAGAGCCGCCTGGTCGCGTCGTTCTTTACGGCGGTGCAGGCGTTGTGTTCGCCAATGAATTGCCATGTATGACGAAATAATGGGCGTGCGGATTGCCGCCTAGAATTCCATATCCAGTTCGTCGATGTCCACGGTTTCCGCCTGCGCTGCTGCGATCCATTCCGCCACGTAGGGCTGCTTGAGCACGCGCAGGCAGTAGTCGCCAATGTCGGCGTCGATGGGCACTTCGTAGGTGAGCAGGCGCGTGACGACTGGCGCATACATCGCGTCCGCCGCGCCGATTTCACCGAACAGCCACGGGCCGCCATATTGCGCGAGGCACTCGCGCCAGATCGTCACGATGCGTTCGATATCGTCTTGCGCGCGCGACCAGATGCGGAAATTCGGGAAGCGGCCGCGCAGGTTCATCGGCAGCGCGGAACGCAATGCGCTGAAGCCCGAGTGCATTTCTCCGCAAACGGAGCGGCAATGCGCGCGCGCTTTGCGGTCGGCGGGAAGCAATTGCGCCTGCGGGCTGATTTCGTTGAGGTATTCGCAGATCGCGAGCGTGTCCCAGATCTCGATGCCGTCGTGCCGCAGGCAGGGCACGAGAATCGACGGCGAGAGCAGCAGCAGTTCTGCGCGCGCGGCAGCGTCGTCGACGGGCACCGTCACGGTTTCGAATTCGAGGCCCGCGAGCTTCGCGAGCAGCCAGCCGCGCATCGACCACGACGAATAATTGCGACTGCTGATCGTAAGGCTCGTATTCATCGTATTCGTCTGATTCATGCAGCTCTCCTGAGCACTGTGCACGGCTTGAGCGCACCTCGCGGGCGAACGCGCACCGTGAATGTCGCGCCCATGCACTACGTTGAGGCATTCATGACACGCCATGTGCGCGCAAAGCGCTGCAAGGAGGGCGTGACGTCGCGTTGATCGATTTGGGTGCAAGGCGCATGCCAATGTGCGCGGCGTTGGCATAGCTATTGCCTGCCATTGAAGGACTTTTACCGCATGGGCGCGACATGAACCTGCTTGCTTATCCCGCCTATCAGGCGTACGCGGATCTCATGCTGCCGTGGCGCGCCGCCGCGTCGCTCACGCGCGCGTCGCTGGCTGCGTGGCCCGCGCTCGCAACGGGTTTCGATGTGCGCGAACTCGACGCCTGGTGCGAAATGATCGAGATGGCCGGACTCACGCACGCGAGGCCGCCGTTCGGCATCGATTTCGTCGACGTAGAAGGCGAGCGTGTGGCGGTGACGGAGGAGGTCGTCAAGCGCACGCCGTTTGCCACGCTGCTGCGTTTTCGCAAGGAGTGGCCGCAAGGCAGTGCGCCGCAGCCGCGCGTGCTGCTGGTTGCGCCGATGTCCGGGCACTTCGCCACGCTGCTGCGCGGCACCGTGCGCACGATGCTGGCCGATCACGACGTCTATATCACCGACTGGCACAACCCGCGCGACGTGCCGCTTGCCGCTGGGCGCTTTGGCTTTGACGAATACGTCGAGCACGTGATGGCCTTTATCCGCCGCATCGGCCCCGACGCGCATCTGGTGGCGATCTGCCAGCCGACCGTCGCCGCGCTCGCGGCGGTCGCGCTGATGGCCGCCGACAACGATCCCGCGCAGCCTGCGAGCATGACGCTCATGGCCGGGCCGATCGATTGCCGCGTCAATCCCACGACGGTGAACGACCTGGCCAACAGTAAGCCGATTGAATGGTTCGAGCGCAATCTGATTGGGGCGGTGCCGGGCGGTTTCGCGGGCGCGCACCGGCGCGTCTATCCAGGCTTCGTGCAGTTGAGTGCGTTCATGTCGATGAATCTCGAACGGCACCTGGCGTCGTTTGCCGAGATGCGCCGCGAACGCGCCCAGGGCGATGCCGCGAAGGCGCAGGCGATCCGTGTTTTTTATGAGGAATATTTCGCCACCAGCGACCTCACGGCAGAGTTTTATCTGGAGACCGTGCGCACCGTGTTTCAGGAATATGCGCTGCCGCTGGGCAAACTGAAAGTGGGCGATCGCCTGGTCGAGCCGCACGCGATCCGGCGCACGGCGCTCTTGACGGTCGAAGGCGAGAAGGACGATATCTGCGCAGTGGGTCAGACCGTGGCGGCGCAGGAATTGTGTTCCGGGCTGCGGCCTTACATGAAAACCCATCACGTGCAAACGGGCGCGGGGCATTACGGCGTATTCAACGGGCGGCGCTGGGACACGCAGATCTATCCGCTGGTGCGCTCGACGATTCACGCGCATGAACCGCGCGCGCGGCGCATCGGCGCTACCTCTGAGGCGCTCGCGTCCAGCCAGGTGACCTTGCGTGCCTTGCTCGACGCGCAGACACATGCGGCCGCCGCCATCGCCAAGGCCGCCGAAGTGCAGCCCAAATGAGGGGCGCGCACGTGAAACCGCCAATGAATCATTGCGTAAATCGCACTAAAGCCGCAAAGCAGAACTGCCGATAAGCACGGGATATCCACACCCGGTGTTCCTGTGACCGAATCGACCAATATCGGCGAGCGCCTGCGTTCGCTCGTGAACACCGTCCAACGCAACGAGCGTGCGCTGCAACGCTTCCAGCAAATCGAGCTGCGCCTGATCGAGGCGGAGGATTTCGCGGCCTTTCTCGACATATTGACGGGCGAACTCGTGCAGGTGTTCGAGCTGCGCGCGGCAACGCTCTGGCTGGACGACGGCGCGCGCCTGGCGGCCGAATTGCACGCGGCCGTTGCGCAATCCGCACCGGCGAGCGGGCAACTACGCTGGGGCCGCACGGCGGGACTCGATCTGAGTGCGAGCGCGCCACAACTCGGCCCGGTGGACATGTTGAGCGAGGACGTGCAGGCGGCGCTGCTCGGCGCGACGCCAGACAATGCGAGCGCGGCGATCCTGCCATTGCGGCACCGCTCCGGTCTGCTTGGCTACCTGAGCCTGGTGAGCGAGAGCAGCGAGCGTTTCGCCGAAGGCATGGCGACCGATCTGCTGGCGCGCTTCGCGGGCTTTGTGAGCGCGGGGCTCGTGAACGTCGCGCAGCGCGAGCAACTGAAGCATCTGGGCATGACCGATTCGCTCACGGGCTTGCCTAACCGGCGATACTTCGAAATGCGGCTCGAAGAGGAATTGCAGCGCGCCGCACGTCATGCGGTGTCGGTCGCATGCCTCTTCATGGATCTCGACTATTTCAAGCTGGTCAACGACACGCACGGTCACGCCGTGGGCGATCGCGCGCTGGCGGCGGTGGGGGCGTGCATCCGTTCGGCGGTGCGGCTCGGCGAGACGGTTGCGCGCTTCGGCGGCGAGGAATTCGTGGCCGTGCTGCAAGGCGACCGCGCGAATGCGAACGTGGTCGCCGAGCGCGTGCGCCGCGCCGTGCAGGCGCTGGTGGTGCGCGACAACGATGGCGGCGAAGTGCCGGTCACGCTGTCGATTGGCGTGGCGGTCACGCCGGGGACGACGGCGGACAAGGGAGCGGCGGCCCGCGCGCTGATCGAGGCGGCCGATGGCGCGCTCTATCGCGCGAAACGCACGGGACGCAACCGGATCGTGTTCGCCGATTGCAGCGAGGACGAGGCCGCCGTGGACGCAACGCCGGACGAAGCGGACTCGCAGGACTGATTTAAAGCGGATTTAAACGCTGAATTTAAATCCAGCGTTTAAAGACACCCCTTAAAGCCCGATGTACTGGTTGCCGTCGCGGCTGGCATCGACATCCATCGCACCATGTGCACCCACCTGAATCAGCGTATCCACCGTCGCACGGCGGTTCGATACGAGCGTCCATGCTTGCGGCGGCGCACTGTGCGCGCCCGCATCGTTCTGCACGTCGATCAGCGCCTGAAGCAGGCGCTCGCGTTCTGGCGTGACGCACACAAAACCTTCATTGGCCACCGAAGCCTGGTCGACACCCAGGCGCTCGCATAGCGCACGTTTCATCTCGACGGACGATTCGTCCGCGCGACGGCTTGCGTCGATCGCATCGCGCGTGACCGCGTCGACCAGCACGCCGTCGATGGCGAACGGCGTCGGCGCTTGCCACGCGTCTTGCGGGCAGAGCTTGAATTCCGGCTTCAACGTAAAGAACGGATTGATTTCGGCGGGATAGACGCGGCACACAAGCGGCCGCGTTTCATAAATGCCGCAACGCTTGTCCTCGCCGAGATTCGGGCATGGGCCCGAAAACGTCGCGGCCAGTGTCACGCCCACGCGGATCGGCAATTCACCGCTATCGGCCGCGAACGTGCGCTTGCGTTTGTAGGCGGCGTAAGCGTTGTCGGCCTCCGGCTCGACGGGCCACGGCAGCGCTTCGCACAGCAAATCCACCTGTCCGCCGCGCTCCAGCCAGCGAACAGCTTCGGGGAAGGTCAGGGGCAGGCGCAGGTCGGTGCAGCATTTGCCACAGCCGGTGCAATTGAAATGAGTACTAGCCAACGGCGGGGATCCTTGTGTTCGCGCGCCAGAAAGCCGGCCGCGTCAGGCTAAACAATAGCGCCGTTCGAGGTAATGCGATGTAAGGATCTGCCGAAGATTTTGGGCTCAGTTTAGTGGTTTCGCATTACATTTTTGTCAGCTTTTGTGCATCACCAATTGCGCAATCCGCCCCCACCACCCGCCACATTGATTCAAAAAACGCACGTTCGTGCGCGTTATTTCGCCGTTAAGCGCAGGCAATCGAATTTTTAACTAAAGTTTTACTTTCAAATGCCGATACCCCGGCTGTCACGGTGACGAGCGAAGATAAACGCCGCGCCGCGATGATCGATTCGCGCGCAACGATTAAAGCAGACGGGTTGCAAAAGACCTGCAACGAATCGACCGAAGAAAAGACCACTCCAGCTCCTGGTGGCGACAGTAACGGAAGAGACAATTTTTTAATTCAAGGGGTTTGTCTCTTATGCAACTTTCGCGACTTAGGGTGGGCACGCGCCTCACCGTGGGTTTCGGCGCGCTGCTCGTGCTGTTCGCCGTTGTCGTCGGATCTGCACTGTTCGTGCTGCACTCGCTCAATACGGTCATCTATTCGGGCCTCGATATCGGCACTGCCCAGATCGGCCAGTTGGGCCGGGCACTTGGGAAGGCACAGGGCGCGTCGCTCGCGATGCAAAGACTGATCGTTGCGCACGACCCGTCCGATATGCAGGAGCAAAAGCGCAACGTCGAAGAAAAGCTCGGCGCCTATCATGAAGCCATGACGCGCGTGCAAGACCTGTTTGCACACAGCGATACCACCGACGCCCGCGAACGCGATTACATCGCGCAGATCGTCCAGCTAGGCGACGTTGCGGAGCCGCTCGTCAAGAAGAATGCCGAACTCGGCATGCAGGGCGATCCCGGCGCGCCGGACATGCTGTCGAAGCAGACCGGCCCGGCGCTCTCCACCTGGACTGACGTCCTCGGCAAGCTGCGCGACTACGAAGTGAGCCGCGCCTCGGCCGCCGCCGCCGATGCCGACGCGATGTATGCAACGGGCCGCAATACCCTGATTGGCGCGTCGCTGCTGGGCCTGATCATCTCGGTGGGCTTTGCCGTGCTCATCACGCGCAGCATTCTCAGCCAGCTTGGCGGCGAGCCGGATTACGCGCAGGAAATCGCCCGTGATATCGCCGAAGGCCGCCTGGACGTGCCCATCAATATCGATGCGCGCGACCGCACGAGCCTGCTCCATTCGCTGCGCCAGATGCGCGATCAGCTCGCCGATACCGTGCGTGGCATTCGCGACGCGACCGAAAGCGTGCGCACGGCGTCCGTCGAAATCGCCGCGGGCAATACCGATCTGTCCGCTCGCACCGAGCAGCAGGCGGCGTCGCTCGAAGAAACCGCGTCGAGCATGACGCAGATTACGACCGTGGTGAGCCAGAGCGCCGAAAACGCACGCCAGGCAGCGGGCCTTACGACTACGGCAATCGAGGTGGTCGATGCGGGCGCAACGACCGTCGAAGGCATGGTGAGCACCATGTCGCACATCAGCGAGAACTCCAGCAAGGTCTCGGACATCACCACGCTGATCGAAGGCATTGCATTCCAGACCAATATTCTCGCGCTCAACGCCGCGGTGGAAGCCGCGCGCGCGGGCGAGCAGGGACGCGGCTTCGCCGTGGTGGCGAGCGAAGTGCGCAGCCTTGCACAGCGTTCGGCGGCAGCGGCGAAGGAGATCAAGGACGTGATCGGCGCGTCGGCGACGTCGATCGAAGGCGGCGCGCGTCTGGCCTCCGAGGTGAGCGGGGCCATGGCGCAGATCAAGCAGTCGATCCGTCACGTTTCCGATATCGTCAGCGAAATCTCCGCAGCGGCAGAAGAGCAGAGCACCGGCATCGCGGAGGTGAACCAGGCCGTGGGCCAGATGGACATGGTGACGCAACAGAACGCGGCGCTCGTGGAAGAGGCCGCCGCCGCGTCGAAGTCGCTGGAAGATCAGGCCGAGCGTTTGCGCACCGCCGTGTCGGTGTTCCGCCTTTCGGCGCAGGCGCAGTCGCACACCCACACGCACACAACGGCCGCGCCTCAATCGACGGCTGCACGACCGATGGCCGCCCCGGCCGCCGTTGCGCAACGCGCGCCCGTCAAGCGCGAGCCCAGGGCCGCCGCTCCCGCAGCCGCACCACGCATGCAAAAGGTTGCGCGCGCATCCAAATAGCCGCAAGCAGGTGCGCCCGCTGCGCCGGTGCGCGACACCGCTGCGCCGGTTTCCGATCCCAACCAGGATTGGGAAACCTTCTAGACATGAATGCGCGGGGCCTTAAGTCCCCGCGCTTCGCAGTTTCACCCATAAAAAACGGAGCGGCTTCACGATGTCGTCCCCACAGTTCTCACGACGAAAATTCCTTGTTTCTTCATTGCTTGCCTTGCCCGCGCTGGGCATTGCCGTGCATGGCATGAGTGCCGCCCAGGTTGCCGACATCGCGGCGCCTGACCTGGCCGCTTACCACCCGGTGTTCTTTTCCGCCGACGAATGGCGCTTTCTGCTGGCCGCCTGCGACCGCCTGATCCCCGCCGATGGACGCGGCCCCGGCGCGCTCGAAACCAACGTGCCCATCTTCATCGACCAGCAACTGCACGGCGAATTCGGCCACGAGATCTATCTGCAAGGGCCATTCGACGTGAAGGCGCCGCCGACGCTCGGCTATCAGCTGCCTTATACGCCGCAGGAGATCTACCAGCGTGGCATCAAGATCGTCGATAGCTGGTGCCAGCAGCAGCATCAAAAGCGCTTTTGCGAACTCGACGCCGCGCAGCAGGACGCCGCGCTCAAGGCGCTGCAGGGCAATGAAATCGACTTTGCGCAGTTTGGCGAGGCGGCGCTCAAGGGCAGCCAGCTCTTCGGCGAGATGCTCTCGGACTCGAAGAACGGTTACCTGTCCGATCCGATTTACGGCGGCAACAAGGGCATGAAAGCGTGGATCGCCATTGGCTTTCCGGGCGCGCGCGCGAGCTTTCTCGAATGGGTCACGCAGCACAACGTGAAATACCCGCTCGGCCCTGTGAGCCTGAGCGGCCTGCGTGCCTGATGCGCCTTCGCTAACGAAATGACAGCATAGATTCAAGGAATATCGTGGCAAACATCACTAATGACGCGGTAGACGTCGTCGTCGTGGGACTCGGCTGGGCCGGCTCGCTCATGAGCATGGAACTCGCCCAGGCGGGCCTCAAGGTGCGCGCGATCGAGCGCGGCGAAGACCGCAGCAACAGCGACTTCGCGTACCCGAAGCCCGCCGATCAATACGCTTACGCCGTGCGCAACAAGGTCATGGTCACGCCGCGCGACGGCGCGCTGACCGTGCGTCACTCGGCCAGCGACACGGCGCTGCCGACCCGCAAGTGGGGCGCTTTCGTGCCTGGCACGGGCGTGGGCGGATCGGGGCTGCACTGGACGGGCGTGTTGATCCGCCCGACGCCGACCGACCTCAAGCTCAAGACCTATGCCGACCAGGCCTATAAAAAAGGCCAGCTCGAAGAAGGCATGCAGGTGCAGGACTTCCCGTTCACGTGGGACGAGATCGAGCCGTATTACGACTTCTTCGACAAGGTCTGTGGCCTGTCCGCGAACACCGGCAATCTGCGCGGCAAGATCATGGAAGGCGGCGATCCGTTCGAAGGGCCGCGCTCGAATCCCGCGCCGCTGCCCGCGCTGGAAGACACGCTCAATACGTCGATGTTCGCGGACGCCGCGCGCAAGCTCGGCTATCACCCGTTCCCGAATCCGTCTGCGAATGTCTCGCGCGCCTGGACGAATCCGTACGGCTGCCAGATCGCGCCGTGCAATTACTGCGGCTTCTGCAGCAAGTATCCGTGCCTGAACTTCTCGAAGGCGTCGCCGCAGACGGCCGTGCTCGACGCGCTCAAGCGCATGGACAACTTCTCGTACCGCACCAACGCAAACGTGCTGCGCGTGGACATGCACGAAGACGGCAAGACCGCGAAGGGCGTCACCTACGCCGACGAGCACGGCAACGAAGTGTTCCAGCCCGCAAAGATCGTCGTGCTGGCGGCGTTCCAGTTCGTGAACGTGCGCCTGATGCTGCTCTCTGGCATCGGCAAGCCGTACGACCCGGTCAGCGGCACGGGTGTGATCGGCAGAAACTATGCATTCCTGAGCAATGGCGGCGCCACGCTGTTCTTCAAGGACAAGAACTTCAATCCGTTCGCGACTGCGGGTGCGACGGGGCAGATGTTCAACGATGTTTCGCCGGGCAATTTCGACGGCCCGTCGCTGGGCATCATTGGCGGCGCGAAGATCCATAGCTCGCAGTCCTCGGGCGCACCGATCGGCACCGCGCTGCCGCACGGCACGCCTGCGTGGGGCAAGGGCTGGAAGGAGGGCATGCAGGACTGGTACGGTCACTCCATGAAGATCAGCATCACGACGAGCTGCATGTCGTATCGCGATCACTACGTCGACCTCGACCCGAACTATAAGGATCCCTGGGGCCAGCCGCTGCTGCGCATCACGTTCGACTGGAAACAGAACGAGCTGAAGCTTCAGCAGCATCTGCGCAAGATCGTGCTGGACGTCACGAAGGAACTCAATCCGGACAGCTATACGGAGAGCTTCCTCTCGCTCGATTCGCACTGGGATATCACCAAATACGTGTCCACGCACAACGTGGGCGGCGCGGTGATGGGCGATTCTCCGCAGACCAGCGCGCTGAACCGCTATTTGCAGAGCTGGGACGTGCACAACGTGTTCGTGCCGGGCGGCAATGCGTTCCCGCAGAACTTCCAGGCGAATCCCACTGCCACGATTGGCGCGATCACGCTGTTCGCCGCGCGCGCGATCAAGGAGCAGTACCTCAAGAACCCCGGCCCGCTCGTGCAGGCATGACCATGAAACTATTCAAGACTTTGACGGCTGCAATCATGACGGTTGCGGCGGGGTTGAGCGTGAGCGCCGCGCATGCTCAAGACCAGCAGCAGGATGCGCTGATTCACCAGGGCGAATATCTCGCACGCGCGGGCGACTGCATGGCCTGCCACAGCGTCGCGAGCAGGAAGCCCTATGCAGGCGGCCTTGCAATCGAAAGCGGCCTGGGCACGATCTACTCGACCAACATCACGCCGAGCAAGACGGCGGGTATCGGCAACTATACGGAAGCGCAATTCGCAAACGCGCTGCGCAAGGGCGTGCGCGCCGACGGCACGAATCTCTACCCGGCCATGCCTTACCCGTCGTACGCGAAGCTGACCGACGCCGACGTGCATGCGCTCTACGTGTACTTCATGCAGGGCGTCGCGCCGAACGACGATCCCGCACCGGCGACGAAGCTGAGCTTCCCGTTCAACCAGCGCTGGGGCATGGCGCTGTGGAACTGGGCGTTCACGTCGGACAAGCCCTTTGTCGCGCCGGCCAACGCCAACGCCGAAGTGCAGCGCGGCGCGTACCTGGTCGAAGGCCTTGGCCATTGCGGCAGTTGCCACACGCCGCGCGGCGTCGCGATGAACGAGAAGGCATTCGACGGCAGCGATGCGCTGTATCTCTCGGGCGGGAACCTCAATGGCTGGAGCGTGCCGCCGCTGCGTGGCATTGCGAAGTGGTCGCGCGCGGATATCGTCGATTACCTGGCGATGGGGCGCAACAGCAAGGCGTCGGTGGCGGGCGAGATGACGTCGGTGGTCTATAACAGCACCTCGCACCTGAACGATGCCGACCTGAACGCCATCGCCGCCTATCTGCAAAGCCTGGGCGGCGATGCGGCGGCAGCGTCCGCAACGGGCGCTTCGAGCGCTTCTGGCGATACCGCAGCGCATCTCACGGCAGCGAAGAATCTCACGCTGGGCGAGCGCCTGTACCTGGACAACTGCAGCGCGTGTCACTTCGTGCATGGCGGCGGTGCGCCGCGCGTGTTCCCGCGTCTTGACGGCGCGAGCGTGGTCAATGCATCGAATCCCGATGCGCTGCTGCACGTGATCCTCGCGGGCGCGAAGACGCCATCGACGGCGAAGGCGCCTTCCGTGTTGCCGATGCCTGGCTTCGCGGCGCGTCTGAACGACGACGAAGTCGCTGCGCTCGCCACGTTCGTGCGCAGCGGCTGGTCGAATCGCGCGGGCGCCGTGGAGGCGGGCGACGTGCGCAAGGTCAGGGCCACGCTGGCTGCGAAGTAATCCGCGAAGTAATCCGCGAAGTAAGGCGTACTGGACGCTGCGGGCGGCATGTTTTTCAGGCCGCCGGCAGCGCATCCAGGTAACAACCCGGATTCGCGCGGACACCAAAGCGCCGCGCGAACGGTGTAGCATTTCTCAGGTTAAGGCGCGCGGCGCATGACTCGATAACGGCGCGCCCTCCCATCCAGTCGCGGAAACGGAGGCGTCCCATGGCTCCTGCCAGATCCCTGGCGCCGGTCGGCGAGAACGTGCGTCCCGGCCTGCATTGCACGGATATCGCCGCGGGGCCAGAGGCCGGTCACAACCGGGACATACGGAACAACCGGGACAACCGGGACAACGACCCCATGGTCGTGCCGCTTGCGCGCGGCCTTGCGATTCTCTGCGCGTTTGGGCGTGGCCGGGCCTGGCTCGGCAACCTGGATATCGCGCTGGAGACGGGCATACCGGCTCCCACGGTGTCTCGTCTGATCCATTCGCTGCTCGTGCTGGGCTATGTGCAGCAGGACGAGGCGACGCGCCTGTACGCGCTGGCTCCCGCGGCGCTCGCACTGGGCTACGCGGCGATTGCCAATGCGGCTTCCGGCACCGGTGAGGCGTGACCATGTCGCACGATACGCCGGTCACCCTGACGCTCGATCGCGGCCTGCAGGTGCTGCGGGCCTTCCGCGCCGACCGTACGCCGCTCACCGATGCCGAACTCGCGCGGCGCACGGGCCTTTCCCGTTCCGCGGTTCTGCGACTCACTTCGACGCTGCTCCACCTGGGCTATCTGCGCCATGCCGCTGGCGGCGCGCGTTTCGAACTGGCTTCGGGCGTGCTTGGTATCGGCCAGGCGTGGCTGGACGCCGATCCCATCTCGCGGGCGGCCACGCCCGTCATCCAGGCGCTGGCGGACAAGCTGGGCATGGCCGTCGCGCTGGCGGTGCCTGACCAGCTCGATATGCTCACCATTGCGTCGGGCGCGGGCGGGGCGGCGGCGTGCGTCGAATCGCCGCGTCTGGGCGTCGGCGCCCTCGCGCCAATGGCGTGCACCGCGATAGGGCGCGCGTGGCTTTGGGGCCTGCCGGAATACGAGCGGCGCCGCTATCTGATGCGGCTGCTGGAGGCGGCCGACGCACAGGCATCGATGCTAAGGAAAGCTATGGAATCGGCGTTTGAGGAACTGCGCGAGTGGGGCGCGTGCGCCTCGCAGGAGACGTTTGAGCTTGCCGATAACGGCTCGATTCACGGCTCAATCGCGTTGCCGCTGCGCGCCGGGCAATGGCGCATGCCGATGGCGCTCGCCGTGACGGCTGTCGATTCGCAACGCGATATCGCATCCATGCGTGAGCGCATCGTGCCCGAACTCAGCCAGACGGCGCGCGAACTGACCGTGCTGCTGGCCGATGTTCGCGTGGGCCCGCCGGGACATTGATACGCCCGCGTTGCCGTCGTGACCTTACAACAGGGTTTCAAACACATTTTCTTGCGTTCATATTCTCGCGATACGATTGCCCGTTCCATTCGACCGGTTTGATGGATTGACTGGCGTTATTCAAAGGAACTCAGGGAATATGAAATACGAACACGCGTTGCAAAAGGCGATCAAGGGGCGGCTGGAGCGCGCGATGGAAATGGCGGAGCTGTTTGGCCTTTTCATCATCGGGATCGGCACCGTCGCGGCGATGGTGCACCTGATCTGGCGCATGGTGAATTCGGATGGCGTGTCGCTGACCGACCTGCTGCTGATGTTCCTCTACCTCGAAGTGTTCGCGATGGTCGGCCAGTACCTCAAGGCGGGTCAGTTGCCGGTGCGGTTTCCGCTTTACATCGCCATGGTGTCGATCGCGCGAGACCTGATCCTGCGTGCGGGCATGAATACCGAGCTGCACCTGCTGGCTTCGGCCGGGGCGATCGTGCTGATTGCACTGGGCGTGCTGATGATTCGCTACGGCCAGTACAAGTACCCCAGCGATACCGTCGAACAGAAGACCGAGGAGACGAAGTAAGGGCTTTTATTCTCCCCGCTTAAAAGTCGTTCAAAGGTTGTTCAAAGGTCGTTCAGAAGTCGCTTAAAGAACGCATAAAAAACCGCGTGCGCCTGCACGCGGTTGATCGAATCCCCTCCTCAGGCTTTTCCCAAAGCGTCAGGTTTTCGTAACCCCGACGCAGGCTTTCAGCGCTTCCACGCAGCGTCAAAAGCCGCCTCTTTCTCCCTTGTCGTTTCCGCGCAAGTCATCGTCGCGTTTGCTACGTTCGCGCGCATTTTGCCGCGCGAGGATTGAGCATCGGACGGCCGTGCATGCCTGATGGCGCGCCACGCCGCTCCGCCACACGTTAGCGATCGACACGACGACTACCAAGGAGAATGAGATGGCCCGATTCAGGACAGTCCCGGTTTGCGCCGCCGCGCTGATGGCGTTCGCGTGCTCCAGCGCCTTCGCCGCCGACCCGGCCGCGTGCAGGAGCGTGCGCTTTGCCGATGTCGGCTGGACGGATATCGCCGCGACCACGGGGCTCGCCTCGACCATTCTCGCGGGGCTCGGCTATGCGCCGACGACGACCCTCGCTTCGGTTCCCATCACGTTTGCGGGCCTTAAATCGAAGCAGATCGACGTGTTCCTCGGCTACTGGTCGCCGACGATGGATCCGATCATCGAGCCGTTCGTGAAGGCGGGCACGATCAAGGTGCTCAACACGCCCAATCTCACGGGCGCGAAATACACGCTGGCCGTGCCCGATTACGTCTATCAGGGCGGCCTGCACTCGTTCCAGGACATCGCGAAGTACGCGGACAAACTGCAAGGCCGCATCTACGGCATCGAGCCGGGCAACGACGGCAATGCGCTGATCCAGAAAATGATCGGCGCGAATCAGTTCGACCTCGGCAAGTTCAAGCTCGTGGAGTCGAGCGAAGCGGGGATGCTCGTGCAGGTCAACCGCGCGATCCGCGAGAAGCAGTGGATCGTGTTCCTGGGCTGGGAACCGCATCCGATGAACGTGCAAATGAAGATCGACTATCTCACGGGCGGCGATGCGGTATTCGGCCCGAACTATGGCGAAGCGCGCGTGCTGACGGCCGTGCCGCCCGACTATAGCGCGCGCTGCCCGAACGTCGCGAAGTTCGTTTCCAACCTGCAATTCACGACCTCGATCGAAAACCACCTGATGGTGCCGATCATGAACAAGGAGGATCCGCAAAAGGCCGCGGCTGCCTGGCTCAAGGGCAATCCGCAGATGCTCGACAAATGGCTCGCGGGCGTGACGACCTTCGACGGCAAGCCGGGTGCGCCGGCTGTGCGTGCTTACCTGGGCGCGCAGTGAAGTCGTGAATTAAAGCAGTCGAACAGGGCAGCAGGCATGGGGTGTGCGCACTTTTGCCATTTTGTCTGCGGATTTCCGGTGTTCGCGGCGTGCGTCCAATGCGCGACGCGACACCGCAAATTCCGGAAATCCCGCAACAAATCCCAATAGGCCCGGCAATTTTGTTCGATTAGCGTTGAACAAAGGAGGAGATAGATGGAGCAAGCGGGAATCAGCACAGGCAGCGCGGAACAAGGCCGCACCAGCGAAAGCCAGGGCTCGGGACTGCGGCGCGGTCTCACCTGGAAAGACGCGTTCTGGGTCACGAGCGGCGTGCCTGCAGGCGTGCTGTTCACACTGGGCGGCGTGTGCGCCACCATCGGCCAGCCCGCATGGGCAATCTGGATCGCGTCGATCACGATGGGCTTGATCCAGAGTGCAACGTATGCAGAAATTTCAGGGCTTTTTCCACACAAGTCAGGCGGCGCATCGGTGTATGGTGCGATCGGCTGGGTGCGCTACAGCAAACTGGTCGCGCCCGTTTCCGTATGGTGCAACTGGCTTGCGTGGTCGCCTATGCTCGCGCTCGGTTGCGGCCTCGCGGCCAATTACGCGCTCGCCACGCTGTTTCCGCCCGAGGCGGCGGTGCGCCAGTGGCATTGGACGATCGCCAATCTCGGCTTCATCCAGCACGGTCTCACGCTGCGCATCAACGCCACGTTTCTGATTGCAGCGGCGTTTTTGCTCATCACGTTCCGGCTGCAACATAGCGGTGCGTCGAAAGCGGCGCGCACGCAGAAGATTCTCGGCATTGCGTCGCTCACGCCGCTGCTGATCGTCGGCATCGTCCCGTTCGTGACGGGCGACATTCCCGCGAAGCATCTGTTTCCGCTGCTGCCGCTCGGTCACGATGCGCGCGGCAATCTCACGGCTTCGCTGTTCGGTGCATGGAATGGGCAGGGCGTGGTGATGGCGCTCGGCGCGATGTTCATGGCGGGCTGGGCCTCTTATGGCTTCGAAACAGCGGTCTGCTATACGCGTGAGTTCCGCGACCCGCGCCGCGATACGGCGCGTGCGATCTTCTGGTCGGGCGCGTTGTGCCTCGTCGTGATGACCCTCGTGCCACTCGCGTTCCAGGGCGCGCTCGGCACCCAGGCGATGCTCGATCCGAGTATCGGCGACGGCACCGGCGTGGGCATGGCGATGGCCTCGATCGTGGGCGGCGGCGCGTGGATCGGCAACGCGATCGTTGTCATGCTGATGCTCTCGATCCTGCTGATCGTGATGACGTCGATGATGGGCTCGTCGCGCACGCTTTATCAGGCTTCGGTCGACGGCTGGCTGCCGCGTTATCTCTCGCGCGTGAACGAGCATGGTGCGCCCACGGCGGCGATGTGGACTGACCTCGGCTTCAATCTCGTGCTGCTGGCGATGTCGGACTACATGACTGTGCTGTCGATCTCGAACGTCTGCTACATGCTGTTCGTGTTCCTGAACCTGCAGTCGGGCTGGATTCATCGCATGGATCGACCGGCGTGGCACCGGCCGTTTCGCTGCCCGTCGTGGCTGCTGGCGGCGGGCGCGGTGTGCGGTTACGCGAATCTCGTGTTCGTAGGCGCGGGGGCCAACCTGCAAGGCGAAAACACCTTGCGCGATGGGCTTTTCGCGGTGTTGCTGATCGTGCCGGTGTTTGCGTACCGGCATTACTGGCAGGATCGCGGCCGCTTTCCGGCGGGCAGTGCGCACGACATGGAGCTGCAGACGACTACGCGCAGCCGATGGAAATCGCTGGCGCCTTATGGCGCGCTGTTGCTCGCCGTGTTGACGGTTGCGGTTTCGCATTACTTCGCGGCGCGGGTTTGAGCGGGCTTTAAAGCGGTCTTTTAGATGCGGCGTGATACGCGACGGGAAATACCGTTGCATATCACGCCGTTTATCTTTTGAGCGTTATGCCAGGACGTAAAAAAGCCCCGAATTCCTGAGCGAGGAATTCGGGGCTTTGTACTTGAGGGAAGCTTGCCGCGCTTAAACCGTCGCGGGTTGTCCATTGCGCTTCGATGCGGGATTCGCCGCAACGGCGCCGCCGCGCGCAGGCGCGCCATTCGCGACGTAATACGGCGTCTGCACGCGCGCGAGCGGTGCACGGCCGCGAATCCGGTCGGCGATTTTCTCGGCCATCATGATGGTCGGCGCGTTGAGGTTGCCCGTGGTGATGAGCGGCATGATCGATGCATCCACCACGCGCAGGCCTTCCAGGCCGTGCACGCGGCCCTCGGCGTCCACCACGGCCATGTTGTCGTAACCCATCGGGCACGAGCAGGACGGGTGAAAGGCTGTCTCCGCGCGGCCGCGCACGAAGGCGTCGATCTGCGCATCGGTCTTCAGATCCGCACCCGGATTCAGCTCGCGTCCCCGGAAACGATCGAGCGCGGGCTGCGCGATGATCTCACGCGTAATGCGAATAGCGTCGCGGAACTCGCGCCAGTCGAGCGCCTCGGACATATAGTTGAAGAGGATCGACGGATGCTGGCGCGGATCGCGCGAGCGCAGCTTCACGCGGCCACGGCTGGGCGAGCGCATCGATCCCACGTGCGCCTGGAAGCCGTGCATTTCGATGGCATTGCTGCCGTTGTAATTGATCGCGATGGGCAGGAAGTGATACTGGATGTTGGGCCAGAGATCGTCGTCGCGCGTGCGGATAAAGCCGCCCGCCTCGAATTGATTGCTCGCACCAATGCCCGTGCCGCGCAGCATCCATTCCAGGCCGATAGCGGGCTGATTGCGCAGCTTCAGTGCAGGGTAGAGCGAGACCGGTTCCTTGCACTCGTACTGCATGTACATTTCCAGGTGATCCTGAAGATTTCGGCCCACGCCCGGCAAGTCCAGCACGACGGGAATATCGAGTTCGCGCAGCCATTCGCCGGGGCCGACGCCCGAGCGTTGCAGGATCTGCGGTGACGCAATCGCACCCGCACAGAGCAGCACTTCGCGGCGCGCATGACGCGTGACGCGCGCGGGGCCGTCCATGAACACCACGCCGCGCGCCCGCTTGCCGCTGAACAGGATGCGGTCGGTGACGGCATGCGTGACGATGTCGAGATTGGGCCGATGACGCGCCTGGTCGAGATAGCCGCGTGCGGTGCTGGCGCGCCGCCCCTTCGCCGTCACGGTGCGATCCATCGGGCCGAAGCCTTCCTGGCGGTAGCCGTTCAGATCGTCGGTGCGTGGATAACCTGCCTGCACGCCGGCTTCGACCATCGCTTCAAAGAGCGGATTCACGCCGGGCTTGCTGGTCGTCACATGCACGGGGCCATCGCCGCCGTGATAGTCGTTTGCGCCGACGTCGCGCGTCTCGGCCTTGCGGAAGTACGGCAGGCAGTCCAGATAACTCCAGTTTTCAAGGCCTTTTATCGCGCTCCAGCCATCGTAGTCGAGCGCATTGCCGCGGATATAGCACATGCCGTTGATGAGCGACGATCCGCCCAGCCCCTTACCGCGCCCGCATTCCATGCGGCGGTTGTCCATATGCCGCTCGGGGTCGGTTTCGTAGGCCCAGTTGTAGCGGCGGCCCTGCAAGGGGTAGGCCAGCGCCGCGGGCATCTGCGTGCGGAAATCGAAGCGATAGTCCGGGCCACCGGCTTCGAGCAGCAGCACCTTGACGTCCGGATCTTCGGTGAGGCGCGTGGCGAGCACATTGCCCGCCGATCCCGCGCCGATGATGATGTAGTCGTACTCCTGCGCGGCCATCTGCGGTTCCTCCTTTCGGCGCGTTTAGAAAACTGGCTGATACGGGCCCAGTTCAACCTGCACGGACTTGATGCGCGTGTAGTGCTCCAGCGTGGTGATGCCGTTTTCGCGTCCCACGCCGGACTGCTTGTAGCCGCCCACGGGCATTTCGGCGGGCGATTCGCCCCACGTGTTGATCCAGCAGATCCCGGCTTCGAGCTGATGGATCACGCGATGGGCGCGAGACAGGCTTTCCGTGACGACGCCTGCTGCAAGGCCGTAAAGCGTGTCGTTCGCACGCGAGATCACTTCGGTTTCCTCATCGAAAACGAGTATGCTCATGACCGGGCCAAAAATTTCTTCGCGCACGATCTGCATGTCGTCGCGGCAATCGCTGAATACCGTGGGCAGCACGAACTGGCCGTGCGCGAATTCGCCGTCGACCAGGCGCGCGCCGCCTGCGAGCAGCCGCGCGCCTTCGCGCTTGCCGCTTTCGATATAGCCCAGCACCTTGTCGAGCTGCGCCGCGCTCGCGAGCGGGCCGAAGTTGGTGGCGGGATCGCTCGGCAGACCCACGCGGATACGCGCTACGCGCTCGATCACACGCGCCTCGAAGGCGTCGCGCACGCTGCGATGCACGAACACACGCGTGCCGTTGGTGCAGACCTGGCCCGCGCTGAAGAAGTTGGCCGTCACGGCGATATCGGCGGCACGGTCGAGATCGGCGTCTTCGAACACGATGAGCGGCGACTTGCCGCCCAGTTCCATCGTCACTTCCTTGAGCGACGAACCGCCTGCGGCGGCCATCACTTTCTTGCCCGTTTCCACGCCGCCCGTGAACGAAATCTTCTCGATGCCGGGGTGCGTGCTGAGCAGGGCGCCCACGCGCGCATCGCCTTGCACGACGTTGAATACGCCAGGCGGCACACCCGCTTCGATATAGATTTGCGCCAGACGCGAGGCGGACAGCGGCGTGACTTCGCTGGGCTTGAAGATCATCGCGTTACCGGCGGCAAGTGCGGGCGCGGACTTCCAGCAGGCGATCTGCAAGGGGTAGTTCCATGCGCCGATACCAGCGGTCACGCCCAGAGGCTCACGCCGCGTATAGACGAACGAGCTTTCGCGCAACGGAATCTGCTGGCCTTCCAGCGCGGGCGCGAGACCTGCGTAGTACTCGATCACGTCCGCGCCGGTGACGATGTCGACGCTGCGCGTTTCCGCGATGGGCTTGCCGGTGTCGAGCATCTCCAGCTCGGCGAGTTCGTCGTTGCGCGCGCGCAGCAGTTCGACGGCGCGGCGCAGGATGCGCGAGCGCTGCATCGCCGTCATGGCGGCCCAGACGCGCTGGCCGTCGCGCGCGGACTGCACCGCGCGGTCGATATCGGCGGCGCTGGCTTGCTGCACGCTCGCGAGCGTGGCGCCGGTGGCGGGGTTGCGCGTTTCGAAGGTTTCGCCGCTGGTGGCGTCGGTGTAGGCGCCGTCGATGAAGAGGCGTTCGAGGCTGGTCGAAGTCATGCGGTGTCGCTCCGGTTCAGGCGGGCTGGCGCGCACGCGCCGCGGCGTGCGAGTCCAGCAACAGGTCGATGTAGTCGTTGGCAAGGCGCAGCGCGGCTTTGGTGTCGAACGGCTCGCCCGTGGTCGCGCCGCGCAGCCACAGGCCGTCGATCATCGCGGCAAGGCCGCTGGCGGCGCGGCGCGCGGCCGTGCGCGGCATGGCCTTGCCGAATTCGGCGCAGAGGTTCGAATGGAGCCGCCGCGTGTTGACGTGCTGAAGCCGCCGCAAGGCGCTCACGTGCATGCTCTCGGCCCAGAAGGCGAGCCAGGTTTTCATGACCGGGCCGCTGACCTGCGAGACGTCGAAATTGGCCGCGACGATGGCGCGCAGGCGCGCACGCGGCTGGGGTCTCGCGGCCTTCAGGCGGCGTTGCGCGGCCGCGCCGAGGTCGCGCAGCACATGGCGCATGGTGGCTTCGAGCAGCGCGTCCTTGCCGCCGAAATAGTGGCTGACGATGCCCGTTGAAATGCGCGCGCGCTGCGCGACGGTGGCGAGCGTCGTGCCGGACATGCCTGCCTGGTCGATGCTTTCGAGGGTCGCATCGATAAGCTGGGCGCGGCGGATTTCGCGCATTCCGACTTTGGGCATGGGGGCTCCTGGTGCATCGTGAAGGGCTCTACTCTAATTATTTTTTATTGAACGATCAATCAATAAAAAACCTGGGGGCGGCTGGGGTGGCGTGTTTGGGCAGCTGTGCGGCGGGTTTGCGATGGTCGTGGCCCGGCATGTCGTTTGAAGCCTGGCGCCTGTCGTTTGACCACAAGTCGGCTGAGATTTGGCTTTATACGTTTTGCAGGTCCGTGCGCTGCATGCAGCACGCGGCCCTTCAACCGTAGTGCGAGTCTGGAGAAACCGACACCATGAAAAGAACGAATGCGGCGGCACTGAGCGCCATTGCGCTGGCGACAATGCTGATGTCCAGCACCTCCCGGGCGCAAAGCAGCGTGACCCTCTACGGCATCATCGACGCGGGCGTGACCTGGGTGAATAACGCCGGTGGCTCGCATCAGGTGAAGTTCGACGACGGTATTTCCTATGCGAACCGTTTCGGGCTCAAAGGCACGGAAGACCTGGGCGGGGGGCTCAAGGCCGTGTTCGAACTGGAGAGCGGGTTTCACCTCGGCAACGGGCAGCTCGCGAATGGCGGGTCGTTGTTCGGGCGCGCGGCTTATGTGGGACTGCAGAGCGACTGGGGCACGCTTACGCTCGGTAACCAGATCGACATGACGCAGGAGTTTGTTTATCTCTTCAATGTCACCGCGTGGGCAAGTGGGTATGCGATCAACCAGGGCGACTTCGACCGGATGAACGGCGACCATCTGCCTAACTCAATCAAGTTCATGTCGAATACGTATGGCGGGTTTCAGTTCGGCGGCATGTATTCGTTCAGCAATACGCCCGGGGACTTTCATACGGGCAGCGCCTGGAGCGTAGGAGCGCAGTATCAGCATGGCGATTTTGCGATGGGGACTGCTTATACGCAGTTGAATAATCCTTCTGGGATCTATGCCTTCGATCCTTACGCGATGATCGGCGTGCGGTCGTTCTTTGGGCGGCCTACGGTGAATGTCGATGCCACTACCGGGGCTGTTACCGATCTTTATTCCAGCGATTCATTTCCTGTCGACAAGCAGGGGACGTTTGGGATCGGGGCTAGTTATGTAATCAATGCTGTTACGCTTTCTGGTGATTTCACTTATACCCAGATCAAGGCGTTTGGGGAGAGCGAGCATATGCTCGTCGCAGAAGGCGGCGTCAATTGGCAAGTTACGCCGGCTTTTAGTGCCATTGGCGGGTATCAGTACACCCACTTCGACGGGCATCACTGGAATCAGATCTCCGCTGGGTTGCACTATCTGCTTTCTAAAAATACCGATGTCTATGTGTCCGGCGACTGGCTCAAGGCTTCGCAAGGCGTCGATGCGGTTATTGGGTATAGCTTTACGCCTTCTTCTACAACTACTCAAGCCGATGTGCGGATTGGGATGCGACATTCGTTCTGATTTCTTTTTTGGGGTGCGGGCGGGGTTGGCATTTCCTTGCTTTCGTGGCGGTCTGCCAGCGTCGCCCCTGTGCGGGGCGGCACCTACTTTTCTTTGCCGCGGCAAAGAAAAGTAGGCAAAAGAAAGCCGCTCACACCGCTAGTGTGACGCCGTCCACCTCCTGCCCATTAGCGGAGTGGTGACTGGGCATTGCTCGCATCACGACCCGTACAACGGATAGGCGGCACCCGCACATCCGGGGGCGCAAGCGCCCCGTTGGGTACAATAAAAAAACCTTGGTTTGCAGGCGCTTTCGCTTGAGACAGACGAAACACCCCCAATGTCACGCTGTCGAGGAATGCCAGGGCGGAATCCGGTACATTTACGGGCGCTATCACAGCGCTGCGCTCGCGGTCATTCTGGCAAAATCACCACTGATACTGTTTCATGCGCCAAGCATTTCTATATACCGCAGCGTTGGGCATCCTTTTCAGCTTCTCTGGAGCGGTACACGCGCAGCACGCACCGACCTTCAAAGATTGCCCGGCCACCGTTCAGGCGAAGCACGCATTGCCACGTCTAATCTTCGACGCGCGATCAAGGGCATACCGCAGTGCCATTGCCGATGCTGCACGCGGCCCCGTCAATTTCGCCGGGCGATACATACTCGCCGAGTGGGGTTGCGGCGCCGGCTGTGTCATGGCGGCGGCCATTGATACCCACTCCGGACGCGTCACTTCGCTGCCGTTCACGGTCTCAGACTGGCCGCTAGACGTGACCGAGCCGCTATCGTATCGCGCGGATAGCTGTCTGATCAGCGTCCAGGGAAGCCGCAACGAAAGCCGCAAACACGGTACGTTCTGGTACGCCTTCAACGGCAAGACATTCAAACTGCAAACCACCTTGCCATCACGCGGTCGCTAGAGCGTTCTTGCGCTAGACCTCGTATCGCGGCCGGATGGCAAACGCGAACCCTATCCGACGGATGTGTCGAACGAGAAATGGAGCTTCGCGGCCCCCCTGTCTGAGTTAGGATCTGCACGAGATGTTCAACGCGTTGCACTGGACGCTACTCGGATTCGACTTCGACCGAGTCAAATTCGATGAGCAGTTCAGCCCCGATGGATGCGCTAATCGATGCAATCGACTTCGGTGCCTTATCTTTCCCCCACGGGTAAGATGCATCAAGGTCTGAGCGCGCTTGAATAAATTCTTTCGATTCGAAATCCGAAAGGATATCTATTGAGTAAATGATGTTCTGGATCAAAAGATCCTTCACCAGGCAGCGCGTCGCACCCTTAAAAGTCACGCGGGCACGATCCTTCCGGTTGTCGAACATCAGTCTCAGTTCGACAACCGAATCGAACATGTCCGTCGAAACGCTGCACAAATACCAGTCGTGAAATGAGTTGTACCGCGCAATAACACTTGAATTTGATTCCATTTCAGGGGTTCCATGGGCTGAAGGGAACGACGTCACTATCACCGTCTCTTACGTCCGCATTCCAATTGTGAGCGTGTGGGCGAAGTCCGTTGTGTACGTGGTCGAAATCAAGGTCGATCACAGGTGCACCAGTATCGCCATATAGACGCATCTGGCCACTGCCGGGGTTCGTATACCACGTCCCCGGATCGCCGATGTTCGGTGTCTTGGTCTTCTGCGATGCAATGTCGAATAGGTCGCCGTCGCTCGGTTCAGGCTGATATTCGAAAGGCTGTGCGTTTGCAAAGAGGCTGGCACCGCTTCGGTCGCCGTCCCCGAAACTTGCGAATATCGAATCGTCGCCACCGTTGTCGGGCGCCGCAACTCCAGCGAGCGTTGTTCTGGCGGCCGCTTCGACGCTGCCAAACCAATCGACACTCCTGCTGGTGGCGCTCACGCGGCTAAGGCCTGCACGTCTATTTAACACAGTGTCCGCTGCGTGCATTGCCGCAGCAAATGGGCCTGTGAATCGGCCCGTCGGCGTGCTGCCTCCACCGTCACTCGTGACGGGACAACCTCCGCCGCCGCCGTGTGGCCAATATTGCGGTGCATAACGTTTGAACACCCGCCGCCCGCCATACCACTCGCGATCGATCACAGGAATGACGCGGCCGTCACGCACGGCATGGCGTAACACGCGAGTGACGCCGTCGCCGTCGCCTGGAATAGTCCAGTGCGAGGATCTCAAGGTGTCGCGGATGAAGTCCGTGTAGTGTCTGAATTCGGACGAGGTTGCTGCTTCGCGTCGTGAGGTATCCACTCTGAACAGTCGCTGAAAATCGGCCTTGTCTTCTGACATCTGCTGCTTGCGCCTCTCTCGCCTCTTTTCGCGTTCATCGAAAGACAGCGACCAGTCGATACTGTCGTCTGCCTTCACTTCCGCTGCTGGCATCAATGCGCATAGCCAACCCCAATGGCGCAACGGCAAATAGATGGCGTTGTACGAATGTCCCCATTCGGGAAACGTCATGGCACCTCCTTTGAGATGAACAGAGGTGCCGATCCTAAGCGAGTGCACCGAGTGGCACGTTGATGTGACTCAAATTGCAACACCGGCAAACCGGCACGGCAGCGCTAACCCTGCAAGACCCCCCTTTCGTTTTCCCGTCAAAAACCATCGCCAACCCGCCCACCAACGCCCCCGCCAGCCCCGCCTGGCGTCACCGTCATAACCCCATGCCGTTTTTGTTCTATCGGCGGGTGCCGCAAATTTGGTCTACTGGTTCCATCGCCGCGCAAGCGGCCGCACCCCAGGGAAAACCAGATGAACGTCAGCGTCTTCGACCTGTTCAAGATCGGCATTGGCCCGTCGAGCTCGCACACGGTCGGCCCGATGATCGCCGCTTGCCGCTTCGCATCGCATATCGAGGACGCCAACCTGCTCGGCTTCGTGCGCCGCGTGAAGGCCGATCTGTTCGGTTCGCTCGGCGCGACCGGCAAGGGGCACGGCACCGATAAGGCCGTGATCCTCGGGCTCGAAGGCAATCTTCCGCACGCCATCGATCCGGATGCCATCGAGCCGCGCCTCGCCGCCATCCGTCGCGACCGCGAGTTGATGCTGCTCGGCAAGCAGCCGGTTCGCTTCGAAGAGCGCGAGTGCATCGGTTTCTATCGCAAGACCATGGGCGGCGCGAATACGCTGCACTCGAACGGCATGCGTTTTCAGGCCTTCGATGAGCAGGGCCAGTTGCTGGTGGAGAAGGAGTATTACTCGGTGGGCGGCGGCTTCGTCGTGAATCGCGAAGGGGATCGCGTCAACGGCGTGCGCGGTGCGCAAGAGGTGCCCTGGCCGTTCCGCACCGGCGACGACCTGCTGCGCGTATGCCGCGAAAGCGGTCTCTCGATCGCCGAGGTGGTGTTCGCCAACGAATGCGCGTCGCGCTCGCCCGAAGCCGTGCGCGAAGGGCTCATGGCGATCTGGCACACCATGGCCGCCTGCGTGGAACGCGGCTGCCGCATGCACGGCCAGTTGCCCGGGCCCATGCAGGTGCGCCGCCGCGCGGCCGATCTGTGCGCGAACCTGCGGGCGCGTTCGGAAGAATCGTTGCGCGATCCACTATCCATGCTCGACTGGGTCAATCTCTATGCGATGGCCGTCAACGAGGAAAACGCCGCGGGCGGGCGCGTCGTCACGGCGCCCACCAATGGCGCGGCCGGCGTGATTCCCGCTGTACTCCATTACTACGTCAAGTTCACGCCGGGCGCGAACGACAAGGGCATTGCCGATTTCCTGCTCACGGCGGCGGCCATCGGCATCATTTACAAGGAAACGGCCTCGATTTCAGGGGCCGAAGTGGGCTGCCAGGGCGAGGTAGGCGTGGCCTGTTCGATGGCCGCGGCGGCGCTCGCGGCCGTGATGGGCGGCACGCCGCTGCAAGTGGAAAATGCCGCCGAAATCGGCATGGAACATAACCTGGGCATGACCTGCGATCCGGTTGGCGGCCTCGTGCAGATTCCCTGCATCGAGCGCAATGCCATGGGCGCGATCAAGGCGCTCAACGCGTCGCGCATGGCGCTCAAGGGCAATGGCGAGCACTACGTCACGCTCGATAACGTCATCAAGACCATGCGCGAAACCGGCGCCGACATGAAAACCAAATACAAGGAAACGTCGCGGGGCGGTCTCGCCGTGAACGTCATCGAATGCTAATGGAACATGCGCAGACAGCGCGCAACGAGGGAACCGTGAAATGAGCCGCTATTCGATATTCAGTCTCTTCCGCAACGGGTTGTCGTATCACGAGAACTGGGAGCGGCAATGGAAAAGCCCGGAGCCGAAGAAGGAATACGACGTGGTGATCGTCGGCGGCGGCGGGCATGGTCTCGCGACCGCCTATTACCTCGCGAAAGAGCACGGCGTGAAGAATATCGCCATTCTGGAAAAAGGCTGGATTGGCGGCGGCAATACGGCGCGCAATACGACCATCGTGCGTTCGAACTATCTCTGGGACGAATCGGCCGGGCTCTATGAGAAGGCGATGAAGCTCTGGGAAGGCCTCGCGCAAGACCTCAATTACAACGTGATGTTCAGCCAGCGCGGCGTGTTGAACCTGGCGCACACGCTCCAGGACGTGCGCGATACCGAGCGCCGCGTGAACGCGAACCGCCTTAATGGCGTCGATGCCGAGTTCCTCACGCCCGCGCAAATCAAGGAAATCGAGCCGACCATCAACCTGAACAGCCGCTATCCCGTGCTGGGCGCGTCGATCCAGCGCCGTGCGGGCGTGGCGCGTCACGATGCCGTCGCCTGGGGCTTTGCGCGCGGCGCCGACCGCCTGGGTGTGGACATTATTCAGAATTGCCAGGTAACCGGCATTCGCCGTGACGGCGCGCGCGTGACGGGCGTGGATACGGTCAAGGGTTTCATCAAGGCGAAAAAGGTTGCCGTGGTGGCCGCAGGCAATACCACCACGCTCGCCGATATGGCCGGCGTGCGCCTGCCGCTCGAAAGCCATCCGTTGCAGGCGCTGGTGTCCGAGCCGATCAAGCCCGTGGTCAACACAGTCATCATGTCGAACGCCGTGCACGCCTATATCAGTCAGTCCGACAAGGGCGACCTGGTGATTGGCGCGGGCGTCGACCAATACACGGGTTTCGGCCAGCGCGGCAGCTTCAACATCATCGAAGGCACGCTGCAGGCCATCGTCGAGATGTTCCCGGTGTTCTCGCGCGTGCGCATGAACCGGCAGTGGGGCGGCATTGTCGATGTCTCGCCCGACGCGTGCCCGATCATCAGCAAGACCGACGTGAAAGGCCTGTATTTCAACTGCGGCTGGGGCACGGGCGGCTTCAAGGCCACGCCGGGTTCGGGCTGGGTGTTCGCCCATACCATCGCCAACGACGAGCCGCATCCGTTGAATGCACCGTTTTCGCTCGACCGCTTCTACACCGGTCACCTGATCGACGAGCACGGCGCAGCCGCTGTTGCGCACTGATTCAAACACGGACTGAGTAAGGAGAACACGCTATGTTGCTGATCGAATGTCCGTGGTGCGGCCCGCGTGCCGAAGCGGAATTTACCTGTGGCGGCGAGGCGGAAATTGCCCGCCCGCTCGAAACCGAAAAACTCACGGATAAAGAGTGGGGCGATTACCTGTTCATGCGCCATAACCCGCGCGGCGTGCACAAGGAGCAATGGCTGCATACGCAGGGCTGCCGCCGCTGGTTCATGGTGACGCGCGACACCGTGAGCTACGAAATTCACGGCTATGAGAAGTTCCGCACAGGCAGCACGAGTGCCGCGAACGCACAGGATAAAAGCACGCAAGGGAGCAAGGCATGAGCCAGAAAAATCGTCTGGGCGGCGGCGGTCGCATCAACCGCGCGATTCCCTTGACCTTCACATTCAACGGTCGCACGTATCAGGGCTATCAGGGCGACACGCTGGCGTCGGCGTTGCTCGCCAATGATGTACATTTTGTCGCGCGCAGCTTCAAGTATCACCGTCCGCGCGGCATCGTCACGGCCGATGTGGCGGAGCCGAATGCCGTCGTGCAACTGGAAACCGGCGCCTATACGGTGCCGAATGCGCGCGCCACCGAAGTCGAGCTGTACCAGGGCCTGGTGGCGAGCAGCGTGAACGCCGTGCCGAACCTGGAAAACGATCGCATGGCCGTCAACCAGAAGTTCTCGCGCTTCATGCCTGCCGGTTTCTATTACAAGACCTTCATGTGGCCGCGTAAATTCTGGCCGAAGTATGAAGAGAAGATCCGCGAAGCGGCGGGCCTGGGCAAGGCGCCCGAAGCGCTCGACGCCGATCGTTACGACAAGAGCTTCGCGCATTGCGACGTGCTCGTGGTGGGCGGCGGCCCGGTTGGCCTGCTTGCGGCGCTGACGGCGGGACGCAGCGGCGCGCGCGTGATGCTCGTCGACGATCAGCGCGAGCTGGGCGGCAGCCTGCTCGCGGGCAAGACCGAAATCGACGGACGGCCCGCGATCCACTGGATCGAAAAGGTCGAAGCCGAACTCGCGGCGCTGCCCGATGTGCAGGTGCTCTCGCGCAGCACGGCCTTCGGTTATCAGGATCACAACCTCGTCACCGTGGCGCAGCGTCTGACCGATCATCTGCCGGTCTCCACGCGCCAGGGTTCGCGCGAGCTGCTGTGGAAGATCCGCGCGAAGCGCGTGATTCTCGCCACGGGTGCGCACGAGCGTCCGATCGTGTTCGGCAACAACGATTTGCCGGGCATCATGCTGGCGTCGGCGGTGTCGACCTATATCCATCGCTATGGCGTGCTGCCGGGCCGCAATGCGGTCGTGTTCACGAACAACGACGCGGGCTATCGCTGCGCGCTCGATCTCAAGGCCTGCGGCGCATCGGTGACGATCGTCGATCCGCGCGGCCAGAGCACGAGCGAATGGCAAGCCGCCGCGCGCCGCCAGGGCGTGAAGATCATGAACAACGCCGCGATCATGAGCGCACGCGGCAAGACGCGTGTGAACTCAGTCGAGGTCGTGGCCTGGAACAAAGGCCAGACCGGCGCGAAGCAGGCCGATCTGCCCTGCGACCTGGTCGCCATGTCGGGCGGCTTCAATCCAGTGCTGCACCTGTTCGCGCAATCGGGCGGCAAGGCCGCGTGGAGCGACGCGAAATCGTGCTTCATTCCGGGCAAGCGCATGCAGCCCGAAGTGAGCGCGGGCGCGGCAGTGGGCGAGTTCAGTCTTGCACGCGGTCTCACGCAAGCCGTCGACGCGGGCGTGGACGCCGCGCAATCGCTCGGTTTCGCCGTGACGCGTCCTGCCGTGCCCAAGGTCGCGGAGCATGCGGAAGCGCCGCTGCAACCGCTCTGGCTCGTGGGCAGCCACGCCGCCGCAGCGCGTGGCGCGAAGCAGTTCGTCGACTTCCAGAACGACGTGGCCGCCGCCGACATCCTGCTGGCCGCGCGCGAAGGCTTCGAGTCGATCGAGCACGTCAAGCGCTATACGGCGATGGGGTTCGGCACCGATCAGGGCAAGCTCGGCAATATCAACGGCATGGCGATCCTCGCCAACGCGCTCGGCAAGTCGATTCCGGAAACGGGCACGACGACGTTCCGCCCGAATTACACGCCCGTCACGTTCGGCACGTTCGCGGGCCGGGAGCTGGGCGACATGCTCGACCCGATCCGCAAGACCTGCGTGCACGAATGGCACGTCGAACACGGCGCGCTGTTCGAGGACGTGGGCAACTGGAAGCGTCCCTGGTACTTCCCGAAGAAGGGCGAAGACCTGCACGCAGCGGTCGCGCGCGAATGCCTCGCGGTGCGCAATAGCGTGGGGATCCTGGATGCTTCCACGCTCGGCAAGATCGATATTCAAGGCCCCGATGCGGCGAAGCTGCTCAACTGGGTCTATACGAATCCGTGGAGCAAGCTCGAAGTGGGCAAGTGCCGTTATGGCCTGATGCTCGACGAAAACGGCATGGTGTTCGACGACGGCGTGACCGTGCGCCTCGCGCCCGAGCACTACATGATGACCACGACGACGGGCGGCGCGGCGCGCGTGCTCACGTGGATGGAACGCTGGCTGCAGACCGAATGGCCCGACATGAAGGTGCGCCTGGCTTCCGTGACGGATCACTGGGCGACGTTTGCAGTGGTCGGCCCGAAGAGCCGCAAGGTGCTGCAAAAGGTCTGCGCGGATATTGATTTCGCCAACGCGGCGTTTCCGTTCATGTCGTATCGCAACGGCACGGTGGCGGGCGCAAAGGCGCGCGTCATGCGCATCAGCTTCTCGGGTGAACTGGCTTATGAGGTGAACGTGCCGGCCAATGCGGGTCGCGCCGTGTGGGAAGCGTTGATGGCCGCGGGCGCGGAATTCGATATCACGCCATACGGCACGGAAACGATGCACGTGCTGCGCGCGGAGAAGGGCTACATCATCGTTGGTCAGGATACCGATGGATCGGTGACGCCGTTCGATCTGGGCATGGGCGGGCTGGTTTCGCAAACCAAGGACTTCCTTGGCAAGCGTTCGCTGGCGCGCTCGGATACGGCCAAGGAAGGGCGCAAGCAGTTCGTCGGCCTGCTCACCGATGACGCGCAGTACGTGCTGCCCGAAGGCGGCCAGATCGTGGCGTCCGATGCACGCGCCGGTGTGGACGGCACGATGCCGATGATCGGTCATGTGACGTCCAGTTACTACAGCCCGATCCTGAAGCGCTCGATTGCGCTTGCGGTGGTGAAGGGCGGTCTCGGCAAGATGGGCGAAAAAATTGTAGTGCCGATGGCCGATGGGCGGCGCGTGAGCGCCACGATCGCCAGCCCGATTTTCTACGACACGGAAGGGGTGCGTCAGCATGTTGAATGAAACGTTGGAACCGATGCCCCTCGCGGAGCGTGTGGCCGCAGTGCGGCTGGAGTCGCCCTTTATCGGCGCGACGGACGTGGTGAGCGCGCATGTCGCGCGGCCATCGAAGGCGTTTGCGATGCGCGAGCTGCCGTTCCGCGACCTGGTCATGGTGCGCGGCGAGCCGGAAGACCCTGCATTTACTGGGGCGTTTGCGCAGGCCGTGGGTTGCAGCCTGCCCACGCAGCCGAATACGCGCTCGGTGGGCGCGGAGCACGACGTGCTCTGGCTCGGCCCCGATGAATGGCTCGTACGCTCAGCGGGGCCCGTGGACGCGGGTGTGCTGGAAGAGAAACTGACGGGCGCACTGGGCGGCAACAGCGGCTCCTGGGCCACGGCGGTCGACGTCGGCAGCGGCTATACGGTCGTCGAGCTGAGCGGCACGCGCGTGCGCGAAGTGCTCGCGCGCGGCTGTCCGCTCGACCTGCACCCGCGCCTGTTCAAGGAAGGCCAATGCGCGCAGAGCTTCTTTTTCAAGGCGTCGATCGTGTTGATTCCCACGGGCGCCGATCGCTATGAAATCGTCGTGCGGCGCAGCTTTGCCGATTACTTCTGCCGCATTCTGCTCGACGCCGCCGCGCCGCTGATGTCATGAAGGTCGTCGAAGAAGGCCTGGTGCAGGCGCTTGCACCGCTAGCATCGCGTGGCCGGGGCTGGAGCGTGTTCGTCGAAGGGCTGAGCGTGCCCGTGCGCGTGGGCATTCACGCGTACGAGCACGAAGCGCCCCAGCCCGTCGTGATCGACGCGCAGCTGGGCTACCGCTGCGAGCCGAACGAGGCCGCCGAGTGGATCGACTACGACGGCTGGTGCACGCGCGTAGCCGACTGGCTTGCGCATCGGCCCCATACGCGGCTGCTCGAAACGCTGGTCGCCGACCTTGCGGCGTTCTCGTTTCGCGAGTGGCCCGCGTTGCAGACGCTCACGCTCGCCGCGCACAAGCCGAAGATTCGCCCCGGCACGCGGCGCGTGGGCGTTGCGCTCGACTGGACGCGCGCCGATTTCCTCGCGTGGAACGGCGCGCAGTAAGGCATCAATTGGCTCATTAAAAGTAACAGGGAGAAAGAGAAGCAAAGCCCATCACAAAGGAGACAGCAACGATGAGCAATAATCGAGGCGTGGTGTATCTAGGAGCGGGCAAGGTCGAAGTCCAGAATATCGACTACCCGAAAATGGTCGATCCGGCAGGACGCTCGATCGGCCATGGCGTGATTCTGAAGGTGGTCAGCACCAATATCTGCGGCTCCGACCAGCACATGGTGCGTGGCCGCACGACGGCGCCCGTCGGTCTCGTGCTCGGTCACGAGATCACCGGCGAAGTGGTCGAAGTGGGCCGCGACGTCGAAACGCTCAAGATCGGCGACCTGGTGTCGGTGCCATTCAACGTGGCGTGCGGACGCTGCGCAATGTGCCGCGAGCAGCACACGGGCGTGTGCCTGAACGTCAATCCCTCGCGCGCGGGCGGCGCGTATGGCTACGTGGACATGGGCGGCTGGATTGGCGGCCAGGCGGAATACGTGCTCGTGCCGTACGCCGATTTCAACCTGCTGAAATTCCCCGACCGCGACCAGGCGATGTCGAAGATCCGCGATCTCACCTGCCTGTCGGATATCCTGCCGACGGGCTATCACGGCGCGGTCACGGCGGGCGTGAAGCCCGGCTCGACGGTCTATATCGCGGGCGCGGGGCCGGTCGGGATGGCGGCGGCTGCGTCGGCGCGTCTGCTGGGCGCAGCCTGCACGATCGTCGGCGATATCAACGCCGAACGTCTCGCGCATGCAAAGGCGATGGGTTTCGAAGTGGTCGACCTGTCGAAGGATGCGTCGCTGGGCGAGCAGATCGAGCAGATCCTGGGCAAGCCGGAAATCGATTGCGCCGTGGATTGCGTGGGTTTCGAGGCGCATGGCCACGGTGCGTCGGGCCATGCGGAGGAAGCGCCCGCCACGGTGCTCAATTCGCTGATGGAGATTACGCGGCCTGCGGGCATGATCGGCATTCCGGGTCTTTATGTGACCGACGATCCGGGCGCAACCGACGTGGCCGCCAAACACGGCAGCCTGAGCATCCGCTTCGGGCTGGGCTGGGCGAAGTCGCATACGTTCCATACTGGCCAGACGCCGGTGCTCAAATACAACCGCAACCTCATGCAGGCGATTTTGTTCGACCGTTTGCCGATCGCGAAGATCGTCAACGTGACGGTGATTTCGCTGGAAGAAGCGCCGGAGGGTTACAAGAAGTTCGATGGCGGCGCGCCGCGTAAATTCGTGATCGACCCGCATCGCATGCTGGCCGCGTAAGGTTTTAAAACGCTTTATTCGCGTGCATTAAAAAAGGCAGCCCGTAGTCATGGGCTGCCTTTCGGTGTTTCTATTTTTTTGGGGCTCTCAGGCGTGCACGGGCAAAGCCGGTAAATGCCGCAATGGCGCATCCACGCCCGCCATCGGCGCGACACGCTTGCGGCGCTCGCCGGTGGGCGCGATGCCAAATGCGTCGCGATAACTCTTGCTGAAGTGACACGCCGACTGGAAGCCGCACGCCATCGTGATCTGCATGATCGACATATCGGTTTGCAGCAGCAGCTCGCGCGCGCGGCGCAGGCGCAGCGTGAGGTAGTAGTGCGTGGGCGTCATGCCCAGGTGCTCGTGAAAGAGCCGCTGCAATTGCCGTTGCGACATGTTCGCCAGGCGCGCCAGTTCTTCGCGCGAAAGCGGCTCTTCGATATTGCTCTCCATGAGCGAGATGACTTCGAAGAGCGACTTGTTGGCCGAACCCAGTCGCGCCACCAGCGGCATGCGCTGCTGTGCGCTGGTGTCGCGGATATGCTCGACCACGAACTGTTCGGCGATCTGCGTGACGCGCGCCGTGCCCACGCGCGGCGTGATGAGGTGCAGCATCATGTCGAGCGGCGCGACGCCGCCCGTGCAGGTCACGCGATCGCGGTCGATCACGAACAGCTCCTTGAGAAAGCGCGTGGAAGGAAACTCCTCCTTGAGCGCCGACATGTTCTCCCAATGAATCGCGCAGGCATAGCCCGCCAGTAACCCCGATTTCGCCAGTGCGTAGGTGCCGGTGCACAGGCTGCCGAGCGCCACGCCCATGCGCGCGAAGCGGCGCAGCGTATTGAGGTGCGCGGCACTGGTGACATGCTGCACGTCGATGCCGCCGCAAACGAACACGATATCGGGCTGTCCGGCGCATTCCGCCGGGCCGGTGTCGAAGCCGATGCCGCTGCTGGACGTGACGGTGCCGCCTTCGGGGCTGATGATCGACCAGCGGTAAAGCGGCTGGCCGCTCAGGTAATTAGCCATGCGAAGCACTTCGATCGCGTTGGTGAAGGCGATCATCGTGAAGTTCGGCAGCGGCATGAACGCGAAATGCGCTAGCGACGCGGTGCGCTCGGGTGACATGGGGAACCATTTCCTTTTATTCGTCGGCGGCGCTCGGGGCGCGACCAGGCTACGGCATTCTGGAGTCGGGCGCCATCGCTGTGCCATGCGGCAAAACCCTGATGAGGCCGGCCCCTTACAACGAGCTTCGATTGCTTGGTGGTTCCTTTCCCCAGACGAAACGGTTGTGCTATTCGCGGCGCATGAAGCGCATGACTCATTCCGTTTAACGACAGCCCGAAAACGGCAACCCTAAACGGCGACCCAACTTATCGGGGATTGGCCGTTTTGAGTGTACGAGAAATTTATTCGGATCAGAAAGAATTTGAAGCCAGGCGGGCAGGCGTGTTGGCGAGGGCGCGCGATTCAACACGACTTGTGAAAAACGGACGCCGATGGCGGAAAAGGAAAAGAACGCGTCTGAATTCGGATATCGGCCAAAAAGCCGAGCGACAAGAATAGAGCCGTCGGTAGCCACTCAAGCGCAAGGCTGCGCGGGCAGGCTTCCACCCCCATCTCTCGTCATGGATGCCCTATGTCGAACTCGCAAGCTTTCTTCTCGCAGCCGCTCGCCCAGCGCGATTCCGCGGTGCGCAACAGCCTCCTGAAAGAACTGGAGCGTCAGCAGTCGCAGGTGGAAATGATCGCCTCCGAAAACATCGTTTCGCGCGCCGTGCTGGAAGCGCAGGGTTCGGTGCTGACGAACAAATATGCCGAGGGCTATCCCGGCAAGCGCTATTACGGCGGCTGCGAATTTGCCGACGAAATCGAAACGCTCGCCATCGACCGTCTCAAGCAGCTTTTTGGTGCAGGCTTTGCCAACGTGCAGCCCCATTCCGGCGCACAGGCCAACGGCGCGGTCATGCTGGCGCTGGCGAAGCCGGGCGACACGGTGCTGGGCATGTCGCTGGATGCGGGCGGCCACCTCACCCACGGTGCGAAGCCGGCGCTGTCGGGCAAGTGGTTCAACGCGGTGCAATACGGCGTGAACCGCGACACGATGCGCGTCGATTACGACCAGGTCGAGGAACTCGCGCACCAGCACAAGCCGGGTCTGCTGATCGCGGGCTTTTCCGCCTACCCGCGCGAGCTGGACTTTGCACGCTTTCGCGCCATCGCCGATAGCGTGGGCGCGAAGCTCATGGTGGACATGGCGCACATCGCGGGCATCATCGCGGCGGGCCGCCACGCCAACCCGGTCGAGCACGCGCACGTCGTCACCTCGACCACCCACAAGACGCTGCGCGGCCCGCGCGGCGGCGTGGTGCTCACCAACGACGAAGACATCGCGAAGAAGATCAATTCGGCGGTCTTCCCCGGCTTGCAGGGCGGCCCGCTCATGCACGTGATCGCAGGCAAGGCGGTGGCCTTCGGCGAAGCACTCGACGCAAGTTTCAAAACTTATATCGACAACGTGCTGGCCAATGCGCAGGCGCTGGGCGAGGTGCTCAAGGACGGCGGCGTGGATCTCGTCACGGGCGGCACCGACAACCATCTGCTGCTGGTCGATCTGCGCCCCAAGGGTCTCAAGGGCGCCCCGGTCGAACAGGCGCTGGAGCGCGCGGGCATTACCTGCAACAAGAACGGCATTCCCTTCGATACGGAAAAGCCCACGGTCACCTCGGGCATTCGCCTGGGCACGCCCGCGGGGACGACGCGCGGCTTCGGCGTGGCGGAATTCCGCCAGATCGGCGCGCTGATCCTGCAAGTGTTCGACGCGCTGCGCGCGCATCCCGAAGGCGACGCCGCCACCGAACAACGCGTGCGCCGCGAGATCTTCGCGCTGTGCGAACGCTTTCCCATCTATTGAGACCCCACGGAGCACAAGCACGATGAGCACCCTGCACGACAACAGCATCATCATCGACGGCCTGAATATTTCGAAGTTCGAGCGCTCCGTGTTCGAGGACATGCGCAAGGGCGGCGTCACCGCCGTCAATTGCACGGTGTCGGTCTGGGAAGACTTCCAGAAGACGGTGGACAACATTGCGGAGATGAAGCAGCAGATCCGCGAATACAGCGAGATCCTCACGCTCGTGCGCACCACCGACGACATCCTGCGCGCGAAGAAAGAGAACAAGACCGGCATCATCTTCGGCTTCCAGAATTCGTATGCGTTCGAGGACAACCTCGGCTATATCGAGGTGTTCAAGGAACTCGGCGTGAATGTCGTGCAGCTTTGCTACAACACGCAAAACCTCGTGGGCACCGGCTGTTATGAGGCCGATGGCGGTCTTTCGGGCTACGGCCGCGAAGTGATCCAGGAAATGAACCGCGTGGGCATCATGGTCGATCTCTCGCATGTGGGCGGCAAGACCTCCTCCGATGCGATCGCCGTGTCGAAAAAGCCGGTCACGTATTCGCACTGCTGCCCGTCGGGGCTCAAGGAGCATCCGCGCAACAAGAGCGACGAGCAATTGAAGGAAATCGCGGACGCCAATGGTTTTGTCGGCGTGACGATGTTCGCGCCGTTCCTCAAGCGCGGCCCGGACGCCACCGTCGAGGACTATCTGGAAGCAATCGAATACGTGGTCGACCTGATCGGTGAGGATCGCGTGGGGATTGGCACGGACTTCACGCAAGGCTATACGACCGAGTTCTTCGACTGGATCACGCACGACAAGGGCCGTTATCGCCGCCTGACGAATTTCGGCAAGGTGGTGAATCCGGAAGGCATTCGCACCATCGGCGAGTTTCCGAACCTGACCGCCGCGATGGAGCGCGCGGGCTGGAGCGAGACGCGCATCAAGAAGGTGATGGGCGAGAACTGGCTGCGCGTGTTCGGTGAAGTCTGGAACGTCTGAAGCGCATTGCATCTCCACCTTTATAAATCCCACGATCAGGAAAAAACGATGCAACCGCAACTGCCCATCGACGTGAACCCGGAAACCGGCGTCTGGACGACCGACGCGCTGCCGATGCTCTACGTGCCGCGCCACTTCTTCACGAACAACCATACCGCCGTGGAAGAAGCGCTGGGCCGCGACGCCTACGCGCAGATCCTCTACAAGGCCGGCTACAAGTCTGCATATCACTGGTGCGCGAAGGAAGCCGAAAAGCACGGCATCGAAGGCATGGCCGTATTCGAGCACTATCTGAAGCGCCTGTCGCAACGCGGCTGGGGCCTCTTTACGATCGTCGAAGCCGATCCGGCCAGCGCCCGCGCACGCATCGAACTGCACAACTCGTCCTTCGTGCTCGCCCAGCCGGACAAGCACGGCACCGACGAAAAACTCTGCTACATGTTCGCGGGCTGGTTCGCGGGCGCGATGGACTGGGTGAACGACACCGTGCCGGGCGGCAAGGACGCGCCGCGCGCCCAGTCGCGCGAAGTGCGCTGCGCCGCCGAAGGCCACGCGCATTGCGTGTTCGAGGTGTCGCCGCTCACGAACTGAGACGCGTGCGCAGAACCTGAGAAAAGCACGGCATGCCGGTTGATAAGCATGCCGAACAAAAGATAGCAAGGCCGCAATACACCCTGAACGCCTGAGGTCGTCCGCGATGCGTTATCCCAATCTGTTCAAGCCCCTGACGCTCAACCAGCTCACGCTGCGCAACCGCATCGTCAGCACCGCCCATGCCGAGGTCTACGCGGAGCCTGGCGGCCTGCCGGGCGACCGCTACATCCGTTACTACGAGGAAAAGGCCAAGGGCGGCGTGGGTCTCGCCGTCTGCGGCGGCTCCAGCCCCGTGTCGGTCGACAGCCCGCAAGGCTGGTGGAAGTCGGTGAATCTCTCGACCGACCGCATCATCGATCCGCTCGCGCGCCTGGCCGAAGCGATGCATCGTCACGGCGCGAAGATCATGATTCAGGCCACCCACATGGGCCGCCGGTCGGCGTTTCATGGCGAGCACTGGCCGCACCTGATGTCGCCTTCGGGCATTCGCGAGCCGGTGCATCGCGGCAACGCCAAGATCATCGAGGTCGAGGAGATCCGCCGCATCATCGGCGACTTCGCGACGGCGGCGAAGCGCGTGCAGGACGCGGGCATGGACGGCATCGAGATTTCGGCGGCGCACCAGCACCTGATCGACCAGTTCTGGAGCCCGCGCACCAACTTCCGCACCGACGAATGGGGCGGCTCGCTCGAAAACCGCCTGCGTTTTGGCGTCGAAGTCCTGCAGGCCGTGCGTGAAGCGGTGGGCAAGGACTTTTGCGTGGGCCTGCGCATGTGCGGCGACGAATTCCACGAAGACGGCCTCGATCACGAGCAACTGAAGGAAATCGCCCAGGCGATGGCCGAAACCGGCCTGATCGATTATCTGGGCGTGATCGGCTCCGGTGCGGACACGCACAACACGCTCGCCAACTGCATGCCGCCCATGGCGCTGCCGCCTGAGCCGTTCGTGCACCTGGCGGCGGGCATCAAGTCGGTGGTGAAGCTGCCGGTGATGCACGCGCAGAGCATTCGCGACGCGGGCCAGGCCGAGCGCCTGCTGGCGAGCGGCGCGGTCGACCTCGTCGGCATGACGCGCGCGCAGATTGCCGATCCGCACATGGTCATCAAGATCCGCGATGGCCGCGAGGACGAAATCAAGCAGTGCGTGGGCGCGAACTACTGCATCGACCGCCAGTACAACGGTCTGGACGTGCTGTGCGTGCAGAACGCCGCGACCTCGCGCGAAGCGACCATGCCGCATGTGATCGCGCGCACGAAGGGCCCGAAGCGCAAGGTCGTGGTGGTGGGCGCGGGCCCGGCGGGCCTGGAGGCGGCGCGCGTCGCGCGGCTGCGCGGCCATGACGTCGTGCTGTTCGAGAAGGGCGACGCTGTGGGCGGACAGATCCTGCTGGCCGCGAAAGCGCCGCAGCGCGAGCAGATGGCGGGCATCGTGCGCTGGTTCGACATGGAAACGAAGCGTCTGGGCGTCGATCGCCGCATGGGCGTGGAAGCCGACGAGGCAACCATCTTCGCTGAGCAGCCGGACATCGTTGTGCTCGCAACGGGCGGGTCGAGCTTCACGCAACAGGTGCCAGGCTGGGGCGTGGCCGAAGGCCTTGCCGTGAGTTCCTGGGACATCCTCTCGGGCCGCGTGGAGCCGAAGCAGAACGTGCTGATCTACGACGGCGTGAGCACGCATGCGGGCGCGGGTGTGGCGGACTTTATCTCCAGCCGCGGCTCGAACGTGGAAATCGTCACGCCCGACGTGAAGGTGGCCGACGACGTTGGCGGCACGACCTTCCCGATCTTCTATCGCCGCCTCTACGCGCAGGGCGTGATCCATACGCCGAACTACTGGCTCGACCGCGTGTACGAGGAAAACGGCAAGAAGATCGCCGTGCTGCGCAACGAGTACACGGAGGAGCAGGAAGAGCGCGCGGTCGATCAGGTGGTGATCGAGAACGGCAGCACGCCCAACGACGCGCTCTACTGGAAGCTCAAGCCCGAGTCGCTCAATCGCGGTCAGGTGGACGTGCACAAGCTCTTTGCCTCTGAGCCGCAGCCGTGCCTTTCCGAAGAGCTGGGCAATGGCCGCTTCCTGCTGTTCCGCGTGGGCGACTGCATCTCCCTGCACAACATCCACGGCGCGATCTACGACGCGCTGCGTCTCGTCAAGGACTTCTGAGCCATGAAGCCTGCCTACCTCATCACCGCGCTGCTTTGGCTTTCGATGGCGGGGCTCGCGTTCGCGGTCGCGAAACGCGCCGCCTACTGGCGGCTCGGGCGCGCGGCGGCGTCCGGGGCTAACGGCCAGTTCGGCGTCGGCAATCTGTTCAGCATCCCGAAGCGTTATTTCGTCGACCTGCATCATGTGGTGGCGCGCGATCCGTATATCGCGAAGACCCACGTGGCCACGGCGGGCGGCGCGATTGGCGCGCTGGTGCTGGTGTTCGTCAACTATGGCCTCGCGATCTACTCGCCGTGGCTCGACAAGCTGATCCTGCTGGCGGCGCTGGCGATGCTGGTGGGCGCGGTGTTCGTGTGGCGTCGTCGTCACGCGAAGCAGGTGCCCGCCCGGCTCTCGCGCGGGCCGTGGAATACGCTGCCGTGGATGCTGGGCGCGTTCGCGCTGGGCTTCGTGCTGTACACGGCGGTGCCGGCGGGGGCGATGTCGGGCGCATTCGCGCTGCTCTGCGCGCTGCTGATCGTGGCGGGCGCCTACACGATGACGTTTGGCGCGGCGCAGGGCGGCCCGATGAAGCACGCGGTCGCGGGCCTGCTGCACCTGGCGTTTCACCCGCGCCAGGAGCGCTTCGCCGCCGATCGCACGGGCTGGACTGGCGCAGGCAAGGCCACGCCGCCCACGGCGCTCAAGCTGCCCGATATCGAGCAGCAGGAATACGGTGTGGCCAAGCCCGTCGAGTTCCGCTGGAACCAGCTGCTGAGCTTCGACGCCTGCGTGCAGTGCGGCAAGTGCGAGGCCGCTTGCCCGGCCTTCGCGGCGGGCCAGCCGCTCAATCCCAAGAAGCTGATTCAGGATCTCGTGACCGGCATGGCGGGCGGCACCGACGCCGCGTATGCAGGCAGCCCGACGCCCGGCATCGCCGTGGGTGCTCACAGCGGCCAGCCCAACGGCCCGATCGTCTCGGGCCTGATCGAGGCGCAGACGCTCTGGTCGTGCACCACCTGCCGCGCCTGCGTGCAGGAGTGCCCGATGCTGATCGAGCACGTGGACGCCATCGTCGATATGCGCCGCAACCAGACGCTCGTGCATGGCACGGTGCCGGGCAAGGGCCCGGAAGTGCTCGCCAACCTGCGCGAGACCGGCACCATGGGTGGCTACGACAAGGCCGCGCGTTACGACTGGTCGGTCGACCTGGACGCGCCGGTCGCGCAGCCGGGCAAGCGCGTCGATGTCCTGCTGGTGGCGGGCGAGGGGGCCTTCGACATGCGTTACCAGCGCACGCTGCGCGCACTGGTGAAGGTGCTCAACAAGGCGGGCGTGGATTACGCGGTGCTGGGCGCAAGCGAAGCCGACACGGGCGACGTCGCGCGCCGTCTTGGCGACGAAGCGACCTTCCGGCAGATGGCGCAGACGATGATGGGCACGCTGGGCGCACTGCAATTCGGCCGCATCGTCACCGCCGATCCGCACGTCATGCACAGCCTGCGCAACGAATACCGCGCACTGGGCGCGCGCTACGAGGTGCTGCATCACACGATGCTGCTCGCAGAGCTGGCCGATCAAGGCCGCATCGAGCCGAAGGCCCTCGAAGCGCTGCGCGACAAGCGCACGACGTATCACGATCCCTGCTACCTGGGCCGCTACAACGGCGAGACCGAAGCGCCGCGCAAGCTGCTCAAGACCATCGGCATCCGCGTGGTGGAGATGGAGCGCAACGGCATGCGCGGTCGCTGCTGCGGCGGCGGAGGCGGTGCGCCGCTCACCGATATTCCCGGCAAGCAGCGCATTCCCGATATCCGCATCGCCGACGCGCGCGCCGTGGGCGCGGACGTGGTCGCGGTCGGTTGTCCTAACTGTACGGCGATGCTCGAAGGCGTCGTGGGCCCGCGCCCCGAAGTCCTCGACGTGGCCGAACTCGTCGCCGCCGCGCTGGAGTAAAGCCGATGAACGCCATCAAACGAATCGATCCGCGCCGGCCTTTCGTCATCACCGCCGACGGGCTGCGGCGCATCACACTGGGCGAGCAGGGCAGCGCCGATCTGGACGCCTTGCAGCGCGCGTCGCACGGTCATGGCGCCAGCGCTGCGAAGCCGCGCCGTGAAGTGCGCGAGCGCAGGCATGTGCTGCTGGCGGTCGCGCACAGCGAACGCGGCGCGCTCGACGACCACGCGTGCCAGACGATTGCCGCCGCCGCCTTGCTGGCCGACGAGTACACCGAAGTCGCGCTGCTGGTATTCGGCGAGCTGAAAGAGGATGTCGCTGCGCGCGGCGTGGACAAGCTCATCGAGTTGCCGGGTTTCGAGCGCCGCGCCTTCGCGCCCGAAAGCGAATTGCGCGCGTTGCAGGCCTGCGCGGCGGCGCTTGCGCCCCGCCACGTGCTGCTGCCCGACAACGCCTATGGCGACGGCGACCTGGGCCGCCGTTTCGCGGCTGCCGCTGGGGCGAGCGTGGCCACCCACGTCGTCGAAATCGACGCGCAACACGTGGGCGTCTACGAACAGGCGAAGAGCGCCTTCGCCACCCGTGCGCTGCCCGACGTGATCCTGCTCGCGCCGAACGCCGTGGAAACGAAGCTGCCGTTCGTGGGCGCGGGTGAAAAGCTCGCGGGCGATTTCATTCGTCCCGCGACGGCGCTGGCGCAGCCGTATCGCGACCTGGGCCTGGAGGAAATCGACGCCGCCCAGGTCGCGCTGGAAGAAGCCGATTTCATCGTCGCGGCGGGCAATGGCGTGAGCGATGTCGCCTCGTTCGAGCGGCTGGCGGGCGTGTTCGGCGCGGCCATCGGCGCGAGTCGGGTGGCGGTCGACAACGGCCACTTCACGCGCGACAAACAGGTGGGCGCGACCGGCAAGACCGTCGAGGCGAGTGTGTATATCGCCTTCGGCATCTCGGGCGCGGTGCAGCATTTGCAGGGCATCAAGGACTGCCGCCACGTGATCGCCGTGAATACGGACGCCAGCGCGCCCATCGCCAAGCGCGCGAACCTGACCGTGGTGGGCGACGCGCAGGCGACCATCGCCGCGCTGATCGCCCAGGTGCAGGCCGCGCGCGCGGCGCGCCAGCGCGGCGGAGTCGGCACGAACGCCAACGTAGAAGAGCGCAAGCCCGCAGGAGTCGCCGCATGAACGCCAATGCCAAACTGCAACGGATCGCCGTGCTGGTTTCCACGGGCCGTCATCCCGTGAGCGGCGCGCCGCGCTACAGCCGCAACGACGCGGCAGCGCTCGAACTGGGCCGCAAGCTCGCGCAGCGCCACGGCGCGCAACTCGACGTGATCCACGCGGGCGATCCTGCCGATGCGGCGCTGCCCGACTATCTCGCGCTGGGCGCACCGAAGGTGGATGTGCTGAACTGCGCGGCGGGCGACGACATCGCTCAGGCGCTGGCCACGCGCGTGCGCGAGCACGACCTCGTGCTGACCGGCACGCGCGCCGAGGGCGCCCACGACAGCGGCATGCTGCCGTATCGCGTCGCGGCGCTGCTGGGTTACGCGCTGGTGGGCGCGGCGGTCGATGTCGACGTCGAGGCGGGCCACGCGAAAGTGCGCCAGTTCCTGCCCAAGGGCTTGCGCCGCCGCGTGGAAGCGGCGTTGCCCGCCGTGGTGGCCGTGCACCCGCTCGCCGATGCCAAACCGGCTTACGCCTACGCGCGCCTGCGTGCCGGATCGATTGCGCCGAACGCCATCGCGCGTGTTGCCGATGCCGAAGCCGCAGCCTGGCGATCCGGCCCCGTCGAGCGCAAGCCGGTCAGGTTCGCCGCCGCCGAACGCCGCTCGGGCCACGCCCGGATGCTGGGCGCGACCACGACCGAAAGCCGCGGCGGTAACGTCGTAAATGCGGGGACTTCGGTCGAAAAAGCACAAGTGATCCTGGCTTATTTACGCGAGCATCAACTCATCGACGACTGATTTCCGCGAGGCGAAAAAGCCCGCGCGAATGAGGTTCGTAACAACGCCTGCACTAAACAGACGCACCAAGGACGCAGAATCCGGAGCACACGATGAACGTATCGGCAGACGTATCAGCAACAATGCGCGCGCTGTTGGAGCGGCGCAAGACGGGCTACAGCCTCGAAGCGCCTTTCTATTTGAGCGACGAGATTTTCGCGCTCGATATGCAGGCGATTTTCCGGGAGCACTGGATCCAGGTGGCCACGGAGCCGGAACTTCCGGAGCCGGGCGACTATGTGACGGTCGAGCTGGGCAGCGACTCGATCCTGATTGTGCGCGACGACGACATGCAGGTGCGCGCGTTCCACAACGTCTGCCGCCATCGCGGCGCACGCCTGTGCAACGAGGAAAAGGGCACGGTCGGCAATATCGTCTGTCCCTACCACAGCTGGACGTATAACCTGAACGGCGACCTGATGTTCGCCGAGCACATGGGCGAGCAGTTCGACCGTTGCAAGCACAGCCTCAAGCGCGTCCATGTACAAAACCTGGCAGGCCTGATCTTCGTGTGTCTGGCCGACGAACCGCCTGCCGATTTCGAATTGATGCGCGCGGCGATGGAGCCGTATTTGCTGCCGCACGACCTGGCCAACTGCAAGGTGGCGGCGCAGGTCGATATCGTTGAAAAGGGCAACTGGAAGCTCGTGATGGAGAACAATCGCGAGTGCTACCACTGCGTCGCGAACCATCCGGAACTGACGATTTCGCTCTACGAATATGGCTTCGGCTACCAGCGTTCGGACGCCAACGCCGAAGGCATGGACGCGTTCGAGCGCACCTGCGTGGAGCGCGCGCGCCAGTGGGAACAACTCGACCTGCCGTCGGTGGAAATCGAGAAGCTGCTGGACGTGACGGGTTTTCGCACCCAGCGCCTGCCGCTCGACCGCAGCGGCGAATCGCAGACGCTCGACGCCAAGGTCGCCTGCAAGAAACTGCTGGGCGAGTTCCGCAGCGCCGACCTGGGCGGCCTCTCGTTCTGGACGCAGCCGAATTCCTGGCATCACTTCATGAGCGACCACATCGTGTCGTTCTCGGTGATTCCGCTATCGGCGGGCGAGACGCTGGTGCGCACGCGCTGGCTCGTGCACAAGGACGCGCGCGAGGGCATCGACTACGACGTCGCCAACCTCACGGCGGTCTGGAACGCCACCAACAACCAGGATCGCACGCTGGTGGAGTATTCGCAGCGTGGCGCGGCTAGCAGCGCCTACGAGCCGGGCCCGTATTCGCCCTATACCGAAGGGCTCGTTGAAAAATTCTCGGCCTGGTATGTGGGCCGTATCGCCGCGGCGCTGGAGCGCAAGCGAACCATTCCCCTGCGCGTGGAAAGCGGAGTCTGACATGATGCGAGATGCGGCCCAATTCGATCCCGCCCACAGCCGCGTGACGCGCCCGGCGTTCTGGGGCGCGCTGCCGGAAAAATGGACGAGCGACGCCGAGGAGACGCTGGAGTGCTGCCACGTGCGGCAGGAAACGCATGACGTGAAGAGTTTTTTCCTGCGCTCGCCGCAAGGCCGCACGTTTTCATTCGAGCCGGGCCAGTTCATCACGCTCGAACTGGAGATCGACGGCGAGACGGTGAACCGCTGCTATACGATTTCGTCGTCGCCCGCGCGCCCGCACACGCTGTCCATCACGGTCAAGCGCGTGCCGGGCGGCAAGGTGTCGAACTGGCTGCACGACAACCTCATGCCGGGCGCGATGATCCGCGTGCTAGGGCCCGCCGGTGAGTTCACCTGCGCGCGCCACGCGGCGCTCAAATACCTGTTTCTTTCGGCGGGATCGGGCATTACGCCGCTGATGTCGATGAGCCGCGCGTACCACGACCTGGCTGAGGATCGCGACATCGTGTTCGTGCACAGCGCGCGCACGCCCGACGACGTGATCTTCGCGCGCGAACTGGAACTGATCGCCGCGAGCCATTCGAGTTTTCGCACCTCGTTCGTGTGCGAGCGCGTGGGCGCGCGCACGCACTGGTCGGGCGTGACGGGCTTTCTCACGCTGCCGCTGCTCAAGCTGATCGCACCGGATTTCATGGAGCGCGAGATCTTCACCTGCGGCCCCGCGCCGTATATGAAGGCGGTGCGCGACCTGCTCGACGAAGCGGGCTTCGCGCGCGAGCGCTATCACGAAGAGAGTTTTTCGTTCGAGACGCTGGCGGCCGACGACGCGCCACTGAGCGCGCCCGCAGAAGCCACGCCCGCATCAACCGAAGCCGCCACTTTCAAAGTGACGTTTGCAAAGAGCCATCGCGAGATCGACTGCGGCGAACACCAGCACGTGCTGGCGGCGGCGCGCGAGGCGGGCGTGCGCCTGCCCGCGTCCTGCACCCAGGGGATGTGCGGCACCTGCAAGGTCAAGCTCGTTTCGGGCCAGGTGGAGATGAAGCACAACGGCGGCATTCGTCAGCGCGAAATCGATCAGGGCATGGTGCTGCTGTGCTGCAGCACGCCGCGCTCGGATCTCGTCGTCGACAAATAAATCTGCAAATGCGCACCGCGTCGCGGCTGGACAAGATCGCGTCGGAAAACAACGGTATCGACCATTTGTGACGGGTGAATCTGGAGGTGTGGGGCGCTCATCGCCCGGATCACAGGAGACTGCCGTGAAGCTGCTAGCAAGATTGTTGGGCATGGGTGTGATGTCGGTGGCCTTGAGCGCTGCGGCGCTCGCGGACAGCAAGCCGACGCTGAAAATCGGCTACGTCGAAGGTTGGGACGACAGCGTGGCGACCTCGAACGTGGCGGCGCGCATCATCGAAAAACGCCTCGGCTATCAGGTCGAACTCGTGCCGGTGGCCGCCGGCATCATGTGGCAGGGCGTGGCGCGCGGCGACCTCGACGCCACGCTGTCCGCCTGGCTGCCGGTCACGCAGGGCGCGTACTGGGATCAGTTCAAGGGCAAGGTGGTCGACCTGGGCACCAACTTCACCGGCGCGAAAATCGGCCTCGTCGTGCCGCAATATGTGACGGCCAAAAGCATCGACGATCTCAACGCGCAGAAGTCGGCGTTTGCCGGGCGCATCGTCGGCATCGACGCCGGTGCGGGCGTGATGAGCAAGACCGACCAGGCGATCAAGCAATATGGTCTGAACTATACGGTCATGCCCAGCTCCGGCAGCGGCATGACGGCGGAACTGGCGCGCTCGGTCAACGCGAACAAGCCGGTGATCGTCACGGGCTGGACGCCGCACTGGATGTTCGCGAAGTACAAGCTGCGCTTCCTCGACGATCCGAAGAACGTATTCGGCGCCGCCGAGCACGTGGACAGCGTCGCCAATCCGGCGCTGGAAACCAAGGCGCCGCCCGTGGTCGCGTTCCTCAAGAAGTTTCAGTGGAAGCCGGGCGAGATCGACAGCGTGATGCTGGCGATCCAGAGCGGCACCAAACCCGAAGCCGCCGCCGACAGCTGGATCGCCGCGCACGGCGAGCGCGTGCAGGACTGGGTGGCGTCCACGCAGTAACCGTAGTCGAAGCCACACAGTAAGGCATCCGAAACGTGTCGCCGCGCGCCGCGCCGGCATGCGTGTTTTGACACAGTGCGGGCCGGCGCCTGCATCACGAGGAGATGGACTCGATGAAATCCCCCAAGATCGTGGTCGACGGACTCTGCAAGGTGTTCGGGCCGAACCCCAAGCTAGCGCGCGAGATGTTGGCGCGCGGCGCGACCAAGGACGACCTGTTTCGCCAGACCGGTTATGTCCTTGGCGTCAACAACGCGAGCTTCGAAGTCCAGGAAGGCGAGATCTTCGTGCTGATGGGGCTGTCGGGCTCCGGCAAGTCGACGCTGATCCGCCTCATCAACCGGCTGGTCGAACCGACGGCCGGGCGCGTGGTGATCGATGGCCGCGATATCGCGGCGGTGCGTAAATCGGAACTGGTCGCGCTGCGCCGCACCGACATGAGCATGGTGTTCCAGTCCTTCGCGCTGATGCCGCAGCGCACCGTGCTGGCCAATGCGGCCTTCGGCCTGGAAGTGGCGGGCATGGGTCGCAAGGCGCGCGAGCAGCGTGCGCTGGAGGTGCTGGAGCAGGTGGGGCTTGCCGCCTTCGCGCACAAGCTGCCCGCCGAGCTGTCGGGCGGCATGCAGCAGCGCGTGGGGCTGGCGCGCGCGCTGGCGGTCAATCCTTCGCTGATGATCATGGACGAAGCGTTTTCCGCGCTCGATCCGCTCAAGCGCAAGGAAATGCAGAACGTGCTGCTGCAACTGCAGAAGGAGCAGCGCCGCACCATCATGTTCGTCTCGCACGATCTGGAGGAGGCGCTGCGCATCGGCAGCCGCATCGCGATCATGGAAGGCGGGCGCATCGTGCAGATCGGCACGCCGCGCGAGATCATCAGCAATCCTGCCGATGAATACGTGCGCGCCTTCTTCGACGGCGTGGACACGAGCCGCTACCTCACCGCAGGCGACCTCATGCAGAAGGAGCGCGTGCCGCTGGTGCGCTCGCTCGACGCGACCAGCGTCGCCGCCTCGCTCAACGGCAGCGCCGAGTACGCCTTCGTGCTGGACGCCGAACGCCGCATCAGCGGCTTCGTCACGCGCGACGCAATTGGCGTGACCCAGCCGCAGGTCAAGAAAATCGAATGCATTTCGCGCGGCGCGACGCTCGAACAGGTCGTCTCGCGCGTATGCGCAAACCCGGTGGCGCTGCCCGTCGTCGACGAGGAAGGCCGCTTCTGCGGCTCGATCGACCAGGCGGCCGTCCTCAAGGTCATGATGCGCAACGGAAATCACCAGGCGAACCACCAGGGGAGTCACCACCATGTCTGAGATCATCCCGCTCGGCCACTGGGTAGACCAGTCGGTTCACTATCTGCTCGATCACGACGCCAATACGTTCGACACCATCGGCCGTGCGATCGAGAGCTTCGCCAAGCTCATCGAACAAGGCCTGCAAGGCATTCCCATGCCGCTCCTGATGGGGATTTTCGTGGTGGGGGGCTTGTGGCGCGTGGGCTGGCGCTTTGCGGTGTTCGCACTGGCGTCGCTGCTTTTGATCTATGCGACCGGCTTCTGGGATCAGACCGTCGTGACGCTCGCGCTCACGCTGTCGTCGACGCTGATCAGCCTGGTGCTGGGTGTGCCGCTGGGCATCTGGACGGCGAAGAGCAAGCTCGTGCAGACCATCGTGCGGCCGATTCTCGACCTGATGCAGACCATGCCCGCCTTCGTCTACCTGATCCCGGCGGCGATGCTGTTCGGTCTTGGCCGCGTGCCGGGCATTCTTTCGACCGTGATCTTCGCCATGCCGCCCGCCGTGCGGCTCACGAGCCTGGGTATTCGCCACGTGAACCGCGAGATCGTCGAAGCCGGCCAGGCGTTTGGCTGCACGCCGTGGCAGCTGCTCTACAAGGTGCAGTTTCCCAATGCGCTGCCGTCGATCATGCAGGGCGTGAACCAGACCATCATGATGGCGCTGTCGATGGTCATTATCGCGTCGATGGTGGGCGCGGGGGGACTGGGCAACGACGTGCTGGCGAGCATCCAGCGCCTGGATATCGGGCTGGGTTTCGAAAGCGGCTTGTCCGTGGTGCTGCTGGCGATCATTCTTGACCGTATCACCGAAAGCTTCGGACGTGCGCCGGGCGCCGCGAAAGCCCCGCTGTTTTCTGGCCTCAAACAGGTGCTGCGCGTGCGCGCCGTGCCTGCCGAGGCTTGAGCTGAAGTCGTTGTTCGTCCACGTATGAAGAGGCGAGCCGGTGGAGCATCCCACGCGGCTCGCCTGAATCGTCTCCAGAGAAGGGGCGTAATGTGATTGCGGACATCAGTACGGACATCGGTACGGAAAATGAAGTCGACCTCGCCGAGGCAGCCCCGCAGGCTGACAAGGCATCGTCGCAGGCATCGACGTTCAGGCATTTCGGCTTCCTGACTTTGCCGCACTTCTCGATGATCGCGTTTTCGAGCGCGGTCGAAGTGCTGCGCATGGCCAATTACGTCGGCAACGGCGAGCATTACCGCTGGTCGATTTTCTCGCTGGACGGCCAGCCCGCGCGCGCGAGCAACGGCATCACGGTGCGGCCGACCCAGGCGCTCGATATCGAGAACCTGCCCGATGTGCTGATCGTGTGCGGCGGCATCCGGATTCGCGACGTGGTGGACGATGGCGTGCGCGCCGCGCTGACGCAGATCGCACGCAGCGGCAGGCCGCTAGGCGGCATTTGCACGGGCGCGTATGCGTTGATGGCCAGCGGCCTGCTCGACGGTTATCGTTGCGCGGTGCACTGGGAGAGCCTGTCGGCGCTGCACGAGGAGTTCCCGCGCGTGCGTTTCGCCGATGAGCTTTTCGTGGTCGATCGCGACCGCCTGACCTGTACGGGCGGCACCGCGCCGCTCGACCTGATGCTCGATATCGTGAGCGCGCGCCTGGGTCAGGCGTTGGCCGCGAAAGTCTCCGAGCAATTCATCCTCGAACGCATTCGCAGCGCCAGCGACTTGCAGCCGATTCCCGTCGACGCGCGCGTGGGTTTTTCTCGCGCCGAACTCGTGGAAGTCGTGCGCTTGATGGAAGCGAACCTCAAGGAACCGCTCTCGCTTGAAGAGCTCGCGCGGCTCGTGCGGCTTTCGCAGCGACATCTGCAGCGTATGTTCAAGGCGTACCTGAACATCTCGCCCGCCCATTACTACCTGACGCTGCGCCTCAAACGCGCGCGCGAACTGCTGCGCACCACCGATATGTCGGTCGCGCATATCACCTCGAATTGCGGCTTTAATTCGCCTTGTCATTTCAGCAAGGCGTATCGCGTGCAGTTCGGCCATGCGCCCAGTTTCGAGCGGCGCGCCGGGCGCGCCTGACGCGCAGGCGTCGGCAGGCTCAATCGGGATCGACTTCGAGCGGCGTCTGTCCAGCAGGGACGCCGCTGCGCATGAAGTCGTCAAAACTCTCGATACGCGTGTCCTCCTGGCCGCTGCGCTGCTCGCGGAACATCATCGGCGGCACGCCAAACTGCTTGCGGAATTCGCGGCCCAGGTGCGAGGCGTCGGAGAAGCCGCAGCTCGACGCGATGTCGGCGACGGTGCGGTCGGAACTCGTCAGCAGCCACGCGGCGGTGCGCAGGCGCAGGCCGTTGGCGAAGGTGCGCGGGCTCTTGCCGGTTTCGGCCTTGAACAGCCGTTCGAGCTGGCGCGGCGACAGGTTGAGCTTGCCCGCCAGTTCTTCTAGCGGCACGTTGCGCCCGACGTGCTGCTCCATCAGCAGGATCGCGCGCTTGACCTTGGGATGCGTGGCCGGGTCGAGACCCGGCGGATGCGGCTGCGGCGCGTTGCCCTTTTGCAGCTCGCCGACCAGCAGGATGCGCAGCGCCTTCTGCACGGTGGCGTGGTCGAAGTGGCGCAGCAGAATGGCGGCGGCAACGTCGATCGACGCGCGCCCGCCCGAGCAGGTGATGCGGCGGCGATCGATCACGAACAGGCGGTCGGCGACCAGCGCATCGGCATTGACGGCCGGAAAGCGCTCGATGAAATCCCAGTAGTGGAACCAGCTCACGCACACGCGATGGCCGTCCAGCACGCCCGCGCGCATCAGCGTGAACGCTCCCGTGCAGATGCCCACCAGCGTCGCGCCGCGCTGGGCCGCCGCGCGGATGAAGCGCAGCGTTTCCTCGCTTGCCTGCGGCCCCGAATGCAGCAGGCCGCCCACCACGACCACGTAATCGAATTCGCCCGCGTCCGGGAAGGTCTCCCACGGCGCGATCTGGATGCCGCAACTTGCCCGCACCGGCGTGAGCGTTTCGCCGACGATGCTCCACGAGCAGCGCACCGGTTTGCTGAAGTCGCCGTCGTCGGCCGACAGGCGCAGCATGTCGACGAAGCCCGAGAAGGCCGTGAGCGTGAAATTCGGCAGCAGCACGATGCCAAAGCGGATACGGCCCTCGGCCTGGGCGGAGGAGGCGGGCGATGCAGCGGGCGCGACGGGTTCTGCGTGCATGGTGGTCGTTCGGTGCTGCGTTGGAGGCGGTTCAATGTGACAAAGGGGGACGAAGCCCGTCAGGCAAGCGTCGCCGATCCGGCGCGCCCGCATTTGTCATTTTGCGCCATCAATCATCGCGAATGCGCGCGGCGGCGGCGCGATTCCAGCGCCATGCCGCGCACGTTCTATCGGCGTCGCGGGCGGGTGGGCGATGCTGGGGGATCGGCCACCCTGCTAGCCTGGCCATTCCCCGCCACACTCACGCCGCAATGCCCGCCAGTATGCGCCCACAGACCATCGAACTCACAGAACGCGCCACCGCGGGCGACGCCCAGGCCGCGCTCGCCCTGCTGGAGTTGAGCATGGCGCGCGGACATAGACGCATCGCGCTGTTGCGCTATTTGCAGGCGCAACACCTGAGCGCGCCTTTGCAGCCGCATCATCACGACTATGTGCAGCGCATCGCGCAACGTCTGAGCGCCGACACGCTTGCCGGACTCGCCGCCGAAGCGAGGCGGCGGCGCGGTGCCTGAAACACCGCCTGAATCCGCCTTTTAGACTTGGCTCTAGACCGCGCTTCAAGCTGTGTTTAATGCCGAGATTAAACCCGCGCTTCAAGCCGCTTTCAAAGCACGACAGTCCTCGCCCCGTTGATAAACACGCGATGCTCCAGCACGGCCTTGAGCGCACGCGCGAGCGTCACGCATTCCAGGTCGCGCCCGACCGCGAGCAGCCGCTGCGGCCCATACGCATGATCGACGCGCTGGACTTCCTGTTCGATGATCGGGCCTTCGTCGAGATCGGCGGTGACGAAATGCGCCGTCGCGCCAATCAGCTTCACGCCGCGCGCATGCGCCTGGTGATAGGGCCGTGCGCCCTTGAAACCGGGCAGGAACGAGTGGTGAATATTGATCGCACGGCCCGCGAGCTTCGCGCTCGTGGCATCCGTGAGGATCTGCATATAGCGCGCTAGCACCACGAGTTCCGCGCCGCTGGTCTCGACCAGCTTGAGCAGTTGCGCTTCCTGCTGGTCGCGCGTCTGCGCATTCACGGGCAGGTGGTGGAACGGCAGCCGGTGCTGCTGCGCAATTGCTTCGAAGTCCGGATGATTCGACGCGATGCCTGCGATCTCCATTTCCAGCTCGCCCACGCGCCAGCGGAACAGCAGGTCGTTCAGGCAATGTTCGAGCTTCGAAACAAGGATCAGCACTTTGGGCCTGCGGCGCAGGTCGTGAATTGCCCAGTCCATGCAGTGCGCACGGCCCGTGGGCGCGAAGTCGTCGCGCAGCGCGGCGATGTCCAGCTGGCTTGCGGCGCCGGTTTGTTCGCCGTTGCTTTCGACCTGGTGAAAGACGCAGCGCAGGAAGAAGCGCGTGCTTTCGGCGTCGTCGAAAACGGTCAGCTCGTCGATATAGCAGCGATGGCGGTCGAGAAAGGCGGCCACGGCCGCGACCTGGCCTGCTGCGCTCGGGCAGGAGAGGGTGAGGGCGTAGGCGTGCGGACGAACGGCTTCGGACATGCGGGTCTCCTGGTGTCATCGGGCTCGCGCGGCGCGAGGGACGAACACGGCCGCGCGCGGGGATGACATGCACGGTACGGGAGCGGCGCGGCGGCGCATAGAACGTTCGCGCTATGTTGTTGGTATGCGCGCGCCACCCAGGCAAAAGACCCTTTTACGGTTTCGGCTAGCGCTGTCGCCGGTAGACGCCGCTGAAGCTCACGTTTTCGCCGCCGCACATCTGGTTGTCGCCGACGACAAGCCATTCACCGACCAGCGAAGCGCTGACGCGGCAAACGTCGCTTGAGGAGCCCTCAGAGCCTTCCACGAATTTCACGGTGTTTTGGGCCGGGGTCGCCACCGCCTCCAGGTCGCCGAGATTCGGGCCGCCGGGAAACTGCGCGGACGGCTGCTTCGACGGCCAGTACGCTTCTCCCGTCGCATGCAGCGCCTTGCCGCGCATGCCCAGCACGATCTTGTTGTCGCCATCCGTCCACGTGCCCGTCCATTGCCGCAGGGCGGGCGCCTTATCGACGGCGATTGCCTCAATGCGATCCTCCGTCACCCAACCCGCCGATCCGCCGCCCTTGTTCGGATAGAACGCGCAGCGAAAGCCGTTTCGCTGCTTGCTCACCAGCAGGGTGTCGCCGGGCAGTACGTAGGCGCGCTGTTCGCATGCACTGCCGCCTTTTTCGGGGCAGCCCGACAGGTCGTCGAGAAAGTGGAGCTTGCCGGCCCCGGCGACCCGGGCCAGAGAAAACGTCGTGTTTTCGCGGGGAAACAGACCGTTTCGGCACATCTGCTCGTCGCTTTGCGCGTGGGCGAGCAGCGGCAATGGCAGGAGGAGGGCCAGCAAGGCGATGCGTGTGGAGCGGCGCGTCATCGGTGGATCGATTGAGGTCGAGGTGGGCCAGTGTAAAGCACGCAATGGCGCGAAGGAGCCCACGTTGTGCGCCACTGCACCGCCCACGCCGCTCACGCCGCCCACGCCGCTCCAGCGAGGCGCCTAGCCTTGCCGTCCCACCTGTGCAATCAGCAGTTGATGCAGCGCGCGCATGTCCACGGGCTTGACCAGGTGGAAGTCGATGCCCGCAGCTTTCGAGCGCCGCCGGTGCTCGTCCTGGCCCCAGCCGGTCAGCGCGATCAGCACCACCCTGGCGCCTGCCGGATGGGCGCGCACGCGCCGCGCGACCTCGTAGCCGTCCATCCCCGGCATGCCGATGTCGAGCAGCGCGACTTGCGGCGTCCAGCTATCGAACATCGCGAGCGCGGCGGGGCCGTCGCGCACGATCCGCACCTGTGCGCCGAGCAGTGCGAGCAACTCGCCCAGGCTATCGGCGGCGTCGCGGTTGTCATCGACGATCAGGATGTTGCAGCCGATCAGCGTGTGGGCGGGCAGCGTGGGCCGCTCGTCGGGCGCGTTGCCTTGGCCGTGGCCGTTTCGGTGGCCGGGTGTGGCGGCGGCCATCGGCAGGCGCACGACGAATTCGCTGCCGCGCCCTAGACCTTCGCTCACCGCCTCGACGGTGCCGCCGTGCAGCTCCGCGAGGCTGCGCACCAGTGTGAGGCCGATCCCCAGCCCGCCCTGGGCGCGGCTATACGCGCGTTCGCCCTGGACGAACAGGTCGAACACCTTCGGCAGCATCGCCGCCGCAATGCCCACGCCGGTGTCGCGGATCGACACCACGGCCTGGCGGCCGCGTTCGCCGCGATCGTTGCAATGGGCGGTGAGCCAGATCTGGCCGCCCGGATCGGTGTACTTCGCGGCGTTGTTGAGCAGATTGGCGACCATCTGCGCCAGCCGCACCGGGTCGGCGTCGAGCACCAGCGGCTCGGGCGGCAGGTTCACCGTGAGCCGGTGGCCGGCGGTGTCGATCAGCGCACGGCTCGTTTCCACTGCCTCGCGCAGCACGGCGCCCAGTTCGACGGCTTCCTTGCGCAGCTCGATCTTGCCGCCTGTGATGCGCGAGACCTCCATGAGGTCGTCCACGAGGCGAACCATATGGTCGAGCTGGCGCTCCAGCATGTCATGGGTGCGCTGCGTGGCGCTGCGGCCCCCGCCCGCTCCCGCGATGCGCAGGATGTGCAGGCCGTTGCGGATCGGCGCGAGCGGGTTGCGCAGTTCGTGGGCGAGCGTCGCGAGGAATTCGTCCTTGCGGCGGTCGGCTTCGCGCAGCGCCTGTTCGGCGGCCTTGAGCTGCGTGATGTCCTGCACGACCACGCAGGCGCCTATCACGCGAGCGCTAACGTCGCGCAGCGGGGCGGCGCTCGCCCGCATCCAGTGCTGCTCGCCATCGTCGTCGGTGTAGCGCATCTCGATGCCAGGCATGACCGTTTCGCCGCGCAGCGCGCGCTTGCCGGGCCAGTTGTCGGGCGCAACCGGGTTGCCCTGCGCGTCCCATGCACGCCAGCGCGGGATCTGCTCGGCCTGCATGGACGGAATGCCCACCGGCAGCCAGCGCTTCATCGCGGCGTTGCTCAAGATCCACTTGCCGCCCGGATCCAGCACGCCGACGCCCGCGGGCAACTGCTCGATGATGGTCAGCAGGCGTTTTTCGTTGGCGTGCTGGGCTTCGCGGGTCTGCTCGCGCACGCGGCCGTCTGCGCCGTGGGAGACGTCGTGAGAGAACTCGGGCAGCGAATCGACGAGCGAATCGACAATCTCTTGCACGTGCCGCGCGTTGCGATGAAGCGACTCGACGCGCTCGCGCGGCCAGGGCGCGTCCGGCTGCGCGAGCCCATCCTCAAGCGGGCCGAGCAGCAGCGCGAGCGGCGTGCGCAACGCGTGGCTCGTGCTGGAGACAAAGGCTGTCCTTGCGAGGTCGATTTCGGCGTCGCGGCGCTCCTGCTCGTAGGCGAGCGCGCCGGCGAGCGCCGAGCCAGTCTGCCCGGCGACCAGGTCGAGGAAAGTGCCGTAGGCGTTTTCGAGCGGGCGGCGCGGGCTCACGCCCAGCACGATCAGGCCGTCGATGCTGGTGTCGCTGCCCCAGCGCAGCGGCAGCACGCGCGCTGCGGCGCAGACTTCGGGCCACGCGCCGCCCGGCGCTTCGAGGCCGCGCGCGGCCAGATCGACGTCGACCGCGCGGCCTGTGCGAAGCACTTCATTGAGCGGCCACGCGCCGCTGTCGTGCGCCGCCGGGGCGTTCGCGAGGCCGGTCGAGGCGAGCCGTTCGAAGCGCGTATCGGCCGTGCGTGCGTGGGAGTCCGTGTGGCAGCGATAGACGATGGCAAACGGCACGTCGTGGCGGTTCTGCGCGAGCACGCCGGTCACATGCTCGCAGGCCGCGACAATGCCACGGGTCTGTGGCGCGTGCATGCCCAGCATGCGTAGCGTCTCCAGCCGCCGCGCGCTCACAACGCGCTCGGTGGTCTCGGTGCACGGACAGAACACGCCTTCGACGGTGTGCCCGTCGGCCGCGAGGATCGGCCCGTAGGTGCAGGTGAGATAGACCTCTTCGAGCGGCAGGTCGCGTTCGAAGAAGTACTGGCCGTCGTCCGACCAGACGGCCTTGCCTTTGCGCGTGACGCCTTCGAGCATCGGGCCGATGGTCGGCCAGATCTCGCCCCAGCATTCGCTGCCCGGCTGGCCGAGCGCGACCGGATGCCTGGCCGCGCCCAGAAAGGGAATGTAAGCATCGTTGTAAAGAATGCGATAGTCGCTGCCCCACCAGATCACGATGGGAAAGCGCGAACTGAGGCACACGCTCAGCGCCGCGCGCAGGCTCGGCGACCAGCCGCCCGGGCCGCCCAGCGAGGTGCCCGCCCAGTCGTACGCGCGCACCCGCCGCGCCATCTCGCCGTGGACGGGGAGAAATTCGAACGGGTTGTCGGGCTCGGCTGCGAGCGCTGTCTTGACGTCTTCCATCAGGGTTCTCGCGATGCTCTACGAACCGGAGAGCACGGCGCGCGCCCGCTAATCGTCCGACGATGGAATGCGCCTGCAAGAATCCTGGAAGAGTCAGAACCCGTGGCGCACCGTCAGCGTCGCGCCGGAATCGTGCGAGTGCAGCACGGCCACGCGCGCGGTGCCGGAGAAGACCCAGTCGTCGACGGTCAGCGACAGCCTGCGCTGCGGCGCAGCGCCAAGCGCCGTGTTCGAAGACGGCAACTGGACGATGGAGATTTGCGGCGCGGTGGACGCGCCGGTATCGAGGAACTGCGCGGCAGGCGTTGCGTCGGCAGCGGCCGTGCCGGCGCCCGATCCCGGTGCGGCCTTTTTAACGAACGTATAAGTGTGGCCAAGCTGGGCGCTATAGAACTGATCCATCTGCGCGAAGAAGGCCTTGGGCTGGCTTGCCTGGTATTCCATCTCGTAGTGGAACAGGTAGGCCTGCGTTTCGGGCACGGGCGTGCCGACTTCGACCGGCAGCGGCGGCGCGATATTGGCGACGGTCATCGCCTCGGGCAGGTCGGTCGCGGCACCGCCCGCGAATGCAGAACCGCTTAGCACGAGCAAAGCGGCGCCGACCATCCTTTCGTTCAGGCACGTCATGGGCATGCCTCCATGAAGAAGGAATCGAAACGTCACACGACCGATGATTACGTCTGAACTGACCTGCTGCGCGAGGTGTTCTTATGGTGTTGCGCGCACTCGATGCACCAGATCATTGTAGTCAGGTATTCGCATCGCGCTAGCCGAATGTGTGCGCTGGCGAGCATGTTAGGGACGACGAACGATGCCGATGAGCCCCCCGCAGCCTGGCGTGCGTGCGGGTTAAGCCAGGCGAAGGGGAGATGAAATCGATGACGAAACAACCTGACGGTTGCAGACGCGACGCATTCTGCGAGGCATTCGCAAACGAGTAGCGCGCCCACGCCGTGAACAGGAAAAGGAAACGTCAGGGAAAATGCCAGGGACTCGATATTGAACCGGCATACGTCTGCGCCATGCAGCACCATGTAGCACCAGGCCGTACCACGCAATGTGGCGAGCCGCACGGAAGGCAAGAAGTAAAACGCAGGAGGGCACGCGAATTGCGCGCCCTCCTGGTGCAACTCAGATCACCGCAAGCTCGCTCGTCGGCGCACCCTGTTGCGGCGCGCGAGGCAACCGGATGGTGAAGACAGTGCCTTCGGTTTCGTTCGACAGCACGTTCACGTCGCCGCCATGCGTGCGCGCGATCAGACGCACGATGTGCAGCCCAAGGCCCAGCCCCGACCCCTGACGCTCCGCGCGCGTCGCCGTGCTGAACGCGCCGAACAGCAGCGGCATCACATCGGCGGGAATCGCGCCGCGGTTGGCAACGGTCACGAGCGCTTCGGCGGGCGATTCGCCGCTTGCTCGCACGCGCACGGGCGCGTCGGCTTCGCCGTGGGTGAGCGCGTTGAAGACGAGATTCGACACGGCCTGGGCAATCAGATCGGAGTCCCAATGGCCCGCAAGGTCGCCCTGCGACTCGAACACGACGCGGCCGTCCGCGACCGCCGCCGTGTTCGCGGTGAACTCCTCGATCACCGACTGGCAGAGCGTGTCGAGCTGTACGTCCGAGCGCCGCAGCGGCAGCCGCCCGCCCTGCAGGCGCGCGAGGTTGAGCAACTGCTCGACCATGCGCGACATGCGCCGTCCGCAATGTTCGATCCGGCGTCCCACGGCGATGGTCTTCTCGTCGGTGGACGCGCGCATCAGGTATTCCGCCGAACTCATCACCGCCGACAGCGGCGTGCGCAAATCGTGGCTAAGCACGGCCATCAGCATCTCGTTCGCTTCGAGCATCTGGCGCGTGGCCGCGAGCTGCTCGGCGAGCTGGCGCTTCTGCATTTCGAGCTGCACGAAGATGCCGACCTTCGATTGCACGATGCGCGGCTCGATGGGCTTGTAGAGGAAGTCGACCGCGCCCGCCTCGTAGCCCTGGAAGGTGCGCAGCGCATCCTGCGAAGTGGCCGTGAGGAAGATGATCGGCACGTGCGCGGTGCGCGGGCTGCCGCGGATCAGCGAGGCCAGCTCGAAGCCGCTCATGCCCGGCATGTTGACGTCGAGGATCGCGACGGCGACGTCGTGTTCGAGCAGGTGCTCAAGCGCCTCGACGCCTGAGCGGGCCACGAGCAGCCGCACTTCGGGCCGCGCGAGCAGGGCCGACAGCGCGGTGAGGTTGTGCTCGATGTCATCGACGATCAGCACATTGACGGTGGGCAGGTTCATGCGGTTCATCCGGTCAATCCAGTTTCATCTGCGGCCACGCGGCAAGCCGCGCGCCGAGTGTGGCGGGTGTCAGGGTGGCGTCGACGGCGCCGAGCGCAATGGCGGCTTCGGGCATCTGCGGCGCGGCGGCGGTGGCGGGCGTCTGCGCCCAGGTCGTTCCGCCGGCCGCGCGGATCGCGGCCAGGCCGCGCGCGCCGTCGTCGTTGGCGCCCGAGAGCAGCACGCCCAGCAGGCGCGCGCCATAAACATCGGCGGCCGATTCCATCAGCACGTCGATGGAAGGCCGCGAGTAACGCACCGGGCCGCCGATCGACAGCGCAATGCACGCCTGCGTCCCCACGCGCTCCACGAGCATGTGATAGTCGGGCGGCGCGACATATACGCGCCCGCCGACGATGGGCTCGCCCGCGTCGGGTTCGGCGACCGGCAGCGCGCAGCGCGAGGACAGGGCGCTTGCCAGGAAGCTAGGCGAGGCGGGCGGCAGGTGCAGCACGATCAGCACGGCCGCGCCGAAATGCGCGGGCAGCATCGGCAGGATCTGGCCGAGCACGTCGACGCCGCCCGCCGACGCGCCGATCACGACGGCGTCGAACGCTCCCGCGACGGCGCGTGCTTCGGCGCGTGTTCTGGCGGGCTGGGGTTGATGGCCTGACATGGGTTCAGCGCTTCTGGTAAATGCGTTCGGCGGCGCGGAATTCGTCGAAGGCTTCGTGGCGTTGCGAGAAGCGCAGGTTTTCCTTGCTGCCGAGGCCGAGGAACCCGCGTCGCACCAGCGCACGCTCGAACAGGCCGATGGCGCGATCCTGCAACGGGCGGTCGAAATAGATCAGCACGTTGCGGCACGACACCAGGTGCGCCTCCAGGAATACTTCGTCGGTGGCGAGGCTGTGATCGGCGAACACCACGCGCTCCTTGAGCGTGCTGGACAGCCGCGCGCCGCCATAGGCCGCGTGATAGTAGTCGGACAGCGTGCGCCGCCCGCCCGCGGCCAGATAGTTCTGGCTGAAGCCCGCGAAACGGTCGACCGGATAGATGGCGGATTCCGCGCGTTCCAGCGCCTGCGGGCTGATGTCCGTGGCGTAGAAAATCGTGCGCTCGGCAAGGCCTTCCTCTTCGAACAGGATCTTGAGCGACCAGAGTTCCTCGCCCGAGCTGCAGCCCGCGACCCACACCTTGAGCGACGGATAGGTCTGCAGCACCGGCAGCACGTGCTGGCGCAGCGCGAGAAAGTATTCCGGGTCGCGGAACATGTCGCTCACCTGGATCGTCATGTAGCCGAACAGGCGCGAGAAGTCCTCGGGGCTGCGCAATACGCGATCCTGCAACTGGCTCAGCGACGCCACGCCGAAGTCGCGCCGCGCTTCTTCCAGGCGGCGGCGCAGCGACGGCAGCGAGTAGTGCCGGAAGTCGTGCTGGTAGCGCAGGTAGATCGCTTCGAGCAGCAGGCGCAACTCGATGTCGAACAGGCTCAGCGAGGGGCGGGCGGCGTGCGCGCCCAGGTTCTGGGTCGGATCGGTCATGGTCTTACTTGCGCAGCCAGACGCGGCACAGCGACACCAGCTTGTCCACGTCGATGGGTTTGGAAACGTAGTCGTCCGCGCCCGCTTCCAGGCAGCGCTGGCGGTCGTCGGCCATTGCCTTCGCCGTGAGCGCGATCACCGGCAGGCGCGCGGCGTGCGTGAAGCGCGCGTCGGTGCGCAGCGCGCGCATGGCGGCGAGGCCGTCCATCTCCGGCATCATCACGTCCATCAGCACGAGGTCGATGCGCTCCTGGCCGCCCAGCATCTCCAGCGCCTCGCGGCCATTGCGGGCGATCAGCAGCTTCGCGCCCAGCGGCTCGATCACATGCGAGAGCGCGAAGATGTTGCGCACGTCGTCCTCGGCCAGCAGGATCGTCTTGCCTTCGAAGGTGTCGTCGCGCTGGCGCACCGCGCGCAGCATGCGCTGCTGTTCGGGCGCGAGCTGCGATTCCACGCTGTGCAGGAACAGCGTGACTTCGTCGAGCAGGCGTTCGGGCGAGCGCGCGCCCTTGATGATGATGGACTTCGAATAGCGGCGCAGGCGCTGCTCGTCGTCGTCGGAGAGCATGCGGCCCGTGTAGACGATCACCGGCAGGGGCGCGACGCCCGCATCGCCCGCGAGCGTTTCCAGCAGGTCGTAGCCGGTGCCGTCGGGCAGCGTGAGGTCGGTCACGATGCAGTCGAACGCGCCTTGCGCGATCTGCGCATGCGCGTCCGCGAGCGTGCCCACCGCGACGATTTCGACGCCGTCGCCCACCAGCAGCGCACGGATGCTTTCGCGCATCGCGTAGTCGTCCTCGATCACCAGCACGCGCTTGACGCGCTGCTCAAGGCGCGATTCGAGCCGGCGGATCGCCGCTTCGAGCGTGCTGCGCGCCGTGGGCTTGAGCGTGTAGCCGATCGCGCCCAGATGCAGCGCCTTGTCGGCATGGTCGGTCGCCGAGACGATGTGCACCGGAATATGGCGCGTGAGCGGATCGCTCTTGAGCCATTCGAGCACCGACAGGCCCGAGCGGTCGGGCAGGCCCACGTCGAGCAGCACGGCGACTGGCGCTTCGTCCTTGACCATCGCGAAGCCGGTGGCGGCGTCGGCGGCGTGCAGGAAATCGAATTGCAGTTCGTGGACGAGGTCGCGCAGGATTTCGGCGAAGGAAAGGTCGTCTTCGATCACGAGGATCGCGCGCTTGCCGTGATGGCGCTGCGCGCGGTCGTCGGCGATGGGCGAGACGGCGTGCGCGGCGGCGGTGCTGGCGGCCACGATGGCCTCGCCCGCGCGTGCGGCGGCGTTGAGCGTGGTGGCGGCTTCGGCGACCGCCGTTTCGGCAATCGCTTCGGCGCGAACCGGCGCGGCATGCGTGGCGGCGGCGCGCGGGCGTGCGACCACGGCGTTTGCCGCGTCTTCGGCCTGCGCGAGCTTCGCGGCGGCCGTGCTGTCGAGCGGCAGCCAGAGCGTGAACACGCTGCCCACGCCCGGCTCGCTCGCCACGCCGATGCGCCCGCCCAGCAGGCGCGCCAGCTCGCGCGAGATCGACAGCCCCAGGCCGCTGCCGCCGTATTCGCGGCTCGTCGAGCCGTCGGCCTGCTGGAAGGCCTCGAAGATCATCTCCAGCTTTTCTGCGGGAATGCCGATGCCGGTGTCGCGCACGTCGAAGCGCACCACGTTCGCATCGACCGGCGAGACCGTGAGCGACACCTCGCCCTGCGCCGTGAACTTCAGCGCGTTGGACAGCAGGTTGCGCAGGATCTGCAGCACGCGCTGGCCGTCGGTCGTGAGCGTGTCCGCGACGCCGGGCAGGCGGTCGATGGTGAGCGCCACGCGCTTCTCGCGCGCGAGCGGCGCGAAGGTCTCATGCAGCGACGACGTCACATCGTCGAGCTTCACCGTTTCCAGCAGGAGCTGGACCTGGCCCGCCTCGACCTTGGACAGATCGAGAATGTCGTTGATGAGCGCGAGCAGGTCGGTGTTCGACGCGTGGATGGTGGCCGCGTAACGCACCTGTTCTTCGCTGAGATTGCCGCTGCGGTTCTGCTGCAGCAGCTTCGCGAGGATCAGCGAGCTATTGAGCGGCGTGCGCAGCTCGTGCGACATGTTGGCGAGGAATTCGGACTTGTAGCGGCTCGACTGCGCGAGGCGTTCCGCGTTGCGCGTGAGTTCGCCCTGGGCGCGTTCGAGTTCGCTCTTTTGCGTCTCCAGGCGCCGCGCGTATTCCTCCAGTTGCACGTTGGTCTGTTCCAGCTCGACCTGCTGCGCTTCGAGCCGCGCCTGCGAATCCATCAGCGCGCGGCCGCGTTCTTCCAGGCCTTCGTTGGCCACGCGCAGCTCTTCCTGCTGCACCTGGAGCTCGTGGTTGAGCTGCTGCGCGTCGGCGTACGCGACCTGGAGGCGTTCGCGCGAAATCGCGGCCTCGACCAGGTCGCCCATCGTGCCCGCGACGCGCGTGAGGAATTCGGTGTCGCGCGGCAGCAGCGCGCGCATGAAGGCCAGCTCGACCACGCCGTTGATCTGGCCGGTCGCGTCGATCGGCGCAATCAGCAGCGACGTGGGCGTGGCCGATCCCAGCCCCGATTCCACCTTCAGATAGCCGGCGGGCGCTTCGCGCAGCTCGATCACGCGGCGCGAGGCGGCGGCCTGGCCCACCAGCGTCTGGCCGCTTTGCAGCATCGGCACGTTGTAGCCGCTTTCCTCGCCGAAGCCGAACGTCGCCACGCGGCGCAGCGAGGCATCGTGGCCGTCGCGCACATAAAGCGTCGCGACGCTCGCGCTCAGGTAGCCCGCCAGGCAGTCGAGCATCGCGCCGCCCACCTCGGCAAGCGCCTCCTTGCCCATGCCGCTTTCGGCGAGCAGGCGCTGGCCCGAGCGGAACCACACCTGTTCCGCGAGCGCTTCGGCCTGTTCGGCCTGGCCGCGCAGCGCGCCGTCGTAGGTGGAGGAGAGCGCGGTCAGTTCGCGGCGCCCGAGGAACGCGAGCAGGCCGTTCACGAACACCGTGAGCGCGAGGAAAACGGCCACCGTCGTGAAGGTGAGGCTGCGCGCGGCCGTCGTGCGCGCTTCGCGCAGGCGGCCTTCTTCGGCGAGAAAGTCGGCGAAGTCGCGGCGCAGCGCGTCGGCGCTCGGCTGGCCCTTGTCGTTCTGCACGGTGGCGAGCACGGCGTCGTGATCGCGGCGCAGTTGCACCGCCTGGATCGCGGACTCGTCCCACTGGTGCGAGAGCGCGAGGATGCGCTTGAGGCGCTCCACCTGCGGCGGGTTGTCGGCGACAAGCTCCGACAGGCTGCCCACCTGCGCCTCGAAGCGCGGGCGGCCGACCTCGAATGGCGCGAGTCCGCGCTCGTCGCCGTTGAGCAGGAAGCCACGCAGGCTCGATTCGCGGTCGGCCTGCACGCGCAGCAGTTCGTAGGCTTCGCCAATCACGCGTTCCGAGTGCTCGGCCCAGTTCATCGTCGAGACGAGATAGGCGATCAGCGCGACAAACGCCACGGCGGTCGCGAAGCCCGCGAGCAGCGGCAGTGCGACGTTTCTTTGGATGATGCGTTTGAAACGCAACGGGTCGATCGCATTCAGTGCAGGCATTATTTTCCGATTCTTTCCGATGGTTCGTGGGTCGATGCGGGTCAAGCGGGAATATCGACCGGTTTTTCACGCCATTTGCGAACCATTTGCAAGCAATAGCGCGCCCTCTACGGGGCAAAAGGGGTGAAATCGATGCAAATGCAATCATACAAAAAGCCCGCGGTTCGCGCGCAGGCGACTTGCGGGCCAAAGTGGTGTAGGCCACCGATGGGCGAGGTGCGGTGATTCTTCGCGCCGATGGGCTCGCGCCGCGATGCCCGGCGCTCGAAGTCGTTGAAGGAAGCCCGGAAAAAGCTTCGGATATCTGAATGATTGCGTTGCCATGACGCGTCTGCTGCAAGACCGTCGCTGCGGCTTTATGAACGCCGCCAGCGCCGCGCATAACGCCGCTCACCCGGCGTTGAGCGTCCCGGCATCTATGGCATAGTCACGCACCCTTATCCGGAGTGTCGTGACATGCGTCTTTCCCGCCATTATGCGAGCGCGTTGCTTGTATCCAGCGTGTTTGCCACTGCTTCATCGTGTTTCGCTGCCCAGCCCGAATGCCTGAACAGCGCGCCCACGCAACTCGCGATGGACGAGTGCGTCGGCCGCGCCATGAACGCCGACGACGCGAAACTCAACGAGACCTATAAGGCGCTGCTGGCGAAAGTCAGCAAGAACGGCGCAAACCAGCTGCGCAAGGCGCAGCGCGCCTGGGTGGCATGGCGCGACGCGCAATGCGAATTCAACACCATGGGCACGACTGGCGGCAGCATCAATTCGTCGATGTACGGACTGTGCATCGACGAACTGACGCAGGAGCAGACCCGCCGCCTCGACGCCCAGGTGCACTGCAAGGAAGGCGACCTGTCCTGCGGCGCGCAGTAAAAACTAGGCGTTTTGCGCGGGCTTCTGGCAGATCACGCCGTACCAGCCGAGTCCGCGATAGGTCTCATAACCGGGCGTCGCCGCAAACGACACGACGGTGCCGTCGTGCGCCCGATAGTAACCCGCCTGCTTGCCTTCCACCTGCAAGCGGAAGCGCTCGTCGAGGATCCCCTTGTCGTCGGACGAGGCAAGCACGCGAAACGTCGAATCGACGATCATGCAGCGCGTGCGGCTCCATTCCTCGTCGCTCAGGCGCACGCCTTTGACGACCGCGCCCGCCTGCGGCGCCCAGTCGAAGAAGACCGCCAGCACGCCCAGCACGCGGCCATTCGCGCGGCCGTGCTCGCGGATCGCCGTTGCGTAGGTCGCGACCTGCGCCTGGCGCAGCGGCGCGAGCGTCTCGATATCGGCGGCGACATAGTCCGCGCCCGATTTCGTTTTCATCGCCGACCTGAACCAGGCGGTTTCGCTGACGTTCTGGCCGCGCACGGGATATTGCCCGTGGCGTCCGTTTGCGATCACGACGCCGTGTTCGTCGATCACCCAGAGGTCGCGATACACCGTGTAGCTGTCGAGTATCACGGAGAGCCGTTCGGCGGCGTGCGCTGCTTGCGTGGCAGCATCGGCGGCATCGGCCGCGTTGCGTGCCGCGAGGCATTCGACCACGGCGGAATCGGTGGCCCACCAGCGCACGTCGCAGGAGCGCTCGTAGAGATTGCGGTCGATCACGTCGATCATGTTGAGCGCGAGGTCGGCGCAACGCTGGCCATCGTGCGAGCGCAGGCGGTCGATCATGCTGTCGCCCAGTTGCGTGAGCGTGGAGAGCGAGCCTGCCAGATCCTTGTTCAGCGCCGTCGTGATCTCGGAGATGCGGCGCGACACGTGCTTGACCTGGTTGGCGACCACGGCAAAGCCTTTGCCTGCATCGCCCGCGCGCGCCGCTTCGATGAGCGCGTTCAGCGCGAGAAAGGTGGTTTCCCGGTTGATGTCGTTGATGTCGCTGATCTTGCTGGTGGCAAGGCGTTTGACTTCGTGCGTGAGATCGACAATGGCTTGCGGATTCGACATGCAGGGTTCCGTGACATGAGTGTGAATATCACGGTGCATGCATGCAATGTTTGGGCCTGTGTGTCTGGCCGCGATTGTTGCGTGAGCAAGCGTTCTGAAATGATCGCAAACGTTTTGCGCGCGTCGTGCCTTTCGCTGCTCGTGTCAATTCAGCAGCCGGCATGCCGATGCGCACCAGGTTGGCTCATCGGCATGCACGGTTTTGGACGCCCGGTTATAGCGGCGCCTGCTCCAGGATCCCGCAGTAGAACGCGTATTCCGCTTGCAGTGCGTGCGCCTGGTTGACGGCCTTGCGAAAGCCGTGGCGCTCGTCGGCGTAGTAGTGCGCCTCGGTGGGGATGCCGTTGGCCTGCAACGCGCTCACCATGCTGCGCGTCTGGTCGGGCGTGACCACGGCGTCCAGTTCGCCCTGGAAGAAGGCCACGGGCACGCGAATGCGCTCGGCGTGCAGCAGCGGCGTGCGCTCGCAATAACGTTCGGCGTCGGCCACGGCGTCGCCGATCAGCCAGTCCAGATAGTCGGCCTCGAACTTGTGCGTGTGCTTGCCCAGCGTGAGCGGATCGCTCACGCCATAGAGGCTCGCGCCGCCGCGAAACACATCGCGGAAGGCGAGCGCGCACAGCGTCGTGTAGCCGCCCGCGCTGCTGCCGCGAATGAAGGCGCGGGCGGCGTCCACGCGTTGCGCGGCGGCCAGGTGCGTGACGACGTTGCAGGCGTCGTCGACGTCCACGACGCCCCAGCTTTCGTGCAGGGCCTGGCGGTAGGCGCGTCCGTAGCCGGTGCTGCCGCGGTAGTTGAGGTTGACGACGGCGAAGCCGCGTTGCGTCCAGTAGGGAATGCGCGGATCGAAGACGGGATAGCAGGCCGAGGTCGGGCCGCCATGGATGAACACGACGACGGGCGGCGCGCTTTGCGCGCTCGCAGCGCCCTCCGGCGCGTAGAAGTACGCATGCGATTCGCTGCCGCCGCTGGCGAAACGCACGGGCTCCGGCACGGGAATGCGCGCGACGGGCATCATCGGCGAGACGTCGGCGAGCACCTGGACGCTGAAGTCGTCGCGCCGGATCGCGAGCACGGCGGCGGGGCAGGTGGGCGACGCAGCGAGGCAGTAAAAGTGTTGCCCGTCCGCCGCGAGATTGCGAAAGCGGCTGTATTGCGGCGCAAGCGTGCGCAATGCGCCGTCGGCGGCACGATAGCCGAGGATGCCCCAGCCTTCGTCGCTCCATGCGCCAAGGCTCGATCCATCGTCGAGCGCGATCCAGCTGCACCCGCCCAGTTGCCACGGCGCGGCGGCGTGATCGGCCGGTGCTGCGGGCAGCGCCTGCAGCGCGCCGTCCTGCTCGCGCCACGGCTGCCAGAAGCCGCCACGATCGCTCAGGCAAAAGAGCGTGCCATGAGCGTCGAACTGCGGCTGTTGCAGCGCGTCTTCAATACTGCTGCCTGCAAGCGTGCGCGGCGCTTGCCACGCACTGTTGTTGTCGCCCGTCGCACGCTCGCTGCTGCACAACCGTGTTGCCGTCCACGGCTGATGCGGGCGTGACCATTCGATCCATGCGAGGCGCCGGCCATCGGCGCGCAGGCAGGGCGCGGCGTAAAAGTCCGCGCCTTCTGCGAGCACCGTGCGGGCGCCGTCCGCAAGCGCGATCGATACGAGGCGATGCGTGCCGCCGTCTTCTTCCACCGCGAGCACTGCGCCGCTGCTGTAGCGCAGGTCGCCGTAGCGGCAACCCGGCTCGGTGAGCGCGACGGGTGCTGCATCGCCGTCGATCGGCTGGCGATAGAGGCGCTGGTCTTTTTCGTTGGCGAATACTACGGCATCCTCAGTAATGCAGAAGGCGCCGCCGCCGTATTCATAGACGCGCCCGCGCACGCTGAAGCCATCCGGCGTCAGGCAGCGCGCTGCCGATTCGCGGTTCGATTCACGGTTCCAGTACCAGATGCGCGTGGCTGCATCGGCGGGGTCGTAGGCGCTCCAGAATACGCCGCGCGCCGACGCAGCCAGTTCGCCAAAGTCCTTGCCGGCGGCGACGGCCTGTTCGGCGCTGACGCGCTCAGGGCTTGCCGAGTTCTCGGGAGTTCCTGTCATTGCGGAAGATGAGTCGCTGGATCGGTTGGACGGGTTTTTCGGCTTCGCTGCGGGCTTGCAGGATGATGCGGTGCTCGGACGACTTGCTGCAGACCGGGTCGGTATTGGCGGCGTCGCCGGTCAGCATGAAGGCCTGGCAGCGGCAGCCGCCGAAGTCCTTCTCTTTCTCGTCGCACGAGCGACACGGCTCGGGCATCCACGCGTTGCCGCGAAAGCGGTTGAAGCCGAACGATTCGTACCAGATGTGGCGCAGGTCGTGGTCGCGCACGTTGGGGAAATCGATGGGCAGCATGCGCGCGCCGTGACAGGGCAGCGCCGTGCCATCCGGCGTGACCGTGAGGAAAATGCTGCCCCAGCCGCCCATGCAGGGCTTCGGGCGCTCCTCGTAGTAATCAGGAGTCACGAAGATCAGGTTGCACGGGTTGCCGCTCGCTTCCAGCTTTGCACGATACTCGTTGGTGATGCGCTCCGCGCGTTCGAGCTGTTCGCGTGTGGGCAGCAGCATCTCGCGGTTGAGCTTGGCCCAGCCGTAGAACTGGCAGGTCGCCAGTTCGACGAAATCGGCTTCCAGCGCGATGCACAGCTCGATGATGCGGTCGATATCGTCGATGTTGTAGCGGTGCGTGACGAAGTTCAGCACCATCGGGTAGCCGTGCGCCTTCACGGCGCGCGCCATCGCGAGCTTCTGCGCGAACGCCTTGCCCGAACCGGCGAGCATGTTGTTCACTTCCTCGTCGCTGGACTGGAAGCTGATCTGGATGTGATCGAGCCCGGCGCGCTGGAAATCGGCGAGTTTCTGCTCGTTCAGGCCAATGCCCGAGGTGATGAGGTTCGTGTAGTAGCCGAGCTTGCGCGCGTGCGCGATCAGCTCCACGAGATCCTTGCGCACCAGCGGCTCGCCGCCGGAAAAACCGATCTGTGCGGCGCCCATCTGGCGCGCTTCGGTCATCACGCGGATCCATTGCTCCGTGCTCAGCTCCTCGCCCTGACGCGCGAAGTCGAGCGGATTGGAGCAGTAAGGGCATTGCAGCGGGCAACGGTAGGTCACCTCCGCGAGCAGCCACAGGGGCAGGCCCACGGCGGGTTGAGCGGCGGTGGCGGGCAGGCTGGCAGTGAGGCTTTGGTCAGACAAGATCGATCCAGTGCTTTTCGCGGGCGACCAGCATGAATTGCTCGACGTCTTCGCCCAGTTCGGGCACGCCCGGGAATTGCGTGTCCAGGTGCGCCACGATGGCCGCGACGCTGCGCTCGCCGTCGATCAGGCCGCCGATGGCGGCGGCGCTGTCGTTCAGCTTGATCATGCCTTCAGGATAGAGCAGGACGTGCGCGTTTTGCGCGGGCTCGAACTGAAAGCGGTAGCCGCGTCGCCAGACGGGTTTGAGGTTGCGGTCGAAGGGCGTGTTCATCGTGCTCCCAGTGTTCACAGTGCAATTCCCTTGTGCCAGGCGCGTTCGGTCGTGACCGTATGGTAGGGCGGGCGGCCCAGTTCATAGGCCATTGACATCGCGTCGAGCATCGTCCAGAGAATGTCGAGCTTGAATTGCAGGATCTCCAGCATACGCTGCTGGGCTTCATACGTCGTGTAGTGCTGCAGCGTGATGTGCAGGCCGTGCTCCACGTCGCGGCGCGCCTGGCCCAGGCGCGAGCGGAAATATTCGTAGCCGCGCGGGTCGATCCACGGGTAATGCTTCGGCCACGTGTCCAGGCGCGACTGATGGATCTGCGGCGCAAACAGTTCGGTGAGCGAACTGCTTGCCGCTTCCTGCCAGCTGGCGCGGCGCGCGAAATTCACGTACGCATCCACGGCGAAGCGCACGCCCGGCAGCACCAGTTCCTGCGAACGCAGCTGGTCGGGGTCGAGCCCGACGGCTTCACCCAGGCGCAGCCACGCCTCGATGCCGCCGTCCTCGCCCGGCGCGCCGTCGTGATCGAGCAGGCGCTGGATCCACTGGCGGCGCACTTCGCGGTCGGGACAGTTGGCGAGGATTGCCGCGTCCTTCATCGGGATATTGACCTGATAGTAGAAGCGGTTCGCCACCCAGCCCTGGATCTGTTCGCGGGTCGCGCGGCCTTCGTACATCGCCACGTGATACGGGTGGTGGATGTGATAGAACGCGCCCTTTGCGCGCAAGGCCTGTTCGAATTGTTCGGGAGTGAGGGCGGCCTGGCTCATGATTCTGTCCAATTCCAATGAATGCTGCTGCGCACAGCGTGCAGCAGTGAAATGCAAGGCGGCGCGCAGACATCTCGCGCGCCGCGCGGGTTATTACAGGTCGATGCTCATGCCATCGAAAGCGACTTCGACGTGACGCAGCGCGAGTTCGGCGCGCTCCGCCGAATCTTCGTCGAGGATCGGGTTCGTGTTGTTGATGTGCGTGAGAATCTTGCGGGCGTTCGGGAACTGCTCCAGTACTTCGAGCATGCCGCCGGGGCCGCTTTGCGCGAGGTGGCCCATCTGGCGGCCCGTGCGCGTGCCGACGCCGCGGCGCTGCATTTCGTCGTCGTGCCAGAGCGTGCCGTCGACGAGCAGGCAATCGGCTTCGTGCATGCGCGCGAGCAGCGCTTCGTCGACTTCGCCCAGGCCCGGTGCGTAAAACAGCTTGCCGCCCGTGCGCGTGTCTTCGATCACGAGGCCGATGTTGTCGCCCGGATGCGGGTCATGCCGATGCGGCGAATAAGGCGGCGCGGCGCTGCGCAGCGCGAACGGCGTGAAGCGCAGGTTCGGGCACGCGGCGATCGTGAAGGCTTCGCCGGAGACGATCGGGTTCCAGCGCAGGCCGCCGTTCCAGTGCGTGAGCATCGGGAAGATCGGGAAGCCAGTGCTCAGGTCTTCATGAACCATGTCGGTGCACCAGACTTCGTGCGGGCAGCCTTCGCGCAGGCTCAGCAGCCCGGTCGTGTGGTCGATCTGGCTGTCCATCAGCACGATGGCGGCGATGCCGGTGTCACGCAGTGCGCGGCCCGGTTGCATGGGCGCGAATGCCTGCAATTGGGCGCGGATATCGGGCGAGGCGTTGCAGAGAATCCAGGATTCGCCGTCGTCGGAGACGGCAATCGACGATTGCGTGCGCGCCTTCGCGTTGAGGCGGCCATTGCGGAAGCCTGCGCAGTTCGCGCAATTGCAGTTCCACTGGGGAAAGCCGCCGCCGGCTGCGGAGCCGAGAATGTGAATGTGCATGCTTGCTAAACGAGGCTGCGGATCGAGGCTGCGGATGGAACGCGCCAGATAAATAGCCCCGGCGGGCCGGGGCTATGAGGATCCTGCTAGAGGATGCTGACGCTACGAATTAACGGTTCGAAATGTACATCGTGATTTCAAAACCGAAACGCAGGTCGGTGTAAGCGGGCTTGGTCCACATGGCGGAACTCCTTGAAAAATGGATGGGCAGGCGGACGTCCGGCAAAGCGGACACACCGGTAAAGCGGGAAACTGCGGCCATTGCGGCAGGCGGAATGAACTGCACGCCTGATATGCAATGCGCCACAATTCTCCTCGCGCGTATGGTATCAAATTTGCACGCGCCGCGACGGCTCGCCGGCAACGGGATAGCCTGAAAATGCAGCGTAAAACGCTGCAAACCCGTGCACGAAACACTTTATTTCGGATGCAGCAATACTCGTGTGCGATCCGCTTAAGAAACAGTAATAACCGCGTAATGACTCGCCGAAAGCTACGTAATCTTGAACAAGGTCGTGAACATGTCGGGGCCGGGCGGGGTTTCGCGCGGCGTTTTGGCGTTGCGTTTGCGTGCGCTATGGCGGGAGACGTTTGCGTTGCCGCTTGAATCGCTCGCGGGCGGCCGCAAGCCCGTATAGACCGCACGCGGGCGGATCAGGTGCGGATTCTGCCGCTGCTCCAGTCCGTGCGCGATCCAGCCCACCGAGCGGCCCAGCGCGAACAGCCCGAACGCAGCCCCCATCGGCAGATTCAAGTGACGCCGCAGCGCCACGAGCGCGAGATCGAGCGAGGGTTGCTGTCCCACCTGCGCGCTGCCCAGGTCGAGCAGCTTTTTCCACGCGGGATGACGCGGCAGCACGCGCGCGAGCAGCCATGCCGCGCGCACGTCGCCGTCGGGATAAAGCGGGTGGCCGAAGCCCGGCAGGTCGTCGCCGCGGGCGAGACGCTCGCGCAGCTTGCGCTCCGGGTTTGCTTCGCCAAGTTCGTCCCACAGCGCCTCGCAGCGCGCCGTGGTTGCGCCGTGACGCCCACCTGAAAGTCCCGCAAGACCGCCGATCACCACCGAGCGCAGGCTCGCATCGGTGGAGGCGATGCAGCGAGCGGTGAAACTGGAGGCATTCAGTTCGTGATCGGCGCACAGCACCAGCGCCATGCGGATCAACTCGGCACCGTCCTTGCCGACGCCCCAGGCGCGCGCGCATTGCTCGTGAATCGGCGCGGCGCGGGTCGCCTGGTCGGGCGCGGCGCCCAGCAGGCAAGCGGCCAGCAGGCGCACGAGGTCGCCGCAACCTTGCGCCTGGCGCGCGGCGTTGCGCTGCCAGATGGCGGTCGGCGCGTCTTCGCTTGCCACTGAAAAGAGCGGCAACAGCGCGGCTTCCGCACGCTGGTTCCGGTAATGCGCCTGCAGCGTTTTCAGCACGTCGGGCGCTTGCGGCGCGGGCGTTGCGAAGGCCGCGCTTTCGTCGCATTGCCACAACAGCGCCGCCACTTCTTCGAGACTTGCGCGCGCCGCCAGATCGAGCGCATCGACGCCGCGATACGAAAGGCGTCCGTCTTCGATCAGCGTGATGGCCGATGCGAGCACCGGCGCGCCCCAGTCGAGCGCCGCGCGTGCGACTTCCTTCGGTTTGCGCCCGCGCGCCCGGTTGGCGGCGAGCCGTTCGACATCGCTGGCCAGATAGCGGCTTTCGCGCGTGACGGGATCGCTTGAAGCGCGCAGCAGGCCGCGGCTCACATAGGCGTAGAGCGTCTGGCGCGCGACGCCCAGGCGTGTGGCGGCTTCGGTGGAGCTCAGGTAGGTCGGCATGGTGTCCGGTGACGATTCCGGCGACGGTTCTGGCGAGTTGCTCGCGAATATCGCCCAGCATAATCAACGTTGACGATTCGTGCCCGCGCGGTGTTTCAAATCTGCGCTAACCCCGCGCCGTAGCGGCGTTTCGTCCGGCAGCGCGCCACATAAAAAAACTTACATCTGACCGATGATGTTCCCATACCCACGCTCGCCTAAGCTCTCGACTCATTACTTCGAACTCACAATCTCTACTGGATGGCCGACATGGGAGCAAAACTGCGATATCTAGCTGCGCTTGCCGCAGCGACCGTTAGCCTGGCGGCGTATGCCGGGCCTCATCTCACGCCGAAGCAATGCGTCGGCTACCCGTTCAAGCACGTGGCGGCGGGCAAGATCACGCATGCGCAGCTGATGGACGAACTGGGCGAACTGGAAGCGCGCGGCTATCACCCCGGCGACGACAACGGCATCTACCCGGCCGATCTGCAAGCCGCGCAAAAAGTCCTGACCGCCGATTACGCCGCGGACTGCCTCAAGCTGCACCGCAAGACCTGACGGTTGCGCGCCGATGCTTTCATCAATGCGTGCACCAATGCGTGTACCAGGCCGCGCGCATAAAAAAAGCAGCGAGACGGGAGGGTTCCCGTGTCGCTGCCTGAAATTGCGCGGTAGATTGCGCGTTGCTTAGCTTAAAACTGTAATTGGCGGGTTAAATCCGCTTTAGAAAGCAATCGCCACGCCGAACATGGCGACGAACTGATTGCCTGTCGACGACGCCGAGGTGTTCTGCGAGTCGCCGACCATCGCCACTGCATCGACGACATCGCCCGCGCCGTTCGCGCCCAGCGTATGGCCCGAGGCGTGCTGGTATGCCTGGATCGTGTACAGCGTCGTGCGCTTCGAGAGGTGATACATCTCGCGCAGCGACACCTGCTGGTAGCGCGCCGCGTCGTGAATGCCGTTCGCGCTCGATGCGCGCGTATAGCTGTAGCCGCCCGACACTTCGAACGGCGTGCTCACGTGGTAGCTCACCAGCGCGCCGTAGGTATTGAACACGGCGGTATCGGTAAAGAGCGAATGCCCGCCCGGGCGATAGACCACGTTCGAATAGTTCACGCCAAACAGCAGGTTGCCGAACGTATAGGTCGCCAGCGCCGCCGCGTGCTGCACCGTGCGCGCGGACAGGTAGCCGGTATTGATCGTCGAATGCGGGAACGTGGCGCTCGCGTTGGGATCGAATCCGCCCGTGTATTCCGTGTTGTCCATGCGCAGGTAGCCCAGGCCAACCGACAGCGGGCCGCCGTCGTAGCGCAGCGCCGCGCTGAACATGCTGCCGCTCTTCATGCTGCCCGCCACGCCGCCAAAGCCGTATTGCACGCTGCCGCGCACGCCGTCGATGGTCGGCGATGTGTAGGTAACCGAACTATTCGCGCGGATGTCCGTGTCGAAGCCGTCGATGTCGCCCGGGTGCGCGCCCGTTGCGCCGGTCAGGTACGTGACCGGGCCAAGCGTGCCCGCGAGCAGGTAGTACGGCGTGTACTGGCGGCCCATCGTGAGCGTGCCCAGGCGGCTGTCCTGCAGGCCGACGAAGGCGTAGCGGTTGAATGCGAGACCGGCCGACTGCTGCGCGCCGGTGCCCGGATCGAAACCTTCCTGCAAATCGAAAATCGCATTGAGCGTGGAGCTGAGCTGCTCCGAGCCCTTGAAGCCGAACTTCGACGCATACAGGTTGCCGTTGCGCATGTACACGTTCGAGTGGCCGCCCTGGTTGTTCGCGTAGGTAATGGCTTCGTCCACGTTGCCATACAGCGTCAGGCTGTTTTGCGCCATGGCCGGTTGCGACATGGCCGCTGCGCACACCAGCAGCGAGCCGCCCCAGAAAAAGTGTTCTGATTTCATCGTAAGACGCACAAGCGATCCGGATGATGGCCGTCACGGCAAGCCATCCCGGATTCGGAAAAATATTTGATCTAACTGGTTAAAACTAGCGAAGCAAGAAGCAGAAAAGCGGCGGGGCGCGCATCGCACGCGCCCCGCCGCCCGGTGCCGCTTAGTGCGTCTGCGGCAGCGCGTAGGCGATCACATAATCGCCGCGATCCGGCGACTGGCGTGCGCCGCCTGCCGAGATCACGATGTACTGCTTGCCGTCGATCGTGTAGCTCATCGGCGTGCCCTGGCTGCCCACCGGCAGACGGGCCTTCCAGACTTCCTTGCCGGTCGAGCTGTCGAACGCGCGCAGGTAGTAATCCTGCGTTGCGGCGAAGAACACCAGGCCGCCGCCCGTCGTCAGCGAACCGCCGATGGTCGGCATGCCGATCGGCGTGGGCATGTGCATCTGCACGCCATAAAGGCGCGTGTCCTTGACCGTGCCGAGCGGCACTTGCCACGCCACGCTGCGCGTCTTCAGGTCGATTGCCGTGAGGCTGCCGAACGGCGGCTTCTGGCACGGAATGCCCAGCGGCGAGAAGAAGCGATCCTTCGTCACCGAGTACGGCGTGCCGCCGAGCGGCACGGCGCCCATGCCCGCATTGACGGCTTCGTTGCCGTCCGAGGTGCCGCCGCGCTGCTGTTCCTTCACGAGGTGCACCCACAGGCCCAGGCGCATGTCGTTCACGTAGATCATGCCGGCGTTCGGGTCGTACGACAGGCCGCCCCAGTTCATGCCGCCGAGCGAACCCGGGAAGCTCAGCGCGTAGTCCGTATCCGGCGCGGTGAACAGGCCGTCGTAGCGCATGCCGCGGAACGTAATGCGGCACATCAGCTGGTCGATCGGCGTGACGCCCCACATGTCGGCGTCCTTGAGCACTTCGGCGCCGATCTGCGGCATGCCCACGGACAGCGGCTGCGTCTTCGCGTACGGCTCGTTCGGGATCGTGCCCGGCTTGACCGGATGCTCGACGACCTTGGTGAGCGGCTTGCCGGTCAGGCGGTCGAGCACGAACAGCTGGCCCATCTTGGTGCCGACGATCAGCGCCGGCACCTTCTTGCCGTCTTCCATCGGGAAGTCGATCAGCGTCGGCTGCATCGGCACGTCGTAGTCCCACAGATCGTGGTGGACGGTCTGGAAGTGCCACTTCTCCGCACCCGTGGTCGCGTCGAGCGCGAGCACCGAGCCGCCGTACTTCTCGTCGAGCGCCGTGCGCTTGACGCCCCACAGGTCGATCGCGGCGTTGCCGGTCGGCATGTAGATGGTGTTCGACGACGCGTCATAGGTCATCGGCGCCCAGACGTTCGGGGTCGAACGCACGAAGGTCTTGCCGGTGGCCGGTGCGGCGTGGTCTTCCGGGCTGCCCGGATCGAACGCCCACTTCATCTTGCCGGTCATCACGTCGAAGCCGCGGATCACGCCGCCAGGCATGTCGAGCGAGACGTTGTCGGCCACGCGCCCGCCCACGACCACGGTCGTGCCTGCGACGGTCGGCGCCGAAGTCAGCTGGTACAGCGGGCTCTTGGCTTTGCCGAGGCCTGCCTTCAGGTCGATGATGCCGTGATCGCCGAAGTCGTCGCAGAGCTTGCCGTTGTCGGCGTCGAGCGAGACCAGCTTGCCGTCGATCGTGTTCATGTAGATGCGGCGGCGGCAGGCGGCGGGGTCACCCGACGCTGCGATTGCCGACACCGGCGTCGAGCCTGCCACGGTGGGCTGCACGAGCGGCTGGGTGGCGTCGAAGTAGGCGAGGCCGCGGCAGCGCACCCAGACCGTGGTTTTGGTCGGGAACGCGTGGCGCCATTTTTCGGCGCCGCTGGCGGCATCGACGGCGATCACCGTGTTATGCGGCGAGCACAGGAACAGCGTCTTGCCCACCTGGAGCGGCGTTTCCTGGTCTTCCGAGCCGCCGCCATCCGGGCTGAGCGGCGTGTCGCCGGTGTGGAACGTCCAGGCGACCTGGAGATCCTTCACGTTGTCGCGGTTGATCTGCGCAGCGCCTGCGAAGCGGTCGCCGCCAGCCGAGTGGCCGTAAGCCGTCCAGTCGCCCATGCCGGCCGTGCCCGCGACGGGCGTCGTGGTTTCGGCGCCGAACTTGCCGTGCGGCACGAACATGCCCCACACGAACGCGGCGTTGCACACGGCCAGCAGGGCGGCGACGCCCCAGGCCTTGCCGCAGGCGGGCGACTTGCCTTCGCCCTTGCGCAGCACGGGGACGAGCGGCGCGAGCAGCATGCCGATCATCGAGAACATGAAGATGCGCGTGTTGAGCGGCCAGAAGTCGAAGCCGACTTCCCACACGGCCCACAGCGCCGTGGCGATCAGGAACACGAGGAAAATCGTGAATGCGCTCGAACGGCGGCGCGCCAGCTGCACGCCGGTGGCGCACAGCGCAAGGCCGGCGAGCAGGTAGTACCAGCTGCCGCCGCGGGCGATCAGCATGCCGCCGCCGATGAGGAAATACAGCCCGAGCAGCAGGCCGACGACCCCGATCAGGGGTAGGCCGATACGCACGGCCTTTGAAATCTGTTTATCTGAATCTGTAGGTTGCTTCGACATCGTTTTGTTCTCGATTGGACGCTAAAGGCTCGCCTCGGAGGTCGGCTGGCGTGCGCCTTTATATGGGGCGCAAACGTCAAGCCTTGTTCTAGATTAACTAGTTGGTACATTTTATTAAGAAAACTGAAATCCTGCCCGCGAAATCGCAAGCTTGTGGGTCAAAAAACCACTTGCGCAGATGCGGGATCGCTGTTTAGGGACGAGCGAACAGGTCGCGTGGGTGCCGGATCCGTGGAGGATTCGGTGGGGAGGCGGGGCGGGCGGGGCTGCTGGGGCCGCTTGTCTGGCAGGGCAATTGAAGCGGCGGGCTGGCGTCACCCGCGCGCGAGGTCGAGCGCGTTCGCGCTCAGGAGAGCAGTTCGAGCGTGGTTTCCAGCACCGAGCGCTTGAACTTCTTCGGATTCTTGGGCAGCGACGAAAACGCCAGCATGAGGTGGCCGTAGCCCACGGTCTTGCTCACGCCGTTGAGCAGTACGAAGAACAGCATGGCCGCGTCCTTCACTTTGAGCACGCCCTGTTTCGCGGCGTCGTCGAGCAGCGGCACCATTACGTCGTAGTAGGGCCGCATGAGCCGCTCGACCAGCAGATCGAGGCGCGCGCCTTCTTCGGTCGTGGCCGTCGAGAAGAACAGGCCGATATCGGGCTCGTCGAAGACCTTGTCGACGTAAAGCTCGATGGCGCGATCCACGCGCGCCTTTGCGTCCAGATCCGATTCGCGCAGCGCGGCGGTGGCCGAAATCATCGGGCTGGCGTGCGCGACGATCTGCTCGACCACGGCTTCCCAGAGTTCGTCCTTCGAGCCGAAATGATGCGCGAGCAAGGCCGGATCGACCCCCGATTCGCGCGCGATCTCGCGCACGCTGGTGGCGTCGTAGCCACGCGTGCCGAAGGTCTTGCGCGCGTTGCGCAGCAGCACATCCCGGCCCACCGAGGCTTGCTGCGCCGGTCGCCCGCGGCCGCGCCGCACGGGCGTGGACGCTGGAGATGCAGTGGCCTTCTCTTTCATGCGGATAAGCGTTCCCGTTTTTCGATGGACGTGAGTGTAACCGAGCACCGGCGGGTTGCCGCCTGGGGTCTGCGTGAGGTCATGCGTGCGCGCGTTTGACACAGGTCGCGTTAAGGGTTTACCATCGACTTTTATTCATTGCGTGTTGAATTAAACATGACGAATCCGGTACGCATCGTAATTGTGGGCGGCGGCATCGCCGGCATCCTGTTGGCCACGAAGCTGGGCGATACGCTCGGGCGCGCGGGCAAGGCGCAGATCAGGTTGATCGACAAGAGCCCGACGCACATCTGGAAGCCGATGTTGCACACGATCGCGGCCGGTACGCGCGATGTCCAGCAACAGCAAGTGATCTTCCTCGCGCACGCGAGCGAACATGGCTACACCTATGAGCCGGGCGAGATGCTCGGGCTCGACCGCGCGCGGCGTCACGTGCAACTCGGTGCGCTCACAACGACCGATGGCGACACGGTGCTGGAAGCGCGTGAGCTCGCCTACGACGTGCTGGTGCTGGCGCTGGGCAGCCACGCGAACGATTTTGGCGTGCCGGGTGTGGCGCAGCACAGTTACTTCATCGACAGCCAGAAGCAGGCGGAAGTCTTCAATGAGGCGCTGCGTGCGCGCGCGTTCCGCAGCGTGGCGCGCGACGAGGCGTTGCGCGTGGCGATCGTCGGCGGCGGGGCGACCGGCGTGGAACTGGCCGCTGAATTGAGCCGCCTGCTGGAAGTGGCGAGCGCGTATGGCGATGCGAAAGTGCGCGAGCGCCTGCAACTGACGCTGCTGGAAAGCGGCCCGCGCATCCTGGGCGCGTTTCCGCCCAATATTTCGGCGTCGAGCCAGCATCAGCTCGAAAAGATCGGCTTTAGCGTGAAGACCGGCACGCGCGTGACCGAGGCGACGCCCAATGGCTTTGTCTACGATGGCGGCGCGGTGGCGCAAGCCGACCTGATGGTCTGGGCCGCAGGCGTGAAGGCCGCCGATTTCCTGAACGGCATTGGCGGCCTGACGACCAATCGTGCGAACCAGATTGTCGTGGGCCCGACTTTGCAATCCACGGAGGACGATCATGTGTTTGCGCTCGGCGACTGTGCCAGCCTCACGCCAGCCGGGGCCGAACGTGCGCTTGCGCCTACCGCGCAGGTCGCCACGCAGCAGGCCGAATATCTCGCGCGACACCTGCCGGCCTGGCTCGCGGGCAAGCCGTTGCCCGCGTTTGCGTTTCATGATTTTGGCTCGCTGGTCTCGCTGAGCGACTACGATGCGTTCGGCACGCTGGGGCGCTTTGGCTTCTTCCGTGGCGGCTTCATTCGCGGCAGGCTCGCGCAACTGAGCCATGCGATGCTGTACCGGCGCCATCAGCAGGCCTTGCACGGCCTGCGCAAAGCGACGCTGCTCTGGACTGCCGAGCGCATCAACGGCTGGGTGCAGCCTAAGATCCGCCTCGCTTGATGCCGATGCAAAAAACGCCGCGCGCCATGACATTGCATGGCGCGCGGCGTTTTTACAGGGATCGTTCGGTTAGCTAATTACCTGAGCGATCAAGTCAAGCGGTACACATCGCCGAGCGGCCATAACGCGCATTCCACAGCCCCAGTTCCTGCTCGTGCTCGGCGACGCGCTGCGGTACGGCATCGCGTAAAAATTCCACCAGGGTCTTGATCTTGGCGTCGAGATACTGGCGCGATGCGTACAGCGCGTGCACGTTGATCGGCTTGAGGCGCGCGTGCGGCAGCACCTGCACGAGCGAGCCGTCACGCAGGCCTTGCAGCGCGGTCGGGATCGGCAACATGCCAATGCCCATGCCCGCGCGGATCGCTTCGCCCAGCGCCTCCGCGATATTGACCGTGAAGGGCGCTTCGCTCTGCGGACGCAGTATGTGCTCGTTGCCCGCGGCGTCCTCGAAAAGCCACGGCAGCGACGGTTGATCCTGGAGCGAAAGCTGCACGCAGGTGTGCGCCTGCATGTCGTCGAGCGATTCGGGCTTGCCGCGCCGCGCCAGATATTGCGGCGATGCGCACAGCACCGAGCGCGTCATGCCCAGGCGCTGCGAGACCAGCGACGAATCCTTGAGCGTTTGCGCCACCATGATGGCCACGTCGAAACGCTCTTCAAGCAGATCCGGCGTGCGCTGCGAGAGGACGAGGTCGACCGAGACCCCTTCGAATTGCTGCGTGTAGCGCGCGAGCAGCGGGGTCAGATAGTGCTGGCCGAAGGCCGCGGGCGCGTGCACGCGCAGCCGTCCGTTGGGCTGGGCGGCGGCGCCCATGGCTTCGGCATCGGCGAGCGCGACCTCGTTGAGGATGCGCTCGCAGTGCTCCAGGTAGCGGCGCCCCGCTTCGGTCAGCGAGATCTGGCGCGTGGTGCGGTTGAAGAGGCGCGTCTGGAGACTGGCCTCAAGATCCATGATCGCGCGCGACACGGCCGCGGTACTGAGGGAGGCGCGCGCGGCGGCCTTGGCGAAACCGCCGGCTTCCGCGACGCCCACGAACATCTTCATGCTGCCCAGCTTGTCCATTGGATTGCACTTCAGGGAATGGCCATCCGGGTTGGCGCGGCAAGCGCAGCGATGAAACGGGCATGGCATCGGATGGCTGATATCGCCGCGCCCCATATATTCAACGCATGATGAAATAATTCTACTGCGGGCGCGGGGACAATGTCAAAGACGGCGCGCCGTCCTTGACAGGGTTTTCAATGCCGTCAATGCCAGAACAGCGCGATCAGGATGATGATTGGAATGGGTACGCCAAGCAGATAGAGAAGAATCGAGCGCATGTCGGTCTCCAGGAAAAGTGATCAGAATTCACGCAGGCGGCCGCCCACGGCCGCCATATAGCTCGCGGCGAACGCCCCCATCAGCAGGGAAACGAACAGCCAGAGCGTGGCGTGGATGGTGGCCTTGCGCGCCTCGTCGGCGGCGGCGCGCGCGGCGTTGTCGAGCGCGTTCATCTTGTCCTGCAGGCGCGTGTAGGTGGTGCTCACGCGGGCTTGCGCGTCGGCGGGCGAGAGCCCCGTGTGCTGCGCGACGACCTGCGCGACGTAGTGCGTGTCTTCCGGCGAAAGCGCGCCGCCCGAGGGCAGCGTGTTGAGGAAGATGCGCGCGATTTCCTGCTTCTGCGCGACGCTCGCGAGCGCTTGATCCGACGCGGTTTGTGTTTGCGCAGGCGCGCCGTCGACGGGGCGCAACATGCCGTCGATCAGATAGCCCATCGGCCAGGTTTGCCACGCCGCCTGGGCGTTGCCCCGATCCACGCCGCCCAGGCCCGCTGCCGTGTGTGCGCCGCTTTCGGCGGCAGCGATGGCGGCGGTGCGGCCCAGTCCCGACACGGACGAGGCGAGCAGCCCCGCCATCAGCAGCGTTGCCAGCGCCCACGCGAGAAAGCCGTGCGCCGTGTCGCGGAAGTGGGTTTCGTCGCCGCTGATGGCAGGCCAGTGACGGCGCAGGCGACCGGCCAGATAGCCGCCCAGGCCGGAAGCCATGATCTGCGAGACGAAGATCCAGATGACGACGGCCGCGCCAAAGGTCTTGGCGTGCGCGCCGCTGCCCGGCCACGGCGAAAGCGACGAAAGCCCGAGGCCCGTGCCCAGAGTGAGCAGGATCAGCGAGAACGCGGCCATGCCGACCGCGCCCGCGAGGATCGCTCCCCAGGACACGGCCTCGCGCGCCAGGACATGCTGCGATGCCGCGAGCGGTGTCGCCACCCCCGCGCCCAGTTCAGTCTGATTCATGCGCTCCTCCTCCGTCTGGTGAGGCGCCGTGCGCTGCGTCGTGCGGTTTGCGCCGGGCCGATGCGAAGCGTTTGAGCAGAATCCGTGCCGTTGACGGGCGCAGCGGCTGCGCGGCGGGGGACGGCCGCTTTAAAGGCGCTTTAAAAACGACATTTAAAGAGGATGCAATGGGTGTTTATCGTTTGTTCTTTTCCCGCTACAGCCCGCATTAATTGAAATACATGAGTGCTATAGTCCGCGCTGCTTCGGGGAAGTTTACAAACGTAAGATAACAACGCGTGCATCAAAATAACTTCAATCTCTTGCGGCTGCTATTCGCGGTCGGGGTGATCTTTTCTCATTCGTTCGAGCTGCTGCGCTACCTGGATCCGCTTGAGGGATTGTCGGCGGGCATGTCCGTGGGGACGCTCGGCGTCTGCGGCTTCTTTTTGCTCAGCGGCTACCTGACTGCGCAAAGCTGGACGCACGAGCCGCGCGCGCTCGCGTTTTTGAAGAAGCGGGCGTTGCGGCTTTATCCGGCGTTTATTGTGGCTTCGGCACTGTCGGTATTCGTGGTCGGGCCGTTGGGCGCGAGCACCGCGCATTATTTCAGCGACTGGTCGGCCCATAAATTCTTCGCCGATCTCGTGGGGCTGCGCCAGCCGCGCGCGCCTGACGTATTCGTGAATTCACCGGTGCCGTCGGTCAATGGTTCGATGTGGACGATTACCTTCGAACTGCGCTGCTATGTGCTGATGACCGTGCTCGGTTTGTGTGGTGCGATGAAACGGCGTTGCGCCATTTTCGTGCTCGCACTGGCCGTCAATGGCGCGGCGCTTTACGGTGCGCCGTCGCAGGCGGGCGAGCAGGGCGATGCGCTGTTCGGCGTGTCGGGCTTCATGCTGTGGTTCGCCTCGCTCTATCTGGCAGGGGTGTGCTTTTATCAGTTCCGCGAGCGTCTGCCATTGCGCGGCCGCTATGCGGCGATCGCGCTGGTCGCCTTTGGCGCGGCGCTGTTTGCGCCCACTGCCGTCATGCGTGCGGCCACTGTGACGCTGGGCGCCTACGGTCTTTTTTACGTTGGGCAGCGCCAGTCGGCGTGGCTCGCGAAACTGCGTATGCGCGACGACCTGTCTTATGGGCTCTATCTGTACGGCTGGCCCGTGACGCAATTGCTCGCGCTCTGGCTGCCGGCGGTCGCGCCGCTCGCGCTTTTCGTGTCCGTGACGGCGATCTGCGCGCCGCTCGCGTTCGTGAGCTGGCGCGGCATCGAATTGCCTGCTCTGCGCCTGAAGCGCGCGCGCCAGCCGCAAGGCCGTCCCGTCGCCGCCTGAATGCGGTAGTCTGGCGAACGTCGCCAGCCGCCACTGCGGCACGGGAGGTCTCAAGATGTCGCTTGCGCTCTACGGTCATCCTTTCTCCTCGTACACGCAGAAGGTGCTGGTTGCGCTGTACGAGAACGCCACGCCGTTCGAGTTCCGCGCGATCGGCCCCGATTCGCCGCACACGGCGGACTGGCTGCAACGCTGGCCGCTGCGTAAATTCCCGCTGCTGGTGGACGGCGCGCGCGACGTGGCCGAAACCAGCATCATCATCGAATACCTCCAGCTCACCCATCCCGGCCCCGTGCGCCTGCTGCCCGCCGATCCCATGGCGGCGCTCGACGTGCGCTTTCTCGACCGTTTCTTCGATTGTCATGTGATGACGCCGGTGCAGCGCGCCGTCGATGGCGCGTTGTCGGGCGACGACACGAAGCGCGCGGAAGGTCTCGCTCACGCGGTGCAAAAGCTCGATCTGGCCTACGCGTGGCTGGACGCACAGCTGGCGGGCCGAAGCTGGGCCGCAGGCGTTGACTTCACGCTGGCGGACTGCGCCGCCGCGCCCTCGCTCTTCTATGCGGACTGGACGCATCGCATCCCGGCGCAATTCGCCGCGCTGCGTGCGTATCGCGAGCGGCTGCTGGCGCGGCCGTCTTTTGCGCGTGCGGTGGACGAGGCGCGGCCCTATCGGCCGCTCTTTCCGCTTGGCGCGCCGGATCGCGATTGACGCGCTGCGGGTTAATTAACTTTCGACGTGTTTTTGTCGCCGTTGAGCAGGTTGGCGCGACGCAAACGCAGGGCGCGGAATAATGGCAGACAATTCGGCGCTGCCGACGTTGCGCATTGCCCGGGGCATGCGATTGCCCCGCGCGTGACCCCTGTACGCAAACGCAGCGACGGCACACCAACTCTTCAAAAGGGATGGCTTGCATGGACACGATCAAGACGCTGCTCGAAGCCCAGCCTTTGCTCACGCTGTTTGTCACGGTGGCGCTCGGTTATGTTGTCGGCGAGTGGAGCATCAAGGGCGTCTCGCTCGGGTCGGGAGCCGTGCTGTTCGTGGGGCTGGCAATAGGAGGATGGGCGCCGAAGTCGTCGCCGCCTGCCTTGCTCGGCACGCTCGGCCTGCTGCTGTTTCTTTATGGCATCGGCATTCAATACGGCGAGCAGTTCTTCAAGGGGCTGACCAGCGCCAACGGACTCAAGGCCAATGCAGCGGCGATTGCGGGCGTGATCGCCGCGGGCCTGGTCTCCCTTGCGCTGATGCCGCTGTTCGGCGTGAAGCTCGACCAGGCGCTGGGGATGTTCGCAGGCTCGGGCACCAGCACCGCGAGCCTGCAAGCCGCGGTGGCCTCCCTGAAAAGCGATGGTGCTGCGGTCGGTTATAGCGTGTCCTATCCGTTTGGCGTGGCGGGGCCGATCCTGTTTCTCTACGCGCTGGGCGCCGTGCTGAAACCTAAAATCGAGCGCCCGCCGCCCAAACTGATCGAGACCGCCGAGATCGCGCTGAGAAATCCGGAACTCGTCGGCATGACGCTGGCCGATCTCATCAAGCGCCTGCCGCAGGGCGTGTTCATCGCGGCCGTGCGCCGCGCGCATCACAATCACACGCCAGAGGCTGAACTTATTCTGCAACCCGACGACGTGCTGCTGGCGACCGCGACCGATCCGGCCTTGTTGCGCGACGCCACCGCCTTATGCGGCGAATTGCAGCCCGGGCGCATGACCAATCATCGCGAAGACCTGGCGTATATGCGCGTGTTCGCGTCGAGCCGCCTGGTGGTGGGGCACGCGTTGCGCGATTTGCGCTTTCCCGAAGGCGTGGCGTGTTCGATCGCGCATGTGCGGCGGGGCGATGTCGACATGATGCCGGGGCAGGAGCTGATTCTCGAATTCGGCGACCGGGTCGGGCTGCTCGTCAATCAGGTGCACCAGAAGTCCATGCGCGCGTTCTTTGGCGATTCGATTAAAGGCACTGCGGAACTCGGGTTTATTTCGATTGGCGTCGGCGCGGCGCTTGGCTTGATCGCGGGCGTGATTCCGGTACCGATCCCGGGTGTCGGCAGATTGACGCTCGGCCTGGCTGCGCTGCTACTGGTCGCGCTGTGTCTCGGGCGTGTGCGGCGCTTTGGCCCGTTCGTCTGGACGATGCCGTTGACCGCGAACCTGGTGTTGCGCAATTTCGGCCTGACTATTTTTCTGGCGCAAGTGGGGCTGGCGTCCGGGCCCAAATTCTTCGCGACAGTCGGCACGACGGGCGTGTCCTTTCTGTTGTACGGGCTGGTCATCGTGCTGGCGCTGCTGATCTTCACAGCGGTCTTTTGCCTGTGGATCTTTCGCTTGCCGTTTGACGTGACGATGGGCGTGATCAGCGGCGCGACCGGCAACCCGGCCATACTCGCATTCGCCAACCGTGTGGCGCCGACAGACCTGCCGGACGTTGGCTATGCGATGATTTTCCCTTCGATGACTATTGTGAAGATTCTATTTGTGCAGATCGTCGTCGCGTTGATTGGCTGATCGCCTGGCCGGGCGATCAACGCGACGCACGCAGCAGCAAACCCGCATCCGGAGAAAGCAGATGGAAATAGCCGTATTCAGCGCCAAACCCTACGATCGCCAGTTTCTCGATGCGGCCAACGCGCAGCACGGTCATAAGCTGCGATACCTGGACGATCCACTTGATGAGGATACCGTAGGACTGGCGGCGGGTTATCGCGGAGTCTGCATCTTCGTCAACGACAAAGCCGATGCGGGCATTCTCGAAACGCTCGCGCGTGGCGGCACGCAACTGGTCGCGTTGCGCTGCACCGGCTTCAATAACGTCGACCTGGAGGCCGCTGCGAGACTGGGCATCAAGGTGGTGCGCGTCGTCGATTACTCGCCCAATTCGGTGGCCGAGCACGCGGTTGCCTTACTGATGGCGATCAACCGCAAGGTTCACCGCGCGTATAACCGCACACGCGACTTCAATTTCGCACTCGACGGCCTGATGGGTTTCGATCTGTGCGGCAAGACGGTCGCCGTGATCGGCACCGGCAAGATTGGCCGCGCGTTCACGCGCATCATGGTGGGCTTCGGCTGCGACGTGATCGGCTATGACGCGTATCCGTCGCCGGAATTCGAGGCGCTGGGCGGCCGCTATGCGACGGACGGGGCCATCGGCATGAATGCGGACATTGTCTCGCTGCATTGCCCGTTGACGCCTGAAACCTATCACGTCATCAACGCCGACACGCTGGCGCGCGCGAAGCGTGGCGCGCTGCTCATCAACACGAGCCGCGGAGGGCTAGTGGATACGGAAGCGGTGATTGGCGCGCTCAAGAGCGGGCAACTGGGCGGACTGGCGATCGACGTGTATGAGCAGGAAGCCGATGTGTTTTTCCGCGATCTCTCGGGCACGATCGTCGATGACGACGTGTTGCAGCGCTTGATGACGTTTCCCAATGTGATCGTGACAGGGCACCAGGCGTTCATGACGCGCGAGGCCGTATCGACGATCTGCGAGACGACGATGCGCAGCATCACCGAATTCGAAACCGGGCAGCCGCTGACGAATGAGATTCGCGTGGATTGATCGCCGCGTTCAACCGGCGATGCGCGCCCAGAGTGCGCGTAGCCGCCGGGCCCGGTCTTCGAAAAGGAACGATGCGGCCAGCGTGATCAGGCCCGACACCGTGCCGGTGAGGAGCGCTTCAGGAAAGGTGTAGTGGCTGGGATGCGAATAGGCGTCGCCGATTGCGCTCAGGCCGCCCATGACGAGCGCATTGCCGTAACGGTTCGAATAGAGCTTCGCGAACGGCGTGAAGGTGAGCAGCACCGCGAGCAGGCCCGTAAAGAGACCGGTTTTGAGCGCCAGCGTCCAGTGCGCGAGGCTCATGAGGTTGCCCCAGCTGCCGGGCATGCAGGTCATGCAGGCACTGGTGGGCTGCCAGAAACGCTGCACGAACAGGCGGAGTCGGCCTTTCCAGTTGGCGGGCATGGGGCTTCCGGGGGCGCTGATGACGGGGGACTTCTGGGCTTGCTGGTGGGGGAAATGCTACACCACAAGCGTCCTCATCTGGCGCAGAACGACGCCTACCAGGCGATTTCGCGGCAGGCTCCGTTGTCGCTTGAAAAAGTACTAAGAGGCGGTGCTAAAAGGCAAGCATGGCGGTTGCCTGGAAGCTCGCCGTACTTTTGAGGCGATTGCTGCTCGCAATGGTCGGCACCCAGCGCAGGCTTGCCGAAAGCGGATGCTTGCCGCCGATTTTCGTGTCGTAGGTAATGATGGGGCCCATGGCAAAATCACGCCCCACAAAGCCGTCAAGCTTGTCAGCCGTGGGGCCCGAATCATTGCCGAGCTGCTGCACCGTGCCCATCACGAGGCCCAGGCCGACACCATTCGCGAACCGCTTCAGCGCCATGACATCGAGCGTAAGCAAGGGGGCGTTCTGGTAATCGGTAGCGGAATTGCGCGTGTAGAACTGCAGGCCCAGCACGGCATCGAACTCAAGGTTGTACTGGGGCACAAGCTTCGTGTAGGCGACCTGTGGCACGAACGTCCAGTTGTTCAGGCTGGCGTTTGCCAGCGAGTGCGGATCGTATTGTCCCGTAGGCGCCCAGAAGTTGAAACTGAATGCGATATGGTCGGTCTTGCTCAAGTGATAGCCGGCGACAATCGGCGTGAAGTACATGTCGAAAAGATTCGAGACCCGGTCTGTCGTCGATCTCGTCGCCGACCCTGCCGAGAAAGTGCCCGTGACCTCTTCCCACGTATAGGGCAGCGTGTAGGCCGATGCAAAGTCCCAGCCGCCGATTCCCCCCCAGACATGCTCGATGGTCGCGAGTGTAAGGGCGAGCTGGCCTTCCGCGCCCAGCGATGTCTTGCCGGCAAGCGGCACGCTGCGGCTCCCGCTGACAGAGCCGTCGATATAAATCTGCTGCAGGCTTACGATCGTCAGAGGATCCGGCGGGACGATCCCCACTCCCGACAGCACGCTCATGCCGGCAACTGGCCGACCCAACGCGCCTTCAGTCGCCGTGGCCGCAAGGGGTGCGAACGCCGCGGCAGCGGCCAGGCAGCGAAATGCATGGCGCTTGAACTTGTTGCGAACACGCCTCACAGAATTCATGTCAACGTCCTTGTTGCGGCTGGAACTTGGGGGAGTGGTTTGCGTCGAGCTTCACGCTCTGCTACAAGCTTCGCGTCCCGATATGTAGATAATTAGGACAATGAATTATGTTATGGGCAGAGCCAGCGTAGCGCACCCGGAGAACGTCAGTTCGCCAGCACTGCCGACGGAAACTGCCAGTGTCCGTCCAGGACGGCAGCCCGCGGCCGGTAAAGCCGAACCATGTAGTTCCAGCCGTCGGTAATCGGCAGGCAGTTCGGAATCTTGCCGTCACAGCCGCCGAACTGCACTGCAACCGAGCCGTCCGCTTCGCGCTTTGCCGTCACGTTGTTGATCGTGTAGGCGTTGAGATCGTTCTTCTCGAAGAAGCCATGAGCGTTATAGACGCTGACAGACCAGAACCCGTCCACCGGCACGTCTTTCGCTCGCAGGCGGTAGATTGTCTTGCCGTCGTTCTGCTTTGGCGTGATGTTCAGGTAAATGGCGGCCTCACGAGGATTGCCGCCCCACTCGGTAGCCGCGCCGATCAAATGATGCACCGGGTCGACCTCGCTCTTCGCGCCAAACATGCCGTTGGAGTCGGAGAGGTCGGCGCCAAGCACTCGCAGCGCATCGCGCACCTGCTTCTGGCTCTCTGGATCCCAGTCCGGGATCTCGAACTTTCCGGCGCTGGCCTGCTTTACGCCAATCGCATCCTGAAGACGATGCGCCTTCTCAAGGTCGGCCGGATCGCTGGGATCGACGAGCGTGCGCACGGCCACGGCGACATAGCGGGTACCGATCTTTTGACGAGTGAACGTATAGGCTCCCGGTCGATAGACGACCATAGGGGTGTACTCGTCTTCAGTGATGACCTGCATGGCCATGAAGCGACGGCTGGCATCCGGCAGCGTAATGGTGAGTGGACTCGCATCGAGATCGAATACACCCACTGAATAAAGCGTATCGCGGTTCGGCCGGACAACGGGTTGATTGTCGATGGGCGCGACGTCGCGGTTGTGAGAGAACTTGCCGAATCCACCAATCTTGACAAAGTTCGCAAACGATACGTCGCTTTCAGCACGAGAAAAATTGTCGACCGTAACGGGCACGTGAGCCGCTGCACTGGACTGGGCATAGATTGAAATTGCACCCAGCATGAGTGATGCAAGCAAAGTCGGGGATAAAGTTGGTTTTTTCATATCCTTGTTTTATTTAACAAATACGGATATCGACGAAAACATTACGCTAGATCGCAGCAAGGTGACAATCCCTGCTTTCCTGCAAAATGCTAACGGTTAAATTGTTTTCAAACCCGCGACTCATTCGGCATCGCCGCACGCTCGTTTATTTTTGTTTCCCTGTTCAGGCAAAGGCGGCAGTCACCGTCACTCTACGCAATCTTCACATAGTTCGCTACCCCCTAAGTGAATTACCAATACAGCGTATCCGCTCTCTTGTAAAGGGCTGCGAAATGGGCAGCCGGGCGTCAACCACGGTGCAATAGACGTTAGCGAACGCATGGCCTGGCAACACGCGTCTGGATCGCGCATTGCATCGGCTGATAGACCGGATTAGAAGGCGAGAAGTCGTTCGACAGATCCGTTGAATGGAATTTTCGTTCAGGCTATAAGAATTAAGTTGATTCCCGGAGAACCCGGAATCGCATTTCAGGAATTGAAGCGCTATAAAGCGCACAAAAGAAAAATGGCGCATTGCACGCCAAGGAGATGAAATTAAATCAAATGCAGTTCATCGACTCTGCAAGCGAATATTGCGCACGACCCAGCCAAGCAAGCCGGTACGCGCGAGAATCGGCACAACGCGTTTAGGCCCAAATACGATAGACCCCATTAGCGCCGATCCCAGCAGCGTGACGCGTGGCGCGGCCGCCAGCGCATGCCCGAGATTCGCAAGCGACAAGGCATTGTCTCGCGCGCCAGCAGGATGCTGGCCCAACCGCAAGCCGATATTGGCGATCAGCAATTGCGTGCGGGCGAGTTCCATGCGAGCAAGCACGACGGATTCGTGTTCCCGGCGCAAACGGGTGCGCTGATTCATTTGAGTGCCTCCTTGACCGTTTCGAGATCGGCGCGCAATTCGTCCCTGAGGATGCCGAACGAATGTGCATGCCGCTGCGCGCGCAGCATCAGAAACGCCACGAGCGACAAAAACAGCCACGCCGCCGCAATGCCCCAGACCACGGTCAGAAAATACGCCGTTTGCCACGCCGATGCGATCAGCGCAAAGCAGAAAAACGACAGCGTGAACAGCACCGTGACCGCGAGCGCCACCAGCGCGAACATTTCACGCATCAAGCGCACGCGCGTCTCGGCCAGTTCGATCGAGAACAATTCGCCGTAGTCCGCCATGCGGGCAATGAGGAACCGCGACACATTGCGCCAGCGGTCGAGCTTTGCTTGCATCGACATGGCCATCCTCCCGCGAAATGCGCGGCCCCGCAGCCTGGCAGGGGCCGCGCGTCATCGACACGCGACGCTTGAAACGGTCGCAACATCCCCAGGCGCAGTACAACAAAGCTCACATCACGAATGCGACAGCGCCGCGTTCATCTCGTCGCGCTCGCGCATGCCAGGCACGCCCGCCACGGCAAGATCGGCGCTCTCCAGTGCGTCGCACGCGTGACTGCGCAGATCGTCGGCGGCATAGGCCGCGTCGGCGTTGCGCACCCACGCGCCAATGCGCAGGCGCGCGCCGCCCTTCGACGGATAGCTTTCCACGGCCACGGTCGGCGCGAGTGTCGTCCCGGCGAGCACGCGGGGCTCGTCGGCGACCATTTTCTTGAGTTCGGCGATGGCGGAGTCGACCTGGTCGCGGCGCGCAAGGTCGATCGTCACGTCGACACGCTGGGTGCCGCCGCTGCTGTAGTTGATGACGGGATTGCTCCAGATCTGGCTGTTCGGCACGAAGACGTCGTTGCCGTCGCCGCGCTCGATGCGCGTCGTGAAGAGGCCCACTTCGCGAACGATGCCGGCTGCCGCGCCGCTGCCTTCGATCACGTCGCCGGCGCGAAATGGCCGCAGCAACAGCAACATGATGCCCGCAGCGATGTTTTGCAGCGTGCCCTGCAAGGCGAGACCGATCGCCAGCCCGGCGGCGCCCAGCGCAGCCAGCACGCTGGCGGTCGCGATGCCGACTTCGCTCAGCGACGCAACAATCGCGATCACGCGCACGGCCCACGCGGCGATGCCGGCGAGCATCGGCGCAAGCGTCGGATCCGCGTGCGAGCGCACGAGCATGTTGGCGAAAAGCTGGGCGATGCGGTTCGAGATCCACCAGCCGATCGCGACGATCAGGATCGCGACGATCAGATGGAGCACGTCTTGCGTGACCGTCGCGACGAGCGACGGCTGCAAATGGAACAGCCGATTGAAGAAGTCGTCCATGGTTCGGGCCATCCGTTGAGATGGCACTGACACAGCAGGCGGCGTGCCCATGAACGGGGGCGCAACGATGGCGGGTGCGTACGGTGGGGCTCAAGCGCCCCCCGCCGCACAAATGAGTGCACAACCGAGTCCACAAACGCAAACGCCGAAAGCGAGCGCTTCCGGCGTGCGGTCAAGCAACAGCCAATCCACCTACAGTCGCAACTAACAGCGACTTCGAGGGCTACGAATCAATGCTACGGACGCCCTCTGTCCGCGTTCCGCTTAGTAGCGGCGCTGGGCTTCTGCGAGCAGTTCGCAGTATTCCAGGTGGCGATTGAGCGCCTTAACGCCAAGGCGGCCAAGCGCCTCAACAGCTTGATTGACGTTAGACGAAAGTGCAGCGATGAGCGCAGCCATGATGTCCTCGAAAGTCCGGGTAGTTACCTAAGGGTTTTCCCTATTATAGGCTCCCTTTCGCGGAATGCAAGAACGTCGTGCGGCGATGCAGCAAGTTGACGCTTCTATGTGGCCCCAAAACTACGAGCGGGCGTGCCGGGCCACGCAAGGCCGGACGCAACTTGCCGATTGCCTTAGGACCCTGGCTGCTAATGTTATGCGCATAAATTGGTAGTTGGCGGCGTACAGGCTGCGCAAAATCGAGCGGAAATCGCAGAAAAATCCGCAGCTTATGCGCCACTGGCGCACTCCATCCGGACGCCTCCATGCCACTTCGAACCTCCACCCTGCGGCGCTTTGCCCAGGTTCTCGCGAGCGCCGCCGTGCTCGCCGCACTCCCGCCCATTGCTGCCATGGCTTACGGCGCGCCCAAAGGCACGCTGGTGTTTTGCAGCGAAGGCAGCCCCGCAGGTTTCGACCCCGGCCAGCACACGACCAGCACCGATTTCGACGCCAGCACCGACACGATCTACAACGAGCTTGTGCAGTTTAAGAACGGCACGCTCGATCTCGAACCGGGGCTTGCGACGAGCTGGGACAGTTCGTCTGACCAGCGCGTCTACACGTTCCATCTGCGGCACGGCGTGAAATTCCAGACGACGGCCTGGTTCCGTCCCACGCGCGATTTCAACGCCGACGACGTGCTGTTCACGTTCAACCGCATGCTCGATGCGCAGCAGCCGTTCCGCAAGGCGTATCCGACGAGCTTTCCGTATTTCAGCGACCTGGGCTTCGACAAGAACATCGCGCAGATCGACAAACTCGACGACTACACCGTGCGCTTCACGCTCAAGACGCCCGACGTGATCTTCGTGCGCAACCTGGCGATGAGCTTCGCGTCGATCCTGTCCGCCGAATACGCGGCGCAGCTGAGCGCCGCCCATCGCGAAGCCGATATCAACCAGTTGCCGGTGGGCACGGGGCCGTTCGTGTTCCGCTCCTATCAGAAGGACGCGCTGATCCGCTACGACGCGAATCCCGATTACTGGCGCCCGCAGGACGTCAAGCTCGCGCACCTGATCTTCTCGATCAATCCCGATCCGGCCGTGCGCATCCAGAAACTTGCGAGCGGCGAGTGCCAGGTGTCGGTATTTCCGCGTCCGGCCGACCTGGAGGTGGTCAAGCGCAATCCGTCGCTGCGGCTCGTGTCGGGCGTGGGCTTCAACGTCGGCTTCGTCGCCTATAACACGCAGCATCCGCCGCTCGATCGCGTGGAGGTGCGCCGTGCGCTCGATATGGCGATCGACAAGCCCGCGATCATCCAGGCCGTGTTCGCCGGCAACGCGAAGATCGCCGCCAATCCCATGCCGCCGTCGCAATGGTCGTATAACCCGAGCCTCAAGGACGCACCCTACGATGCCGCGAAAGCCCGCGCGCTGCTCGCGCAGGCCGGCTTTGCGAACGGCTTCGAGATCACGCTCTGGGCGATGCCGGTGCAGCGTCCCTACAACCCGAATGCGCAATTGATGGCGCAACTGATCCAGCAGGACTGGGCGAAGATCGGCGTGCGCGCGAAGATCGTGAGCTACGAGTGGGGCGAATACAACCGCCGCGCCAAGCAGGGCGGCGAGCATGACGCGCTGCTCTACGGCTGGTCGGGCGACAACGGCGACCCGGACAACTGGCTTGGCGCGCTGCTCGGCTGCGACGCCGTGCATGGCAGCAACGTGTCGAAGTGGTGCAATCCGGCGTTCAACAAGCTGATCGAAAAGGCCCGCGCCGACGCCGACGTGCAGCAGCGCACCGCGCTCTACGAGCAGGCGCAGGTCATCTTCAAGCAGCAGGTGCCGTTCACGCCGATCGCGCATTCGATCGTGTCGCTGCCCGTTTCGAACCGCGTGCAGGGGCTGGTGTTCTCGCCGCTGGGCAGCCATCGCTTCGACGGGGTGTCGGTGCAGTAGTCCGCAGCAAGTCCCATTGCTTGTCCCTGAACGACGCGGCATGCCGCGTCGTTGTCCATTTCTCCCCGCAATCTCCTCGCAAAAACTCGCTTTCCCGTTCGTTCAGGGTTTGTACCGACACGCTCATTTTCCGCTTTACATATCAGGTAGCCTGATAGTAAATTGACTTCAAGCCGCGAGTGCGGCACTGTCCACGGAGAGAGACGATGAGCTACGAAGGTCGCTGGAAAACGGTCAATGTCACGGTGCAGGGCGGGATTGCGTGGGTGGCGTTCAATCGCCCCGACAAGCGCAATGCCATGAGCCCGACGCTCAACAAGGAGATGATCGACGTGCTGGAAGCCGTCGAGCTCGACCCCGAAGCGCAGGTGCTCGTGCTGACCGGCGAGGGCGATGCCTGGACTGCGGGCATGGATCTCAAGGAGTATTTCCGCGAGGTCGACACCGGCCCGGACGTGTTGCAGGAACGCATCCGGCGCGACGCAAGCCGCTGGCAATGGCAGCTCCTGCGCATGTATTCGAAGCCGACGATTGCGATGGTCAACGGCTGGTGCTTCGGTGGCGGGTTCTCGCCGCTGGTGGCCTGCGACCTGGCCATCGCCGCCGACGAAGCCGTGTTCGGCCTGTCGGAAATCAACTGGGGCATCCCGCCGGGCAACCTCGTCAGCAAGGCGATGGCCGATACGGTGGGCCACCGCCAGGCGCTGTACTACATCATGACCGGCGAGACCTTCACGGGGCCGCAGGCCGCGCAGATGGGGCTCGTGAACAAGAGCGTGCCGCGGGCGCAATTGCGCGAGGAAACGCTGGCTTTGGCCGCGAAGCTGCTCGACAAGAACCCGGTTGTGCTTCGGAATGCGAAGCATGGCTTCAAGCGCAGCCGTGAGCTGACGTGGGAGCAGAACGAGGACTATCTCTACGCCAAGCTCGACCAGGCCAACTATCGCGATCCGGAAGGCGGCCGCGCGAAGGGTCTCAAGCAGTTCCTCGACGACAAGAGCATCAAGCCGGGTCTGCAGGCTTACAAGCGCTAAACGCGCCAGCAGTGCAGTCAAGCTGTCCGGTCGACGCGGCGCGCGCGAGGTGTGCGCCGCGATAAGGAAGCCACGCCGCCCCGGCTGCAAGGTGCCTGCCAGAGAGCGCACCAGGGGCGGCACAACCAGGAGACAGGTTTTGGAATCGCACCAAAGCCACGCAGGCGGCGCACCCGGATACCGGGGCGTCGCCATCGGTTCCGTCTCGCCGCGCATCGAGCGGCGCGGCGAGTGCTGGTATCTGGAGGCAGGCGAGCCGTTGGGCGCCTATCCCGAGCGCTTCACCGAATGCCTCGAACGCGGTGCGCGCGAATACCCGGAGCGCCTGCTCGTCGCGCGGCGCGATGCGCACGGCGCCTGGCGCGGCGTGACCTACGCGCAGATGCTGGAGAATGCACGCGCCATCGGCTCGGCGCTGTTGCAGCGCGGCTTGAACGCGCAGCGGCCCGTCGCGATTCTTTCGGGCAACAGCATCGAGCACATGCAGATGGCGCTCGGTGCGATGTGGGCGGGCATTCCTTATGCACCCATTTCGCCGGCGTATTCGCTGATTTCGGGCGACTACAGCAAACTGCGCCACGTGCTGGACGTGCTCACGCCGGGCCTCGTTTTCGCCGACGATATCGATGCCTATGCGAAGGCGCTCGACGCCGTGCTCCCGGCCGATGTCGAGCGCGTGAGCGCCGCGCCCGCCGAAGCCAGCGATAGCAATAGAAATAGCAACGGCAACGGCAACGTGACGCGTTTTGCGGCGCTGCTCGATACGCCGCCCGATCAAGCCGATGCCGCCCACGCAGGCGTCAACGGCGACACCATCGCCAAGTTTCTTTTCACCTCGGGATCGACGCGCCTGCCCAAGGCCGTGCCCACCACGCACCGCATGCTCTGCGCCAATCAGCAGATGCTGCTGGAGACGTTTCCGCAATTCGGTATCGAGCCGCCCGTGCTGGTGGACTGGCTGCCGTGGAACCACACCTTCGGCGGCAGTCATAACGTGGGGATCGCGCTTTATAACGGCGGCACGCTGTATATCGACGACGGCAAGCCCGTCGCGGGCAAGTTCGAGGAAACGCTGCGCAACCTGCGCGACATTGCGCCGACGATCTATTTCAACGTGCCCAAGGGTTGGGAGGAACTGACCGCCGCGCTCGAAACCGATGCCGCGCTGCGCGAGCGCTTTTTCTCGCGCGTGAAGATGTATTTTTTCGCAGGCGCGGGGCTTTCGCAGGCAGCGTGGGAGCGACTCGGACGTGTGACGCTCAAGCATTGCGGCGAGCGTATTCGCATCATGGCGGGGCTGGGCATGACCGAGACCGCGCCGTCGTGCCTGTTCACGACCGGGCCGGTGGCGCGCGCCGGTTATATCGGCCTGCCTGCGCCGGGCTGCCTCGTGAAGGTCGCGCCGGTGGACGGCAAGCTGGAAGTGCGCTTTCGCGGCCCGAACGTCATGGGCGGATACTGGCGGGCGTCGACGGAGCACCGGCAGGACGTGTTCGACGACGAAGGCTATTACCGAAGCGGTGACGCAGTGCGTTTTGTCGACCCCGAACGGCCTGAACTGGGCCTGGCCTTCGACGGGCGCATTGCAGAGGACTTCAAGCTCGCGTCGGGGACGTTCGTGAGCGTGGGGCCGATGCGTGCGCGCATCATCAGCGAGGGCGCACCCTACGTGCAGGACGCCGTCGTGACGGGCATGAATCGCGACGATGTGGGCGTGATGATCTTCCCGCGCCTGGACGCATGCCGTGCGCTGGCAAAACTCGCCAGCCATGCGAGTGCAGCCGATGTGCTGGCCACAGCGTCGGTGCGCGGATTTTTCGCGGATCTGGCGGCGCGCCTTAACGCGAGCGCCACAGGTAGCGCAACCTATATCGCGCGTCTGCGCCTGCTGGCTGTGCCGCCTTCGCTCGACCTGGGCGAGATCACCGACAAAGGCTCGATCAACCAGCGTGCGGTGCTCCAGCATCGCGAGGCGCTGGTCGAAGCGATGCACGCGCCCGACGCCGACGATCCCGATGTGCTGCTCTCTCGCGCGCGCAGCGTCGCCGCAAGAAATTAAAGAGGATACCGAATGACAAAGACATTCAGGCGGCTATTTGCCTCGGCATTCATGACGTTTTGCGTCGGGCAGTCGATGGCCGCCGAAGCGGACGTTGCGCCCGCAGCCTTCGACCCGCCGAAGCCGCAGCTCACCTATATGGGCCGCTTCAGCGTCGATCTCACGGCGCCCATCTGGGAACTGGGCGCGAGCAACGACGCGGGCAAGCGCCGCATCATCCCGATTACGGGCGGGCGCGTCGACGGCCCGCTCGTGAAGGGCGAGATCCTGAATAACGGCGCCGACTGGCAGGTCGTGACGAAGGACGGCGTGGCCGTGATCGACACGCGCTACCTGCTGAAGATGGACGACGGCGAATACGTCTATCTGCAGACTCGCGGCATGCGCTATGGCCCCGCGGGCGTGATGGCCGAGGTTGCGCAAGGCAAGCCGGTCGATCCTTCGAAGTACTACTTCCGGCTGTATATGAACTTCGAGACCTCGTCGAAGAAGTACGCATGGCTTAATCGCGCGATGGCGGTGGGCTATGCGATGCGCCTGGGCAACGCGGTGGTCTACGACGCCTATCTGCTGGACGCGGCGCAACCGCCGCAACAGCCGTAATAACGGCTCTAGCCGCAATAGTCGCAACAGCCGCTAAAGCGCTTCATCGTTGCCCAGTGCTTCGATGAAGCGCGAGAACAACTCCGGCTGCGTGGAAACCCCTAGCTTGGTGTAGAGATGGCGGCGGTGCACCTTCACCGTTTCCGGCGAAATGGCGAGCCGCTCGGCAATCGCCTTCGAGGAATTGCCGCGCAGCACCATCCGTGCGATCGCCATTTCGCGTTCGGTCAACAGCCCCGCGCCAAAGCGCGCGAGCGCCGCCTCCACGCGCGCGCCCAGACCGGCGGCGCTCGGCACGATGGGCGCCGTGTCGCCGGCCAGCCGCCAGTGCTGGCGGATCGCGGCGAGCACCCACGGCAGCGCGGCCGTGAGCTTGCCGAGCGGCTCGGCATCGAAACGCATGGCCGCCCCCATCGACAGCGAGAGCAGCACGTCAGGCTGCGGGCGCAGCAGCACCTGGATCTCGTCCTCGCCAACCGCATCGCGGAAATAGCTCAGAAAATACTCGCTCTGCCGGAACAGGTCGGGCGCGACTTCTTCCAGCCGGTAGCAGCCGTCTGCGAGGCCGTCGTGCGCCGCCTGCAAAAACGGATCGAGCAGGTAGAGGCCGTTGAGATAGAGCGGCACCGGCGAGGGCGTGTCGCTGCCGCCTGCATCGTATTCATCGAGCACAATGGGCACGCCGTCGCTGCCTATGGCCGTCGCTAGCGCGTTGTCGAACGGCACCATCTCGTTGAGCAGCAGCACCAGAAAGCGCCAGAAACGCGGCTGACCCAGATGGTCGAGCACGCGCCCGAGCGCCTGATGCATCGCGATTTCCGTAAAGAGTCGATCCATGTCCTGTTTGTCCGGTACCACAGGGCGTAACCCAAAATGGGAATAGCGGCCAAAAAAATGGCTTCCTAGACTGCAACGCAATCTGTGGCCCCGAGTATGGGCGTTCAAAAAAGCGCAGCATAGGAGAGCAGGATGGAGATGATGTCGGAATCCACGGGCACGATGCAATCGTCGTCCGCACCAGGTGACGCCGGTGAAACGCGCCGCACGCTCACGCAAACGCTGAGCGTGCGCGACGCCGTGATGATCACGGTCTCGGGCGTCACGCCCGCCAGTTCGATCTTCGTGATCGCGCCGTTCGCGATCCAGCAGGCGGGCAGCGGCGCGGTGATGTCGTTCCTGCTGGGCGGCGTGCTCGCGTTCGCCTTCGCGCTTTGCTATGCGGAGCTAAGCGCCGCGCACCGCAGCGCGGGCGGGGAATACGTCATGGCCAAACGCGTGTTCGGCACGCTGCCTGGCTACCTGACCTTCATCACGGTGCTGGCGGTCAGCGTGTTTATTCCCGCGGTGCTGGCCAGCGGCGCGGCGCCTTACCTCAACAACGCGCTCGGCACGCACTTCGGCAATCAGTCCGTTGCGCTCACCATCGTGCTGCTCAGTTACGTGCTGGGCATGCTCAACATCAAGACCAATGCGTGGATCACCGGGGCATTTCTGGTGGTCGAGGTGGGCGTGCTGATGCTGATTGCGGCGCTGGGCTTCAGCGCCCCGCATCGCGGCGCGGGCGCGTTGATGCACCCACTGGTGGCGAGCGGCGGCGCGCTGATTCCAGCCACGGCGGCGGCCATCGTGCCCGCCATCGGCACGGCGATCTTTTGCTACAACGGCTTTGGCTCCGCGGTGTTTCTTGCGGAAGACCTGCGTGGCGGAAATCGCAACGTGGCGCGCGCCGTGATCTATTCGCTGCTCGTGATCCTGGTGGTCGAACTCGTGCCGCTGATCGCGATTGTGCTGGGCGCGCCTTCGCTCAGCGAACTGTCGAAGAGCGCCGACCCGATCGGCTACGTCGTGCGCGAACTCGGCAATCCGGCGCTTTCGCGCGTGGTGAGCGGCGGCATTTTCCTTTCGGTATTCAACGCGATCATCGCTATCGTCATTACGATGGGGCGCCTGCTGTATAGCAGCGGACGTCACGCGCTGTGGCCGCGTGGCTGCAATCGCGCGTTTTCGACGATCCACCCACGCTTCGATTCGCCGTGGCTCGCGACGCTTGCGCTCGCGGTGCCTTCGGCGGGACTGGTGTTCGTGTCGAGCCTCGACGAATTGACGGCCTTTACCGTGGACTTGCTATTGCTCGTGTACCTGGTCGTCGGACTGGCGGCGCTGGCGAGCCGTCTCGTGCGTCGCGACGTCGAGCATCACTACCGCATGCCGCTATGGCCCGTTACGCCTATCGTCGCGATTGCGGGCGCGGGATACACGCTCTATACGACGCTCGCGACGGCGACGAAGGCGGCCGATCTCTACATCATCGGCGCTCTGCTGGTTGTCGCGCTGGCGATGTATGTGGCTTGCGCGCGGCGCAGCGAGACGTTCCGCGCGCTTTGAAACGCATTTCGAATAACACTCAAATAGACATTGCAATAACGGAGGACAGGCATCATGCGTACGAGGGAACTCGGCATTCGGATCGGACTTGGCAAGCCGGGGCGCTTCAACGCGATCACGGACGTCGCGGGTGTGCGTGTCGGGCATTGCACGCTGCAAGCCGACGAGCGCGACGAGCGCGACGAGCGCGACGACGGTGATGCGTCGGTGCGCACCGGCGTGACGATCATCGAACCGCGCGCGGGCGCGGCGCACGACGATCCTTGCTTTGCGGGCGTGCACGTGCTCAACGGAAACGGCGACGCGACCGGACTTGAATGGATCCGCGAGGCCGGTTTGCTGACCACGCCCATCGCCTATACGAACACGCATAGCGTGGGCACGGTGCGCGATGCGTTGATTGCCGCCGAGCGGGACAGCGCCCGCGAGCGCGTTTACTGGTGCATGCCGGTCGTGATGGAAACCTATGACGGACTGCTGAATGATATCTGGGGGCAGCACGTCACGGCTGCGCATGTGCGCGATGCGCTTGCGGCGGCGCGCAGCGGGCCGGTCGAGGAAGGCAGCGTGGGCGGCGGCACGGGCATGATCTGCCACGAGTTCAAAGGCGGCATTGGCACGGCGTCGCGCGTGCTGGACGCCGAAGCGGGCGGCTGGACAGTGGGTGCGCTCGTGCAGTCGAATTACGGCGTGCGCGAGATGTTGCGTGTCGGCGGCTATCCGGTGGGCGAGGTGCTGCGCCATGTTCACTCGCCGTTTCGCGAGCCGCACGCGAAGGGGGAGCCGGGCATGGGTTCGATCGTCGTTACGCTGGCGACCGATGCGCCCTTGTTGCCGCATCAATGCACGCGGCTCGCGCAACGTGCGAGCGTGGGCCTTGCGCGCGTGGGCGGCGGCACCGAGGATTCGAGCGGCGATATCTTTATGGCGTTTGCGACGGGCAATCGCGGCTTGCCTGCGGCGAACTATGGCCGCAAGGGCGCGCCCACGAGCGACGTGAAGATGGTCAACAACGACCATATTTCGGCGCTGTTCGTCGCGGCGGCGGAGGCTGTGGAGGAGGCGATCATCAACGCGCTGGTAGCGGGCCGCGATGTGGCGTCGCGCGGCGCGAAGGTGGAAGGGCTGGGCGCAGCGCGGCTGGTCGATGCGTTGCGCGAAGTGGGGTGGCGGCCGGGACGCACTATCTGATCGGTCGACAATAAATCTTCGACGCAACACGCGAGGGCGCGGGGTATATCGATATGGATTCCGTACGATATACCCCGCGCCCTTCTTCATTCCTCTACGCTTAAACCTCAGCCAGCGTAATCTCCACATCGATATTGCCGCGCGTCGCCTTCGAATACGGGCAGGTTTGATGCGCGAGTTCGATCAGCTGATGCGCCACGTCGCGCTCGACGCCCGGCAGCGACACGTTCAGGCGCGCGCGCAGCGAGTAGGCTTCGTCGCGCATCACCAGGTCGATTTCCGCATCGACTGCCGTATCGCGCGGCAGCGCCACCTTCAGGCGACCCGCCGCCAGTCCCATCGCACCGATGAAACATGCCGACCAGCCCGCACCGAACATCTGCTCGGGGTTGGTGCCCGGCGCGCTCGATCCCGGCGGCGCGAGCTTGACTTCTAGACGCCCATCGTTGCTGCGCGTGGCGCCGTCACGGCCGCCGGTGGTGTGGGTCTTGCCGGTGTACAGGACTTTTTCAGCGTTGCTCATGGTGATTTCCTTGTAGATTGATGACGAGGTGAGCTGGATATCAGCGTGGTTATGCGCGTTGGTTGATTAACAGTGCGATGGTTTAGCTGCCGCGATACAGGCTGCGCAGCGCGTCGAGCTGGCCGTTGTGCTCGGCGTCGACCAGTTCCTGGCGAACCTGGGCGCGCGTGATCTTCGTGTTGGCGTTTTGCTGTGCCGGCGCCCACGACTGGGCTTGCGATTGCGCTTGCGTCGCCACCGGGGCGGGGTTATCGACGGCTGCCGGCACGGCGGCGAACGAGGCAGAAGCGGCAACGAGTGCAGCACCAGCGGTGAGAGCCAAAGCGATCTTGGAAACTTGCATGACGTTCTCCTTGAAGCGGTAGAGGAAGAGGGCGACCGGGTGATCCATCAGGCTCGTGCCCAGCAGATTTCGGCGTTGATGAATTAAAACGAGCTTACGTATCTGGCATGTTTCGTAATCTGGCCTTATTGCAATTCCCTGTATCTGGGCGAAGCGCAGATACATAGCGACACAAACGAAGCCGCCCGCGCGGCGCAAGGCCCGTGCGGCGCGGGTCGGGCGTGCTGGACACAATCCAGATACATGCGGCTGCTTCAATCGCATCCACGCTGTTCGCCACAGAAGATCCCGGCGAGCGACACAGATTCAGTCATTCATCACGGAGGAAGCATGTCTGAACTTTGGCAATTGACGGCTGCAGAACTGGCAAAGCACATCAAGTCGCGTGAAGTGAGTGCGCGTGAAGCGGCGCAATCTGCGCTCGCGCGTCTGGATGCGGTGAACCCGATCATCAACGCCGTTGTGGCCGTGCATCCCGAAGAAGTCCTGCAACAGGCCGATGCCGTCGACCAGGCGATTGCGCGTGGCGAGAACCCCGGCCCGCTGGCAGGCGTGCCCGTCACTACCAAGATCAACGTCGACCAGGCAGGCTTCGCGACGACGAATGGCCTGCGCGCGCAGGAGAACCTGATTGCCCAGGCCAACAGCCCGGCCGTGGACAACCTGGTGCGCGCCGGCGCGGTGCTGCTTGGCCGCACCAATTCGCCGACCTTCGCGCTGCGCTGGTTCACCTCGAACCAGGTGCATGGCCGCACGCTCAATCCGCGCGATCCCTCGCTCACGCCGGGCGGGTCGAGCGGCGGCGGCGCGGCGGCGGTCGCGGCGGGGATCGGGCAACTGGCGCTGGGCACGGATATCGGCGGGTCGGTGCGCTATCCGGCCTACGCTTGCGGCATCCACGGCCTGCGTCCGACGCTGGGCCGCGTGCCGGCCTTCAACGCATCGTCGCCGGAGCGGGCGATTGGCGCGCAACTGATGTCGGCGGCGGGGCCGATGGGCCGCACTATCGAAGATCTGCGCCTGGGCCTCGTGGCGCTGGCCGCACCCGATCTGCGCGATCCGTGGTACGTCGCGCTGCCCGTCGACGGCCCGCAAGTGCCGCGCCGCGCGGCGCTATGCGTGCGTCCTGGCGGCCTGGCAACCGTCAAGGAAGTCGAGGACGCACTGCGCGATTCGGCGAACCGTCTGCGCGACGCGGGCTGGGAAGTCGAGGAAATCGACGATGTGCCGTCGATCCGCGAAGCCGCGCTGCTGCAGGAGCGCCTGTGGCTGGGCGACGGCTTCGACGCGCTGGTCAATGCGGTGGAGAAGGACGGCGATCCGGGCGCGGCTGCCGTGATCGCGGCGGCCCGTGAGAAAGTGCGCGGCCTGCCCGCCGATGTCGTCAGCCAGTCGCTGGTGCGCCGCACGACACTCACGCGCCAGTGGCGCCTGTTCCTCGATCAATATGCGGTCGTGCTGATGCCGGTGTCGAGCGAGCTGCCGTTCGCGAGCGACCTCGACATGCAGGGCAAGGAAGGCTTCGATCGCGTCTGGGAGGCGCAACTGACGCTGCGCGCGCTGCCCGCGATGGGGCTGCCGGGACTCGCGGTCACGACGGGTCTCGTGAACGGCGTGCCGGTGGGCGTGCAGATTGTCGCCGCACATCATCGCGAGGATCTCTGCTTGCTGGCGGGCCGCGATATCGAGGCGCGCGGCGTGCCCGCATCGCCGGTCGAACCGCGCGCGTGAGGCGATAAAAAGCGTGTTTTCGCGGCGATTTTGATTCGTCGTGTGTACGTACGGCGGGCAGACACATTGGGATACATGGCGTTTGCCCGCCTCCGATATAAATGCGCTGAAGCGTTTATGCGCCTGTATTTGCCGCAGACAATCGGCGGCCACATCCGAACGATCAACAAGGAGAAATGCGTCATGTCAGATCCCGTCAATGTCCGGCGCCGTCGGATTCTCGGCACTACGTTGGCGAGCCTGAGCCTCGCGGAGCTGGGCTTCAGCGGCCTGGCCAACGCCCAGTCGGCGGACGGCGCCGCGACGAACTCGCGCACGGGCGGCAATGCGTCGTTCGGGCCGATCCAGCAGATCGACGCGGGCCTGCTCAACGTCGGCTATGCCGAGGCGGGCCCGAAGAACGGCCAGCCGGTGCTGCTGCTGCACGGCTGGCCCTACGACATCCATAGCTTCGTCGAAGTCGCGCCGATGCTGGCCGCCGCGGGCTATCGCGTGATCGTGCCGTATCTGCGCGGCTATGGTTCGACGCGTTTTCTCTCCGCCGATACGCCGCGCAATGGCCAGCAGGCCGTGACGGCCGTGGACATCATTGCGTTCATGGATGCGCTGAAGATCGACCAGGCGATTCTGGGCGGCTATGACTGGGGTGGCCGCACGGCGGACTGCATCGCGGCGCTATGGCCCGAGCGCGTGAAGGGGCTGGTTTCAGTAAGCGGTTATCTGATTGGCAGCCAGGCCGCGAACAAGAACCCGCTGCCGCCGAAGGCCGAATTCCAGTGGTGGTATCAGTTCTACTTCTCGACCGAGCGCGGTGCGCAGGGCTACGCGGCAAACCGCGATGCGTTCAACAAGCTGATCTGGCAACTGGCGTCGCCGAAGTGGAATTTCGATGACGCTACGTACGAGCGCACGGCGGCGTCGTTTCAGAATCCGGATCATGTGGCCGTGGTGATTCACAACTATCGCTGGCGTCTGGGGCTCGTGCAGGGCGAATCGCGCCTCGATGCAATCGAGCAGCGCCTGGCCGCCGGCCCCGCCATCACGGTGCCGACGATCACGATGGAAGGCGACGCCAACGGCGCACCGCATCCGGAACCCGCCGCCTACGCGAAGAAGTTCACGGGCAAATATCTGCACCGCAATCTGACTGGCGGGATCGGCCATAACCTGCCGCAGGAAGCGCCGAAAGCGTTTGCCGAAGCGATCTTGCAGGTGACGCATCTGTGACGCATCTGTGATGATGCGCACGCGGTAAATGCCCATTGACGCTGTAAAACAAGTGCCCGGCGCGATCCGGGCATTTGTTATTCAATCGGCGGAAGCAAGCTGCTTCACGAGAAAATCAATCGCAGTCCGCAACATTGCGGTGGGCCGCAGATCGCGTGAATGCACGAGATGCATCGGCGTATGCACATGGCTCCACTGCGGCAGCACCGCAACAAGACGGCCTTCGGCCAGGTCGTTTTCGAGCAGCATTTCCGGTTGCAGCACGATGCCGGTGCCGCGCAGGGCCGCCGCGCGCAATGCACGGCCATCGTTCGCGCTGAAACGGCCCTCGACGGGCACGTGGCAAATCTGCCGCTCAGGCCCGACCAGCGTCCAGAAGAATTCCTTCTTGCGCCAATACGAAAGGCCGAGGCACGCGTGTTCGCGCAAGCGTTCCGGCGTTTCCGGCTGACCGTGGCGCTCGATATAGGAGGGGGCCGCCGCAAGCACGCGCCGATAGGCGTGCACGGCATGCGCCACCAGATCCGCGCTATCGAGGTCGCCGATATGGATGGCGAGGTGGTAGCCCTCGCGCATCAGGTCGACGGGCGCATTGTCCAGTGTGAGATCGACGCTGACTTCAGGATGGCGTTCGAGATAGTCGGCCAGCACCGGCGCGAGCCGTTCGCTGCCGAAGCTGACCGGCGCGACGATTTTCAGCGTGCCGCGCGGGCTGCTGCGCAGCTCGGCTGCGCTGGCTTCGGCCTGCTCGAATTCGTGCAGCGCGCGTTTGCATCGCTCGTAATAGAGCGCGCCAATTTCCGTGAGCTGATGCTGGCGCGTGGTGCGATGAAGCAGTTTCGCGCCGAGCCGTTCCTCGATCTCGCGCACCTGCTTCGCGGCCATCGTGGCGCTCACCTGGCTAAGCGCCGCCGCCGCCGCAAAACTCCCGGCTTCGACGACGCGGACAAACATCTGCATTCCCGCGAGCTTATCCGCCATTCGATACCTCGCGGTTCAGGCTGTCCCAACCCCACGCCCGTTTATCCATGATTCGTGCTTCCCCATAATGACTGCGTCCGCGTTGCTGGAACGCGGTAGAAAACGGAGTCATTATGCCTATCCTGCGAATCGAAATGCACCCTGGCAAGACGCTTGAGCAAAAGCGCGAACTGGCGCGCGGCATTACGGATGTGTTCGTAGAAACCTTGTCCTGCCCGCCCGAAGTGGTCGAAATTGTCTTTAGCGAAATCCCAAAGGACGCGTGGGCGACGGGTGGGAAGCTCAAGTCGGAGAGCTGATTCATTCCGCGATCGAAAGGGAAATGGCCTTCCAATGCAGCGGAAGGCCATTTTTCAATGCAGCGCGAGTCGGCGCCAGGCGCTTTCTAACCGCCCGATTTCAACTGCGTCCACAGCCGGCTTTCCAGCCGCTTGATCGGCGCCGGAAGCGGCTTGAGGAGATAGAGCGTTTTCAATACCGATTCAGGCGGATAGACCGTCGGATCGTTCAGGATTTCAGGGCGCACGAACTGGCGCGCGGCGGTATCGGCGTTCGGATAGAACACCTCGTTGGTGATTGCCGCGTGGACTTCGGGGCGCTCGATATAGTTGATCCATTCGAGCGCCGCCTGGGGATGCGGCGCATCCTTTGGAATCGCCATCATGTCGAACCACACTGGCGCGCCGCCTGCGGGGATGAAGTATTTCAGCTCGTAGTTCTTGTGGGCGTCGCGCGCGCGATGGCTTGCCATCGACACGTCGCCCGACCAGCTCAGCGCAAAGCAGATATCGTCGCCCGCGAGATCGTTGATATAGGTGGTCGCGTTGAATTGCGTGATGTAAGGGCGAATTTTTTTCAGCGCCTCGTAGGCGGCCTGATAGTCGGTGGGATTCTCGCTATTGGGATCCTTGCCGATATAGTGCAGCGCGACGGCGAATACATCGGCGGGCGCGTCGAGCACGGAAACGCCGCAGCTTTTCAGCTTGCTCAGGTACTCGGGCTTGAAAAGCATGTCCCAGCTATCGAGCGGCGCGTCGTTGCCCAGGATCGCCTTGACGCGCGTGACGTTATAGCCGAGTCCCGTCGTGCCCCACGCCCACGGCACCGCATATTGGTTGCCGGGATCCGCATTGGCGACGAGCTTCAGCAGGTTACGGTCAAGATTGACGAGATTGGGCAGTTTCGATTTATCGAGTTTCTGGTAAATGCCCGCGTCGGTCTGTCGGGCGAGAAAATTCGACGTGGGCACCACGACGTCGTAGCCCGTCGATCCGGTGAGCAGCTTGGCCTGCAGGGTTTCGTCGCCGTCGTACACGTCATAGCGCACGTGGATGCCGGACTCTTTTTCGAAGTTCGGCACGGTGTCTTTCGCAATGTAGTCCGCCCAGTTGTACAGATTGAGCTGCTTGTCTTCGGCGTGCACGCCTGCGCCGGATGCACAGAGCAATAGCGCGGCGAATATCGGCTTCATGTGGGGTTGGGGCATGATGTTCGATCCATTGAATACTGCACGGGTAATCGGGATTCCTATGTGTTCTGGAGGCGACTTAACTTCTGGTTGCGCATCAGGCACAGGATATCGGCGGCAAGATGGGCGGCGGCCAGTGCGGTCACGTCGCTGTGATCGTAGGGCGGCGACACTTCCACCACGTCCGCGCCCACGAGGTTGACGGGGCCGAGTGCGCGCACCATCTCCAGCGCCTGCGCCGAACTCAGGCCCCCCGCGACCGGCGTGCCCGTGCCCGGCGCGAAAGCCGGATCGAGGCAGTCGATGTCGAAGGTCAGGTAGACCGGCGCGTCGCCAACGGTCGCCAGCACTTCGCGGATCGCCGCCTGCGTGCCGTTGCGATGCACCCACGGCGCATCGAGCACGCGCACGCCCATGAAGTCTTCATTCCACGTGCGAATGCCCACCTGCACGGATCGCGCGGGATCGATCAGCCCCTCGCGAATCGCCTTGTAGAACATCGTGCCGTGATTGAGCGACGCGGGATTGTCGTCGGGCCACGTATCGCAATGCGCGTCGAAGTGGATCAGGCTCAGCGGCTTGCCATATTTTTCCGCGTGCGCAATGAGCAGCGGATACGTGATGTAGTGATCGCCGCCGAACGTGAGCATGCGTGTGCCGGTCGCCAGGATGGCGCGCGCGTGATTGACGATCGCGTCGCGGATACCCAGCGGATTGTGGGCGTCGAACCCACAGTCGCCGTAATCGACCACGTTCAGGTGATCGAACGGGTCGATGCCCCACGGAAACGCGCCGAGTTCCGCCAGTTGCACCGACGCGGCCCGCATGGCCGCCGGGCCGAAGCGGGTGCCCGGACGGAAGGTCGTGGCGAGGTCGAGCGGAACGCCGGAAACGGCCACATCGACGCCGTCCAGGTTGCGCGTGTAAGGGCGGCGCATGAAAGACAGCACGCCCGCGTAGGTGGGAGCGGGCGGCTGGCCGTCCAGGCCGGCGGCGGCGGTAGGGGTGAGATGCGAGGTCATGCTGAGCGATCCAGTCGAGGTTCTTTTGGGCGTCATCACACAAATATTCTTCATATCTGCTGACTGTGCGGCGACGATGGGTGACGGCTGGCGTTATCATTGCGGCTAGAAATTCCGCTGAAAAGCGAAGAATCTTGCTGGAAGTATCGATATTTCTAATACCTCAAGGCCGCTCGCGCATGCGTAGACTTCCCCCTCTCCAGGCGTTGCTCGCGTTCGACGCCGCCGCGCGGCTGGGCAGCTTCACGCGCGCGGCGCAGGAACTCGCGCTGACGCAATCGGCGATCAGCCATCAGATCCAGCAGCTGGAGGAGTGGACGGGGCAGCCGCTGTTCCGGCGCATCGGGCGCGGTGTCGCGTTGACCGCGGCGGGCACGCTCTACGCGCAGACCGTGAGCGCCGCGCTCGCCACGCTTGCCGATGGGCGCGACCGGATCGAGCCGTATGGCAATCCGGATTCGGTGATCGTGGTTTGCGCGGCGGAGTTCGCGTCGGGCTGGCTGATGCCGCGCATGGGCGAGTTTTCCCGCGTATTGCCGAATATCGAGCTCTGGCTCGTGACGGGCGAAAAGGTCAACGAGATCGATCGGGTCGACGTCGATCTCGTCGTATCGACGCAGGAAATGCGTGCGCCCGATGTGATCTGCGAACCGTTGATCGGTGAAGAGGCCGTGGCGATCTGTGGGCCGCAGACGGCGCGCCGTTTGCGTTCGGAGTCCTTTCCCGAAGTGCTGGCGCAGGCTCCGCTGCTGGTTGACGAGGCGCGTCCGGACTGGGCGCCCTGGCTGCCGGAATTGCGGCGCGGCGGCTTGAAAACGCGGCGTGCGATGACGGCCAACGATCCGCGTTTTCTGGTGTCGGCAGCCGAACAGGAAGTGGGGATCGCGATGGTGTCGCGCCTGACCGCCGGCGAGTCATTGACGAGCGGGCGCGTCGAAATCCTGCCGCAGGTGCCGGGCTTCGCGCTGGCGCCGTTCTGGCTGATGCGCTCGGCGCAGCCCGCGCGTTGCGCGGCGGTCGATGCGGTTTATGCGTGGATCACGGGGCTGTGCTGGACAAGGCAAGCGGGCCGCGCCTGAATGCAGAAAAGCGCGCCATTCAAGGCGCGCTTTCCTTCCCGCATTCCATCACGCTCTCATCAGCCCTTCTTCGCGTCGAGGCCCAGCAAGCCGCGAATGGTCTGCTCGGTCTGGTCGTATTCGCCTTCGCCGAAATGGCTGTAGACGATCTTGCCGTTCTGGTCGATCAGGTACAGCGCGGGCCAATACTGGTTGTTATACGCATTCCACGTCGCATACGAATTGTCCTGCGCAACCGGATATTCGATGCCGAAACGCGCGACCGCTTTCTTCAGGTTGTCGGTGCTGCGCTCGATCGGCAGCTCGGGCGTGTGCACGCCGACCACCACGAGCCCCTTGTCGTGATAGCGCGAATACCACTCCTTCACATAAGGCACGGTGTGCGCGCAGTTGATGCAATCGAAAGTCCAGAACTCGACCAGCACGACCTTGCCGCGCAACTGTTTGAGATCGAGCGGCGGGCTGTTGATCCACGTATTGATGCCGGTGAAATCGGGTGCGGGTGCACCGTTCTGCACGGCGGCCGGTTCGGTGGCCGCGGGGCTGGCGGTGGACGCGAACACGGCATAGGCAGCGGTGGCGGCCAGTGCGGTGGCGATGGCGGCGATCTTGAGACGTTCGAACATGACGGGCTCCATGAAGGGGTGGGGTACGGGTGCATTGGAACGCTTGCACGTATCTCGTACATGTCCCCCACTGCGGCTCCCTGCAACGTAGTGTGTCGCCGCCCGCGCCGGATACTTTGCGATACAAAACACCGGCGTCCTGCCAGGCTCTCTCCCTTGTTTCAGTCCGTTTTTCAGCCCATTTGTACTGGCATGTGTCCCAGCCGCCGCGCGACACATGCCGATGCAGCCCGCGCGGTTTCCCGACATTCCGCCGATACATCCAGGCCTTGAAATACCGCACATGGCGGGGCGCTACGACAGCTTCAGATCGAACGCCCCTCGAATTCTGTGTGGATCTGTCTGGAGTCCGACTCATGTTACTGATCGTCGTCGCGTTCATCGGCGGTGTGTTCACCGTCCTCAGTCCCTGCATCGTGCCGGTCGTGCCGTTCGTGTTCGCGCGCTCTGACCAGCCCTTTGTCACCGGGCGGCTGCCCTTGCTGATCGGGCTGGGAACCACCTTTGCGCTGCTCACCGGGCTGGGCGCGGCCGGGCTCAATGGCGCGGCCCAGTTGAGCGAATATGGACGGGATCTCGCGCTCGCGCTGTTCGCGGTTTTCGGCGCGGCGCTGCTGTTTCCCACGCTGGCCACGCGCCTTGCGCAGCCGCTGACGCGGCTCGCCGATCGCTTTGTCGCGCGCTCGAATCCGCAAGGCGCGGTTGGGCAGGTGGGCTCGGCGTTGCTGCTCGGTGCGGCGACGGGGCTGCTCTGGGCGCCGTGCGCAGGGCCGATCCTCGGCCTGATCCTCACGGGCGCGGTGCGCTACGGCGTGACGTGGCAGACGTGGGCGTCGCTGGGCGCGTATGCGGTGGGGGCGGCCTGTTCGCTGGCAGTCGTCGCGGGGCTCGGCAAGCGGGCGATGGATGCGCTCAAGCGCTCGCTGGGCGCGGGCGAGCATCTTCGCCGAGCGTTGGGCGCGCTGGTGCTGGTGACGGTGGGCGCGATTGCGACTGGCGTCGACACGCGTGTGCTCGCGCATTTGCCCGGCTCGCCGACGGAAAGCCTGGAAAACCGCCTGACCCGCCAGTTGAGTGCGAAGACGACGGTGCCTGCCGCGCCGGTGACCGTGCCCACGGTCGTGCGCCAGGCACGGCAAGCCGCGGCGGCGCATATCGTGCGTGTGTCGGCGTCGGTTCCTGCTGCTACTGCTACTGGTGAGTCTCCTGCGGCCGCGTTGCCCGTGGAGGGCACGCTGCCTGCGTTCGACGGCGCATCGACCTGGCTGAACTCCACGCCGCTCACGCCACAGGCTCTGCGCGGCAAGGTGGTCGTCGTCAACTTCTGGACGTATTCGTGCATCAACTGCCTGCGCACGCTGCCGTACCTGAAGACGTGGGCGCAGCGCTATCAGGACGCCGGCCTGGTGGTGGTCGGCGTGCATACACCCGAGTTCGCCTTCGAGCACAACGTCGGCAACGTGAAGCGCGCGCTGGGCGAGCTGGGCATTCGCTATCCGGTGGCGCTCGATAACGACTATCGCATCTGGAACGCCTTCGGCAACTCATACTGGCCGGCGTTCTATATCGTCGATGCGCAAGGCCGCGTGCGCTATCACCACTTCGGCGAGGGCGGCTACGGGCAGGCCGAGCAGGCGATCCGCCAGTTGCTCGCCGAGAACGGCCGGGCGACCGACGCCCATGCGTCGCATGTCGTGCAAGCGGGCGGCGCGCAGGCTCCGGCGGATGCGGCCGATACCGGCTCGGGCGAAACGTATCTGGGTTATCGCGAGGGGCGTGGCTTTGCCTCGCCGCAGCGCCCGCAGCCCGACGCTGCTGCCAGCTACACGCTGCCCGCCGATTTGCCGCTCAACGCGTGGGCGCTTGATGGCCGCTGGAACATCGGCGCCGAATCGGCGGTGGTAGCCGCGCCTCAGGCAGGCGTTGCCTATCGGTTTCATGCGCGCGACCTGCATCTGGTGCTTGCGCCGTCGGCGGACGGCAAGCCGGTGCGCTTTCGCATCACGATCGACGGGGCGGGGCCGGGCGCTTCGCATGGCGCGGACGTGGCGGCGGACGGCACGGGCGTCGTGACGTCCGCGCGGCTCTATCAACTGGTGCGCCAGAGTGGCGCGTTGGGGGCGATTGGCGACCGGACGTTCGAGATCCGTTTTCTCGATGCGGGCGCGAAGGTGTACACGTTCACGTTCGGCTGAGCGTAGCGTGGCATCGCGCGGACGGGGCGGCAGGCAGAGTGCCGATCAGTCGTCGCCCCAGCGCCAGCGCGGCGGCTCGCCTTTAAGCCAGCAGATGCCGACCAACACGAGGCTGAGCAGCGCGACCACGAGGATGAACGCGGCCATGTGGCGATTCGGCCCGAAGGCGTGCACCGTCGCGCCCAGCAGCACGAAATAGCCGACGAGGACGAGCCAGCCCTGCCAGCGCGTCGGCAATCCCCAGCCCCAGCCGTAGCGTTTGGCGGGGAACCAGTAGTCGCGGTTGGGTGACATGGCTTTGCTCCTCGGGGCGGTGTGCAGCGTCGATTCTCGCGACATTGTCGCTTTTTTTGCGGAGGGGCCTGCGGGAGAGGCGGTGTGGCCGGTGCGGTTGCCGTAGTTTGATAAAAATTACTGCAATTTCCTCCGGCGCACCCCCAGCCCGACCTCGAAGACGCGCTGGGCCTCTGAGACGTACTTGCGCGCCAAAAGGGCCCGAGCAAAATCCACCTGAGACGATCGGGCATGTTGTTGACACGGCCTGGCATTCGCGCCGGACGCGCCCGAGCCTAAAGTCACTCCATCGACGGCGGCCTTCGCTGCCACTCGTCAAACCGACAGGAGTGAAGTCATGAACACATGGATCGCCAAACATGAACCGATGCCCGCAGGCTTTTTCGGCATCGCCGTGGGGACGCTCGCGCTGGCGGGGGCATGGCGGGTCGCCGCGAAGCTATGGGAAGTGCCGGCCTCCATCGGCACGGCGCTGACGATCGTGGCGCTCGTCGTATGGGCCGCCGTGATGGCGATGTACGGCCTCAAGTGGGTCGCGCACCGCGAAGCCGCACAAAAGGAATGGCAGCACGAAGTGCAGTCGTCGTTCGTGGCGCTGGGCCCGGTTTCGACGATGCTGGCCGCGCAGGCCGTCAAGCTCTGGTCGCACGATGCAGGCCTCGCGCTGTTCGTCGCGGGGGCAATTGGTCAGGTCGCCGTGGGCGTGATGCTGCATGGCCGCCTCTGGCAAGGCGGGCGCAACGCGGAACTCGTGACGCCCGCGATCTATCTGCCGACCGTCGCCGCGGGATTCGTGGCGGCTGCCACGGCTGCCGCGTTCAACCTGCCGGAGCTGGCGGTGATGTTCTTCGGCAGCGGCGCGCTCTCGTGGCTCGCGATCGAGTCGAAGCTGCTCAACCGCGCCTCGCTCGCTGCACCGACCGCGGCAGCGCTGCGCCCGACCTTCGGCATTCAACTCGCGCCGCCGGTCGTGGGTGGCGTCGCGTGGATGGCGATCATGAACAGCATGCATCTGCCGTTGACGGGTGCAGCAGGCATCGTGGCTTACGCACTGCTCGGCTATGGCCTCTATCAAGCGCTCCTGCTGCTGCGTCTCTTGCCCTGGATCCGTGCTCAAGCGTTCACACCGTCGTACTGGGCCTTTAGCTTCGGTGTTGCCGCGCTGCCGACGCTCGCCATGCTCATCGCGCAACACGGCGGCCCGCTCTGGGTGCATGAACTCGCCTTCGTGCTCTTCGCTGCCTCGACGGGCGTGATCGGGCTGCTGTTCGTCAAGACGGTCGCGTTGCTCGTGGAAGGCAAGCTGCTGCCGGCTCGCGTGCTGCAATAAGCCGACCTGCAACACCGCTGTCGATTTAAAAAGGCCTCACCGATTGCGGTGAGGCCTTTTGCTTTACGGCGCGCTCATTGCTGCTGTTGCTTCTGCAGATACTGGCGCACATCGTCAATCGAAACGCGGCCCGAATGCGCCGTGTCGATCTGGTCGAAATGCTGCGCGATATAGCCGAGGCCCTGGGTCTGCGCCTGCGCCTTCGTCACCGTGGCGCCCTGGCTCAACACTGAGTTCGCGCCCAACCGCGCTTCGATGCGCTTCTGCGCTTCCTGCTGCAACTGCGTGCCTGTCGAGGGCGTCACGGCTTCGGGGCGGCTGGCCGGAAAAAACGGGCCGTCCACGCCGTGTCCGCCCTTGGGCAACTGAACCGGCGCGACGGACTGGGTTGCCGCCTGCGCCGCGCCGATTGCGGCAACGGCCAGGATGAGCGGCGCGATGCGCCACAGCTTGTCGGATGGAAACATGATCGCTCGCATTCAAAGAGGTCAAAGAGTTCAATTGGATCGATGGGATCGGGCATGCCGGCGTTCAAGGTTCGATCGCGGCCTGCGCCGTTGCAGTCGGCGTACCGGCCGGGCTTTCGTCGGGCCACGGCGCGGGCAGCGTCCACACCGAAAGCGCCAGCGGAATCGGCTGGCCCGCGTAGTACTTGACGAGGTCGCTCTTCATCTTCGGACGCGCGGTGTCATCCAGATAAATCATGTGGCCGCCGGGGAAGAAGTTGACCTGCAGGTTTGCGTTCAGGCCCGACACCGTTTGCAGGCGCGCGAGCTGTTTCTCCGTATTGAAGAACGGCGTGGCGAGGTCGTGATAGCCGTTCTCCGCGAGTATCTTCAGTTGCGGATTGAGCGTGATCGCGCCGACCAGGTCGGGCAGCGTGTCGGGCAGCGGCTGGCCGTCGTGCGAGAAGTCCCAGAGATTGATGATGTTGTCGTTCAGCGGCATGAAGGTCGCGTTGGGCGCGCTATAGCCGAGATAATCCGGCAATTGCGTGGCCAGCGCCGTCGTGAACGGCTGCGAGATCAGGATGTCCGAGGGGTCGCCATCGGCTTGCAGGCGCGGATCCGAATTCGGCAGCGAAACACGCCCGTCATAACGGCCGATGGTGGTGCCGGGAATCAGCGCGTTACTGAACGGATTCGTGTTGAAGTAGCCCTGCAAGGCCTGCAACGTCAGGCTCGAAGGCCACTGCCACGACTCCAGCGTGCGCGCGGGCGGAAATACCGGCGTGCCGAGCGCATCGGGAATGCCCAACTGGCTGAGCACCCAGGTCTGCGCGTACTTCTTGAAGTGGTTGTACTGGCCCGTCGCGAAGATCTCCGATTGCTGCGCGAACAGTCCCTGGTCGATCAGGCGCGGCGAGACCAGGTTGAAATACGCGGCCACCTCCGCGTAGCCGGGGTAATAGCCCGCGAGCGTATCGGTATCGAGCTGCAGGCCTGCCGTCGAATTGGTGATGGCCGTGGCCTCGATCGCATCGGCGTAGTAGTTCAGGATCGACGACTGCAACACGATGCCGGTGAGCGGCACGCCCGCGGTTTCCAGCGAGAGCGCGAGCATGTCCGTGCGCGGCGTGCCATACGATTCGCCATAGAGATAGATCGGCGAGCTGCTGCGGTTGTTGACGGCGATATAGCGTTCGATGAAATCGCGCATCACGCCGACATCGGCATCGCAGCCCCAGAATTTCTGGTTCGTGTTGGGTAGAACCGCTTCCGAAAGACCCGTGCCCGGCGGATCGATAAAGACCATGTCGGTGGTGTCGATCAGGCTGTCGGCGTTGTCGACGACGGGGTAATTCGGCCAGTTCGTGAGCAGCGGGTCGGGCGTGGCCACGCGCGTGGGCGCGAACGAGCCCAGGCGCAACCAGATCGACGATGAGCCCGGGCCGCCGTTATAGATGAACGTGACGGGACGCGGTGAACCATTTGTCGATGGCGCGGTATAGGCGACATAGGACATGGTGGCTTCGGGATTGCCGTTGGCGTCCGACGCCGTCAAATGGCCGGTGGTGGTCGTGTAATTGATCGTGGTTTTTCCCGATTTCCATTGGTAATGCATGACGGCGGCTTTTTCCGCGACCAGCGATGCGTCAAGCCCGTCTTTGGCATTGGGCGAATAGGCGATGGGGTCGGTATAAGGCCGGTTGGCGCTGGCATTCGCATTGGAACCGGCACTCGCATCGGCGGCCAGGTTCTGCTGCGCGCCGGCGACCTGTTTCATTGCGGTGGCGGAAGTGCCGGAGCCGCTGTCGCCGCCCCCGCAACCTGCCAGCATCAAGATTGCCGCGATCATCGCACCCGGCCCGCTCAGGCTGCGCAAGGAGCGGGGGCGGCGATTGCTGTTACGGCTGTCCGCATTCATATCTGTCCCTGTTGAATGGTGAATGCCACATGCAGAGAAGCCGCAAGCGCCGGACGCGCAATTTAAAAAGACAAAGCGAATCCACGTCGGCTCGCATTGCGGCTGACAATTAACTTTCTATAACCGACATTTCAAATACAGTCTGTTGCGGCGAAATTAATCAGGATGCCTATTAAAAAGACAAAGGGGAGCCCCTGAAGCCAGGACGGCCTCTGGTGGTTCCCCGTGGAAAGATTTGGTAATGAAAAGATGCAGAGGAAAAATAGAGGGTGTTGCAGTGCTTTGTCAAACACTTTTACATGCTATGCCGCATGGATGAATGGATGGCTTTAAAGGCTATTTAAAGCTGGATTTTGAATGGCGGAAAATAAATCGGCAGATGCAAAGGTCGAATTCGATCCGTGTAATTGCATATGCAATTACCGTGGCGGAAAGAAAATCGGAAAAGAGAGAGGAGTGGCGTTTACCCGCTGTCGAATACGACAGCGGGTAAAGCAGGGCGGCACGGATGACGTGCCGCGCGCAGGCTTTAGTAGTGAACGACGGTGCGGATCGACTTGCCTTCGTGCATCAGGTCGAACGCTTCGTTGATGCCGGAAAGCGGCTTCGTGTGCGTGACGAACGGTGCGAGCTGGATCTTGCCGCTCATCGCGTCTTCGACCATGCCCGGCAGTTGCGAGCGGCCCTTGACGCCGCCGAACGCCGTGCCCAGCCAGCGACGCCCCGTGACGAGCTGGAACGGACGCGTGGAGATTTCCTGGCCCGCTCCGGCCACGCCGATCACCACCGACTGGCCCCAGCCGCGATGCGCGCATTCGAGCGCGGCGCGCATGACATTGACGTTGCCGATGCACTCGAAGCTGTGATCGACGCCCCAGCCCGTCATCTCGACGATCACTTGCTGGATGGGCTTTTCGTGATCCTTCGGGTTCACGCAATCGGTCGCGCCGAAGGCCTGCGCCAGCTCGAACTTGCCCGGGTTGGTGTCGACGGCGATGATGCGGCCCGCCTTGGCGAGCTTCGCGCCCTGGATCACGGCAAGACCAATGCCGCCCAGGCCGAACACGGCCACGGTGTCGCCTTCCTGAACCTTGGCGGTGTTCTTGACCGCGCCCAGGCCCGTGGTCACGCCGCAGCCCAGCAGGCAAACCTGCTCGGGGTTGGCGTCGGGGCTGATCTTCGCGAGCGACACTTCCGCCACGACGGTGTATTCGCTGAACGTCGAGCAGCCCATGTAGTGATAGACGGGCTGGCCGTTGTAGCTGAAGCGCGTCGTGCCGTCGGGCATGACGCCCTTGCCCTGGGTGGCGCGCACGGCCACGCACAGATTGGTCTTGCCGCTCTTGCAGAACAGGCACTCGCCGCATTCGGCGGTGTAGAGCGGGATGACGTGATCGCCGGGCTTCACGCTCGTCACGCCTTCGCCGACTTCGACAACAATGCCCGCGCCTTCATGGCCCAGCACGGCGGGGAAGAGGCCTTCGGGATCGTCGCCGGAGAGCGTGAAGGCATCGGTGTGGCACACGCCGGTGTGCGTGATCTTCACCAGCACTTCGCCCTTGCGGGGCGGTTCGACGTCGATCTCGACGATTTCGAGGGGCTTGCCCGGCCCGAATGCAACGGCTGCACGTGATTTCATAGCAATCCTGGTGAGAAAGACAAAGAGTCCGGGCCGAATGGGCGGCTACCGGCGCGAGTGGGTCAATAAATGGCGCAACGTCTAGATCAACGCACGTTCAACGCATGGGCCAGGAAGCGACGCAGCCTGAGCGAACGCAGTATCAACGAACGCAGCATCAACGAAGATAGGAACGCACGAGCGAAACGACTTCGTCAATGGATTTTTTCGAACTGTCGTCGGCGGGCGCGAGGCTTGAAAACTCCTCGCGCAAATGGCTTTCGAGCACGCCGGCCATCAGGCCGTTGATGGCGCCGCGCATGGCCGCAATCTGCTGGAGAATCGGCCCGCAGTCCGCGCCTTCTTCAAGCGCGCGCTCAAGCGCGTCCAGCTGGCCGCGCACACGGCGAACCCGGGCGAGGACACGTTTCTTTTCTTCAACGGTGTGGGGCATGATGGCTCCCTGTCACATACTGGACGGGAGTATGCCATAGTACTGCGGGGGAGTATACGCTGGCGGGCAATTTGTCGCGCGATGCGGCCCTGCTTTGAACCTGGCGTGTCCGCGCCATGTCGACAATAAATAATCAGGATGACGATTTAATTGGGGCGTGCCGGAAGCCGCTCCAGCTTGAGCTATTCAGCGCTCAATCGTACGAATGGGCCCACTGAAGCAGCTCCCATTTCGTGCGGATCTTGAGCTTGGCGAATGCGCGCTTGACATACGACTCGGCAGTCGAGAGCTTCAGTTCCAGCATCTGTGCGCTTTCAGGAATGGTCTTGCCGCTTAGGAGGCAGCGGCAAATCTCGCCTTCGCGCCGGGAAAGACGGATTTCCTCGCGCGCGATCCGCTCCTCGAAGCGCGACACGGGCGTGCCTTCGCGGCGTGGCGTGCTGATGCGTCGCGCTGCTGCGCTTCTCGCGTGCATCTCGCACAGTGGAAACAGAAATTCGCTCATTTGCCGCAGCAGGGCCAGTTCGCGCAGGGTGAAGGCGGCGCGCCCCTCGCTGCGTGCGAGGCCCAGCGAATAGCGCTCGTTGCGCGTGCCGTGCGAAATCACGCATTCCTGGGCGATGCGCGCGGGCACGAAAATTTCCTTTTTGAAGCCGTCGTCGGCGAGCGCGCCCACGTCGCGCTGTACCAGAAGCGTGCCGGTTGCGCCCCGGATCGAAACGAACAGCGGATCGCGGTCGCAATACGCGGCGTAGTAGCGATCCATGATTTCGCAGATGAAGGCGTGTTCGTCGCCGGTGCTGCCGATCCATTCCGTCGCGTAGCCCGAGGGATTGCGATCATCGGGCCGGACGCGTTCGAGGTGGATGGCGTCGGCCTGGATGTCGCCGGTCACGAACTGGCCGAGCGAGCGCACGAAATCCGGCGTGCCCACGCGAGCGACCAGCTCGCCCAGCGCGCGCGGGGAAATCGATAGCGAATTGAAGTTGTCGTGCGTACGCGCAGATGCCGAAGCGTGAAGGGCCATCAGTGTCACCGTTGCTCCTCGGGGTAGCCGCGATGCTACCTGACCAGAATGGCGCTGTCTGCCAGGGCAACGCCTGTCCCCCCAAAGCAGGGCAGACCGTCGTTTTGCGGCTGGATACATTCGCGCCACATCGATTGAGAACCCGAGCGCAAAGGAGCGACAGATGGCGACACAGACTCACAACAACATCGCAGCGGCCAATGAAGCCGTCGAGCACGCGGACACCGTGTTTCGCAACGCCCGCGTCTACACCGTGGATCCGCACAAGCCGTGGGCCGACGCCGTGGCCGTGCGCGGCGACCGCATTGTCCATGTCGGCAGTGAAGCGGGTATAGAACGCCTGATCCGCGAGAACACGACCGTCGTGGACGTGGGTGGCCGCTTGATGCTGCCGGGCTTTGTCGAATCGCACTGGCATTTTTCGACAACGGCTTTTGCGTTCCAGGCTTTCGTGAATTACGAAGATCCGCAGAAAGTGCTCGCAGCACTGGCCGATTACGTCGCGGCGCATCCGGAGGAGAAAAGCATTACGGGCATGGGCTGGATCCAGGCCACGATTCCCGCAGACATGCTGCGCAAGGAAACGCTCGATGCGATCTGCGCGGACAAGCCGGTCTGCCTACTGTCGACCGATTTTCATAGCATGTGGGTGAATTCGAAGGCGCTGGAGATTGCCGGCATCGACGCCTCCACGCCGCCTGTCGAAGAGGGTTCGAGCTGGTTCGAGAAAGACCCGGTGACGGGCGAGCCGACCGGCCTCGTCGTGGACGGCGCGGCCTATTCGCTGCTGATGCGCCGTATCAGCGACGCGGGCTATCTGCCGACCGGCATCGACCTCTATCTCCAGTCGATTGGCGTCTGGCAGGAAAAGCTGGTGGCGGCGGGCATTACGACTGTATTCGACGCCGGGTTCCTCGACCCGAGCGGCGACCAGACGCTGCTCTACGAGACGCTGCAAACCATGGAGCGGGCGAACAATCTCAAGCTGCGCGTGGTGGGCAGCTACGCGGCGCTCGGGCCGGTGGATGACCCGGTGGGCACGCTGGTCGACTATCGCGCGAAATACCAGTCGCCGCTGGTCAAGGCGCAGGCGTTGAAGCTTTTTCTCGACGGCACGGAAGCCAATCACACAGCGTATCTCCTCGCGCCGTATGCCGACCGCCCGCACACCTGTGGCGAGCCGACCATGCCCATCGACCAGTTCAAGCAATACCTGCTGCAAGCAGACAAGGAACACATCGACGTCATGGTGCATTGCGTTGGCGACGCGGCGGTGCGCACGGCGCTCGACGGCTTCGAACTGGTGAACGCGACCAATCCGCCGCGCGAGCGCCGTCACGTCATCACGCACGCGTTCCTCACGCATCCCGACGACATTCCGCGTTTCCGCCGTCTGGGCGTGATGGCGAACACGCAACTGCAATGGGGCGTGGTGGACGTCTATACCGAGCTGATTCGCGAGCATTACGGCACCGAGCGCTGGAGCAACATGTACAAGTTCCGCACCTTCATCGAGGAGGGCGTGACGGTGTCGATCGGCATGGACGGGCTTGCGTGCCAGTGCCGCTGCCAGCACCGCCCCGTCGAGCACATCGAATCGGGCCACACGCGCCAGCTGGCTGGCGAACCCGACGCGCCCGTGTTCCCCGATATCGACGAGCGCCTGAGCGTGCCGCAACTGATCGCCGCGTACACGATCAACGGCGCCTATCAATTGCGCATGGAGCACGAAATCGGCTCGCTGACGGTGGGCAAGCGCGCTGACCTGATCGTGCTCGAAGACAACCTCTTCGAAGTGAAGAAGCACGATATCGGCCGCGTCAATATCGGCGTGACGATGATGAACGGCGCCGTCACCTACGCGCAAGGAACGTTGCGCGAGCAACTGATTGGTGAAAATGCCAATGCCACGGTGTGCGCTTGAGCAGGCGCATCGTCATTCCCTTTCGGAGACCGGATCGTGGATCAACCTTCGTCTGAAGGCGATGCTGCTGAAACGCAAAGCGGCGCGCTGTTCCTGATGGCGATGCTGGCGCTGGGCACCGTCGCACCGACGGTGTTCTGGGGCCTGCCCGTGATTGTTGGCCAGATCGCGCAGCAATGGGGCTTTGGTGCGGCGGAGTTGGGCATTGCCGTGCTGGGCGAGGTGTTCGGCATGGCGGCGGGCACCTTGCTGATGGCAACCGTGCTCGCGCGTCGCCCGCTGCGCATCACGCTCGCGGCCACCATTGCGCTCACGGCGGCCGCGAACTTCGCCACGCCTTTTGCCCACTCGTTGCCGCTTTTTATTGCGGCGCGCGCGGTCGCGGGCATCGGCGCGGGTGCGTTGAGCGGCATTGCCATGAGTTGCCTGTCCTATACGAAGGCGGCGGAGCGCAACATCGGCTGGCTGGTGCTGCTTCAGGTGCTGTGGAGCATGGCGCTGCTCGGCTACGTGCTGCCTGTCGTCGGCGCGATGGCGCAGGCTACGGGCACGTATGTGTGCATTGGCGTGCTGGCGCTGGTGTTTCTGCCTGCGATTGCGCTGTTCAAGCGCACAGAGGCCTTCGTCAGCGCCGAAGCCGATAACAGCGCGCGTGTCGACGTACGCGGCGTCATGCTGTTGCTGGGCTGCATCTTCGCGCTCTACTTCGGCGTGGGCGTGCTGTGGACGTTCCTCGAACAGATCGGCATGCGTGCGGGCTTAAGCGAGGCGCGCGTCGCGACCACGCTGGTCTATGCCAATCTCGCGAGCCTGGCCGCGTGCGTGGTGATGCCGCGTCTGGGACAAGGCAACGGCCTGCGGCGCTGGGCGATCGTCAATATCGGCGCATGCGTGGCTTCGGCCGCGGCGCTCACCTTGCCGCAAACCGCGGATCGTTTCGCCATCGCGGCCATCGTCTTCATCGTGGCGTGGACTGGCGCGGCGACGCTGATCTTCGCGACCATGCCGCGCGTCGATACGGTCGGGCGTTACGCGACGCTGTCGCCGGGCGTGCTGTCGCTGGGCTTCGGCATCGGGTCGGCGGCGGGCGGCGAGCTGATCGAACTGCTCGATGCACGCGCCGCCGTCGGGCTTGCGTGTGTGTTCTGCTGCCTGTCGCTGTTGTGCTATGCGAGCCTGGGACGCGCACGCGAAGCGGCGCAGGACGCGCTTGCACGCGCGAGCCAGAGTTAGCGCGTGCGGCTTGCGCGGTCGCCCAGCAGCCAGTCGATGGAGATCTTGCCCGGCCCCCACGCGGCGATGCCCAGCGCCATCGCCGCCCACGTGATGTGAATGGGCCAGCCGTCGGGCACCGTCAATTCGATGATGCAGGTCATCAGGAACAGACCTGTCGCAGCGAAACGCGTGCCCAGCCCCAGCACCAGCAGCACCGGAAAGCCGACTTCCCCGCACGCGGAAAGAAACGCGAAAACCGCGGGCGCCGGGAATGGGTAAGGGCCGCCAGGCAGGTGCAGCTGGAATTCATCGGTAAATAGCGTGATGGCCGTGTCGTTGAGCTGCAGGAAGCCGTGCCATTTGAGCACGCCGGATCGCCAGAACGGCACGGCTAGCGCAATGCGCAGGACGAGTTGCACGAGCCACGGTTGCGCGAGCGTTTCGATCGCGTGGCGCGCCCGCACGATTGCGCCGGTGACGAACGCAGACGCGGACGGCTTGAGATCTTGCTGGGTCGACATCATGATGGAACTCCAGGGCGAATGGCGGTGAATACGCCTGCAGCAATCATCGCTTGCAGATTGATATGGATATCGAAGTATTCGCTTTCATGGAAGGCGGCTTCCACGGCTTCAGCCAATGGTGAGCCTGCCATGAGCGCGAGCAGGAACGCCGCGCCGCCCGCAGGCAGTTGCGAGACGATCACGTCCTGATCGGGTCGCGTGATGAGCGCATCTTGCGCATCGCTTGCGTGCAGCGGTTCGACCGGGCCGTCCTTGCGGTTCATGGCAAAAATAGCCACTGCCGGATAGCGCGAGCGCACGATCCGCGCCGCGGGGTGAGCGATGAAGCACACTTGCGCGAGCGATTGCGCATCGATGGCGGCGAACGCCTGCGCGTCCAGCGTCACGGCGTCCGCAGCGTGATAGGCGTCGAGCCACGCGCGTTCGATGCGCGCCGTGTCCGCAAGCCAAGGCATGTCGCGGGCGTATTCGTACGATTCGATGAAAGCCGGAAACGCCCGGCCGTACTCGAAAAGCAGCGGCGAATGCGGCGGCGTCGCGCGCACATGAAAGCGCGCCATTGCGCGGAAGAACTCGACGCCGGTGATGCGCTGTACTGCCGGATAAATCGCGGCGAGCGCATCGATCAGGCTCACCGTCACGTTGTTTCGATAGACGTTGTAGCGATTGACGACACCTTTGCCGCGCGGCGCGACGACATCGGCGGGCGCCATGATCGCGGGGTCGATCAACCCAGGAGCGAATGCCGCTGCATAGGCGGCGGTTTCTTCAGGCTTCATGGCAGAGCCTCTCGTTCAGGAGCTGCCGCGCCGCTTCGGCCTGCGCGCGCAGCACCGGCCATGCGGGCAAGTCGCTGTCCCATTCGATCAGCGTCGGCACGGGGCCGATACGCGCAATAAGTGCCGCGTAAAGATCCCATACTTCATCGGCAACAGGCCGGTCGTGACTGTCGATAAGCAGTGGCTGGTCTTCGTCGTCGCGTTGTTCGCTGTGACCGGCCAGATGAATTTCGCCCACGTATTCGAGCGGGAACGCAGCCAGATAGTCACGCGGCGAATCGCCGTGATTCGTCGCCGAAACAAAGACGTTATTCACGTCGAGCAGCAGGCCGCATCCCGTCCTTTGCGCGACGGCACGCAGAAAGTCCGTTTCGCTCATCGTCGACGACGCGAACATCACATAGGTCGAAGGGTTTTCCAGCAGGATCGGACGGCCAATGGCGGCCTGCATCCGGTCGATGTGCGCGCATACATGGTCGAGCGTTTCGCGTCGATACGGCAGCGGCAGCAAGTCGTTAAAGAATGTACCGCCGTGCGACGACCACGCGAGATGTTCCGAAACGAAGGCCGGTTCGTAACGCTCGACCAGCTCGCGAAAACGCGCGAGGTGCGTTGAATCCAGCGCATCGGGGCCGCCAATCGACATGCACACGCCATGCAGCGAAAGCGGATAACGCTCGCGGATCGCTGCAAGCGCACGATGCGGCGGGCCGCCCGCGCCCATGTAATTCTCGGCGTGAACTTCAAAAAAGCCTTGCTGCAAGCCTTGATCGAGTATCGCGCCCAGGTGCTCGTGCTTGAAACTCGTGCCCACGAGAGCGGGACGGCTGAATGAGTCGTTCATGATCGTCCCGCTCCTGGGAAAGCGATAACGGTGCGATCAGGACTTCATCGGCGTGAGCGAGCCGTGGCCGCCGCCCGGCACCTGGATGCTCGTGCACGTGCCGCCCTGGACGAACTTCCACGAATTGCCCTGGAAGTCCATCGCCGACGTGCCCTGGCAGGTCGTGCCCGGCCCGGCCGCGCAGTCGTTCTGTCCTTTGAGCGCCACGCCGTAGCACTTTTCCTTGTGGGCGGCGATGGCGGCGCTGGCTTCGGCCTGGGTCAGCGGCGCGGCGTGGACGGTGGAAGCGAGCAGGCTTGCGACGGCGCCTGCGAGCAGGGCGGCATTGACGTTGAGCTTGGCGGACATGAGTGTTCTCCGGTGGTAGAGGTAGTGGGTATCCGCAGCGGATACACCAGCTAATTCGCGCACGCCGCGCCACCGGTTACAGCAGGGAAGAAAATTATTCGAGGGCGCACGCAGGGCCGCCGCCCCCGTCGGTTCAACCTGATCAGAACTTGTGCCGCAGGCCGACCCGGCCAACGAATTGCCGCTGATTCGACGAACTGTCGTCGGCGCCGCCTGCATAGGCCAGGTCGAGCGCGGTGCCGCTGTTCGCGCTGTTGGCGCGTTGGTAGCTGGCCATCGCGTAGACGTCGGTGCGTTTAGTGAGGTTGTAATCGAGCATCAAGCCGAATGTATGGTATTTCGGCCGGTACGAGCCAGACGTCGTCGCGAGCTTCGCCTGGGTGTAGTCGTACATCGCGCCGAACATCAGCGCCGTCGTGATCGCCCAGTTCGCGTTGACTTCGAAATTATCGAAAACCAGCGACGACGCATGCTGTCCCGCCGGCACGATCGCGCCGCTGATATACGAATAGGCCGTGGGATTGCTGAGATTCGTATGCGTGTACACGAAGCCAAGCGTCACGGCATCGATCTGATAATTGACGCCCGCGCCGTAGACGCGATGACGCGCCGCGACAAAACCGGCGTCGTCGGTGGTCACCGCGCCCAGCGCGTTCGCGCCGGGATTCGTCACGTTGAGCCACGCCGCGCCGAACGTGAGCCCGTTCACGGCGTAGCTGACACCCACGCTCTGGGCGTTGTTGGTCGACACCTGGCCTGGCAGGTTAGAGAACGCATAGGTTGCGCCGACGCGCAGTCCGCCCAGGTTCGCGCTGTTGAATTGCACGGCGTTGTCGAGCCGGAACGAGTTGTCGGTGTTGTCGTTGTCGTAGGGATGCTCGAACAGGAAGCCACCCCAGTTGCCGTTTGCCGTGAGCGGCGCAAGGTACTCGACGAGCGAATCGTACTGGCGCCCGAACGTGAGCGTGCCGATATCGTCGTGCGCGATGCCGGCCCACGCCTGGCGCCCGAACATCCGGCTGCCTTCCATTAGCCGTCCTGAACTGGCGTCGATGCCGCTTTCCAGCTGGAACACGGCGGAGAGCTTGCCGCCCAGCGCTTCCGTACCGCGCAGCCCCCAGCGGCTGCCCTGGGCCGCGCCGCTCAGCATTTCCGTGATGGCGTGGCCGCGCACGTTGCTGGTGTAGTCGATGCCCTCGTCGACCAGGCCGAACAGGGTGACCGAACTTTGCGCCCACGCGGGCGTGAACGCCATTCCCGCGAGCACGCTCACGAGCAGATGTGTCTTTTTCAATGGATGTCCCGAATGTTGTTATCGATCGTCGTCGCGAACGGCGCCTGCCGTTCGCTGTGTGTTTGCTTTGTGGTGACTGCGTGCTTATTTCGTGGCTATTTGGCGGCTATTTGGCGGCTTGCGCGTCGCCCAGATAGTGCTGTTCAAGGCGCTCGATCGTGCCGTCCTGCTTGAGGCGCGCGAGTGCGGCGTTGAGCGCCTCCAGCGTGCGGCCGTCGCCCTTGCGCACGCCCATCACGCTGCTCGCGCCCATGATGGCGGGATCGTCGATACGCGGGCCCGCCAGTTCGAAGCGTGCGCCTTGAGGCTTGGCAAGAAAGCCCAGGCGCGCCGCCGAACCCAGCACGACGGTGGCGTCGAGCCGCCCATTGGCCAGGTCGGCGTAGATGCTGTCCTGATCCTGGTACTCCTGAATGCTCACGCCATGCGTGGCCCAGTTCGACTTCGCGAAGGCCGCTTGCGTCGAGCCTTGCAGCACGCCTACGCGCTTGCCCGCCAGTGCCTTGACGTCGGGCGTCAGGTGCGCGTCGCGCGCCGCCACGAGCCGGATATCCGCGGGATAGACGGGCTGCGTGAAATCCATCACCGCGCGGCGTGCGGCTGTCGGCGCGAGCGATGCGTCGATCGCATCGAACTTGCGCGACTGCAGCCCGGCGATCAGCCCGTCGAAGCTGCTCTCGACCCAGACGCACTGCACCTTGGCCGCCGCGCAGATGGCATTGCCGATGTCGATGTCGAGGCCCGCGAGCTTGCCGTCGGGCAGCTTGTATTCGTAGGGCGGGTAGCTGGGATCGGTGCCGAAGCGCAACGTGGCGGCAGACGCATGGGCGCACAACGATGCACCTGCTGCGCAAAACAGGGCGGCGGCGACGCGCCGGAAAGCCGGTTTGAAGTGTTTCATCGAATAGTCCTTGATCGTGTTCCGGGCGAGCGCTCAGGCCGCAAGGCGGGCGTGAGCGAGCGAGACGAAAAAGCGCACGCCGAACGGCAGCACGTCGTCGTTGAAATCGAATTCCGGGTGATGGCAATAGACGCCGCCCTGGCCAAGCAGGGCATAAGCGCCGGGGCGGCGCAGCAGGAACTCGGAGAAGTCCTCGGAACCATTGAGCGGCGGGAAATCGCGCAGCACGTTGTCCGCGCCGAAAATATCGGCGGCCACGCGCGCCGCCGCCTCGGCCTGCTCGCGATGATTGATCGTCGCGGGCGAGCTGTTGCGGAACTCGACGGCGATCGAGCAGGTGCTGAGCGTCGCGATGCCCGCGCAGATTTCCTCGATGCGCGACCTGGCCAGCGCACGCACGTTTTCGTCGAAGGCGCGCAGCGTGCCGGTCAGTTCGGCGTGCGACGGGATCACGTTCGGCGCACTGCCCGCGTGCATGCTGCCGATGCTCAGCACGGCGGTCGCGCTGGGCTCGATCGAGCGGCTGACGACGGTCTGCAGCGCGCAGATCAGCTGCGCCGCGGCCATGACCGGGTCGCGGGTTTTCTCCGGCGCGGAGCCGTGTCCGCCGACGCCGTCGATACGGACTATCACTTCGTCGCACGACGCCAGCATCGCGCCGTCGAGCACGCCGAACGTGCCCGGCGCGAAATGGGGCGCGTTGTGCAGCGCGAAGATTTCGTCATACCCAAAGCGCGCTTCCAGCCCGTCCGCGAGCATGGCGTTGGCGCCGCCGCCGGTTTCCTCGGCGGGCTGGAACACGAGCACCACGGTGCCGGCAAAGTCGCGATGGCGGCTGAAATGGCGGGCCGCGCCCAGCAGCATCGCGGTATGGCCGTCGTGGCCGCAGCCGTGAAAGACGCCTTGCCGCATCGAGCGGTGCAGCGGGCGGCCTTCCTCTTCCATCGGCAGGGCGTCCATGTCGGCGCGCAGCGCGATCGTGCGACCCTTGCCGCGCTGCCCGTGCACGACGCCCACCACGCCCGTGCCGCCAATGCCGGTATGGGTTTCGATGTCCCACGCGCGCAGCTTCGCGGCCACCAGTTCACTCGTGCGATGCTCGTCGAACGCCACTTCGGGGTTGGCGTGAATGTCGCGCCGCAGCGCGACCAGTTCGTCGATGTCGATATCGACGGCGATGTCTGCCGTATCCGTTGCCCATGTTGCCCACGTTGCTTCTGGTGCCACTGTCGCCTCCTTGTATACTTCCGGCCTTCGGTTGTGCCGGAGCTCGCATACTAGGGGCGGCGTGTCGGACGCCGATTTCCAATTTCTCATGCATATAGCGAATGCTTATGGAACGCGGCACGCTCAAGACGACGCAGTTGCAGATGCTCGTGGCCATCGCCGAGCACGGCACGCTCATGGCGGCGGCCCACGCGCTGAACGTGTCCCAGCCCGCCGTCACCAAGAGCATCAAGGAGCTGGAGGCGCGCCTGGGCGTGCAACTGCTGGAGCGCAGCGGGGCAGGCGTGCGCCTCACGCGCTATGGCGAAACGCTGCTGCGGCGCGCCCGCGCCGTGGTCGCGGAAATCGCCAGCGCGGAGCGCGAGCTTGAGGAGATGCGTTCGGGGGCGCAACGCACGCTGTCCATCGGCGTGTCGCTGCTCGCGTCGTCGTTTGCGATGCCCGAGGCGCTGCGGGCGTTTCGCGCACGCTTGCCCGACGTGCGGCTCAACGTCTACGAATGCCTGCCGACGCAGATCATCGACGGGTTGCGCGACGGCTCATTCGATCTTTGCGTGGCCTTTGTCGCCAGCAGCGACGTGACGGCGGAATATCGCGTGATCGCGCTCAGCGAGACCGCCCAGGTGCTGGCCGTGCGCAAGGACGATCCGCTCGCGCAGGAGACGCAACTGGCCAACCTCGCCCGCGCGCGCTGGCTGTACAACCACACGCGCGAAAGCCTGCCCGCGTACTGGCGCGAGCTGGGCGGGGAGCGGGTGCTGCCGATGCCTTCGCATGTCAACGTATGCACGTCGCAGCGGCTCTACGCGCAGCTTGCGCAGGAGCCGGGCACGGTGAGCGTGTGGCCCGCGTTCTTGCTGGAGGAGCAGCTCAGGAACGGCACGTTGCAGAAGCTGCAGACCGATGCGCGCGAGCCGCGCCTGACGCTGGGACTCATGCACCGGCGCGATCTCGTCCTGACGGCGGCGCTTGAGTATTTTGTCGAGTGCGTGGAGCGCACTCAAAGAGCGGGCTGAAGCGGGTTTCGGGCGCGCATAAAAAAAACCGCGCATCATCGATGCGCGGCCTTTCAATCCGGATAACAGCGCTGAAACAGCGCTGAAAACAGCGAGCCGGTCAGAACTTGTGGCGGATACCCACGGTGGCAATCGCCTGCACCGTGTCGTTCGACGAGTAACCGTACGAGCCGATCGACGCTTCTGCCGGGGCCGTGCCGCCCTTGCCGTTGCCCTGCGTGCCGCTCGCGTGCTGCCATGCACCCATCAGGTAGACGTCCGTGCGCTTCGACAGCGAATAGTCCGCGCCTGCCGACACCTGGTGGTACGTCGCCGACGTATTGCCATCGGCCTTCGTATAGATGTAGCCGAGGCCCAGCAGCAGCGCCGGCGTCGCCTGGTAGCCGACATACGCGCCGCCCACGTTGTAGCGCTCCGTGCTGCCGAACGCCGATTGCGCGTCCGGACGATATTGCGCATTGCTATAGCGCAGGTTCATCTTCACCGACCCCACGACGTACTGCACCGCCACCGACGCAATGCCGATCGACTTCGCCGTGATATAGCCGTTGTTGATCGGCGTGTTGGGATCGAAGTTGCCGTCGAACGTGCCGTCCGACGTGCTGCTCCAGCCGGTGCGCTTGACGCTCGACGTTGCGTTGGCAGCATAGAAATAGCCCGCCGCCGCGCTGAACTGGCCCATCGAGTAGGTGGCCGCGCCCGACCACGTCTGGCCCGAGCCGGTCTGCCCCGCGACGCCGCCAAAGGCGTAAAGGCCTTCGAACTGGAAGCCCGACATCACCGGCGACACATACTTCACGGCGTTGTTCGTGCGCGAGCTGTTGTCGTTGTTGTCGACGTCGCCCGGCGTGGAGAACATGCTGCTGAAGTCGTTATCGGCCGTGAGCGGCTGCACCATGTCGACGAGCGGGTCGTACTGGCGGCCGAGCGTCACCGTGCCCCACTGGTCGCCGGACAGGCCCACGAACGCCTGGCGGCCGAACATGCGGCCGCCCTGGTGGAAGCCGCCGCTATTCGGATTGAAGCCGCTTTCCAGCTGGAAAATCGCCTTGAGGCCGCCGCCCAGGTCTTCTGCGCCCTTGAGGCCCCAGCGGCTGCCCGACAGGTTGCTGTCGGCCATGCCCCAGCGATGGTCGCCCTGCGAGTTGGCGTGGCTCACGTACTGGATCGACGTGTCGATGACGCCGTAGAGCGTGACGCTGTCCGCCGCGAAGGCAGCGGTGCTCACGCCCAGCAGGGCGATGGAGAGGACGGAAAGTCGAAGCGTGTTCATCTGTTGTGTTGTCGTGTGACGGTGGTTGAATTAAAAAAAGTGGCTTTTTTATGGGGTGTTTCGATCAGCTTGCCGCGCCCATCGCCGGGTCGCTGACGCTGTCCTTGCCGGTTTCGACGCGCCCCGCGAAGCGGCGCGTCACGCCGTTTTCCGCTGCGAGCGTGAAGTCGTACCAGCCGTTCGACGCCGTGAGCGACCAGTACGGCTCGACCTGCATGCCGGCGGGCACGCTATAGGCCCAGGGGCCGTCCGTGCGATAGGCGTTGCTCGTGACCGTGACGCTTGTCGTGGACGTGCCCGTGTTCATGATGGTCAGGTACACGGCGTTATTGGTTTCGTCGTAGCACACGCGCACTTCGGGCTTCGGGCCCGTTGCGGCCGCAACGATGTTGCCGGTGAACTCGCGATGGAAACCATTGGGGCCCAGCACCCAGAGGCTGTATGCGCCGCTGTCCGTGGTGGCGGGCGTCCAGATATCCGACAGTTCCTTGCCCGCTTCCACGGTGTAGCGGCGCGGCGCGCGATCCAGGTGCAACTGGTCGTAGACATGGAACACGGCACCCGCGCTGCCGGTATTGCTGAACACGAGCCACACGGCGCCGTTCTGCGTATCGACGTTCGCGCTCGTGTGCAGGTGATAGGGCAGCGCGCGCGAGGGACGCAGCACCAGCGCCTGTTGCGGCATCGACTGCGTGGCGACCGACGGCACCGGCACCGCGCCAAGTGCGCTTTGCTGGGCGCTTTGCGCATCGGCGGCGGCCTTGGTCGGCGCGGCGATGGCGGCGGGCGTGGCGTCGTTCGGCGTCGCGAAGTTGAAGCACGAGGTCAGGTCGCCGAACACGGTGCGCCGCCACGGGCTGATGTTCGGCTCGCTCACGCCAAAGCGCGCTTCGAGAAAACGCAGCACCGACGTATGGTCGAACACCTGCGAATTGACGTAGCCGCCCGTGCTCCACGGCGAGATCACGAACATCGGCACGCGCGGGCCCGGGCCGTACGGCAGGCCGTCGGGCTTGAGCGGCGACGAATCGCCAGGCGGGTTCGGCACCGTGAAGTATTCGTACTGCGTCGTGACCGTGGACTTGCCTGCATAGGTGCCGTCGCCGTTGGGCGAGGGCGCGTCGGGCGGCGGCATGTGGTCGAAGAAGCAGTCGTTCTCGTCGTAGTTCACGATGAGCACGGTCTTGCTCCACACGTCCGGATTCGCGGTCAGCGCGTCGAGCAGCAATTGCAGGTAGTACGCGCCCTGGCCCGGCGTGGACGCGCCGGGATGCTCGCAATAGGCTTGCGGCGAGACGATCCAGCTCACCTGCGGCAGTTGCCCGGCGGCGATATCGTCGCGCAGCGCCTGCAGGAAGCCGCCGTCGGGCATGGTGTTGCCGATGCCCTTATAAAGCGGCGAGAGCGCCTCCATCGCCGCCGTATAGGGCGCGTTCGGCGAACCGGGCACGGTCTCGTTGACCTTGCGGAAGGTGGCGAAACCCGCAAGCGGGTTGTCGGTGTAGTTGTCCGGCTGGTTTTCGTAGACCTTCCAGCTCACATTGGCGGCTTGCAGGCGCTCGGCGTACGTCGTCCACGTGAGGCCCGTTGCCGATGCACCCAGGCCGTCCCAGCCGTTGTTGTTCACCACGGCGTAGTTCGAGCCGGTCGGGCCGTTGGTGCCTGTCCACATGAAGATGCGGTTCGAGTTCGTGCCGCCGTGCAGCGAGCAGTGGTACGCGTCGCAGATCGTGAAGGCATTGGCCAGCGCGAAATGAAACGGCAGGTCGGCGGACTGCAGGTAGCCCATCGACACATCGCCTTTCGACTTCGGCCATTGCGTCATGCGGCCGTTGTCCCACGCGCTATGCGAATCGCTCCACGAATGCGCGCCGCCCGCGAGCAGCGCGTTGCCCTTCGTGCTGTCCAGGTGGAAGGGCAGCACGGTGCGGCTGCCGTCGCTTTGCTGCCAGACATTCGCGCCATTGGGCTGCGGGATCGTGAAGCGGTCGGCGAAACCGCGCACGCCGGGCAGCGTGCCGAAGTAATGGTCGAACGAGCGGTTTTCCTGCATGAAGATCACGACGTGCTGCACGTCGTTGATCGTGCCGGTCGTGTTGTTCGCGGGAATCGCGAGCGCACGCCGGATCGCAGGCGGAAACAGGCTGAGCGACGCGCCCGCGGCGGCGCGCAGGAAGTGACGGCGATCCATTGAAGTCATGATGGGCAGTGTTTTTTTCGGTGATGGCGCGCGCGCAGGCAGGCGCGACCGGCGAGCCAGCGCGCGCGTTGACGGTGTATTCGCTGGGGTGCGTCTGGGTGCGTTCGGTCGCGTTCGAGTGCGTTCAGTTGCGTCTGCCGGAAGCGAGCCGCGCGGCCCTTGTTTCAAGGGCGATTCGCGCGGCCCGCCTCGATCAGGGCGCGCAGTCCAGTTGCGTGTTGAGCAGGGGCTGCGAGGCGGCGACGCCCGACGCCGCGCAACTGCCGGAGGCAGGCGCTGCGACGATCGCGACCGGCGCGCTTGCGCCGCCCGCACCGGCTGCGGCGGTATTGGCCGTTGCGCCCGCACCCGATGCGTTGCTGTTCGAGCCGTCGCCGCAAGCGGCCAGCGACACAGCAAGGGCGGTTGCAAGAAGCGCCGCCGCGCCGAAGCGAATGCCTTGAGGCATGAAAGCGTGATTCATCGTCGAATATCTCCGGGCAATATCGTTCAAGGCAACAGCGTGGACAGCGGCTTGCCCGAACCGTAGACAGTCTGCAATTCGGCTTCCGTCACGGTGCGCTTCCAGAACGCGAGGTCGCCGAACGACTGCACATCGGGCGGCGTCGCCGCGCATTTGCCGGCCGTATAGGGCGGCGTGTCCTTGCAGGCGTTCATGTAGTACTGGCCCGTGCCGTCCTCGTTCAAGCCGAAGGAGCCCAGACCCGGCAGCTTCGCGACATTCACCGTAAGCGACGCGGTGTACTTCTGTTCGCCCAGCACCGGGTCGAACACATAGCCCGTCATCGTCTTGCCGCTCGTGTCGATGCTCAGCGCGACATAGGCCCACTTGTTGGCCGTGACGGTCGCCGAATTCATGTCGTTGCGGGTACTACCATCGCCCACGTTGAAGCGCACGTTGCAGCTCGTGGTCGATCCCGGGAACAGGCCGATGGCGATACCCGCATTGCCGCCCGAGTAGTAGTTCTTGTTCGACAGCACCGGCGTGCCGTTGCCCGTGAGGTTCTGGCACGACGTCATGAACCAGAAGCCCAGCGTGAATTGCGTCTGCTTAGTCACGTCGTTGGTCTGCTGGAGGCGATAGCCGTCGAAGCCGTTCGTATCGACGATGCTCGTATCGATCTTGAGACCCTTGCCGCCGAACGGATCGGCCGTGAGCGAGCCGCCGTCCGCGTCCGAGGCCCACGCGGCCAGCGTGCTGGCGCTCATCTTGTCGACGGCAGGCAGCGCGCCGAACGGGTAATACGTCGACAGCCCGTTCGTCAGCGTGGTGGCGAGCGCGGGCGGCGGAGGCGGGGGCGGCGGCGGGGCTACATAGGCCACGCGAATCAGCGACGAAACTGGCGCTGCGCCCGCTGCAACCGCGTAATTGAAGGTATAGGCGCCCGTCGTGCTCACGCCGAGGTTGCTGTCCGTATAGGTCGTCGTGCCTGCGGGCAGGCTGGCGATCTGCTGGCCGTCGCGCAGCACGGTGATCGCACCGGCCGTGGGCGCGGCCCACGTGAGCACGGTGCTGGCGTTGTCGCTGCCCGTCACGCCGCTCAGTTGCGAGACCGGCTGCTGTCCCGTCAGCTCGCCGCCGTCGAGCGCATACGTCGCGGCAGACGGCAGCGCGCCTTGCCACGCGAGCAGCGTGGGCGCGATATCGGCGATGCTCGCACGCGTATAGAGGTCGGCGAGCGAAGTGGGCGCGGCGCTGCTGCCCTGGCGGCCGTTGCTCTGCGTATTGATGCCGATAAAGCTCGTGGATTCGGCTGCGAGCGGCAGGCCGTCCGTGCCGCCTGCCGCGTTCAGGCCGTGGCTCGCGCTGACCATCACGAGCCAGTTTTCGCCGCTGCGTTTGGCGGTCTCTGCAACCAGCGAGCCCACGGCGTTGTCGAGTTGCGTGAGCGTGCTCGCGTAATTCGACGAATTGAGGCCCCAGTTCAGGGCCGCGTCCTGCGCCGAATGATATTGCGCGACGACGAGCGAATAGCCGTTGTCGATCATGCTCAGGCCTTGCTTCGTCACGCAGCTGTCCACGGACGCGCAATTGACGACGCTGTCGAGGTAACCCGCGTTCTGATCGGCGGCGAGGATCGCGGCAAAGCCCGGCGAATCGAGCGCCGCGCCGAGCGTGCCCGCACCCGCCGATTTGAGCATCGAGAACACGGTTGGCGCGTGCAATGCCTGCCCGGCAGCATCGGAATTGATCTGGTGGCGATCGGCCCACGTGCCGGTCACAAGGGTTGCCCAGCCGGGCGTATCGAGATTCGGCTGCTGGCTCAGGGTGCTGTTCACGCCGCCGCTGTAGGCGGGCGCGAAGTTGAGCTTTGCAAGGTTCGGCAGCTTGCCCGCTGCAATCGCCGTGGTGAGCGCGTTGTACGTCACGCCGTCCAGTTCGATCACGAGCATCTTGTTGACCGGCGTGGTGCTGCCGGTGCCAGTGCTGGTGCCCGCGCCCGAGCCGGTGCTGCCCGCAGCGTTGTTCGCCGCGCCCGACGAGCCCGATGCGCCCGACGCGTGCGTCGTCTCGCCACCGCATCCCGCGAGTGCGCCAGCGAGCGCGAGCGCGCACAGCGCCTGCACGCCTGCCGCTATGGCTGCCTTCGTAGCTGCCTTCGTGGCTGCCTGCCTTGTCATCGTTTGTCCCCTGCTGTTCGTATCGCCGGACAGTCCGGCGAGTGCAGGAAATCTTACGAAGCCGGTAAGACGGGCTTATTTCGTTTTACGCAAGATTACCTATAGGCGTATCGGCATTTTTTGGGTGGGCGCGTGCGTCCCGTTCAGTGGCGGGTTCAGCGTGTCATTGAGCGTCGCCATGAACGCGACGATCATGCGCGTGTTCGCGCGGCTGCGCAGATGGTAGAGATACTCGTGAACCACCGGGCCATCGGGTGCGATCGGCACCGCGACCAGCGACGCGCCGCGCGGCACCTCGCCCGATGGCATGAGCGCACAACCGAGTCCATGACGGATCGCTTCGCAGATTGCCTCGCGCCCGCCGATCTCGATGAGCGACGCGGGTTCGATGGCGTCGCGCGCCAGCGCCGCTTCCGTGGCGTCGCGCGTGCGCGAACCGGGTTCGCGCAGCAGCAGCGTTTCGGTCTTGAGCACTCCCAGTTCGACCGGCCCCTTGCCCGCCAGCCGATGGCCGGGCGCCACGACGAGCACAAGCTTGTCGTCCGCGATCCGGTGGCATACGAGGTTCGGGTCGTCCACGGCGTTCGACGACACGGCCACGTCGACGCGAAACTCCATCAGCGCATCGAGCACGCCCTGCGAGTTGTCGATCTCGATGCCGAGCTGCACCTGCGGATAGCGGCGGCGAAACGCGGCGATGGTCGGGAGAATGTAGTACGGGCCCGTCGCGCCCAGCCGGAAGCTGCCCGCAAAGAGTTCGCGCTCGTTGCGCAGCGCGAAATCGATGTCGTGCTCGGTCTGCATCATCCGGTCGATGAGCGGCATGATCGTCGCGCCGGTCTGCGTGAGGTCGAGCCGGCTGCCGCGCCGGAAGAACAGCTCGACGCCATAGTGCTTTTCGAGCTGCTGGATGCGCGAGGTGACGGTGGGCTGGCTGACGTCGAGACGCCGTGCGGCGGCCGTGATGCTGCCTTGCCGGACGGTCTCGTAAAATGCGGCCAGTAACGAAGCGAGCATGGTCGATGCGTAAAATGGCCGACACTTTACTGTGTTATTGCGACGATTTTGTTACGGTCTTACACGGCGGGTAAGGAATTGGCCGCGTTCGACGGGTCAGGCATGCTGTCCATTGCACGGTAAATAATCAGGTCGCCGAATTAATTATCGGCGTGCTCGACTGCAACAGCACCTTGCGGAAGTGCTCCACCAGCGGCCGCAGGTTGACCCGGTGCCACGCGGCCCAGAGCGCCGTGCGATAGCTGAACCACGACAGCTCGCGCAGCACGACGCCCGCTGGCGCCTGATGGCGCAGGCTTTGCTGCACCATCGTCAGCCCCAGTCCCGCAGCGACGAGTCCCAATGCGGCCAGCGGCTCGGTGGCCTCCAGCGCGATATCGGGCGTGAATCCCGCCTTGGCGCAGGCCGCTATGAAGTTGTCGTGGCGCAGCGCGCCTTCCGTGCGCATCACCCCAATCCATTTCTGCGCGGCCAGATCGTCGGGCGTGACCTTCGCCGCTTTGGCGAGCGGGTGATCCTCGGGCATCGCGATCAGCATGGGATCGTCGAGCACCTGGGCGGCCAGCAGGTCGGGGTCGTCGGCGGGCGGCGGCTCGGCCACGAGCGCGATGTCCAGGCTGCGCTGCCGCAGGCCCGTGAGCTGGTCGGCGGACTGATGGTTGTAGAGCGCGATGTGCGTGTCGGGACGTTCCGCGCGAAGCTGGCGCAACGCGTGGGGCAGCACGCCCGAATGCATGGCGTTTTCCAGGTAGCCGATGCAAAGGCCGCCTTCGTCGCCGCGCCCCAGCCGCCGCGCGAGCGATTCCAGGCGCTTCGCATGCGTGAGAAAGGCCTGCGTTTCAGCGAGAAACGTGCGCCCGTCTCTCGTCAGACGAATGCGCTGCTGCGAGCGCTCGAACAGGGTCAGGCCGAGATTTTCTTCGAGCTGGGCAATCTGGCGGCTCAACGGCGACTGCGAAATATGCAGCCGTTCGGCGGCGCGGCCGACGTGTTCTTCTTCGGCGACCGCCACGAAATAGTGCAACTGGCGAATGTCCAGCATTCAAGACCTCCGAGGACTCAAGTTTGTCGAATTATGTCTTGGACAGACTTAAATCCGCAACCTAGACTGCCTTCTACCGACTCACACACAGGAGCAAGTCGATGAGCATCAAGGATAAATTGCCGGCTGGCACGCAGCTTGGCTTTGGCGCTGCGCCGCTGGGCAACATGTTCCGCAACATCCCCGAAGACGAAGCGCTCGCGACGGTCAAGGCCGCGTGGGACACGGGCGTGCGTTACTTCGATACGGCCCCGCTGTATGGCGCGGGCCTTTCGGAAATCCGCCTGGGCGACGCGCTCGCCGCTTACCGGCGTGACGATTACGTGCTGAGCACGAAAGTGGGCCGCGTGATTCTCGACGAAATCGAGGATGTGAGCGCTCGCGACCTTGGCGAAAAGGGCGGCGTATTCGAATTTGGCCGTCCTAACAAAATCGTCAACGACTATTCGGCCGACGCGACGCTGCGTTCGATCGACGAAAGCCTGAAGCGCCTGAAGACCGATCGCCTGGATATTGTCTGGGTGCACGACGTCGCGCAGGACTTTTATGGCGACGAATGGCTTGCCGTATTCGAACAGGCCCGCACGGGTGCATTCCGTGTCCTGTCGCGGTTGCGCGACGAGGGCGTCATCAAGGCGTGGGGCCTGGGCGTCAATCGCGTGGAGCCCTGCGAACTGCTGCTCGATCTTTCCGAAACGAAGCCCGATGGCTTCCTGCTCGCGGGCCGTTACACGCTGCTCGACCACGAGCGCGCGTTGCAGCGCCTGATTCCGGCCGCCGCCGCACAGGATGTTGAAATCGTCGTGGGCGGCCCGTATAGCTCGGGCGTGCTGGCAGGCGGGACGCATTTCGAGTATCAGAAGGCCTCGCCCGAGATTCTCGCGAAGGTGGAGCGCATCAAGGCGATTGCCGCGCGTCATAACGTCAGCGTCAAGGCGGTAGCGCTTCAGTTCGTGCTGGCCAATCCGGTGGTCGCCGCCGCGATCCCAGGTGCGAGCAAGCCCGCGCGTATCGCAGAAGATCACGCGGCGCTCAAGGAAACCGTGCCCGCCGATCTTTGGCGCGAACTGCGCGAACAGGGTCTGGTCGCGGCCAATGCGCCGCTGCCGATCGATCGCGCCTAAGCAAACCTGGAGAACGATATGGCCCATGCAAGCGCATCCATCCGGATCGCTGCCACACCCGATGTGGTGTGGCAGTTGATCGGCGGCTTCAATTCCCTGCCTGACTGGCTGCCCTTTATTCCGAAGAGCGAACTGAGCGAAGGCGGCCGCGTGCGCCACCTCGCGACGCCTGGCGGCGACGTGATCGTCGAGCGGCTCGAAGCGTTCGACCAGCAGGCGCGCAGCTACAGCTATTCGATTCTGCAAGCGCCGTTTCCGGTCACGGGTTATCGCTCGACGTTGAGCGTGACGGCGATCGAGGGCGGTCATGAGGCGCAAGTGGACTGGAGCGGTGAATTCACGCCGAATGGCGTGAGCGACGAAGAGGCGACCCGTCTGTTCGAAGGTATTTATCGTGACGGCCTGAACACCCTGGCGGCATCGTTCGCGTAAGCGATCATGACGGTTAAGCCCGGCGGGCTGCCTGATGGCAACCCGCCGAGCTTTTTTTTGCCAGCTTTTATCTAGTGCTTTTCCACAAGCGATTTAAGGCGATTCAAACCGGCGCGGTACAGCACTTCGTAATTGCCTGAGAGCGCAGTAGTCTGCGCCGCATCGACGGGCTCAAAGCTGCTTGCCCACGTCACCGTCGTCGTATTCGCGCCGTTGCGGCGCGCGCTGACCGTGGCGACGTAATGGCGCACCGGGTCTGGGCCTTCGACAATCGAGTAGCGATAGAACGTGCCCGCATCGCTGTGTTCAAGCAATGCCTCGACGATGACGGCGCCGTCCAGCGCTTCCAGATGACGCACGCGGCCTTCTTCGGTGAGGCGCGACGAACGAATAAATTCAAGCCAGTTAGGCAGCCCATTGAAATCGCCGAGCAGATTCCAGACCGGTTCAACGGGCGCGGCGATATCGAGCGAAACGCTGACGCTTGCCATGGTATTTCCTTGATTAATGCAGGTGTAAAAAAAGCGGCGCGCCTGGGTGCGCGCCGCGACTTCTTCAGTTCAGACCAGCGCGAGACGGCTCAGTCCCACTGCGCGGCCAGACCTTCGGGGCTCACTTCGCGGCCATTGCGTTCGAGCGCGGCGATCTGCGCCATATCGTCGGCCGTGAGTTCGAGCGTCTGTGCCAGCAGGTTGCTTGCCAGGTTCTCGCGCTTCGTCGACGACGGGATCACCGAATAGCCCAGATGCAACGCCCAGGCGAGCGCGACCTGTGCGGGCGTGGCGTGATGGCGTTCGGCAACCGCGCGGATCACCGGGTCGCCCAGCACCTTGCCGTAGGCAAGCGTCATGTACGACGTGACGTGAATGCCTTCCTGCTGCAGAAAGCTCACGAGCTTGTGGTTCTGCAGGTACGGGCTCAATTCGATCTGGTTGGTGGCGATGTTGTCCTTGCCGACTGCGGCAATCGCCTGCTTCGTCAGTTCGATGTTGAAGTTGGACACGCCAATCTGCTTCGTCAGGCCTTGCGCTTTCGCTTCGGCCAACGCGCCCATGGTTTCTTCGAGCGGCACGCCGTTGTTCGGCGCGGGCCAGTGGATCAGCGTGAGATCGACGGCGTCGGTGCGCAGCTTGCGCAGGCTTTCCTTGAGGCTCGGAATCAGCTTTTCACGCGAGTAATGATCGACCCAGATCTTGGTGGTGAGAAACAGCGCGTCGCGCGCGATGCCGCTGGCGGCAATGGCTTCGCCGACTTCGGCTTCGTTGCCGTAGATCTGCGCGGTGTCGATCGTGCGGTAGCCCACTTCAAGGCCGTTGCGCACGGAATCGATGACGACCTGGCCTTGCAGGCGGAAAGTGCCCAGACCGAAGGCGGGAATATGGCTCATGATTGGCTCCGTAAAAATGGGTGAGTGGCGATTAAAAATTTGTCGTTGAAATTTCGCGTGCTGCGTTCGACGTGTCCTGGCGTTTCAGTGCCATTTGCGCAAGCACGAGCAGCAAGCCGGAAGCCGCGATTAGCGCGCCGACGATGGGCACCGCGGCATAGCCAAAGCCCGCCGAAATCGCCGCGCCGCCTGCCGCCGCGCCCACTGCATTGCCCAGGTTGAAAGCGCCGACATTCACCGAAGACGCCAGCCCCGGCGCCTGTGCAGCGGCACGCATCACGCGCATCTGCAAGGGCGGCACGACGGCGAACGTCGCGAGACCCCACACGACGACAGCAAGCGCGGCCCCCAACTGCGTTTTCACCAGCAGCGGGAACGCGAGCATCACGGCGACGAGCAGGACGAGAAACACGATCAGGCTGCCATTGAGCGAGCGATCCGCGAGTCGGCCGCCGGCAACGTTGCCGATCGAAAAGCCCACGCCCACGAGCACCAGCATGATCGTCACGAAACCCGGCGTGGCGCCTGCGAGATGTTCGAGCGTCGGCGCGATATAGGTGTAGAGCGTGAACATCGCGCCAGCGCCGAGCACGGTGGTCGCGAGCGCCATCAGCACGACGGGGCGCACGAGCACCTGCAACTCGCCGCGCACGTGCGGGGCCTTGCCGGCTTCGCCACGCGGCAGCGCGAAACGCAGGGTCAGCATGGTGAGCACGCCCAGCGCCGCCGTGGCCGCGAACGACATGCGCCAGCCGATTGCCTGGCCGAGCCACGTCGCGGCAGGCACGCCGCCGATATTGGCGATGGTGAGGCCCATGAACATGGTGGCGACGGCGCTGGCCTGCTTGTGACGCGGCACGACGCTCGCGGCCACGAGCGAGCCCAGCCCGAAGAACGCGCCGTGATTGAGGCTCGTGACGAGGCGCGCGACCAGCAGCGTGGTGTAGTCGGTCGAGAACGCCGAAAGCAGGTTGCCGACGGTGAAAATCGCCATCAGCGCGATGAGCGCCGAGCGCCGCGACCAGCGCGACAACGCGAGCGTCATCAGCGGCGCGCCGATCATCACGCCGATGGCGTAAGCCGTGATGAGCATGCCCGCGCTGGGAATGGAGACGTGCACGCCTGCCGCGATGACGGGCAGGAGGCCCATCGGAGAGAACTCGGTGGTGCCGATGGCGAATGCACCCATCGCGAGCGCGAGCAGGGTGAGCCACGCGTTGCCCTGCGCATCCTGCGCGGTGCTGGACGAAGCGGATTGATCGAGAGACATGGAGAGCGATCCTGGGGTTGGCTGGAAACGAACCGCAGTGTGCGCTCTTTACTTTTGCCTAAAAAGTCACCTATAAACCAATATGTTTTGATTTCAAATCAACAATGAAAATCACTCTGGACGAGCTTCAGGCCTTTGTGACCGTGGTGGACAGCGGCTCCATCACGGCGGCGGCGCATCAGCTTGATCTCACGATTTCGGCAACCAGCCGCACGCTGGGACGCCTGGAGGACAAGCTCAAGACCACGTTGCTGCGCCGAACGACGCGGCGGCTCGAATTGACCGAGGAAGGGCGGGCGTTTCTCGCCGACGCGCGCGCGATCATCGCTTCCGTGGAGGGCGCCGAGGAGCAAATGGCCGCGCGCCGCGAACGGCCATCGGGGCGCCTGCGCGTGGATGCGGCGACGCCGTTCATGCTGCACGTGATCGTGCCGCTCGTGCAGGGCTATCGCGAGCGCTATCCGCAGGTCGAACTGGAACTCAATAGCAACGAAGGGATCATCGACCTGCTGGAGCGCCGCACGGACGTGGCGATCCGCATTGGCCCGTTGAAGGACTCGACGCTGCACAGCAAGCCGGTGGGCCGCAGCCGCGTGCGCGTTCTTGCCTCGCCCGCGTACCTGAAAGCGCACGGGCACCCACGGCGCGTGAAGGAACTGGACAAGCACACGCTGCTGGGCTTTACGGAACCCGATTCGCTCAACCTCTGGCCGGTTGCGGGGCCGGACAGCGAGCCGTATCGAATCGCGCCCGCTGTTCGCTCGTCGAGCGGCGAGACCTTGCGTCAGCTCGCGCTGGCGGGCACCGGCATCGTGTGCCTGTCGGACTTCATGACGGCGCGCGATCGCCGTGACGGAGCGCTGGTGCAGCTTTTCGCGGGCCAGACGCAGGATGTCCGGCAGCCCATCAATGCGGTCTATTACCGCAATACGGCGATTTCCGCACGTATTGCTTCGTTTGTCGATTTTCTGATTGAAGCCGTGCGCGGCACGGAATTCGAACGTTAATTGGCAAGTTCGCGCGCCGCGAACTGTACTCCCTTCAACAGCGCAGGAGTGTGATTCATCAGACGCTTTAACGGGCACTAGTATGAAGCCTGTACCGTTGATTCACGATTCTGCCTTGCCAGAGCGATATACCCCGATGAATGCACACCAATTCATTGTATCGGGTCGAAAAGAATCATTTCCCTCATGCCGGTGCTAGCATGCAAATTCACGTGTTGGTTCTATCGATGAATCGCAGTTGGATCGCTCGCGCATGACAGAATGATCGTATGAATCTGGCCTGACAATTCACCATTGAAGGGAAGACAGACGATGCACCAAGTCAGTATCGACCATGCCTGGCAATACACGCTCACGCTGCTGGGCGGCGGCTCCGTTCTCCACGATGGCGTGCATGACAAAGCGTGCCACGCCGCGAACGGCCTCTCAAGATCCTCTCATCCCGACATCATGAACGGCGCTCCCGCACGGCGCGCCAATCTGGCCTTTGTCGAGGTCTGCAAGGACAAGCTCATATCCGTATCGTGGAGCGATCCCACCAGCGGACACTATACGGAGCAGCTCTGGCGCCTGTGCATCGCGCGAAAACGCGGCCAGTGCGCGCTCACGGGCAACGATATCCTGCGCGGCGACAAGGTCTACCGGCCTTTCGTGCGCGGCACCACGCCCATCAACGCGGACTGGGCCGTGCTCGCCTCGGCGCTGGAAATCGAATCGGACGAGTAAAGTCGGCACGCCAGAAAAAAATCCCCAAAGCGGGGGGACTTTGGGGATAGCGGAGGCCTTTACTATGGACGTCGCGCAAGCTGCGCGACCGGTGAGGATATTACCTTCGCATCGCTCGCCGGCGAAAGGCACATGCGCCGATATCAATTATCGGCCGCATGCGCGCCTTGAATGTTAGCCACCCGTCACAGGCGGAAAGAACGCAATTTCGCTGTCCTGCCGAACCACAAAGGTATCGGCGACCATTTCGTGATTCACGGCTACGCGCACCGGGCGCGCCATGTCCAGCGCTTCGGCGGCTTGCGGGCTGCGGGCAATCAGCCTGTCGCGCAGGCCATTGATCGTAATGAGCGGCGCATCGATGTCGATGGTTTCCTGCGTCAGCCCGAGTTGCTCGCGAATGCTCGCGAAATACTTGATGGTGAGTTTCATTGAATCATTCCCTGGTTCATTTCCTGCGTACCGCTCATCGTGCTGCGTCCATGACCGGGTTCAGCCCCAGCGCAGCATCGCCTGTTCGTCGCGCGAGCGGGCATCGACCCAATGCGCGCTGCCATCGCGGCTGACTTCCTTCTTCCAGAATGGCGCATGCGTTTTCAGGAAGTCCATGATGAATTCGCAGGCCTCGAAAGCCGCCGAGCGATGCGGCGAGGCCACCACGACCAGCACCACGGCATGCCCCAGCGCGATGCGGCCCACGCGATGCACGATCTTCACGGCGTCCAGTTTCCAGCGCGCCGAAGCCTCTTCGACGATGCTCCAGAGCGAATGCTCGGTCATGCCCGGATAGTGTTCGAGTTCGAGCGCGACGACATCGTCGGTATCGCCGTTATGGCGCACGATGCCGATGAAATCCACGACCGCGCCCACGTTGGGGTTGCGCATGATCGGCGAGACTTCGGCGACGATGTCGATGGGCGCGGGCTGCACGCGCACTTCGAAGCCCGCCGCGATGCCGCCAGGCAGCGAAGGCGCGTCGACGCGCGATGGCGCGGTTTCAGGATCGGTTTGATGGGTCGTCATGGCTATTCCGGGTAGGGGCGAAACGCGGCTCAGCCGCCGACCAGCGACATCCGTACGGTGGGCCAGCTTTTGCGCTGCCCGCTGCGCCGGCGGTCGGCGTTGAGTTCCGAATACTGGTCGTCGCGGTTTTGCCAGCGCGTGCTGATCGCGTCGATCAATTCATCGCTGGACACGGCGTCGCCAAGCCACGGCTTCAGGTCGGCACCCTGCTTGGCAAAAAGGCAGGTAAATAGCTGACCATCGGCCGACACGCGCGCGCGCGAGCATTTGCCGCAAAACGGCTGCGAGACGCTGGCGATAAAACCCACTGTGCCTTTCGCATTTGCAATGCGGTAATTCACCGATGTGGAAGATTCGTCGGCGTAGAGTGGCAGCAGCGCAAATTCGTTTTCGACGATGGCCCGCATGTTTTGTGCGGTGAGCACCGTCGAATTCGACCAGCCGGCCGCGCCGCCCACGTCCATGAATTCGATGAAGCGCACGGCGATATCGGTATTCATGAAGTGGCGCACGAGCGGCAGGATCTGGCTGTCGTTCACGCCGCGCTCGATCACGGCGTTGACCTTGACGGGCGCGAGGCCAACGGCCTGCGCCTGTTCGATACCGTCGAGAATCTGCGCGACAGGCATGTCCACGTCGCTCATGCGGCGGAAGATGGCGTCGTCGAGCGCGTCGAGACTCACCGTGACGCGCGAAAGCCCAGCGTCACGCAGGCCGCGCGCTCGCGCCGCAAGCAGCGAACCATTGGTCGTGAGGGCGATATCCAGCGGCGCGCCGCTTAACGTCGTCAGGCCTGCAAGGCGTTCGATGAAGGATTCCAGCCCGCGGCGCAGCAACGGCTCGCCGCCCGTGATGCGAACCTTTTCGACGCCCAGCGCGACGAAGCCGCGCACCAGCTTCATCATCTGGTCGAAGGAGAGCCGCTCCGATGCGTTCAGGAAGCGGTAATTCGCGTCGAACACCTCGCGCGGCATGCAGTACGTGCAGCGGAAATTGCACTGATCGATGACGGACAGGCGCAGGTCGCGCAGCGGGCGAGCGAGTTCGTCGCGCGCGGGCGCACTGGCGGTGATGGCTTCAGCGATGGCGTTCACTTTGTTTCCCGGAGCCGTGGCGAACAGCAACGTAGGTGATGTCGAAAACTTGCAGAGTGAAGCATAGGGCCGCGTCGCGGTCTGGCTGGTGCACAGTCCGTGACGCTATGAAGCAGTACAGTTGGGCTCAGTTGAGTTCAGGTCAGCTGATAGGGGCGCACGGGCTGCACGGGATCGGGAATCGGGCAGCCGCAGAGTTCGAGCACGGAGCGCTCGATATTGCGCGACATCGCGTCCAGCGCGAGCGCATTGGGCGCGACGCTGAACGGGTCGGCGACTTCGCTGGCGATGGCTTCCAGCGCAATCAGCGTGTACGAAATGAATACGCACAGCAGCGGCGTGAAGAACTCGGTGGAATCGACCAGGCCGAATGGCAGCAGCACGCAATAGGCGTACACGGTGCGATGCAGCAAGACGTTATAGGCGAAGGGAATGGGCGTCGATGCAATGCGCTCGCAGCCGCCCAGCGAGCGGCCCAGTTCGAGCAGCTGCGCGTCGAACATCCACAGCTTCGTATCGGATGTATGCATACGATGTTGCGGCATGGAGAGGTCGCGGCGAATTTCGTTGAGCAGCGCGGCGGGTTTGTAGCATTGATCGGCCAGCCGTGCGGCCTGGTCGCTGCCCAGCAGCCGCGTGAGATCGGGCATGGGATCGGTGCCGCGCAATTCGTGCTTGAGCGCGTAGATGAAGGCTATCAGCCGTTGCGCGATCAGCAGGGTATCGACGCGCTCGGGCACGTAGCAGAGCATTTGCGAAGTGAGCGTGCGCGAGGCGATCAGCAGGCTGCCCCATAAATGGCGCGCTTCATTGAAGCGTTCGTAACTCGCGTTATTGCGAAAGGCCAGAAAGATCGCCAGCGCCACGCCAAATAGCGTGAAGGGCGCGGTATTGAGCGGGATCTTTTCGCCGAATACGCGGCCATGCGTGAGCACGGCCAGGATGCTGACGACCGCCATGAAACAGAGCTGCGGAATGATCGACGAGAGCACCGAGCCGTTCCAGATGAACAGCAGCCGGAACCAGTTTTCGCGGGGCCGGACGATCATGATGTCGATGGATCGCAGGATGGGCCGATGGATAGACCGACGGGTAGACAGATAAACAGGTCGATCGGCCGTGTGCGCCAGGTAGGCGCGCACGACCTTCCACGCGGGCAGGCGCTTCAGTGATAGCCGTGGTCGCCCTCGCGCACCTTGCCCCGGAACACGCGATATTGCATCGCGTTATAAATGAGGATGATGGGCAGAACAATCACAGTGCCCACCAGCGCGAATAGCTGGCTGGAATGACTGGACGACGCCTCCCAGATCGTCAGCGAAGGCGGAATGATATACGGCCAGATGCTGATGACAAGACCCGTATAGCCCAGAAAACAGATCGCGAGCGAGAGCAGGAAGGGCATGGATTCGTGCTCCCGGTTCAGCGAGCGATAAATGCCCCACACGCACAGCACCACGAGAATCGGCACTGGCAGGAAGTAGCCCAGGTCGCCGCTCAGGAACCAGCGCTGGCGCACGGAAGGCAGCCCCAGCACCGTCCACAGGCTCACAATCGCAATCGCCAGCAGCAGGATGGCGACGAGCGGGCGCATCACGAAGCGCATCTTGCGTTGCAGTTCGCCGTCCGTCTTGAGGATCAGCCAGCCGCAGCCGAGCGTTGCATAGGTGAGCAGCACGCCAAAGCCGCAAAAGATGCTGAACGGAGAGAACCAGTCGAACGGGTCGCCCGCGAATTTATCGTCGACGATCTTGATGCCTTGCAAAAGCGAGCCGAGCGTAATGCCCTGGCACATCGCCGCAAGCGCCGACCCGCCGATGAACGCGAGATCCCACGCGTGCTGCGTGCGGGTCGCCTTGGCGCGCAATTCGAAGGCCGCGCCGCGAAAGATCAGGCCGACCACCATCAGGATCAGCGGCATGTAATTGGCGGGCAGGAGCGTCGAATACACCACGGGAAACGCGCCATACAGGCCCGCGCCGCCGAGCACCAGAAACGTCTCGTTGCCGTCCCACACGGGCGCAACGGTATTGAGCATGACTTCGCGCTCGCCCTTGCCTTCGAAGAACGGAAACAGCAGGCCGATGCCCAGATCGAAACCGTCGAGCATCACGTAGATAAACACGCCGAGGCCAATGATGGCGGCCCAGATCACAGGAAGGTCGATTTCCATGGCCTTATTCCCCCACGACGGCGTCGAGCGCGCGATTGTGCAGTCCCGGATACTTGAGCGACTCCATGCTTTCCACGCCGGTCGCCGGGCCTTTCTTCATCATTTTGAGCATGTAATAGACGCCTGTTCCGAACACGAGGAAATAGACGATCACGAAGATCAGCAGCGACACGCCAGCCTGTTGTGCGCCAATTGGCGAGACCGAATCGATGGTGCGCACGACGCCATACACCGTCCACGGCTGGCGGCCCACCTCGGTCGTGATCCAGCCTGCCAGCAACGCCACGATGCCCGACGGCCCCATGCAGAACACGAGCCACTGGAACCAGCGTGCTTCATAGAGCTTGCCGCCGCGCCGCAAAATGAGGCCCAGCACGGCGGTCAGCAGCATCAGCATGCCCAGCCCCGCCATGATGCGGAACGTCCAGAACACGATGGGCGAGAACGGCCTGTCCTGCGGCGCGAATTCCTTCAGGCCGCGAATTTCGCCGTCCCAGCTATGGGTGAGAATCAGGCTGCCCAGATGCGGAATCTGGATCGCGTAGCGCGTGACCTCGGCATTCATATCGGGCAGGCCCACGAGATTGAGCGCGGTGCCGCCGTGTTCGGTTTCCCAGAGGCCTTCGATGGCGGCGATCTTGGCGGGCTGATATTCGCGCGTATTCAGGCCGTGCGCGTCGCCCACCAGAATCTGGATTGGCGCGAGAAAGAGCAGCATCCACAGCGCCATCGAAAAGCTGCGCTTGACCGGCATGTCGCGCCGCCCTTTGAGCAGATGATAAGCGCCGCAAGCGGCCACGATGAACGCGGCGACGATAAAGGCCGCAATCGTCATATGCGCGAGGCGGAACGGGAATGACGGATTGAAGATGATCTTCCACCAGTCGACCGGAACGATGCGGCCGTTCTGCATCGCATAGCCTTGCGGCGTCTGCATGAAACTATTCGACGAGAGAATCCAGAACGTGGAAATCAGCGTGCCGATCGCAACCATCACCGTGGCGAAGAAGTGCGACTTCGGGCTCACGCGGTTCCAGCCGAACAGCATGACGCCCAGAAAGCCGGCTTCCAGGAAAAACGCGGTCAGCACCTCGTAGGTGAGCAGCGGCCCGGTAATATTGCCCGCCACCGTCGAAAAGCCGCTCCAGTTGGTGCCGAATTCGTACGCCATCACGACGCCCGACACCACCCCCATGCCAAAGCCCACGGCAAAGATCTTCACCCAGAAGCGGTACATGTCCTTGTAGGCCGCGTCGCCGGTGAGAAGCAAGCGCCATTCCAGCACGGCGAGAAAACTCGCCATGCCAATGCTGATGGCGGGAAACGCAATATGGAAGGAGACCGTAAATGCAAACTGCAGCCGGGCCAGATGAAATGCGTCGAAGATATTCATGATTCTTGTGAACTCCTTGTGACGACTTCCTGCGTTTGCATATACGGACGAAAACGCATTACGGCTGCAGGTTCGACGCGCGCACGACATGCACCGGAACGGACTTGTACGACGGCGTTCCGCTTTCCTTGTCGATGTAATCGAGCGGCACCAGTACGTTGGCTTCCGGGTAATACGCCGCGACGGAGCCTCTAGCAATGCTATACACAATTGCCGTAATGTTCTTCATTTTGAGCACGCGGCCCGAGGTGACGGTCTCGATATCGACCAGGTCGCCATGGTCGATGCCGTGGGCGGCCATGTCGTCGGCGTTCATGAACAGCACGTCGCGCCGCCCGAACACGCCGCGATAGCGGTCGTCCATCGCGTAGATCGTCGTGTTGTACTGGTCGTGGCTGCGAATGGTGATGAGGCGCAGCACGCTCTCTGCACCTAGTACTTCTGCATCCTCGTGAACGCCGTCGTAGACGGAGAACTCGGCCTTGCCCGAGGGCGTGTGCCACTCGCGTTCGGTCGGCGGCAGCGGCAGGCGAAAGCCGCCGGGCACCCGGATGCGCCGGTTGAAGTCCTCGAAGCCGGGCACGGTCTGCTCGATGAGGTCGCGGATCTTGTCGTAGTCGGAGACCAGATCCATCCAGTCCACCTTGGAGTTCGGCATGGCCGCACGCGCCATGCCCGCTACGATGGCCGGTTCCGAGCGCAGCTCGTCGGACGCGGGCTTGAGCTTGCCGGCGGACGCGTGAACCATCGACATCGAATCTTCCACCGTGATCGACTGGCGGCCGCTGCTCTGCATGTCCAGTTCCGTGCGGCCCAGGCACGGGAACAGATAGGTTTCCTTTGCGACCAGCAGGTGCGTGCGATTGAGCTTGGTGCCGATATGCACGGCGACGTCGAGCGTCGCCATCGCGGGGAAGGCCTGCTCCGGATCGGGCAGCGCCACCGCGAAGTTGCCGCCCAGGCACAGCAGCGCCTTGGCCTTGCCGTCGATCATCGCCTGCATGGCCTGTACCGCATCGTGGCCGTGGCCGGAGGGCGGCGTGAATCCGCAGGCGTCCTCGATCAGCTTGAGGAATGCAGCCGAAGGCTTTTCGGTGATGCCGACCGTGCGGTTGCCCTGCACATTGGAGTGGCCGCGTAACGGGCAGATGCCCGCGCCAGGCTTGCCGATATTGCCGCGCATGAGCAGCAGGTCGGCGATCAGGCGCACGTTCGCCGTGCCCTTGTTGTGCTGCGTGACGCCCATGCCGTAGGTGACGATGGTGGCGTTGGACTTCGCATAGGCGAGCGCCACGTGTTCGAGGTCGGCGCGCGCGAGCCCGCTGGCTTTTTCGATGTCTTCCCACGACGTCGCTTCCAGGTCCGCTGCGCAGGCGTCGAAACCTTCCGTGTGCGCCGCGATGAATTCCTTGTCGAGCACGCCGCCTTGTTCCGATTCCATCTGCAAGAGCGCTTTCATCACGCCTTTGAGCGCGGCGGCGTCGCCACCGGCATCGACCTGGAAATACGTCGAGGCAATCCGCGTCGAACCAAACGTCGCCATTTCCATCATGCTCTGCGGGTCGGCGAAACGTTCCAGCGCGCGTTCACGCAGCGGATTGAACACGATGATCGGCACATTGCGGCGCGCGGCCTCGTGCAGCGTGCCCATCATGCGCGGGTGATTGGTGCCCGGATTGTGGCCAATGGCGATGATGAGTTCGGTCGTATCGAAATCGTCGAGCGACACCGTGCCCTTGCCAATGCCGATCGATTGCGGCAGGCCGACGCTGGTGGGCTCGTGGCACATGTTCGAGCAATCGGGGAAATTGTTGGTGCCGAATTCGCGGGCGAATAACTGGTAGAGGAAAGCGGCTTCGTTGGACGCGCGCCCCGAGGTATAGAACTCCACCTGATCAGGCGTGAGCGTGCGCAGTATTTCGCCGATGCGCGCAAAGGCGTCTTCCCAGTCGACGGGCCGCAAGGTGTCGGATGCGCGGTCGTACACCATCGGGTGCGTGAGACGGCCCATGTCTTCCAGCTCGTAATCGGTCTTTTGCAGGAGCGACGTGACGGTATTGGCCGCGAAGAACTCCGGCGTGACACGTTTGGTTGTGGCTTCCCAGGTGACGGCTTTCGCGCCGTTTTCGCAGAACTGGAAGGTCGAGCGGTGCTCCTTGTCCGGCCACGCGCAACCGGGACAGTCGAAGCCGTCGGGCTGATTGGTTCGCATCAGCGTAATCGGCGCCTCGATGCTTTCCATCTGGTCGTGAATCGCCTGGGCGGTGGCTTTGAGTGCGCCCCAGCCGCCCGCGGGGCCGGTATAGGTGTGAACGCCGGGCACATCACGTAGTTTCGTCATGGGAAACTCCTTGGGTTTTGCGCGCGCGCGACAAAGCGTCGGCCAGGTCTGTCTAGCGGGTTTTAAGTATCGATAAAGCGTTGCACCGAAAGCGGGCAGGTAACTGAAGCCATGCCCTGGAGACGCCAGGGTTTCAGTTTAGTTATTGAATTGCCCGAAACAAGAAATAAATGAAAGCTACCTGATTGTCGGGATTATCGTCGCGAAAGCGATATGTTTTTCAAAACACATCGTTATTCCGCGTTATTCAAATGCGCCATTTTCCCAATCCAGTTCATTGCCAATCATCAGTGGAATATGTCCGCCTGATGGCGTGCTGATGCATGGCGATAAAAAGCAGAAAGCCCGCTTTGCGGCGGGCTAATCGGGAAAGTGAATGGCCGCTATCCCATTCTAGGGAGGCGGCGCACAGGCGTGAACCAGGTCGCAACCGATACAAGGTATCGGTTCGGCAGGGCAGTCCTTCAGTGCTCGACTGGCACGACCTTGCCCCGGAACAGGTGATACTGATAGAGGTTATAGCCAATCATGATCGGGAACACGATGCCGATGCCGAACAACATGAAGGTCAGCGTCGTCGCATCGGAAGCGGCTGCCGCGACCGTGAGCTGCCCCGGCACGATGTATGGGAACATGCTGATCGCCAGACCCGCGAACGACAGCACGAACAGCAGTGTCGCGCCCACGAACGGGCCGTGTTCGCCGCGCATATGAATCGAGTAGAGCACGTAGACGAAGGTCAGCGCCGCCAGGATGCCCAGCGCGACCAGCAGATGGAACACGCCCGAATCTTGCCAGCGCGTGATGCCGACCGGGCTGAGTTCGAGCGTGGCGAACGACACGACCAGTGCGGCCGCCACGGTCGTGAACACGGCGACGATCGCATGACGGCGCGACGTGCTTTCGATCGTGCCGGTGGTCTTCTTGATGAGCCATGTCGCCCCCAGCAGGCAATAGCCGGACACCACGCCAATGGCCGTGACGATCACGAAGCCGGTGCTCGCCAGGCCCGGCACGAAGCCGGTGAGGATCTTGCCCAGCACGACGCCTTGCGAGATTGCCGCAAGCAGGCTGCCGAGGCCGAACACGCGATCCCACATCGTCTTGCTCGTGTGCGCGGCGTGACGGAACTCGATGGCCGCGCCGCGCATGATGAAGCTTGCGATCAGCACCATCACGGGCACGTAGAGATCCGAAAGGATCATGGCGTAAGCGGTGGGGAAGGCGCCGAAGAGTGCGCCGCCCAGCGCGACGAGCCACGTTTCGTTGGCGTCCCAGACGTGGCCGATCGACTGAACCATGAGATCGCGGTCGGCCTCACGGCGGCGCAGCAGCGTGAGGATGCCGACGCCCAGATCGAAACCGTCGGTGACGACGTACAGCACGAGCATCAGGCCGATGAGCCCGAACCACGCGTGGTTGAGCAGATCCTGAGTTGAAGCGGGATTCATGATGACTTCCTGTTCGATGAATGCGCGAGGAGCGCTTGGGATGCGGCGATCAATAGTCGACGGTATGCGGCACCGGCTGGTGCGCGACTTCGACCGGCGGCATGAGCGTGAGATCGGGGCCGCGGCGCAGCCAGCGGCGAGCGAACACGAAGAACGAGCTGATCAGGATGACGAAGAATGCGGCGAACATGATCATGCTGCCCGTGATCTCGCCGGCGGGAATCGCGGAAGCCGCGTGCTCGGTGCGCAGCAGGCCATAGACGACCCACGGCTGGCGTCCCACTTCGCGCACGATCCAGCCGCATTCGACGGCGATATACGGCAGCGGAATGGCCAGCACCCACGCGAGCAGCAGCTTGCGCTGCGCGAGCAGTTTCTCCAGGTGGCCGCGCGACTGGCTGAGCGCATAGAGCGTCCAGAACGCGAGCACCATGAACAGGAAGCCGATGCCGGCCATTGCGCGGAAGGCGTAGTAGAGCAGCGGCAGCATCGGCGGCTGGTCGGCGACGGGAATGTCGCGCATGCCGGTGACCTTGCCGTGCAGGCTGTGGGTGCCCAGAATGCTCAGCATGCCCGGCACTTCGAGCGACCAGTCGTTGTCTTGCTTCGCTGCATCGGGCCATGCAATCAGCGACCAGCTTGCGCCCGTGCCCGGCGCGTTGGTTTGCCAATGGCCTTCGATGGCCGCGCCCTTGGCGGGCTGCGTCTCGAACACGTCCACGCCGCTCGAATCGCCCAGCCAGATCTGCACCGGCGCGACGAACGCGAGCAGCAGCAACGCGAGCTTGAACGAACGCACGAAGAATTCCGGGTTGCGACGCTTGAGCAGGTAGTAAGCCGAAATCCCCGCGATCACGACCAGCCCCGTTTCGAGCGCGGCGAACCACATGTGCGAGACGCCCCAGGCCATGTCGGGATTGAAGATCGCCTTTACGTAGTCGGTGACGACGAGCTTGCCGTCGACCAGCGCGACGCCGCGCGGCGTTTGCAGCCACGAATTGGCGACCATGATCCAGAACGCGGAAATCGACGAACCGAGCGCGACCATGGACGTGGCGAACAGATGCACGCCCTTGGGCACGCGTCCCCAGCCCAGCATCATGATGCCGACGAAACCGGCTTCGAGCATGAAGGCCATCGCGCCTTCAAAGCCCAGGATATTGCCGAAGAACTGTCCCGTGTATTGCGAAAACGGCCCCCAGTTCGTGCCGAACTGGAATTCCATCGGAATGCCGCTCACCACGCCAACGGCGAAGTTGAGAATCAGCAGCTTGCTCCAGAAACGGGCGTGGCGATACCAGACCACATTGCTGGTCTTGACCCACAGCGTCTCGACGACGAGCAGAAAAGCGGAAAGGCTGATCGTGAGAATCGGCCAGAGTATGTGGAAGATCGCGGTCATGGCGAACTGACCGCGCGCCAGATTAAGGGCTTCGAGAGACATGAGCGTCACCAGGCTGGTTTGAATGACTTAGAAAGCGGGCAGTTCGAGCGGCTCGGACGACGCGTGCAGCAGCACCGGAATCGACTTCGACGTAGGCGTATTGCAGACGTCGCCCACGCTCTTGAGCGGCACGAGCGGATTGGTTTCCGGGTAATACGCGCCAATGCAGCCGCGCGGGATGTCGTATTCGACGAGGCGGAAGTGATCCGCGCGGCGCTCGATCCCGTCGTCCCATACCGTGGTCATGTCGACCCAGTCGCCGTTCTTGAAGCCGAGCATGGCAATATCGGCGGGATTGATGAAGACCACGCGGCGCTGGCCGAATACGCCGCGATAGCGGTCGTCGAGTGCGTAAATCGTCGTGTTGTATTGATCGTGCGAACGCGTCGTCATGAGCGTCATCAGGCGCTCGCCGTGCTGCGCCTTTGCGCGCGCAATCGGCGTGTCCTGCTGCACCGGATGCACCATGAAATTGGCCTTGCCGGTGTCGGTTTTCCAGTCGCGTTCGCGCGAGGCGACGCGCAGATGGAAGCCGCCCGGATGCTGGATGCGTTCGTTGTATTGATCGAAACCTTCGATCGTCTGTTCGATAGCGTCGCGGATCTTCGCGTAGTCGCCCGAATGCGCGAGCCAGTCCACCTTGTCGTCGCCGAGCGTGGCGCGTGCGATATTCGCCACGATCGCCGTTTCCGACATCAGGTTCGGCGAGGCCGGTTTGTTCATGCCGTACGAGATGTGCACCATGCTCATCGAGTCCTCGACGGTCACGCCCTGGGCGACGCCGTTTTGCACGTCGATTTCCGTGCGGCCGAGCGTCGGCAGGATCAGGGCGTTTTCGCCGTGCACGAGGTGGCTGCGATTGAGCTTGGTGGTGATATGCACCGTGAGCTTGCACGAGCGCAGGCCGTCGAACGTGCGCAGCGTGTCAGGCGTCGCCATCGCGAAGTTGCCGCCCAGTCCCATGAACACTTTCACTTCGCCTTCGATCATGTGCTCGACCGTTTCCACCACGTCGAGCCCGTGCTCGCGCGGCGGCTCGAAATCGAACACCTTGCCGAGGCGGTCGAGAAACGCCTGCGAGGGCTTTTCCTCGATGCCGACCGTGCGGTTGCCCTGCACGTTGGAGTGGCCGCGCACGGGGCACAGGCCCGCGCCTTCGCGGCCGATGTTGCCGCGCATCAGCAACAGGTTGGAGAGCATATGCACGGTCTGCACCGAATGCTTGTGCTGCGTGATGCCCATGCCCCACGTTGCAATCACGCGCTTGCCGTTGGCATAGATGCGAGCGAGCCCTTCGATGTCCTCGCGCGCCACGCCCGATTCGGCTTCGAGCAGCGGCCAGCTTTCATTGCGCAGGTCTTCGGCGAAGGCATTGAAACCCAGCGTATGTTGCTGGATGAAGTCGAGATCGATCACGCGCTCGGTGCCGTTTTCGAGCGCCTCGTCGTCCAGTTCGATCAGGCGCTTGGCGACGCCTTTAATAAGCGCGAAGTCGCCGCCGAGTTTCGGTTGAATGAAAGTCGATGCGATCTTCGTGCTGCCGAAGGTGATCATTTCCAGCGGGTGCTGCGGGCTGGTGAAGCGTTCGAGCCCGCGCTCGCGCAGCGGATTCACCGACACGATGGTTGCGCCGCGCCGCGAGGCCTCGCGCAGTTCGCCGAGCATGCGGGGATGGTTGGTCGCCGGATTCTGGCCGAAGATGATGATGGTGTCCGCGATCTCGAAGTCGTCGAGCGTCACCGTGCCCTTGCCGATGCCCACTGTCGTCGGCAGGCCGCGGCTCGTGGCTTCGTGACACATGTTCGAGCAATCGGGGAAGTTGTTGGTGCCGTACATGCGCACGAACAGCTGGTAGAGAAACGCGGCTTCGTTGCTCGCGCGGCCCGAGGTGTAGAACGCGGCCTCGTCGGGCGACTTGAGTTCCTTGAGGTGTTTCGCGACCAGTGCGAACGCGTCGTCCCAGGCGATGGGCTTGTAGCGGTCGGTGATGGCGTCATACACCATCGGGTCGGTGAGGCGGCCGTGCTGTTCGAGTTCGTAGTCGGTCTGCTTCATCAGCGACTCGACCGTGTTTGCCGCGAAGAAGTCGGGCGTCACGCGCTTGGTGGTCGCTTCGGCGGCGACGGCCTTGACGCCGTTTTCGCAGAACTCGAAGGTGGAGGCGTGCTCGCGGTCGGGCCACGCGCAACCTGGGCAGTCGAAGCCGTCAGGCTGGTTCTGTTTGAACAGCGTGCGGTAGTTGCCGCCCGACACGCGTTCCTTGATGAGGTTGATGGCGACGTACTTGAGCGCGCCCCAGCCCGCGGCCGGATGATGATAGGCCTCGATTTTGCCCTTTGGTTTCTGCTTGTCCATTACGCCTGGCTCCGTTGTCGTTCGCGCGGCCTCGCGAGGGTTTCACGAGACGGGCCGCGCGCACTGCTTGGTAATTGCTTGGATAGGCGACAGCGTAAAAGTTAAGGACTACGCGCATGACACACAGAATCAGGGCATCACTTAGAGTACAGTTTCGCCCGCAGCAGTACACTGCGTTGGCAGTGCTGTGAGCGACCTCCGGGGAGAAAGCAGTGAAACTCTATGAAAAGCTCGCGGACGATATCGAAACGTTGATCCGCAAGGGCGTATTCCGGCCAGGCGACCGCGTGCCATCAGTGCGCCAGGCTAGCCAGCAGCATCGCATCAGCATTACCACCGTCATTCGCGCCTATTTGCTGCTGGAAAGCCGTGGCGTGCTGGAAAGCCGCCCGCAATCAGGCTATTTTGTGAGCCAGCGCGCGGCAGAAAGCGGCACGCACGCGGACGACCTGCGCGCGAGCCGACCCGTTGCGACGTCCGCGGAAGTGGATGTGAGCCGCCTCGTGCTCTCCACGCTGCGCTCGATCGGCGTGGACGATGCGGTGCCGCTGGGCTCGCCTTATCCCGATCCCCAACTGTTCCCTTACGAAAAGCTCAATCGCTATTCCGCCGCTGTGGGACGCAAGCGTTCGTCGTGGGGCGTGACCAATGCGTTGCCGCCAGGCAGCCCGGAGCTCATGCGACAAATTGCCCGACGCTACCTGGAAAACGGCATCGCCGTCGACCCGAGCGAAATCATCATCACGGTAGGTGCAACCGAAGCGATCAACCTGTGTCTGCAGGCCGTCGCCAAACCCGGCGACGTGATTGCCGTGGAATCGCCCACGTTTTACGCGATGCTGCACGCCATCGAGCGTTCGGGCATGAAGGCGATCGAAGTGGCCACGCATCCGGAATACGGCATCGAGGTGGATGCGCTTGCAAAGATCATCGCATCGCAGCCCATTGCCGCGTGCATGGTGATGCCGAATTTCCAGAACCCGCTTGGCTTCCTGATGCCCGACGAGCGCAAGCGCGAACTGGTCGACCTGCTCGCAAAGGCGAACATTCCAGCGATTGAAAATGGTGTGTATAACGAACTGTATTTCGGGGAGTCGCATCCCACCACGCTCAAATCGTACGATAAGAGCGGCATGGTGCTGCATTGCGGGTCGTTTTCCAAGAGCCTGACCGCCGCGTACCGTATTGGCTGGGCGATGCCGGGCCGCTATCGCGACCAGGTCGAAAAGCTCAAGTTCCTGAATACGCTGACCACGGCGGTCGTGCCGCAACTGGCGATTGCCGAATACCTTGAACGCGACGGCTACGAACATCACTTGCGGCGCATCCGCAAGAGCTACGCGCAGCAGGCCAACCTGATGAAAGCGATGGTCACGCGGTTCTTTCCGGCGGGTACGCGCATGTCGAGTCCCGCAGGCGGCTACGTGTTGTGGATCGAGCTGCCCGCCAAGGTCGATTCGATGAAGCTATACGAGCTGGCGCTCGCGCGCGGCATTACGATCGGGCCGGGCTCGATGTTTTCCGTCTCGGACAGTTACCGCAACTTCATTCGCCTCAATTACAGCACGCCTTGGTCGCCGGAAATTGAGCAGGCGATTATCACCGTGGGCAAGCTTGCGGCGTCGTGCGCGCGGTGACGGCTCTCAGGCTTAAGCGTTTTCTGGCGTGACGTATTCGACGAAACCGTCGCCACGGCAAAAGCTCAGGAGGCGAATGCCCGCTTCCTGGGCGACGGAAATGGCGAGCGAAGTTGGCGCGGAAATCGTCGCAAGCGTATGCACGGGTACGCGCGCGGCCTTGCGCACCAGCTCGTAACTCGCGCGGCTGGAGAGAAAGACAAAGCCCTGCACGCTATCGACGCGTGTGCGCGCCAGCCAGCCGATTAATTTGTCGAGCGCATTGTGGCGGCCCACGTCCTCGAAGACCTGCACGATATTGCCTTCAAGGTCGCACCATGCAGCCGCGTGAATACCGCCTGTTTCATGCATCAAACGTTGATGGTCGCGTAGTTCGCGCGAGGCGCGCTCTATTGCGCGCCTTGAAACCGCTGGAGCATTCGCAGTCATGCGATCAGGGTGCAGATCGAGCAGCTCGATGCTTTCAATCCCGCACACGCCGCAGCCCGAGCGTCCGGCCAGCGCACGGCGCTTTCCCTTGAGCGCCAGGAAGGCTTCCTGCGAGACCCGCAGATGCACTTCGGCGCCTTCGGCATGCAGCAACGTTTCGATATCGAAGACGTCGCTGGCTCGCTCGACAATGCCTTCGCTCAAGGCGAATCCCAACGCGAAATCGTCGAGATCAATGGGCGTCGCCATCATGACGGCGTGTGAAATACCGTTGAAAACCAGCGCGACCGGGACTTCTTCCACGACATGATCGGTGGCCCTGGTTGTCGCGTCGCCCTGGTGGCGCAGCACGTCGCGCACGACGCTGCCTGTGCTGTCTTCGGTTCGTGTGGGGCAGTGCATGATGGGCGCTCCAATGCGGGTTCAGGTCAGTTGATAGTAGGGGCCGGGGCGGGTGGCCGGCGGCAACGCTTCGTCGCAGAGTTCGAGCACCGATCGCTCGATTGTGCACGTCATCGAATCGAGCGCGAGGTTGTTGGGCGCGAGTCCGAAGGGATCGGAAATTTCCCCTGCAATCGCCTCCAGTGCGAGCAGCGTGTAGGACACGAATACGCAGATGAGCGGCGTCGCAAAGCCAATCGAATCGATCAACCCGAACGGCAGCAGCGCGCAATACGCGTACACCGTGCGATGCAGCAGCACGCCATAGGCGAAAGGAAGCGGCGTGCTGAGGATGCGCTCGCAGCCGCCCACGGTTGCCGCAAGCTCGTTGAGCTGGTGGTCGAGCATCCAGAGTTTCGTATCGGAAAGCGCGCCCGCGCGATTGAGCGCCGCCAGATGGCGACGCGCTTCGTCGATCAGCATGATCGGCTGGAATACGCGTTGCGCGAGTGCGGCGGCCTGTTCCGGGCCGAGCAGGCGCGCGAGATCGGCGCTTGCATCCGAGCGGCGAAGCGTGTGCTTCAACGCGTACGCATAGGCGATGAGCAGGCGCGGAATGCGGCGGCTTTCGAATGGCGCCGAACTGGGCGGCACGTAATGGCGGAACTGCGAAACCAGCGCACGCGCGGCGATCAACGCGTTCCCCCAGAGACGGCGCGCTTCCCAATAGCGTTCATAACTCGCGTTATTGCGGAACGCCAGAAAGATCGTGAGCGCCACGCCGCATAGCGTGAACGGCGTCGTATTGAGCGGGATTTTCTCGCCGAGAATGCGGCCATGCGTGCACATGGCGAGCACGCTCACCAGCGTCATGAAGACCAGTTGCGGAATGATGGCCTTGAGAACGGAGCCATGCCAGACGAAGAGCATGCGAAACCAGTTCGGCGCGGGGCGAATGATCATGAATGAGTGGTCGAGTGAATCGTCGAAGCGCGCCCGGTGGCGGGCGTGGGGCGCAATGGTTGAGTGGCAAGGTTACGTGTGCGCGCCGCACGTGAGTACGCACACTTCGCGGGCGAATCGAGGAGTACAGTTTGGCGAGTAGGGGTCAGTGGATGACCACCGCGTTGCGTCCTGCGTGCTTGGCGCGATAGAGCGCCAGATCGGCGGCGGCAAAGGCTGCCTGGCTGCTGGTCGAGCCTTGTGTCAGCGCCGCGCCCACGCTCACGGTCACCACGCCCGCCTGCGAATGGCGATGCGCAATGGCAAGCGCCATGACGCCGCAGCGCAACTGTTCCAGTATCGGCGCGATCCTGGGGCGCGGCAGGCCGCTCAACAGCAGGCCGAATTCCTCGCCGCCCATGCGGCCCGCAATGACCTGATGTTCGTCGGCAATGCCCTGCAAAACGGCGGCGACCTTTTGCAGGCAGACGTCGCCTGCCGGATGACCATAGGTATCGTTGAACTGCTTGAACCAGTCGATATCGACCATGACAGCGGCGAGCCATTGATCGGGCGCGGCCTCGCGCCAGGTGCGGCGGATGCTTTCCAGCATGAAGCGCCGGTTGAACAGGCGCGTCACGGGATCGGTCGCGGTGGCGCAGCGCAATTTCAGGTCGTTTTCGATCATGGCGCGCAGATGTTCGAACACCTCGCGCCCGGACTGGACGAGCGTGCGCGGCGCGGGATCCATGGCGCAAAGCGCACCGACGAGTTCGCCGTCCGGCGCGCGCAGCGCGATGGCCGCGTAGAAGCGCACGAAGGGGGCTTCGCGAACGAGGACGCATTGTGCGAAGCGCGCATCGGCGCGCGCGTCTTCGACGAGGAACAGCGCGTTGCTCTGCACGGCGTAATGGCTGAGCGACTGCCGTCGCGGGATCGGATGCACCGACAGGCCGACTTCCGCGCGATAGTGCTGATGCTCGGCGTCCAGCAACAGCACGGCCGTAATCGACGCGCCCGTGACCGTCTTGAGGATCGCCGCCGCATGCCGGAAGCACTCGCGCATCACCTGATCGTCGTGCAACAGCCATTCGATGATCGGCGAATCGCCGGTCTGGCGATGGAATTCTTCAGGGTTGAAAGACAAGGCGTGCATCCGTAGTGGCCGTCGATTCCGGGTCAACGGCCTGCGTCGCGCAAACTTGAGTGGCGTTGGGCTCTAAAGGCGTGTTAAAGCACCGTGCTTCAGGCGATGCTAAGTATCGGTTCGGCTGGATCAACAAAGAGGCGATTTTTTATCCTGCTACGCATAGACTGTGCGCGCCTTGAAATGAACGTTTTCCCTGGAGTGTCGCTTGTGAAGCTGAAGATTGGTGCAAGATTGATGGCGACATTCGCCATAGTGTTGGCATTCCTGATTATTGTCTGCGCGGTCGCCACGCTGCAAATGGCCAGCATGAACCGGACGACGCAGGCTATCGTCGGCCTGCGCGCCGAAGAACTGAGCCTCACCAACCGGATTGCGGCAGGCACGTTCCGCGCGAATGCATTCGCCTACGAAGCGCTGGAAGCGCAGACGCCGCAGGCGCAAGTCGCGGAGGTCGAGCAGGCCGAAGCCGTGGCGATCGAGAACAAGGCGCTCTATGAGGCCATGGCGAAACTCGTCAACACCGCAACGGGTCAGGAGATTTTCAGCCGGGTGTCCGATGCTCACGCGGCCTATGAAGCGGCGATGGCGCCGGTCTACGCGCAATTGCGCGCCCACGACAGCGCCAATGCGCGCGTCGCCTTGCTGCAGGCCGCGCCGGTGCGCGACGGTCTCATCAGGCAGCAGCGCGATTTTCTCGACCATGTGCAGGGCTTGATGGACGCGTCGGGCAAGGAGACGGGCGGCGCCTATGCCGCCGCGCGCGAAGTGCTGTGGATCACGGCCCTGATTGCGGTGATCGTCGCCTGCGTGCTGGCTGTGATGGTGACGCGCTCGATCGTGCGCCCGCTCCAGCACGTGGTGGATGGCGCGAATGCGCTTGCGCGCGGCGACCTGAGCGTGCACCTGGATGCGTCGCGCCAGGACGAAGTGGGCGTGCTGGCTGGCGCGCTCGATACCGCGATCGCCCAGTTGGGGCAGATCGTCAGTGGCGTCAAGCTGGCGAGCCAGTCGATATCGAGCGCGACGCACCAACTCGCGGCGGGCAATACCGATCTCTCGCAGCGTACCGAGGAACAAGCCGCGTCGTTGCAGGAAACCGCGTCGAGCATGGAGCAACTCACGGCCACGGTGCGCCAGAACGCCGACAACGCGCGCGAGGCGAGCGAACTGTCGAATGCCGCGAGCCACGTCGCCCATCGTGGCGGCGACGAAGTCGAGCGCGTGGTGCAGACCATGCGTCAGATTTCGGATAGCTCGATGAGGGTCGCGGAGATCGTGAGCGTGATCGAAGGCATTGCATTCCAGACCAATATTCTCGCGCTGAATGCCGCCGTCGAAGCGGCAAGGGCGGGCGAAGAGGGCCGGGGCTTTGCCGTGGTGGCGGGCGAAGTGCGTTCGCTCGCGCAACGCAGCGCGAGCGCGGCGCGTGAAATCGCCGAGCTGATCGGCGAATCCGTCACCCGCGTCAAAGCGGGCGAAGCACTCGTGGCGGACGCGGGCGGCACGATCCGCGAGATCGTGCGTTCCGTGAAGCGCGTCACGGAAATCATGAGCGAGATTTCGGCGGCTTCGTTCGAGCAGAGCACCGGCATCGAGCAGGTCAACCAGGCGGTGAGCCAGATGGACGAGGTCACGCAGCAAAACGCGGCGCTGGTCGAAGAGGCCGCGGCAGCGGCGCAATCGATGGCGCAGCAGGCGCGCACGCTGGTCGAGAGCGTGGCGATCTTCAGGCTCGATGAATCGCAGGCCGCCGCCACGCCGGGTTACGTCGTTCAGCCCTGAAGCGCCTCGCTAACAAAGGCCTTCAAGGTATCGACGATCTTTCGCACGCGCGCGGGCACCGGGCGCTGCGGACGGATCAGCAGGTTCAGTGCGAGCGGCGGAACCTCGTAATCGGGCAGCACGCGCACCAGGCGGCCATCGGCAATGGCGGCAGTTGCCGCCGGTTCCTCCAGCACGCCAATCCCCACGCCGGCTAGCACCATCTCGTACATCGGCCGCCAGTGCGTCGTTTTAATGGCAGTCCGAATCGTTACGCTATCGACAATCTGCGCATCGGACGACAGAGGCAATTGATCCGCGTCGAACGTGCCCTTCACGCGAATGAAGCTGTGGCTCGCGAGCTGCGCGGGCGAGTCGATGGCTGCATGGCGTTGCAGATAGGCAGGCGACGCCACCAGCAGACGCCGGATCTGCCCGAGCGGCCACGCGATATACGCGCTGTCGCCCAGCGGCCCCAGGCGAAACGAAATGTCCACGCCTTCAGTCACGAGATCGGCGACCTTGTCATTGAGGGCGAGCTCGATGTCAAGGCGCGGATAGCTGTCCATCACGCGTTTGAGCCCTTCCGGCAAGATGGTTTCGCCAAAACAATGCGGCGCGGCAATACGGATCGTCCCCTTGACGATCTGCTCGTCGTTCGCCACTTCGGCAAGCGCCTGCTCGACCGCGCCGAGCACCGACTTGCTGCGCTCGTGGAAGATTGAACCTTCGGGCGTGCACTGGAACGTGCGCGCGTTACGCAGCAGCAACTGGCAGCCCAGATACTTCTCCAGCCGCTCGATGCGCTCGCTCACCGCGGGCTGGCCGATATCCAGGTCGCGCGCCGCGCCGGAAATGCTGCCGCGCTCGACGACTCTCACGTAGATCCGCATGGCTTCCAGCAGGTTCACGCGCCGCTCCCTGCCGTGTGCGGGGCGCTTGCCGGTTTGCTGTGGAGAGGACAGGTCGTGCCTCGACATAGGGCTCCTTTCATTCTTCAGACTCCTGATTGGGTGACGCCGTCGAATAGAGGCGGCGTCATCATGGAGTGAGATTAAAAGAGCACAGTCGAAGCCGGTATGCACACCTAAGAGGGGTTGCACAGAGTACAGTTTGACGAGAACGTCACCGCGTCTGCCGAAAACTGTAATTGTCGAGTTGCGGCGGTGCGATACGATATGCGTTCCGCAACGGGGTGAGGCACGCGGCAAGATATTTCAAATAGCTTTCGATTTACGGATTTGCGCCAGCCACACTCCCGTCTGACCCGCTTACCTGTCGTTGCCCTGATCCAGCCTGTTCATGCCTAGCGCCGTCGCTCTATTGGGCACCCTGATCGTTTCTTGTCTGATGAGTGTGGCCATCCTGGGCTCACTGGCGCGCACCGCGCTGCCGGGCGTGCTCCGCTGGTGCCTGGGCTATGCGCTGCTCGCGGCGGCGTCGGCGTGGATCCTGTGCGCCGGCATGCGGGGCGGCGCAGCCACCATCATCGGCGTTTCGTTCCTCACGCTGGGCGCGGTGCTGCTGCTCCTGCAGGGCACGCGGTGTTTCTTCGGCGCGCCTGCCGTGCGGCGCGACGAGTGCCTGGCGTTCGCCGTATGCGGCGCCGCGCTGGTGTATTTCACGGTGGTCTCGCCCAATATCGGCGCGCGGGGCGTGCTGATCTCGCTGGGGCTCATCTATGGACGCATCGCCGTCGGCGTGCTGGCGCTGCGCCATGCATCGGGCGAGCGCACGCGCTACGCGTGCCGCCTGATTGCGGCTTCGGCGTGGCTCGGCGCGCTGTTCTATTTCGCGCGGATCGGCGCAATCGTCTCCGGCTTGGCGCCGACGCTCTCGTTCGTTCAGCCGTCGCCGTGGAATGTCGTGTTGCTGGGCCTCGCGATTGTCACCTTGCCTGGCATGTCGACCGGCATGGTGATGCTGGCGCACGCGCGCATCCTGGAGCGCATGGAAAAGCTCGCGACCGTCGATGAATTGACGGGTGCATTGACGCGCCGCGCTTTCATGGAGCGTGCCCATGCGTCGTTGTGCGCCGTGCGTGCGCAAGGCGGTGCGCTGTCGATTGCCGTGCTCGATATCGACAAGTTCAAGGCCGTAAACGATAGCTTCGGGCACGCGGTGGGCGACCGGCTGCTTGCGCAGGTGTCGTCGGCCGTGGCGGGCCAGTTGCGGCGGTGCGACCTGTTGGGGCGCATGGGCGGCGAGGAATTCGCGGTGCTGTTCGTGAATGCGCGCAAGGACGATGCAATCAGGATGACGAACGAATTGCGCATGGCCGTGGAGCGGTCATCGGCGGACGGGGTGAGCTGCACGCTTAGCGCGGGCGTCGATGGCATTGGCGTGCACGATACGCTGGAGAGCGCCATCGTGCGCGCCGACGCCGCGCTGTATGTCGCGAAGGCGTCGGGGCGTAACCGCGTCACGGTGGCCCCGGACATCGACGCGAGCAGTGGCGCATGTGCTGCCGCGCCACGTCGCGCCGAGCCCGTTTGACGCTTATTGACGCTTAAACCAGCTCGCGCAGCGCTGCGGGTTCGAAGCCTCGCAGGCCGTCCACATTGCCGTCACGCACCTTGGCGACCCAATGCGAGTCGGTCAGCAGCGCGCGGCCCACGGCGATCAGGTCGAACTCGTCGCGCTCCATGCGTTCGAGCAGGCGCTCAAGCCCCACGCTCGTCGAGCTTTCGCCGCCAAACGCCGCCATGAAGTCGCCCGACAGCCCCACGGAGCCGACGCTGATCGTCGCCGCGCCCGTCAGCTTCTTGGCCCAGCCTGCGAAGTTCAGGCCCGCTTCGCCATCGATCTCGGGGAATTCCGGCTCCCAGAAACGGCGCTGCGAGCAGTGCAGGACATTGGCGCCCGCCGCGACGAGCGGTTCGAGCCATTGCGCCATTTCCTGCGGGGTATGCGCGAGGCGCGCCTTGTAATCCTGCTGCTTCCACTGGCTCAGGCGAATCACGATCGGGAAATCCGGGCCGACTGCTGCACGCACGGCCGCGACGATTTCCGCCGCAAACCGTGCGCGTTCGCCAATGCTCGGGCCGCCATAGCGGTCGTCGCGCTGGTTGCTGCCCGACCAGAAGAACTGGTCGATCAGGTAGCCGTGCGCGCCGTGCAGCTCGATGGTGTCGAAGCCGAGGCGCTTCGCGTCGGCGGCGGCCTGGGCGAAGGCGGCGATGGTATCGGCGATATCGGCATCGGCCATCGCGACGCCGCGCGCCACGCCCGGCGCGTCAATGCCGGAGGGGCTTTCGACCGGCGCATCGGGCACCCAGTCGCTCATGAAGCTCTTGACCGCGCCCGTGTGCCAGAGCTGCGGGCCCATCTTGCCGCCGGCCGCGTGCACCTCGTCGATCACGTGTTGCCAGCCGGACAGCGCGGGGTCGCCGTGGAAGAACGGAATGCCGGGATCGTTGCGCGCGGCGGGGCGGTTGACGACCGTGCCTTCGGAGAGGATCAGGCCCACGCCGCCTTCGGCGCGGCGGCGGTAGTAGGCGGCGTTGTGCGCGCCGGGTATGCCCTCGGGCGCGAACGAGCGCGTCATGGGCGCCATGACGATGCGGTTAGGCAGGGTCAGCGAGCCGACGGTGAAGGGCTGAAACAGGATATCGGACGAAAACGACGGCATGGAAAAAGTGGCTCCGTGTCGATTGAATCGGGTGTTGTCTCGTGGATCTGGCTGAATTCACGTTGAATTTACGTTGAACGTCCGTTGAAATCCGGACGAATTCAGCCGCACCCCGAATGGTATATTCTGGATACCAGACGTCAATAACGCACTTTGTTTCGCCCAGGTATCTTTGAGGAAACCATGCCCGACTGCCGAGAACATTTTTCTGTGAATTGTCCAAGCCGGCTGTTGTTCGACCAGATCGCCGACAAGTGGTCGATGATGATCTTGACCGTGCTCGATGGCGGCCCGATGCGTTTCAACGCGGTCAAGCGCCATCTGGAAGGCGTGACGCAAAAGGCGCTGACGCAATGCCTGCGCAGGCTGGAGCGCAACGGACTGGTGTCGCGCCGCGTGATTCCGGTGTCGCCGGTGGCGGTCGAGTATGAGATCACGCCGCTCGGGCGCTCGTTGCAGGCGCCGTTCAAGGCCCTGTACGGATGGACGCTGCGCAACATGGACGCCGTGGAGGCCGCGCGCGCGGAGTTCGATGCGCGGATGGAAAGCGCGGGCTGACAAGGTTCAAAGCCGGTATTGGAAGGCATGCCGCGGGTGGTCGATCTGCCCGCAACCGCTGCATAGTATTGACAAGTCGCGTGCTTATAATTAACGTTCGTTTACTGAACGATCGTTCTATAAAGGAGACAGCATGCAGTCAGGGAACGCGCAGGCCAAGGTCGTACTCGTGATTGGTGCAGGCGACGCCACAGGTGGCGCGATTGCCGCCCGCTTCGCCCGCGAAGGCTACATCGCATGCGTGAGCCGACGTTCGGCGGACAAGCTCGAACCGCTCGTCAACCGGATCCGCGAGCAGGGCGGCCAGGCCTATGGCTATGGCAGCGACGCGCGCAACGAAGAGGAGGTCGCCGCGCTGATCGAACGCGTGGAAGCCGAACACGGCCCAATCGAAGCGATGGTGTTCAATATCGGCGCGAACGTGCCGTGCAGCATCCTGGAAGAGTCGGCGCGCAAGTACTTCAAGATCTGGGAGATGGCCTGCTTCAGCGCGTTTCTCAATGGCCGCGAAGTGGCGAAGCGCATGGTGCAGCGTGGGCGCGGCACGATCCTGTTTACCGGGGCGACGGCGAGCGTGCGAGGCTCGGCCAATTTTGCGGCGTTCGCCGGTGCGAAACACGCTTTGCGCGCACTCGCCCAGAGCATGGCCCGGGAGCTGGGGCCCCGCAATATCCACGTCGCGCATGTGATCGTCGATGGCGCGATTGACACCGACTTCATTCGCACGACGTTCCCGGAGCGCTACGCGCTGAAGGAACAGGACGGCATTCTCAATCCTGAACATATCGCCGACAACTACTGGTATCTGCACCAGCAGCCGCGCGACGCGTGGACTTTCGAACTCGACCTGCGTCCTTATATGGAGCGCTGGTAAATCACTTGAGCTTGTCCAGTTCAAGCGCCTCGGCGAGAAAGCGCCGGCTTGAAGCGAGAATGTCCTTGCGCGTGCGGTCGCTTTCCACCGCGCGCGCAAGCAGCAGGGCGCCCACACATTGAGCCATGACGGCCCAGGCGGTATCGGGATCGTCGATCTGCGAGCCCCAGCTTTTTTGAATGCGCTTGAGCGATTTTTCGACTTCGGCGCGCGCTTCGGGCGTTGCGCGCGCGATTTCCGCGCCGAGCGCCGGCAGCGCGCAACCCGATTCGGGATGCAGGGCGTGCGCCGTGCTCAGGTAGCTGCGCAGACGTTTGGCCAGGTCGCCTTGCGGCGCGTTGGGCCCGGTGGCGAGCAGGTCGACGCTATTGGAGGCTTCCTCGCTCACCAGCGCATCGAAAAGCGCCTGTTTGGAGGGGAAATGCGTGTAGAACGCGGCGCCCGTCAAGCCGATCGAGGCCATCAGCGCGTCGACACCCGTGGTCGCAAAGCCGCCTTGTTTGGCGATCGCGCGGCTGCTCTCGATGAGCTTGCGGCGCGTTTCTTCCTTGTGGGTGCTCGAATAACGCATGGCGGATTCCAGGTTGAATGTCGGGCGAGAATAGCATAACCATCGTTCAGTTAAGGCTTGTTCATCTATAGAGAGGGGGAGACTGGGAATGAAAACGGTCGAGTTTTATTTCGATTTCGGCAGTCCTGCGAGCTATCTCGCGTGGACGCAACTGCCTGCCATCGCGGCGCAATCTAACGCACAGCTAATTTACCGGCCGATACTGCTAGGCGGCATTTTCAAGGCGAGCAATAACGCATCGCCCGCTGCGATTCCGGCGAAGGGTGCATGGATGCGGGTGGATCTCACGCGCTTCGCGCGCCGGTATGGCGTCCAGTTCGAGTACAACCCGCATTTCCCCATCAACACGCTCATGCTCATGCGCGGCGCGACGGGCTTGCAGATGCAGGATGAAGCGCTGTTCCGGCGCTATGTCGACGTGGTTTACCGCGCGATGTGGGCGCAGCCGCGCAATATGGCCGATCCGGCGACCATCGGCGAAGTGCTCAGCGAGGGTGGGTTGGATGCGGCGCAGCTGTTGCACCTGGTCGAAAGCCCAGCCGTGAAGGAAAAGCTCAAGCAGGATACCGAAGCGGCGGTGGCGCGCGGGCTCTTCGGTGCGCCGACGATGTTCGTGGGCGATGAGATGTTCTTCGGCCAGGATCGGCTCGATTTCGTCAAGGAGGCGCTGGGCTAGCAGCTAAGGCCCGACATCATGCTGGGAGAAAACGCCCGGCATGATGTCGATTCAGGCTCGATTAGCGGCTGCCGCGGCTACCCGCCGGTTTGCCTGCGGGCTTCTTGCCTGAACCCGCAGCGGATTTACCGGCGGGCTTATTAGCGCCTTTATTCGTGGGCTTATTAGCGGGCTTATTTGCAGGTTTATTGGCAGGTTTGCTACGCGGTTTTTGAATAACGAACGGGTTGCCGTTGGGCAAGCTCGGTTCGTCCGCCGCGGCCCCGGCGTACTGCGCCACCGGCTTATGCCGGTTTTCACCGCCTTGCGGGCGAGCCTTCTTGCCGGGCGCCGGTTTGGCGGCGGGCGCCGCTTGCGGCACTTTAGGCTTCTTGGGCTTTTTCGGTTTCTTGATGATCTCGCCCGTCGCGCTGGTTTCCGGCACACGGTGGTCGGCTTCGAAACCTGGCTCTTCTTCACGACGCAGCGTCTGGCGGATCAGCGTTTCGATCGCGGCCAGTTGCGGCGCTTCGTCGGCGCACACGAGGGACACCGCCACGCCGCTCGCGCCCGCGCGGCCAGTTCGGCCAATACGGTGCACGTAGTCCTGCGCCACGATCGGCAGGTCGACGTTGATCACCAGCGGCAGATCGTCGATATCCAGCCCGCGCGCCGCCACGTCGGTGGCGACCAGCATATTGACTTCGCCGGCCTTGAAGCGCTCCAGCGCGCGCAGACGCGCGGGCTGCGGCTTGTCGCCGTGGATGGTGTCGACCGCATAGCCTGCCTCATCCAGCATGGCCGCCAGGTAGTCCACGCCATTGCGCGTCTTGACGAACACCAGCGCGTGCTCCCACTTGTTCCTGGCCACGAGGTGCATGAAGAGGTCGGGCTTGTTGCGCTTGTCGACCGTCACGACCCATTGCTTGATCTTGCTGGCGGTGGCATTGGGCGGGCTGACGCTGATATTGACGGGGCTGCGCAGGATGCTCGCGGCCATCGCGCGGATATCGTCGGTAAAGGTGGCGGAGAACAGCAGTGTCTGCCGCTGGGTGGGCAGCGCCGCAAAGACCGCGTTGAGTTCGCGCGCGAAGCCCAGGTCGAGCATCCGGTCGGCTTCGTCCAGCACCAGGGTCTGCACCTGGTCGAACTGCACCGCATTCTGGCGATTGAGGTCGAGCAGGCGGCCAGGCGTGGCGACGAGTACGTCCACGCCCTTGCGCAGCTTCATCATCTGCGGATTGATGCTCACGCCGCCGTAGGCAGCCAGAAAACGCAGGTCGAGGCCCTTGCCGTATTCGATAAAGCTTTGCAGCAGCTGTTCGGCCAGTTCGCGCGTGGGCACCAGCACCAGCACGCGCGCGCGGTTGCTGGACACTGCCGGGCCGTGTTGCACCAGCCGTTGCAACAGCGGCAGCGCAAAACCCGCCGTCTTGCCCGTGCCGGTCTGTGCCGCCGCCATGACGTCCTTGCCGCTGAGCACGGCAGGAATCGCCTTGGCCTGCACCGGCGTAGGTGTCTGGTAATGGAGTGCCTGCACATTACGCAGCAAGGGTTCGATCAGGCCAAGCGAGGCAAAAGACATGGGGCGAATTCCGGACTAAAACCGTAATTCTAGCGGTTGCTCCAGGGGTTGCGGCGCTGATTGCGCCGCGCCGCCTTGCAGCCTTGCAGAAAGCGTCCCATCCGTCACCAGGCAGGCAAACCCGCAGCCCGGCGCAGAACCGTCACTTCCTTGGTCTTGTAGATCACGTTGCGATCCGCCCGATAAGAGAACTTGCCGGCCAGCTTCATTGAGTCGACGTTGTCAGGCGAGATAATGCACACCGTGCCGACGCCGGGCCAGCGCATATCGGCCCATCGCAGCGCAGCTTCCAGTGACTCGCTCGCGTAGCCCTGCCGGTGCGCCTGCCTTGCCAGCATCCAGCCCGTTTCGGGGGCGTTGTCGAAATCCTCGCCGATGCCGCGCATGAAATTGACGAAGCCCACTTCGCCGACAAACGCGCCACTGCGTTTGTCGCGGACGATCCAGTGACCGAAGCCCAGTGCAGTCCAATGGCCTAAACTGCGAAGCAGCCGCGCCCATACGTCTTCGCGTGTCAGCGCGGCGCCCGTGACGTGGCGCACGACCTCCTCGTCGGCCCACATGCCATAGAGGTCTTCAAAGTCGTCTCGCTCCGGCGGGCGCATGACGAGACGTTCGGTTTCGATTGAGGTTCCGGAAACGGGCATATTCAGAGGGGCAAAGTTGTCGCATTTAACGGATCGAATCATAACTTCTATCGCGACCGGCGGCTTGCGCCACGCAGAACATCGCCTGCTCCATCGAATGAGCATGGTGGAGTTTATCGTCGCGGGTCTCGCGCTATGGGGCGTGACGATGTTCGCGTTGCTGCTGCTCGCGCGTCGCCGGCCGAACAGACGGAAATCACGCGACAAACGCAAGCCTGAGCGGCGACCGGTGCGCTCAAAGGCTCGACGCAGCTAGCCTGTTTGCCATGTGCTGGCTCGACAGAAACGCGCGATGGCGCGGAAAAATTCGCCGCAACCCGGGAGGGCGCGGCGAAAAGACCTCATCCGGAGCGGAGTTGGTCTGGAGGTATCCGCAGCAATCACTCCACGGACAGGAAAACGGTAGCAGGGCCGTCCCGGTGCGTCTATTTGGGCAAATTACGGCCGCTTACGTAGCGCAAGGCAGATCGGTTGTCCAGCGAATCGACGCGTGATTCGGCCTATTTCGGCTATTCGTAAGCAAAGTGTTGGCTGCTGCGATTTAGCAATATTGATGCGGATTTCACGCTCGCTTATCGTCTTGCCACGCCGCCACTCATGAGCGGCGATACGCTTGAACCTGAGAGACCTATCCCCCTGTAGCAGCAAGCATCGCAATCCATCCGTGCGAGGCGGCAATGAAACGCCGCTCGCGCATCCATTTCGTTGCCGCCAAAGATGGCTGGCCGCGCCTTAAGTTCTACGCCTCTGCGCCCGCAAGGGCTGCCGTCTCCTTCGTGCGCTGCGCGGCGCAGGTCGGCATGACCACAGCGGTGCCTTCCACCACGACCAGGCCGTTCGCTTCGCACCGCGTTTCCAGAACGACGCGGCGGCGAGCCGTGAGAATCTCCTTGACGGTCACGGTCGCGCATACGGTTTCACCCAGCTTGACCGGACGCCGGAATTGCAGGTCTTGTGAAAGATAGATCGACCCGGGGCCCGGCAGACGGGAAGCGATCGCCGCCGAAATGACCGACGCGGAAAGCATGCCGTGCGCGATGCGACCGCCGAAACGCGTCTGCTTTGCATACTCCTCGTCGAGATGCACGGGGTTCTGGTCGCCCGATGCGCTAGCAAACAGGAAGACGTCGCGTTCGGACAGCGTTTTCATGAAACGTGCGCTCATGCCGGGCACCAGGTCTTCCAGGTCGTATCCGCCTGCATCATTCATGGCCATTTCCTGTGTTATTCGTACTGCGTAGTATTGGATGGTGAATCGCGTAAAGCGATGTGCTGGGTTCAGTGCGATTGCAGTGCGTCTGCGTCGTTGTATTGCCGTACTGCATCGGCGATTGGCGCGGGGAGCAGCGGATTCGCGATGCGCAGCGCAGACTGCACGGCGAGCACGCCTGCGTGAGGCAGCGCCTGCATGATTGCGCTGACGATCTCCCGCCGCGTTACGCCAAGCGAAAGCGCCTCCTGAACATGCGCGGCGAGCGTTTCCGCGTCGGCGCTTCTTGCCAGGCACGTCAGGCACGCAATGTCCGTGAGATGCCGCGCCTTGGCGTGTTCGACCGATTCGAACCCGGAAGCGCCAGGATCGTGTGCTTCCATGTCGACGTCGATGCCGCAAAGCGTGTCAGCGATGGGGGCCTCGACGTCGCCCGCTTCGCCGGATGCGTCCGCGTCCGTTGCAGCAAATACGTCGAGTGCTACGCGCGTCAGCGGCAACACAATCGGCCAGCCGATATAGCCGGTGAGCTGAATCAGCACCTCAGTCAGCTCGCTGCGCGTCCAGCCAAGCTGCAGGCAGGTCTTCAGGTGCTGCCGCACGGCCGCGTGCTGGTTCCCCTGGGCCATGACGATCGCAAGCGTCGCCAGCTGGCGGTCTTTTTGCGTGAGCGCCCCGGAGGACGCGTGGCCGGACTGGAGCAGCCGGGTAATCGACGATGCGTCGCGCAGCCTGCGATATGCGTCGCTGTGAACGATCAGGCCGCGTTCCTGCAAGAGCATCACAACAATCCGCACGCCGGCCATTGCCACCGGCGCGCCCGAATACGCGAGGGTATGAATCGCTGTTTCGAGCAGGGCTTCGGGCGCCCAGCCCGTATTCAGCATTCCGCCCGCGTGATATTTAAGTGCGGCTTCGGCGTTGCCCATCGACGTCAGGACGGCGACCGTAACCAGTTCGCGAGTTTTGAGCGAAAGGTTGGGGCGCGCAATGATGTCCGCATAGGCGCCCTCAACAAGCAGCTGCTTGAAATCCGGATCGAGTTTGTCCAGCGCCGCGCTCAAGTTGTTGAATCCGTCATCCCCAATCGCGCGGATCGTGGACATGCCAATTTCATGTTTATCTACTCGTTGTGCATACATATAAATCCCATTCGAATGAACGCGAAGATGAATGACGCTCTGCATGATATTCGCGGGGATGTTTGGCAATTCTGAACTTTTGTGAAATTACATCGACTCGTGTTTCTTGCCGCCTAGAATCGTTCCCGAATCGCGCTGCCAATCACTGCCGCCGATGCCGAATGGATGGACTGTCACGTCAATGTAACCGGGAGAATGCAGTGCAGAAGCTTGAAGGGAAAGTGGCGCTTGTCACGGGTGGAAGCTCGGGTATTGGTCGAACCACGGCGATGCTGTTCGCAAGAGAAGGTGCAAAGGTCGCTATTGCTTCGCGTCGTAACGAAGAAGGCCTCGCCGTTGTCGATGCAATCCATCGCGCGGGCGGCGAAGCCATCTTCGTCAAGACCGACGTATCGAAGGCCGAGGATTGCGCGAATGCGGTAGCGCAAACCGTTCAATCTTTCGGCAAGCTGGATATTGCTTTCAATAATGCAGGCGTCGAGCAATTCGGCAAGCCTGTTGCGCAGACGGACGAAGCGAGCTGGGATTTTGTCGTGGACATCAACCTCAAGGGGATGTTCCTTTCGATGAAATACGAAATTCCCGAGATGCTGAAAGCGGGTGGCGGCGCGATCGTCAATATGTCATCCACATATGGGCTCGTGGCTTCTGCGTTCGGCGGCTGCGCTTATCACGCATCGAAGGCGGGCATTATCGGGCTGACAAAAGCCGCCGCGCTTGAATATGCGAAGCAGAACCTTCGCGTCAATGCCATTTGTCCGGCTTTCGTCGCGACCGCCATGGTCGAGAAGTTTCTCGGCGAAACCCAGATGACCGACCAGATCAAGGCGTTTCATCCCGTGGGCCGCCTGGGCACGGAAGAAGAAATTGCCCAGGGCGTCCTGTTCCTCGCGAGCGACGCTTCCTCCTTCATGACCGGCACGGCGCTGTCGGTGGACGGCGGCATGATCGCGGCCTGATGCTCACAGCCTGATGTTCCCCGCATTGTCTCCAGACTCGTAGCGCTAGCGCTCAGTCTTCCCAAGCAAGTCTTTCATGGATATCGATATGGATACCGAAGTGTTGGATTTCGTTGAAGAAACCCGCACCGCCCAGCCGGAGCTGTTCGAGATCGGCCGTCCCGTGCCGCTGGGCGTCGTGCCCAGGACAATGCACGCGTGGACGATCCGCCGGGAGAACCACGGCGAGCCGCAGGGCGCGTTCACCAGGGAAATCGTGCCGGTGCCCTCTATCGGCGCGAACGAGGTGCTGATTCTCGTGATGGCGGCGGGCGTCAATTACAACGGTGTGTGGGCGGCGTTGGGCCAGCCGTTCTCGGTGCTCGACCTGCATGGCGACCCGTATCACATCACCGGATCGGATGCCTCGGGCATTGTGTGGGCGGTGGGCGCGAACGTGCGCAAGTGGAAGGTCGGCGACGAGGTCGTTGCCCATTGCTCGCAGGTGGACGGCGAGGACGAGGAGTGCAACGGCGGCGACCCGATGCTGTCGCCTTCGCAACGCATCTGGGGCTACGAAACCACGCACGGCTCGTTCGCACAGTTCGCGCGCGTGCAGGCCACGCAGTTGATGCCGCGACCTAAACACCTGACGTGGGCCGCTAGCGCCTGCTACACGCTCACGCTCGCGACGGCGTTCCGGATGCTGTTTGGCCACAAGCCGCACGCGCTGTCGCCGGGTCAGTCAGTGCTCGTGTGGGGCGCGGCTGGCGGCCTGGGCACCATGGCGATCCAGCTTGCGGCGCTGGCGGGCGCGCGTCCCGTCGCGGTGGTCTCCGACGATTCGAAGGCGGAGTTCGTCAAGAGCCTGGGCGCAGTCGGCGTCATCAACCGCTCGCAGTTCTCCTGCTGGGGCGTGCCGCCGTCGGTCGACGACAGCCTCGCTTACGCGTCCTATATCGACAATGTGAAGAAGTTCGGCAAGGCGATCTGGGATGCGCTCGGCGAAAAACGCGACGTCGACATGGTGTTCGAGCATCCGGGCCGCAACACCTTCGCGCCGTCCTGCTACGTCGTGAAGCGCGGAGGCATGGTCGTGTTCTGCGCGGCGACGAGCGGTTATGACCTCACCTGCGATGCGCGCTATGTGTGGATGCGCCAGAAGCGCATCCAGGGCAGCCACTTTGCGAGCCTCAAGGAAGCCGCACAGGCCAACCGGCTCGTGATGAGCGGCAAGATCGACCCGTGCCTCTCGGAAGTCTTTCCGTGGAACCGCCTGCCCGAGGCGCACGCGAAGATTCGCGCGAACCAGCATCTGCCCGGCAACATGGCGGTGCTGGTGCAGGCGAGCAGCAGCGACGATCTCGACGCGGCGCGTCACCACTAGACATGCAGCATTCTTCGAGCAGCGAGTCCGCAATGAACCAGTCCAGCGCACCCGCAAGACGGGTCGCCATCATCGGCATGTCGTGCCGCTTTCCGGGCGGCGCGTCCTGCGCTTCGAGTTATTGGGCGTTTCTCAATTCAGGGCGCAGCGCGATCCGGGAGACGCCGCGCGAGCGCTTCGATATCGACGCGTTCTATTCACCGGATCCCGACGAGCCGGGCACGACTTATTCGCGCGTCGCCGGTTATGTCGACGATCCGTTTTTCTTCGACCACAAGTTCTTTCGCACGTCCGCAGCCGAAGCCGTGGAAATGGATCCGCAGCAGCGCTGGATGCTCGAACTCGCCTGGTCGGCACTGGAGAATGCGGGTTATGCGCCGGGCCAGCTTCGCGGCAAGAACGTCGGCGTGTTCATGACGACCGGGGAGGCCGATTATGGCCGCCGCACGGTCTGGTCGGGAGACCCGGCTGGCATCACGACTTATTCGAAGCTCGGCAATTTACGGGCGATGGCGCCGGGGCGCGTCGCGCATGTGCTGGGCCTGAACGGGCCGGCGATTTTTGTCGATACGACCTGCTCGTCGTCGCTCGTCGCCATTCACCTGGCCGCGCAAAGTCTGCAAGCGGGCGACTGCGATGTGGCGATTGCGGGCGGCGTGAACCTGATTCTCGGGCCCGAGGAAACGATTGGCGTCGCGCGGCTTCAGGCGATGTCGCCATCGGGGCAATGCCGTCCGTTCGACGCGCTGGCCGATGGCTATATTCGCGGCGAGGGCGGCGGCGCGATCGTCATGAAGCGGCTGGACGACGCGCAGGCGCACGGCGACCGCATCGATGCCGTGCTGGCCGGTTCCGCGCTCAATAGCGACGGCGCGAGCAATGGCCTGACCGCGCCCAATGGCGCGGCCCAGGAAGCGGTGATCCGGCGCGCACTGGCGCGCGCGGGGGTGGCGGCGCAGTCCGTTGCGTATGTAGAGGCACACGGCACCGGCACGTCGCTCGGCGATCCGATTGAATTGTCCGCACTCCGAAACGTCTACGCGCGCGACATGGCGCGTGCAAGGCCGATTCTGGTCGGCTCGGTGAAGTCCCAGGTCGGCCACCTCGAAGGCGCGGCGGGCATGGCCGGTTTCATCAAGGCGATGCTGATACTGCGTCATCGCCGCGTGCCTGCCCAGGTGAACTTCACGACGCCGAATCCGCGCTTTCACTGGGAAGGCGCGCAACTCGACGTCGTGCGAGACAGCACGGTGCTCGACGATGGCGAGGCCCTGGTCGGCGTCAGCGGTTTTGGTATTACGGGCACCAATGTGCACATGATCCTGGCCGCGCCCGAGCCAACGAATTCGCCGGATACCGCTGCGAATGTCGCTGCAAATGTTGCCCGCGAACGGGTGCTGACGCTTTCCGCGCGCACGCCGCAGGCTCGCCAGCGCCTGGCGGCTGCGTGGCGTGACTGGCTTGCCGGCACGCCCACGCCGCTGCGCGACGCATGCCATACGGCGAGCGTGCGGCGCGATCACTTCGATCATCGCGTGGCGCTGGTCGGCTCGACGCAGGCGGACTTCATCGCTGGCCTGGACGCTTTCCTCGCGGGCAATCCCACGGGCCAATGGCATGCCGGCGAGCAGGCCCGCAAGCCGCGTCTCGCGTTCCTCGTGCCTGGGCAGGGCGCGTGGCAGCCGGGTGTGGGCGGCGAGCTTTACGAAGGCAACGGCTTTTTCCGCAAACATGTGGACGCGTGCCTGCGCCATCTCGACCCGGACACGGCGCGCGCCGTACTCGATGCGATGCATGGCCGCGACGCCGTTTCGGTGCGCCATCATCCGGGCCAGCTTGCGCACTTCAGCGTGTGCTACGCGCTTGCGCGGACGTGGATGGATCTGGGCGTGCAGCCCGACCTGCTGATCGGGCATTCGCTGGGCGAGCACGTGGCGGCCGTGATCGGCGGCGTCATGACGCTGGCGCACGGCATCAAGGCCGTCGAGGCGCGCGGGCGCCTGTTCGACAGCGCGACGCCGGTGGGCGCGATGCTCGCCGTCGCGGCCAGTGCCGATGAGATCGGCAAGCAGTTTGCGTTTGGCGAAGACCTGTTCGTGGCGGGCATCAACTCCCCGGAGCAGACCGTCGTGAGCGGCACCCAGGAAGCCGTGGCGAAGGTGCAGGAAGCGATGGTGGCGGCGGGCAGGCGTGTCTCGCTGCTCAAGACCTACGGCACGCCGGGCCATTCGCCGATGCTGCGTTCGATGCGCGAAGCCTTCCGGGCAGCGCTGGAACCGTTGACGTTCAAGCCGTGCGCCATCCCGATCGTGTCCACGCTCACGGGCGCGCTCGCGACCGGGTCGATCGCGACCGTCGATCATTGGCTCGATCTCGTCGAACAACCGGTGCGATTTCACGAAGCGTTGCTCGCGGCGTGCGACGGCAAGACGCTGTTTGTCGAAGTCGGCCCCGGCGCGGCGCTTGCGAGGCTCGCTCGCGCGGCTTCGGGCGGTGACTGGCAGAGTGCGATTGCGTCGCTTGCCGATGGCCCTGAAGGCGACGACGAAACTGAAAACACCGGCTTCGCCCATGCCTGCGCGCATCTGTACGGCGCGGGGCAGACGCTCGCGTGGAGCAAGCTCTACGGCAACGCGCCGCGCGCGGCTGAAGCGCCCGGCTATTGCTTCGACGCCGAGCGCTTCGAGTTGCCGTTTGCCAACACGACGGGCACTGCTGCCACGCGCCGCGTTGCGCAGCAGTCCTATGAATCTGCCGTGGGTGACGGCGTCGCGCAAGCGGCTCAATCCGCGCAAGAAGGCATAACCGAAGTCAACGCTGAGGCATTGCTCGTTGCGATACGCACGATAGCCGCTTCGGTGGCATCGGAGGGCGTCAGTCTGGCCGATGCGCATTCTCTCGTCAGCCAGGGACTCGATTCGCTCGCGTTGACCGAAATGCGCGTCCGGCTGCATCAGCGTTTTGGCAAGATGCCGCCGATGTCGATGCTTGCACGCGGCGCGTCGATCGATTCATTGGCCGCGTGGTACGGCGAGGCAAGCGCCGGGGCGACCCGCGAAGCCACAAAAGTACCGCAGGCAGGCGACGACGATCGCGCGCTTGTCGTGACCTTGCGCGAGGGTCACGGGCCGCTTGTCGCGCTCGTGCACCCCGTTGGCGGCGACGTGCTGTGCTACGAGGAACTGGCCGCAGCGTGGCCCGGCGATCCGACCATCGTCGCGTTCCGTCATCCGTATGCCGACCAGCACCGCGTGCCGGTGTATCTCTCGATCGGGCAACTCGCGGCGCGTTATCGCGCGGCGCTATTCAATACGTATGGCAAGCAGCCCGATCTGCTCGGCGGCTGGTCGTTCGGCGGGATCGTCGCGCACGAGATGGCGGCGCAATGGGAAGCACAGGGCACGGGTTCGCCGCCGCTGCTGCTCGTCGACAGCCCGCTTTTCGAGGGCGCGTTTGCGATCCGGCTGCGCCAGCTCGCGAGCGACTTCGAGGCGCTGGACGAGGCGCAACTCGTGGATCGATGGCTCGCCGACGCGCGCTTCGACGCGATGCTGGATCAGGACTTCCATCTCGCGGACGTGCGACGCCGCGCACACGCCGATACGTTTGCACACCTCGCCCGGCTGCACGCAGCGAGCGCGGCGGCGCTGGCGCGTCATCGTCCGCGCCAGGTGAATGCGCGTATCGAATATGCGCTCGCGACGCGCAACGAGAACGGCGTGTCGGCCGCACAGGCGGCGCAGCATCTGCGCATGCTCACGCGCGGCGGCATTACGGTGAGCGCGTTCGATGACGACCACAACTCCATCGTGCGCGAACCGTCCGCGCGACGGCTCGCCGCGCTGCCCGGCATCAACGTCGACCGCGTCGGCAATGTCCATGCATCACCTTCACTTTCCACCATCTGACTTTAGGGAATCGACGTCATGAGCGACCAACTCCAAGCCGCAACCGTCAACGGATCCAAGGTGACCGCGCAGGCGATCCTCGTCTGGATCCAGGAATGGACGGAAGCGAATCATCTCCAGGTGCCGACCGATCTCGACCAGACCTTCGCCGATGCGGGATTCGATTCGATGCACTCGGTCGAACTCGCGTTCTTCCTGGAAGAGCGGCTCAAGATCAAGATTGACGATACTGTGCTGTTCGACTATCCGACCTTCGCATCGCTGGCCGACTATCTGGTTTCGCGCGTTCAGCCGGAGACGGCCGATGCGCAGCCGGACGATGCGGCCAGCGCGGGTAGCTGGTAAGACCTTCGCGCCGGTGCGTGTCTTGTGCTCGCCCGGCGCGACGCCAAATTTAATCGGAGTGCGTAGGGAATACTGAGGGAGTGCTGAGGATGGCGGAAATCAACGGCGCGGGCCGCTGGATCTCGCGTGTGGTCGGCTGCGGCTCTGCGCTGCCCGAGCGCCGCATGACGAACCTGGACATCGCGCGCATGGTCGACACAACGGACGACTGGATCGTCCAGCGCACGGGCATCAAGGAGCGGCGCATCGCAGCGCGTGGCGAGCTTACCTCCGATCTCGCGACCGGCGCGGCGAATGCGGCGCTCAAGCAGGCGGGTATCCGTGGCGCCGACGTCGACCTGATCGTACTCGCGACCTGCACGCCCGATCACACCATGCCTTCGACGGCGGTGAAGGTACAGGCGGCGATCGGCATGAACGGCGGCGCGGCGTTCGACGTGCAGGCGGTGTGCTCGGGCTTCGTGTTCGCGCTTTCGGTGGCGGACAACATGATCCGGCTTGGCCAGGCGCGCACGGCGCTCGTAATTGGCGCGGAGACAATGTCGCGTGTGGTGAACTGGCAAGACCGCAATAGCTGCGTGCTGTTCGGCGACGGTGCGGGCGCGGTGGTGCTGCGCGCCGAGCGCCACACCGATGGCGCGCCGCGCGGCATTCTCTCCACGCACCTGCATTCGGACGGGCGGCACCAGGACAAGATCCAGACCGACGGCGGCGTGTCGTCCACGCAGACGGCGGGCACGATGCATCTCGCGGGGCGCGAAGTGTTCCTGCATGCAGTGGTGAATCTCGCCGAGGCTTCGCAGGAAGCGCTCGCCGCGAACGGCCTGAGCCAGGACGATCTCGACTGGGTCGTACCGCATCAGGCGAACCAGCGCATCGTGCAGACGCTGGGCGAGAAACTGCATCTGCCGATGGAGAAAGTCGTGCTGACCGTCGATCATCACGGCAATACATCGGCGGCGTCGATCCCGCTCGCGCTCAGCGAAGCGGTGGCCGACGGACGCATCAAGGAAAACGACCTGGTTCTCACGCCGACGATGGGGTCGGGCTTTACCTGGGGAGCGGCCTTGATTCGCTGGTAGGAGGCATTGTCTGGACGCTGGCAGACGAGGCGTCGTAACGGTCGATCAATTCGCCGATGCGCGCCTCGTCAAGCGGCTTGTCGATGTAAAAGCCCTGCACATCCACCTCGCGCAGCGACTGGGCCCAGGCAAACTGCTCCTGCGTTTCCACGCCGGAAAGCACGATCTGCTTGCCCTGTGCATGCGCGAACTTGACGAGCATTTCGATCATGCGCGTGGCTTCGCTGTCGGCAGGCACGTTCGCAAGATACGAGCGATCGAACTTGACGATATCGGCGGGCAGTTGCTGAAGCAGGGTCAAGGAGTTATAGCCGCCGCCCAGGTCGTCGAGGGCGACCCGTGTGCCGATGGCCTGCACCGCGCGAATGGCCTCGGCGAGGCGATCCAGACAATCGGGTTGAACCGCGCCCGTCAATTCGATTTCCAGTCGTGCGGGCATGACTTCGCGTGCCGCGAAAATCGACCGGATGCGTTGCGGCAGGTCGGCGCTTGCCAGTTCCGCCGCGCCAAGATTGATCGCCAGGCAGAGATCGCCGTGGCCGGAGCGCTTCCATCGTTGCAGCGTGTCGGCGGCGCGCTCGATCAGCATTTCCGTGAAGCGGCGGGCCAGTGCCGAATCTTCCACGACGCTGATAAAGCGCGCGGGCGCAAGCACGCCGTCGTCCGGGTGCCGCCATCGCATCAGGTATTCGAAGCCCGAGAGCCGTTTCTCGTGCAGGCGCAAAATCGGCTGGGCGACGAAGAAGAACTCGCCGCGTTCCAGTCCGAGTTCTGCATCGCTCAACAGGCATCGAGGATGACGCAGGGGCATCTCTTGAGTCGATGGCGATCCGTCGAATGGGACACGAGCGGTGCGCCAGAGCGAACTCAACCTTTGTTTGACCGGAACTCGCATAGACAGATAGCTGGCGTGGACTACGTCGACACTTTCGTTTGCGTTGGGGGCGTGCGGTTATGCGCAACGGGTATTGCGCCGTCGAGACTAACACATCGAACCTGATGACAAAAGCGTCCTTGGGGCTTTGCATTGCCTGGATGCGAGAACGAATCGTCAATCGGGTCATTTTATTATTGCGTATTTCCCGTTTATTTTTAAGGAAATTAAACTGTTTTCAAGGGGATTTAATATCGGTGACTTAAACGGAAATTGACGGGAAATTTCCTTGAATCCACTTGGTTGCGCGCGCAAACGTCTGACAAATGGACAATTTGTTTCATTTTGTGACAAATGCTGACGACCGCTTAACTATTTGGATAATTCAGGCTCCAGCCAAGGTTTCGCGATCGTGCGAAGCAATCCGAAGTCCAAAGAGTTGAGATTCACCGGTGTCACAATTTCGCTGCATTCGCTCAGCAGGCGCATCGCGCAACCGCATCCGTGCGCCGCACGATTCCCGCCGCATGACGGTGCCGCCGCGCTGAAATGAGAGGCCGGTTCTTCTTCGGTGCGCGCCAGCCCTTGCGCGGCGCTCGCACGTCATCCGGGCGCACCCACCCGGATCTTTCGCGCGAGTGGCCCGGGCTGCTCGCCGCGCTGGTCATTGCCTGCCTCGCGCTTTCCTGTACGCGGGCGCTGCATCGCGCCGACCTTGCTTTCCTCGATATCGCGTCGCGTTCCCTGCATCAGGTCGCGCCCCGGCGCGTCCTCGTCATCGCGATCGACGATCGCACGGTGTCCGCGCTCGGACGCCTGCCGCTTGCGCCCAGCATTCACGCGCGCCTGCTCAACCGGCTGACGGACAGCGGCGTCGCGGCCGTGGGGCTCGTGCCGTGGGGGCGCGCCGAAGGCAGCGCCTCGACCGCCGAACTGATGCCGCTCGTGGCCGCTGTGCGGCGCAACGGCAAGGTGGTGATTCCGCTGCCCGCGCCGCATACCGACGGCGACAAGCTGCTGATCCGGTCGAGCTATGGGCGGGCCTTTGCCGGTGCGCGGCAGGACAGCGACGGCCTGTATCGAAGCGTGCAGCTCTGGTCGGGCGTGCAACAGGCCGATGGCCACATCGCAGCACTCGTGCTGCGTGCCGCGGGCGATGCGGTGCCGATCTGCAGCAGGGACGATCAAGCGAGCGAGCGCGCCGGCGGCAGGGGCTGCGTGCGCTATGTGCCGTTGGGCGCTGAGCCTGCGTTCGATAGCGTGTCGTATCTCGACGTGCTGGAAGGGCACATTCCCGCCAGTTTCCTGAGTGGGCGCGTGGTGCTGGTGGGGGTGACGGCCAGCGGCTATGACGAACGCCTTCCGACCCCGCTGGTCGATGGCGCGTCCTTGAGTGGGGTCGAATTCCTTGCGCAAGCAACCAATGCGCTCGCAACGTCCACGCTCATCAAGCCGGCCCGTTTCTGGGAGCAGCTCTTTTTCGACCTGGGTGTCGTGCCGTTCGCCTGTCTCGCGCTCTATCTGCTGGGGCCGCGCTGGAGCCTGTGTGTCTCGGCGGGGCTTGCCTGCATGAACGTGCTGGCCGCCTGGCTGGCGATGCGGCTGGGACACGTGTTCCTTGCGCCCGCGGTCGGGGTCGTAACCTGCCTGATTGCGTGGCCGTTATGGGCGTGGCGGCGCCAGGAGGCGCTGCTTGGCTACCTGGCGCGCGAAACGGCGAGGTCGCTGCGGGAATCCACCTTGCCGCCAGGCTCGACGCGCATCCGGCGCTTTGTCGATCCGATCCAGCATCGTCTGGAGGTCATGACGTCGCTGGTCGAGCGTGTGCATCGCTATCGCGAACTCGTCGCGGACTGGGTCGATACACTGCCTGAAGCCACGCTCGTGGCGGACTATGCGGGCACGGTGCTGCTGGCCAACGCACAGGTCGTCGCGCTGCCCTTGCAGCCGAACGGCAATGGCGTGAGTGCGTCGCCGACGGGGCGTCAGGCCGCCGATGTCCTGTTCGACATCACCGCTTCGCATCGTGCGGTCGATTTCGTGAAGCAGGCGCTGGCGCTGCTCGAACTGCAATACGGCGGCAAGACGCTGCCCGTGAGCGCCACGAGCCTGCTTTCGCAGGGGATCGAAATTACGAGCGCGCGCGACGGGCGTTCCTTGCTGATCAAGTGCGCACTGATTCGTCCTGGCGCCGATCGCGGCAGCGCACTGATCTTTTACGTCACCGACCTGTCTTCGATTCGACGCGCCGAGCGCCAGAGAGACATGGCGCTGCGCTTCATGTCGCACGATATGCGTTCGCCGCAAGCCGCCTTGCTCGCGCTCGTCGAGCAGATGCGCCAGGATCCGCCGCGCCTCGCGCAGAAACAGTTCGTCGAACTGGTCGAACACTATGCGACGACGGCGCTGAGCCTTTCGGACGATTTTCTATTTCTCGCGCGTGCTGAATCGGTCGCGCCCAATTTGAGCCGCGTGGATCCGGCGCTGGCGCTCGGCGATGCGGTCGATGACTTCTGGCCGCAAGCCAGCGCGAAATCGATCGAAGTGAACCTGATCGCCGAGCCTGGCGTCAACACCATTGCCGATACCCAGCTTCTGCGTCGCGCGTTCGGCAACCTGATCGGCAACGCGATCAAGTACAGCCCGCCGTCGTCGGCGATCCGCGTGCGTCTGTCGGTGACGCGACAGCACTTCAAGGTGTCGGTGGTCGATCAGGGTATTGGCATTGCCAGAGCCGACATCCGGCGGCTATTTCATGAATTCGGCCAGCTCGAACACGCGCGGGCCTGGTCTGGCCACGGGTTGGGACTGGCGTTCGTGAAGTCCGTGGTCGATGCGCTGGGCGGCCGTGTTTTTGTGCGCTCGGCGTTGGGCAAAGGGACGGTATTTACGGTTCGCCTGCCGAGGCTGGGATAAGTGTGGGTGGCTGCAACGGGATGTTCGGAATACAAAGCATGCATATTTTGATTGTCGAGGACGATCCGGTTCAGGCGCAGGCCGTAGCGGGCGTATTGTCGCGGCATGACTTCATGGTCAGCGTCGTCAACGATGGCGAAGCGGCGATTCGCTTTTTGCAGGCTGAAAGCGTCGACGCTGTCGTGCTCGACTGGCATTTGCCCGGCATAAGCGGCATTGAGGTTCTGGGCTGGATACGCGAAGGCGTCGGCGCGGAATACGGCGTGTTGTTCCTGACCAGCCGGATTCAGGAGCTCGATGTGGTTCGCGCACTGGAGGCTGGCGCCGACGATTACCTTGCCAAACCGTTCCGCTCCGATGAACTGGTGGCGCGTGTCCAGGCGCTGGTGCGCCGCATCGTTCGCCACGCAAACGACAAGGTCGTACGGGCGGGAGAATACGTGCTGGATCCACGGGCCAGGACGATCGCGCTACGCGACACCGATATTGCGCTGACCACGAAGGAATATCAGCTTGCCGCGACGCTCTTCAATAACTTCGGAAAAATCCTGTCGCGCGAGTTGCTGGCAATGACCGCATGGGGACGCGAACTCGGCGCGGAATCCCGCTCGCTTGACACGCATATTTATCGCATCAGGCAGAAGTTGAAGCTGCGTCCGGAAAACGGTGTACGTCTTACCTCGGTCTATACGGCCGGATACCGTCTTGAAGCGGCCGTGCCACTTGATTCGGATAGCGAATGATTGGGTGTTGAAGGCTGAGGAAAGGGAAAAGGAAAAAGCGGCCGACGCGCAATGCGTCGGCCGAAAAGACGCAGCGACGGGGTTTCGCTACGCCAAGAGAGAGGTAAGGCGGGTGGCGTCCAGAGCGGCGCTACAGGCATTCGCCGACGACAACCTGGTCGCCATTGAGGCCCGTTTCGGCCGCCGCCATTTCGTCGAGCCGGTAGCCGACGGTATAGACCGAAGACAGACGCAGGCGATTTTCCGGGCGCAACTGCAACTTCTGGCGGATCCGGTAGACGTGCGTGTCGAGCGAGCGCGAGTCCATTTCGCGCCCCCACGCGGTTTTCGCCAGCATGTCGCGCGACATGATCTTGCCGAGATTGTTGAACAGCGCGGCCGCGACGTCGTATTCCTTGGGCGTGAAGTCGATGGCCTTGCCGCGCAGCGACACCGACCGGCCCTGGCGGTCAAGCACATATTCACCGGCCTTGAGCAGGCTCTGCGGCGCTCCCTTGCGCGCGGCGCGGCGGGTGAGCGCCTTCATGCGTGCGGCGAGCTCGTCGGGCCTGAACGGCTTGGTGAGGTAGTCGTCGGCACCGGCGTCAAGGGCGGTGACGACATCGCATTCTTCAACGCGGCTCGTCAATAGCAGCACGCCATACGTGCCGCCGACGCCGTTCCTGATCCAGTGCAGCACATCGATTCCCGACATTTTCGGCAAGTGCCAGTCGAGCACGACCGCGTCGATAGGCTGTACGCGCAATGCCCGGATCGCGCTTTCACCGTCGCGCGCGAAGTGCACGGAATAACCGAGCCGTGACAGGACACCGGCCACCCCTTCAGCCTGAACGGGATCGTCCTCTACAACCAGAATGTGCACTGAGTCATCTCCTTTTGCGTGATGCCGGACACACGGGTCAGGATCTTATTTGGGTGGGACACATTCGTTTGTGAACAATTGTGAACTCCGGCGTGACATTGCCGATAAAAATGCGGATTGATGTATTCGGCCCATTTCAAAGAGGCCGTTTCAAATATGGGCAGGTTTTTTAGCCTGCTGATTCGATTTGGTTTTTCAGGCTTGTGAACCTGTTAAAACGTCGATTTCAAAACCTTCCTGAATATTTGTGTATTTCAAGCCACAGTGCCCGGTTGCGCACTGGATCGGAATGCGTTATTGGCTGCCCCTCTGTGGCCTTTGGCACCTGTCTGCACGGTGGTTTAGCGATTTTTGTCCAGCACGCGCCGCCTGTATCCCGGCACGTATCCGCTGCCGCGAGTCCTTTCAAAAGTTGACAAAAGTTCAGTTTTTCTTTCGTCAGACTGCCAATATTATTCGTCCCTGAAAGATTTGGTAGGTATTGGAAACGGAGTCGGAAACACCGTCGTCGATTCTTTGAATGATTCCTGAAGCATAAAAAGCGGCCGGGAATCACGACGATTTCACGCGCCTCAAGCGCCGACGTCATAAGAATTTCCAGGCCGCACGCTCTCGGTGGTTTGACCAGTCCACAGCAATAACTCGATGCGCCGCATGACGTCCATTGCGGAACGTATTGAGTAGTCATGCTAAGCATTTTTTCGAAATCAATCAGAAGCCGATAACCCGGAGTGGGGCCCTTATGGCTGGAAAGTCAAAAAATCGTCTGAATTCAAATGGATCCGGCGCTGCCGACTCGCTGAAACTGCGGCCGGTTGTTTCTGTTCTCAGTCTCGTCCTGGCGGCCCTGCCCGGTGCCGCGATGGCGCAGGCCAACGGTTCCGTGATTGTGAACGGGAGCACGTGTGCCGCTAACTCGGCGGTGCTCAACGGCGTCGCAATTGGCTGTACAGCAATTGCAGGAAGCGGATCGACGGCCATCGGATTTGATGCCGAGGCGTCAGGGGGAAATGCCGAAGCATTGGGTGAGCACGCAACGGCAAGTGGAAGCGGTGCGACTGCGCTGGGCGCCGCGACGATTGCCTCTGGTAGTCGTGCAGTGGCGCTAGGTGTTTTCGCGACGGCGTCCGGAGATAACTCAGCGGCATTGGCACCGCAGGCGACTGCTGCCGGATCCGATTCCATTGCTTTTGGCAACCAGGCGGTCACGACTGCGACTGCTGCAGCAGGTACGGCCATCGGCTCGGGTGCTTCGGTCAGCGGCGCGTCGGGCATCGCCATCGGCGCCAACAGCGGCGCCTCCGGGACGGCCGCTGTCGCGATCGGCTGGGGCGGTACGGCTGGCGTGCCGGGCTCGGGTACGCAGGCAAGCGGCGACAACTCCGTGGCGCTAGGCTCCAACGATCTCGCCAGCGGGGCGAACTCTCAAGCCTATGGCATCAACTCGACGGCGAGCGCAGACAGTTCCATTGCGATGGGTAACGGCGCAGTGGCGTCGGCACAGTACGGCATTGCCCTTGGCAATGCCGCGCAGGCTAGCGGCGTTTCCACGCTCGCGCTGGGCGCTGGCGCACAGGCAACCGCGCTCAACGCGTCGGCGCTCGGCATCAATTCGAGCGCGACGGCAGCGGGCAGCACGGCGCTGGGCGGCACTGCCACGGCCAGCGGCACCTTCTCGCAGGCGGTCGGCTATGCCGCCATCGCCTCGGCCGCGGGCGCGACCGCGATGGGGCCGTCAGCGCAGGCGCTGGCGGCGGAGACGGTGGCCTTTGGCAATAGCGTCACCGTCGCCGCAGCGGCTGGCACCGGCTCGATCGCAGGCGGACACAACTCGCAGGTGACGAGCGGCACGGGCGCAGTCGCGCTGGGCGAAGGCCAGACGGCCAGCGGCAATGGCGCCGTGGCCCTGGGCGATCCGAACGTCGCGACCGGCAACGGCGCGGTCGCCATCGGCGCGAACAATACCGCCACCGGCGACGGCGCGGTGGCTATCGGCGACAGCACGGTCGCCAACGGCATCGGCGCGGTCGCGCTCGGCAATGCGTCGCAGGCCAATGCGGCGGGTGGCGTGGCGCTCGGTAGCGGCGCGGTGGTTCAGGGCGCGGCGACGAACGGCGTCGCGCTGGGCACGAACGCCGTGGCGAACAACGCATCGGATGTCGCACTCGGTTCGAACTCGACGACTGCCGCGCCGCATACGGGCACGTTCGATCTGACGGGCGGCACGGCAGCGGCGACGGCGCCGACTTCGGTGGTCTCGGTGGGCGCCGCGGGCGCGGAACGCCAGATCCAGAACGTGGCGGCGGGCGTCGTGTCCGCAACTTCGACCGATGCGATCAACGGCTCGCAGTTGTACTCGGTCGCGAGCGCATCGAACGCAACCGGTTCGACGGTTGCCAGCGCGCTGGGTGGCGGCTCGACCTACACGCCGGGCAGCGGCGTATCGGCTCCCAGCTATACCGTGCAGGGCTCGACGTATGACAACGTGGGCGGCGCGCTCAGCGGCCTGGACACGAGCCTGACCAACGTCGAAAACGAAATCGGCAG